>NZ_CP006644.1:0-1325833 GCF_000512205.2 Sphingomonas sanxanigenens DSM 19645 = NX02
GCATTCGAACCGGGGTATGGCGCCGCGTTGTTGGCGTGCGGGTACAAGGGGTGATTTAAGGGTGGCAGAGTTGCGTAGCGTTGTGGTCGAGCCATCCGAAGACCCGGAACTGGCACGTGCCTGGTCCGCCATCCGCGAAGGGTTGCGGCGTGACTGCGGCGCGCGCCTGTTCGATCATTGGCTGAAGCCGCTGGCGCTCGCCGGTTTCGCGTCGCCCGGCGTGGTGCGGCTCGTCGTGCCCTCGGACTTCATGGCGAACTGGGTGAACACCCATTATGCCGAGCGTCTCGCGCTTGCCTGGCGCGCGGCGAACCCCGCGGTGCGCGACGTGCAGATCGAGCGCGCCTCCCCCTCGGCGACCCGCCTCTATTCGGTCGAGGCCGAAGCGGCGGCGGCGACCGAGACGCCGGCGCCGGCGGTCTCGGAACGGCCGCGCCTCTCTTCCACGTTCGAGGCGCGCTACACCTTTGAGCGATTCGTCGTCGGCGGTTCGAACCAGGTCGCGCGCACCGCGGCGGAGACGATGGCCTCGCCCGCGCGGCTGCCGTTCAGCACGCTCTATCTTCAGGGCGCAACGGGGCAGGGCAAGACGCACCTGATGCATGCGATCGGCAATGCGCGCCTGGCGCATGATCCCGACGCCGTCGTCCTCTATATGTCGGCCGAGAAGTTCATGGTCGAGTTCATCGCCGCGATGCGCGCGAACGACACGCTGAGCTTCAAGACCCGGCTGCGCTCGGCGGATCTGCTGCTGATCGACGACATCCAGTTCATCGCCGGCAAGGATTCGACGCAGCAGGAATTCCTGCACACGATCGACGAGCTCATCGCGATGGGCAGCCGGCTGGTGGTGAGCGCAGATCGCAGCCCGCATGCGCTGGCGGATATCGACGCCAAGCTGCAGTCGCGGCTGGCGCAGGGGCTGGTGGTCGATCTCAAGCCGGCGGATCTGGTGCTGCGGCGCGCGATCCTGGTGGCCAAGGCGGCGGCGTTGCCCGGGGGTATGATCGTACCCGATATCGTGCTGGATTGCCTCGCGCAGCGCATCTCGTCCAACGTCCGGGAGCTTGAGGGCGCGCTCAACCGGCTCGTCGCCTATGCGACGCTTACCAGCCGGCCGATCGATCTCGCCTTCACCGAAGAGGTCCTGGCCGAATCATTCAGCGCCAATCGCCGCCGCGTGTCGATCGAGGAGATCCAGCGCAAGGTTTCGGAGCATTTCGAGATCCGGTTGGCGGAAATGACTTCGGCGCGCCGCGCTCGCGCCGTCGCGCGCCCGCGCCAGATCGCGATGTACCTTGCCAAGCGCCTGACCCCGCGCTCGCTGCCCGAGATCGGCCGGCGTTTCGGCGGCCGCGACCACACGACCGTGATCCACGCCGTGCGGCAGGTGGAAAAGCTGCGCGCGAGCGACGCGGAGATCGATGCCGACGTGCGCACACTACTCCAGGCGCTGGGCGGGTGAGCCTGTGTTCCCCGCCGCTTGCGGGGAGCGGACCAACGAAAAAGGGCCCCGTGCGCTTCCGCCGGGGCCCTTTTTCTATTCGGGCGGATCGCTCCGCCGCAGTCACTTCTTCTCGGGGGCGATCGAGATCCGCACGGTCTCGCCGCTGTTGCCCGGGAAGCCGGTGAACATCGCATCGACGAGGTTCGGCACGATGTAGGTCAGGTTGTTGTCGCGCGAAACCGCCTTGGCGGTGCCCTCGAACAGGCGCTGGCCGTCGCGACGTTCGATCTGCATGTCGAGTTCGCTCGAGAAGATCGTGTAGCTGCTCACCTGGTTGTTCCAGCCCGCGCCATAAAGGAACGGGTCGTTGAAGCCGTAGATGAAGCCGCGCCGGCGCGGACCGTAGAAGCCGCCATAGGGCCAGCCGCCGCCCCAACCGCCACCCCAGCCACCGAAGCCGGGTTCGCTGACCACGCGTTCGCGGCCATTGTCGACGTCATAGTCCATCTTCACGATCAGGCTCGCCTGCGACGGATCGGATGCGGCGCGATAGCCGACCGATTCGAGCCGCTGCGCGACGAGCGATGCATATTGACTGAACTCCAGGCCACCCTGCAGCTTGGGATCGCTGGCGACGATGGCGAAGGTTTCGCCTTGCGGCGCCGGCAGCCGCTGGAAGCGCGACACGTCGGCCTTGAACGGCGTGGCGCAGGCGCCGAGCGACAGCAGCGCGACCGGAGCGGTCAGAGCGAGCAGGGTTTTGCCGATGGACATGAGAACGGACCCTCGAAAATTGGATCGGCAGAAGGCCGACATCTTTATGACGTTACCTAACGGCCGATCACTGAACCACGCTTGAACGCTTGGCCGACGATATCGCTCCGTTGGTCTATTTCGCAAGGCCTAGAGCGGCATAGGCGGCGGTCAGCGTCGGTTTTGCGATCGCTGCGGCACGCTCCGCCCCGTTTGCGAGGATGACATCCAGCGCCGCAGGATCGCGCCCCAGATCGTCGAGCCGTGCCTTGATCGGGCCCAGCGTCTCCACCATCAGTTCGGCCAATGCGGGCTTGAACGCGCCGAAGCCCTGCCCCGCGAACCGTGCGAGCACCTGCTCGCTGGTCCCGTCCGACAGCGCGGCGAAGATGCCGACGAGGTTCTTCGCCTCCGGCCGGCCCTCGAGCCCGGCCGGTTCCGAAGGCAGCGGTTCCGGATCGGTCTTTGCCTTGCGGACCTTCTGCAGCACCGTGTCGGCATCGTCGGTCAGGTTGATGCGGCTCATGTCCGACGGGTCGGACTTGGACATCTTGGCGGTGCCGTCGCGCAGGCTCATGATCCGCGCGGCGGTCGCGCCGATATAGGGATCGGGCAAGGTGAACAGCTCGACGCCATAATCGGCGTTGAACTTGATCGCGATGTCGCGCGCCAGCTCCAGATGCTGCTTCTGGTCGTCGCCCACCGGCACGTGGGTGGCGTTGTAGAGCAGTACGTCGGCGGCCTGCAGCACCGGATAGGCGAACAGGCCGACGCTGGCGCCCTCGCGGTTCTTGCCGGACTTTTCCTTGAACTGCGTCATGCGGTTCAGCCAGCCGATGCGCGCGGTGCCGTTGAGGAGCCAACACAGCTCGGCATGGGCGGGCACCATCGCCTGGCGGAACAGGATCGACTTGGCCGGATCGATGCCGCAGGCGATCAGGGCCGCAGCCATCTGGCGGATGTTGGAGGCGAGCGCCGCCGGATCGTTATAGACGGTGATCGCGTGGAGATCCGCCAGGAAGAACAGGCAATCGTCGCCGGCCGCGGCGGCCGCGTCCTGCATCTTCACCCAGTTGCGGATCGCCCCAAGATAATTGCCGAGATGGAGGTTTCCGGTGGGCTGGATGCCCGAAACGATGCGCATGTCTTCCTCTTAACCCTTCCTCAGAATTTCACGGCGCAGCTCGCCGGGCTTCACCGCGCCAAGCAGCACCGCCGCCGCGGCGTAGACCAATCCGCCCGCGCCGCACAGCAGGATCAGCGCGACCACGCGCTCGACCGTTCCTCCGGCCATGTACGGATCGAAATAGGGGTTGAGCAGCCACAGCACCGCGCCCATCGCGGCGCTGGCGGCGATGATGCGCAAGCCCCGCGCCTTCAACCGCGCGTCCATCTGCAGATGCTCGCGGCGGTGGAGCGCGACATAGAGCCAGATCAGATTGACCCAGGCGGCGGCGGCGGTGGCGATCGCGACGCCGACATGGCCGAACGGCCAGATCAATGTGAGGTTGCCGACGAGGTTGACCAGCATCGAGTACATCGCGATGCGCACCGGCGTCTTGGTGTCCTGTCGTGCATAGAAGCCCGGGGTCAGCACCTTGATCAGCACATAGGCGGGGACGCCCAGCGAGAAGGCGGCGAGCGCGCCGGCCGCGCCCAGCGTGTCGGCGGCGGTGAAAGCCCCATGCTGGAAGACGCCACGGATCAGCGGAGTCGCCGAGACCACCAGCGCGACCGCGGCGGGAAGGCCGAGCAGCAGCGCGAGTTCGAGCGCACGGTTCTGCGTGCGCGCCGCCGCCGCCTCGTCGCCCCCGCCGATGTTTCGCGAAAGCGTCGGTAAAATCGCGGTGCCCACGCCGATGCCGATCAGCCCCAGCGGCAACTGGTTCAGCCGGTCGGCATAATAGAGGTAGGAAACCGCACCCTGCGGCAGGAAGCGCGCGGCGAGCGAGGTGGAGATCAGCAGGTTGATCTGGATCGCCCCTTGGCCGATCGCGGCGGGGCCGATCAGCGCCAGCATCCGCTTCACGTCGGGAGAGAGGCGCGGCCAGCGCAGCGTGAGGACGATGCCCGCCCGCCGGCAGGCAAAAATCAGCCAGGCGAGCTGCAGCGCGCCCGAGATGGTGACGGCGATCGCCTGCGTCTCGGCGGTATCGACGCTGTTGTCGCCCCGGAAGAACAGAATTGCGCCGATCATCGTGATGTTGAGCAGGATCGGCGCCGCGGCATTGACCCAGAAGCGGCCGATCGAATTGAGGATGCCGCCCAGCAGCGACACCAGCGAGATCAGCGCCAGATAGGGAAAGGTGATGCGGGTGAGATGGGTGGCGAGCGCGAGCTTGGCTTCGCCGCCGCCCTCGGGGAACCCCCCGGTCATCGCCAGCACGACCGGAAGCGCCGCTGCCATCATCACCACGGTGAACAGCGCCAGGAAGGGGAACAGCACCGAAAGCACCTGGCCCGCGAAGGCGGTCGCCACGGCCATGCCGGTGCCGGGCTCCGCCGCATCGCCCTCGGCGATGCGGCGGTTGAACAGCGGCACGAACACCGAAGCGAACGCGCCTTCCGCGAACAGCGCGCGGAACAGGTTGGGCAGGCGCCACGCGATCAGGAAGGCGTCCGACGCGAAGCCGGCGCCCACATAGGCCGCCATCATCATGTCGCGGGCCATGCCGAGCAACCGGCTGACGAGCGTCAGCCCGCCGATCGTGCCCATCGCGCGAACCAGATTCATCGCCGGCCCCGTCCTGCCGGCCGCGCCGGCCTTGCGTCAGCCGCCCCCCCGAGCGTGATCACGCGCGCCCGACGACCTCCAGGTCTTCCATCTGGTTGGCCTGTGCCTGCTGCAGATAGAGACCGGTGAAATCGATGGGTTCGAGCATCAGCGGCGGGAAGCCGCCGTCGCGCACGGTGTCCGCCAGGATGCGGCGGGCGAAGGGGAAGATGATCCGCGGCGCTTCGGCGAGCAGGAAGGGCTGGAGCTGGTCAGCCGGGATGTTGCGCAGGCCGAAGAGGCCGGCATAGGAAAGGTCGACGAGGAAGGCGACGCCATTGTCGGTGTCGGCGCGCACCTCGATCTTGAGCACGACCTCGAACACGTCGTCGGCAACCGCCTGCGAACCGATGTTGAACTGTACGTCGATGCGCGGCTGGCCCTGCCACTGATAGACTGCCGGAGAATTCGGGTTCTCGAACGACAGATCCTTGACGTATTGCGAAATCACGCCGACCTGCGGCGTCGTGTCGGCGCCGTTGGACTGCGGTTCGTTGCCGGCGGTGAAGCCTTCTTCCTCGGCCATGAGAACTACCTTTTCATGCGGTTTCGGGTGCCGGTTCGGGCCGGCATGCGCGTCGGCGCGCCTAGCAGGGGGGCGGGGGCAGGGCAATGGTTCGGGGCACCGCGCAACGCTTCCGCACTTTCACGCGTTGTCGGGGCGGGTCGAGATGGGTCGCGGCATTTGAATCCTGACGCAAGCAGGCCTATGTTACCTCCATAGGTTCGGAGAATGATGTTGTACCTCGAGATCATCCTGCTGGCGGTGATTGCCGGTGTTCTGGCAGTCAGGCTGTATTCCGTGCTGGGCAAGCGCACCGGGCACGAGCAGCAGGTCGCCAAGCCGGCCGAGGAGCGGCTCGGCATGGGCGCGCCGCCGCGGCAGACGCCAGAGGTTCAGCCCGAACCTTCGAGCCTTGCCGACAGCATCATCGAGCCGCCGGCGCGCGCCGGCGTGCGTGCGGTGGTCGCCGCCGAGCCGGGCTTCGACGTCGCCCGCTTCCTCGATGGCGCGCGCGAAGCCTATCGGATGGTGCTCGAAGCCTATTGGAAGGGCGATGCCAAGGAATTGGGCTGGCTGGTCAGCGACGATGTCGGCAGCAGCTTCGCTGCCGCGATCGCGGAGCGCGAGGCCGCCGGCCACCGCCTCGACAATCGCCTGATCGCCATCGAGCGCGCCACCATCGCCAACGCCGTGGTCGAGGGCCGGATCGCGCGGATCACCGTGCGCTTCGATGCCGATATCGCCGCGGTGACGCGCGATGCCGAGGATCATGTCGTCGCGGGATCGATGACCGACGCGGTGCAGACGCACGATATGTGGACCTTCGAGCGGACCTTGCGCGCCGCCGATCCGAACTGGACGCTGGTCGATACCGACGAGGCGGCGTGACGCCCCTCTCTCGCGGGGCAACAGCCCTCGCGCTTGCTCTCCTTGTCGGCGCTTGCTCGGGCGGCATCGTTCCCCCGGGCGGTGCGCCGCGGGCGCCCGACGCGCCGCCGGCTGCCGCGCAACCCCGTCCCGCACCGCCGCGGCCCCGGCCATCGACCGCCTTACCCTCGACCGAAGTGCCGGATCCCGTCATCCGGCCGATGCCTGCGCGGCCGCTGCCGGCGGTGCCGGCGACCGAGATCCAGGGGGCGGCCAATGCCCGTGCGGCGGGTGTCGTCGCCGGCCCGCCGGTTTCCAGCCTGCGCATCGACGCTGCGCGTGCGCGCGCGGCGCTGACCGCGTTCAGGCTGAGCTGCCCGACTCTCGTCCGCCGCACCGATGCGTCGGGGCTGACGACGCAGGACGAATGGAAGCCCGCCTGCGACGCCGCGCAGCGTTTCACCGGCAGCGACGCGGCCACCTTCTTCGCCACCTGGTTCGAAACCGCGCAGATCGGCACCGGCGCGGCGCTCGCAACGGGGTATTTCGAGCCCGAGATCGCCGCCTCACTGCACAAGCGCGCCGGATATGATGTCCCGATCTATCGTCGCCCGCCCGACCTGATCGAGGCCGATCTCGGCCAGTTCAGCGATAGCCTGCGCGGCAAGAAGGTACGCGGCCGCGTCGAGGGGAGCGCGCTCGTGCCCTATTATGATCGCGGCCAGATCGAGGATGGCGCGCTCGCCGGCCGCGGGCTCGAACTGGCCTGGGCGGCGGATCCGGTCGAGCTGTTCTTCCTCCAGATCCAGGGATCGGGCCGGCTGCGCCTGCCTGACGGAACGATCGTCCGTATCGGCTATGACAGCCAGAACGGCCGCGACTATACCGGGATCGGCGCGCTGATGCGCGAGCGCGGGCTGCTGCAGCCCGGCCAGGCCTCGATGCAGGGGATCATGGCGTGGCTGCGCGCCAACCCGGCGGAGGGCGATGCGCTGATGCGCGAGAACAAGAGCTGGGTGTTCTTCCGCACATTGACCGGTGCGGGGCCGCTGGGTGCGCTCGGGCTCCCCGTCACCGGCAGGGTCAGCGCGGCGGCAGACCCTGCCTTCGTGCCGTTGGGGGCACCGGTCTTCCTCTCGCTCGATCGTACCGATGCGGCCGGGCTGTGGGTGGCGCAGGATACGGGCGGCGCGATCAAGGGCGCCAACCGTTTCGACACCTTCTGGGGCGCCGGGCCCGAGGCGCGCGCGACGGCCGGCGGCATGTCGGCACGCGGCACCGCCTTCCTCCTGCTTCCGAAGGGCAGCCTCGCCCGCATGGGCCGGTGAGCGGCCGGCGGCTGGACGCCGAGGAACGCGCGCTGTGGGCGCGCGTCACCCAGTCGGTCCGCCCCATCGATCCCCGCCGTGCCCGGCCCGCCATCCCTGCGGTGCCCGAGGCCGAACCCGCCCCCGCGCGCCGCGCCGCGCCGCCACCTGCCCGACCGCCCGCGCCGGCCGTCAAGCCGGTCGCTCCGCCGCCACGACCCGGCACCACGCTCGATGCCGGCTGGGACAAGCGGCTGCGCCAGGGCAGCGTCGCGCCCGACCGGGTGATCGACCTGCATGGCTATACCGTGGCGGATGCGCATGACCGGCTCCAGCAGGGGCTCGAGGAAGCGATCGCCAGCGGTGCGCGGCTGGTGCTGCTGATCGCGGGCAAGCCGCGGCCGGTGGTGCGGGGCGGACCGGGCGTCGCCGCGCGCGGCACGATCCGCGCCAAGCTGCTCGACTGGCTGGAGGTCTCCCGCCACGCCGGCGCCATCGCCGCCATCCGCGCCGCGCATCCCAGGCATGGCGGCGCGGGCGCGCTCTATCTGGTGCTGCGCCGGCCGAAGGAAGATCGGCGGCGCTAGGCCGTGAAGAGCCTCTCAGCCCCCGGATACGGCGGGCTGCCGACTGCGATCGCCGATCGCCGATCGCGCGCCTTGCCGTGCGGACGGGTGCGGCGTAGGCACCGCCGCGTGTTCCAGACGCCTCCCGCACCGCTCCGTCTCCGCCTCGATTCCGCAGCGCTCACCGCCAATTGGCGATGGCTGGCCGAGAGGAGCGGGGCGGCGCGCTGCGGTGCGGCGGTGAAGGCAGACGGTTACGGCCTGGGTGCCGCCGGCGTCGTCGAGCGGCTCGCGGCGGCGGGCTGCCGGGATTTCTTCGTGGCGACCTGGGGAGAGGCGGTGCAGATCGCCGATGCTGCCGCCGGGCTGTCGGTCGCGGTTCTGCATGGCGTGCGGGACGAGGATATGGCGACCGCGCGCGCGATGCCCGTACGCCCCGTGCTCGCCACGCCCGAACAGGTGCGGCGCTGGCGCGACGCGGGCGGTGGCGCGTGCGACGTGATGGTCGATACCGGGATGAACCGGCTGGGCGTGTCGGCTGCGGATATCGCGGCCGGGCTGCTCGACGGCCTCGCCATCGACACGCTGATGAGCCATCTCGCCTGCGCCGATGAAGACGTGCCGCTGAATGCTGCGCAGCGAAGCGTCTTCGCTGCGCTCGCCGGGCGCACCGCCGCCAGGCGGCTGAGCCTCGCCAATTCGGCCGGCATCTGCCTGGGGGCGGACTATGCGTTCGATCTCACCCGGCCCGGCCTCGCGCTCTATGGCGGCGTGCCGCGCGGCGAGGCGGCGGGCGCGATCCGCCAGGTGGTGACGCCCGAGGCGCAGATCCTGCAGCGGCGGCGCATCGGCCCCGGCGATCCGGTGGGCTATAATTCCACGTTCGTGGCGGACCGGCCGATGGAACTGGCGGTGGTCAATCTCGGCTATGCCGATGGCTATCTGCGCGGCTTCTCGGGGACCGGCGCGGCGCGCGCGGGCGATGCGCGGCTGCCTGTCATCGGCCGCGTCTCGATGGATCTCACCACCTTCTGCGTCGATGACGCGCCGGAGCTTGCCGAGGGTGACTGGCTGGCGATCGACTTCGACCTGCCGACCGCGGCCGCGCAGTCCGGCCAGTCGCAATATGAACTGCTGACGGTGCTCGGCCGGCGCTATCGGCGGCTGTGGGGGTAGAAAAAAAGCCCCTCCTCTTCAGAGGAGGGGTTGGGGTGGAGGCGAGCGCAGCGAGCTTCCGACAACGCCGGAAACAGCGTTGCGGAGGGCATTGAGCCCTCGCCAACGCTTCCCCACCCCCGGTCCCCTCCCCTGAAGGGGAGGGGCGATTGTCAGCTCAGCGCTCCACGCACATGGCGATGCCCATGCCGCCGCCGATGCACAAAGTGGCGAGGCCCTTCTTCGCGTCGCGCTTTTCCATTTCGTAAAGCAGCGTCGTCAGCACGCGTGCGCCCGAGGCGCCGATCGGGTGGCCGATGGCGATCGCGCCGCCATTGACGTTGACCTTGTCGGGATCGAGGCCGAGTTCCTTGCCGACTGCCAGCGCCTGCGCGGCGAAGGCTTCGTTGGCTTCGATCAGGTCGAGATCGCCGACCGTCCAGCCGGCCTTTTCCAGCGCGCGCTTGGTGGCGGGCACGGGGCCGAGGCCCATGATCGCCGGATCGACGCCGGCCGATGCCCAGCTGGCGATGCGCGCGAGCACCTTGGCGCCGCGCTTCTCGGCCTCCTCGCGGGTCATCAGCACCAGCGCCGCAGCGCCGTCGTTGAGGCCACTGGCGTTGGCGGCGGTCACCGAACCGTCCTTCTTGAACGCCGGCCGCAGGCCCGACATCGTCTCGATCGAGGCGTTGTCGCGGATATATTCGTCATTCTCGACCACGGTGTCGCCCTTGCGGCCCTTCACCGTCACCGGCGCGATCTCATCCTTGAAGCGGCCCGCGGCGCGCGCCGCCGACGCGAGGGTCTGCGAGCGGACGGCGAACGCATCCTGCTGTTCGCGCGTCACCTGGCACTGCTCGGCGACATTCTCGGCGGTGATGCCCATGTGGTAATTGTTGAAGGCGTCGGTCAGGCCATCGACGATCATCGTGTCGACGAGGCTGACGGCACCCATCTTCTGGCCGGCGCGCAGCGCCTGCGCATGGTTGGACAGCGACATGCTCTCCTGGCCGCCGGCGACGATGATCGTGGCATCGCCGTTCGCGATCGCCTGCACCCCGAGCGCGACCGCGCGCAGGCCCGAACCGCAGACCTGGTTGACGCCCCAGGCGGGGACTTCCTTGGGAATGCCGGCCGCCATCGAGGCCTGGCGCGCCGGGTTCTGACCCTGCGCGGCGGTGAGCACCTGGCCGAGAATCACTTCGGAGACCTCTTCTGGCGCCACACCCGCCTGTTCCAGCGCCGCGACGATCGCGACGCGACCCAGCTCGTGCGCAGGGACCGCGCCGAACGCACCGAGGAAACTTCCCACGGGCGTGCGCTTGGCGGCGGTAATGACGATGTCGGGCATGCGGCAAATCCTTTCCAGGTACGGGAAGCGGAAGGTCCAATGCGCCGCGCTCCTAACAGCTAGCCGGTAGCTGCGAAAGCCACTGCAGCAGCGGATGCCAAAGCTGCTCGCGCGCGCGCCGCCCCACCACCATCCCGACATGGCCGGTATTGAGCAGCCGCGTCGTGCCCCGCCCGAGCGCGGTGGCGGCGGGCACGATCCGGTCGCAGGTGGAGACGATGTCCAGAATCGGCGCATCGATTCCGGACGGATCGACGAACGCACCGCCGACCCGCCAGCGGCCGCGGCCGGGCAGATCGGCATAGATCAGGTCGTCGAACAGGTCGCGCCCCGCCGCCCAGGTGAGCGGGGCGCCGGCGTTCGCCCAATCCTCGAGCGTGACGAATGCGCGCGCGGCATCGCTCGCGGGGTCCAGTTCGGCGAATCCGGCGAATTTCTGCATCACCCGATCGGGATCGAGCCGCCAGAACGCGGCCTGCAACACCTCGATCGGCAGGAGCCCCATCGCGTCCGCCGCGTCATGCACGTCGGACCACAGGGCCGACATCTCCTCGCGGCTCCGTTCGGGGAAGCCGGCGAATCGCCACGGCGCGGCGATCAGCGCCAGCCCGCGGGGACGCAGCATCGTCGCCGCGGCGACCGCCATCGTTCCGCCCAGGCAATAGCCGACCAATGCCGGGCGCTCGCCCAGCGCGGCGATGAGCGGCACCAGCAGATCCTCGACGTGGCCTGCGATATCGCGGCCCGATTCTGCCGGGGTCGGCGTGCCCCAATCGACCAGCAGAGGACGGATTCCGTGCGCGCTCAGCCAGCGCAACATTGAATTGTGCGGCGCGATGTCGAGGATATGGGCGGGATTGATCAGTGATGGAATGAAGACCACCGGCGGCCCGCTGCCGCCATAGTCGAGCAACGATGCTCGTTCCGCCCGGGCAACGATATCCGTTTTTCTATGGATTTCATTGCGTTCGGCGTGTTGATACGCTGCAACGCCGGCCAGCACCTTGCCCGCTTGCTGCGGGTCTTTCGCAGCCAGTGTGCGCACCATGTCCAAAAACAACGGCAAGGGGCGGGGGCCGTGTTGCGGTGCGGCATCAACTGATGTTATGTTTATCATGTACACCGCGGGAGAGAGAGAAAATGTCCAAAGCCGCCGCTGCCCGCGCTTCGGGCGAGTCGGATGTCGTCATCATCAAGAAGTACGCCAATCGTCGCCTCTACAATACCGAGACGTCCAGCTACATCACCCTCGATCATCTCGCGGCGATGACCCGTGAGGGCCGGGAATTCAAGGTGGTGGACGCCAAGAATGACGAGGATATCACGCATAATGTCCTCACCCAGATCATCATGGAAGAGGAATCGCGGGGGCAGAACATGCTGCCCGTCAGCTTTCTCCGCCAGCTGATCTCGATGTATGGCGATTCGATGCAGGCGATGGTGCCGCAATATCTGGAAGCCTCGATGGAGGCGTTCCGCCGCAACCAGGAACAGTTCCGCAGCGCAATGGAAGGCGCGTTCGGGGGCGGCCCGTTCGCGGACCTCGCCAAGCGCAACATGGCGATGTTCGAGGCCGCGACCAGCGCCTTCTCTCCCAAGCGCGGCGGTGCCGCGCCCACGGGCGCTGGTGCCGCTGAGGCCAAGGATGGCGAGATCGACGCGCTGAAGGCGCAACTCGCCAGCCTGCAGGCGCAGATCGAGAAGCTCGGCCGCTGATTCCGTCCGCCGGACGCGCCCCTCGACAGGCGCGCCCGGCGGCGGCTATCGCCGCGCCATGAAGCCAGTCATCTTCGGCCTCGCCGGCGACACCCTTACCGCGGACGAGCGTGCGCTGTTCACCGATGCGCACGCCGCCGGCTATATCCTCTTCAAGCGCAACATCGTCGACCGCGCGCAGCTCCGCGCGCTCACCGACAGCCTGCGCGATCTCCATGGCCGCGCCGATCTGCCGATCCTGATCGACCAGGAAGGCGGCCGCGTCGCGCGGATGCAGCCGCCCGAATGGCCCGCTTTCCCGCCGCAGGGGCGCTTCGATGCGCTCTACGATGTCTCACCGCTGGCGGCGATCGAGGCGGCGCGGGTCAATGCGCAGGCGATCGCGCTGATGCTCGCCGAATGCGGCATCACCGTCGATGCGCTGCCCCTGCTGGACGTGCGCCGGCCCGAGGGCAGCCCTGTGATCGGCGACCGTGGCCTGGGCGCGGAGCCGATGCGCGTTGCGGCGCTCGGCCGCGCGGTGATCGACGGGCTCCGGCGCGGCGGCGTCGTCGGCATCGTCAAGCATATGCCCGGGCACGGTCGCGCGCTGGTCGACAGCCATCTGACGCTGCCGGTGGTCGACGCGCCGGAAGATGCGCTGGCGGAGGATCTGGCGCCGTTCGCGCGGCTGGCGGACGCGCCGATGGGGATGACCGCGCATGTCGTCTACACCGCCTGGGATGCCGAGCGCTGCGCGACAGTGTCGCCCACCGTCATCGGCGACGTCATCCGCGGCCGCATCGGCTTCGACGGTTTCCTGATGAGCGACGATATCGACATGAAGGCGCTCGCCGGCACGCCCGCGCAAAAGGCCTGTGCGGCGGTCGCGGCCGGCTGCGATGTCGCGCTCGACTGCTGGGGACGGTTCGACGAGATGGTCGCGATTGCCGAGGCGCTGCCCGAAATGGCGGACGAATCGGCGGCTCGGCTCGCGCGCGCAATGGCCACCGTGGCGGGCGGCGCGGCCGGGGATTTCGCGGCGTTGGTCGCCAAGCGGGACGCGTTGCTGGCGGCGGCATAGCGAAGAGCCTCGCCTCGACTTCCCGTCCCCACCACGGCAGACTCCCGCGATGGCGCAACAGGACGATTCCTTCGACTTCGGCGAAATGCCGCCCCGCGCCGAGCCGCCGGCGGAAGATCGCCTCACGATCGACATCGATGGCTGGGAAGGCCCGCTCGATCTGTTGCTGGCGCTCGCGCGCACGCAGAAGGTGGATCTGCGCGAAATCTCGATCCTGGCGCTGGTCGAGCAATATCTGGTCTTCATCAACCAGGCCAAGGCGCTCAAGCTGGAGATTGCCGCCGACTATCTGGTGATGGCGGCGTGGCTGGCCTATCTCAAATCCTGCCTGCTGCTGCCCAAGGATGCCGAGGCGGATCCCAGCCCCGAGGAACTGGCGCTGCGGTTGCAGCTGCGGCTCCAGCGTCTCGACGCGATGCGGGAGGCGGGCGCGCGGCTGCTCGCGCGCGACCGCCTGGGCCGCGACGTTTTCCTGCGCGGTGCGCCCGAAGGGCTGCGCACCGTCCGCCGGCTCGCCTGGGATGCCGATCTGTTCGAACTGATCCGCGCCTATGGCATGATCAAGGCGCGGACCGCGCCCGTCGTCCACATGGTCTCGCGCCGCCCGGTAATGACGCTGGAGCAGGCGTTGCTGCGGATCGAATCGCTGCTCGGGGTCCGCATCGAATGGTCCGAGCTGCAAAGCTTCGTCCCCGACAGCCCGGACCCCGAATATCGTCGTTCCGCGCTCGCTTCGAGCTTCCTCGCCGTCCTCGAACTCGCGCGCCTCGGCAAGCTCGACCTGCAGCAGGACGGCGCCTTCGCGCCGCTGATGGTGAAGGCGGCGTGACCGGCGGGGCACTGTCGGCAACGCCGGACGACGATGCGTTCATCGCGATCGACCGGGCGGTCGAGGCGGTGCTGTTCGCCGCGTCCGAGCCGCTGACCACCGGAGACATCGCCTTCTATCTGGGCGAGGGGCTGGATATCCGCTCGGTACTCAGGCGACTCGCTGCCCGCTATGCCGGGCGCGGCTTCGAACTGGTCGAGCGCGGCGGGCGCTGGCATTTCCAGACGGCCGGCGATCTCGCGCATGTGCTGCGCCGCGAGCGGGAGGAACCGCGTCGCCTCAGCCGCGCCGGCGTCGAGACGCTGGCGATCATCGCCTATCACGAACCCGTCAGCCGCGCCGAGATCGAGGCGATTCGCGGCGTGCAGACCGCCAAGGGCACGCTCGACGTGCTGATGGAGGCGGGGTGGATCCGTCCGGCGGGGCGGCGGGAATCGCCCGGCCGACCGCTGACTTATGCGACGACCGCAGCGTTCCTGTCACATTTCGGGCTCAAGAGCCGACGCGACCTTCCCGGGATCGACGATCTGAAGGCGGCGGGGCTGCTCGACCCGCTCGATCTGGCGCTCGAATCGCGGGAACTGGAAAGTCCGGACGACAGCGACTAGATAGGGCGCATAACACGGGCTGATTTGGGCTTGAAATACGGCGGCGAGGCTGCCGGCAAAGGAGATTGTTATGGGTGGTCTGAGCCTCTGGCATTGGCTCGTCGTTGGCGTCGTGATCCTGCTGCTGTTCGGCAAGGGGCGCTTCTCCGACATGATGAGTGACGTCGCCAAGGGCCTCAAGAGCTTCAAGAAGGGGCTCTCCGAGGAAGATGAAGCGGCCAAGCCGACCCAGATCGAAGGCCGTCCGGCGGGCGAGTTCGCCGCGGACCGCGAGCGTGAGCCGCTGAAGCGCGACGCCTGATCGGGTGGAAGCTTTAGGTTTTGAGCGCCGGGCCGTGTCCGGCGTCGGTTTCGGATGTCCATCGCCCGGAAAGGCATTAGAAGCGCGCGATGTTCGACGTCGCTCCCACTGAACTCCTCCTCGTCGCGTTCGTCGCGCTGATCGTGATCGGTCCCAAGGATCTGCCCAAGGCGATGCGGGTAGTCGGCTATTGGGTCGGCCGCGCGCGCGGCGTCGCGCGCCAGTTCCGCTCTGGGTTCGATGCGATGGTGCGCGAGGCCGAGCTGGAAGAGATGGAAAAGAAGTGGAAGGACGAAAATGAGCGGATCATGCGCGAGCATGCCGCCGCAACCTCCTTCCCCGAGTTGGACGACACCGCGCCGCGGCCGCTGGCATTGACCGCGGATCCGGTGCCCGACGCACCGTCGCTGGAAAAGGGGGCGTCGCTGGAAAAGGGGCCCTCGCTCGAAAAGGGGCCCTCGCTCGAAAAGGCAGGGGATAGTGCCCAGGCCGGCGCGGATCCGGCGCCTGAGCCGGCCGTACCCGAACCCGAACCCGCTGCGGAGTCCTCCGACGCGACGCCCCCGCCGGCTGCAGCCCCCGAAGAACGCCCGTATTGGCTCGACAAGCGCGCATGAAGGACATCGACGAAAGCCGCGCTCCGCTGCTCGACCATCTGATCGAGCTGCGCAGGCGCCTTCTCTGGTGCGTCGGTGCCTTCGCCATCGGTTTCGCGCTGTGCCTCTATTTCGCCGAGCCGATCTTCGCGGTGCTGGTGCAGCCGCTGCTGAGGGCGGGGCAGGGCAAGCTGATCTACACGGACATTTTCGAGGCCTTCTTCGTCAATGTGAAGGTGGCGTTCTTCGCCGCCATCATGCTCGCCTTCCCGGTAATCGCCACGCAGCTCTGGCGCTTCGTCGCGCCCGGCCTCTACGCGAACGAGAAGCGCGCCTTCCTGCCCTTCCTTCTGATGACGCCGATCCTGTTCGCGATGGGCGCGTCGCTCGCCTATTTCTTCGCGATCCCGGTCGCGCTGCACTTCCTGCTGGGCGGGTTCGAGGGCACGGTCGGCGGGGTCGAGCGCGAGGCGCTGCCGGCGATCGGCAATTATCTGAACTTCATCACCAAATTCCTGTTCGGCTTCGGCGTGAGCTTCTTGCTGCCGGTGGTGCTGATGCTCCTGGAACGCGCCGGCATCGTCACCCGCGCGCAACTCGTCAGCGGCCGGCGCTATGCGATCGTCGGCGCCTTCGCGATCGCCGCGGTGCTGACGCCGCCCGATATCGTGTCGCAGCTGCTGCTCGCGATCCCGCTGATGCTGCTCTATGAGTTCGCGCTGATCGCGATCTGGTTCACCGAACGTCGCCGCGTGCGCGCCGAGGCGGTCGGCGACGCATGACGGGCGTGGCCGCGCCGTTCATCGACGCGGCGAACGCGATGCGGGTCGAAGGGCCGGAATGCCCGCCCTTTCCGGTGCGGGACGGTTGCGCGGTTGAGCCGCTGGTCGAGGCGGCGGAGATGTATCCGGCGATGGAACGGCTGGTGCTCGACGCGCGCAAGAGCGTGTGGCTGGCGTTTCGCGTATTCGATCCCGATACGCGCACGCGTTCGGCGGAAGCGAAGGCGCGGGGCCTGGCCGACTGGACGGCGCTGATCATCGATGCCGTGCAGCGCGGCGTTTCGGTGCGCGTGATGATCGCCGATTTCGAACCGGTGATGGCCGACTATCTCCACGCCGGATCCTGGGCGAGCTTCCGCCGGCTGCGCGATGCGGCGGCACCGCTCGACGCCGCGATCGCCACGCGGCTCGAGATCATGATCGTGATGCACGAGGGGGAACTCGGCTGGGTGTGGCGGCAGGCGCTGCGGCTGGCGGTGGGTGCGCGCGCGCGCAAGGTGGTGGCGAAGCTGCTCGATGGCGATGCCGCCGATGGCGGGCTCAGCGTACGGCCCGGGCTGTGGCGATACGTGTTGTGGCGTTCGGGCAAGCCGGCGCGGATCCGCGCGGTGCCGCAACTGCCCCGGCTGTGGCCGGCGACCTACCATCAGAAATTCGCGGTGATCGACGGCACGACCGCGGTCGCCGGCGGTCTCGATCTCGACGAGCGCCGCTGGGACGATCGTCGCCACCGCCAGCGCGCCGACCAGACCTGGCACGATGTGTCGGCGATCGTGCGCGGACCCGCCGTGGCCGATGCCGCGCGCCATTTCGCGACCTTGTGGAACGCCGAACTGCCGCGCTACCGCGCCGTCGTCGCCGAATGGTCGAACGGCACGGGAGAGACGCTGCAGCTCGATCCGCTGACCGATGCGGTGGAATTGCCGCCGCCGGCGCCGGGCGGCCAGGCGCGCGTGCAGTTCCTCCGCACGCGTTCGCGCCTTTCGACCTCGCCGGTCGCGTTCGGCCCGCGGGCACATGTGCGCGAACTGAAGGCGGCGCATCGCAGCATGATCATCGGCGCGCGCCGGCAGCTCTACATCGAGGCGCAATTCTTCCGTTCGGCCGTGGCGGCGCGCTGGGTGGTACAGGCGTTGCGCGCCTCTCCCGGACTCGAAGTGATCATCCTCGTCGCCAACGTGCCCGAGGAAATCGCGTTCGAGGGGCAGGGCGACAATCCCGCGCACCGCCATGGCGAATATCTCCAGGCCCGCGCGCTCAAGCGCGTCGTGCGCGCTGGCGGCCGCGATCGGGTGGGGCTGTTCACGCTCGCCAAGCGTGAGGCCGTGCGCCGTGACGAGGAAGATTTCGTCGAGGATCGCGGCACCGCATTCGGTTCGGGGCTGATCCACATCCATGCCAAGCTGCTGATCGCCGACGGCGAAAGCTGCCTGCTCTCGTCCGCGAACATCAACGGCCGCAGTTTCGAGTGGGATACCGAGTTCGGACTGTTGTGGGCGCATGACGATGCCGGCATCGCTGCCTTTCGCGACCACCTGTGGCGGCAATTGTTCGCAGGCCATCTCGATGGCAGCGCGACGCTCGACGACTGGCGACGCGCGGCGCTCGCCAATGTCGACGCCACGCCCGAGACGCGCAAGGGGTTCGTCGTGCCCTACCAGATCGGCCGCGCGCGCCGCTTCGGCAGGCCCTACTGGTTCGTACCCGACGATCTGGTGTGACAATGCGACAACGGCCGCGCGACGTCGTGTCACGCGGCCGTTGTGATCGGCTTGTTCGGATCATCCCGTTCCGGGAGAAATCTGATCAATCGGCAGCGTCTTCCACTGCCTGGCCGGCCGACTGGACGTCGCGGCCGGCGCCCTCAACCGTATTGCAGGCGCTGACCAGCAGCGCGCCGGCCACCATCACGATGCCAAGATATTTACGAACCATCCGACGTCTCCTGAAACAATAGACGCGCGCTCTGGCACGCGACCGCCAGACTCAATGCGCAACCGCGATGGATGTTCCACTGCGGAAACGATCAACACATTGATGAGATTTGAAAAAATAAGGCCCGGATGCGTTTCGGGGGGGGGAACGCATCCGGGCCTATGTCGTGGATAGCGAGAGCGGGGGGGCAAAAGGTCGCTATCCGAAGAGTAGAACCATCACTGTAGGGATCGGTTCCGCGAAAAATTCGGGGTGCGATTATTTTTTTGCGTCGTCGTCAAGCACCGCGATCTGGATCGCGAAGCTGCCCGTTTCGGCATCGCGGGCGATGGGCGAACGGAGCTGTCGCGAGAGGCCCTCGATGACGCGGCCGAAGCCCTGCGCGTTGATTTCATCCAGGCGCTGGGTGGCGATCAGTGCGCGCGAACGGATGCTCAGCGTGATCCGTCCCGGCACGTCGGCGCGGGTGGCGGTGATCGCGATCGCGGCCGCGCGATCGACCAGCAACGCGAGTTCCAGCAGCTCGGTGATGAGAAAGGCGATCGCCACCGCGACATCCTGGCTGACGTGGAAGGGGTTGATCTCGAGCGTGATCGTCGGCTTCGGGCCGGTCTCCGGCGCGCTCGCACGGAAGTTGGACGCGATCTCGGCGATCAGCGGGCGCAGCGCGAGGCCCAGATTTTCTTCCAGCTCCGCATAATGATTGCGGTGGACGACCGAAAGCGCATCCACGCGCCGCTGAATCGATGCATAGGCCGCCGTCGCCTCATCGGACTTGGCGGCGCGCGCATGCAGATTGATCAGGCTGGCGACCACCTGGAGGTTGTTCTTGACGCGGTGGTGGACCTCGCGCGTCAGCTTGGTCTGGCGGGCGAGCCCGGCCGCCATCTCCGCCTCGTGCGCTGAAACTGCATCTCCCAGCGTCCGGAAGCTCTGTCCCAGTTGGCGAAGCTCTTCCGACGGTCCCTTGACGCGGTCGAACGCCACCGTGCCGCCGGGCTGATAGGCGGAGACCTCGCCCTCCAGCCGCTTGAGCGGCGCGATCAGCAGCCGGTCCACAACCAGCCAACCGATCGTTGCGGCGGCGAGCCACATCAGCAACGGCGTCAGCAGCGAGAGGATTTCGGCGGAGGTGAAGGGAACCCGGCCCACCGTCATCACCAGCGCGAGGTCGGCGATGCCGGTGGCATGGACCACGGTGTCGGTGCGCATCAGCGGGGTGCGGGCCAGATTGTCGCTGAGGTCGATCGACGCGCCGTCCCCTTCCTCCTCGGCCAAGGTCAGCATGTGCGGCGGTACATAGCCCACCGGACGGACCGTCTCGGTCAGCTGCGCGCGCGGATATTCGGCCACGGCGACCGCTGCGCCGCTGCCGCTGCGAATCACCAGTCGCAGCGACTCCGTCGCTGGGTCGATCATGGCGGTGAGAGGAGGATCGCGCGTCGTCACCAGCGGTCGGGGCGGGGAAAAGCGCGGGCTGGCGCAGCGGAGCTCGCCCAGTGACGTGAAGACGGCAAAACGCGGTGCCCGTCCGCTCTGCGTCCGCAGCACCGACATCGTCAGCGCGCAGGCTTGCGGGTTCAGCGGATCGGCCTGGATCGAATCGGCCGCCTGCTGCAGCGCGGAAACATCGGCGGCGATTTCCGCCCCCAGCGTGCGTGCGCTCTCGGTGAGCGCAATGCGCACGATCGAGCGCCGCTCGAGATCGGTCGTCCGGCTGGATTGGGCGGATGCAAGAAAAGCAATGATCCCCAGCGGCAACAGCGCGACGCTGAGGATGACGAACATCTTGAAACCGGTCGATATCCGGCTCAGGCGCCCACCCAGCGATGGTGGAGCCGCTCCATCATCGCGCGGAAGGGGCACCGTCATCTCAAACCATCAGTCGAGCTTGCCCAGAAGATCGAGCATTTCCTTCGGAACCGATTCGCCGAGCGCGCTGTCGTAAACGGTGCGCAGCGCGCGACCCACATCCTTGCTGTCGCCCTTGCCGCGCTTGGCGCCAGGCGAGTTCGAGGATGCATCCGGAGCCGCGTCCTGCGGACCCCGTGATACTGTATTGTCCGTGCCCGATCCCAAGCCGTGCCCCCCTCAACAACAATGCACGCCCGCTCGCGACTGCGGGACCGATTGATCCTTGATCGCGCACGGCCCATCCGCGCTGCGACATGCGTATAAAGTCCACATCGGCGTATGAAACAAAAAAGTCGTTCGTTGGTTCCCGGTGCAGGTCGCTCTTTCTCAGTGGCCTGCGCGGGGGCGGGGGGTTGTCATGTGGCTTCCAGGCTCCCACACAGTTTTTGGAACCGCAGGAGTTATCCATCCCATGTCGCTCGGTCAGCAGTTGGTCCCCCATCTTCCGTTCCTGCGCCGTTATGCGCGCGCGCTGACGGGCAGTCAGGGCCATGGTGATGCCTATGTGCGTGCCACGCTCGAGGCGATCGTGGAGGCTCCCGACCAGTTTCCGCGCGACGTCGATCCCCGCATGGGGCTCTACCGTACCTTTCAGGCGATCTGGGCGTCGACCAACATCGACATCGACGGTGAGGTCGGCAACCCGGTGCACGCGCCGGAAACGATCGCGTCGGCCCGTCTTGCGCGCGTGACGCCGCTGTCGCGGCAGGCGCTGCTGCTGACCGCGATGGAGGGGTTCTCGCCCGAGGATGCGGGCTATCTGATCGACGCATCGCCCGAGGATGTCGACTCGCTGGTCGCCGAAGCGCTCGCCGAGATCGAATCGCAGACGCGTGCCGAAGTGCTGATCATCGAGGATGAGCCGATCATCGCGATGGACCTGGAAACGATCGTGCGCGATCTGGGGCATGACGTCAGCGGTGTTGCCGTCACGCGGGAGGAAGCGGTGACGCAGGCGCTCGCGCAGCGCCCGGGGCTGGTGCTCGCCGACATTCAGTTGGCCGATGACAGCTCCGGCATCGACGCCGTGAAAGACATTCTGGCCGAATTCAACGTGCCGGTGATCTTCATCACCGCCTTCCCCGAACGCCTGCTGACCGGCGAGCGGCCCGAGCCGACCTTCCTCATCACCAAGCCGTTCCAACGCTCGACGGTGAAGGCCGCGATCGCGCAGGCGCTGTTCTTCGATCAGGCGACGGTGCCGGCAAACTGAGGCATCGGCGGGAACCGACCTTGCGGCCATTGCGTTCTGGTAACGACAAATGGCCGGGAGGCGGATCATGGCGAACGAAGAGATTCATGTCGACAAGGAAGACGCGCGGGCGGGGAGCACACCTCATGTCGTGCGCTATATCCTGATCATTTCGCTCGTACTTGTGATCCTGGCGTTCATCGGTATCACAATGTGGGGCGGCAACTGAATATGGCGACGGCGGCTTCGCTGGTCATCTCCGATGCGGGCGGCTACTCTGCCGAGCGCGCGAACTACCCCGGGGGACTTACTGCTTTGAACCAATCGCGCGGACATGATGAGGATGACGGGCAGGGCGAGGGCGTCGCGCCCGATCCCGTCCCGCTGTCCGATGCCGAGTTCAAGGACGAGTTGGCGCGGGTCATCCCGCACCTGCGCGCGTTCGGCCGCTCGGTCTCGGGCAGTCGCGACCTCGCGGATGATCTCGTCCAGGAAACGCTGATGAAAGCGTGGGCCGCGCGTCACCGCTTCCAGGCCGGCACCAACATGCGCGCCTGGACCTTCATCATCCTGCGCAACCTCTATCTCTCTCAGATGCGCCGCGCGCGCTTCAAGGGCGAATGGGACGATCTGACCGCGGACCGCCTGCTGGCAGCGCCTGCCGGGCAGGACAAGCATGTCGAACTGGGCGACATCCAGCGCGCGCTGATGCACCTTCCGGAGGCGCAGCGCGAGGCGCTGATCCTCGTTGGCGCCGGCGGCTTCGCTTATGAGGAAGCCGCGGAAATCTGCGGCGTCGCGGTCGGTACGATCAAGAGCCGGGTCGCCCGCGGCCGCGCCGCGCTGGAATCGCTGATGACGGATGGCGCACTGCCCTCCCGCCGCACGCACTCCAACGCCCCGGGCAAGACCGCGCTCGAGGCGATCATGGACGATGTGGACAGCCTCAGCCGCGAGAATTGAGGAACATCCCTCCCCCTCGCGGGGGGGGTGTTCAGATGATCCCGGCCTCATCCTTGCGCCGTTCGGCATCGCGCCATTCCCACCACGCCCATCCGATCCCGATCGCGAGCACCAGCCACCCCCAGATGTGCATCCAGAAGGGGAAGAAATAGCCGCGTGTGGCGGTGAGCTTGGTGCCCATCACCTCTTCCAGCACGTCGAGCTTATCGAGATTGAGCGGCGAGAAATCGATCCGGTCGTGGCCGCGCGCGTAGAGCCCGACCCCATATTCCTTGTAGGCGAAGAAGGGCAGGCCGAGCATGCTCATCTCGCGATAGGAATAGCCGATCGCCGGCAGCGTCGGTTTCTCGCCCTTCTCCGGATCCGGTCCGCCCTTGACCGGCATAATCACGCCGCCGCCATAGTCCATGATGAACTGCAGCCTGGCGAAGTCGGTGCCCGGCGCGAGATCCTCGATATGATGCACCGCCGGCGCATCGGTGCGTAGCAGCGGCAGCGGATGCAGCGCGAACGACAGGATGATGATCCCGAAGAACAGGGTCGCGAAACCCCAGCGGATGATGGTGCTCAAGCTCTTCCCCCGAAGAATCCCCGCGATATGGCTAGCCGGCCACCATGGGGGGTGGTCAAGACCTATCCCTCGCCGGCAGGCTCCTGCAGAGCCAAAAAATTCCTCCGCGAACGCGGGGTGGCGCTATGCCCCGGGCGGCTGATGACCGAAGGTGAGAAACCGTTCGGACAGGTCGCGATAGAGCCGGTTGGCCGTGGCGAGCAGGTGCGGATCGGCGTCATGCACCACATGCTGTGCCGACGGGCGAAGCGCGTCGCCGCTGATGCTGCCGGGTGCCATCCCCAGCCTTTCGGCGAGGCGGGCAAGGGTGGGGATCGGCGTCGTGCACAACGCCCGGTGATCGACGAAGATCTGCCGCTTGGCCACGGCAGCGGTCTGCGCTGCAAGATGACGATAGGCGCCGATCCAGCATTTGAGCCAATAATCGATGCCGTCGCGGTCCTCGTCGGGCGCCGGTCCGCCTTCGAACAGGAAAGGGCGCTGGTCGGCGCCGAATTCATGGTGGCCAAGCCAGGTCATGAAGTGGCCGCGGAACGGATCGTCCGCCGCGAGCGCGGATGCGCGACGGTGCATTGCGCGCAATGATGCCGCCTGCTGCAGCGGCTCGCGGATCGGATGCAGCAGCGTCGCGTCGGGGAAGGCGGCAACCAGATAGGGCAGTCTCAATATGTTGTTGTTGTTCTTCGACAGATACCGGTTGCGGCCATAGCGCAGCAGCACGAGCCGCATGAAGTCGCCGAACGCCGCCATCGTCTCCGTCGATGGCGCAATTGCCTTCAAGCCTGCCTTGCCGCGATACTGCGATCCTTCGCGGGCACGCCAGAAGACTTCCTCGATCGCCTCGGGGCTGTCGAGATCGTGCGCGATGCCGTCGCCGTGGCCGCGCTCGGTCGCGGCTACGCTGCGCGCCTCGCCCCTGGAAAGCCGTGCCCAACTATTGGGTGCCAGCGGGAAGGGCATGTCGCGAAACGACAGCGAGGCGAAGACGCCGGTATCGTGCAGCAGACGGGTCATCATAGATGTGCCTGCCCGCGCAAGCCCGATGACGAACACCGGCGCGGTCGGCGTATAGGCGGCGGCGGCCCGCGCGAACCGCCTGCGTTCGATGTCGAAACTCAGATCGAGCAGTGGCGTGAAGCCGAGCGCCAGCCGATGGAGCAACCGGTCAGTGCGGCTGTAGCCGCTTTGCGAGACGATGTCTGACGAGGGCATAGCTGATCGTAGCGGCGAGAATGATCAATCGCGACTGCCAATCCGTCAACGCGGTGAGCGCGCCCAGCCGCCGGCCGAGCAGCAGGTCGGTAACGATCGCCGCGGCGAGGGGGGCGGCGATCAGCAAGATCAGCAGCCCGGCGCGCAGCGACGATCCGAACAGCCGCGCCGAAAGGATGCGCGCGCCGCGGCCTTTGGACCAATCCGACGCGCCCCTGTGCGCGAGCAACGCAGACGATCGCCGGCCGAGCGCGGCGATCGTGCGAAAGCTGGCGATGAGCGGCAGGCGCCGGACGGTTTCGATCGCGATCAGGATCGCAAGCAGCAGTGCGATCACTCGCGGATCAGTCCGTACCGGCGTCTTCCGGCGTCGGTGCGGCGGCGGACCGTCCGCGCAGGCGCCGCAACAGCCGCTTGATCGGATACCAGACGACCGCGAGGATCCCCATGAAGACGGATCCGACCACGCCCAGCGCCACGCCGATCGCGCCCATGCCGAGGCCCGGTCCCAGATAGGCCTGCGCGGTCTGCGGTGCCGCAACAAGCAGCGCCAGCGCCATCCATAGTGCCAACCGTCGACCGTTCATTCGACCGTTCATTCGCATCGGGCCCCCTGCGCGCGAGCAATCCCCTGGGCGTCGGTATCGCCGAGATAGCGGCTCCAGCCTAGCATATACCGATCACCCTTCGCATCCGCAGCAACATAGCGCCAGCGCACCGTGCCATCCGGCGCGATGCGCAGCAAACGGCCGCCGACGGTTTCCTCGACCATCATGTCGCCATTGTCGGGCAGCGGCGTGGCCCGGCCCTGCCAGCTGGTCTGGATCTTCTCGCGGGTCATCGCCCTGGCGAAGGGCTGCTCGAACCGGTCGGTACGGAAATCATAGACGAGCACGCGGTTGGGGCCGAGCGGCGTGTTGCCCGGCGCGCCCGCGCTCGCATGATTGTCGAAGATCGATATGCGGCCGTCGTCCAGCACGTTGATGTCGTGCTGGAACGAGAACGGCCTGTCGCGCCACCAGAGGATGCGGTTGGTCGAGGGGCGGTACAGCATGACGAGCGAGAGGTTGCGCATGCTGAGGAACAGGTCGCCGCGCTTCCAGAAGGCGGAATCGTGCCGCACCGGCTCGACGTCGTTCAGGTGGAAGGGGTCGTCGGTATAGGGGCGCGACCGCCACAGATGGCCGAGCCCGTTGGCGTCGAGGATCTCGGCGATGCGCGTGCGGCCGAGCATGCGCCCATCCTCCGATACATGGGCGATGGCATCGTCGCGGAAAGTGCGCCGCACATGGCGCTCGCGCGGCTGGGGAAAGGTGTAGGCGGCCCAGAGATCGCGATCGAGGCCGCGCTCGAGCGAATGGTGGAAAACGCCGTCGATCGTCCACAGCACGCGGCCGCAGGCGTCGACGCGGAACAGCGGCGAGCCATGCTGGAGGATCAGCCCGCCATCCGCCATCAGCAAGGGGTGGAGGAGGCGATTTCGGCTCGCGTTCCGGTCGCGGGGCAGATCGACCAACGCCGTCTTCATCTTCGAACGGCGGATCATCTCCTCCGCATCCGGCCGATATTCGTGGAGGATGCGGCCGTCGTCGAGCCGCATCAGCCGCACGACATAGCGTCCGGCCTCGGCGGAATAGTGCGACACCAGCACATGGCCCTTGTCGACATAGGGTTGGCGGGTGTTGCGGCGGAAGCCGGTGGGCAGCTTTTGCTGCGGCGTGGTCACCGGCGCATTGTCGGGCTTGAAGACGCGCTGGATCGTGTTCGGAACGTCCGACAGCTCGAGAGCGACGGCGCCGATCCTGCCGTGGCCGGAGGGGTATCGCGCCATCCAGCTGAACCAGATCAGGATCACGAGCGCCGCGATCGCGAGAAGCGCGACGATCCGGAAGGGCACCGGCCAGTCCATCAGCCGCTCGAAACGGCCGCGCGCGGTCACGGCTGCGGGCGCGTTTGTCGTCTTCGCCGGCGTAACGCCCGCCCCCTTCCGGGGCATCAACGCGCGCCGGCCATAGTCAGTACGATCTTGCCGACATGATCGCCGGCCTCCATCCGGGCGTGCGCGGCGGCGGCGTCCGCCAACGGGAAGCTGCGGTCCATCACCGGCCGCAGCCGCCCTTCGGCGATCAGCGGCCAGACGCGCTGCCGAAGTTCGTCGGCCACCGCGGCCTTGAACGCCGGCGGCCGCGCGCGCAGCGTGGAGCCGGTCAGCACCAGCCGGCGCATCATCACCTCGGCGATGCTGATCTCGGCCTTGGCGCCGCGCTGCACCGCGATCGAAACGTGGCGGCCATCGTCGGCAAGCGCCTTCATGTTGCGCGGCAGATAGTCGCCGCCGACCATGTCGAGCACCACCTGCACACCGGTGCCGCCGGTGATGTCCTTCACCACGGCGACGAAATCCTGCGCCGAATAGTCGATCGCATGATCGGCCCCCAGCGCTCGCGCCGCATCGCATTTGGCGGCCGAGCCGCAGGTGACGATCATCGTCAGCCCGAACATTTTGCCCAGGCCGATCGCCATCGTGCCGATGCCGCTGGTGCCGCCATGGACGAGGACATGCTCGCCGGTCACCGCGCGGGCGCGCTGGAACAGGTTGCTCCATACGGTGAACAAGGTCTCGGGCAGCGCCGCCGCCTCGACGATATCGAACCCCTCCGGCACCGGCAGGCACTGCGCTGCCGGCGCCACGCAGAACTCGGCATAGCCGCCGCCTGCGACGAGCGCGCAGACGCGGCTGCCGATCAGCACCGAATCGACGCCTGCACCCACCCCGACCACCTCGCCCGCGACTTCGAGGCCGAGGATCGAGGGTGCGCCCTGGGGCGGCGGATACATGCCGCGGCGCTGCAGCACGTCCGGCCGGTTCACCCCCGCGGCGGCGACTCGGATCAGCACCTCGCCCTCGCCGGGCAGCGGCACCGGCCGCTCGACCACCACGAGCACCTCGGGGCCGCCCGCCGCGACGGGATCGATCGCCTGCATCGTCTGGCCCTGCATCACTGCTCCTGTTTTTGCACGCAGGGGCTTATTGACAGGACGGGCGGCACGATCAAGGTTGCGCATATGGATCTGGACGATCTCGCCGCGCGGCGGCCCGACGACCCCCTGGTCGTTCTGGTGCGCCAGGATCTCGACCCGCTGTCGGTCGACGAACTGCGGCTTCGCATCGCGGCGCTGGAGGCGGAAATCGCCCGTACCAGGCGCAAGATCGAGGGCGCGATCAGCCATCGGTCCAGCGCCGAGGCGCTCTTCAGGCGATGAGTGTCGCCGGATCCGGGTGCGCCGCGTGCGCCTCGACCGGATCCGGTTCGTCTGCGATCGAACGGGCCGCGCTTGATGTCGCGGCACCGGCATACAACATAGTTGTCACGGGCCGCCCGTCTTGCGGCCTGCTTGGAGTGATTTGATGCCTTCATTCGCCACTGAGCTCGAAACCACTTTGCACAACGCGCTGCGCCATGCCTCCGATCGTCGCCACGAATATGCGACGCTCGAGCATCTGCTGCTCGCGCTGATCAGTGACGAGCATGCCTCGAAGGTGATGGGCGCGTGCGGCGTGAACATGGGCGAGCTCAAGGATGCAGTGACGCTCTACCTCGATACCGAGCTCGATTCGCTCAAGGTCGAGGGGCAGACCGATCCGTCGCCCACCGCCGGCTTCCAGCGCGTCGTCCAGCGCGCGATCCTTCACGTGCAGTCCTCGGGCCGCGACGAGGTGACCGGCGCCAATGTGCTCGTCGCCCTGTTCAGCGAGCGGGAGAGCTATGCCGTCTATTTCCTGCAGCAGCAGGACATGAGCCGCCTCGATGCGGTGAGCTTCATCAGTCATGGCGTCGGCAAGGGCGGCAGCGCCCCGGAGCCGCGCGAGGTCAAGGGCGCCGAGGAGGAAAAGACGCAGAAGTCTGAGGCCAAGGGCGGCAAGGCCGAAAGCGCGCTCAAGCAGTTCACCGTGGATCTCAACGAGAAGGCGAAGAAGGGCAAGGTCGATCCGCTGATCGGCCGCGGGCCGGAGGTGGACCGGACCGTACAGATCCTGTGCCGCCGCTCGAAGAACAACCCGCTCTATGTCGGCGATCCCGGCGTGGGCAAGACCGCGATCGCCGAAGGTCTCGCGCGCAAGATCATCGAGGGGGACGTGCCCGAGGTGCTGCAGCAGGCGGTGATCTACTCGCTCGACATGGGCGCGCTTCTCGCCGGCACCCGCTATCGCGGCGACTTCGAGGAGCGGCTGAAGGCCGTCGTCTCGGAACTCGAGAAGCTTCCGCACGCGGTGCTCTTCATCGACGAGATCCACACCGTGATCGGCGCGGGTGCAACGTCGGGCGGCGCGATGGACGCGTCCAACCTGCTCAAGCCCGCCCTGTCCGGCGGCACGATCCGCTGCATCGGTTCGACGACCTACAAGGAGTTCCGCAACCACTTCGAGAAGGACCGCGCGCTGCTGCGGCGCTTCCAGAAGATCGACGTCAACGAGCCCAGCATCGAGGATACGATCAAGATCCTGGCGGGCCTGCGCTCCGCGTTCGAGGGGCATCACAACGTCAAATACACGCCCGACGCGATCAAGTCGGCGGTGGAACTGTCGGCGCGCTACATCAACGACCGCAAGCTGCCGGACAAGGCGATCGACGTGATCGACGAGGTCGGCGCGATGCAGATGCTGGTGGCGCCGAGCAAGCGCAAGAAGACGATCACCTCCAAGGAGATCGAGGCGGTGATCGCGACGATGGCACGCATTCCGCCGAAGTCGGTCTCCAGCGACGACAAGAAGACGCTCGAGACGCTGGATACCGATCTGAAGCGCGTCGTGTTCGGTCAGAATCTCGCGATCGAGAAGCTGTCGAGCGCGATCAAGCTCAGCCGTGCCGGCCTTCGCGATCCGGACAAGCCGATCGGCAACTATCTGTTCACCGGTCCGACCGGTGTCGGCAAGACCGAGGTCGCCCGTCAGCTCGCCACGATCCTGGGCATTCCGCTCCAGCGCTTCGACATGTCCGAATATATGGAGCGCCACTCGGTCAGCCGGCTGATCGGCGCGCCTCCCGGTTATGTCGGCTATGATCAGGGTGGGTTGCTGACCGACGCGATCGACCAGCAGCCGCATTCGGTGCTGCTGCTCGACGAGATCGAAAAGGCGCATCCGGACCTGTTCAACATCCTGCTCCAGGTGATGGACAACGGCAAGCTGACGGACCACCACGGCAAGACCGTCGACTTCCGCAACGTCATCCTGATCATGACGACCAATGCCGGCGCCGCCGAAATGGCGAGCGAGGGCATCGGCTTCGGGGCGATGAGCCGCGAGGATGCGGGTGACGAGGCGATCAAGCGGATGTTCACGCCGGAATTCCGCAACCGTCTCGATGCGGTGGTGCCGTTCGGCTACCTGCCGCCGGAAGTGGTCGCCCGCGTGGTCGACAAGTTCATCCTCCAGCTCGAACTGCAGCTGGCGGACCGCAACGTCCACATCAACCTCGACGACGACGCCAAGGCTTGGCTCACCGCCCGCGGCTATGACAAGCTGTACGGCGCCCGCCCGATGGGGCGCCTGATCCAGGAGAAGATCAAGCAGCCGCTGGCCGAGGAGCTGCTGTTCGGCAAGCTCGTGCATGGCGGCGAGGTGAAGGTCCACCTCAAGGACGATGCGCTGGCGTTCGAGATCGTGTCCGCTGCTCCCAAGGCGCCCAAGAAGGGCGGCGGGAAGAAGGTGGAGACGTCGAAGGCCAAGTGACGCGGCCGCCGCTCCTGTCCTGCCGCGGCCCCGGCCATCCTCCCGCCGATGGCTGATCCGTGGCAGGATCCCGACGCGGATCGCGTGATCGATGTTGTCCGGCGCCGGTTCGACCTCATCCGCGCTACGCGCGGCGAGGCGGACCGGCGCCGGCGTCGTTTCTGCCTTCCGGGATATGATCTCGACATGACATGCGCCGGGGTCGCCGCCGGCGACCTTCTGTGCCTGGCGTTCGATCATCGTCGCTGCGAGACGCTGGAGGGGCGGAACCCCGCGCTGCAGTGGCGCATCGGCGATGCGCACGGCATAGCCGGGCTGCCGCCACAGCCCGATCCGCCGACGGATCTCCATCCGCTGGGCAGCCTCCACAGAAACGCCGACAACACTGTGCTGATCGAGCGACGGCGCGGGTTCACCACCGTGTTCGACGTCGCGGCGATGGAACTGACGACGATCGTCGATGGGCCTTCGGCGATCGATACCGACCTGGTCGCCAAGCCGCTGCTGCGTTTCCTGCTGCCGCTGCTGATGCGGCAGGGCCTTGTCCTGTGCCACGCCGCGCTGCTGGGCGGCCGGGACGCGGGGCTGCTCGTAACCGGCCGCGGCGGCTCCGGAAAATCGACGATCTCGGCGGCGGCGCTGCTGGCCGGCGCCGGCTTCTGCAGCGATGACTTCGTGGCGCTGGAACGGCGCGGCGAAGCGCTGGTGGGCCACTGCATATATGCCAGCATCATGTTGGGCCGCGGCCAGATCGATCACTTTCCGGCGCTCGCGGCGCATGCACTGCGGCTGCGGCGCGACGTCTTCGAAAAGCATATGGTGCCTGTCGCGGCAGCCTTTCCGGGCCAGGTGCGCGACATGCTGCGCATCGATGCCGTCGCGGTGCCGGAAATCGTGGCAGCTCCCCGCTCCGAACTGGTGACGGGTTCGGTGGCGGACATGCTCCGCGCCGTCGCGCCCACCTCGGTCTTTTCCTCGCCCTGGCGCGAGGGGGAGCGGGTTCGCTTCCTGTTCGACACGATCAGCCGGCTCGAGCCGCTTGCTTACCGATCGGGTTCGGATTTTGGCGGCATCGCGGCACCGCTGCAGGCGCGCTATGGCTTCTGATGCGTCAGCCAGGCCGAGCGCGCCGCCGCCGCCGCCGTTGCGAGTGACCAGCATCATGCCGGTATTCAACGGTGCGGCCTATATCGGGGCGGCGATCGAAAGTCTCTGCCAGCAGACGCGGCCGCCGGTTCAGATCGTGGTCGTCGACGATGGCAGCACGGATGACAGCGCCGCGCGCGCCCTTGCTGCCGGCAAGGAATTGGTGACGCTGATCCGACAACCCAATCGCGGCTATCACGCGGCGCGCAATGCCGGCCTGGCGGCCGCGCAGGGCGACGTGATCCATTATTTCGATGCAGACGATATCGCACCCCCGCATGCGCTCGAGGCGATGATCGGGGCATTGTCGGCCAATCCCGGCTGGGATGCGGTGTTCGGCTGCTGGCGCAATTTCTGGATCGACGCGCTCGCCGCAGAGCGGGATGCGGACGCGAACCGCCACCTCGTCGGCGTCCAGCGCGGACTGGTGCTGATGGCGGCATTGTTCCGCAGGACACTGCTCGATCGCATGCCGCCCTTTCCGGAAAGCGGCGGCTGGGCCGAAGGGCCGCTCTGGACGGCGGAGCTGGTCCGCAGCGGCGCGAATTTGGGGCGCATCGGCGATGTCGTGCTGGAGCGCCGGATCCACCACGACAACGACAGTCGAAAGAAAACGCTGGACGGGCTCATCGACCTGGCGTTCAAGTTGCGCAAGGCGTCGCGTGCATCGACCACCAAAACGGATGGCGCTGCAAACAGCTGATCGTTGGCGTGGGAGTGGATCGATGAAGTATCGCTTGGCGTCCGACAAGGTGATCGGCAAGCTCGTCGACGGCGAGGCGGTGATCATCAATCTCGACACCGGAATGTATTTCGGGCTCGATGGCGTGGCAGCCGTGGCATGGGATCGTCTGTCCGCCGGCACTGCGCTCGAGGAGATCAGCGCGTCCCTGAAACTGCGATTTCCGGCCGAGAGGCTGATCGACGAGGAACTGGCGGCATTCGCCCGCGCGTTGTGCGAGCAGGGGCTCCTCGCCGAAGCGGATGCCGCGCACCCGTCTGCATCGGGATCGGCCGTCGACGTCGACTGGCCGCCGACCTATGCCGCGCCGGCGATGGATGCCTATGACGATGTCGCCGAAATGGTGGCGCTCGATCCGCCCTTGCCGGAACTGTCCCACCAGATGATCGATCAGCCGCGCCGCGCGCACTCATAGGCCGAGACATAGGCATCGACCATTCTGCCGAAGTCGAAATGCGCCGCCATGCGTTGCCGGGCGCGGCATCCGGCTGCTTCGGCCGCCGCAGGGTCGGCGAGAAACCCGATGAGGGCGTGCGCGAGCGCTTTTGGATCGTCGGGCGGCACCAGCCGGCCGGTTTCACCGTCAACGATGATCGAGGGCAGTTCGCCGACGTGCGCCGCCACGCAGGGGCGTGCCGCATGCCCCGCCTCGAGCGCGACGAGGCCAAACGGTTCCTGCCAGCGGGACGGCATCGCCACCACGGCTGCGGACGCGAGAGCGGCGGGCACGTCGCCCGGCTCGATCCAGCCCGGAAAGGCGACCGCGTCGGCAATGCCGCGCGCCGCCGCGCGTGCCTCCAGCGCCGACCGTATGGGGCCGTTGCCGGCAAGCGTCAGGACCGCGCCGTGATGGGCTTGCACAACCGACGCGAAGGCATCGATCAGCGTGTCGAACCCCTTTTCCTCGACCATCCTGCCGAGCGCGAAGACATGCGGGCGGGCAGGGTAGGGCCCGGGCGCGGCGCGTGCCGGGACAGCGTTCGGGATGAGCCGGATCCGGCTGCGTATCGCCGCGTCCGGAATCGTCGCGTGAAGATAGGCGGATACGATGGTCACCACGTCGGAGCGAGACAGCAGGCGCGCGCCCGTCGACTGTCCCTGCGACAGCAGCGTGTTGTGCAGCGTCGCCACCGCCGGAATCCCGGCCGACTGCATCACCTTGTCGAACAGCATGCATTCGGCTGCCGCCACATTGTAGTGGATGATGTCCGGCGCGAAGGCGGTGATCGCCTGGCGGATCCCCCGAATGGCATCGAGGATGGCCGCAGGATCGCCGGCCTTGATCGGTTCGACCATCGGTACGCTCCAAACCGGCGCGCCGTGGGTCGAGACGGTTCGTCCGGCCGGGGCATCGGACAGCATGGCCACGGCATGGCCGCGGTCGATCAGCGCTTCGGCGAGATGGCCGACGAATGTTTCGATCCCACCGATCCGCGGATAGCAATTTCCCCAGATCAGGATGCGCATATGCTGAAACCCCACAGCCTCTTGATTTTAGAACCGGCATCGAGACCATCACGGGATGGATAGCGCCGATCGGGCAGGCATGTGAAGGAGGGGGCGCGAGCGGTGCGTGCCACACGGCTCGCGCGCCGCGCCGCTGCCTATCTGCGCCGGCTGGCGATCGCGGGTGGCCGGCGCGACTATCGCCGCTTCATCATCCTTTCGCCGGGCCGTGCCGGATCGACGCTGCTCGTCGAGCGCTGCGCCTCGCATCCGGCGATCTGCTGTTTCACCGAACTGCTTCATGCCGGCCGCAGCTTCGCCGATCCGCTGCGCGACCCGATGCTGTTCCTCCGCCGCTATCCGTGGCGCCGGCATCCGCGCGGCATCGGGGCGGTGGGCTTCAAGCTGCTCTACGAACAGTTCATGCGCCACCGCGAGGCGCTGCGACCCCTTGTCGACGATCGAGACCTTCACATCATCTGGCTCGATCGTCGCGATCGACTGGCGCATTACCTGTCGTCGGTGGCGTTGCAGGCGACGGGCGTGGCGAACGTATCGCGCGATGCCGACGTTCCGCCGACCATGGCCCACGCCATCGATCCCGAGCATTGCCGGCGCTTCTTCATGGGCAATGCGCTCATGTCCGATATCGTCACCGAGAGCTTCCGCGGCCATCCGATGCTCCGCATCCTCTACGAGGATCTGGTGGCCGATCCGCCGGGCGTCGACGCCAGCCTCTGCGCCTTCCTCGGCGTGCCGCCACGTCCGCTCAACCACAACACCCGCAAGCTGGCGCGGGGCAGCCTGGCCCAGCGTGTGACCAACCGCGAAGACCTGCTCGCCCATTTCCGCGGTACGCGTTGGGAAGAAGAGATCGCTGCTGCTCTGGGCGGCGGCCGGTGACCCCCGGCGGCCGGACGCGTCCGTCCCGGCCGACGGCGGCGGACGGCCATGGCGGCGTGCTGGCGGCCGGGCGTCTCGCTGACCTCGTCGACGCGGCGACCGGGCCGCACGATGCGATGGCGGCCTGGCTGCGCTATCGCGCCGCACTGGGTGATGTCGTTGCGGACGAGGGCGAGCGGCGGCTCTATGCGCTTGTCGCGCACCGCATCGACGCCGCCCGGCTGCCACCCGCCGACCTTGCGCTGATCCGCGCGCAGCGGCGCGGCGCCCGTGCCCGGCACGAACTGCTGTTCGACGCCGCCGGGCAGCTTGCGGACCTGTTCGCCGGCGCCGGCATCACACCGGTGTTTCTCAAGGGCATCGCGCTGCAGATCCGGGTGTTCGGCGACACGGTCATCCGCGCGTCCTCCGATATCGACATCTTCGTCGATCGCGCGGCGCTCGCACCGTGCCTCGCGCTGATCGAGGCTGCGGGCTGGACACGCAAGGAGGATCGGCCGCGGACCGACGATCCGGACCGGATCGCGGCGATGCGCGTCAAGATCACCTACCGAATGCCCGGTGGCGTCTTCGTCGATATCCACTGGGTCGCGCGCGAGCCGCTCGAATTCGATGCCGCATTGTCGGCGGCGTTTGCCGGCGCGACGGTCATGCGCGCCTATCGCGGGCGGCAATGGCTTATCCCCTCCGATCTGTGGCTGCTGTTCGAGACGATCGAGCACGGCATCAACTGGAACGAGGTCGTGCCGATTCGCTGGCTGGTCGATGCTCTCGCGCTGCTCCGTCTGGACGATGCCGATATCGACTTCGACCGGCTGTGCACGCTCGTGGAGCAGGCCAGGCTCGAACGCATATTCTCGATCGGCCTCGGCGAGATCGCGCGTGTCGGCGGGAAGGGCGAGATCGTGCCGCCGGCGGTGCTGGATCGGCTTGCGGGCGCGCGGCGCGGGTCGCGGGGACGCCTCGACCTGCGCGCACGGCTGACGCGCCCAAGCCCGCTGGTCACGATCGGCGCCAGCCTGTCTCACTACCTCTTGCGGCATCCGGCGCCCCCGCTGCTCCGTCTGCTCGGCTATCCGGCCTATTATCGGATGCGTGCGCTCCGCTGCATGACCTGGGCAGAGGTCATCGGTCGCGCGGTCGCGCGGATCCGGCCGGGCACGCGCTGATGGAGGGGCTTGCGGATGCGCTGCTGCCGCTGGCGCTGGCCCATGACGGCGCCGCGCCGGACGCGGCGTTGCGGGCGGCGGCGGCGCGCCTCGCCGCCCGACTGTCGCAGCGCGACGGTGGCCCGGTCCCCAATCCCGCCGTGCTGGCCGGCAACCTGCGCCTGCTGGGTCTGTCGCTGCCGGTTGCCGCGCACCGTCGCCTGACCGCGCTCGCGCTGCGCGAGGAGAAGCGATCGGCGATGGCGGCCGAACAGGGCGAGGCGCTCGAGGCGCTGTTCCGCGCACACGGACTTTCGGTGCAACCGGTGCGTGGCTGGGATTTCGCGCGCCGCTATTATGCCAGGCCGCTGGATCGACACTGCCACGCGCTGCGCTGGCTGGTCGATGACGAGGCCGCCGGCGACCGGGTTGCGGCGCTCGTGCGCGCCGAGGGCTGGACATCGATCGTTGCCGCCCCGCGGCTCGCGCCGCACAAGCGCATTTTCTCCGGGCCGGATCGCATCGCCGTTGAGGTGCATCTCCGCCCGTTCGGCTGGACGATGCTGGCGATGGAGCCCGATGCGCGTGGCGGGGCGGCGTTCGCCGCGGTCGAACTCATCGGATCCAGCCTGGTCGAGATGTCGCTCGCGGCGCGCTGGCCGATCGATCTTGCCGCGCTGCTTCGGCATGCGGCACCGGATCCGGACGGCTTCGTCCGCCAGGTCCGGCGTTTCGGCTTTGCCGGTCATGCCGATCGGTCGCTCGCGCATTTGGCGCGGCACGTTCATAGCGACGATGTGGTGCTGGCGTCCCGCATCGCGCTCCTGCGCACCGCGCTCGCGCGGACCGGCGCGCGGGACGATGCGGCGATTCGCGATGTCCGCTATCTCCGGGCGATGGCGACGGCGGGCCGCGCCGGCTTCCTGCTGCGGGCTTGCGGCCGGCCCGATCTTGTCGGCGCGGCGCGCGCGATCCGGGCGGAACGCCATGCGCAACGGAGCGCGCGGGCGGCGGTGCGGGCTAGCCTCGTGCGGCGGGTGCGCATCCGATCGCACTGAGCCGGCCATGGTCCAGCCGATAGCGGTGCGCATCGAGCAGCGCGGGCAGCGGACGGTGCGCGACCATCACGATCGTTGCATCGGCGCATTCCCGCTGGATGCAGGCGCAGGTGCGCCGTTCGGTTTCCGGATCGAGCTGTGACGTCGCCTCGTCGAGAATCAGCAGGTCGGGCGCGCCGCAGATCGCCCGGGCGATGGCCAGGCGCTGGCGTTCGCCCCCGGACAGCCGCTGGACCGTCTCGGCGCGGTCGTCGTCGAGCGAGAAAGGCAAGCCGAGTTCGGCGATGACCCGTTCCGCCCGTGCGCGGTCGAGCGTCTCGATCGGGTGCGGGAAGGCGAGATTGTCGATCGGCGGGGCTGCGAAGAGGAACGGATGCTGCGCGACGAGCGCCACGCGGGCACGCCGCATGCGCCCGATGACATCGCCGCCCTCGCCATCGATCAGGACCTGCCCGGCGGTCGGCTTGATCAGCCCGCACAAGAGCAGCACCAGCGTCGATTTTCCGGCACCCGACGCGCCCGATATCTCGATGCGGTCGCCTGGTCGGATGGTCAGCGACACACCGGCGAAGATCGGCGTCGCGGCGCCCGGCCGTGTCAGCGAGACCGCGTCGAGTGCGATCGAGCGCGCGAACAGCGGCTCCACCGGTTGCTCCGGCCGCGGCTCCAGCACCTCCACGGGCAGGTTGCGATCCGCGATGATCCTCGCAAGATCGGGCGCGTGCGCGTTGACCTTCTGCGCCATCGTCGCCGAGCGCTGCAGCGCCGGCAGCAACCGTACGGAGGCGGCGGCGAAGATCGTCAGCGCCTGAACCAGCGTGGCACCCGATCGACCCTGCAGCAGCAACGCCACGGTCAGCACGCCGATCGCGGAGACGAGCACCAGTTCGCGCATGTGCGCCGGCCATTGTCCCAGCGCATGCTCGTCGGCGACGGCGTTGGCATGCGCGGTGGCGGCCTGGTCGAACATTGTCGAGAAGGCGTTCTCGCTGGCGCTCAGCTTGATCGCGCCGGCGTCGCCCAGCGCACCGTCCGATATCCGCCGCATCTGGTTGAGCGCGTCCCATCGCCTTGCCCCGTGACGAAGCGCGTGACGGCGGGCCCATGCGGTCTGCAGGCCGTAGACCGCGGCCATCCAGCCGACCGCGGCCAGCGTTGCCACCGGCTCCAGCCAGAGCAGCACCGCGACGAGCGCAAGCATCACCAGCCCGTCGACCATCAACTGGGCGGCCGGCAGCAGGAGCTGGTGGACCAATGCGGTTGCCGAGACGAACATGGTCTGGCGCTGTTCCGACCGGTCGCTGACCACCTGGAGGTCATGGGATTGGCCGAGATAGGTTCTGAGCAGGTCCCTGGTCAGCCTGACCTGTTCGGCCATCGTTCGGCGGAAGATCGATCGACTGATCTGGCCCACCGCCACGAAGCGCGCTGCGAGGAACAGTGCAACAGCGGCGGCGAGGGCGAGGCCGTCCACCAGCGCCGTGCCGGTGCGCAGCCCGGCCGGCCAATAATGATCGACGCCGGCCGGGCCGGCCAGCCCATAGAGCAGCAGCAGCAGCCAGCGCAGCACGAGCAGAGTCGCGATCTCGATCAGCGCCAGCGGCAGGACGTGAAGCGCTTGTTCGATGAAAAAGCGTGGCCCGATCAGGCGGTAGAGCTGGCGGAGCTTGCCGGCGACCATTCTACGCGCCGATCAGTGCGATGGCGGTGGCGGAACGGCCATCGCCATCAGCGCTTTCGGGTGAGTTCGCGCATGGCGTCGTCGAGCCCGCCGAGGGTCAGCGGATACATTCGATCATTCATCAACTCCCGCACCAGCCTCGTCGAATGCGCATAGCCCCAATGCGACTCCTCCACCGGGTTCAGCCACACGGTCGCCGGATAGATGCCGGTTACGCGCTGCAGCCACGCCGCGCCCGATTCCTCGTTGAAATGCTCCACCGATCCGCCGGGGTGGGTGATCTCATAGGGGCTCATCGCGGCGTCGCCGACGAACACTACCTTATAGTCATGGCCATATTTGTGGAGCACGTCCCAGGTCGGCGTGCGTTCCGCGAAGCGGCGGCGATTGTCCTTCCATACGCCTTCGTAGAGGCAGTTGTGGAAATAGAAGAATTCGAGATTCTTGAACTCGGTGGTCGCGGCCGAGAACAATTCCTCGCACAGTTTCACATGCGGATCCATCGATCCGCCGATATCGAGGAACAGCAGCAATTTCACCGCATTGTGCCGCTCCGGCCGCATCCGGATGTCGAGCCAGCCCTGCCGCGCGGTGTCGTCGATCGTGCCGTCGATGTCGAGTTCGTCCGCGGCGCCCTCGCGCGCGAAGCGGCGCAGGCGGCGCAGCGCGACCTTGATGTTGCGCGTGCCCAGTTCGCGGGTGGAATCGAGGTTTCGGAAGTCGCGCTGTTCCCACACCTTGATCGCGCGGCCCTGCCTGCCCTCGCCGCCGATGCGCACGCCCTCGGGGTTATAGCCCGAATGGCCATAGGGGCTGGTGCCGCCGGTGCCGATCCACTTGCTGCCGCCCTGATGCTTGCCCTGCTGTTCCTCGAGCCGCTTCTTCAGCGTCTCCATGATTTCGTCCCAGCTTCCGAGCGCCTCGATCTCCTTCTTCTGCTCGTCGGTGAGATACAGTTCGGCGACGGCGCGCAGCCATTCCTCGGGGATGTCGGCGGGGGTGGCGCCGAAGCTGGTCTCGATCCCCTTGAAGACTTTCGCGAACACCTGGTCGAACCGGTCGAGCAGGCTCTCATCCTTCACGAAGGTGGCGCGGGCGAGATAATAGAAGTCCTCGGGCCGACGCTCGATCACGTCGCGGTCGAGCGCTTCGAGGAGGATGAGATGCTCCTTGAGCGAGGCCGGGATGCCGGCGGCGCGGAGCGCATTGAGGAAGGCGAGGAACATGTTTAAAAGCCCCTCCCCTTCAGGGGAGGGGTTGGGGTGGGGGCGATCGAAGCGAGCCCTGATACGGTCCCCGAAAGCCTCACCGGGAGCGTCGAGCCCCCGCCGGTGCTTGCCCCACCCCGACCCGTCCCCTGAAGGGGAGGGGCTAAAAGGCGCCTACCCCTCACCCCTTCTGCCGCCGCGCCATGAACGCGAGCCGTTCGAACAGCATCACATCCTGTTCATTCTTCAGCAGTGCGCCGTGGAGCGGCGGGATCGCCTTGGTCACGTCGCGCGATTGCAGCACGTCGAGCGGCAGGTCCTCCGCCAGCAGCAGCTTGAGCCAGTCGAGCAGTTCGGAGGTAGAGGGCTTCTTCTTGAGCCCCGGCACCTCGCGCACGTCGTAGAACAGCTCCAGCGCCTTCTGGACGAGGATCTTCTGGATGCCGGGGAAGTGGACCTCGATGATGTCGCGCATCGTCTCGCGATCAGGGAATTTGATGTAGTGGAAGAAGCAGCGGCGCAGGAAGGCGTCGGGCAATTCCTTCTCGTTGTTGGAGGTGATGACGACGATCGGCCGCTCCACCGCCTTCACCGTCTCGCCGGTCTCGTAGACGTGGAACTCCATGCGATCGAGTTCCTGCAGCAGGTCGTTGGGGAATTCGATGTCGGCCTTGTCGATCTCGTCGATCAGCAGCACCGGCAGTTCGGGGGCAGTGAACGCCTCCCATAATTTGCCGCGGCGGATATAATTGCCGATATCGTGCACGCGCGGATCGCCGAGCTGGCCGTCGCGCAGCCGCGCCACCGCATCATATTCGTAAAGGCCCTGCTGCGCCTTGGTGGTCGACTTGATGTTCCATTCGATCAGCGCCGCGTTGGCCGCCTTGGCGATCTCCTGCGCGAGCACGGTCTTGCCGGTGCCGGGTTCGCCCTTCACCAGCAGCGGGCGCCTGAGCGTCACTGCGGCGTTGACCGCGACCTTCAGGTCGTCGGTGGCGACATAGTTGCTGGTGCCTTCGAACCGCATCGCGTTCCTCTCGCCGGCCATTCCCCCTTTTCGGGATAGGGTGCCGGTGTCGGGCGCGCAAGCATACCGCGCATCCGATCGGAGGGGCGGTCAGCCGCGGTCGCGGGCGTCCCGGCGCGCTTCGAGCAGATCCCACAGGCCGCGCTGCTGCCCCAGGATCTGGCGCGCACCGAAGGTCATCGCCCGCGTGATGATGGGGGTTTCGGCGGCGGCGTCGATCACGGCCAATGTGGCATCGACGCCCGGCAAGGTGGCGGGGAGGGGAGGCACGCCCAGCCGCTCGGCGGCATCGTCGAGCAGGATGCGGATCGCCGCCCAGTCGAGCAGCAACGCGGCGGCGGCGCCGATCGCGCAGCCGACGCGGCCGGATTCGGCAAGCGTGGCAAGCGCATGGCGCTGGCCGTTGATCGCAGCCTCGCATTCGGCCTGGCCCGGCGTGCTCGGCATTGGCCCGGCCGCGACCGCGAGATTGGCGAGATTGTTGCGCTCTATGGCGAAGCCGGCGACGGCCGCTGTCAGCCACTCCGCCGCGGCGGGGTGCACCGCATGCGCCGGCACCTGGTCGATCAGCGCCGGCTGCGTGCCGTGCAGCAGGCAGAGATAATGGATCGCGTCGGAAAGGTTGCGCGCGGCATGGCGCCCACTGGTCAGCGCGGGCGACCGGAACCAGCGATGCGCGGCGCTGCCGTCGTCACGCACCAGCGCAGACAGCATGGCGCCCGCGCCATCGTCCAGACCATATTTTCGAATCGCCTCGATCACCATGCGGGGATGGTTAGGCCGGTTGCGTAAAGGCGGAGTTTACGCGGGTCGTGGATATAGCCCTCTCCCTTTACGGGAGAGGGCCTGAATGGCTCACTGATCGAGGAAGCTGCGCATCTTGCGGCTGCGGCTCGGGTGCTTGAGCTTGCGCAGCGCCTTCGCCTCGATCTGGCGGATGCGTTCGCGGGTCACCGAGAATTGCTGGCCGACCTCTTCCAGCGTGTGATCGGTGTTCATGCCGATGCCGAAGCGCATGCGCAGCACGCGTTCCTCACGCGGGGTGAGCGAGGCGAGCACGCGGGTGACCGTTTCCTTGAGGTTGGCCTGGATCGCGGCATCGACCGGGATGATCGCGTTCTTGTCCTCGATGAAGTCACCCAGGTGCGAATCCTCCTCGTCGCCGATCGGCGTTTCGAGGCTGATCGGCTCCTTGGCGATCTTCATCACCTTGCGCACCTTCTCGAGCGGCATCGAGAGCCGCTCTGCCATCTCCTCGGGCGTGGGCTCGCGGCCCTGCTCGTGGAGGAACTGGCGGCTGGTGCGCACCAGCTTGTTGATCGTCTCGATCATGTGCACCGGAATGCGGATCGTGCGCGCCTGATCGGCGATCGAGCGGGTGATCGCCTGCCGGATCCACCAGGTGGCGTAGGTCGAGAACTTGTAGCCGCGGCGATACTCGAATTTGTCGACCGCCTTCATCAGGCCGATATTGCCCTCCTGGATGAGATCCAGGAACTGCAGGCCGCGGTTCGTGTATTTCTTGGCGATCGAGATCACGAGGCGGAGATTGGCCTCGACCATCTCCTTCTTCGCGATGCGCGCCTCGCGTTCGCCCTTCTGCACCATGTTGACGATGCGGCGGAACTCGGCGAGCGCCATGCCGGTCGCCTGCGCGATTTCCCCGATCTCGGCGCGAATGCGGTCGACCGCGGCGCCTTCGATGGCGACGAAATTGCCCCATTTCTTGTCGATCGTCGCGACCGCGGCGGTCCAGCCCTCGTCCAGTTCATGGTCGAGATAGCGGTCGAGGAAGTCCTTGCGCGGCACCTTGTGGCGCTCGGCAAGGCGCAGCATCTGCCCGCCCAGCGCGGTCAGGCGGCGGTTGTAGCTGTAGAGCTGGTCGACGAGATATTCGATCTTCGCGCCGTGGAACTGCACGCTCTCCACCTCGGCGGTGAGATCCTCGCGCAGCTTCTGATACTTCTTTTCCTCGGCCGCACCGAAGTCGTTGCCCACGCCGAGCACTTCGATGCGCGCGGCCTGCAGCTTGGTGAACTTCTTGTAGAGCGAGGTAATCGTCGCGAACTTTTCGAGCGCGGCCGGCTTCAGCGTCTCTTCCATCTGCGCGAGGCTGAGGGTGTTGTCCTCTTCCTCGTCGTCCGACGGGCGCTTGGCGCGGCGCTCGGTCATCGACTCGTCGTCGTCTTCCGCCGGGGCTTCCTCGACGTCCTCTTCTTCCTTGTACGACGGGCCGGCGGTCTTCTCGGAAATCTCGCCGTCGGCTTCCTCGCCGTCCTCGGTCAGGCTTTCGGGCGCCGGATCCTTGGAGAGCATCGCGTCGAGATCGAGGATCTCGCGGAGCTGCATCGTGCCTTCGTTGAGCGCGTTCGACCAGTCGATGATCGCGTTGAAGGTGATCGGGCTCTCGCAGAGACCCAGGATCATCGTGTCGCGGCCTGCCTCGATACGCTTGGCGATGGCGATCTCGCCCTCGCGGCTGAGCAGTTCCACCGCGCCCATTTCGCGCAGATACATGCGCACCGGGTCATCGGTGCGATCGACGCTCTCGCGCTTCTTTTCGGCGACATTGGCCGACGGGCCGTCATTGGAATCCGGCGTTTCGGCCTCGTCGTCGGCCTGGTCCTCGGGCTCCGCGTCCTCGCCGGCGTCCTCGTTCTCGACGATGTTCACGCCCATTTCGTTGAGCGCCGACATGACGTCTTCGAGCTGGTCCGACGACATCTGATCCTGCGGCAGCGCCTCGTTGAGCTGATCGTACGTGATGTAGCCGCGCTTCTTGGCGCGGGCGATCAGCTTCTTGAGCGACGCTTCGTTGAGGTCGATGAGCGGCGCATCGCCGCTACCGTCGGTCTTGTCCGTCATTTCCTGGGAGTTCGCCTTCGCCATACGTTCTAAACCTGTTCCTCGGGGCCGGACCCAATTTCATAGGCCCTGCCTAGAAGCGCCGCCCTCGCTTCGCGTAACGCCTGACGCCGGGATTCTAACGCCTCGTAGTTCGACGGCGATAAATCTTCAATCAGACGCTGCGCGACTCGTTCAAATTCCTGCGTCAGAGCCTGTTCCCGGGCCAGCAGTTCCACCAGTTCGCGCAGCTGATATTCTGCCGATTCGCTGTCGTCCGCCGATTTGAGAAACGCATAGCCGAGCTCCGGCGCCGCACCGCGATCGCCTTTCGGGGGCATTCGCAGCATGTCCAATATGGATCTGAGGGCGCCATCATCAAGGGTTGGCCGGGTTATCGCGGTGCTGAGCAGTTCGTCGCGGACCTCCGAAAGCTGCGGATCGTCGATCAGCAGGTCGGACAAGGGCTCGGCCACCGCGGCGATCGCGCGCGGCCACAGCGCGAGCCCGACGAGCACCGCGCGCAGCACCGCTTCCTCCACCGCGCGCTGGCCGGGCGGCAGTCGGCGCGGGCCGCCGGCACCGCCGCCCCGGCCATCGCGGTTGCCGTCGCGGTCGCCGCCGCGCTTCCAGCCGAAATCCTGGTAGAAGCGGTCGCGGAAGGCGCGGCGATATTCCTCCGCGATCACCCTCACCGTGTGCGCGTTCGCCACCTCGTCCAGGCGGTGGCGCAGCGCCGCGCGGCCGTCGGGACCGGCAAGGTCGAGCCCCGCCGCCGCCGTTTCCCACAGCAGGTCGACGAGCAGGCGCGGGGTGGCTGCCACCGCCTCGAACGCCGCGGCCCCGCCCTCGCGGATCACGTCGTCCGGGTCCTTGCCGCCGGGCAGGCTCACGAAGCGCAGCGACTGGCCCGGGACCATCGCGGCATAGGCGCGCTCGGCAGCGCGCATCGCCGCCTTCTGGCCGGCATTGTCGCCGTCGAAGCACAGGGTCGGCACGTCGACGATCTTCCACAGCCGTTCGAGCTGCGCCTCGGTGAGCGCGGTGCCGAGCGGCGCCACCGCCTCGTCGATGCCGGCCTGCGCCAGCGCGATGACGTCCAGATAGCCCTCGACGACGATCACCCGGCCGGCGCGGCGCGCGGCGGGCGCGGCGCGATCGAGATTGTAGAGCGTGCGGCCCTTGTCGAAGAGCGCCGTCTCCGGCGAGTTCAGATATTTGGGCTCGCCCTGGCCGATGATGCGGCCGCCGAACGCGATCGTCCGTCCGCGCTGGTCGCGTATGGGGATCATCAGCCGGCCGCGGAACCGGTCATAGGGCTCGCGGCTGTCCTCCGGCGCGATGAGCAGGCCGCAATCGACCAGCATCTGGTCCCCGAAGCCGTCCAGCGCCTTGCGCAGCTTGCCGCGGCTGTCGGGTGCGAAGCCGATGCCGAACGCCTTGATCGTCGCGGCGGCGATGCCGCGCTTCTCCAGATAGGCGCGCGCCTCGCTGCCATCGATGCCGGCAAGCTGGTCCTGGAACCAGCGCGCGGCGGCCTCCATCGCATCGGTCAATCCCACCGCCCGTTCCGCCCTGGCGGCGGCGCGGGGATCGGGCGCGGGCACCTCCATGCCGGCGGTCGCGGCGAGTTCCTTCACCGCATCCATGAACGGCAGGCCGCGCGCCTCGGTCAGCCACTTGATCGCATCGCCATGCGCCGAGCAGCCGAAGCAATGGTAGAAGCCCTTCTCGTCATTGACGTAGAAGCTCGGGGTCTTCTCCTGGTGGAACGGGCAGCAGGCCGAATATTCGCGGCCCTTGCGGGTGAGCTTCACCGTGCGCCCGATCAGCGTCGACAGCGTCGTGCGATCGCGCAGCTCGTCGAGGAATTGCGGGGAAAGCGCCATGATTACTCCCCTCCCGCAGAGCGGGAGGGGTTGGGGGAGGGCCTGTCCGAATCGCCGCGCGGACCATCCCCCTCACCGTTCGTCCCGAGCGAAGTCGAGGGACATGGGGGAAGAGAAGGAAGCGTAGAACGCTCCCCGGGCGGGCGGGAAAAGAATTTCAACGCGGTCCAATCCTGCCGGATCAGCGCGTCCTTCTTGGCGCGCGACCAGGGTTTGATGCGGCGCTCGGCTTCGAGCGCCTCGATGCGAGTCGGAAAACCCTGCGCCCAGACAAGCTCGACCGGCAGGCGCTGCGACGTGAAGAGGCAGAACCCGCCGGTCTGATGCTCGGCTATCCGGCGATCGAGCGCATCGGTGTGGCCGGTGTAATACCGGCCATCGGCGCAGCGCAGGATATAGGCCCAGAATGCCACGCGGTCTTCGTGTCCCCTCGTCCCTCGACTTCGCTCGGGACGAACGGAGGAGGGGGAGCGAGCCTAGCGTGGTTGATGGATCGCCCCAAAGCCAAACTCACAAGAGCGGGGGCAAGTGGGCGCCGTTGGGCCTTATTCACAGGATACCCCCAACTTATCCACAGGAAAGCTCAGCTCAGCGCCGCCTTCACCGCGGCGCTCGCCTTGCTCATGTCCAGGGTGGTGCCGTGGCGTTCCTTCAGCACCGCCATCACCCGGCCCATATCCTTGACCGAGCTCGCGCCCAGTTCGGCCTTGATCGCCTCGATCGCAGCGCCGGTCTCGGCCTCGTCCATCTGGCGGGGCAGGAAGCGTTCGATCACGACGACCTCTGCCTTCTCGACCTCGGCCAGTTCGGCGCGGTTGCCCTTTTCGTAGAGCTCGATCGACTCGCGGCGCTGCTTCACCATCTTCTGCAGCACCTCCACGACGAGCGCATCGTCGTCGGCCGGCGCCTTGCCGGTGCGCGCCTCGATGTCGCGGTTCTTGATGGCGGCCTGGATCAGCCGGATGGTCGCGGTGGACGGCTTGTCGCCACCCTTCATCGCCGTCACGAGCGCGGCCTTGATATCGTCCCGGATCATGGGTCTCTTTCGCATCTTGCGGGTAAACGATCCCCATAGCGGCGGCGCGCAGATTTTAATAGATTGACCCGCCCGGGGGGCGTCCCTAGGTACCCCGCCGTTTGCCCGTCCGCAGTCTTTATGAGGAGCGCCAGTCCATGGCCGAATACACTTCCGCGCGTCCACCTGAAGGAGCGACGGGAGTCCTCGTTTTGGCCGATGGTTCGGTGATCTGGGGGCGAGGTTTCGGTGCCGAGGGCGCCGCGGTGGGGGAGCTGTGCTTCAACACCTCGATGACCGGCTATCAGGAGGTGATGACGGATCCGTCCTACGCGGGGCAGATCGTGAACTTCACCTTCCCGCACATCGGCAATGTCGGCACCAATGGTGAGGACGTCGAGGCGATCAACCCGCACGCGCTGGGCTGCCTCGTGCGCGAGGACGTGACCGAGCCGAGCAATTTCCGCGCTGTGCAACATTTTGCACAATGGATGGCGGTCAACGGCCGCATCGGCGTTTCCGGCATCGACACCCGCGCGCTGACCCGCACGATCCGCGTCAAGGGCGCGCCGAACGCGGTCATCGCGCACAGCGCCGCGGGCGAATTCGACATTCCCGCGTTGCTCGAACAGGCCCGCGCCTGGCCGGGGCTGGAAGGCATGGACCTCGCCCGGGAGGTCTCGACGCTGCAAACCTATGCGTGGGACGACGGGCTGTGGACGCTGGGGGCCGGCTATGCCACCCACGCCGCCAACCCCGATGGACCGCACGTGGTCGCGATCGATTATGGCCTGAAGCGCAATATATTGCGCAACCTCGTCGCCGCGGGTGCGCGGGTGACGGTGGTGCCCGCAACCGCGACGGTGGAAGACGTGCTGCGCCATGAGCCGGACGGCATCTTCCTGTCCAACGGCCCCGGCGATCCCGCCGCGACCGGCGAATATGCGGTGCCGGTGATCCGGGCGCTGCTGGATATGGCCAAGCCGATCTTCGGCATCTGCCTCGGCCACCAGCTCCTCGGCATTGCCGCGGGGGCGAAGACGATCAAGATGCACCAGGGCCATCGCGGCGCGAACCATCCGGTGAAGCGCACCGACGACGGCCGCGTCGAGATCACCAGCATGAACCATGGCTTCGCGGTGGATGCGGATACGCTCCCCGCCAACGCCCGCACCACCCATATCAGCCTGTTCGACGGCTCCAACGCCGGCTTCGAGCTGACCGACCGGCCGGCCTTCTCGGTGCAATATCACCCCGAAGCATCGCCCGGCCCGCAGGACAGCCATTATCTGTTCGAGAAGTTCGTGAATTCGCTCCGGTGAGGGACGGCGCCCGGCGCCTGTCTCGCTCATTCCCGTCCGCTCTCGCTGAAGTGACCCAATAAGATGCCCAAACGCACCGACATCTCCTCGATCCTCGTCATCGGCGCCGGCCCGATCATCATCGGCCAGGCCTGCGAGTTCGACTATTCCGGGACCCAGGCCTGCAAGGCGCTGCGCGAGGAGGGGTACCGGATCATCCTGGTCAACTCCAACCCGGCGACGATCATGACCGATCCGGAGATGGCGGACGCGACCTATGTCGAGCCGATCACGCCCGAGATCGTCGCGCGCATCATCGAGAAGGAGCGCCCCGATGCGGTGCTGCCGACGATGGGCGGGCAGACCGCGCTCAACACCGCGCTGGCGCTGTTCCGCGACGGCACGCTGGAGAAGTATGGCGTCAAGATGATCGGCGCCGACGCCGAGGCGATCGACAAGGCCGAGGACCGGCTGAAGTTCCGCGACGCGATGGACAAGATCGGGCTGGAGAGCGCCCGTTCGGTGATCGCCCACACCGTCGACGAGGCGATGGCCGCGCTCGAGCATACCGGCCTGCCGGCGATCATCCGCCCCAGCTTCACCATGGGCGGCACCGGCGGCGGCGTCGCCTACAACAAGGACGAGTTCCGCCAAATCGTGACCGGCGGCCTCGCCGCATCCCCCACCACCGAGGTGCTGATCGAGGAATCGCTGCTCGGCTGGAAGGAATATGAGATGGAGGTCGTGCGCGACAGGAACGACAACGCCATCATCATCTGCTCGATCGAGAATATCGATCCGATGGGCGTCCATACGGGCGATTCCATCACCGTCGCGCCGGCGCTGACGCTGACCGACAAGGAATATCAGATCATGCGCAACGCCAGCATCGCGGTGCTGCGCGAGATCGGCGTCGAAACCGGCGGCTCCAACGTCCAGTTCGCGGTCAATCCCAAGGATGGCCGCCTGATCGTGATCGAGATGAACCCGCGCGTCAGCCGCTCCTCGGCGCTGGCCTCGAAGGCGACCGGCTTCCCGATCGCCAAGGTCGCCGCCAAGCTGGCGGTGGGCTACACGCTCGACGAGATCGACAACGACATCACCGGTGCCACGCCGGCATCGTTCGAGCCGACGATCGACTATGTCGTCACCAAGATCCCGCGCTTCGCCTTCGAGAAGTTCAAGGGCGCCGAGGCGGTGCTGGGCACCGCGATGAAGTCGGTCGGCGAGGTGATGGCGATCGGCCGCAACATCCATGAAAGCCTGCAGAAGGCGCTGCGCGGGCTGGAGACCGGCCTGTCCGGCTTCAACCGCGTCGACCGGCTGGCGGGTGCGCCCAAGGACGACATCATCGCCGCGCTCTCCAAGCCGACGCCGGACCGGCTGCTGGTCGCCGCGCAGGCCCTGCGTGAAGGCCTGACGATTGCGGAGATCCACGCGATCGCGAAGTTCGATCCCTGGTTCCTCGAACGGCTCGCCGAGATCGTCGCCGCGGAAGAGCATGTGTGCCGCAACGGCCTGCCGCGCGATGCCGCGGCGATGCGCAAGCTCAAGGCGATGGGCTTTTCGGACAAGCGGCTCGCCTGGCTGGCGCTGCAATCCGCCAACGTCGCGCCGGGCATGGACCGGGCGATCGCCGGCGGCTCGGGCCTCGTCCGCGACGCCGTCGTCGCGATGACTGGCGGGGTGACCGAGGCCGAGGTGCGCGCGCTGCGCCACAAGCTGGGCGTGCGCCCGGTGTTCAAGCGCATCGACACCTGCGCGGCCGAGTTCGAGGCGAAGACGCCCTACATGTACTCGACCTACGAGGCGCCGGTGTTCGGCGCGCCCGAGTGCGAGAGCCAGCCGTCGGACCGCCGCAAGATCGTGATCCTCGGCGGCGGCCCCAACCGCATCGGCCAGGGCATCGAGTTCGACTATTGCTGCGTCCACGCTTGCTTCGCGCTGGCGGAGGCCGGGTTCGAGACCATCATGGTCAACTGCAACCCCGAAACCGTCTCCACCGATTATGACACCTCGGACCGCCTCTATTTCGAGCCGCTGACCGCCGAGGACGTGCTCGAAATCCTTCACGTCGAGGCGGGCAACGGTGAACTGGTGGGGGTGATCGTGCAGTTCGGCGGCCAGACCCCGCTCAACCTCGCCAAGGCGCTGGAAGCGGCCGGTATCCCGATCCTGGGCACAAGCCCCGACGCGATCGACCTCGCCGAGGATCGCGAGCGTTTCGCGGCGCTCGTCGAGAAGCTCGGCCTCAGACAGCCGCTGAACGGCATCGCGCGCAGCCGTGACGAGGCGGTCGCGGTGGCGGAGCGCATCGGCTATCCCGTGCTGATGCGGCCCAGCTACGTGCTGGGCGGCCGGGCGATGGAGATCGTCGACGGCCTCCAGCAGCTCGACGATTACATCCAGACCGCGGTGCAGGTCTCCGGCGAGTCGCCCGTGCTGATCGACCAGTATCTGCGCGACGCGGTGGAAGTGGACGTCGACGCGATCCGCGACGGCACCGACGTCGTCGTGGCCGGCGTGATGCAGCATATCGAGGAGGCGGGCGTCCATTCGGGCGACAGCGCCTGTTCGCTCCCGCCCTACAGCCTCTCCGCCGAGATCGTCGCCGAGATCGAGCGGCAGACGGTGGCGCTGGCCAACGCGCTGAACGTGATCGGCCTGATGAACATCCAGTTCGCGGTGAAGGATGGCCAGGTCTATCTGATCGAGGTCAACCCGCGCGCCAGCCGCACCGTGCCTTTCGTCGCCAAGGCGGTGGGCAGCCCGATCGCCAAGATCGCGGCGCGGGTGATGGCGGGGGAGAAGCTCGCCAACCTGCCGGCGATCAACCGCGACATCGCCCACATCGCAGTCAAGGAAGCGGTGTTTCCGTGGGGCCGCTTCCCGGGCGTCGATCCGGTGCTCTCGCCCGAAATGAAGTCGACCGGCGAGGTGATGGGCCTCGACCGCGATTTCGCTACCGCCTTTGCCAAGGCGCAACTCGGCGCCGGGCTGGTGCTGCCGACCGAGGGCGCGGTGTTCGTGAGCGTCAAGGATGGCGACAAGCCGGTGATCCTGCCGGCGGTGCGCGAACTCGTCGCGCTCGGCTTCACCCTCGTCGCGACCGACGGCACCGCGGCCTATCTGGAAGCGCATGGGCTGCCGGTGGAGCGCGTCAACAAGGTGGCGCAGGGCCGGCCGCATATCGTCGACCGGATGATCGATGGCGGCATCGCGCTGGTGTTCAACACCACCGAGGGCTGGCAGTCCCTGAAGGACAGCCAGTCGATCCGCGCGACAGCTGTGACGGGGAAGATTCCCTATTTCACCACGGCGGCGGCAAGCGTCGCCGCGACCCGCGCGATCGCGGCGCTGCAACAGCAGCCCCTTGAAGTACGCCCCTTGCAGTCATATTATTCGCTTTCGCACGGCTGATCCCGAAATTTCAGTTCAAGCCGAGGGCGCCTCTTTCAGGGAGAGGCGCTGAAAGTGGGTTTTTGACGAGGAAGAACTAGATGGCGACCGTCGACAAGATGCCGATGCTGGCCGAGGGCCAGCGGATGCTCAACGACGAGCTTGGCCGGCTGCGCGCCGAGCGCCCGATGATCATCGACGCGATCGAGGAAGCGCGCGCGCATGGCGACCTTTCGGAAAACGCCGAATATCACGCCGCGAAGGAGCGTCAGGGCCAGATCGAGGCGATGATCGCCGACATCGAGGACAAGCTCAGCCGCGCGCAGGTGATCGATCCCACCGAGCTGAGCGGCGACAAGGTCGTATTCGGCGCGACGGTGACCCTGCTGGACGAGGATGATCATCCCATCACCTACCAGCTCGTCGGCCAGACCGAGGCAGACGCGAAGACCGGCCGGATTTCGTACAATTCGCCGCTGGGCCGCGCACTGATCGGCCGCCAGGTGGGCGACGAGGTCGAGGTGACGGTGCCGTCGGGCGACCGCTATTATGTGGTCGACAAGATCGAGTTCAAATGAGGCTCATATCCCTCGCCCCTGGGGGCGAGGGTTGCGGCGCTTCCGCGCCGCGCGCTCGCTGCGCGAGCGCAACCCCTCATCCAACTCCGCCTAATTCGCTTCGCTCATAAGGCTTCGTATCCTTCTCCCCCAAGGGGAGAAGGTGGGGCGCTGCACCAATTTTCCTATCCTCCCCGAGCTCGGCCCGGGGAAGAAAGCAGGGATCAGTCCTTGCTGGGCGCCAGCACGTCCGGCTCGAGCAGGCGGTGGAGGTGGACGACGACATACTTCATTTCGGCGTCGTCGACGGTGCGCTGCGCTGCGGCCCGCCATGCCTTCTCGGCGCTGCTATAGTCTTCGAAGAAGCCGACCACGTCGAGCGACTTGAGGTCGGCGAAATCGAGGGTCTGGGGGTCCTTGACGCGACCGCCGAAAACGAGATGGATCTTGCTCATGGCGGACTGACTAGCAGCCCGCCGCGACGCAGCAAAGTCCGCCGTTCACGCCGCTTCGCCGAACACGCGTGCGAAAATGGTATCCACATGTTTGAAATGGTAATCGAGGTCGAACTTCTCCTCGATGTCCTGCGCGCCGAGCGCTGCGGTCACTTCGGGATCGGCCTTCAGCAGATCCAGGAGTGACAGTTCGCCGTCCGAATCCCACACCTTCATCGCGTTGCGCTGGACGAGCCGATAGGCGTCCTCGCGGCTCACGCCGGCCTGGGTCAGCGCCAGCAGCACGCGCTGCGAATGGACGAGGCCGCCCATCCGGTCGAGATTCTTCTGCATCCGCGCCGGATAGACGACCAGCTTGTCGACCACGCCGGTGAGGCGCGCGAGCGCGAAATCGAGCGTGATCGTGGCGTCGGGCCCGATATAGCGCTCCACCGACGAATGGCTGATGTCGCGCTCGTGCCACAGCGCCACATTCTCCAGCGCCGGGGTGACATAGCCGCGCACCATGCGCGCGAGGCCGGTGAGGTTCTCGGTCAGCACCGGGTTGCGCTTGTGCGGCATCGCGGACGAGCCCTTCTGGCCGGGCGAGAAATATTCCTCCGCCTCCAGAACTTCGGTGCGCTGCAGGTGGCGGATCTCGGTCGCGAGCCGTTCGATCGAGCTGGCGATGACGCCCAGAGTGGCGAAATACATCGCGTGGCGGTCACGCGGGATCACCTGCGTGGACACCGGCTCCACCGTCAGCCCCATCTTGTCGGCGACATGCGCCTCGACCCGCGGATCGATGTTGGCGAAGGTGCCGACCGCGCCTGAGATCGCGCAGGTCGCGACGTCGGCCCGTGCGGCGACCAGGCGGTCGCGGTTGCGTGCGAACTCGGCATAGGCCTGCGCCAGCTTGAGCCCGAAGGTCACCGGCTCGGCGTGGATGCCGTGGCTGCGGCCGATCGTCGGCGTCAGCTTATGCTCATAGGCGCGGCGCTTGATCACCTCGAGCAGCCTGTCCAGATCCTCCAGCAGGATGTCGGTGGCGCGGGCGAGCTGGACGGCGAGGCAGGTGTCGAGCACGTCGCTGCTGGTCATGCCCTGGTGCATGAAGCGCGCCTCCGGGCCGACATGTTCGGCGACGTTGGTGAGGAACGCGATCACGTCATGCTTCACCTCGGCCTCGATCGCGTCGATGCGATCGACCTCGAACGCGCCGCGTTCCCAGATCGCCGCGGCGGCTTCCTTCGGCACCACGCCCAGTTCGGCCAGCGCGTCGGTGGCGTGCGCCTCGATCTCGAACCAGATGCGGAACTTCGCTTCGGGCGCCCAGAGCGCGGTCATGGCCGGGCGGCTGTAACGGGAAATCATGGTCGAGACCTTGTGACAGGAGTGGAAGGTCGATCGGGCAGACCGACGCGGCGAGCCGCGCGCTAGCAGAGATGAACCGAGCCGGCAACCGAGTCGCCGATGGAACGGATTTGCTGCTGTCGGGGTTAATTACTTACAGTTTCGGTATCCCTTCACTGCCGGAACGGTGCGAAATTAACAGGAGTATTCTGTATGTTGCGTTATGCTCTTCTGGCCAGCGCCCTCGCCTTTTCTGCCCCGGTACTTGCGCAGGAAATGACCCCGCAGTCGGCTGATCCTGCAACAGCGGCGGCGACCGCCCCGCAGACCATGCCGGAAGCGGTTGCGCCGCAGGAAGCCGCTCCGGCAGCGCCCGCCGCGACGGCTCAACCGACGTCGGTCGCCGAGATCGTCAAGGCCGAGTTCCCGGCCTACGACAAGGACAGCACCGGTGACCTCAGCAAGACCGAATTCAGCACCTGGCTGATCGCGCTCAAGACCAAGTCGGATCCGGCCGCGGCCGCCGACCAGACTGCGCTCAGCACCTGGGCGGGCCAGGCCTTCGCCCAGGCCGATGCCGACAAGAGTTCGGCGGTCACCCAGACCGAATTGACGAGTTTCCTCGGCGGCTGACGCCGCCACCCTTTCGGTGTCGCAGCGAAAGGCGGGCCGGTCCTCCGGTCCGCCTTTCCTTTTTCAGCGTTTGCCGCGCTTAGATCAGGCCGAGCGCGCGCATGCTCGCATGCCCGTGCGCGCCGATGATGACATGATCGTGGACCTGGATGTCCATCCGCCGCCCCGCCTCGATGATGTCGCGGGTGAGGGTGATGTCGGCGCGGCTGGGCTGCGGGTCGCCGCTGGGATGGTTGTGGACGAGGATCAGCGCGCTCGATCCCAGTTCGATCGCGCGGCGGATCACTTCGCGGACATGCACCGCGGCCTGATCGATCGATCCTTCGCTCATCAGTTCGTCGCGAATCAGCATATTTTTGGCGTTGAGGTGGAGCACGCGGACGCGCTCGATCGCGCTGTGCGCCATGTCGACATGCAGATAGTCGAGCAGTGCCTGCCAATTGGAGAGGATCGGCCGCGCCTGCGCGGTGCTTTTCAGCATGCGTGCGGCGACCGCATTGACGATCTTCAGCGCGGCGATCGAGCTGTCGCCGATGCCGGTCACCCGGCGAAGCGATTCGGCGTCGGCCGCGAACAGCGGGCCGAGACCGCCGAATTCCGTCAACAGCCGCTTGGCGTGCGGCTTGGTGTCGATCCGCGGCATCGCCAGCGCGAGCAGATATTCGACCAGTTCATGATCGAGCAGCCCGTCGGCATCGGCGAGCAGCCGGCCGCGCAGCCGCGCGCGATGGCCTTCGCCATCCTTGCGCTCCGGCCCGTCCTTGTGCCCGGGTCGATCGCCTTTTTGCTCCATCGCGTCCCCCACACCGCCAGCATTTATGGGAGGCGGCGGGCCGCGTCCACCGCCCGGATGGCGGCACGCGGCCGCTTTCCCCGGCAAACGCATTGTGTTGCCACCAAAGAACCATATCCTTAGGCCTGCGTTGTGGGCGCATGACTGGGAGCCGCCGGGAAGGATGACCATATCGGAGCCTTCTTCCGCCGGGCGGCGATGAGCACCGTCCTGCGCCGTACGCTGCTGCTGGTCTTCGCGCTGCTGCTGGTGTCGCTGGCCGTGGTCTGGTTCCAGCGCAAGCCGATCGCGCGCAACTATATCGATGCCGAACTGGCGCGGCGCGGCGTGCGCGGCAGCTACGACCTCGTGGAGCTCGGCCCGGGGCGGCAGCGCATCGAGCATCTGGTGCTGGGCGATCCCGCGCAGCCCGACCTGACCGCGGATTGGGCCGAACTGCGCATCGCCTATCGGCTGGGCACGCCGCGCATCGCCGAGGTGCGCGCGGGCGGCGTGCGGCTGCGCGGCCGGATCGTCGACGGCACGCTCTCGCTGGGCGACCTCGACCGGCTGATGCCCGCGCCCAGCGGCGCGCCCTTCAGCCTGCCGGATCTGCGCGTCGTCCTGCAGGATGCGCGGATGCGGCTCGATGCCCCCACGGGGCCGGTCGGGCTGAAGCTCGAAGGCAGCGGCAACCTGCGCAACGGCTTCCGCGGCCGGCTGGCGGCGGTTGCGCCGCACCTCGCGATCGGCGGCTGCTCGCTGGCGCGGACCACCGCCTATGTCGATCTCAAGATCGTCGATCGCAGCCCAGCGCTGAGTGGCCCGGTGCGCACCGACACGCTCGATTGCCCCGCGCTGGCGCTGCGCACCGGCCATGCCGATATGCGTATCACCATGGCGCTGTCAGGGCCGCTGGATGCCTGGTCGGGCGATGTCCGGCTGGCGCTGGCCGCGGCGCGCTATGCCGACATCCGCTTGGCACGCATCGGCGGGAAGCTCGATTTCGCGGGCAAGGCGGCCGGCACCCACGGGATGCTGCAGCTGACTGCGGCAAGCGTCGCCGCGCCCCAGGGGGCGGGGCGCGACGTCTCGATCGACGGCGATTATGCGGTCGCGGGCGATCGCCTGCGTTTCACGGGCCACGCGGGCGCCGCATCGGCGCGGCTCGCGGATGCCACGATCGCGCAACTGCGCGGGATCGGCGGCAGTGCGGCGGGAACCCCGGCCGGTCCGCTGGCGAGCGCGCTCGGCACGGCGCTGGCGAATGCCGCGCGCGATGCGCGGTTCGATGCGCAGCTGGCCTTGGATTCGCGAACGGGCGGCGGCACGCTCACCGTCTCCCGGATGACGCTCGACAGCGCCAGCGGCGCGCGGCTGGCCTTGGGCGAGGGCGAGGGCGAGGGCGAGGGCGAGGGCGTGCTGCTGCGCTGGCCGCAGGCCGATGCGCGCATCGACGGCACGCTCAGCATTGCCGGCGGCGGGCTGCCCGAGGGCGTGATCCGGCTGACGCAGCGGATGCCCGGCGGACCGCTGACCGGGGAGGCGCGGTTCGCGCCCTATGCCGCGGGCGGCGCGCGGCTGACATTGGCGCCGGTGCGCTTCGCGGCATTGCCCGACGGCGCCCGCTTCGACACGCGGGTGACGCTGGACGGGCCGCTGGCGGACGGGCGCGTCGAGGGGCTGAGCCTGCCCGTCAGCGGGCTGGTCGATACGCGCGGCAATTTCGTGGTCAACCGCTCCTGCGCGCCGCTCGACTGGCGCTCGGTCAGCGCGGCGGGGCTGGTGCTGCGCCCGGCGCGGCTCGGGCTGTGCCCGGTGGAAGGCGGCGCGCTGCTGGTGATGACCGGCGGCCGGTTGCGCGGCGGTGCCGCGATCGTCGCGCCGCGGCTCGCGGGGCGGCTGGGCAGCAGCCCGGTGACATTGGCGGCGAGCGGCGCGCGGGTGAAGCTGGGGGATGGCACGCTGGGGCTGTCCGACCTTGCGGTGCGCCTTGGCGAACCCGACAGCGAGACGCGGCTCGACATCGGCCGGCTCGACGGCCGAATCGATGGCGGCGCGCTCGCCGGCACGTTCGCAGCGCTTTCCGGCAAGATCGGCGCGGTGCCGCTGCTGGTCTCCGAGGGGGAGGGCAAATGGCGGCTGCGCAACGGCATATTGGGGCTGGGTGCTGCGCTCCGCGTCGACGACGAAGCCACCCCCCCGCGATTCCAGCCGCTACGCTCGCCCGATTTCGTGTTGGTGTTGGCCAATGGCGAAATCGCGGCGGGGGGCACCTTGGTCGAACCCAAGAACGGCTCGACGGTGACGAAGGTGACGATCGATCACCGCCTGTCGACCGGAACCGGCCATGCCGCGCTCGACGTGCCCGGCATCACCTTCGACAAGGCGTTGCAGCCCGAGGAATTGACCCACCTGACCTTGGGCGTCGTAGCCAATGTCCGCGGCACGGTGCGCGGGCAGGGCGAGATCGACTGGTCGCCGAAGGGCGTGACGAGCAATGGCGTCTTCCGCACCGACGATACCGCGCTCGCCGCGGCGTTCGGCCCCGTTAGCGGTCTTACTGGCGAGGTCCGCTTCACCGATCTCCTGGCGCTGGAAACCGCACCGGGGCAGGTGATGCGGATCGGCGAGGCCAATCCCGGCGTCGCCGTGAACGATGGCGAGATCCGCTACCAGTTGCTCGCCGGCCAGCGGGTGAAGGTGGAGAGCGGGCGTTGGCCGTTCGCCGGCGGCGAACTGATCCTCGATCCCGACGTGATCGACATGACCGCGGCCGAGCGGCGGCTGACCTTCCGCGTCGCCGGTCTCGACGCGGGACAATTCATCAACAAGTTCGAGTTCGACAATCTCAACGCCACCGGCAAGTTCGATGGCGTGCTGCCGATGGTGTTCGATCAGCACGGCGGCCGGATCGACGGCGGCTATCTGAAGGTGCGCGAGGAGGGCGGCACGCTTTCCTATATCGGCGACATCAGCAACATGGATCTGAACTTCTTCGCCAACATCGCTTTCGATGCGCTGAAGTCGATCCGCTACAAGAGGCTGACGATCGGCCTCAACGGCGCGATCGACGGGGAGCTTGTTAGCGATATCCGCTTCGACGGTGTCAACCAGCAGGGTATCGAGAAGGGGAAGGGCGGGCTTTTCGAGCAGATCCTCGGCCGCCAGTTCATCTTCAACATCAAGATCACCGCGCCCTTCCGCGGGCTGATGACCACGGCCAAGTCTTTCTACGATCCCTCCATCCTGGTGCGTGACGCGCTGCCGCCGGGCGCGGTGCCCGCAGACGATGCCGTTCCTGCCGTTCCCGCCGTTCCTGCCGATGCGCCGGCTGCCACGCCCGGGGCTGGCCCCGTTCAGCCAAAGGAAAGCGATCCTGTGCCATGAAGCGTTCGATATTGACGAGCAGGCGATGCGGTGCGACCCGTCCGGTGATGGCATGGAGCGATCTGGCGGCACGGGCCGCAACTCTCGGTGGCTTGGCGTTCGCGGTACCGGGATGCATCCAGGTCACCGCGCCCGACAAGCCGATCGAGATCAACCTGAATATCAGCGTCAAGCAGGAGGTCCTCGTGAAACTCCAGCAGGACGCAGAGAAATTGATCGAGGATAATCCGGAGCTGTTCCCGCAATGACCAACAGGATGATCATCACCGCCGTGGCAGGCATCGCGTTGGCGATGGCTGCGGGAATCGGCGGCATCGCCTATGCGCAGTCCGGCGCCGTCGCGGCGGCGATCTCCGCCGGCACGGTCGGCGAGCAGGCCGATGGCTATCTGGGCGTCCGCGGCTCGGTGAGCGCCGACGTGCGCGCCGAGGTCGAATCGATCAACATCAAGCGGCGCGATGCCTATACCGATCTCGCCGCCAAGCGCGGCGTCAGCGTCGCGGCGGCGGCGGCGGCGACAGGCTGCCGAACCCTTGCCACCCGCGTTGGCCCGGGCCAGGCCTATCGCCTGCTCGACGGCAGCTGGCAGGTGCGCCAGGGCAGCGCGCCGGTGCAGCTGCCGGCCAACTGCCCCGGCTGAGGGTGTCGGGCCGGCCTCGCTCCGGCCCGAAGCGCAAGGGTTGGCCCCCGCATGGTTGACTCGGGCTGGCTCGCTACCTAAACGGGCCGCGCCTTGGCGGGTTCACTCGTCGTTCATGTCTCGGGAAGCTCCAGGCCGCCTCGGCGCCGGGAGAGGAGAATATGGCGAAAGACGAACCCGGGCAGGACCCCCGCGACGGCGGCGATGCACGGCTTGAGGCGCTGGACAAGCGGCTCAGGCAGGCGAAGCACGACGAAGCGGTCAGGACGGGCGAAACGCAGAAGGGGCAGGACGAGAATTATCGTCTCGGCAACCGCGTTCTCGCCGAACTGATCGGGGGGATTGCCGGCGGCGCGCTGATCGGTTGGGTCATTGACCGTTTCGCCGGCACGTCGCCATGGGGTCTGCTGGTGGTGATGGCTCTCGGGATCATCGTCTCCTTCAGGAACATCATCAGGATTTCGAACCAGCGCTCGAAGTGATTTCGGGCGCTTTGGTCGCAGGGATTGGGGTAGCCAAGTGGCCGAACAGGGCAAAGTAGACCCGATGCACCAGTTCACGATCGAGCCGTTGTTCGGCACCGATCACTGGAACGTCGCGGGTCACAACATCGCCTTCACCAACTCGGCACTGTGGATGGTGATCACCGTCGTGGTGCTGTGGGTGTTCATGCTGGGCGGCATGAAGCGCGCGCTGGTTCCCGGCCGCTGGCAGATGGCGGTCGAGAGCATGACCGGCTTCATCGATTCGATGCTGTCGGCGAATGTCGGGCCGAGGGGGCGCAAATATGTGCCCTACATCTTCTCGCTGTTCATGTTCATCCTGTTCGCCAACCTGCTCGGCCTGCTGCCGCTGGGCCTGGTCGGCATTCATCCGTTCACGATCACGAGCCATTTCACGCTTACCGGCGTGCTTGCGATCATGAGTTTCTCGATCGTTCTGATCGTCGGCTTCTGGCGCCACGGCCTGCATTTCTTCTCGCTGTTCGTGCCGCACGGCACGCCGGTGTGGCTGTTGTGGCTGATCCCGATCATCGAGCTGATCTCGTTCCTCGTCCGTCCGTTCAGCCTTGGCCTCCGGCTCTTCGTCGCGATGATGGCCGGCCACGTTCTGCTCGAGGTGCTTTCCAGCTTCGTCATCGACAGCGCCAATGCCGGCCTGATGTTCGGCATTCCGATCGGCGGCGCCAGCTTCATCCTGATGGTCGCGATCTGCGCCCTCGAGATCCTGGTCGCTGGCATCCAAGCCTATGTCTTCGCGCTGCTCACGTCGCTCTACCTGAACGACGCCGAGAACCTGCACTGAGCCGTTTTCGATCTTTTCTTGTCAACCGAATTTACCAAGGGAGTTTTACATGATGGACGCAGAAGCCGCCAAGCTGATCGGTGCTGGTCTCGCTGCGATCGGCGCCGGCATGGCCGCCATCGGTGTGGGTAACGTGTTCGGGTCGTTCCTCGAGAGCGCGCTGCGCAATCCGGAAGCCGCCGACGGCCAGCAGGGCCGCCTCTTCATCGGTTTCGCCGCCGCCGAGCTTCTCGGTCTGCTGGCGTTCGTCGTCGCGATGATCCTGATCTTCGTCGCCTAACGACGTCTTTTACCCCGCCGCCCGGTCCTGATGGTTCGGGCGGCAGGACAGGAATCAAGGCACGATGCCCCAGATAGCCCAGCTCGCCGCCACCTATTCGTCGCAGATCTTCTGGGTGCTGCTGACGTTCGGCTTCGTCTTCTTCGTCATCGGTCTCGGCATGGTGCCCAAGATCCAGGCGACGGTTGACCAGCGCGACCGCCAGATCGCCGGAGACCTCGCCGCGGCCGACGCCGCGCGCAAGGCGGCGGACGAGCGGGACGAGGCGTATCGCGCCAAGGCCGAAGCCAATCGTGCCGAGGCGTTGAAGCTCACCCAGGCCGCCAAGGCCGATGCGGCGGCTGCGTCCGAGGCGAGGGTCGCCGAGGGTGACGCCCGGAACGAGGCGACCATCGCCGCGGCCGAGGCGCGTATCCGTGCCGCGACCGATGCGGCGCTTCTCGAGATCGAGGCGGTCGCGGCCGAAGCCGCGCAGGACATCGTCGCCCGCCTTTCCGGCGTGCCGGTGAGCGCCGACGAAGCGACCCAGGCAGTGAAGGCAGCGATGAATCATGGCTGAGACGCTCTCCCCCGGATCGGCGGAAGTGGCCGCGAATCTGTCGCACGCCGACACCGCCGAAGGGCTGCACAGCGGCACCGAGGCGCATGGCGGTGCCCATGCCGAACCCTCCGCGCTGGGGCTGAGCCCGAGCGCCTGGGTGGCGCTGTCGATGACGGTGTTCATCCTCATCCTGCTGTGGAAGCGGGTGCCGGCGCTGTTCGCACGCGGCCTCGACGGCAGGATCGCGGCGATCCGCAGCCAGCTCGACGAAGCCAAGGCGCTGCGTGCGGAGGCCGAGGCGCTGCGTGCCGAATATGATGCCAAGCTGAAGGCGGCCGAGGCCGAGGCCGCATCGATGCGCGCCCACGCCGAAGCCGAAGCCAGGCAGATCCTCGTCGACGCCGAGGCGGCGGCGCAGGATTTGACCCAGCGCCGCGCGAAGATGGCCGAAGACAAGATCGCTGCCGCCGAGCGCGCTGCGATCTCCGACGTCCGCGCCAAGGCGGCGAGTGCTGCGGCGGCTGCCGCGGCGGCGCTGATCGCAGCCAAGCATGACGCGGGCGCGGATCGCGCGCTGGTCGACCAGACAATCGCCGGGATCGGAACGCGGCTGAACTGAGGTTCGGTTCACGGTTAGAAAAAGGGCGCCGTTCCGATGGGAACGGCGCCCTTTTTCATGTGGGTGCTGTTTGGGCCTTGAAGGGGACGGGCTGAGCGGAAGCTCAGCCCATCAGCTTCGGGAAAAACCCTTCGTGCGCCGCGCGCAGGTCGGCCAGGGTCGCCGCGCCGCCGGCAACGACCACCGCGTCGCCGCCGGTCGTGCCGATGCGCGTCACCGCGATGCCCGTTGCGGCCACTGCGTCCGGATCCTTGGTCGTGACCACATAGCGCGCCTGGTCCTCGCCGAACGCCGCCGCGGCGCTATCCAGCCCGGTCAGTTGCGCGCCGATGCCGCTTGCCAGCGCCATCTCCGCCACCGCGACCAGTGCGCCGCCGTCCGAGACGTCGTGGACGGCGCTCAGCGTGCCATCGAGGATGAGGTCGCGCACGATGGTGCCATTGGCCTTCTCGGCCGCGAGGTCGACCGGCGGCGGCGGGCCGTCTTCACGGCCGTGGATCTCGCGCAGCCAGATCGACTGGCCGAGATGGCCGGTGTCGCCGCCGACGAGCAGGATCGCCTCGCCTTCGCCCTTGAACGCGATGGTGGCCGACTTCGACCAGTCCGCGAGCAGGCCGATGCCGCCGATCGCCGGCGTCGGCAGGATCGCCGAGCCGGTGCCGTCGTCGTTCTTGGTTTCGTTGTAGAGCGAGACGTTGCCGCTCACGATGGGAAAGTCGAGCGCTGCGCAGGCTTCCGCCATGCCCTCGATGCAGCCGACGAACTGGCCCATGATCTCGGGCCGCTGCGGGTTGCCGAAATTCATGCAGTCGGTGGTGGCGAGCGGCGTCGCGCCGACCGCGGTGATGTTGCGCCAGCATTCGGCGATCGCCTGCTTGCCGCCCTCGAACGGGTCCGCATAGCAATAGCGCGGCGTGCAATCGGTGCTGATCGCGAGGCCCTTGTCGGTGCCGTGGACGCGCACCACCGCGGCGTCGCCGCCGGGGCGCTGGACGGTGTCCGCGCCGACCATGTGGTCGTACTGCTCCCAGATCCAGCGGCGCGAGGCGATGTCGGGCGCGCCCATCAGCCGGACGAGGTCGGCGGCGATGCCGCTCGAGGCCGGCACGTCGGCCAGCGCCGCCGGCGCCGGCGTCTTCACATGCGGACGGTCATAGCAGGGGGCGTCGTCGGCGAGGGGGGCGAGCGGGATATCGCACACCGTCTCGCCGCCATGCACCAGCACCATGCGGCCGGTGTCGGTGACTTCGCCGATCACCGCGAAATCCAGTTCCCACTTGCGGAAGATCGCCTCCGCCTCGGGCTCGCGGCCGGGCTTGAGCACCATCAGCATGCGTTCCTGCGATTCGGAGAGCATCATCTCATAGGCGGTCATGCCGGTTTCGCGCTGCGGCACCTTGTCCATGTTCAACAGCAGGCCGACGCCGCCCTTGGACGCCATTTCCACCGAGGAAGAAGTGAGGCCGGCGGCGCCCATGTCCTGGATCGCGACGATCGCGTCCGAGGCCATCAGTTCGAGGCAGGCCTCGATCAGCAGTTTCTCGGTGAACGGATCGCCCACCTGCACGGTCGGGCGCTTCTCTTCCGAATCCTCGGAGAAATCCGCCGAGGCCATGGTCGCGCCGTGGATGCCGTCCCGCCCGGTCTTGGAGCCGACATAGACGATCGGATTGCCGACGCCCGAGGCGGCCGAATAGAAGATCTTGTCGGTATGGGCGACGCCCACCGTCATCGCGTTGACGAGGATGTTGCCGTCATAGGCGCGGTGGAAGTTCACCTCGCCGCCAACGGTCGGCACGCCCACGCAATTGCCGTAGCCGCCGATGCCGCTGACCACGCCCGCGATCAGGTGCCGCATCTTGGGATGGTCCGGCCGGCCGAATCGCAGCGCGTTCAGGTTGGCGACGGGGCGCGCGCCCATCGTGAAGACGTCGCGCAAAATGCCGCCGACGCCGGTCGCGGCACCCTGATAGGGCTCGATGTAGGAGGGGTGGTTGTGGCTCTCCATCTTGAAGATGGCGGCCTGGCCGTCGCCGATGTCGACCACGCCGGCATTTTCGCCGGGGCCGCAGATAACCTGCGGACCGGTGGTCGGCAGCTTCTTCAGGTGGATCCGCGAGCTCTTGTAGCTGCAATGCTCGGACCACATCACCGAAAAGATGCCGAGCTCGGTCAGATTGGGCACGCGCCCGAGCGCGTTCAGGACGCGCTGATATTCTTCCTCGGACAAGCCGTGTTCGGCGACGATCGCGGGCGTGATCTGGGTCATGCGCGTGCCCTTAGCCGGGTGCGCGCGGGGTTGCTAGGCCCGGAAACAGCGGCGTCGCTGCGGCGTTGTCCCTTCGGCTGAAAGAAGGAGACGGGCATGAGCATGATGGCCGCGATGTTGATGATGGCGGGCGCGGGCGCCGCCACGGCGCCGGTGACCGGTGATTTCGACCGCGATGGAACCCCCGATGTCGCGGCGATCGAGGACGCGCCGGGCGGCGGCAAGCAACTGGTGGTGAAGCCGGGCCGGGAGGGCGCGCTTCCGCTGGTCGTCGTGCTGATCGACCAGCCCGAGACCTTCCATTTCGGCAAGGCCGCGCCCGGCACCTATGCCACCGCGTGCGGGAAGGGGCTGGGGCCGGCGGGCGAGCCGTGCGCACGCAGCGCCGTCTCCGTGGAGGGCGATACGCTCAGCTACGGCACCGATGAGAGTTCCGAGGCGGTGGCGATCTGGACGGGTGCCGCGTTCGAACGCGTCTGGCTGTCCGACTGATCCGGTCGCGCGATGATCGCTGATTCGCTTGCACTGGACTGTCACAAAAGCGTAACGCGCGCCTTCCATCGACCGCCCGCGCAGAAAGCCCCGAGAGATTCGCCAGATTGCCGCCTTGCCGTACCGCGCCGATGGCGGCGCGATCGATGCGCCGGTGCGGGTTCTGCTGGTCACCTCGCGGGAGAGCAAGCGCTGGGTGATCCCCAAGGGCAACCAGGCCAGCGGCCATAGCCCGCACGCCGCCGCCGCGCTGGAAGCGGAAGAGGAAGCCGGCGTGCGCGGGGCGATCTGCCCGACCGCGCTGGGTTCCTACCGCTACCGCAAGAAGCGCCGCAACGGCGCCTCGCTGATGATCGACGTGGATGTGTTTCCGCTCGCGGTCAGCAGCGAACTCGGCATGTGGAAGGAACAGGGGCAGCGCGAGCGCCGCTGGTTCACCTTGGCCGACGCGGCGGATGCGGTCGACGAACCCGATCTCAGCGATCTCATTCGCTCGTTCAACCAGGCCGAGTTCCGCTCGGCGGCGCGGCGCACCGGCTTCTTGCAGACGGTTGCCGGCACATCGAAGGTCAGTCACATGTTCGCGTGGTTCCAGCGGCTCCTGCCGAAGACCGGCAATTTCTTCGAGCTGTTCGAGGCGCACGCCGCGACCGTGGTCGCCGCCGCCGACGCGATGGCGCGGCTGCTGCAGGACGGCAATGCCGACCATATCCGCGAGGTGGTGGAGCGCGAGGACGATGCCGACAACATCACCCGCGAGATGCTGCGCACGGTGCGCGAGACCTTCCTGACGCCCTTCGACCGCGGCGCGATCAGCAGCCTGATCGGCTCGCTCGACGACGCGATCGACGAGATGCACGCCACGGTCATGGCGATCGACCTCTATGAGGTGAAGGATTTCGATCAGGAAATGAAGGATATGGCCGCCATCATCATCGATGCGGCCCGGCTGGTGGCGGAAGCGATGCCGCTGCTGCGCGACGTCGGCCGCAACGGCGGGCGCCTGCACGAATTGACCGAGCGCCTGATCCGCATGGAAGCCCATGCCGACGAGATCCATGCGATCGGCGTGAAGCACGCCTTCAAGGCGCATGGCAGCGGCGACACGCTGCGCTTCATTGTCTCGCGTGAGGTCTACAAGCATCTCGAGCGGATCGTCGACGCGTTCGAGGCGGTGGCCAACGAGATCGACGGCATCGTCATCGATCACGCCTGATCGCCGCCATCCATGCATGAACTCGCTTTACCGCTGCTGATCGGCCTCATCGTCGTCGCATTGGCGTTCGACTTCCTCAACGGGCTGCATGACGCGGCCAATTCGATCGCGACGGTGGTCGCGACCCGCCTGCTCAAGCCGGTCCACGCGGTGCTGTTCGCGGCCGTGTTCAACTTCGCCGCCTATTTCCTGACGATCGCCTTTCCCGCCCTGCACAAGGTGGCGGAGACGATCGGGCAGGGGCTGATCGACAAGCAGCTCGTGACGCCCGCCGTGGTGTTCGGCGCGCTGATCGGCGCGATGTTCTGGAATGTCGTCACCTGGCTGAAGGGCATCCCGTCCTCCAGCAGCCACGCGCTGGTCGGCGGCATGATCGGCGCGGGTGTCGCCCATGCCGGCATCACCGGCATCCAGTGGGGCGGTCTCAACAAGACCCTGATCGCGATCGTGCTCTCGCCGACGCTCGGCATGATCCTCGCGATGCTGATCATGCTGGCGACGAGCTGGCTGTTCAGCCGTGCGACCGCCAGGGGGGCCGAACGCAGCTTCCGCGTGCTCCACCTGATCTCGTCCGCCGCCTATTCGCTGAGCCACGGCCTCAACGACGCGCAGAAGACGATGGGGATCATCACGGTGCTGCTTTATTCGACCGGCTATATGACCGGGCCGTTCGAGGTGCCGCACTGGGTGGCGATCAGCTGCTACATCGCGATCGCGCTGGGCACGATGACGGGCGGCTGGAAGATCATCGAGACGATGGGCTCGCGGATCACCAAATTGTCGCAGCATCAGGGGTTCAGTGCCTCGCTGGGAGGATCGATGGTGCTGTTCACCGCCTCCGTGCTCGGCATTCCGGTATCGACCACGCATACGATCACCGGCTCGATCATCGGTGCCGGCACCGCGCGCCGCGCGTCGGCCGTGCGGTGGGGTGTCGCCGGTAACGTCGTGACCGCATGGATCATCACCATTCCCGCCTCCGCGACCGTCGGCGCGCTGTTCTATCTGCTGACCCGGCTGTTCTGAGGCGGGGGGACTCCGAATTCTCCACGCATTCCCATCATCCCGAACGCCGTACCCACCACCCGTTCGCCCCGAGCGAAGTCGAGGGGGCCGTCGAGCGAAGCCGAGACGGCTTTGGGGACAGGTTCGGAGCGGTTCTCGGTTCTCGGCTGCGCTCGAACCACCCCTCGACTTCGCTCGGGGCGAACGGGGGTGGGAGGCCCGCTCCGGAGTGCGAAGGCCCACCGCCTTTTCCCCATAAGCGGAATTGGGGTTTGAACCGCAGACTCGCGCGGCTACAGCCCTTGCCCATGTCGTACGACGTTTCCGACCACCCGCAAGGCGGCCGCTTCGTCGGCAGCGAGCACCGCTTCGCGGTGCGCGTCTTCTTCGAGGATACCGATGTGGCGGGCGTGGTCTATCACGCCAACTATCTGCGTTTCATGGAGCGCGCCCGATCGGACATGCTGCGCCTGCTCGAGATCGACCAGCGTGGAACCATCGATGCGGGGGAAGGCGTTTATGCCGTCGCCGAGCTTTCGATCCGCTATCGCCGCCCGGCAAAGCTGGACGATGCGCTGGTGGTGGTGAGCAGAGTGACCCAAATTCGCGGGGCAAGCTGCCATATTCATCAGACAGTCAGGCGAGGCGATGAAAGCCTGTCCGAAGCGGACGTGGTCGTGGCCTTCCTGACGACGGACGGACGTCCCAAGCGCCAGCCGCGCGCATGGGTCGAGAGATTCGAGCGGCTGCTGTAAGGGAGATCTGAAGCGCGATGGAAGGCATTACCCTGAGCACGGAGGCGGCGACGCTTTCGCCGATCGCGCTGTTCCTGCAGGCAGACATCGTCGTGAAGGGTGTGATGGTCGGGCTGCTGCTCGCATCGATCTGGACCTGGACGATGATCGTCGGGTTCAGCATCAAGCTGCGCCGGGCGATGCGCGACTCCGATGAGTTCGAGCGCGACTTCTGGAAGGCGCAGGACATCGACAAATTCTACGAGGGCGCCGGTCGCGCCGACCAGCCCGCCGCCAAGGTGTTCGCCGCCGGCGTGCAGGAATGGCGCCGCTCCACCGCGCGCGGCGCGATCGACCGCGACGGCACCCGCCAGCGGCTGGCGACGGTGCTCGCCTCTGCCACCGCGGGCGAGGTCGACCGGCTGGCCGACCGGTTGAACAGTCTGGCGACGATCGGCTCGGTCGCGCCCTTCGTCGGCCTGTTCGGCACGGTGTGGGGCATCATGCGCAGCTTCACGTCGATCGCGGCGGCGCAGAACAGCAGCCTCGCGGTGGTCGCGCCCGGCATCGCCGAGGCGCTGTTCGCGACCGCGATCGGCCTGTTCGCCGCGATCCCGGCGGTCATCGCCTATAACCGCTTCAGCCATGGCGTGAACCGGCTGGAAGGAAAGCTCAACCGCTTCTCGGACGGGTTCCATGCCACGCTTTCGCGCGAACTGGAGCTCGATCGCTGATGGCGATGGGCGGGCTTCCCTCCGGTGGCCGCGGACGCCGATCGCGGCGCGCGCCGATGGCCGAGATCAACGTGACGCCGTTGGTGGACGTCATGCTGGTGTTGCTGATCATCTTCATGGTCACCGCGCCGCTGCTGGTTACCGGCGTGCCGGTGAACCTGCCGGACAGCCGCGCCGGCGCGCTCGACCAGAACCAGAAGCCGCTGCAGATCTCGCTCGACAACGAAGGCCGGATCTTCCTCGACGACGACGAGGTGTCCGAATCCGAGCTCGCCGAACGGCTGGCTGCGGCGGCGCCGAAGGAAGGCGAGGATCCCGAGAAGGCGCCCCGCGTGTTCCTGCGCGCCGATCGCGGGCTGGATTATGGCCGGGTGATGCGCGTGATGGGCGAACTCAACCGCGCGGGGCTCAACCGCGTCGCGCTGGTCAGCACCGATGAGGGGAAGCCGCGTTGATCGCAGGCGGCCTCGTTCGGCCTGCGCGTGGGGCCGTTGCCGATGGATAGGGCCGATCGTGCCGGCCTGGGCGTCGCGGTCGTCGCGCACGTCGCGCTGTTCGCGCTGCTCTCGCTTCAGATCGCGCAGACCTCTGGCACGCTCGAGAGCAAGCCGGTCGAAATCGTGATGAGCGACGAATTCGCCGACATCAGTTCGGCGCCCGACCCGTCGCGCGAGGCGCCGGCGACGAAGCGCGGCGAGGTGGAAGGGCCGGCGGAGCCGACCGCGCCGCCGCCCGCGGAGGATTTGCCGCCGGCACCGCGGCCCGAACCCGTGCCTGCTCCGGCGCCACAGCCGGCGCCCGCGCCCAAGCCGGCGCCGCAGCCCGTGAAGAAGCCGGCCAAGCCCGATCCGAAGCCGACCAAGCCGAACCCGAAGCCGCAGGCGAAGCCAGCCAGGCCGGCAACGGCGCCGCCGCGCGACCGATCCGATCGGCGCCGTCCAGACCGGCCGGTGCGGCCGACCGGGCGGCTGGACAGGATCGATGAGGGGCTCAATACGCGCGACACGCCGAGCACGTCGACGCGCCAGCAGGCGCAGGCCACGGGGCCGGCGCGCCAGACGATCAACGCCGCTATCGGCAACGAAATCCGGCCCTATTGGCGGCCGCCCTCGGGCGTGGACGTCGAGCGGCTGGTCACCAAGATCCGCTTCGAGCTCAACGAGGACGGCTCGCTGGCCGGCGAGCCGCAGATCCTCGGCCAGACCGGCAAGACCGCGAGCAACGCGCCGCAGATGCGGCTGCACGCCGAAAATGCGATACGCGCGATCAAGCGCGCGGCACCCTTCAGGCTGCCGCGCGAAAATTACGCGCAATGGAAGACCTGGACCTTCGATTTCGATGCGAGGCTGACAGAATGACCCGAGACACGCGATCCCCGACCCCGCGGCGCCTGGGCGCGCTGCTTGTGACCCTGCTGTTCGGCAGCGCCATGCCGGCCTTTGCGCAGGTCGCCGCGCCACCGCCCGCGCCGACCCAGCCGGTGGAGAACACCGGCCGCATCACCGCCGACGTCAATGGCGACGATCTCGTCATCGCGGTGCCGCCGCTGGCGACGCCGGCCGTGCAGCAGACCGCGGCGGGCGCCACCGACCGCCTCGGCCACCAGATCGCCGACGTGATCGCCACCGACCTGCGCAACAGCGGCATCTTCCGCCCGCTGGGCCCCGGCCAGGTGCGCGGCATCGCCTTCGGCGAGGTCACCCAGCCGCAATATCCCTATTGGGCGGGCACCGGCGCCGAGGCGCTGGTGCAGGGCTATGTCCGCGCGAGCGGCACCGACCGGCTGACGATCGGCTGCTATCTCTACGATGTCGCGCTGAAGACCGAGCTGACCCAGAAGGGGTTCGAGGTGGCGCCGGGCGAATGGCGCCGCGCCGCGCACAAATGCGCCGACGCGATCTATGCGCGGTTGACCGGCGAAAGCCCCTTCTTCGATTCGCGCGTCGCCTACATCGCGGAGACCGGCCCCAAGGGGAATCGCGTCAAGCGGCTGGCGATCATGGATTCGGATGGTGCCAACCACCGCTTCATCACCAACGGCCAGTCGATCGCGCTGACGCCGCGCTACTCGCCGGATTACAGCAAGATCGTCTATCTCAGCTATCTCAACAACCGTCCGCGCATCTTCATCTACGATGTCGGCAGCGGCAGCCAGAAGCTGGTGGTGGAAAACAGCAACCCCACCTTCGCGCCGCGTTTCTCGCCCGATGGCCGGACGATCCTCTATTCGATGACGGTCGGTGCCAATACCGACATCTATTCGATCCCGGCAACCGGCGGCACGCCGCGCCGGCTGACCAACGCCCCGGGCATCGACGTGGGCGGCAGCTTCTCGCCCGATGGCCGGCAGATCGTGTTCGAGAGCGATCGTTCGGGCAGCCAGCAGGTCTATGTGATGAACGCAGACGGTTCCAACCAGCGCCGGATCAGCTTCGGCGGCGGCCGCTATGCGACGCCCGAATGGAGCCCGCGCGGTGACCTGATCGCCTTCACCAAGATCGCCGGCAATTTCCGGATCGGCGTGATGACGCCGGGCGGCGGCGGCGAACGGCTGCTGACCAACAGCTGGCAGGATGAGGCGCCCACCTGGTCGCCCAACGGCCGCGTCATCCAGTTCTTCCGGACGTCGCAGGGCCGCCAGGGCACGTCGAGCATCTGGCAGGTCGACCTCACCGGCCGCAACGAGCGCAAGCTGCCGACGCCGGTTTCGGGGTCCGACCCCGCCTGGGGACCGCTGCTGCCGTAGGCAAGCGCCGCGAAATTTTGGGGTGCCCCCCGCGGAACGAATTGATCGCGTAACAACTTTATCGGAAAAGGTTCCCGACCTGCCGAGCCGTTGGGCGCGAAAGTGCAAAAGGAGAAGACCGACATGGCCCATTTGAAGACCGGTTTCGCTGTCGCTCTGGCGCTCGTCGCCTTGGCTGGTTGTTCCAAGAAGCCGCCGGAAACGCTGCCGCCGAGCCCGGGCGAGACGCCGGCGCCGCCGCCTGTCTCCGATCCCGGCCCGGGCTATACGCCCGGATCGCAAGAGGATTTCATCGCCAACACCCAGGGCGACACGATCTATTTCGACACCGACAAATATGATGTCGGCAGCGAAGACCGCGTGATCCTCGATAGCCAGGCGGCGTGGCTGCGCCAGCATGGGACGGTCCGCGTGACGATCGAGGGCCATGCCGACGAGCGCGGCACCCGCGATTACAACATCGCGCTCGGTGCCCGCCGTGCCAATGCCGCGAAGGACTATCTGGTCTCCGCCGGCATCCCGGTCTCGCGGATCAGCACGATCAGCTACGGCAAGGAACGGCCGAAGGCGCTGGGTTCTGACGAGAGCGCCTGGGCGCAGAACCGCCGCGCGGTGACGGTGACCGTCCAGTACTGATCGTCTGCGAAGATTGAGGAAAGCGGGCCGGATCCTGGGCGATCCGGCCCGCTTTTCTTTGTCCGCGACAATTCCCATCTGTCGCGGCGGGCCACCGTCCCGTTTCAAGGATGGGCGGGGTCCGTCTCGCATTCTCTAGAGCCGCCCAATCCCGAGGAATCTCCACAGCATGGCCGACATCGACGACATTCTGGCAAAGGCGCGCGAATGGCAGGGCGCGCGGATGGCGGTGGCCACCGTCGTTTCCACCTGGGGATCGGCGCCGCGGCCGCGCGGCAGCCATATGCTCGTGCATGAGGATGGCCGCTTCGCCGGCTCGGTCTCGGGCGGCTGCGTCGAGGGAGACATTCTCGCCAGCGCCGCGGAGGTGATCGGCGGGGCCCCCGCGGTGCTCAAGCGCTATGGCGTCAGCGACCCGGCGGCGTGGGAGGTGGGGCTGCCCTGCGGCGGAGAGATCGAGGTGCTCGTCCAGCCGGTCTCGGCTGGCGGCTTCGCGCCCGCGCTGTTCGAATCGATCGCCGACGCGCGGCGCGACGGCCATGCGCTGGCGGTGGCGACCGATCTCGCCAGCGGGCAGAGCGCGCTGGGCGAGTCGGCGGACGGGTTCGTCAATCGCTATCGGCCGCCGCGGCGGCTGCTGATCATCGGCGCGGTGCAGATCGCGCAATCGCTGGTCGCGCTCGCCCGCGCGCTCGAGGTGCGGCCGGTGGTGATCGATCCCCGCGGCCGCTTCCTCACCGCCGAACGCTTTCCCGACACCGATCTCGACGATCGCTGGCCGGACGACGCGGTGGCGGCGCGCCGCCCCGATGCCGGCACCGCGGTGATCACGCTGAGCCACGATCCCAAGATCGACGATCCGGCGCTGATCGCCGCGCTGGCGGCGCCGACCGGCTATGTCGCCGCGCTCGGCTCCCGCCGCAGCCATGCCGCAAGGCTCGAACGGCTGGCGGCGGCCGGCGTCGATCCCGCCGCGCTCGCCCGCATCGACGGGCCGGCGGGCATCTCGATCGGCGCGCTCGGCCCGGCCGAGATCGCGCTTTCGATCGCGGCGGGGATGGTCGCGGCGCTCAATGATCGCGGCTGACCGCGTCGCCGCGCTGCTGCTCGCCGGCGGGCTTTCGCGTCGCTACGGCGCCGACGACAAGCTGGTTGCCGACCATGCGGGGCGGCCGCTTGCCGTCCACGCACGCGATTCGCTGGCTGGTTTCGCCTGCCGGTTCGCGGTGGTGCGCGCCGGTGCCGGCGCGCTGGGGGCGCTGCTTGCGGCGGGCGGGCTGCGGCTGATCGAGAATGCCGCGCCCGAAGAGGGCATGGCCGGCTCGATCCGGCTGGGCGTTGCGGCGGCGGCCGCGCTGGATGTCGAGGCGCTCTTGATCTGCCTCGCCGATATGCCGCGCATCGACGGGGCGCTCCTTGCGCGGATGTGCGCGGACTATGATCCGGACATCGGCCTGCTGGTGTGCGCGGCGGGTGGGCGGCGGATGCCGCCGGCGCTGATCGGGCGGCGTCACTTCGCGGATCTCGGAAAGCTGACGGGAGATGTCGGCGCACGCGACCTGCTGGCAGGGGCGCCGGTGCTGGCGATCGGTGCGGCGATCGCGCTGGACGTGGACCGGCCGGTGGATGGCGCGGGCGCGCCATAAACGCCCGTCGTCCCGCTCGACGTGACGGACCGACGGACCTGGCTGTCCTACCCTTCGATCAGCGGCACATGCCCCGCCACATCCCGCGGCAGCAGACCGGTCAGGCGCGGATCCGGAAACGTCTCCATCCGCCGCTCGACCGCGACGAATCCCTGCGCGCGGTAGAAACCCAACGCCGAAGGGTGGTCGAGCGTGCAGGTCTGCAGCCAGACGCGCTCGACGCCGCGGGTCCAGGCGAGCGCCATCGCCTGCGCCATCATCCAGCGGCCATGGCCCTTGCCGGCGAGCTCGGGGACGAGCGCGAAGAAGGCGAGGATGCATTCGCCGGGCGTGCGATGGTCGAGTTCGATCAGCCCGATCTCGATGCCGCGCCGGTCGAGCACGGCATGGATCGACACCGCGGGATCGCGAATCGTCTCGATCAGGGTCGCGTCGTCCATCGCCAGCCGCGAAAACCAAAGCCAGGGCGCGCCGACCCTGCGGAACAGCGCGCGATAGGTCTCCGGTACGGCGGCGGGCCAGGGCTGGAGGCGCAGCGGGCTTGCCGGCAGCGGCCGCAGCGCCGGGCGGCGGCGCATCTCCAGCACGGTGACGACGGTCGCGACCTCGCCGGCAGCAACCGCAATCAGGGCCATGCGGCTTCCGGCGGCAGGCTCATCAGGATCGCGTCGATATTGCCGCCGGTCTTGAGGCCGAACAGCGTGCCGCGATCATGGACGAGGTTGAATTCGGCATAGCGGCCGCGCCAGACGAGCATGCGCTGCCGGTGTTCGGCGTTCCACGGCATGTCCATCCGCCGGCGGACGATGCGCGGGAAGATGTCGAGGAAGGCTTCGCCGACCGCGCGCGTCAGCGCGAAATTGGCGGCGAAGCTCTCGGCGTCGTCGCTTTCCCGATGGTCGTAGAAGATGCCGCCCACGCCGCGATGGACCTTGCGGTGGGGGATGTAGAAATACTCGTCCGCCCACTGCTTGAAATGCGGATAGAGCTGGTCGCCGTGCGGCGCGAGCGCCGCTTCGAACGCGGCGTGGAAGTCCGCCGTGTCCTCGTCATAGGGGATCGGCGGATTGAGATCGGCGCCGCCGCCGAACCAGCGCTTCTCCGTCACCAGGAAGCGGGTGTTCATGTGGACGGCGGGGACATGCGGATTGGCCATGTGGGCGACGAGGCTGATGCCGGTCGCGAAGAAGGCCGGATTCTCCGCCGCGCCATGGATCGTCCTGGCGAATTCGGGAGAAAAGGCGCCGCCGACGGTGGAAACGTTGACGCCGACCTTCTCGAAAACCTTGCCCTTCATCAGCCCGCGGGTGCCGCCGCCGCCTTCTTCGCCATCGGCATCCTCGCGATCCCAGGGGATATAGTCGAAGGCGGCTTCGCTGCCCGCCTCGCGCTCGATCGCCTCGAACGCGGCGCAGATGCGGTCGCGCAGCGCCTCGAACCAGTCGCGGGCCTGGCGTTGCTGCGGGTCGAGTTCGATCATCGGAAAGGCACCTCAAACGCTCGGAACGGCGCGCAAGGCTTATCCGCACGGGGGCGGCCAAGTCGAGATGGGCGCGCGGCTTATTCGGGCATGCCGCCGGTCTGGCGCAGCGCCTCCACCAGCGCGATGCCGGCGGACATGCCGATGTTGAGCGAGCGGAAGCCGGGCCTGAGCGGGATGCGGATCCTGAGATCGGCGGCGTCGTGGACATCCTCGGGCACGCCCGCGCCCTCGGATCCGAACAGCAATATATCGTCGGGCCGGAACGCCGTCTCGTGGATCGGCGTGCTGCCGCGCGTCGTCAGCAGCGCGAGGCGGCCGCTGCGCTGTCCGGCGAACGCCGCCCAGTCGGCATGGCGGACGAGTTCGGCATCCGCCGCATAGTCCATTCCCGCGCGCTTCAACCTCTTGTCGGAAAAGGCGAAGCCGCAGGGTTCGATCAGATCGACGGCCACGCCGAAACAGGCGGCGAGCCGCAGGATCGCGCCGACATTTCCGGCGATTTCGGGTTGGTACAGCGCAATCCGCACGGTGTTCGACTAAGCCTCTAGAATTGCGAATGATTCGCAGATTATCCCGTTGCGCAAAATGCTGTTGGCAAACGGGGCTTTCGATGGCTATCAGCGAATTCAACCGTCGGAGCAACAGGCGGGGAGGGGGTCGAAAAGCGTCGCGCAAAGCGGTCCCCGAATGTGCCACGTTCGAACCGCAAAGGCATTTCATGGCCACGCTTGACACCACCGAGCCAGAGACGGGTGAAAACGGCGGGGAGGGGATCCGGCGCCGCGATTTCATCAATATTGCTGCAGTGAGCTTTGCCGGCGTCGGCGCCGTTTCGCTGCTCTACCCGATCGTCAACCAGATGAACCCATCGGCGGACGTGCTTGCGCTCGCCTCGATCGAGGTCGACGTGTCGGCGATCCAGCCGGGCCAGGCGATCAAGACGATCTTCCGCAAGCAGCCGTTGTTCGTCAGGCATCTGACGCCCGCGGAGATTGCCGCGGCCGATGGCGTCGATGCGGCGTCGCTGCGCGATCCGCAGACGCTGGAGGAACGCACCAAGACCGGCAAGAAGCAGTGGCTGATCACGATGGGTGTCTGCACCCATCTCGGCTGCGTGCCGCTCGGCGCGGGCGAAGGCGAGGCCAAGGGCGAGTTCGGCGGCTATTTCTGCCCGTGCCATGGTTCCCACTACGATACGGCCGCGCGCATTCGCAAAGGCCCGGCACCCAAGAATCTGGAAGTGCCGGAATATGCGTTCACGTCGGATACCGTTGTTCAGGTCGGTTGAGGTAGCAGGATATGAGCTTTCCCTGGGCTGAGCATTATACGCCGAAGCATCCCTTCATGCGCTATATGGACGAGAAGCTGCCGCTGCCGCGCCTCGTCTACAACGCGGTGGGCGCGGGCTACCCGGTGCCGCGAAACCTGAATTATTTCTGGAATTTCGGCGTTCTCGCGGGTGCCGCTCTCGCCATCCAGATCCTCACCGGCATCATCCTGGCGATGCATTATGCCGCCAACGGACTGGTGGCGTTCGACAGCGTCGAACATATCATGCGCGATGTGAACCAGGGCTGGCTGCTGCGCTATGCGCACGCCAACGGCGCCTCGATGTTCTTCATCGTCGTCTATCTGCACATCTTCCGCGGGCTCTATTACGGATCCTACAAGGCGCCGCGCGAGATGGTCTGGCTGCTCGGCCTCGTCATCTTCCTGCTGATGATGGCGACCGCGTTCATGGGCTATGTGCTCCCCTGGGGGCAGATGAGCTTCTGGGGCGCCAAGGTGATCACCGGCCTGTTCTCGGCGATCCCGCTGGTCGGCACGACCATCCAGGAATGGCTGCTGGGCGGCTTCGCGCCGGACAATGCCGCGCTCAACCGCTTCTTCTCGCTGCACTATCTGCTGCCGTTCGTGATCGCCGCGGTGATCATCCTCCACATCTGGGCGCTGCACATTCCGGGTTCGAACAACCCGACCGGCGTGGACGTGAAGGGGCCGCAGGATACGGTGCCGTTCCACCCCTATTACACGGCCAAGGACGGTTTCGGCCTCGGCGTGTTCCTGCTGATCTTCGCGATCCTGCTGTTCTTCGCGCCGAACTATCTGGGCCACGCGGACAATTATATCCCGGCCAACCCGCTTTCCACGCCGGCGCACATCGTCCCCGAATGGTATTTCTGGCCGTTCTACGCGATCCTGCGCGCCTTCACCGTGGATTTCATCCTGCCGGCCAAGCTGTGGGGCGTGCTCGCGATGTTCGCGGCGATCCTGCTGCTGTTCTTCCTGCCGTGGCTCGATCGCTCGCCGGTCCGCTCGGGCAATTACCGGCCCCTGTTCAAGAAGTCGTTTGTCGTGCTCGTCGTCGACGTGCTCGTTCTCGGCTATTGCGGCGGCGCGCCGGCGGAAGAGCCCTATGTGATGATCTCACAGCTGGCCGCAGCCTATTATTTCGCGCACTTCCTGATCGTCCTGCCGATCATCTCGAAGATCGAAAAGCCGCTGCCACTGCCCAACTCGATCACCGAAGCGGTGCTCAAGGGCAAGGATGGCGCCACGCTTTCGACCAATGCCGTCGCGCAACCGGCCGAATAAGAGGAAATTCAGAAGATGGTCCGTCTGATCGGCTTTCTCGTCGGCCTCGGTTTCGTCGGCGTCGTCCTCTGGTCCTTCCTGTGGGGCGTCGTCTCCTACATCGAGGAACCCCCCGTGCCGACCGTCGAGCATGAGTTCCACCTGAGCCCCAAGCAGGTGAGCTGGAGCTTCGACGGCCCCTTGGGCAAGTTCGACCGTGCGCAGCTCCAGCGCGGCTTCCAGGTCTACAAGGAAGTCTGCTCGGCCTGCCACTCGCTGCGGCTGGTCTCGTTCCGCGACCTCGCCGACCTTGGCTATAGCGAACCCGAGATCAAGGCGATCGCCGAGCAGTGGGTCGTCGAGCAGCCCTCGATCAACCCGGAGACCGGCGAGCCGGCGACGCGCAAGTCGATCGCCTCGGACCGGTTCCCGTCGCCGTTCGCCAACGAGGTCGCGGCGCGCGCCGCCAATGCCGGTGCGCTGCCGCCCGATCTCTCGCTGATCACCAAGGCGCGGCATGACGGCAGCAACTATGTCCACTCGCTGATCACCGGCTATCGGCCGCAGCCCGCCGAACTGTTGAAGGAGTTCCCGGATGCGAAAACGCCGGACGGGCTGCACTTCAACCCCTATTTCGCCAACCTTAACCTGGCGATGGCGCCGCCGCTGACCGGTGACGGGCAAGTCACCTATGCCGACGGCACCAAATCCACCACCGACCAGATGGCGCGCGACATTGCCGCCTTCCTCACCTGGACGGCGGAACCCAAGCTGGAAAACCGCAAACGCACCGGCGTGGCGGTGGTCGGCTTCCTCATCATCCTGACCGTGCTGGCCTTCCTGTCGTACAAGAATATCTGGGCCGGCAAGAAGCATTGAGCGCTGAAATCGTCGGCCTCTCCCGGAAGGCGGGGGGCCGACCCTTTACCCCTTGATCGCGCCCGCCTACAGGAGCCGCCGAACCAGAGCGGAGGCGAGACGATGAGGTCCAACGATGACCTCAAGGCACTGATACGGACGATCCCGGACTTCCCGAAGCCCGGCATCCAGTTCCGCGACATCACCACGCTGCTCCTCGACGGCCCCGGCTTTGCCGCCGCGGTCGATCGGCTGGGCGAACTGGCCGTGCCGCTCGCGCCGCAGCTGATCGTCTCGATCGAGGCGCGCGGCTTCATCTTCGGCGCGGCGCTCGCCAAGCATCTCGGGCTGGGGCTGTTGCCGCTGCGCAAGCCCGGCAAGCTGCCCGGCGCCACCATCGGCATCGATTATGCGCTGGAATATGGCCATGACCGGCTGGAGATGCACGAAGGCGCGGTCGGCCCCGAGATGCGCGTGCTGATCGTCGACGATCTGATCGCGACCGGCGGCACCGCGCTCGCCGCGGTCAACCTGCTCCGCCACGCGCACGCGCATGTCGTGGGCGCGCTGTTCGCGATCGACCTGCCGGATCTGGGCGGCGCCGAACTGCTGCGCACCCAGGGCGTGCTGACGGAGAGCTTGTTCGCGTTCGAGGGGGAATGACCTCCATCCCCGTCGCAATGCATTGCCAACCTCGGGATTTCCCCAGTGGTGCGATGGCGCGCTTTCGTGATTCACCTTCCGATGTCCGTAACGTCGAAAGCGCGCGATAACCGCGTACCTCGTTGAATTGACGACGATCCTCCGCGTGGGCTAGACCCGACTGGGTGGGGGAATAGTTCGCATGTACATTTACGGCACGTCGATCGCCGACACGCTTAATGGTGACATATTCGGCATAGCCGATGACTATATTTACGGTCAGGCAGGAGATGACATTCTCGCGGGTCTCGGCGGTGCCGATCGCCTCTTTGGAGACGAAGGGCATGACGTGCTCGAGGGCGGCGATGGCAACGATACGCTGGAAGGCGGGGCGGGCGATGATCTTCTCCGCGCCGGGCGTGGCAATGATACGCTGATCGGTGGTCCCGGCGAAAATCATCTGTTCGGCGACGCCGGCAACGACCTGATGATCGTCACCGGAAACGATACTGTCGACGGCGGAATCGGGCATGATGCGATCGATCTCTATTTCTATTGGAGCGCCAGCAGCGTCTCGATCGATCTCACGGCGTTGTGGCAGGGTGGCATCGGCTATGTGAACGGTGCGGGCATCGTTAATGTCGAGCAACTCGCTTTCCTCTCCGGATCGTCGTTCGATGATAACATCAAGGTCGGCGATGTATCGACCGCCACGATGTTCGATGTCATCCGCGGCACCGGTCTACATCTCTATTTGGGCAACGACATTGCCGTTGGCGGCGGCCACGCGGACCTGATTTATGGCGACAATGGCGATGACCGGATCTCCGGCGGCGCTGGCGATGATGTTCTGGATGGCGGCAACGGCCGCGATATCCTCAATGGCGGCGACGGCAACGATTATCTCAGCTTTGGCAGCGGAGACATCCTCGACGGCGGTGCCGGCCAGGACACGATCGATATCGATCTGCAGTTCGGGGAAGGCTCAACTACGGTCGATCTGACCGCGCTCTGGAACGGTGGCGTCGGCATCATCGGCACTGGCTCGGTGACCGGTGTCGAACTGATCGATCGTTGGATCATGACCGGATATGACGATGTCGTCCGTACCGGTGATCTGCCGTCCGGCGGCACCTCTGTCTTGCTCAACGGCGGACATGATGCGGCTACGGGCGGCATTCAGGGTGACCGCTTCGACGGAGGCTCTGGTAACGACATGCTGGACGGCGCCGGCGGCAACGATCAACTGGTCGGTGGCACCGGGCGGGACGTGCTAAATGGCGGCGCCGGCGACGATTGGCTCTTCACCGATGGACTCGACACGCTCGACGGTGGTGCGGGCAATGATGCGCTGGCGATCCTGGGCGCCAACTCGGGCGCCATGACGATCGATCTGTCGAAACTCGTGTCTCGCGGGCTGGTCACGATCAACGGAAATACCGCGACCGGCATCGAATCGATCCTCTACCTGGTTGGCAGCAACCAGGGGGATGTTGTCGTCACAGGAGATTTTGCGACGAATGGCATCGCTTATTTCGTGTCGGCCGGTCTCGATCTGCGCGGGGGAAACGACAAGGCGACCGGTGGCGCCGGCGATGACCTGTTCTTCGGGGGCGATGGCGATGACATGTTGTCGGGCGGCGCCGGCACGGACCGTCTCAATGCCGGTGCCGGCAATGACTGGCTCGATGGCGGTGCCGGAGACGATACGCTGTTCGGCGGCACCGGTAGAGACACCGTCAGCTACGAGTCGGTGCGGTCGCGCGTTGCAGTGGACCTTGCGATCACGACCGCGCAGGACACTCTGGGCGGCGGGCGTGATACGCTTCAGGACGTCGAGAGTCTGGTTGGCACCGCCTATGACGATGCGCTGATGGGTGACGCCGCCGACAACAACCTGTTCGGCGGCGCTGGCAATGATCAGCTTTCCGGCGGCGCGGGCGCTGACCGGCTCGACGGTGGGCTGGGCATCGACAGCGTCAGCTATACCGCGGCAACAGCCGGCATCACGGTCGATCTCAGAACCGGCTATAGTTCAGGTGACACCGGGGGAGACATTCTCGTCGGCATCGAGAATTTGGTGGGTACGCGCTACGATGACTGGATCGCGGGCGCCACGGCGGCGAACATCCTCGCCGGCGGCGGCGGTATCGACACGATCAGCTATGCGTCGGCGGCGGCGCGCGTGAAGGTCGATCTGGCGATCGCTGTCGCGCAGAACACGATCGGCGCAGGGATCGATACGCTTTCGGGCTTCGAGAATATCGTCGGCAGCGCCTTTCACGATACGCTGGCCGGTACCGTCGGCGTCAACCGGATGGAGGGTGGCGTCGGCAACGACCTGCTGACCGGTTTCGACGGCAATGATACGCTGATCGGCGGCGACGGTGACGACACGCTTGTGGGTGGCGCACGCAATGACCGGCTGGAGGGCGGTGCAGGCATCGACATCGTCAGCTATGCCGACGCCATTTCGGCCGTAACGGTCGATCTGTTCTTCGTGGCGCCGCAGGCCACGGGCGGGGGCGGCACCGACACGCTGATCGGGATCGAGGGCGTGATCGGCAGCGCGTTCGACGATGTGCTGGCTGATAGCTTCGGCAATGATCGCCTCTATGGCGGCGCGGGCAATGATCGGATCATCGGCGGCTATGGCAGTGACCTGATCGATGGAGGCTACGGCATCGACACGCTCGACTATTCGGAGTTGGGCGGACCGCTGAGTGTCACGCTGCTGCTGGTTTCCGCCCAAAACACCGGTGACGCCGGCATAGATACCATCCGCGGCATCGAGAATCTGATCGGCGGCTATCGCGATGACGTCCTGTCGGGAGACGGTTACGGCAATGTGCTGAACGGCGGCTATGGCGACGATGTGCTAACCGGCAATCTCGGCAATGATGTGCTGATCGGCGGGGTGGGAATCGACACTGCCAGCTATGCGGCAGCCGCAGGTGCGGTGCGCGTCAGCCTGTTGCTCACGGGTGCGCAGTCAACGCTCGCGGCGGGAACCGATACGCTTTCGGGCATCGAGAACCTCACCGGATCCGCACATGACGACCAGTTGACCGGCGATGCCGCCGACAATGTGCTGATCGGCAATGCCGGCAATGATCTGCTCGCGGGCGGGTTGGGAAATGACCTGCTGTCCGGCGGGGCGGGGATCGATACAGCCAGCTATGCGGCGGTGGGCGCGGGGGTGACGATCAGCCTGCTGGTGACCGCCGCGCAGGATACGATCGGCGCCGGGGTCGATACCCTGTCCAGCATCGAGAATCTCGTCGGTTCGACGATGGACGATGTGCTGACCGGCAATGCGCAGAACAACGCGATCAGCGGCGGCGTCGGCAATGACCTGATCGACGGTGGCACCGGTGCGGACACGCTGGATGGCGGCAATGGCAATGACGTGCTGAGGGGCGGCGCCGGCAACGACATCCTGACCGGCGGCGCGGGGCGCGACACGCTCACCGGCGGGGCTGGCAACGACCGGTTCGTCTATCTTTCGACGATCCAGAGCCCCGCGAGCGCCAATGCCGACCGCATCACCGATTTCGTGGCAGGGGACGTCCTCGATCTCTCGGCAATCGACGCCGACGGTGCAGGGGCGGGCGATGGCGCGTTCGCGATCGTGTCCGCCTTCACCGGTACGGTCGGCGAACTGGTGCTGGCGTTCGATGCGGCGACGGCCACCACCAGCTTGCGCGGCGATACCGACGGCAACGGGATCGCGGATTTCTCCGTCCTGTTCACCGGCGACGTTCGCGGGCTGACGACGGACTGGCTGCTCTGAGCCAGTCCTGAACGTCGTCACGCGGCGTTAGGCGACCAAAGCTTACTCTCGCGAAACCTTCGGGACATGCGCGGCCGGTAGTCGGTGCGCACCGCCCGCGTGCATCGGGGCCCGGTATAAGCCGGCACGGGCCGCGCGCATTCCGGTCCGGATCCGTTCATTGGGAGCGTTTCGCCCTGCGATCGCGTTTGCTTTCCGGATCGCTCGAGCGAACGACAAGGGAGAGCATGTGACCGCCGCCAGCACGACACCCGTAGCCGAAGCACCCGTCGATACCCCGGGCACGCCGATGATCGGCGGCGCCATGCTGCCCTATTGGTCGCTGGCGGTGCCCCTGCTCGGGCTGGCGGCGCTGGCTGGCGGATTGGCCTATTATGGCTGGGCCGGCATCGCCGGCGCGGCGCTGGTCATGATGGGTTGCGTGCTTGCCGCGGTCCACCATGCCGAGGTGGTGGCGCACAAGGTGGGCGAACCGTTCGGCACCTTGGTGCTGGCGATCGCGGTGACGGTGATCGAGGTCTCGCTGATCGTCTCGATGATGCTGTCGGACGCCGGTGACGCCTCGGTGCTGGCGCGCGACACGGTGTTCGCCGCGATCATGATCATCCTCAACGGCATCGTCGGCATCTGCCTGCTGATGGGCGGCGTGCGCCATCATGAGCAGCAATTCGTACTGCGCGGGGTGAGCGCGGCGCTCTGCGTGCTGGCGGCGATGGCGGTGCTCTCCCTCGTGCTGCCCAACTTCACCTCGAGCGCGCCGGGGCCGTTCTTCTCCCCCGCGCAACTCGCCTTCACCGCGGTGATCTCGCTGGTGCTCTACGGCACCTTCGTGCTGGTGCAGACCGTGCGCCACCGCGACTATTTCCTGCCCGCCGACGACAATGACCCGCATGGTGAAGCGCACGCCGAGCCGCCCACCGCCACGCAGACCTGGATTGCGGTGGCGGCGCTGGTCGTCGCGCTGGTCGGGGTGGTGCTGCTCGCCAAGAAATTGTCGCCGACGCTTGAGGCCGCGGTGATCGGGGCGGGGCTGCCGCTCGCCGTCGTCGGCGTGATGATTGCCGCGCTGGTGCTCGCGCCCGAAAGCCTCGCGGCGGTCAAGGCGGCGCGGCGCAATCGCTTGCAGACCAGCCTCAACCTCGCACTGGGGTCGGCGCTGGCGACGATCGGGCTGACCATCCCGACGGTGGCGATCGTCTCGCTGGTGATGGGCTGGAGCCTGTCGCTGGGGATCGACGCCAAGGCGATGACCCTGCTCGCGCTGTCGCTGATCGTGGCGACATTGTCGCTGGGGACGGGGCGCACGACGGTGCTGCAGGGCATCGTCCATCTGGTGATCTTCTTCGCCTATCTGTTCACCACGGTGGTGCCGTAGGGCGCGACGAACCCCGCCTCTGCGAAGGCGGGTTGGGCGAGACGCGCGTGGCACGCATCCTGCGACGCCGCGACGATCGCGAGGTGTCGAGCGTCGACCTGCCAAGGTCCGCCGACGCTCGCCGCTTGACTTATGCGCGAATCAGAAATATCTGATACGCATATTAGATGTAAGGTTCGCTCGAATGAACGAAGATGCCTTTCTCCAGGCCTACGATCCCGCCGCCTATGAGCGCCCGTCGGTCACGGTCGATCTCGTCCTGCTTGGCCTGCGCGAAGGCCGCCCTGCGGCATTGCTCCTTCAGCGCGCCGACCATCCCCATGCCGGCCGCTGGGCTCTGCCGGGCGGGTTCGTCGGCATCGCGGAATCCCTCGACGATGCGGCCGTGCGGGTGCTGCGCGAGAAGGCGGGGCTGCCCGCTGCGCATCTCGAACAGCTCTACAGCTTTGGCGCGGTCGATCGCGATCCGCGGATGCGGATCGTCACCATCGCCTATCTCGCGCTGCTCGACGGGCGCGCCTTCGCCGATGCGCTGGCGGGTAACAGCGATCTGTTGCCGGTGACGATCGACGTGCCGTGGGCGGGTGATGCGGGCGGGCCGATCGTCGCGCGATCGCCGGCGGGGACGCCGCTCGATCTCGCCTTCGATCATGGCGAGATCCTGTCGGCGGCGATGCTGCGGCTGCGCGGCAAGCTGGACTATTCGAACGTCGGCTTCGCGCTGCTGCCCGATCGCTTCACATTGCGCCAGCTTCAGGACGTCCACGAGGCGATCCTCGGCACCACGCTCAACAAGCCGGCCTTCCGCCGACGCATGCTCGACAAGGGCTGGATCGCCGCCACCGGCGCGCGTGAGGAGGGCACCGCCTTTCGCCCGGCCGAACTCTACCGTTTTCAACGGCCGCTCTGATCCAAGGAGGATATCATGGCCAGCATTCGCAATTTCGGCTTCGCCGCCCGCCTGCGCAGCGAGGCGAACAATCATGTGATCCACTATCGCAAGGGCCGGGTGCGGCGCAGCGGTCGCGGGCTCGTCTTCTGGTTCCAGCCGGACAATGCGAGCATCGCCGAACTGCCGATGGACGATCGCGAGATGACGTTGTTCGTGAAGGGCCGCAGCAAGGATTTCCAGGACATTGCCGTGCAGGGCACGATCGGCTGGCACGTCGTCGATCCCGAACGGCTGGCGACACGCGTCGATTTCACCATCGGACTGTTCACCGGCGAGGCGCAGGGGGAGCCGATCGAGAAGATCGAGGCGCGCATCGCCGGCATCGCCAACCAGGCGCTGCTCCAGCAGATCGCGGCGGCGCCGGTGCGGGCGCTGCTCGATGCCGGGCCGGAGCCGCTGCGCATCGCGCTGGCGGCGGTGCTCGCTGCCGACCCGACATTGGCCGAGATCGGCGTCGCTGCGGTGGCGGTGCGGCTGACCGGGCTCACCCCCAGTGCCGAACTCGGCCGCGCGCTGCAGACGCCGACCTTCGAGGCGTTGCAGCAGAAGGCCGACGAGGCGATGTTCGAGCGGCGCGCGCTGGCCGTCGAGAAGGAAAGGGCGATCGCCGAGAATGAGCTCGCGACCAAGACCGAACTGGCGCGACGCGAGAAATTGCTGATCGCGGAGGAGGCGGAAAACGCGCGCAACCGCGCTGCCGGCGTCGCCGAGGCGCAGCAGTTGGAGACCGCGGCGGAGGCGGAGCGCATCCGCGCCGTCGAAGGTGCGAGGGTCGAGGCCGAACGCCAGCACATCGCCATCTATCGCGATCTGCCGCCTGCGACCCTGCTCGGCCTCGCCGCGCAGCAGCTCGCCGGCAAGCTGGAGACGATCGGGCATGTCAACATCACGCCCGATCTGCTCGCGGCGGTGCTCGGCGAGTTCCGCAAGGCGCCGGTGCCGATCGCGGCGGACTGACCAACACAAGGGAGGGGCGCCATGGCCGCGCTTGCGCCGCGCGCGGTGTTCGTCACCCGCGAGACCGACTATGAATTGCTCGTCGCCCGCCATGCCACGCGCGAGCAGGCGCGATTCTTCCTCGAAAGCCGCGGTCAGCGTCTGGAGCAGGTGGAACAGCGCCACCATCAGTTCCACGCCGTGCTCGCCGCCGCGCGCGCTTCGGTGCCGGCGGAATGGCGGCAGGCGATCGTCCGCCGTGCCGATCTCGATCGCTTCCTGTTCGCGGCGGACGATGTGATCGTCGCGGTGGGGCAGGACGGGCTGGTCGCCAATGTCGCCAAATATCTCGGCGGACAACCGGTGATCGGCGTGAATCCGGCGCCCGATCTCTATGACGGCGTCCTCGCCCGCATCGCGGTCGATCGGCTGGCGCGCCTGCTGCCGGCAAGCGCCGCCGGCGCGGCGGGCATCGAGCGGCGGACGATGGTGGAGGCGGCGCTCGACGGCGGCGAGACGCTGACCGCGCTCAACGAGATCTTCGTCGGCCACCGCAGCCACCAGTCGGCACGCTATCGCATCGCTGCGGGCGATGAGACCGAGGACCAGAGCAGCAGCGGGCTGATCGTCGCCTCGGGCACTGGCGCCACCGGCTGGGCGCGCTCGATCGCCGAGGCGACGCAGTGCGCGATGCAGCTGGGCTGCGAGGAGCGGGCGGTCGGCTATTGGGTGCGTGAGCCCTTTCCGAGCATCGCAAGTTCGACGCGGATCCGCGCCGGCAAGCTCGCCGACCAGCCCTTGGTCGTCACGTCACGGATGAACGATGGCGGCGTCATCTTCGCCGACGGCATCGAGCAGGATTATATCGCGTTCGACTGGGGCCGGCAGGTGCGGTTGGCGCCGTCACCGCGGGCGCTGCACCTGGTGGTGGGGTGATCGGCCGAGCTGCGCCGGCAAGCGCGAGGCAGCCCCGGTCGGCGCGTCGCTCAGGGTGCGACTTTCCGTCCACTGCGCCACACCTCACGCAGCGTCCGCGTCGCGCGGATATCCCTGGTCGGGTCGGCATCCAGCACGAGAAAATCGGCGACCGCGCCGGGCGCGAGCGTGCCGCGGTCCTGCAGGCGCAGCATCTGCGCATTGCCCCAGGTGGCGGCGGTCAGCGCCTCGCCCGGCGAGAGGCCGGTCGCCACCGAGAGCTCCAGTTCGCGATGCTCGGCGAAGCCGGGGATGCGCAGCGCGGTGCCGCCCGAATCGGTGCCGAGCCCGATCCGGGCGCCCGCGGCGTGCAGCGTGCGGAGATTGGCGATGTTCATCGCCACCGCCTTGCGCGCGCCATCGGCGCCGGCGAGCGTCTCCCTGCGCCAGGCCGCGTCGCGCAGCCGGGCTTCCAGCGCCGGGTTCAGCGCCTGTCGGAAGAAGGGATCGTCGAGCCATTCGGGATGCTCGGCGTAGAGATAGTTGGCCTCGTCGATGTTGATCGTCGCCATGTACCAGGCGCCGCGTTCGCGCAGCAGCGCGATGAAGGCGTCGTCGACCGGCTGGTCGCGCACGCCATGGCCGATGATGTCGGCGCCGGCAGCGAGCACCGCCTTCGCATCGGCGAGGTCGCGGATATGTGCGGCGACCGGCAGGCCGCGGGCATGCGCCTCGGCGATCACCGCGGCGTAGATGTCCGGCGGCATCCTGGGCGCACCGGTACCGAGGGCATCGAGCCAGATCTTGATGACGTCGACACCGGCATCCGCCATCGTCCGCACCGCGGCGCGGGCTTCCTCCGGATTGGCCGGCCGCGCCACCTGGTCGGGCATGGTGTTCATCCGCGCCTCCGGCGGCGCGCCGCCGATCACGCCGATGCCGGGGCCCGCGCCATACAGGTCGGCACCGCCATGATCGGGGCCATTGAAGTCGCGGCGGAGCTGGTGGAACAGCGGCCGGTTCATCCCCAGTGCATTGACCGCGACCACGCCATAGCGCTGAAACTGCGCCAGATCGCGCGCCACCGTCTCGCGGCTGTAATGGCGCCCGCCATGCTCGATGCCGGAAACCGTGCCGACACGCGAGTGGCCGGCGATCAGCCCGGGCATCACGAAACGGCCGCGACGATCGACGATCGCCGCGCCGTCGGGGATGGCGACCTTGTCCCTCGGCCCTACCGCGACGACACGGCCGTCGCGGATCACCATCCGCGCATCCTCGATCACCGCACGCCCGTCGAACAGCGTCCCGGCCTCGACCACCGTAGCGTCCTGCGCCGCGGCGGGCATCGGCAGCAGCAGGGCGGCGAGCGTCGCCACCAGCAGGGTCAGCCCGGTGCGTAGCGATCGGCCGATCATCGGATAGCTCCCTGATTCCACGCCCGGCCCATGCGCCGATGCATCATCATACTCGCAGATCGGGCCATGATTTGAAGCGCGCGGCGCGAATGGGTGTCGCTTTTGCCGTCCCGCTCGGACGCGCGAGCGCCTGGCGGATCAGGCGGGGCGGGTGGCGATCAGCGCGATCGAGATGAAGCGCAGCACCGCGTCGTCATGCTGGTTGAACACGGTGGTGCGGGTGCGGAAGCTGCCCATTTCGGGGCGGCTGCGCGACGGCGTCTTCTCGATCAGCTCGGATTCGCAGCGCAGCACATCGCCGGGATAGACCGGCTTCAGCCAGCGCATCTCGTCGACGCCGACCCCGCCCAGGCTGCTCTCGCCGCCGGCTTCCATCGCGTCGACGATCATCCGCATCGTCATCGCGCAGGTATGCCAGCCGCTCGCCGGGATGCGCCCGAAATGGGTCCTGGCCGCCGCCGCATCGTCGAGGTGGAAGGGCTGGGGATCATAGGCACCGGCGAAGGCGACCACCTCCTCGCGCGTCACCGCGTAGCGGCCGAAGCTGCGCTTCGCACCGACCACCAGATCCTCGAAATAGGCCATCGCATCCTCCCTCGGTCTCAGCGCGGAGTGGCTTACGATTACGCAAACGTCAACCTGCCACGCATCCGCTCAGCGCGTCAGCACGCCGTCGAACGTCGTCGCCGTGCCGTCGTTCGCGCCTGGCGTCACGCCGATCAGCTTCGCGAGCAGCGGATAGACATCGACATTGTCGAACCCCGGCAATGTCGCGCCGGCGCGGAATGCGGGGCCGTTGGCGATGAACAGCGCGGCCATGTCCGGCAGCGTGGGGTCATAGCCATGCTCGCCGAGCGACGTCGCCTTGGCCTGCGCGGCGGCATCCGCGACCACCCGCCAGCCGAGGTCGGCAAGGCACAGGATCGGCGGGATGCGCGTGTTGGTGCCGTAGTGGAAGCGTGCCGGGATCTCCGCCTTGCGCCAGCATTCCATGTGCGGGTGGCGGCCGATCAGCACCTTCTCCACTGCCGCCTCGCGCCCGGGCGCGGGAAACAGCCCGGCATAGACGCCGCTCTCGACGATGCGGATGTCGGCGGCGGGCAGCATCGTGTCGAGCCGCACGACGCGGTCGGCGCTGGCCGCGGCCATGCCGTGATCGGCGACGATGACGAGGTTTGCGGGCTGGTCGATGCTGCGCAGCCCCTCGACCAGCGTGGCGATGGCGCCGTCGACCTCGGCAACCACGGCGGCGGTCTCGGGCGCGGCGGGGCCGAAGCGGTGGCCGGCGGTATCGATCGCGTCGAAATAGAGCGCCAGGAAGCGCGGGCGCGCGTCGGCGGGGCGGCGCAGCCAGTCGATCAGCGCGCGGGTGCGCTGTTCTGAGGGCATCGCCTGCGCGAACGCCTGCCAGTCATGCGGGCGGGTGCCGCCCTCGAGATCGTTGGGCCATTCGCGGTCGCGCGTGCCGCCCCAGTTCACCACCGATCCGGGCCAGAACATCGTCGCGGACCGCACGCCGGCCTGCTCCGCGGTCACCCACAGCGGCGGGGCGGCGTTCCACCAGAAGGGATCCTCGGTCGCCATGGTGAAGACCTCGCCGGGCCGCGCCGGATCCTCCATCTTGTTGGCGACGATGCCGTGATGGTCGGGGCGCAGGCCGGTCACGAGCGTCCAATGATTGGGGAAGGTCTTGGAGGGGAAGGACGGGCGCATCGCCGCGCTCACCCCGCCTGCCGCCAGCGCGTCGAGCATGGGGCTGTTGCCCTTCCCCAGATAGTCGGGCCGGAACCCGTCGATCGAGATCAGGATGGTGACGGGCGCGCGCGCCTCGGTCGCCGCCGGTGGCGGCACCGCCGCTGAGCGCGGCAGTGCGCCGGTGCTGCAGGCGGAAAGGGCGAGGGCGGCAAGCAGGGGGGCGAGGTAACGGCCGATCAAGGCAAGGCTCCGGAGGAAAGGGGATGGCGAGGCGCTAGCGGAGCGCGGCGGGGGAGGTCAAAGCGGCGGCGCCGATCATGCCACCGCCGCCGGTCCCACGGCGGGGCGGAGCAACGCCCCGAACCCGGCGCAGGCGATACACAGCATGGCCGACAGCAGCGCCAGCTGCGTCAGTGCGTCAGCGCCGATCCCGCCCGCCTGCAACGCGATCCACTGGCCGGTCATCAGGCCGGACAGCCCCAGCGCGATCTTGGTCGAGGCGGTGAACAGGCTGTAGCTGAATGCAGCAGCGCCACGATCCTCGCTCGCACCGCTGCGTTCGATCAGTTCCGAAAAACGCGACCAGGCGAGGAAGATGACGCCGCCTACACCCGCGCCGAAAAGCGAGATGCCGATCGCCGCGCTCCATGCGCCCTGCCGCAGCGTGACGGTCAGCAGCAGCATCGCCGCTGCGGTGGCAAGATAGGCAAGGCTCAGCCCGCACCTTGTGCCGTGCCGCCGTGCCACCGGCGACCACAACCACACCGCCGCCAGCCGCCACAGGCTGATTAGCAACAGCACGTTGGCGATGATGGCCATGGAGAAATTGTCGAGATGGAGCAGCGCCTTGCCCATCGCCGCGATCGCCGCGAGGCCGCACATCTGCGCGAGGCAGAACATCAGCACATCGCGGTTGGGTTGCAGGCGTCGTGGCGATGCCAGCGTCTCGATCGGCACCAGCGCGCGGCCGACGCGCGCGAACAGCCAGGGGAGGGGCAGCAGCAGGATGAACGCCGCGGCGCCGATCGCGGCGAAGGCAAAGCCCGCCCCCGGGCCGTCGGTGCGGCCGGCAAAGACCAGCGGAATGGCGGCAACACCGATGATGATCGCGGCCAGCGCGCTCACGCCGCTGCGCCACCGCGTCACCGCGAGATGGCCGTGAGCCACGCTGAGCGCGGCGACGAGGCTGTTATGGGGCACATCGAACAGCGGAAAGCTGGATCGGAACAGCAGCATCGCCGCCGCGGCCGGCAGCACTGCGGCATGCGGCAGGAAGGGCAGGGCGGCGAAGGTCAGGCAGGCGGCGAGCATCGCGATCGTCGAGATCGCCGGCAGGCGACGCAGCAGTGCCGGATGGCGCTTGAGGCAGGCGCCCCAAACGGCATCGAGCAGCGCATTCCAGAACGAGGCGGCGACGAAGATCAGCCCGGCGAGCGCCGGCTCGATATCGAGGATCGCGATCAGCGTGTAGAGCGAAAGCGCGTCCTCGCCCGCCCAGAGCAGGCTCTTGCCGCCATGAGACACGGCGAAGGCATAGAGGTTGAGACGGTCGGCGCGCACGGCCCGCCCCTAATCGCGCTTGGTGACACGCCGGGGACAGCGCTGGACTGGCGCGGGCGCCGCGATATGCAGGTGCGATGACATCAGCGCCCAAAGCCGCCAAGGCTCCCGATCGCGAAACCACCGAGCGCATCGTCGATGCCGCGCGCGCCGTCATCGCCGAGCGCGGCCTGGAGGGCGCCGGGCTGCGGGTGGTGGCCGAGCGCGCCGGCGTGTCGGTCGGCACGATCAACTATCGCATCGGCGATCGCGCCGCGCTGATCGAGGCAGTGGCGGATCGCGAGACGGCGCTGCTCGAAGGCGCCCGCGAACGCTGGCGCGCGCGGGTCGGCACCGCCGATGTGCTTGCCGCCGGGCTGCTGCCCGATCTCGCCGCCGCCTGGCTGGACGAGGGGGCGGGCGAGCGGCGCGTCTCGGCGATCGTCACCGCCGAACTGGCGCTGGCCGCACGGCGTGAGCCCGAGGCGCTGCCGGGTGTCGCGCGCTTGCTGGCGGCGAGCGAGGATATCTGGCGCGATGTGCTGGCGGGATCGCCCGGCGCGGGGCGGCTCGCGGCGATCGTCGCCGATTATTGCTTCGACGAGCAACCCTTCTCGATCCTGCTCGCTGCCGAGACCGACTATCGCCTGCTTCGCGCCTCGACGATCCGCGCGCTGCTCGCTCCGCATTGGCCGCGCGTCTCGCCGGCCGCGAGCCGGTGGCACATGCAGGTCGTCGAACGGCTGGCGGTGCCGTCGGCGGCGGCGCTCGATGATGGCGCGCCGCCGCAGGGGCTGAAGGCGGTGATCGCCGACCGCATCGGCGAGCTGCTGCAGGCGCATGGTTTCGCGACGGTCTCGCACCGGCGCGTCGCGCAGGCGGTGGCGGCGCCGGTGTCGACGATCGCGCATCATTTTCCCGCACAGCGGGATCTCGTGCTCGGCGGCGTCGAGGCGATGTACCGCAGCATGCGCGCGGCGCTGCGCCGCACCGACGATGCGAGCGCCGGCGGCTTCGGCGTGATCCTGCTCACCCATGAGGCGGCGCTGACCGCGCTGCGCGATCCGGCGCTGATCCCGTTCGCGATCGATATGCGCCGCCGTCGCGCGGAAAACGTCCACATGATGGTGGCCAAGGCGCTGGGAATCGAGGCCGCAGCGGCGCGCGATATCACCCAGGCGGTGATCATGGCGCTGATCGGGCAGCACATCCGATTGGGTGCGCGGGGCGAAGGCGTTTCGCTCGTCCGTTTCGCCGCCGAACTGCGTGATACCGTACGATCGTCTGAAGGATAAATCTAAAAAGGGATAATTTCCGGTACGGTCGTCTTAAAAGCGTAATCGTCCGCTCCTAGGGCGCGCTCCAACGCATCAATGCCAGGGAGTCGTGCAATGTCCGGATTCGGGGGAAAGAAGAGCTTTTATCTGCGGTCGGCGGCGCTGATCGGCGCGCTCGCGCCGTTCGCCGCTTCGGCCGCACAGGCGCAGGAAAGTGCGGCGCCGGCCGCCGAGGCGGGGGACTCGCTGCCGGAGATCGTCGTCACCGCCGAGCGCCGCCGCGAAAGCAGCCAGCGCGTGCCGCTGGCGATCCAGTCGATCGACGGCGAGGCGCTGGCGCAGGTCGGCTACACCTCGGTCACCGACCTGCAATATGTCATGCCCGGCGTCCAATATGATCCGACGCAGGGCGCCGCGTTCCAGATCCGCGGCGTCGGCAGCACCTCGTTCGACTTTTCCAACGCCAAGTCGGTCAGCGTCGTCGTCGACGATGTCGTGATGGACGGCCAGCGCGCCAACGGCCTGACCGGCCTCGTCGATATCGCGCGCGTCGACGTGCTGATGGGGCCGCAGGGCACCTTGTTCGGCAAGAACGCCACGTCCGGCGTCATCGCGGTCTCGACCAACCAGCCCAGGCTCGGCGAGACGACCTTCCGCGGCAGCGCCAGCTATGGCGAGCATGAGGAGCGCATCCTCAATGCCACCGTCAACCTGCCGCTTGGCGACATCGCCGCGCTGCGCGTCTCGGGCTTCGAACAGGCGCAGGACGGGTTCGGCCGCAACGTCACCCTCGACCGCCTCGTCGGCTCGACGCACGAATATGGCGGCCGCGCGCGGCTGCTGCTCGAACCGTCCGATGCGCTGAGCTTCACCCTCTCGGGCGACTATGCCTATCATTGGGACAGCAGCGTGCGCACGCCGGTGTCGGGCCAGCCCGCCAACGTCACCGCCTTGCTCAACGCGCTCGGCGTGTTCCCCAACCCGAAGAATGCCGACACCGCCGACTCCTCCTTCGGTGAGATCACCACCGAGGAATGGGGCACCTCGCTCAAGATCGAGGCGAAGCTCGGCGACCACGACCTGACGTCGATCACCGCCTATCGCTACACGCGCTACGACAACTCCACCCCCGCCAGCCTGCTGCCGGCGGACCAATATTCCTACATCCCGTTCAACCTCGGCGCGCTGGATACCGACAAGGTCAGCCAGGAAATCCACATCGCGTCGCCCACCGGCCGGTTCGTCGAATATCTCGCCGGCTTCTTCTACAACGATCTGCGCGCGCGGCAGACGCAGCTGCAGTGGGCCACGCTGGGCGCGCCGCTCTATGACGCCAACGGCACGCCGCGCCCGACCCTGATCGCGCTGACCGGCGCGATCGGCGTCGATGGCAATTCATCGCTGTTCGACGCGCGCAACGAGACCATCGCCGGCTTCGGCCAGGTGAAGTTCAACGTCACGCCGCAGCTCAGCCTGACCCTGGGCGGCCGCTACACGTCCGACAGCAATTCGCAGAGCCTCGACTTCGTGACGATCGATCCGCTGCCGATCGCCGGCTATACTCCGAATTTCGTCGGATCGAGCGCGGCGCCGGCCCTGTCCTACGGCAAGGTGAAGGGCGACAATTTCTCCTACCGGATCGCCCCGCAGTTCCAGATCACGCCGGACGTACTGCTCTATGCGACCTATTCGACCGGCTACAAGCCGGCGGGCATCGCCTTCGTCGGCAACAAATATGCGCCCTATCGCGACGAGACGGTGAAGAGCTGGGAAGCCGGCATCAAGTCCGAATGGTTCAACCGCCGGCTGCGCGTGAACCTCGACATCTTCCGCTCGGACTTCAAGGATTTCCAGGCGACCATCCTCACCAAGATCCCCGATGGCGCGGGCGGGCTGCTCGATGCGACGGTGATCGGCAATGCCGGCGGCCTGCGCACGCAGGGCGTGGAGGGCAGCATCGCGGCGCAGCCGGTGCGCGGCCTCACCCTGTCGGGCGCGCTGACCTACACCGACGCGAAGTTCACCGACTATGTCTACAACGCGACGACCAACTATACCGACACGCGGCTGACCAACTCGCCCGAATGGTCCGGTACCGCCGCGGTCGATTATGAGCACCGCTTCGATTCCGGCTTCGGCGTGCGCGCCCATGCCGACTATGCCTATCGCAGCGAATATTGGACGGTGGTCGGCCAGCCCGCTTACTCGCGCGTGCCCGGCTATGGCCTCGTCAACGGCCGGCTGACCGTCTCGCTGCCCGACAGCAATGTCGAGTTCGGCGTCTATGGCCGCAACCTGTTCGACACCTATTTCTCCACCGGCTGGCAGAATTACGGGGCGCTCGGCATCCTGCACTACACCTCGCCCAACGCCCGCCGCACGCTCGGCGGCTTCGTCAACGTCAACTTCTGATCCCGGGAATCCGAACATGTCCTTCCGCATGATCGCGGGGCTGGCGTCGGCGCTTGCGCTGGTCGCCGGCACCGCCGCGGCCCGGCAGGCCGCCAGCCCGTCCCCGCCGGCAGACGATCTGCCGATCAACGCCATCCAGGTGATCGGCACCCACAACAGCTATGCGCTGCCCGCCGATCCCCGCACGATGGCGCTGCTCGCCCCGCGCCTTACCGCGCTGATGAAGGGGATGATGGCGCAGATGACGCCCGAGCAGAGCGCGGCGATGGCCGACGAGCATCCCGGCAGCCTCGCCGACATCGCCAGGTCGCTCGATTATGTGCAGCTGCCGCTGGAAGCGCAGCTCAGGATGGGCGCACGCAGCCTCGAGATCGACCTCCACCCCGATCCCAGGGGCGGCGCCTATGCCGATCCGGTGCCCTATCGCATGCTGCGCGAAAAGGGCGAGACCGACCTTGCGCCGATCTATCGCGAGGACCTGGTCAAGCCGGGGATGAAGGTGCTCCACGTCGCCGATCTCGACTTCCGCAGCCAGTGCCCCACCTTCCGCTCCTGCCTGACGCGGCTGAAGCAATGGTCGGACTCCGAACCCGGCCACAGCCCCGTCTTCATCCTGCTCGAACCCAAGATGTCCGGGCTCGAACGCGCCATCCCCGGCGCGGTGCCGGTGCCGCCGTTCGACGCCGCGGCCTTTGCCGAGGTGGACGAGACGATCGCGAGCGTGCTGGGGCGCGACAAGGTGCTCGCGCCCGACGATGTCCGCGGTGGGTTGCCGACGCTCGAAGCCGCGGTGCTGGCCAGGCGCTGGCCCACCGTTGCGCAGGCGCGCGGCAAGTTCGTGTTCCTGTTCCTCGTGCCGGGGATGAACCTCAAGGCGTTCGCGCCCTATCTCGACGGCCGCCCGTCGCTGCAGGGGCGCATGGCGTTCGTCCAGGGCAAGCCGGGCATGGCCCACGCCGCCTTCATGATGTTCGACAATGCGCTGACCCGCCAGGCGGAGATCCGCGCCGCGGTGGCGAAGGGCTATCTCGTCCGCACCCGCGCCGACATCGATACGATCGATGCGCGGCAGAACGATCCGAAGCGCAAGGATGCGGCGCTGGCGAGCGGCGCGCAGATCATCTCGACGGATTACCTCACCGCGCCGAACATCTACGGCAACGACTATCACCTGACGCCGTTCGCCGGCGGGTGGCGGTGCAATGCGGTGGTGGCGCGGTGTGAAGGGAGGAAGTGAGGGGCCTTCCGGGACTTGAGCCCGGCGCTCGGCGACATGAGCCTATAGAACGAACGGTTGCATAAACACCGTTCGTCCCGAGCGAAGTCGAGGGACGAGTCGCGCGAAGCCGGGGAGGGTGGCGTTCCTGCCACCCGTGTCTTGCATCTTGCGGTCAGCCCGATCTGGTAGTCCAGAAGGGCGACCGCCGGGGGTGGCCACCCCCGGCGGTCGGACGGACGGGACCGAGTGTCCCTTGGTTCGAGCCGTAGTCGAGATCGGTCCGTCCGTCCCTTCAAGTCTGGCCTGAACAGATGAAGGGGAGCAAGTCCCGTATGCAAGGAAAGGTCGAGGACAAGTCGCTGCCGGAGGTCCATGTCGGCGTCGATGTGAGCAAGGCCAATTTGGACATCCACATTCACCCGGTGGGCGAGCAGCTGCGGGTGAGCAACGACAGTGCCGGGCATGACCGCCTGGTCGAGGTGCTCGGCCGGTTCGCGGTGAAGCTGGTGCTGATGGAGCCGACGTCGCGCTATCATCGGGACGTCCAACGCCATCTGCATGATGCCGGACTGCCGGTGGCGCTCGTCAATCCGCTGAGGGCCAGGCTGTTCGCCGAGGCTGCCGGCAAACTCGCCAAGACCGATGCGATCGATGCCGCCATGCTGGCATTGATGGCCGATCGCTTCGGCCTCTCGGCATCCGAGCCGGTGAGCCGGCGGCAGGAGGAGCTTCAGGAACTCGTCAGCGCCCGCACCGCGGCGCTCGCCGAACAGACCGCGCTGCGCAACAGGCTCAGCGTCACGCAGGGCAGCTTCCTCAAGAGCGAACATAAAAGAAGGCTGAGCTCGATCGCCACGCATATCGATCGCATCGAGGTGAAGATCGAGGAACTGATCAAGGCTGATGCCGAGATGACGCGCAAAGCCAAAATCCTGCGATCCATCCCCGCCATCGGCCCCATCAGCACCCAGGCCTTCCTCTCATACCTCCACGAACTCGGCCGCATTACCAACAAGCAGGCCGCAGCCCTCGTCGGCCTCGCGCCCTTCGCCCGCGACAGCGGCGGCATGCGCGGCAAGCGATCCATACGCGGCGGACGCGCCGAGCTCAGATCCACCCTCTACATGGCCGCGCTCGTCGCCAGCCGCCGCAACCCCGACTTGAAGCGCTTCTACGATGGCCTTCTCGCGCGCGGAAAAGCTCCAAAGCTCGCCCTCATCGCCGTCGCACGAAAACTCGTCGCGCTTGCCAACACCCTCATCACCAAAAATCGCGTGTGGGCGCCCAAACCCGCTTGACCTGGAAGACAGATGCTCGACTTCGCTCGACACGAACGGGTTCTGTTTCGCTCGACACGAACGGGTTCTGTTTCGCTCGACACGAACGGGTTCTGTTGGCCCCGCACGGACCGAACCGGGGCGGGCCGGGCCGGGGGCGGGGCGATCCGCCCCTTCACATCACACGTTGAACCGGAACAACAGCACGTCGCCATCCTTGACGACATACTCCTTGCCTTCGGACCGCAGCTTGCCGTTGTCGCGCGCGCCGGCTTCGCCCTTGAACTGGATATAATCCTCATAGGCGATCGTCTCGGCGCGGATGAAGCCGCGTTCGAAATCGGAGTGGATCGCACCCGCGGCCTGCGGTGCCTTGGAGCCCACCGGGATCGTCCAGGCGCGGGTTTCCTTGGGGCCGCAGGTGAAGAAGGTCAGCAGGTCGAGCAGCGCATAGCCGGCGCGGATCACGCGGGCGAGGCCGGTTTCCTCGAGGCCGAGGTCTGCCAGGAACACGGCGCGATCTTCCGGATCCATCGTCGCGATCTCGGCCTCGATCGCGGCGGAGACCACCACCGCCTGCGCGCCCTCGGCCTTCGCCTTCTCGAACACGCGCGCCGACTGGGCATTGCCGTCCGCCGCGCTCTCTTCCTCGACGTTGCAGACATAGAGCACCGGCTTGGCGGTGAGGAGCTGCGCCTGCAGCAGCACGCGCGCTTCCTCCTCGTCCCTGGGCTGGGTCAGCCGGGCGGGCTTGCCCTCGCGCAGCAGTTCGAGCGCCTGGCCGAGCACGGAGGCCGCGACCTTCGCCTCCTTGTCGCCCTGCGCCGCCTTCTTGGCGAAGGCCGGCACGCGCTTTTCGAGGCTCTCGAGGTCCGACAGCATCAGCTCGGTCTCGACCGTCTCGGCGTCGGCGATCGGATCGACCTTGTTGTCGACATGCTGGATGTCGTCATTCTCGAAGCAGCGCAGCACATGGACGATCGCGTCCACCTCGCGGATGTTGCCGAGGAACTGGTTGCCCAGGCCCTCGCCCTTGCTGGCGCCGCGCACCAGCCCGGCGATGTCGACGAAGCCGAGCTGCGTCTCGATGATCTTCTGCGAACCGGCGATCTCCGCCAGCCTGGTCAGGCGCGGATCGGGCACCGCGACCTGTCCGACATTGGGCTCGATCGTGCAGAAGGGATAGTTCGCCGCCTGCGCCGCCGCGGTCTCGGTGAGCGCGTTGAAGAGGGTGGACTTGCCGACGTTCGGCAGGCCGACGATGCCGCAGCGAAAACCCATGGGAAAAGCTATCCTGTCTTGTGATGCGGCGCCCGGCACCGCGAGATTCCGCGCCAGATAGGAGCAAATCGTCGCGAAGACCAGCGCTCCACCCACTATGCGCGCATGGCGGTGGGGCGTAGGAACAAGTCGGGGGAGGGAAGGCGATGCGCCGGACAAGGTGGTAAGGCTTTTTCTCGGCTTCCTGCTGGCACCGATGCCCCTTTTGCTGCCCATCATGTGGTTCGCGATCGTCGTGTCCGATACGGGGCCGCTGCCCGTGCAAATCGCGCGGATGCTGACCATCGCCGCTTTCATCTACGGCCCGACCCTGTTGTTCGGCGTGCCCACGCATGTGCTGCTGCGGCGCTTCGGCAAGCGCCGGCTGTGGCACTATCTCGCCGCCGCGATGGCGCTGCCGGTGCTGGCGACGCTGGCCGTGTTCATCATGGAGATCATCCGGACGGAAGATTACGGCTCGTTCGGCGCGCCCGCCGCAATGATCGGCAGCCTGTTGGCGCTCGCCGCGGCGCTCACCGCGCTGCTGTTCTGGCTGATCGCGATCTGGCGGTCGCCCGAACCGGGCCAGATCGCGCGGACGAAGCTTTCGGCCGTGTTCGATTGATCCTGGCGTCCATCCGCCCACCACGTCGCATGGAATTTCGCTCCGGATGGGATCAAATTCCGGATGGCGCCCGCGCCCGATGCGCTATGCCCGAGCGGACGAAGGCCAAGCATGGGGGGAAGGCAGGCGATGCCCTGGACAAAGGCGGCAAGGGTTTTGCTGGGGTTCATGCTGGCGCCCGTTCCCGTGTTGCTGTGCGCCTGGTCCAACACGCTCTGGTTGACCAAGGCTATGGGCGGCCATGAGAACCCGGCAAATGTTCTGCTGCTGGTGTCGGTCCCGATCTATGCGGCCGTCGCGCTCCTCGGCCTGCCGATGCACCTTGCGCTGAACTGGATCGAGCGTCGCGGGCTCATCCATCATCTGTTGGCCGGCCTCATCCTGTCGTCGATCATTGCGATCGGTCCCGTCCTGGGTGGCGAGGGTGATCTCGCACTCAGGATCTCCCTCTTGGGCAGCGTGCTGTTCTTCACAGTGCTCACCGTGATCCTGTTCTGGCTGATCGCGGTCTGGCAGCCGCGCTGGCCAAGCTGGCCAAGCTGGCGGCGCGGCTCGGTGCAAGATGTGCTGGGCAGAATGAGGGCGGTGCCAGCGATCGAATCACCATCCGCTATTGCGGTGCTGATGGCGCGTCTTCGCAAGGGGCGCGGGGGACAGAAGGTGCGATGGACGCGGGTGTTGCGGGTTTCTCTGGGATTCCTGCTGGCGCCGATCCCGATGCTGTTGCTCTTCTGGTCGACGGCGCTGTTGTATCTCGGAACGTTCGGGCGGCACGAAGATCCGAACAAGGTTCTGCTGATGGTGCCGGTGTGGACCTATGGCCTCTCTGTCCTCATTGGCATTCCGATCCATGTGTTGCTGCAGCGAAAGGGCTGGCGGGGCATTGCGCATTACTTGGTCGCCGGCGTGATCCTTTCGATGATCATGGCCTGCTTTGGCCTTGGGTTGGAGTTCAGCTTGTTCGGCCTTTTCACGAGCTTCATGCTTTATGCTCATCTGATCACCGTCACCGTGCTGCTGTTCTGGCTGATCGCGGTCTGGCAGCCGGGAAAGACGATCCGGGCGCTTCGTGCAGCATTCCACCGTCGCCGGCCGTCGCATGGCTGAGGCGAATAGCGTTCGCCCGGCGCGTTCGGCGGCGCGGCAGCGCGTCTGGCATGACCTGCTTGGGCTGATCGTGGCGCCGGTGCCGGCGGCCATGCTGTGGGTGCTCGACCGGCTGTGGCGATCGGGCGATGTCGTTTCGGGGCCGGGCGACTGGTTCGACGCGATCATCGGCCTGACCGCCGGCGCCTATGGCATCGCCCTGCTGTTCGGCCTGCCCGTCCACGAATTGCTCTGCTGGCGAAGGCGCGATGCCTGGTGGCATTATGCGCTGGGCGGCGCGGCGGTGACGGTGGAGATGTTCCTGATCTTCCTGGCCGTCGCGTCCAAACCGTTCGCGGAGGAACTGGTCATGCTGCCGACCATCGCCGCGCATGTGATGCCCACCGCCTTGCTCTTCTGGCTCGTCGCGGTCCGACCCCGGCGCAAAGCGGCCGGATCGCCGCCGCCGACCTGAGCCGCCGGCCTCAGTCCTTCCTTTTGTCCTCCAGCACCGATCGCCCGCGCTCGCGCACCACCGCCTCGATCATGCCGGACATCATGCCGAGCAGCGGCGGCAGCACCAGGCTCACGCGCACCAGATGATCCTGCACGTCGAGGTCGCAGACCACGTCCTGCCCCATCGCGCTGACCACCACGTTCATCCGGTCTTCGGAGGGCCAGGACGATCGCACCTCGGCCATGCCGCCGGGGATGTGCTTCGGCAGATCGCCCACCTTGGCAGCCATGCGGCGGCGCACCTCGGCGCGGTCGAGCTTGTGGGGGATGTCGATGACGAGGGGGTTTGACATGAGGGGTCTACGCGCGCCTTGATGTGGATGTTCCGCGGCCGGGCGGGGTTGAAACCGCCTGTGCCACCGCCAACCTCGCGGAACAAGGCGCCGTCCGGCGTCGCCCTCTTTGGACGAGAGATGATGATCAACGCCAACCCGCTGCTCGCCGACGACGACCTTCCCGATTTCGCCGCGATCCGCCCCGAGCATATCGAGCCGGCGATCGAGGTGCTGGTTGCCGAGCATCGCGCCGCGGTGGAGCGGATCACGGCGTCTGACGATGGCAGCTTCGCCGGCGTCATCCTGCCCGCCGAGCGCGCCGATTTCGCGCTGACGCGCGGCTGGCAGCCCGTCACCCACCTGACCGGCGTCGCCGACAGCCCGGCGCTGCGCGAGGCGCATGCCGCCGCAGAGGCCAGGCTCGTCGCCTATCTGATGGAAGCCGGGCAGAACCGCGCGCAATATGACGCGATCCGCCGTGTTTCCGAGGCCCGCGAATTCGACCGGCTGACGCCTGCGGAGCGCCGCGCGGTGGAACTGGCGCTGCGCGGCTTCCGCCTCTCCGGCGTCGCGCTGGAAGGAGAGGCGCGCGACCGCTTCCTCGCCATCGGCATCGAACTCAGCCGGCTCGGCACCGAGTTCGGCAACGCCGTGCTCGACGCGACCGAGGCGTGGAGCGAGCATGTGACCGACGCGGCGTTGCTCGATGGCGTGCCCGAGACCGACAAGGCGATCCTTGCCGCCTATGCGGCGGAGCAGGGGCTGGAGGGCTGGCTCGTCCGCCTGCGCCAGCCCAGCCTCAAGGCGATCCTGTGGCACGCCACCAACCGCGACCTGCGTTACCGGGTCTACCGCGCCAACGTCACCCGCGCCTCCGAACTGGCCGACGATCCGTCGTTCGACAATGGCGCGCGGATCGAGGCGATCATGGCGCTGCGGCATGAGGCGGCGCAACTGCTCGGCTTCGCGGATGCGGCGGCGCGCTCGCTGGAAACCAAGATGGCGGCGAATGTCGACGAGGCGCTGGCCTTCCTCGGCGATCTCGCGCGACGGGCGCGGCCGATGGCGGAAGCCGAACTCGCCGCCGCGCGCCGCTTCGCCGCCGACCGGCTGGGCATCGATGCGCTGGAGCCGTGGGACATGAGCTTCGTCGCCGAAGCGATGCGGCGCGAGTTGCACGGCGTCGACCAGGAGGCGATCAAGGCCTATCTGCCCGCGCCGCGCGTGCTGGAAGGCACCACCGCGCTGATCGAGCGGCTCTACGGCATCCGCCTCGTCGCGCGCGCGGACGTGTCGCTGTGGAACGCGGATGCGATCTTCTACGACGTGCTCGACGGGGTCGGCACGGTGATCGCCGGCGTCTATCTCGATCTCTATGCGCGGTCGGACAAGCGCGGCGGCGCGTGGATGGACGTGTGCCGCCCGCGCTTCCGCGACGCCGACCGCTTCCACCGCCCGGTCGCCTTCCTCACCACCAATTTCGCGCCGCCCGCCGGCGGCAAGCCCGCGCTGCTGACGCACAACGACGTCGTCACCCTGCTGCACGAGTTCGGCCATGTGCTGCACCATCTGCTGACCGAGGTCGACCTGCCCTCGATCGGCGGCATTTCCGGCGTGGAATGGGATGCGGTGGAACTGCCGAGCCAGTTCATGGAGAATTTCGCGTGGGACCGCGCGGCTTTGCTGTCGCTGACCGGCCATGTCGAAACCGCCGAACCGCTGCCCGACGCGCTGTTCGACAGGATGCTCGCTGCGCGCCAGTTCCAGGCCGGGCTGCAACTGCTCCGCCAGATCGAATTCGCGACCTTCGACCTGCGCCTCCACCACGGCTTCGACCCCAAGGACGGCGCCCGCACACTGGCGACGCAGGCCGCGGTGCGCCGCGACGTCTCCGTCTTCCCGCCGCCGGAGTGGGACCGTTTCGCCAACGGCTTCACCCACATCTTCGCGGGCGGCTATGCCGCGGGCTATTATTCCTACCTCTGGGCCGAACTCCTCTCTGCCGACGCCTTCGAACTGTTCGGCGAACAGAATGCCGCGGGCGCCGGCGCCACCGCCTTCCGCCGCGAGATCCTGGCCGCCGGCGCGAGCCGCCCCGCCGCGGACAATTTCGCGGCGTTCGCAGGCCGTCCGCCGAAGATCGACGCGCTGCTGCGGATGAAGGGGTTGGCGGCGTAAGGCGGAGTTTGGTATTGTGTCCCCGAAATTTTCCTGGCCAAAAAGTTCCCCGCTTACCGCCGGCTCCACGCAGACCGCCGGTTTCGCGGCCTGCTCCGGAAGGTAGGCCACCAGAAATTGCACCACGCTCTGGACCACCTTCGCCAAACGGGAAGTCACCGCCGCCATCGGCTCCTACGCCGCCGTCTGCAGCTGCGCCGCCATCTGCTCCCTTGTCTCCGCCGCCGCCATCGCCTCCTTTGCCCCCGCCACCTCCAGTTATTAAGCCGTCTTGAGAAATTCGCGATCAGAAGAAAGAAAATAGTATGACCGACGTGGGCGATCTTGAGAAAACGGCATACAAGCTAATCAAAAATGGAGATTACGAGGCTGCCGTAAAAGTGTTGATAACGCTTTCTGAACTTGATTCATCCTATGCGCTTCTCAGTCTTGGATGGATTTATGACTCTGGAAAGATTGGTATTTCAGATTCACGACGTGCTGCTAAATATTATGAGAAGGCGGCGATGCTGGGATCGGGATCTGGTTTCTTCGAGCTTGGACGCTTGCGTTACGACGAAGGAAATCTAGTTGAGTCGCGCAGAATATTTTCTGATGGATCGAATATCGGTGATATTCGATGTCTGGCGTGGTATGGATCGATGATGGCAAAGGGAGAGGGGGGAGAAAAAAACGTGGAAGAAGCCATCAAAATTCTTGAGGTCGCTTCAGAAGGCGGACAATTAATCGCAAAGAGGGTTCTTATTGGCCTTAAAATTGATTCATCTGATTCATTGCTTATGAAGTTATTTCTTTACATGAAGATTATTCCTCTATCATTATTGGCTGTCTATGAGGCTATTCGAGACCCCTATTCGGATCGAGGGTATCGATGAAGGTGGCGTTGTAAGGTCGGCGTGGCAGGCAGCGGCGAGGGGTGATATCGATTGCGGATGTCCCGCAAATCCTTGGCTAGGCTCAGGACTCACTGATCAGAGTCAGAAGATGACAGTGGCGGCGAGCGCGACGGGGGAGAAGAAAGCGGTAGGGCAGCGGTCGTAGCGTGTCGCGACCCGCGCCAGTCCTTGAGGCGGCCGGGTAATTTCAGGGACACAATACGAAATAGACGCCGTCCTCCCCATCTGCTATCCCACCGCAATGGCCCGCCTCTCCCGCATCGTCATTCCCGGTGTCGCGCACCATGTCACCCAGCGCGGCAACCGGCGGCTTCCGATCTTCTTCTCGGACGATGACCGCGCCGCCTATCTGGCTTTGGTCGCGCAGGGCATTGCCGCCGCCGGCGTGCGCTGCCTCGCCTGGTGCCTAATGGACAATCATGTCCATCTCGTGCTGGTGCCGGAAGATGAGGACGGGTTGCGCGCGGCGCTCGGCGAGGCGCATCGCCGCTACACCAGCCGTGTGAATGCCCGCGAGGGGTGGAGCGGCTATCTGTTCCAGGGCCGCTTCGCCAGCTATCCGATGGACGACGCCCATCTCATCGCCGCGATCCGCTATGTCGAGAACAACCCCGTCGCCGCGGGGCTGGCGACGGAGGCGGGCGACTGGCGCTGGTCGAGCGCGCGGGCGCATGTCGCCGGCAGGCGCGTCGCCGACGATCCGCTGACCGATGTCGCCGCCCTCGGCCGCCACGTACGCAACTGGCGCGCCTATCTGGCGCGCGGCATCGAAGCCGCGGACGAGGCCGAAACCGCCGACGCGATCGAGGCCCGCCTCCGCACCGGCCGCCCGCTCGGCGACCCCGGCTGGATCGCCGACATGGAGACGCAGACGGGCCGCGCGCTCGCACCGCGCAAGCGCGGTCCGAAGCCGAAGGCGGAGAGTTAAGTATTGTGTCCCCGAAATGAGCGGCTACGTAGAATCCGCGATAGCGCGGCGAACGCGCGCCATCCTATCCTCGATCCGGCAAGGAGGACGGGCAGATGGCTTCACTTCGCAAGACGATCGCCGACAACAAGGATGTCGCCTTCGTCACGATCCTGACGGTGGGGCTGATCACGCTGTTCCGCGCGATGATCCTGTCGAAGTTGGCGGATTGAGGTGGGATTTTCTCCCACCCGTTCGCCCTGAGTAGTGGCTGAGCCTGGCGAAGACGCGTATCGAAGGGCATGGCTCGGCGCTGGTCCTTCGACACGGGCCTTCGCCAGGCTCAGTCCCTGCTCAGGACGAACGGTTCTGGAGGCGCGGGTCTTGAAAATACGGGCAGGACGAACGGGAAGGCGCGCACCCCTCAGAAATCCGGCCGCAGCCTTACCCGCTGCACTTCCTTCTGGATCATCCGGCTGACGATCACGCTCGCCGAGATCGTGTAGATCACGAACCCCAGATACAGTACGGTCAGCACCATCTCGGTCTCCGGCGGCAGGCCGAAATCATCGGCCGCGAGCACCGCCCAGCGGAACAGCACCCACAGCCCGACGATGAAGAAGATCGCGCGCGCCTGGCCCAGCTTCACGAGGAAGCGGTTCCAGCGCCACCACAGCCCGCCCACCGGATTGCCCTTCATCTTGGCGGAGGCGAGCAGCGACAGCGCGTCGAGATCGTTGGGCGCCTGTGACAGCGCGGCCAGCGCGAGGCGCAGCGCCTCGGCGGTGTCGCCGCGCGCGAGCTGGACGTGACCCATCAGCACCAGCCCTTCGCTGTGGTGCGGGCTGAGGCTCAGGATGCGGCGCGCGGCGTCCTCGACGGTCTCGATGCGGCCCTGCTCGAGCGCGGCATAGCCCATCTCGGCGAGTATGTCGGGCGCATTGGGCGCGAGCGTCAGCGCCTGATCGAGGCTGGTCGCGGCCTCGGCGCGGCGGCCGGCGATGCGCAGCAGCTTGGCGCGCAGCAGATGGCCATAGGCTTCCTGCGGGTCGAGTTCGATCGCATGGTCCACCGCCGCCAGCGCCGCCTTGTTGCGCTGTTCGAGCAGCAGCACATGCGCCAGTTCGAGATGCGTCGCGTTCCAGGTCGGGGCATGCTCGATCGCGCGCTCCGCTTCGTAGCGGGCGCCCGCCAGCCGGTTCCCGAGCCGCAGCGCGCGCGCCAGCAGCAGGTGCGGATAGGCCTGGTCGGGCGCCACGGTCAGCGCGTCGCGCAGCGGTTCGATCGCGGCATGGCTATTGCCCGCGCGCATCAGCAGTTCGGCGCGGTCCATCGCCATCTGATAGGGATCCATGCTCACCCCTGCCGCAGATATTGGCGCAGCGCCGCCGTCCGCTCCTGCGAGACGAAGGCGGTGGCGATGAACATCAGCCCCGCGCCGATCGCCAGCACGAACAGATAGCGCGCCGCGTTGTCGCTGATCAGCCCGTTCCGCACCGACAGGTTGAGCGCGATCAGGCTCGCGAAATAGATCAGGATCGGGATCAGCGCGAAGGCGATCTCGCGGTTGCGGTGCGGGCCGTTCAGCGCCACCGCGTTGACCGCGACGAGCAGCAGCCCCCAGGGCAGGAAATATTGCCCGACGAGGAACACCAGTAGCGGCGGCAGCGCGATCTTCTGGAGAAAGCTCGGCCGCGGCTCGTCGACCAGCCGGTAGCGCAATGCATCGCTCACAGCCCGTGCGCCTTGATGAAGGCGGCGACGTCGTCATACTGGCCGCCCGCATTCGAATATTTGGCGTAGTTGCGCGCGGTGGTCAGCCATTCGAGCGTGGTCGGCTTCACCTCGCCGAGGGCTTCTGCCAGATGGCGCTGGCCGACCGGGCTCTCCGCACCGGACGCGAGCGCTTCCTCGATCGCGAGGTCGACTGCGGTGTTGACCAGATTCTCGATGTCGGCGCCCGAAAAGCCGGTGGTCTTCGCGGCGATCGCGTCGACATCGACATCGCCCGCCAGCGGCCGGCCTTCGAGCTGCAACTTGAGGATCTCGGCGCGGGCGACGCGGTCGGGCGGCGGTACGAACTGTACGCGATCGAAGCGGCCGGGGCGGCGGAAGGCGGAATCGACGCCCCACGGCATGTTGGTGGCGGCCAGGATCAGCACGCCCTCATTGTTGTGCGCGAAGCCGTCCATCTCGGCGAGGAAGGTGGAGACCAGGCTGACATGGCTCTGGTTGGCATTGCCGCTGCGGGTGCCGGCCAGCGCCTCGAGCTCGTCGAAGAACAGCACGGTCGGGGTGTCGCGCCTGGCATCGGCGAAGATCGCGGCGAGCTTGCGCTCCGCCTCGCCGATATATTTGTCGACCACGTCGATCACCGGCACGTTGACGAAGCGCGCCTCGCACTCGCCCGCGGTCGCGCGCGCAAGCAGGGTCTTGCCGCAGCCCGGCGGGCCGAACAGCAGCACGCCGCCGCCGGCCTTGCGGCGATATTTGGCGAACAGGGAAGGCTTCCTGAACGGCGTGATGATGCGCCGGGCGATCTGCTTCTTCACATCCTCGAGCCCGCCGACATCGGCGAAGCGCACCTGATTGTCCGCCTCTGCGAACAGCGCGCGGGCGGCGGCGGCCTCCTCGCGATCACTGCGCTCGGCGCCGCGCAGGCCGCGCGCGGCATGGACGAAACCGATTACGTTGGACGCGGCTTCGGGCGCTGCGGCGGCGCGTGCCTCGTCCAGCCGGGCGTCGATCTTCGGATCCTCGAGCACCGGATCGGCGGCGACCGCGGCGCGATAGTCGGTCTCCGCCTCAGCCAGCCGGCCGGCGACGAGCAGCGCATCGATGCGGACGGGGAGGAGCAGGCGCTCATCGCCGCACAGTGCGACGGCATCGAGCGCATCGCCGAGATCGAGCGCGCTGCGGGCGAGGCGTTCGCGCAGCGGAAGATCGAGGTCGGCGTCGAGCGCCGCGGCGATCACCGCGCGCTTGTCCGCCTCGCCGGTCGCGAGGTCGAGCGCCGAACCGAGGAGGCGCGTGTCGCCGGAGGCCGTAAAGGCGGCCAGCAATGCATCGATGGCAGGGTTGGTGGACAAGATTCTGCTCCTAACCCTGCCTACATAGCGGTGGCTGCGGGGCGGGCAACGGGCAGCGCGATCTCTTCGAGCACCTCGGCTTGCCTCTCAACCGTTCGTCCTGAGTAGGGACGGAGCCTGGCGAAGGCCCGTATCGAAGGACCGGCTCGGAGCGTGACTCTTCGATGCGCGGCTTCGACTTCGCTCATCCGCTACTCAGGGCGAACGGATTTGGGGAAATCGCGGTGCCGTGACCGGGAAAGGAAGGGCTCGGAAACCTAAGCCGCCCATGCTCCCACATCCGGCTCCTGCCCGATCAGTGCGAGGCCGTGCGCGATGGAGGTCAGTTCGCCGCCCGTCGCGATGCGCGCGTCGCCGAAGCGCGTCTGGAAGATGCGCCGGATCGCCGGGATCAGCGAGGAGCCGCCGGTCAGGAACACGCGGTCGATCGCGCCCGGCGCGACGCCCGCGCGGGTCAGCGCCTCGTCCACCGTCGCTTCGATGCGCGCCAGATCCTCGGCGATCCAGCCTTCGAAATCGGCGCGGGTCACGTCCGCGGCGATGTCCAGCCCGCCGCCGGCGAAGCGGAATTCGGCCTGGGTGTCGCTGGAAAGCGCGCGCTTGGTGGCGCCCACCGCGTCGTAGAGCGCATAGCCGAGCTCATTCTCGATCACCGCGATCATCCGGCCGATCGCGTCGCCGTCGGTGGCGGTGCGCTGCAGCCGGCCCAGCGCGTCCAGCGTCTTGCGGTTGCGCATCAGCGCGAGGCGGGACCAGTCGGCGAAGTCGGCGAACCAGCCGCGCGGGATCTCCAGCAGCTTGTCGAACGATCGATAGGTGCCGCCCTTGCCGAGCAGCGGCAGCACCAGCCGGTCGACGATGCGATAGTCGAAGCGGTCCCCGGCGATGCCGATGCCCGCCGAACCCAGCGGTTCGCAGCGCCGCGCGGCGCCGGGGGCGGCGATGCGGACGACCGAGAAGTCGCTCGTGCCGCCGCCGAAATCGGCGACGAGGATGGTGGCGGGCTCGGTGAGGCGCGAGGCATAGCTGAACGCGGCGCCCAGCGGCTCGAACACATAATGGATCTCGGTGCCGAACGCTTCGAACATCAGATCGTAGCGCTGGCGGGCGAGCGCGGCATCGGGCCGTGCGCCGACATATTCCACCGGCCGCCCGACCACGATCCGCGCCGGCCGCGCATCGAGCGCGCCGCCGGCGTGGGCCACCATCCGGTCGAGGAACATGCGGCCGAGGTCCTCGAAGCGGAAGCGCTTCTCGAACACGGTGGCATGTTCGAACGCCGTGCTGGCGGCCACCGACTTGAACGACTGGATGAAGCGGCTGTCGGCGGGAAATTCGAGATATTCGGCGATCGCCCAGGGCCCGGCCTCATGCGCGAGCCCGCCGCGCGGGCCATCGTCGTGCCAGAAGCACAGTGCGGAGCGGAACACCGCGCCGGTCGCGGGCTTTCCCTCGAGTTCGACGAGCCGCGACTGGCCGTCCGCGCCGGCGATCGCGGCGACGCTGTTGGTCGTGCCGAAGTCGAGCCCCAGGGCGGGGGCGGGGGCGCTGGGCATGGTGGCGGCTTCCGGGAAAGGGGGCGGCGGCCTATGGCATCGGGGGATTGGGGTGGCAAGCACTGCCTTCTCCCTCTCCCCTCGGGGGAGAGGGCCGGGGAGAGGGGGAGTCGCGCGGGGCGTACAGGCCTTGACCAGTCCGCACCGGGATGCGGCGCGCTCGCTTTGCGAGCGCAACCCCTCATCCAACTCCGCCTAATTCGCTTCGCTCATAAGGCTCCGTACCCTTCTCCCCCAAGGGGAGAAGGGAGGGACAGTAGACCCCCAAACCGCTTCCCGCTAAAGCGCCCATCCATTCCTTCACCCCGAAAGCAGGCGCCTTGACCCTCTACCCCCGTTTCGCCGCGCATATCGATGCCATCCTCGACACGCTCGCCGCCGAGGGCGCGATCCCGGCGGGGCTGGATCGACGCAACGTCACGGTTGAACCGCCGCGCGACGTTGCGCATGGCGATCTCGCGACCAACGTCGCGATGGTGCTGGCGAAGCCCGCGGGCATGAACCCGCGCGCGCTGGCCGGGCTGGTCGCGCCGCGGCTGGAGGCACTGGACGAGGTCGTCTCGGTCGAGGTGGCGGGGCCGGGGTTCATCAACCTGCGGCTGACCGATACGGTATGGCGCGCGCAACTCGACGAGATCCTGACGGCGGGTGCGGACTATGGCCGCTCGACGATGGGCGGCGGCAGCATCGTCAACGTCGAATATGTCTCGGCGAACCCGACCGGGCCGATGCACATGGGCCATTGCCGCGGCGCGGTGGTGGGCGATGCGCTTGCGGCGTTGCTCGAATATGCCGGCCACAAGGTCGTGCGCGAATATTATGTCAACGATGCCGGCGGCCAGGTCGACGTGCTCGCCCGCTCGGCGCACCTGCGCTATCGCGAGGCGCTGGGCGAGGCGATCGGCGACATTCCAGAGGGCCTCTATCCGGGCGATTATCTGAAGCCGGTGGGGGAAGCGCTCGCCGCCGAGTTCGGCGATGCCTATGTCGGCAAGCCCGAGGGCGAATGGCTGGTGCTGTTCCGCACCCGCGCGGTCGCGGCGATGATGGCGATGATCCGCGCCGATCTCGCGCTGCTCGGCATCCATCACGACCTGTTCTCGTCCGAGGCGGAGCTGCAGGCGGCGGGCAAGCCCGAGGCCGCCGAGGCGTGGCTGCGCGAGCGCGGGCTTGTCTATGACGGCGTGCTCGAGGCCCCCAAGGGCGAGACGCCCGAGGATTGGGAGCCGGTGGAGCTGCCCTTGTTCCGCTCGACGCAGTTCGGCGACGATCAGGATCGGCCGATCAAGAAATCCAACGGGCAATGGACCTATTTCGGCGCCGACCTCGCCTATCATTTCCAGAAGGCGCAATCGGCGGACGCGCTGATCGACATCTGGGGCGCCGACCATGCCGGCACCGTCAAGCGGATCAAGGCGGCGGTCGCCGCGCTGACCGAGGGCCGGACGGTGTTCGACGTCAAGCTGGTGCAGATGGTGCGCCTGCTGCGCAACGGCGAACCGGTCAAGATGTCCAAGCGCGCCGGCAATTTCGTGACCTTGGCGGATGTGGTGGACGAGGTCGGCAAGGATGTCGTGCGCTTCACCATGCTCACCCGCAAGGCGGATGCGCAGATGGATTTCGACTTCGCCAAGGTGGTCGAGGCGTCGAAGGACAATCCGGTCTACTATGTCCAATATGCCCATGCCCGCGTTCGGCGGATGAACCGCAAGCGCGTGGACGACGGCATTGCCGACGCGGCGGTGGATCTCGACCTGCTCGATGCCGAGGAGCTGGCGCTGGTCAAGCTGGCGGCGCAATTCCCGCGCACCGTCGAAGGGGCCGCGGCGGCGCGCGAGCCGCATCGCATCGCCTTCTACCTCTATGACCTCGCGGCCGCCTTCCACTCCGCCTACAATGCCGGCAATGATCGGCCGGAACGCCGCTTCCTGAGGGCGGATGACGCGGCGATCACCGCGGCCCGGCTGGCGCTGGCCAACGGGATCGGGCAGGTTGTCCGCAACGGTCTCGCAGTGATGGGCGTCGAGGCGGTCGAGGAGATGGGATGACGGAGCGTCAGGGCGGCAGGCTGATACTGGGCGAGGAAGATCGGCTGCCCTGGCTCGAGCCGGTGGCACCGGCCGAGGAGGATCCGGTCTCGCCGGTCAGCCTGGTCGCCTTCGTGATTGCCGGGCTCGCACTGATCGCCCTGATCGTCGGCGGGATCTGGTGGTACATGAACCGCGCGGAGCCCGGTGGAGACGGCACGCTGATCGCGGCGCCCCCGGGCCCCTACAAGGTCAAGCCCGACACGCCCGGCGGTATGGAAGTGGAAGGGCAGGGCGATGCGGTGCCCGCCGCCACCGAGGGCATCGACCCCGAGGGGCGGCTGGACATGGATGCGGTGCCCGAGACGCCGGTCGCCACGCCCACCCCGACGCCCACTCCCACCCCCTTGCCGACGCGCACGCCGACCCCCAAGCCCGGCGGCGTCAGCGCGCAGGTGCCGGATTCGAGCGGCCGGCTCACCGCCCCCGCGCCGTTGCGCCGCGCGGCCAGGCCGCGCGCCCCGGGTTCGGCGAGCGGAGGATCGCTGATCCAGCTCGGCGCGTTCGGATCGGCAGCGGAGGCCAATTCGGCCTGGACGCGCATCTCCAGGCGCTTCGCGTGGATCGCCCCGCTGAACAAGCAGGTCGTGGCGGTCGAGGTCGATGGCCGCACATTGCACCGCCTCCGCGTGGCGGCGGCGTCGCATGCCGATGCGGTGTCGGCATGCAAGCGGCTGAAGGTGGCCGGGCAGGATTGCCTGATCGCGGCGCAATAGGGGCAGGCGCATCGCCGAAGGCGCGGGCGGTTCCCGGCCGCGTGGTCATGGACCGTGCCGCCGACAGGCTTATATCATAAACTGGTATCGGCTGAGGAATCGCCAGGCCGTCCAGTGTCACGCGCGGTACCCATTTCGAGGGCTTCATCAAGTCGCAGGTCGAAAGCGGCCGCTATGCCTCGGCAAGCGACGTCGTGCGCGACAGCCTGCGCCGCCTGGAAGAGACGTGGACGTGATGCGCCGATCGCGGATGGTGACGGTGTGAGGCCCAGCTTGGCCACGGCCAAGACAAGCTATATTCCAAACCCGCATCCTCCGATCGATACTCAGCGCCCATGACCAGGATCGAACCAGACAGAACCCGCCTCGACGACACGTGGAATGTCGCCGCGATCGCCGGAGAGCTCCATGCCGCGCGTGAGGATTGGCGGGCCAAGCATCGGCGGCGGGGCGATGCGGGCTTCCCCTCGCGGCGCAAGCTCGAGGCGATCATGGCGGATCTCTCGGGGGCGCTGTTTCCGTTGCGGCTCGGTACCGGCACGGTGCGGCCGCACACCGAGTGCGACTATGTGCTCGAAACGCTCGACCGCGCGCTCGGCCGGCTGCGCGAGGAGGTGCGGTTCGAACTCGCGCATCGCGATGGCGCGGCGGGTGCCGATGACCGCGCGGGCGAGATCGTCGGCGGCTTTGCGGGGTGCCTGCCCGAGATCCGCCGGCTGCTCGATCGCGATGTCGAGGCGGCCTATGCCGGCGATCCGGCGGCGCGCAGCGTGGATGAGGTGGTGCTGTGCTATCCCGGCATCGCCGCGATCCTCCATCATCGCCTCGCACATCAGCTCCACCGGCTCGGCGCGCCGCTGGTCGCGCGGATCATCGCCGAAATCGCGCATTCGACGACGGCGATCGAGATCCATCCGGGCGCCCGTATCGGCCATAGCTTCTTCATCGATCATGGCAGCGGCGTGGTGATCGGCGAGACCGCGGTGGTCGGCGATCGGGTGCGGATCTACCAGGCGGTCACGCTGGGCGCGCGCAGCTTTCCCAAGGATGATGATGGCACGCTGGTGAAGGGGATCGCCCGCCACCCGATCGTCGAGGACGATGTGGTGATCTATGCCGGCGCGACCATCCTCGGCCGCGTCACCATCGGCGCCGGCTCGGTGATCGGCGGCAATGTGTGGCTGACCGAAAGCGTCGCCGCCGGCAGCATCATCCATCAGGCCTGCGCCGAACAGGAGCGGACGGTGGTGCGCAAGGGACGATGCCCGGACGCGCTCCCGGCGGGCCACGTCGTGGGCGGCGATGCCGCGCGCGTTCAGGACGTTGGTGCCGAGCCGTGAGGCGTCGGGTTCAGTTGAGCTTGCCGAGCAGCTCGACCATTTCCGGCGGCAAACGGTCGGTGCCGCCGCGATAGGCGGAGCGCAGGGCACGGGCCACCCCCTCATGCGGTGAGGGGGCGACAATCACCATGCGCTCCGACGGGCGGTCTGGTAGGTAATTGGACGCGTGTTGCTTCATTTGGCTCCTAACGCGCATTCACTGACTAAGTTGCTAGACGTTAACTCCGTTCGTCTAAAGCTGGCCTTGTTCCCTTCGTCCCGGCGGGGCTAGAGCGCGATCATGTCGATTGTCGAAGCTCTGGCGCGCGCCGAGGCGCATTCGCCTTTCCTGCGCCGGCTGATGGTGCTGCATCCACCGATCGTCGCGCTGCTCGAAGCGGGCCGGATCGACGATGCGCTCGCGGCCGCGCGCACCGCCGCCGGCGACGCCGGGAATGTGGCGCAGGCGTTGCGGATCGAACGGCAGGGCGTCGCGCTTGCGCTCGCCATCGCCGACCTCGCGGGCGTGCAAGATCTGACCGCCACCGTCACCCGCCTCTCCGATTTTGCCGACCGCGCGCTCGACATCGCGATCGCTGCCGCGATCCGTGAGCGCACCCCGGATGCCGAACCGCGGGGCTTCGCGGTGATCGCGCTGGGCAAGCATGGCAGCCGTGAGCTCAACTATTCGTCGGATATCGATCCGATCCTGATCTTCGATCCCGAGACGCTGCCCCGCCGCGGCCGCGAGGAGCCGGTGGAGGCGGCCGTCCGCATCGGCCGCCGCGTCACCGAATTGCTGCAGACGCGCGACGGCGACGGCTATGTCTTCCGGGTCGACCTGCGGCTGCGCCCGACGCCGGAGGCGACGCCGATCGCGCTGCCGGTGGAGGCGGCGATCGGTTATTATGAATCGAGCGCCGTCGCCTGGGAGCGGGCGGCCTTCATCCGCGCCCGCGCCGCCGCCGGCGATCGTGCGCTGGGCGCATCCTTCCTCTCGGCGATCCGCCCTTTCGTGTGGCGTCGCGCGCTCGATTTCGGCGCGGTGGGGGAAATCCGCGCGATGTCGCATCGGATCCGCGACCATCACAGCAAGGGGCAGGTCTTCGGCCCCGGCTACGACCTCAAGCGCGGCCGCGGCGGCATTCGCGAGGTGGAGTTCTTCGCGCAGATCCACCAGCTCATCCATGGCGGCCGCGATCCGGCGCTGCGCGTGCCGGCGACGCTCGATGCGCTCGCGGCGCTGGCGGCGGCGGGGCGGATCGATGGTCGGGAAGCGCAAGCGCTGGCGGCGGCCTATCGTCTGTATCGCGACGTCGAGCATCGGCTCCAGATGGTCGACGATCAGCAGACGCACACCTTGCCGCGCGACCCCCGGGCGATGGAAACCGTCGCCGCGCTCGACGGCAGCGGCGATGCCGCGGCGCTGGTCGAGCGGTTGCGCCCGCACGTCACGCGGGTCGGGGCAATCTACGATGCGCTCGAGGACGAGGATGCCGGCGAACTGCCGCAGGATCCCGAGCGGCTGGGCGAAACGCTGACCGAGGCCGGCTTCGCCGATTGCACGCCGGTGGTGGCGCGGATCGAGCGCTGGCGATCGGGGACCTTGCGCACCTTGCGCAGTCCGGCGGCGCGCGAGGCGCTGGAGGCGGTGCTGCCCGGTCTCGTCCAGGCGCTGGGGCAGGCGCCCGATCCGGCGGCGGCGTTCAACCGGCTCGACGACATCGTCGAGAAGCTGCCGAGCGCGATCAACCTGTTCCGCCTGCTCGAGGCGCGGCCGGGGCTGGCGGTGCAGCTCGGCGCGATCCTCAGCCACGCGCCGCCGCTGGGCCAGGATCTCGCCCGCCGCCCCGACCTGCTCGACGGGCTGATCGATGCCAGCGCGCTCGACCTGCCGGGGACGGTCGACGAACTCGCCGCCGCCTTCCGGAACGGTGAGCGCGGCGAGGATTATGAGGCCTTGCTCGATCGCGTACGACGGCAGGTGAGCGAGCGGCGCTTCGCGCTGGGCGTGCAACTCGTCACCGGCGCGCAGGACGCGCTCGATGTCGCGCGCGGTTATGCGCGCGTCGCGGAAGCGGCTCTGGTGGTGCTGGCGGATGCCGCGATCGCGACCTTTGCCGAGGCGCATGGCCGGGTGCCGGGAAGCGCGTTCGCGGTGCTGGCGCTGGGGCGGCTGGGCGGCGGCGTGCTCACCCACGCGTCCGACCTCGACCTGATCTATCTCCACACGGGGCTCGACCTTCAGGATTCGGACGGCCGCAAGCCGCTCGGGCCGTTCCATTATTACAATCGTCTCGCGCAGCGGATCAGCGCCGCGCTGTCGGTGCCGACCGCGTCGGGCCCGCTCTACGAGATCGACACGCGGCTGCGCCCTTCCGGCACGCAAGGGCCGCTGTGCGTCTCGCTCGACGCGTTCGAACGCTATCAGCGGGAGAATGCGTGGACGTGGGAGCATATGGCGCTGTGCCGCGCGCGGCCGGTCTATGGATCCGATGCGGCGAAGGGCGAGATTGCGGCGATCGTGCGCCGCCAGCTCGAAGCGCCGCGCGATGTCGGGAAATTGCTGGCCGACGCGCGCAAGATGCGGGCGGACATCGCCAGGCACAAGCCGCCGGCCGGGCCGATGGACGTCAAGCTGATCGATGGCGGGCTGGTCGATCTGGAATTTTGCCTCCACGTGCTGCAATTGCGCCATCGCACCGGGCTCGATCCCGATCTTGGCCGTGCGGTGCGGTTGCTGGTGGGGGAGGGGTTGTTGCCGCTGGCGGTGATCGGCGCGCACGAGATCCTCGCACGGCTGCTGATCACGCTGCGGCTGGTCGCGCCCGGCGGCGGCGAGCCTCCCGAAACCGCGCGTGCGCTGGTGGTGGGCGCCTGCCGCGCGGAAAGCTGGGAGGCGTTGCTGGCGGATTATGCCGCCGCGCGCAGGACGATCGCCGAATGCTGGCGGGAGATTTCGGCGTAACTCCCCTCGCGCTGTGCGGGCGGAGAGACTTGAGGAAGGAGACCTTGCATGCTCAACGAAGGCGATAGCGCGCCCGATCCGACCCTGCTGATGGCCGACGGCACCGAAAAGCCGGTATCCGCCTGGGCGGGCAAGCCGCTGGTTCTCTATTTCTACCCCAAGGACGACACCCCCGGCTGCACCACCGAGGCGAAGGATTTCAGCGCGCTCGGGGCAGAGTTCGCGGCGGCCGGCGTGGCGGTGGTCGGCGTCTCCAAGGATCCCTCCGCCAAGCACCAGAAATTCGCCGCCAAGCACGGCCTGACCATCGATCTTGCCACCGATGCGGACGACAGCGTGTGCGAGGCGTTCGGCACCTGGGTCGAAAAGTCGCTCTACGGCCGGAAATATATGGGCATCGACCGCGCGACGTTCCTGATCGACGCGGACGGCAGGATCGCCCGGATCTGGCGCAAGGTGAAGGTGGCCGGCCACGCCCGGCAGGTGCTGGAGGCGGCGCAGGGGCTGTGAGAGGCATGCCGCACGACGCCCTCTCCCCTCCGGGGAGAGGGTTGGGGAGAGGGGCAGTCGCGCCCGGCGTACAGCCCTGTCAAACCCGGCACTCCGCAGATCGTGCGTTGCCCGATCTTCCCCTCTGCCGACCTTTCGCCGGAGGGGAAAGGGGTGGTTTGGCATGACTCTCGCCCTGGCCTGCCGCGCGGTCCTCACCGCGCCCGACCCGCGCACCAAGACCATGCTCGCCCGCCGCACGGCGCGTGACTGGCGTCTCGGCCGGCTCGAGCACGCCTTCGACGTGGCCATGCCCGATGCCCCCGCGCGCCCGGCGCGGCCCGAACTCCTGCCGCCGTCCCGCATGCCCAGGCGCGGCAAGGCGGGGTCGTTGCGCAACCGCATCGCCTTGCTCCACGCGCTGGCGCATATCGAATATTCCGCGATCGATCTCGCCTTCGATCTCATCGGCCGCTTCGGCGCGCGGTTCCCGCGCGGGTTCGCGGACGACTGGCTGCGGGTCGGTGCCGACGAGGCCATGCACTTCGCGCTGCTCGACCGGCGGCTGCGCCAGCTCGGCAGCCAATACGGTGCGCTGCCCGCGCATGACGGGCTGTGGGAAGCGGCAGACGCCACGCGCGGGGATGCGCTCGCCCGGCTCGCCGTCGTGCCGATGGTCCTGGAGGCACGCGGGCTCGACGTCACGCCGGCGACCGCCGACCGGCTGGCCGCGCTGGGCGACGGTCAGAGCGCACGCATCCTGCAGCGCATATTCACCGATGAAATTCGGCATGTGCGCGCCGGCACAGCATGGTTCCTGCGTGCATGCGAATCATCTGGATTCGCACCCCACGCACATTGGCGTTTGCTGATCGGTGTCCATTTTCGCGGTGCGCTTAAGCCGCCGTTCAACGACTCAGCGCGTGCGGCAGCCGGTCTGACGCGGGATTTTTACGGCGTGCTTGATCCCCACGATGCCGCACCGCAAACAAGCCACGTCTGATGCGGTTGGGGCAAAATCCGCAAGGGATGGGGTTTCAAAAGCGGTGCCGATCCCCGTCGGCGCCGTAAATGGTCGCCGGGGATTTGATGCTGCTTACACATTCAAACAACACGGGAGCCGCTACACGGTTCCGTTCCTTTTTCAGGACGCGAGATTTTTTTCTCCACGACGGTTCGTCGTTGCGCCGGATTCGCATCGGCTTGAAGACCCAGGTCGCCGCTGCTGGTGCTGCGGCGATTTTGTTTTGTGGGTCGGCGGTCGGCGTCGCGCAGATGACCGGGATGGGTGCCGAGACGGCGGATGCCGCCACGGGATCGAGCGACGCGCAGGTCGCGCACATGCAGTCCAAGGTCGCTGCGATGCGCGCCGATATGGAAGCGGTGAAGCGGGCCGCGGCGGTTCACGCGATGCAGATGGAGCGCCGCCAGGCCTTCCTCGCCGCGGTTCTCGCCGGTGAGGACGATCCCAAGAAGCTCGCAGCGCTGCTGCCGCAGGAAGTCGGCACCCCCGATGGCACCGCCGCTTCGGTGGTTGCCCCCCTGCAGACGGTGGCGGGCGAGCAGGGCGCGCTGGCCGAGAAGGTCCGCGCCGCGACCGAGGCGCGCTACAAGAACACCGCCCGGCTGATCCAGAAGCTGGGCCTCTCGCCGCAGCGTTTCCATGTCTCGCCGGGTGCGATGGGCGGCCCTTATGAGCCGGTCGATGCCGCTGCCGCCAAGGCGGCCGAGGGCGATACCGACGCGCAGTTCAAGGCGCTGTTCCTCTCGTGGAAGAAGCTCGACCAGCTTGAGCAGGGCGTGATCGCGATCCCCTCGCAGAAGCCGGTCGACGATGTGAAGTTCACCTCCAGCTTCGGCGTCCGTTCGGATCCGTTCCGCGGCACCGCCGCGATGCACTCCGGCGTCGATATCCCCGGTTCGCATGGCAGCGCGATCTACGCCACCGCCGACGGCATCATCGGTCGTGCCGGCTGGGCGGGGGGCTATGGCAACCTGGTCGAGATCGAGCATGGCAAGGGCATCCAGACCCGCTACGGCCATCTGTCCAAGATCCTGGTGGCACCCAACACCCGCGTGAAGCGCGGTCAGTTGATCGCGCTGATGGGCTCGACCGGCCGGTCGACCGGCTGCCACCTGCATTATGAAGTTCGGGTCGACGGCCGCGCCGTAAATCCCATTCCTTTCATGCAGCAATCTGAGTATTTGGCCGACGTGCAGCAGCACGCGGATACGGCGAAAGTGGCGCTGGGCGGCCCGCTCAACAACTGAGGCCCCCGAAAAGACCCCTCTCGCCCGCACGGTCAGGGGAGGAGAAGGGGTCGCCCATTGCAGGCGACCCCCCACTCCCCTAAATTCAAGGCATGAACGCCCCTTCCATAGCCTTGACCGACAGCGCCGCCCGGCGCGTCTCCCAGATCGCCATTAAAACCGGCAAGGCGCCGATCCTGCGCCTTGCGGTGGAAGGTGGCGGTTGTTCCGGCTTCCAGTATCGGTTCGGCCTCGCCGAGCGCGTCGAAAGCGACGACGCGGTGACCGAGAATGGCGGCGTGACCCTGGTGGTCGATTCGATGAGCCTTGATCTCGTCCAGGGCAGCGCGGTCGACTTCGTCGAATCGCTCGGCGGCTCTGCCTTCCAGGTGACCAACCCCAATGCGACCGCCGGCTGCGGCTGCGGATCGAGCTTTGCGATCTGATCGCGCGGATGCCGACGGCATGAACGACCCCATCGCGCGCATTTCCGCCGCGGTAGTCCCCGAGCCTGCCGGCCATTATGCGCAGGCGACCGCGTGGCGCGATCTCGTCTTCGTCTCGGGCCAGCTCGGCCCGCGCAGCGATGGTAGCCATACCGCCGACCAGCCGTTCGAGGTGCAGGTCCGCCAGGCGCTCACCAACCTGCTCGCGATCCTCGCCGAAGCCGGCAGCGGTCCCGATCGGGTGCTGCGCGTGACCGCCTATATCGTCGGGGTCGAAAACTGGCCGGCGTTCAACCGTATCTATGCCGAGATGTTCGGCGAGGCGAAGCCGGCGCGCACCGTGGTCCCGGTGCCGGAACTGCACCATGGCTATCTGGTCGAGGTGGATGCGATCGGAACGCGCGGGTAATTCGCCGCCGCGGCGGTAAAATCCGCATGTGCAATATAGTGCACTCTCCGAAACGCGGTTTTCCTCCCCGGGCGGCGCCCGGGGAGGCGTTGTCAGGGCTTATGGCCCGCACTGCCAGAAGCCGTTGACCTTCAGCAGCGCCTTCTCCTTCGGCGTGTCGTCCTTCGCCCCATCTGCCGGCGTATATGTCAGCCGCGCGGGCTGTGATGGGGATTCGCCGCCGCCGCGGGTGGGGGCGGTCGCCTTGACGGTGAAGGACAGGCCGTCGCCCGAGAAGCTCGCGCCCTTCACCATCGCGTTGAAGCCGCCCGCCGCCGCGACGCGGTGGATGGCGCCGCCGATGCGGACGATCGCGTCGCTCGGCTGGGTGCCGCCGACATTGCCCTTGGCCATCAGCAAGGTGCGGCCGCGGCCATCGGCGAAGCTGCAGCCCAGTTCGCCGCGCAGCGCGGTCCGCCGGTCGGCCGGGCCCAGTTCCTCGATCGCTCCCGGCTCCTGATCCTCGGGTCGTGCCGCCTTCGGCCGGCTGGTGTTGCTGATCTCGATCGCGCTGGTCTGCGCATTCTCGGCTTCGCCCGAGCAGCCCGCAAGCAGCAGTGCGGCGGTGGCGGCCGGCAGGCCGATAAGCATCCTGTTAGTCATGATGTCGTCCGTCGAAGAGGAAGGGAAGGGCCGCGCGCGGGTCAACGCGTGGGCGGCGGGATCGGTTCTCAGCGGACCTTGGGCAGGTCCATCACCACCACCTCGCCCGCCTTGCGGGTGATGCCGAAGATGCGGCGCGGGGCGGAGCGGTCCCAGGCCCAGGCCTGGCCTTCCAGCGGCGCGGCGATCGTCGCGACATGCTCCATCACCGGCCCCTCGCCGGGCGCGGCCAGCACATAGATTTCCGGCAGGTCGTGGCCGGTCAGGTAAAGCAGCCCGTCCGCGCCCCAGCTGCCACCCGAATTGCTCATCGGCGCGAAGCGCTCCAGCACGCTGTCCGGCAGGCGGTAGCCGCCGGTCATCCGCCACTGGTCGTCGAACGTGGCGACCAGGGTGAAGCGATGGTCACGGCCCGGCTCGCCGCCCTTGGTGTCATAGTTGGCGAAGCCCGCCCACCACTGGCCGTCGCGCTTTTCCACCCACGTCAGCGAGCCGAGCCGCATCCCGAACGGGATCGAGCGGATGTGGCGCATCGTCGCGGTGTCGAAAATCTCGACGCTGCTTGCCATCGGCACCTGCGGGAAGTTGGAATTGGCGCAGACGAGTTGCGCGTCCGCCGCGACGCAGCTGTTCAGATGACGGATGCGGCGCTTGTCTCCCACCCATTCGCCGAGCTTGCGGCCGCTCTGCTTGTCGTACTTGCCGATGTGGCTGTTGGTGATCGCATAGAAATGGGTGTCGTCCACCGCGACCCCCTGCCGCGCCTCGGGTGCGGTGTAGCGGCGGACCTCCTTCGCCTGGAGCTGCGCCACCGGCGGCGCCGCCGGCTCGCTGCGCGGGGAAGCAGGGGGCGCGGCAGCAGGGGACGGGGCGGGCTGCGCAGCGGCGGCGGCTAGCGCGGCGAGGGCGACAAACATGGCGTTTCTCCGGTCAGTGAGTGGCGGGACGCGCGGCGCGCGAAGAGGAACAGCAGCAGGCCGGCGGCGCCGCAGGCGGGCAGCCAGGTCATCACCGGCACCAGCACCCCCGCGCGATCGCTCGCCTCGGCGAAGCGGCTGACGTGGAGGATCTGGCCCAGCACCAGCGTCGCGACCGCGCCGGCGGTCTTAGAGGTGAAGGTGAAGGCGCCGAACAACCGCGTCGCCTGGCCGCGATGGCGATGCGCGATCGTGGCGAGGCGCGTCCACAGCAACATGCTGATCCCGCCCTGGCCGGCGCCGAGCACCAGCCCGGCGACCAACGCGGTGACGATACCGAATCCGGTGATCTGGAAGGCCGCACCGCCCAGCGCGAGCACCAGCGCCGCCTCCGCGAGCACGCCATCGGCGCTGCGATGGCGCGCCCGGGCCGTCCACAGCGGCTGCGCGACCATGCTGCCGATCGCGATCGCCATCATGAAGGCGGCGCCGTCGGTCGCCGCGCTGAACCAGTAGGCGGCGACATAGGGCTCCAGCTTGCCGACCACGCCGGTGGTGACGGTATAGGCCGCCATCATGCCCAGCAGCAGCGCGAAGCCGCGCCATTCGGGCATGCCGGTGTCGGTGGCGGCAGCGTCGGCGCGATCCTCGCCGGCGGGCAGCGGGTGCGCGGCGACGCGCGCGAGCAGCCCCGCGCTGCCGATCACGATCAGCCCGATGGCCATGCTCAGTCCCAGGAACCCGTTCCCCGCGTGCGTGGCGGGCAGCCCGCGCATCAGCAGCGCGAAGGCGGAGACGACGAGCAGTTGCGCGACGCCGGAAAGCACCAGCCGCGCCGCCGACAGCCGCATGCGCCGACGATCGTCGAGCGGAGCGAGGCTGAGGATCGCGTTCTGCGGCACGTCGAGCAGCGAATAGGCCAGCGCGAACAGCCCGAGCCCACCCGCGGCGAGCGCGACCTGTGACGGGCCCTCCAGCCGCGCGGCACAGGCGAACAGCATCAGCCCCGAGACGGAGGCGGCCGCCCCGCCGAACTGCGCGCGGCTCGCCGCGGCGAAGCCGGCGACATGGCGGGCAAGCGCACGGCCGACGACAAGGTCGGTGACCGCGTTCACCAGCAAGGCCGAAGCAAGGACGATGCCCATCAGATAGGGCGAGAAGCCGCACGCTTCGGTGAGGAAATAGGCGAAGAGCAGCTGGCTGCTGTGCCACAGCAGGCTCTTGCCGAAATGGGCCTGGCCATAAGCCCATTCGATGCGCGACACGCGCGGGATGGCCAGTCGTCGCGGCTGCACGGCGTGGGCGCTAGTGGGGAATTGCGACAGGGGGATGACGGTTCTGCTGAAGCCCACCGCGCTCGAGCGGGGGCGCTGAACTCATCGCTCCCCCGCGAACAGCAGGATATGGTTCGCCACCGGCCGTTCGCGCCCGACGACGCCGGTGTGGATCGTGCGGTTGAGCAGCTTCGGCTTCCGGTCCGGCCCCTCCACCGCGAGCGTCGAGGATCCGCCGCCGTCGAGGTTGATCGCGTCGCTCGCGCCGAGCTGGCGAAACAGCGCTGTCAGGCGCGGCAATGTCATGCCGAGGCTGTCGGGCTGGCGGCCGTCGACGGTGACGATCCACGCCGTGCGCCGGTCTTTCGAGAGGCCGAAGGCGGTGCGGGGGTGGGGTTTGATCGAATAGTCCTGCGTCGAGGGGATCGCCCGCCCGTTCGCCAGCAGGCGCGGGCCGGCGGCGACGCCGTCGGTATAGCCGGCAGGGCAGGCCTGGCCGTCGACGATCGTCGCGCGCGCGCCGGCGAAGCAGAGCATCGCGTCGACGCGTTCGTCGAGGCCGGTCTCGATCGGGGAGACGGTCCTGCCGTCCGCGATCGCCGCCCCCGAGACGTTCACCGGATCGCCTTCATGCGGATAATAATCCTCGCCGCCGCGGCTGCCGCCCTCGAAGGGCAGGAAATAGCTGGCGTTGATCGCGAGCTGCGCGTGGCGCGCCGCCATATAGGCGCTGGTCAGGTGCGCGACATGCTCCATGCCCTTGCCGGTCTCCGCCGGGGTGACCGCGAAGCGCAGGCCCGGGCGGGTGAGGCTGATCCGCACGACATGGACGTGCGCCGGGATCTCACCGGCGATGTCGCGGCGTTGATAGTCGATGCCGCCGAACAGGGGCGCTTGGCGGGTGGTGGCGCAGGCGGCGAGGGTGAGGAGGGCGAGGAGGGGGAGGGTGCGCACGATGACTGGCCTTGGTGGAGGGATGAGATAGCCCCCTCCCCTTCAGGGGAGGGGACGGGGTTGGGGAGCGACGGCGCGGGCTCGATGCCCCGTTGGCGCTGTTATCCGGCGTTGCCGGAAGCGCGCTGCGCTCGCCGTTGCACGATATGTCCTCCCCGGAACGGGGAGGGGGACCGCCGGCGAAGCCGGTGGTGGAGGGGATGGCGCCGAAGCATCCGATCACACGACAGTATGAGCGATGATGTCCGAGCCGGCCCCTCCACCACCGCCTTGCGGCGGTGGTCCCCCTCCCCGAGCAAAGCTCGGGGAGGAAAAGCGCTGGCCTTCTTTCACGCTCACCTCACAGGCGGAACGCCACGCCCAGCCAGAACTGCCGCCCGAAATAATTCTCGTCGCGCGTGCCGAAGCCGTCGAAGTTGCGGCGATTTTCGTTGGTCACGTTGCGCGCCTCGGCGATCACGTCGAACCGGTCGAAGCCGATGCGGGCCTGCAGGTCGAGCTGGTCGAAGCCCGTGTCGTAGCGGCTGGCCCTGGGGTCGGTGGCGCTGATCGCGGTGTAGAGCTTGCCGATCCGGGCATAGCTGGCGCGCGCCTTCAAAGGGCCCTGCTCATAGAACAAGGCGGCGTTGAACTGCCATTTGGGCTGCTGGATGAGCCGGCCGAAGCGGACGCCGCCGGGCAGTTCGGAGCGGCCGTCGAGCCAGGTGACGTTGCCCGACACGCCGAAATTGGCGAGGAAGCCGGGCAGGAAGTCCAGCCGGTTGCGGATCGCGCCCACCTCGACGCCGAACACGCGCGAGCCCGAGAGGTTCTGGGGCTGGGTGACGGTGTAGGCGGCACCGTCGATCACCGTCTGGCCCACCGTGGCGCTGAAGATATCGTCCTGGATATCCTTGTAGAAGGTGGCGAAGGTCAGCGCGCCGCCATTGCCGGGGAAATAATATTCCAGCGACAGGTCATAATTGTCCGCCTGGCGCGGCTTCAGTTCGGGGTTGCCGCGGCTCAGGGTGAGCGCGGTCTGGTTGAGCGTCTCGTTGGCGCCGAGCTCGCTGGGATTGGGCCGGCCGATCGCCTTGGCATAGCTCATCCGCAGCTTGAGCGCGTCGGTGAGGTCATAGTTGAGCGCGACCGAGGGCAGGAAATTCTCGTATTTGCCCTTGCGGGTGAGCGGGGTGAGCGTGCTGCCCGAGACGCGATAGCCATCGATGCTGGTGTCGGTGTGCTCATAGCGCAGGCCGAAGATCACCAGGTGCCGGTCGCCGGCATGGCGGGCGAGGGCATAGCCGGCCGCCACCTTCTCCGTGACCACATAGTCGTTGCGGCGCGCGTTGAGGGCGGTCGCCGCTTCGTCCAGCACCAGCGCGCCGGCATTGTCCGACTGGAAGGCATCGAACTTGCGATAGTCGATGATCAGCATCGGATAGTTGGAGAAGATCGGTACATAGTCGGTGGGCAGAACCACGTCCGCCAATGTCAGCGAACGGCCGGCGGCGAGGCGGTAGATCTGCTGCTGCGTATCGAAGTCGCGTTCATTCTCGCGATACTTGCCGCCTACGCCGATGCCCCAGCCCATGTCGCCCGGATCGGCGTTAAAGCGGTAATCGACCGCGCCCTCCCGGATGATGTCGGTGCTGTCGTCGCGATAGGGGTTGTAGGATCCGAAGGCGTAATTGGCCGGGTCGAGGAAGGTCGAAGCGTCATCCAGCTCGGCGGTCGGGATGCCCTTGTCGATCGCATAGTCATAGGCGTTCGCCGCCGAGGTCGGCAGGTTGAACTGGAGCTGGTTCGAATCCTCGAGGAAGGTCGCCTTCGACCAGGAGGCGCGGGCCTCGATCGTGTGATCCTCGCCGGGCTTCCAGGCGAGATCGCCCTGCACCACGGTCAGCGGCTTTTCGATCGGGAAGTCGTTGAAGCGCACGAAGCCGCCGGCGCTGCCGATGCGCGCGGTGTTGGTGCCGGTCGCGGTGCGGTTGGTGCCGGGGGTGAGCTGGTGCGACAGCCGCACCTCATGATCGTCCTGCCGGAAATGGGTGCCGCCGACCGAGAGATGCAGCGTATCGTCCGGCTGCCATTCCAGCTTGGCGGTGCCGCCATAGCGATCCACCGTGTTGGGATAGCCCTGATAGAGCAGCGAGGTGGCGACCGGCACGCCGCCGGTCAATGCATAGCCGCCGGGGTTGAACCGTTCCTGGTCGCGCCGCTTGCGGCTGAACGATCCGGTGAGGAGGATGCCGAACTGCCGATCCGGCCCGAAGCGGGTGGACAAGGTGGCGTCGCCGCGGAAGTTGAGGCCGTCATCGCTGTTGCGGCCGAAATTCTCGCCCGGCACGTCCTGGCTGTCGCCCGTGCCGATGAAGGCGCTCCCGACCAGATAGGTGCCCGGGCTGTCGAAGGCGGAGCGGGTGACGAGGTTGATCGTGCCGCCGATCGCATTGCCCTCGATATCGGGCGTGCGGGACTTGTAGACTTCCAGCCGCTTCACCGCGGTGGTCGGGATCGCTTCCATGTTGAGCTGGCGGTTGCCGCGCTCGGCGGTGGCGACCGCCGATCCGTCTAGCGTGCCGAAGGTGAAATTGGGGTTCAGGCCGCGAATGCCGACGTAGCGGCCCTCATCCTCGTCGAACACGGTCTGCACGCCGGGCAGGCGGCGGAAGCTGTCCGAGATATTATAGTCGGGCTGCTGGCCGATATCGTCGCCGGAGAGGAATTCGGCGATCTGCTCGGCATTGCGCTTGGCGGCGACGGCGCGGGCGTTCTGCGCGCCATAGCCGGTGACGACGATGTCCTCGGCGGCCGCGCCCGTCTCGTCCGGCGCCTGCTCCTCCGCCGCCTGTGCCGAGACCGTCGCCGGAACCGCGAGCGCAAGGATGGACACCGCGCCAATCATGGCGCGCTGTGCTGCACTGATCATGACTTCCCCCTGGTGAATTTACGGCGACGAAAGGCCGTATGCTCGTTCAATATCACTCTATGTAGGTGTTATATGTGACAAACCGGCGACGATTCGGCGAGAAAACCGGCCATGACACGTTGAATACGCGATCATAGCACGTCATTTGAGTGTTAAGTGACGGCAAGGCTTGATCCCGGCGGCGCGGGCGGCAAAGGTGGCGACGGTGGTGGGAGCAGCATTTTGGCGGCAAGGCTTGATCGGGCGGTGGATGCGTGGCCGGCGGTGACGACGACCGAGCGGCAGGTGCTGGCGCTGGTTTCGGGCGGTGGCGACGTGACGCAGAGCGACATCGTTGCCCGCACCGAACTCTCGCAGCAGACGGTGTCGCGCGTCGCTGGCGATCTCGTCGAGCGCGGGCTGCTGCTGCATGGCGAGCGCGTCTCGCGCGGGCGGCGCGGCCAGCCGAGCGCGCTGCTGGCGCTGAATGGGGAGCGGCTGTTCATGCTCGGCGTGTCGATCATGGCCGATGCGGTGTCCGCGACGCTGGTCGATTTCGAGGGCCGGGAACGGGGGCATGTCTTCGCCCAGCCGCAGCCGATGTCACGCGCGATGGTTCTCGAAAGCGTGCGCGCGGCGTTCGGCCGGCTGTGCGACGAGGCGGCGGTGGACCCGGCGCGGGTGCTGGGCATCGGGATCGGCATCACCGGCTATGCGCTGCCCGGCGGTCGCACCTTCAACCCGCCGCCCGCGCTGGACGACTGGGTGGGTACGGATGTCGCCGCGCTGTTCGGCGAGGCGTTCGGCCGGCCGGCCTGGGCGGACAATGACGGCAATGTCGCCGCGGTCGGCGAAAGCCTGGTCGGCGTCGGCCGCTGGGCGCGCAACTTCGCCTATCTCTACATCGCCACCGGCTTTGGTGGCGGGCTGGTGATCGACGGCCAGCTCATGCGCGGCACGCACGGCAATGCCGGCGAATTCGCCGGGCTGCTGCCGACGCAGCTCTACGCCTCCCCCACGCTCGGCCTGCTGCGCCACTGCTTCGCGCGCGCGGGCGAGGTGCATGAGACGATCGCCGACATGCTCGCCGCGATCGACGTCGACGCGCCGGCGGTGGACGACTGGCTGTGGCGGGTGGGCGACACGCTCTCGCTGGTGTGCGGCGCGAGCGCTGCAATCGTCGATCCGGAAGCGATCGTGATCGGCGGCCGCCTGCCGCGCGGCCTGGCGGAACGCATGATCACCCGCATCGACATGCGCCAGACGCCCCGCTGGGGCGTGGGCCGCCCGCAGCCGAAGATCGTGCCGGCGGAAGCGGAAGGCGACGCGACCGCGCTGGGCGCCGCGATCCTGCCGCTCAAGCTCAATTTCTTCGGGTAGATGGCAGCTTCAATAAGCGCCATCGAAACGTTCATTCTTACGCGACGTGGCGTCCTGAGCCCCGCGCGTGGACAGAGGAGACGTGCTGCGTTAGATGCTGCCGCCGTCGTACTGCTGTTCCGGCAACACCTTTGCGCCAAGCAATCTCAGCCGCTGCTTGGTAACTTCAGATAGCTCGCCCGTCGACAATGTGCGGCGGCTATCCGATATTACAAACACCTTGGCGTCCGCTACGGCCACCTTCTTCGCAGCCTCAAATGCCGCGAAGGTTTCAGCCTTGACCTTGTACCTCATAAAACATCCAACTCTGGTGCAGGCACCGAATACGCCCTATTTAGGGTTTTTGAGCCCGTCCGCCAACTCCAAATCGCGGCGGTGAATGTTGGATCGCCTACGGGCACTGGATCAGCCCCGCTCCTTGCGACGCTGGATGATGGCCAAGCGACTTCGCCGTGGAACAGATATGGGCAAATAATTCCTGTCTGGAAAGGGTCGGGCGATCGAGCGGGGCGCTGCGCGACATGATCAAAGCTGCCAGGCCGGCCGCCTGCGGGCAGCAGCCGCTGGTTCCCCACCCGACCGGCATGGTCCGAACGTCGCTGCCGAACAAAATCCGGCCATTGGCGGGTGTCATGCCTACCGCGTCGGGCTTGGCGCTTGTGCCGGGGCTTGGGTAGAATTGACCGAGCCCGCGACTTGAATAATACCACATCGCCATCCGCTCGTCGCATGCGCCGACCGTGAAGACGTCGTGCCGCCCCTTATGGAGCCAGATCGAGTTGGGCTCATGGGCGTGGGGGTCGCCGCCTGCAATGTCGTGATAATTGCCGGCGCTGAAGAACGGCATGACGCCGGCTTCGATCGCATCGTCCAGCGCAGGAAGAAAATCGCTGTCGGCGGGTTCGGGTGGTGGTGTTCCGGTCTTGCTGCCGAAGCTGTTGCTGGCGATCACCACATTGCCAGCTCTCGCCAGCGTGGTCAGCTCGTCATAGATCGCCGCCAACTCCAGATCGTAAAAGCGCGTCTTGCATGACATCAGCCGCGCATCCGGAGCAACCCCATCAAATTGCCCCCCCTCGGCTCGCGTCGCCGTGGCGATGCAAGCGCACATCGTGCCGTGACCCTGCCAGTCCTGCCAGGGATCGTCGCCGATCGGTGCCCACGATTGCGATACCCGTTTCCAAGCCGGAAATTCCGGCCGGGTTCCGTCGATACCTGTATCGACGATCGCGATGATTACATTGCGTCCACGCGACTGCGCCCATGCACTCCGTGCGCCGATCTCTTCGAGAACATCGTCGAGCGACGGAGCCTCGGCAGTGTCCGGTCCGAAGTTCAGCGGGTCGAAAAGATCCGTATCTTCAAGATCGTAGCGATAATCCTCAACCGCGGTAGCCCCATATTCGCGCTCAAGAGCTTCAATCTGAATCGACGCAAGTTCGTTGCCGTCGGCCAGATCGAAGCTGACAGCGTTTCTGCCGGCATGGTGCACCGCGAGTGGTACCGTGAGCTCGGTGGACAGTGCGGCATTCAGGTGATCGATACTTGGAAACTTCAGTTTCATACGTCGTCCCGTGTCAACGGGCCGGTCCAATACTGGAGGGTCGTCGATCATGATGCTTCCCCCTGCCCTGAAGATCATGCGAGTCGGATGACCACATCATTTCATTATCTTCTGGAAGATCCAATGGTTATTCATCTATGGTTGAAAGTCTGTTGCCGCTCGGTGCACGCATCGGCGAACCGCGGCCGCATCACACGCGCGCTCAGGCGGCGGGCAGCGGGACCATCCGGCTGGTCACGCGCGGCGCATAGGGGCGGCCGCTGCCTTCGACCAGGAAAACGCAGCGATCGGGCAGCGCCGCGGCGCGGCGGGATATGGTGGCGTTGAGGCGAACCAGCGTGTCGGGATCGTCGGCGATCTGGTTGGGCGAAAGCCGGGCGATATCCTGCTGGCCGAACAGCACCGGCACGCGGTCGGCCGGGCCATCGGGCGCCGAACAGGCGGCGATCTTCAGGTCGAGCGTGCCGCGCCGGTCGATCAGGTTGCGGAACTGGCCGGCGCGGACGTCGACCTGAAGGTCGACGCCGGCGTCGCGGCGGGAGATCGGCAGGCGCTCGACCGAAACGATGTCGATCGGCGCCTGGCCGCGATCGCAGCCGCCAACAGCGGCGAGGCCGGTAGCGGTCAGCAGGACAAGAAGCCGTCGCATGGCGTCAAGGTACGACATGCGGCGTGCGACTTCAATGCGCGCCGCAGCCGCCCTCGGAATTTGCCGATCCCGTCCGCGGCGCAGCGTCTCGGACCCCGGCGGCGGCTGGCCAAGTGCGCGCTGTGCAACTAGGGTAGGGGCCAGATCAGCCTCCAGGGAAACTCCATGCCCGTCCCGCCGAGCGCCGGCTTCCAACTCTCGTGGATCGCGCGGATGCTGCGCACGCGCTTCGATGCGCGCGCACGCACCGTCGGTCTCACGCGCGCGCAATGGACGATGATCGTCGCGGTGCGGCTGTCCGAAGGCGCGACCCAGGCGGAGGTCGCCTCGCATCTCGAGATCAACTCGGTGACGGCGGGGCGGATCATCGACCGGCTGCAGGCGGCGGAGTGGATTGAGCGGCGGCCGGATCCCGTCGATCGCCGCGTCAACCGGCTCTATGTAACCGCGAAAGCCGCGCCGGTCCTGGAGAAGCTCAGCGTGCTGGGTGCAGAGGAGGAAGAGGTCTCGCTCGCCGGCTTCTCCGCGGAAGAGCGCGATACGCTCATGCGGCTGCTCGGCCGGATCACCGACAATCTGGTCGCGGCGCCGGCGCCCAGCCTCCTGCCGATCGACGACTGCGGCGATGAGGACGAGGCCATTCCGGCCAAGCCGCTGACGCGCGCGGTCGGCTGAGCAGTATAGCGCACAAACGAAATCGGCCCCCGCCGCACGCGCTGGCGGAGGCCGCTTATCTTGCGATCACCGCGCTTATTTGATGTCGCCGATTTCCTTCTTGGTCAGCGATGTCGTCAATTTGCCATCGACAACCGACAGCGTGCTGGCGGGAACGACAACGAATTTGGAGCCGACGATCAGGCTCACGGAGCCGTCCGGACGGACCTGATCGACGCGGCCGAGGCGGACGTGGTTGGCGTCGCGAAGCATGGCGCCGGTGGTCGCAGCGGGCGGCTCGGCGAGGGCGGGCGCAGCGGACAAGGCGAGCGCCAGGGCGACGACGAAGAAACGCATTTCAAATCTCTCCCAAGATCCGGGCGGTGGTGCTGCCACCGATCGATAGCAAGCTTGCTATCGGCACGCTATCGGTGTGTCAAGCAACCTTGCTGCGGCGCAGCGTGGATCGCTGCCGCTGCCTACGAGACGGTCGTTGGGAACGTTCGGCGTCACCCGAAGCGTGGATCGTCCCACGCTAGCTGTTCATCCAGGCCCGGATGGTCCTGATCTTCGCTTCGTCGAGACGAACGCCGAAGTTGGTGTCCAGTCCGGCATCACCGGCAACGTGCACGCCGACGATCGTGTAGCCGATCGGAAGAGGCAGGTTGGCGACCGCCGCGGCGCCGCTTTCGCCCCGATAGGTGTTGATCCGGTAGAACAGGAAATGTTCATCCATACCGGTCAGCGGCTTGCGGTCGGTCCACATCGTGCCTTCGGGCTTGTCGCCCGGATAGCCGGTGATCTGGATTTCGCCGCGAAGCTCCCGGTCGGTCGCCGCGTACATCCCGAAAATGGAAAGATCGATGGGGTTGCGCAATCGTACGACGGCATAATCCTCGGTGTAGAGCGTATAGTCCTCCACCGGCACCGCGTTCGGATCGGGGGGCGACAGCGTGTAATAGTCTTCGGTGATGAAGAGCCTCGAGGCGGGCAGGAAGCCGTAGGGAACGACGTCGCCATTTCGTGCGGGCGCAAACCACACATTGCGTGCCCATCCGCCGATATCGTTGCCGAACACATTGTGTGCGGCCGTCAGCACATGCTGCCGATCGATCAGCGTCCCGGTGCCGCTATATTCCTCGCCATCGGGGAATTGCATGATCAGCTGCCCCTGGGGCTGATAGGGAAAGGCGGTGGTGTTGTGCACGCGCGTGCGGGTGTCGGGTGGAAAGACGATCGCCGGCAGCGGCGCGGTGCCTGCGCTGGCCGGCGACCGGCGTGGCCCGGCATAATCATCGCCGGACAGATCGCTCCATGCGCGGACGACATGATCGACAATATCGTTCATCCTATGTGCTCCGTCTGCTCGAGTTGTACCGCAGAGACGAGGTAGCTGGGGCGGTCGCCGAGCTTATCGATGATCGTCTGACGCACCTTGGCGTAGAGACCCTCGTTCAGTGTCAGGTCCAGCCAGGTGGTGTCGATGTCGTATTGCAGGCCCCAGGCGAGGAAGCCGGTGTTCGGCACCGCCGACTGAAATCCGCACAATGTCAGGCTGAGCGCGGTCGAACTCCCCGCCGACGGTGCGGCTGCGATCACGAAGAAGTTGCTCGCCGGGCCAACGACCGCGTCATTCCAGATGAGGATCGCGTCGGCCGTGGGCGGTAGCGCATCGCATGCGGCGATGCCCTCATCGGCCAGCCGCGCAGCTGTCCGCGACATGCGGGATGTCGCAAGCGCGGCCCAGTCCACGGCGCCGCGCGCCGTTTCCGACTTGTTCGATGTGCTTTGAACGATCCAGCCGACGATCGACAAGGTGCCGAGGAAGACTGTCGACCACTCCTGCGGCGCCGCCTTTCGATCGAACTTCTTGTCCGCCGCCAGTTGGCAAAACAATATCGAATTGGAAATATCTTCCAGCGCCTGTTCGGGTATGGACGCATCGAAGGTAATGAGCGCACCCGAATTGACCTGCGCCGAATTATCGCCTTTGCGCACCTGCGCGGGCAACCGGCGCGCTCCCGCGGTTCTGGTCGGCACGAGATCGGGCAGCGCAATCGAATCCAGGTTCGTTTCGAAGAGCATGGCCACCTCCGGGGGTCCCGGCCGCGCCCCTGCGCGGCGCGACCGGCACCCGGTTGGTCCGAATGGACCGAGCTGTTTGGGCAAATGCCGCAGCGACTTCGCTGCAGCCGCGGCGCGGTCAAATCTCGATTTCGGCCACGAGTTGCTCGGCGCGGTCGCCGAGCTTGTCGACGATCGCCTGACGAACCCGCGAATAGACGCTTTCGTTCAGCACGAACTTGTTCGCCGCGCGCTGGATCTGGATGCTCGTCGAATCCCAGGTCCACCACAGGAAGCGGTAATGGCTGCTCGTCGCGTTGAATTGCATGCCGTCGAGGATCATGACGACATCGTCATTGGCAAGACGATCCACAGGGAAGATCTGGAAGTTGCCGTTGTTACCGCTGTTGGAATTCGAATCCCAGATCAGCATCTGCTTGGAGTCGTCGGAAAGGCCCCGCAGACCTTCCATCGTTTCAGCGATCATCGCGATCTCGTTGGCGGTCGCGATCGCGGCCAGGATGCCGAGCACGGCTTCATCGAGCTTCACGGTCGTTCCGCCCGAGGTGTAGCTGTCGAACGCGAACGCCGGCTGGTTCCAGCCGATGCCGCCCAGGATATACGTATAGTGCGAATACCAATCCATCGGCTGCGTATTGCGATCGAATTTCTTGTCGGACGCAAGTTGAGCGAGCAACGTCGAGTTCTGAACATCCGCCTTGTTCTGACCCGAAAGATTTTCCGTAAATGAAGTCAGGCTTCCGGCGTTGACCTGCGCACTTTTTTCATTGTCCTGCAGCGTCAAGGATTTCGAGAACGGGCTGCTGGCGTGCTTCAGTTTCTCGAGGAACAGGCCGAGATCGCTGTCCGAAGGCAGCTGCAATTCCTTTACGAACGACACGGGGTTATCCAGGACACTCGCCATTTCAGTCTCCTCTCGGTGAAAAAACTATACTGCTCGGAAAGTCGTTATCCGACCTTACGCCATTATCTTTTGGATATGTCCGAGTCGATTTTGGTTATAACAGATTTCTAAAGGATAGATAACGAACAATCGTTCGAGATACTGATTGAACACATGGCGGATGCATTCGAACGCAGACTCGGAACGACTGAATGAATTTTAACACTATACAGTGTATCGCGCGATATTTCTGGACGTTCGTCCAGAATGCGGTGACGACGGAGCGCGTTCTGAAAGCAGCTCACCTGTTTTCGGCACATCCTCCGATCCGGAGATGGCGCAACGACCCGTCATGCCAAGCTGCGGGGCGTCAGGCGCACCGCCTTTTGGTGCAAGCGCCTGCCGAAACGCATCCGGGGCGGTTAGGGCGCTTTCGTCTCGGGAAACCCGGGCGTGCGTCGCCGCCGGGAACTGGTGGGTCCGCCGGGACTCGAACCCGGGACCTCTCGATTAAAAGTCGCTTGCTCTACCAACTGAGCTACGGACCCACACCAGTCCGATCCGCCGGGCAAATGCCGCGGATTGGAAGGCGCTGACCTAGAAGCGCCGGCGGCGCGGGTCAACGGGCTTTGCGTCGATGAGGCGCGTGCGGAGCTGACGCACGCTCCATCCGGTGGCGGGGTCGCGCCAGTCGGGAACGATCCTGGCGAGAGGGGCCAGCACAAAATCGCGCCCGCGAAAGGCGGCATGCGGTATGGCGAGTCGCCGGTCGTGCCACCGCCCGCCCGACCATAATATGATGTCGAGGTCGATGACGCGGGGCCCCCAGCGCCGACCGCGCCGCCGCCCGAACGCGCGCTCAACCGCTTTCAGCCGAGCGAGCAATGCGGGCGGATCGAGCGGGCTTTCGACCAGCGCCGCGGCGTTGGCGAAGGCGCGGCCGGCCGGGCCGAGCGCCGGGGTCGCGAGAATCGGGGAAAGCCGGATCAGCCGCGTGTCGCGTTCCGTGAGCGCGGCGGCTGCGGCGCGGATGATCGCGGCGGGCGCACCGTAACGGCCGTGGCGGCGGTTGGACCCGAGGGCGATGGCATAAAGATGGGGCACCGCCGCGCGGTAGAGCCTGGGGCGGGCCGCGATCAAGCCTTGCGCCTGCGCCGGAGGAACAGCGGCTTCATCGCCGGCAACGCACGCTTGCTTGCCCGGCGTACCCCACCCGGCCTATTGAGCGCCGCATGATCGTCACCCCCGACACGCTTTCGCTGATCGGCAACACGCCGCTCGTCCGCCTCGCCGGCCCCAGCGCCGCAACCGGGTGCGAGATCCTGGGCAAATGCGAATTCGCCAACCCCGGCGCCTCGGTGAAGGACCGTGCTGCGCTCTATATCGTCACTGACGCGGAGGAGCGCGGGCTGCTCGAGCCCGGCGGCACCATCGTCGAGGGCACGGCCGGCAACACCGGCATCGGCCTCGCGCTCGTCGCCAACGCCAAGGGCTACAAGACGATCATCGTCATGCCCGAGACGCAGAGCCGCGAGAAGATGGATACGCTGCGCGCGCTCGGCGCCGAGCTGGTGCTGGTGCCGGCCGCGCCCTATTCGAACCCCGGCCACTTCGTCCACACCTCGCGCCGCATCGCGGAAGAGACCGAGAATGCGCTGTGGGCGAACCAGTTCGACAACATCGCCAATCGCCGTGCGCACATCGCCGGCACCGCGGAAGAAATCTGGGCGCAAACCGGCGGCAAAGTGGATGGATTCACGTGCGCGGTCGGCACCGGCGGGACCTTCGCCGGGGTGGGGCTTGGCCTCAAGGCGAAGAACGAGAAGATCGTCGTCGCGCTCAGCGATCCGCACGGCGCCGCGCTCTATAATTACTACGCGAACGGCGAACTCAAGGCGGAGGGCAGTTCGGTCGCCGAGGGCATCGGCCAGGGCCGGATCACCGCCAATCTGGAAGGCGCGCCGGTCGATACCCAGTTCCGCATCGCCGATGGCGAGGGGATGGACTGGGTGATCCGCCTGCTCGCCGAGGAGGGGCTGTGCCTCGGCCTTTCGTCCGGCATCAACGTCGCCGGTGCGGTGCAGTTGGCGCGGCAGCTCGGCCCCGGTCACACCATCGTCACCATCCTGTGCGACACCGGGTTCCGCTATCTTTCGTCGTTGTGGAACCGCGATTGGATTGCGGCGAAGGGGCTGCCGATGCCGCCCTGGTTCGCCCAAACGTCTGGTCGGGCTTAACAATGCGCGGTTCCCCGTCTATCTTCGGCTTGGGGAGGCGAGGACGTATGGCGCTTGCCGATGGCAAGGAAGCGGTACCACGGGTCGATTCGATGCAGCGCGTCCGCGTGGGCCTGACTGGCCTCGCCTTCGTGATGCTCATCGTCGCGCTGGTCAGTTTCATCTTCAACGCCGCCAGCGACGAGGCACCGGTGATGCCGATGATCGACCTCGCCAACATCACCCAGCCGCCCCCCGTGCACCTCAACACCGTCGTCGAAGAGCCGAAATCGGCCGATCCGATCTCGGAGATCGGCGTGGCGCCGAGCAGCGCGACACCGTCCGCTGCCGCCGGCGGCGGCAACAGCAGCGATCCGGCCCCGGCCCCGGCGGGGCGAGCCAACTGACGCGCGCGGGCGCGGTGCGTGTCGCCGCGCTCGCAGGCGGCTGGGCGCTGGCGGAAATGCTGCTGGGGCTCACGATCGGCGAATTCGCAGCGCGCGCGCGGGCGGAGGCGGTCGCGTTTCTCGCCGTCCGCCCGCCCTTGCTCGTCGTGCTCGCCTGGGCGGCGACGCCGGCGCGCCTGCCCGAACGCTGGCGCGCCTACGCATGGGCGCTGATCGCGGCGACGCTGGGCGAGAGCGCAATGACGACATGGCTCGGCGGGCCGCCTTCGGCGGCGGCCTTGCTTCGCCAGCTTGCGCTCAGCCTGTTGTTCGTCGCGGTCGCCGATATCGTCATCCAGTTCGTCCGTCGCCGCGGCGGGCGCGTGGCGACCGTGGCGGTGGCCGTCGTGCTGCTGGCGCTGGCGAGCGTTGCGCCGTTGCGCGAGGGCGGGGTGGCGCTTGCGCTGTCGGGTCCGCCGCGCGCGGCACCCGCCGCGGCGACGCCGGGCCGCCGGCTAGCCATCCTCACCGCGCTGCCGATCGTCTGGGGTGAGGGGGATGTGTCCGACATTCTCGGCGGGCATGTGCGCGGCGCCGACATTCATCCGATCCTCCAGCGCGCCTATGCGGTGCAGCCGATCGATCGCATCGATCAGGTGACCTTGGCCAACCAGACGCTGCTGCTCATCGCCCAGCCGCGCGCGCTGGATCCCGTCGAACTCGTCGCGCTCGACGATTGGGTGCGCGGCGGGGGCCGGGCGCTGCTGCTCGCCGATCCGGCGCTGGCGTGGCCGAGCCGCTGGCCGCTCGGCGACCGCCGCCGCGCGCCCCCGACGACCTTGCTCGATCCGCTGCTGACCCATTGGGGGCTCGGCATCGCGGCACCGGCCGATGCGCATGCCCGGGCGGTGCGGATGATCGGCGGCGCGCGGCTCGAAAGCCAGGGCGTCGGACGCTTCACGCGCAAGGGCGGTGGCTGCACGCTTGCCGTCGAAGGGCTGGTCGCCGATTGCCGGATCGGCCGTGGCCGGGCGCTGCTGGTGGCGGATGCCGACTTTCTCGATGCGCGCCAGTGGCGCGGCCCCGGCCCGCGCGGCGCCGAGCGCGAGCAGCGCCGCGCGGACAATGTCGCGCTGCTGCTCGGCTGGCTCGCCGCGCTCGACGGCCGGGGTGGGGTCGCCGCGCGCCCCGAGACCCTCCCGACTCGCTGGATTGATCCCGCCGCCCATTCGGACTGGCCCTTGCTCATTGGCCTGCTGCCGGGGCTGGGATGTCTGGGGACGGCATGGGCGATCCGCGCGGGCCGGCTGGGGAAATTCGGGGAAAAGGCGGGTGAGTCACGCGATTCCGGCGTTGGCGCCGTGAACAGTCCGGGAACAGCGCCGATCGGCCCTGCAACGCAACCCGAGATTCCCAAGGGAAATTCCTAATGAATCCCTGATTTCCCCGGAAATCCCCTAAAATCCCTTGCCTGCCCCGCGGTCTGTTGGTAGCAACCAGATCGGTTGAGGGCGGTCATTCCGCATTTTTGTGATGTGTAACCGGGTCGCCTGTGCGTCCCGGCGCGGGATGGCTTGTGCCCCCGTCAGGGGCGTAACGTGGGAACAAGGGGTAAGTATTTCGGCTACGGACTGAGTGGCGTTGACGATAAGGGTCGCGTCTCGGTGCCCGCCCGACTCCGCGCCACGCTCGAAGCCAACAGCGCTGGCCGCACCCTGTTCGTCTCGCGCCATCCGGTGGCGCCCTGCCTGATGGCCTACGACCGCCTGTTCCACGAAGAGCTGCCCGATTTCCTGCTCCGGCTCGCCGAGGAAGAGGGGCAGGACAAGGATCGCAAGCCCACCCAGTCCGAACTCGCGCGCGCCGCCGGCGTGTCCGACGAGCTGCCGTTCGACGGCAGCGGCCGCTTCGTGCTGCCGCCCTTCATGCGCCGCACCGGCAAGATCGAGACCAAGGCGCTGTTCGTCGGCGCGCTCGACATCGTCGAGATCTGGAACCCCGAAATCGCCCTCACCGCCGATTGCGTTCCCGCGGCCACCCGCGAGGTCGCCGAATTCCTGCTGGAGGGCGGCAAATGACGCCCTTCAGGCCGCTCGATGCCGCCCCCCATATTCCCGTGCTCGGCCCCGAAGCGGTGGCGGCGCTCGCCATCGCACCGGGCGAAACGCATGTCGACGGCACCTTCGGCGCGGGCGGCTACACCCGGCTGATGCTGGCCGCGGGCGCGCGCGTCTATGCGTTCGATCGGGATCCCGATGCGATCGCCGAGGGCGCAGGGCTCGTCGCCGAGGCGGCCGGCGCGCTGACCCTCGTGCCTGAGCGCTTCTCGCAGATTGCCACCGCGCTCGGCGAGCGCGGCATCGCGCCCGTCGACGGCATCGTGCTCGATATCGGCGTCTCGTCGATGCAGCTCGACCGCGCCGAGCGCGGCTTCAGCTTCCAGACCGACGCCGCGCTCGACATGCGCATGGAGCAGGCGGGCGAAAGCGCCGCTGACTTCCTCAACACCGCTCCCGAGGCCGAGATCGCCGACACGCTCTATCGGTATGGCGACGAGCCCCGCTCGCGCCGGGTGGCGCGCGCGATCGTCGATGCGCGGCCGATCACCCGCACTGCCGAACTGGCGACGATCATCCGTCGCGCGCTCGGCCACCGCCCGCACGAGCCCAAGGATCCGGCGACGCGCAGCTTCCAGGCGATCCGCATGCGCGTGAACCGCGAGCTGGAGGAACTGGAAGGCGGCCTCGCCGCCGCCGAGCGGGCGCTGAAGCCCGGCGGCCGGCTGGCGATCGTGACCTTCCATTCCGGCGAGGACCGGCTGGTCAAGAATTTCCTGCGGGCGCGTTCGGGCGCCACGCCCGCGGGGTCGCGCCATATGCCAGACACGCGGGGCGCCGCGCCGCTGCCCAGCTTCGAGGCGGTGGCCAAGCCCGTCCGTCCCTCCGCCGAAGAGACCGCCCGCAACCCTCGAGCCCGGTCGGCGACGCTGCGCGTCGCGCGCCGCACCGCCGCCCCCGCCTGGCCCGCCGCGTTTGGAGAAGCCGCATGATGATCGCCCGCCGCCTCCGCCCGCTCGGATGGGCTCTCGCCATCGGTACCGCCGCGGTCAGCTTCTACCTCGTCTCGCTGCGCGTCGCCTCCGAACGCGGCGCGCTGGAGAAGGTCGAGCGCGAGATCACCGGTACGCAGCACGACATCCGCCAGCTGCAGACCGAGCTGAAGACGCGCGCCAGCATGCGTCAGCTCGAGCGCTGGAATGGCGACGTGCTTGCGCTGTCCGCGCCCAGCGCTGCCCAGTATCTCGAAGTCGCGCAGCTTGCGCGGGTCGATGCGCTGCCGGATGGCGATCCCGCGCAGCTCAACATCCCGCAGACGGTGCGGCTGGCTTCCTATGAGCCAGCGCTTGCCGCGCCCGCCGTCGTCGCGACGTCAGCCGCCGCGCCGAAGCCCGTCGCGCCGCCGCCGGTCACCGCGACGCGGACCGCCGAGGCCGATCTGCCGCCGCCGACGCGCGTGGCGAGGGTGGATGACGCGGCGGCCGCCGCCCGGCGGCGCCAGCGCGGCGAGATGCTCGCGCGCCGGCTGGTCGATGGTTCGGGCGAGATGGGCCGCGTCGCGATGCGCGATCCCGCGCGTATTCCTGCCGTGGCGCCCGCCCGGCGATGACCACGCTAGTCGCCCGGCCCCAGCGCGCGCATCTTGCGGATCAGCGCCATCAGTCGGCTGCGGTCGCGCATTTCCGGCTGATGCTGCTGATGCTGCTGTTCATCGGCGCCGTCGGTGCGGTCAGCGTGCGGCTGGTGTGGCTGACCTTCGTCAGCGACGGCCCGTCGGCACGCGGCGCGATCGGCAGCGCGCCGGTGCGCGCAGATATCGTCGATCGCAACGGCGAGCCGCTGGCGCAGACCGTCGAGGCCTGGTCGATCGGCATCCACCCCAAGAAGGTGCTGGGTGACCGCAACGAACTGGCCGAGAAGCTGGCGGAGCTGATGCCCGAGCGCAGCGACGCCGAGTATCGGCGCATCCTCAATTCCAGGGTCAACTTCACCTATCTGCGTCGCCGCGCGCTTCCCGAACTGGTGGAGCAGGTCAACGCGCTGGGCGAGCCCGCGGTCGCGCTCGCGCGCGAGCCCGAGCGCTTCTATCCGCAGACCACCCTCGCCGCGCAGGTGCTCGGCTATACCAATCGCGACGGCAAGGGCGCGGCGGGGATGGAGCGCGTGCTCGACGAGCGGCTGAGCGATCCGGCGCTGCGCGGCAAGCCGGTGCAGCTTGCCATCGACATGCGCGTGCAGGCGGCGATGGAGAGCGAACTCTATGCCGCGATGCAGAAGCACAGCGCGCTGGGTGCGGCCGGCCTGATCCTCGACGTGGATACCGGAGAGGTGGTCGCGATGGCCTCGATGCCGGTCTACAACCCGAACAAAGTACCCGCGATCCCCGCCGACGCGCAGGTCAGCCCGCTGCGCAACGCGGTGACGCAGAGCGTGTATGAGCTTGGCTCCACCTTCAAGCCGCTGACCATCGCCGCGGCGCTGGATACCGGCGTGGTGCCCTCGCTCGCCAAGCGCTACGACGCGACCGCGCCGGTGCCGATCGGCCGCTTCCGCATCAAGGACGATCACCCGCTCAACCGCTGGCTGAACATCCCCGAAACGCTCGTCCACAGCTCCAACATCGCGACTGCGCGCATCGCCGACGAGATGGGGCAGGCGCGCATGGAAAAGCTGTTCCGCAGCGTCCATTTCGATGGCCCGCCCGATATCGAGCTGAAGGAGCGCGGCTCCTCGCTGTGGCCGGTCAACTGGGGCCGCGCGACGACGCTGACCACCTCCTACGGCCACGGCATCGCGGTGACGCCGCTGCAGCTCGCCAGCGCTTATGCCGCGCTGGTCAATGGCGGCATCTGGCGGCCGGCGACGCTCTACAAGATCGAACCGGGCAAGGCGCCCAAGGGCAGCCGCGTGTTCACCGCCGAGACCAGCGAGAAGATGCGCCATTTGCTGCGGCTGGTGGTGACCGACGGCACCGGCCGCCGCGCCGATGCGCCGGGCTTCCGCGTCGGCGGCAAGACCGGCACCGCCGAAAAGGCGCAGGCGGGCGGCTATTCGCGCAGCCGCAACGTCTCCACCTTCGCCGCGGTCTTCCCGATGGACCGGCCGCGCTATGTGGTGATCGCGATGCTCGACGCGCCGGTCGGCACGTCGGACACCTATGGTTTCACCTCCGCAGCATGGACCGCCGCGCCGGTGATCTCGCGCACGATCGCGCGCGCCGGGCCGATGCTGGGCGTGCTGCCGGGCGCCGATCTCGACAACAGCGCGCTGCACGCGCTGCTGGGCAAGGACAAGGAGCACTGATGAAACTGGGCGCGCTCACCGGCACCGGCGATGACGCGACCGTCACCGGCTTCGCGATCGATCACCGCAAGGTGGCCGCGGGCACGGTGTTCGGCGCGTTCCCGGGCGCGCGCTTCAACGGCGAGGATTTCATCGCGGATGCGGTGCGGGCCGGGGCCGTCGCCATCGTCGCGCGACCCGGGGCGGCGGTCGCGGGCGCGGTCCACATCGCCGCTGCCGAGCCGCGCCAGGCGCTCGCCGCGCTGGCGGCGCGCTTCTTCGCGCCCTTTCCCGAAACCGCGGTCGCCGTCACCGGCACCAACGGCAAGACCTCCACGGTCGAGCTGACCCGCCAGCTCTGGCGGATGGCGGGGCGCCATGCGGCCTCGATCGGCACGCTGGGCGTCACCACCGCGGACGAGCAGGTCTCCACCGGCCTCACCACCCCGGACATCGTCACCTTCCTCAGCAACGTCGCGGGGCTGCGGCGCGAGGGCGTGACGCACCTCGCCTTCGAGGCGTCCTCGCACGGCCTTTCGCAATATCGCACCGAAGGGCTGCCGGTCGCGGCCGCGGCGTTCACCAACCTCAGCCGCGACCATCTCGACTATCACGGCACCATGGCGGCCTATCTCGACGCCAAGCTGCGGCTGTTCACCGAGGTGGTGGAGCCGAGCGGCACGGCGGTGATCTGGGCGGATGACGGCGCGTCGTCCGCAGTCGAATCCGCGGCCAGCGAGCGGGGGCTCCGGCGGCTGACGGTGGGCGAGAAGGGCGAGGGGCTCCGGCTCGTCGGCCGCTCGCCCACCCAGCTGGGCCAGACGTTGCAGATCGAGGTGGAGGGCAGGCCCTTCACCGTGAAGCTGCCGTTGATCGGTGCCTATCAGGCGGCCAACGCGCTGGTTTCCGCCGGGCTGGTGATCGCCACCGGCGGCGACGTGCCGACCACGCTCGCCAACCTCGCGCGGGTGCAGCCGGTACGCGGCCGGCTGGAGCGCGCGACGATCACGCGCGCCGGCGCGCCGGTCTATATCGACTATGCCCATACCCCCGACGCGATCGAGGCCGCCATCGCCGCGCTGCGTCCGCATGCGAAGGGCCGGCTGATCATCCTCGTCGGCGCGGGCGGGGATCGTGACACGGGCAAGCGCCCCGAAATGGGCGCGGTGGCGACGCGGCTGGCCGACAGGGTGATCGTGACCGACGACAATCCCCGCAGCGAGGATCCCGCGGCGATCCGCGCGGCGATCATGGCGGCCGCACCCGGTGCGACCGAGATCGGCGATCGCCGCGAGGCCATCGCCGCGGCGGTGGCCGACGCGGGCGCGGACGATATCGTCCTCGTCGCCGGCAAGGGGCATGAGCAGGGGCAGATCGTCGGCGATCTGGTGCTGCCGTTCGATGATGTTCAGGTCGCGCGCGAGGTGGCGGCGTGAGCGGGGCTGTCTTCTTTACCCCCTCCCCTTCAGGGGAGGGGTTGGGGTGGGGGCGAGCACAGCGCGCTTCCGCGCAAGCGGAAACAACGGCGCCGCCGGGGGCATTGAGCCCCCGCCGCCGCTTCCCCACCCCTTCCCCCTCCCCTGAAGGGGAGGGGCTTTGCAGCGCACCTCATCAGAGGCACGGAGGGATCGTCCCATGACGCCGCTGTGGACCGCGTTCGAGATCGCATCCGTTACCGACGGCGAGGTGCATGGCGGTTTTTCCGCCACCGGCGTCGCGTTCGATTCGCGTGAGGTCGGCCCCGGCGACCTGTTCGTCGCGCTCGCCGGCGAGAACACCGATGGCCACCGCTTCGTCGACCAGGCGTTCGCGCAAGGGGCGGCGGGCGCCATCGTCAGCCGGCCGATCGCGCAGCCGCACGTGCTGGTGAACGACGTCACCGCTGCGCTCAGCGCGATCGACGCGCGGCCGCATGTGCTGGTGCGCGATACGATGACGGCGCTCAACGAGCTCGGCGCGGCGTCGCGCGCACGCTCGGCGGGCAGGATCGCCGGCGTCACCGGCTCGGTCGGCAAGACCGGCACCAAGGAGGCCCTGTTCCAGGCGCTCGATCGCGCTGCGCCCGGGCTCGCCCACCGCTCGGTCAAATCCTACAACAACCACACCGGCGTGCCGCTCAGCCTCGCCCGCATGCCGCGCGAGGCGCACTATGGCGTGTTCGAGATGGGCATGAACCATGCCGGCGAACTCGCCGCGCTCACCCGCCTGGTGCGTCCGCACGTCGCGCTGGTCACCGCCATCGCCCCCGCGCACGCCGCCTATTTCTCGGGCGAGGAGGAAATCGCCGACGCCAAGGGCGAGATCTTCGAAGGCCTGGAGCCCGGCGGCATCGCGATCATTCCGTTCGACAGCCCGCATCGCGATCGGCTGCTCGCCAAGGCGCGCCGGCATGCCGGCACGATCTGGACCTTCGGCCGCGGCGAGGGCGCGGATGTCCGTGCGCTCTCTTCGGCGCGCACCGATCGCGGCACCGCCGTCGTCGCGCGGCTGCCGGGTGGCGAGCTGCGCTACACCGTCGCGGCGCCGGGCGATCACTGGGTCTCCAACTCGCTGGCAGTGCTGGCCGCGGTCGAGGCGCTGGGCGGGGATCTGGCCGCCGCCGGCCTCGCGCTCGCCGAGATGGAAGGGCTGGCGGGGCGCGGCGCCCGCTCGCGGGTGGCGGTCGATGGCGGCGAGGCGCTGGTGATCGACGAGAGCTACAACGCCAATCCCACCTCGATGACCGCGACGATCCGCCAACTCGGCGAGGAACCGGCCAAGCGCCGGGTCGCGGTGCTCGGCGGGATGCGCGAGCTGGGTGCAAAAAGCGACGACTATCATGCAGCACTCGTCGGCCCGCTGCTGGCGGCGGGCGTGGACTATGCACTTCTTGTCGGCGAGGAGATGGCGCCCCTCGCATCGAGGCTTGAGGGCAGCGTCGATTTCGACCATGTGCCCGACGCCGCTGCCGCGCGCGAGCGCCTGCTCGTCAGGATTCGTCCCGGGGACGCGGTTCTCGTCAAGGGTAGCAACGCCATCGGGCTCGCGCGTCTCGTGGAGGCCATGACCTCCGGAGCGATGGCGGGTGGGAAGACCTGAACACATGCTCTATCTGATCGCCGAACATCTGGGCTTTCCGGGTGTCCTCAACCTGATCCGCTATCTGAGCTTCCGCACCGGGGGCGCGGTGGCGACCGCGCTGCTGATCGGCCTGATCATCGGCCCGAAGTTCATCGGCTGGCTGCGGCTGCGCCAGGGCAAGGGCCAGCCGATCCGCGAGGATGGCCCGCAGACCCACCTCGCCAAGCGCGGCACCCCGACGATGGGCGGGCTGATGATCCTGACCGCGCTCAGCATCTCGGTGCTGCTGTGGATGGACCTTGCGAACAGCTTCACCTGGGTGTGCCTGTTCGTGACGCTGGCGTTCGGCTCGATCGGCTTCCTCGACGATTATGACAAGGTCACCAAGGCAAGCCACAAGGGGCTTTCCAGCCGGATCCGGCTGCTGCTGGAGTTCGCGGTGGCGGGCTTCGCGAGCTGGCTGGTGATCCGCCAGATCGGCACCGAACTCTATCTGCCCTTCATGACCGGCGTCTCGATCGACCTCGGCTGGTTCTACATCGCCTTTGCGGCGTTCACGATCGTGGCGTTCGGCAACGCGGTGAACCTGACCGACGGGCTCGACGGCCTCGCGACGATGCCGGTGATCATCGCCTCGGTGGCGTTCCTGATCATCGTCTATCTCGTCGGCAACGTCCGCTTCGCCGCCTATCTCGGCATCCCGCACGTGCCGGGCGCGGGTGACCTCGCGATCTTCTGCGGCGCGATCATCGGTGCCGGGCTTGCCTTCCTGTGGTTCAATGCGCCGCCGGCGGCGGTGTTCATGGGCGATACCGGCAGCCTCGCGCTGGGCGGCGCGCTGGGCGCGATCGCCGTCACCTCGCACCATGAGATCGTGCTCGGCATCATCGGCGGCCTCTTCGTGGTCGAGGCGATGTCGGTGATCATCCAGGTGTTCTACTACAAGCGCACCGGCAAGCGCATCTTCCTGATGGCGCCGATCCACCACCATTTCGAGAAGATGGGCTGGGCCGAGCCCACCGTCGTGATCCGCTTCTGGATCATCGCGCTGATCCTGGCGCTGGCCGGTCTCTCGACGCTCAAGATCCGGTGATCGCCAGCCCCGCCTTTCGCGGCAAACGCTATGCGGTTCTCGGGCTGGCACGCTCGGGCCTCGCGACCGTGCGCGCGCTGCTGGAAAGCGGGGCGGAGGTCGTGGCGTGGGATAGCCGCGCCGAGGCGCGGGAAGCGGTGCTTTCTTCCCCCTCTCCCCTGCGGGGAGAGGGGCAGTCGCGCTTGGCCTCCGAGCCTGCCGACAGCCCCCTCTCCCTGTCATCGCTGCGCGATGACGGTCCCTCCCCCCGGAGGGGGGAGGGTTTGGTGCTCGCCGACCCAATGGCCATCGATCTCGGCGGCTTCGATGGCCTCGTCGTCTCCCCCGGCGTGCCGATCAACCGCCATCCGATCGCCGCCAGGGCGCGCGAGGCGGGGGTGCCGCTGATCGGCGATATCGAACTGTTCGCACAGGCGCGCGCCGCGCTGCCGCCGCATCGCGTGGTCGGCATCACCGGCACCAACGGCAAGTCGACGACCACCGCGCTGGTCCATCATATCTGCGAGACCGCGGGGCTGCCGGCCCTGATGGGCGGCAATATCGGCGTGCCGATCCTGTCGCGCGATCCGCTGCAGCCCAACCCCAAGGGCAGCGGCGTCTATGTGCTCGAACTCTCGAGCTACCAGATCGACCTCACCACCAGCCTCGATTGCGACGTGGCCGTGCTGCTCAACATCACCCCCGATCATCTCGATCGCTATCTCGACTTCGCCGACTATGCGGCGTCGAAGGCGCGGCTGTTCCAGCTGCAGTCGAAGGCGAGCGTGGCGGTGATCGCCACCGAGGATGATCCGAGCCGCGCGATCGCGGCGCACGTCAACCACCGGCTGGTCCGCGTCGCTTCCACCGAGATCACCGATCAGTCGCGCTGGCCCAGCCTCCAGGGGCCGCACAACGCGCAGAACGCCGCCGCGGCGATCGCGGTCGCGCGCGCGCTGAACATCGCCGATGCGGTCATCGAAGCGGCACTGGAAACCTATCCCGGCCTGCCGCATCGCATGGAGCGGGTGGCGGAGCGGGACGGCGTGCTGTTCGTCAACGACAGCAAGGCGACCAACCCCACCTCGACCGCGCCGGCGCTCGCCGCCTATCCGGCGGTGCACTGGATTCTCGGCGGGCAGGCCAAGACCGACGAGCTGGATGCATGCGCGCCGTGGTTCGGCCATGTCCGCGCCGCCTACACGATCGGCGAGGCGGGGACGCTGTTCCAGAAGCTGCTCGGCCCGCACATGAAGGTCGAGGATTGCGAGATGCTGTGCGAGGCGGTGAAGCGCGCCGCGGCGGCGGCGGCCCCGGGGGAAACGGTGCTGCTGAGTCCGGCCTGCGCCTCGTTCGACCAGTTCAGGGACTATGAAGCGCGCGGCGATGCCTTCCGCGCCGCAGTGGGGGCGCTGAAATGAGCACGACATCGGCACCCGGCCGCAAGATCAGCGCCAAGCGCATCGGCGCAGCCGCCCGCACCATCGGCGGTCGTGGCGACAGCACACCGATCGGCGCCTGGTTCTGGGAGATCGATCGCGTGCTGCTGACGATGGCGCTCGTGCTCATCGTCATGGGGCTGATCGCGGTCGCCTGTGCCTCGCCGGCGGCGTCGCAGCGCTATTCGGGCGGCGGCATCACCTACGCCCCGCTCCATTATTTCTGGCGCCAGCTCATCTGGGTGGTGCTGAGCCTGCCGGTGCTGGTCGGCGTGTCGATGATGTCGAAGAACGCCGCGCGGCGCTTTTCGCTGATCGGCGCAGGCGTGTTCACCCTGCTGCTCGCGGTGGTGCCGCTGATCGGCAGCGAGGTGAACGGCGCGGTGCGCTGGATCGGCCTGGGCTTCACGCAGTTCCAGCCCTCCGAATTCCTCAAGCCGCTGTTCGTCGTCTCGACGGCGTGGCTGCTCTCGCTCAAGGCCAAGGATCCCAGCCTGCCGGTGGCGCCGCTCAGCGGCCTCGCAACCGCGGCGATCGCGGTGGCGCTGATGCACCAGCCCGATCTCGGCCAGACCATCGTCTTCATGATCATGTGGTTCGCGCTGCTGATGATCTCGGGCGTATCGGGCCGTGCGCTGGGCCTGCTCGTGGGGTCCGGCATCGGCGGGCTGATCGCCGCCTATTTCTTCTATCCGGTCGCGACCTTGCGCATCAACGGCTGGCTCGGCATCGGCGCCGATGCGGGGCAGGCGGTGGATACCTACCAGACCGACATGGCCTATGCGACGCTGACCGCGGGCGGCTTCTTCGGCACCGGCCCCGGCGGCGGCACGATGAAGTTCAAGCTGCCCGAGGCGCATACCGACTATATCTTCTCGGTGATCGGCGAGGAATTCGGCCTCATCGCCTGCCTCGCGATCGCGCTGCTGTTCCTCGCGCTCGTCGTTCGCGTGTTCGTGAAGCTGCTGGACGAGGAGGATCCCTTCACCGTCCTCGCCGCGGCCGGCCTTACCGTGCAGTTCGGCGCGCAGGCGCTGATCAACATCGCGGTCAACGTCCAGCTCGCCCCCTCCAAGGGCATGACCTTGCCGTTCATCTCCTATGGTGGCTCGTCGATGCTCGCCCTGTCGATGGGGTTCGGATTGCTGCTTGCATTCACCCGGCGAAATCCCTTTCTCACCCGCTCTCCCTATGTCGTGAAATGGAGCGGACGATGACCGCCTCTCGCCACTATGTCCTCGCCGCCGGCGGCACCGGCGGCCATATGGTGCCGGCGCATGCGCTGGGCGCCGAGCTGATCGCCCGCGGCCACAGCGTCGCGCTCGTCACCGATGAGCGCGGCGCACGCATCCCGGGCCTGTTCGAGGGCATGGCAACGCATGTCATGCCCGCCGGCCGCATCGCCGGCGGCCCGATCGGCTGGCTGCGCGCCGGCCGCTCGATCCTGGCCGGCCGGGCGATGGCGCGCGGGCTCAACCGGCAGGTGCGGCCCAGCGCCGTCATCGGCTTCGGCGGCTATCCGGCGCTGCCCGCGCTGCTCGCCGCGCTGAAGGATGGCGTGCCGGCGATGGTGCATGAACAGAATGCGATCCTCGGCCGCGTCAACCGGCTGCTCGCCGGTCGCGTCGATATCATCGCCACCGCCTATCCGGATGTGCAGCGGCTGAAGCCGGCGCATGCCGGCAAGGTCCGCCTCGTCGGCAATCCGGTGCGCAAGGAAGTGCTGGCACTGCGCGACGAGCCGTTCCCGGCGTTGACCGAGGATGGCCAGTTCCGCGTGCTGGTGACCGGCGGCAGCCAGGGTGCCACCATTCTCTCGACGGTGGTGCCCGATGGCCTCGGCTTGCTGCCGCTTGGCCTGCGCCGCAACCTCAAGGTCGTGCAGCAGTGCCGGCCGGAGGATATCGAGGATGTCCGCCGCCGCTACGCCGAACTCGGCATCGATGCGGAGCTGGCGACCTACATGCAGGACATGCCCGATCGGCTGCGCTGGTCGCAGCTCGTGATCGCGCGCGCCGGCGCGTCGACGATCGCCGAGCTGACCGTCGCCGGCCGCCCCGCGATCCTGATTCCGCTGCCTTCGGCGATGGACGATCACCAGACCGCGAACGTCGTCGAGATCGTCGACGCCGGCGGTGCGCGCGCGATCGTGCAGAGCGTCTTCACCCCCGTGGAACTCGCCAAGCAGATCCAGAAGCTGGCCGGCGAACCCGGCGCGCTCGCCGAGGCGGCGGCGCGGATGCGCGAATGCGGCCGCCCCGATGCGGCGTCGGCACTGGCGGACGTGGTCGAATCCTATGGCGTGACGGTGCGTGAAACCGCGCCGGCCCCGCGCGGGAGCGTCTACGCATGAAGGGGTTCGCAACCGATATCGGCACGATCCACTTCATCGGCATCGGCGGCATCGGCATGTCCGGCATCGCCGAGGTGATGCACAATATGGGCTATGACGTGCAGGGCAGCGACGTCGCCGAATCCTATGTCGTCGAAGGGCTGCGCAGCCGCGGCATCCGCGTGTTCATCGGCCATGAGGCGGCGAACGTGGAAGGCGCGGCGGTGATCGTCACCTCCACCGCGATCAAGCGCGGCAACCCGGAAGTCGAGCGCGCCTATCAGCTGCGCATCCCCGTCGTGCGCCGCGCCGAGATGCTCGCCGAGCTGATGCGGCTGAAGTCGACCGTCGCGGTCGCGGGCACCCACGGCAAGACCACGACCACCTCGATGATCGCCGCGCTGCTCGATGCCGGCGGCGTCGATCCGACCGTGATCAACGGCGGCATCATCAACAGCTACGGCTCCAACGCGCGCCTCGGCGCCAGCGACTGGATGGTGGTGGAGGCCGACGAGAGCGACGGCAGCTTCCTGCGGCTGGACGGCACCGTCTCGGTCGTCACCAACATCGATCCCGAGCATCTCGACCATTATGGCGGGTTCGACGCGGTCAAGGATGCGTTCGTCCAGTTCGTCGAGAATGTGCCCTTCTACGGCGCGGCGCTGCTCTGCCTCGATCATCCCGAGGTGCAGGCGATCCTGCCGCGCGTGCGCGACCGCCGCATCGTCACCTACGGCTTCTCGGCGCAGGCCGACGTCCGCGGCGAGCATGTGACGCCGGTGCCCGGCGGCAACCGCTTCGATGCGGTGATCCGCCATCGCGACGGGTCGCAACGCACCATTGCCGATATCATGCTGCCGATGCCCGGACGGCACAACGTCCAGAACGCGCTCGCCGCGATCGGCGTCGCGCTCGAACTCGGCATCGAGGACGCGACGATCGTCGAGGGCTTCTCGCGCTTCGGCGGGGTCAAGCGGCGCTTCACCAAGGTGGGCGAGGTCGATGGCGCGATCGTGATCGACGATTATGGCCATCATCCGGTGGAGATCCGCGCGGTGCTCGCGGCGGCGCGCGAAGGGGCGCAGAATCGCGTGATCGCGGTGGCGCAGCCGCATCGCTTCACCCGCCTGGAAAGCCTGATGGACGAGTTCGCGCAGGCGTTCAACGACGCCGACATCGTCTATATCAGCCCGGTCTATGCCGCGGGCGAGGCGCCGATCGCGGGCGTCGATGCGGCGGCGCTGGTCGCCGGCATCCAGCTGCGCGGCCACCGCGCCGCTGCGACCATCGCCAGCGCCGACGCGCTCGCCGCCGAACTGGCGCGCGTGGCGGAGCCCGACGACCTGATCGTCTGCCTGGGCGCGGGCGACATCACCAAATGGGCCGCCGGCCTCGCCGATGCGATCCGCGCCGCGCGCGCGGCGGCGGCGGCCTGATGGCGGCGCTCGCCCTTCCTCCGCTCTCCGGCAGCGTCGAGCCCGGCGGCAGCCTCGCCGACTTCATCTGGTTCCGCACCGGCGGGCCGGCCGAATGGCTGGTGCGCCCCGGCGACACCGCCGATCTCGCCGCCTTCATGGCGGCGCTGCCGCCGTCGCTGCCGGTGCTGCCGGTCGGCGTCGGCTCCAACCTGATCGTGCGCGACGGCGGCGTGCCGGGCGTGGTCGTGCGCCTGCCCAAGAGCTTCGCCAAGGTGGCGGTCGAACCCGGGCATCGGGTGCGCGCCGGCGGTGCGGCGATGGGCATCACGGTGGCATCGGCGGCGCGCGATGCGGGCATCGCCGGCCTCGAATTCCTGCGCGGCATCCCCGGCACGGTCGGCGGTGCGGTCAGGATGAACGCCGGCGCCTATGGCCGCGACACCGGCGATATCCTCATCGAGGCGACCCTGGTGCTGCGCGACGGCAGCGTCGAGACCTGGCCGGCGGCGAAGCTGGGCTACACCTATCGCCATTCGGCGCTGCCCGCGGGCGCGGTGGTGGTGCAGGCCTTGTTCGCCGGCACGCCGGGCGACCCCGCCACGATCGGCGCCGAGATGGACCGCATCGCCGCCGAGCGCGAGGCCAGCCAGCCGCTGCGCAGCCGCACCGGCGGCTCGACCTTCAAGAACCCGGAAGGCCACAAGGCGTGGGCGCTGATCGACGCCGCCGGCTGCCGGGGCCTGACCCGCGGTGACGCGCAGGTCTCCGAAAAGCATTGCAACTTCCTGCTCAACCTCGGCACCGCGACCTCTGCCGACATCGAGGCGTTGGGCGAAGAGGTGCGCGCGCGGGTGAAGGCGCATTCGGGAATCGAGCTGGAATGGGAAATCCAGCGGATCGGGGTGAAGGCGTGAGCACTATATTGCACATCGCGGTTCTGATGGGCGGCTGGTCGTCCGAACGCGAGGTTTCGCTGATGAGCGGCAACGGCGTGGCGGACGCGCTGGAGAGCCGTGGCCACCGCGTTACCCGCATCGACATGGGCCATGACGTCGCCGAGAAGCTCGCCGCCGCCGCGCCCGACGTCGTGTTCAACGCGCTGCACGGCACCCCGGGCGAGGACGGCACGATCCAGGGCCTGCTCGACCTGATGGGGCTCACCTACACCCATTCCGGCCTCGCCACGTCGGTGATCGCGATCGACAAGCAGCTCACCAAGATGGTGCTGGCGCCGCACGGCGTGCGCATGCCGGGCGGCCATGTCGTGACGTCGGAGAGCCTGTATCTCGGCGATCCGCTGCCGCGGCCCTATGTGCTCAAGCCGATCAACGAAGGCTCGTCCGTGGGCGTCGCCATCGTCACCGCCGGCGGCAATTATGGCGATCCGATCGGCCGCGACACCGTCGGGCCGTGGAACGCGTTCGAAAGCCTGCTGGCCGAGCCCTTCATCCGCGGCCGCGAACTGACCACCGCGGTGCTCGACGATCGCGCGCTGGCGGTGACCGAGCTCAAGCCCAAGAGCGGCTTCTACGACTATGAGTCCAAATATACCGACGGGCTGACCGAGCATGTCTGCCCGGCGAACATCCCGGAGGAGATCGCCGCGGCCTGCCTTGACATGGCGCTGAAGGCGCATCGGGTGCTGGGCTGCAAGGGCACCAGCCGCGCCGACTTCCGCTGGGACGACGAGCGCGGCGTGGACGGGCTCTACCTGCTTGAGGTCAACACACAGCCGGGGATGACGCCGCTCAGCCTGGTGCCCGAACAGGCCCGGTTCATCGGCATGGACTATGCGTCGCTGTGCGAGGCGATCGTACGGGAAGCGCTGGCGGGCAAGGGGGAACGATGAGCGCACGGACGGTCAAGCGGAAGGGGGCATCCCCCAAGCGGCGCAGCGGGCAGAGCCGGCCGTCGATACTGTCGCGCGCCGCGGCGGCGCTGCCGATCTCCTCGGCCACGCTCGATCGCCTGCTCAACGGCACGCTGGTGCTGCTGGTGGGCGGCGTCGCGCTGGTCGGCATCAGCTTCCTGGGGCTGCCGGCGATGGCCTATACCGAGGTTGCGGAAGCCGCCGGCCGCGCGGGCTTCGAGGTCAAGCGCGTCGAGGTGACCGGCATCGACAAGATGGACCGGCTGACGGTCTACGCTGTCGCGCTGGATCAGCATTCGATGGCGATGCCGCTGGTCGACCTCGAAAAGGTCCGCGCGCAGCTGATGACCTATGGCTGGATCGCCGACGCGCGCGTCTCGCGCCGCCTGCCCGATACGCTGCTGGTCGACATCGTCGAGCGCAAGCCGGTGGCGGTGTGGCAGAACAACCAGGAACTGAGCCTGATCGACGCCGACGGCGTGGTGCTGGAACAGATCGCGGCGAACGCCGTCCCCGACCTGCCGATGCTGATCGGTCCCGACGCCAACCGCCAGACCGGCCGGCTCGCGACACTGATCGAGGCCGCCCCGGCGCTGCGCCCGACCATCGCCGGCGCGAGCTGGGTCGGCCATCGCCGCTGGGACGTGCGCTTCCGTTCGGGGGAGACGCTGGCGCTGCCCGAGGGGGACGAGGCCGCCGCCAAGGCGCTCGTCACCTTCGCCCGGATGGAGGGCGTGGAACGGCTGCTGGGCCGTGGCTTCACCCGCTTCGACATGCGGGACCCGACCCGGTTCGTGGTCCGCGTGCCCGAAGGCGTGCGCAAGGCGGCGGCTGCCGCCGCCGCCGCGAAAGCCGCCGAACAGAGCGGCGTCGCGGCACCGGAGGATGAGACCGAGAAGGCGCGCCGCGAGGCGGAAACCGCTGCGTTGAAGGGAGACGCGTGATGGCACAACCTAAAGGGGAACTGATCACGGCGGTCGACATCGGCAGCTGGAAGGTCTCGGCGCTGATCGCGGAGCGCAGCGAAAGCGGCGACCTGCAGGTGCTGGGCACCGGCCAGCGCGAAAGCCGCGGCGTCAAGCGCGGCTATGTCGCCGACATGCGCGCGACCGAACTCGCGGTGCGGGAAGCGGTGGAACAGGCCGAGCGCATCGCCGGCGTCAGCATCGAGGATGTCTGGGTCAGCTTCTCGGCGGGCGGCCTGATCAGCGACATCGTCTCGGTCGAGGTCGAGATGGGCGGTCACCGCATCGAGCAGCAGGACATCGACGAGCTGCTCGCGGCGGGCAAGAGCTCGATCGATCCCGAAGGCCGCATGATCCTGCACGCGCAGCCCGCGCTCTACACGCTCGATGGCCTCACCGGCGTGAAGGACGCGCTGGGCCTCCACGCCGACCGGCTGGGCGTCGACATCCACGTCGTCGCCGCGGACGGGTCGCCGGTGCGCAACCTCGGGCTGTGCGTCGCCAGCGCGCACCTTGCGGTCAAGTCGATCATCGCCTCGCCGGTCGCGACGGGCATGGCCTGCCTGTCCGCCGAGGAGCGGGAGCTGGGCGTGGCGCTCGTCGAGATGGGCGCCGGCGTCACCAACATCTCGCTGTTCTGCGGCGGCATGCTCGTCGGCCTCACCTCGCTGCCCTATGGCGCGGCGGACATCACCGACGACCTCGCCTCCGCCTTCGGCACCAGTCGCGCGCAGGCCGAGCGGCTGAAATGCTTCTACGGATCCGCCACCGCGAGCCCGCGCGACAATCACGACATGATCGAGGTGACGCCGATCAGCTCTGAACAGGATGGCAGCGAGGGCATCCGCATCACCCGCGCGCAGCTGATCGGCGTGATCCGCCAGCGGCTGGAGCATCTGGTCGGCGAGATCGGCAAGGCGCTGAAGGATATGGGTTTCGGCGGCCCTGTCGGCCGGCAGGTGGTGCTCACCGGCGGCGGCGCCGAGCTCAAGGGCATCGCCGATTATGCGCAGGGCGTGCTCGGCCGTTCGGTGCGGATCGGCCGCCCGCGCGGGCTCGCGGCAATCCCCGATGCGCACAGCGGGCCTGCCTTCGCGACGCTGGCAGGGCTGGTGCACTACGCGGCGACCAACCCGGTTGATCTGCGCGCGATCCAGCCGGCCAATCAGATGGTCCACCGCAGCAATTCAACTGCCTGGGTTCACAAGCTTATTTCTGCGTTCAAGACCGGCTATTAGGAAAATGCGTCCACCCGTTAACTTTTGTGTCGATTTGGGGACTCGCTTGATTCATAAGAATCGAGGGGGAAGCCAGCCGTGCCGGCTCCACCGAGGGGAGAAAGTCCAGTGAGTATCGAGTTCATTCCTCCGCAGGTTGACGAACTGCGGCCGCGCATCACCGTCATCGGTGTCGGCGGCGCCGGCGGCAACGCCATTGCGAACATGATTGCGGCGCAGGTCCAGGGCGTCGATTTCGTGGTCGCCAACACCGACGCGCAGGCGCTCAACGCCAGCCCGGCGGAGCGGCGCATCCAGCTCGGTCTCCGGATCACCCAGGGCCTCGGCGCCGGCTCGCGTCCCGAAATCGGCCGTGCGGCGGCCGAGGAGACGCTGGAGCAGGTCGATCGCGCGCTCGACGGCGCGCATATGTGCTTCATCGCCGCCGGCATGGGCGGCGGCACCGGCACCGGCGCGGCGCCGGTGATCGCCAAGGCGGCGCGGGACAAGGGGATCCTGACCGTCGGCGTCGTCACCAAGCCGTTCAGCTTCGAAGGCTCGCGCCGCTCGCGCGCAGCCGAGTCCGGCATCGCCGAGCTCCAGAAGCATGTCGATACGCTGATCGTCATCCCCAACCAGAACCTCTTCCTGATCGCCAACGCGAACACGACCTTCAAGGAAGCGTTCCAGATGGCGGACGAGGTGCTGCAGCAGGGCGTGCGCGGCATCACCGACCTGATGGTCATGCCCGGCCTGATCAACCTCGACTTCGCCGACGTTCGCTCGGTGATGGGGGAAATGGGCAAGGCGATGATGGGCACCGGCGAGGCCGATGGCGACAACCGCGCCATCCTGGCCGCCGAAAAGGCGATCGCCAACCCGCTGCTCGACGGCGTTTCGATGAAGGGTGCCAAGGGCGTCATCATCTCGATCACCGGCGGCGACGACATGCGCCTGCTGGAGGTCGACGAGGCCGCGAACCACATCCGCGAACTGGTCGATCCCGATGCGAACATCATCTGGGGTTCGGCGTTCAACAACGATCTCGACGGCAAGATCCGCGTGTCGGTGGTCGCCACCGGCATCGAGGCGGAAGCGGTGGTCGCGCCCGAACCGGCGCGCGTCCTTTCCTTCCCGGGCGGCCGCAAGGACGATGCGCCTGCCGCCGCAGCAGCGCCGGCCCCGGCCGCGCCGCAGCGTTTCGATGCGCCGTCCTTCGTGCCGCGCCAGCAGGGTGTCGGGGCGCCGATTTCCGCGCCGCGCCCCGAACTGGTGCTCGACACGCCGGAGCCGGCGACCCAGCCGGCGCCGGCGCGCCCGGTGCTGCGCTTCGAGGACGATGCGGTCGCCGGCCAGCCGGTGCCCGAGGAACTGACCCTCGACACCCCGGCCGACCCCAACGAGCTGCTGCTCGACAAGGGCGAGATCCAGCCGCCGCCGGCGCGCCCTGCGGCCGGTGAGGCCGAAGCCGGGGGCCGCGGCCGCCCGACGACGACCGCGCCGCGCATCGGCAATGGCGGCGGCACCCTGTTCGAGCGCATGTCGAACATCACCCGCGGCACCGCCAAGACGCCGGGTGGCGATGAAGGCACGCCGGATATCCCGCGCTTCCTCAACCGCCAGAACAACCAGTAACGATGCTCCCCTCCCGCGTGCGGGAGGGGGACTCGTCCGTACGACGAACCGGCCCGCCGCATCTCCCCGCGCGGGCCGGTTGCCGTTTCCGGCCTTCTCCGGTCTATCGCCGCAAGATCATGACATCGTTTCGGAGAATCTTGCTGGCGGCATCGGGTACGATGGCGCTTGTCGCGTTCGCATGCCCCGCATCGGCATGGGCGCAGGCCATCGATCCGGAGGATGTGCCCGTCCGGGTGGCCCCGCGCAGCCCCACCGAGATCGTGCAGCAGCCGACGCCGATCGCCGACCAGCTGGCGGAACAGGTCCGCGCGCTCGCCCGCGATCCGCGCGATATCCGCGCGCTGCTCGGCGCCGGCCAGGCGGCGCTGCAGCTTGGCGATGCCAACGCTGCATTCGATTTCTTCTCGCGCGCCGAACGGGTCTCGCCGTCGAACGGCTATGCCAAGGCGGGGCAGGGCAGCGCGCTGCTCGCGCTCGAACGGCCGCGCGATGCGCTGCGGCTGTTCGATAGCGCCGCGGCGCTCGGCATCCCGGTGGCGCAGTTCGCCGCCGATCGCGGGCTCGCTTATGACCTGACCGGCGATCCCCGCCGCGCGCAGCGCGACTATCAGGCCGCCCTCGCGCGCAGCCCCGACGACGAAACGACCCGCCGCTACGCGCTCAGCCTCGGCATCTCGGGCGACCGCGCGGAGGCGCTCGCGCTGCTCGATCCGTTGCTCTACCGCCGCGACGTCGGCGCGTGGCGCGTGCGTGCGTTCGTGCTGGCGATGACCGGCGACGTGCCCGGCGCGCAGTCGATCGCCAATCAGGTGATGCCCGCGCGTGCCGCGGCCGCGATGGCGCCGTTCTTCGCGCGGCTCGGCGGACTGAGCCCGATGCAGCGCGCCTATGCCGTCCATCTCGGCCAGCTCCCCGCCAATGGCACGCGCTATGCGCAGGTGGAGCGCGGCGACGGCTTCCGGGCGGGTACGACCCCGCCGCCGCCGATCCCGCCGGCGCAGCCGCGGCCGGAGGATGTCACCCAGCCGGTCGTTCGCGCACCGGTTTCGCGCGCGCCGCGCCGCCGGCCGGGGTGGACCGGCGGATCGCGGATCACGCGGACGCTGGATCCCACGCCGATGCCGGCGCCCGATCCGGTGCAACCCGGTTCCCCCGTGGCGGTTACGCGCGAACGCGCCGCTGCCGGGGCGGGGACGGCACCGCAACGGGTGACGCCCCCGGCCGCCGCACCGGCGCCGGCGCCAACGCCGACACCGACACCGACACCTTCGCCCCCGGTTCCTGCACCGGTCCCGGCACCCGCCGCGCCGACCTCGGCGATCACGCCGCAGCGGGTGCCGGCACGTCCGCCGGGCGCCGCCGTTGCCGCGCCGCGTGCGCCCGCGCCGTCGCTGGCGGTCACCGCGCCCCCGACGCGCACGGCCGCCACGCCCCCCGGCGGGATTCCGCCGGCCGAGGCCGCGCGCCGCGCTGCCGAGGCGGCCACGGCGGCGCCGCTGCCCGCACCCGCGCCGACGCCACAGCCGAAGCCGGCCGTGGCGCAGACGCCGGCACCGGGTGCCGCGAAGCCGGTGGTCGGGCCGCCGGTCCCTCCGGGGATCGCCGCGCCGAAGGCTGCAGCCCCGGCGGTTGCCGCATCGACGCCTGCGGCCCCGGCGGTGCCCGCGCCGACCCCCGCGGCAACCCCCTCTCCGGCGCCGTCTCCCGCACCCGGGCCGACGCCGTCGCCGGTGCCGAAGCCCGTGGCGACGCCCAGGCCGGCGGCTGACGCCAAGGCGGCTGCAGCGGCGAAGAAGCCACCCGCCAAGCCGGTGAAGAAGGAACCGCCCAAGCCCAAGCATCCGGCGCGGGAATGGGTGCAGATCGCGGGTGGCGCCAACAAGGCGGCGCTGCCCAGGGAATGGGCGCGTTTGAAGGCGGCCGAACCCAGGCTGGTCGCCGGACTAAAAGCCTGGACAATGCCGCTGCGCGCGACCAATCGGCTGCTGGTGGGCCCGTTCGCGTCGAGCGGGGCCGCGCAGGAGTTCGTCAACCGCATGACCAAGGCCGGCCATCAGGCGTTCGCCGTCTCCAGCGAAGAGGGCCAGGCGGTCGAGCCGCTCGGCGCCAGGTGACCATGCGTAACCGCTGGGCAAGCGATCCGGCGACCAGCCGGGGGCGGCGCCATGCGGAGCCGGGCGCGGAAACGCGCGGGCCGCGCGATGCCTTCCAGCGCGACCGCGACCGCATCGTCCATTCCACCGGCTTCCGCCGGCTGCGGCACAAGACGCAGGTGTTCCTGGCGCCCGATGGCGATCATTTCCGTGTGCGGCTGACGCACAGCCTGGAAGTGGCGCAGATCGGCCGAACCATCGCGCGCGTGCTGGGGCTGAACGAGGATCTTACCGAAGCGCTGTGCCTCGCGCACGACATCGGCCATCCCCCCTTCGGCCATGCCGGGGAGGAGGCACTGCGCGACGCGCTCGCCGATCATGGCGGCTGGGATCACAACGCGCACACGCTGCGCGTGCTGACGCGGCTGGAAAACCCGTATCCGCACTGGGACGGGCTCAACCTCAGCTGGGAAACGCTCGAGGGGCTCGCCAAGCATAATGGCCCGATCGGCCGGCCGACCTGGGCGATGGCGGAAGCCGATGCCGGCTTCGCGCTCGATCTGGACAGCTGGCCGTCGCTCGAGGCGCAGGTGGCGGCGATCGCCGACGACATCGCCTATGACAATCACGACATCGACGATGGCCTGCGCGCCGGCCTGATCACGCTGGATCAGGTGCTGTCGGTGCCGCTGGTCGAGCGGCAATGGCAGCGCGTGGCGGAGCGGTGCGGCGGCAGCGAACCGCATCGCGTGCAGCGTGAACTGGTGCGCGACCTGATCGGCGTGATGGTCAATGACGTGATCGCCAGCAGCCGCGCCGCGCTGGAGGCGGCGGCGATCGACAGCGCCGATGCCGCGCGTGCGCATCGCGGGCAGCTGGTCGGCTTCTCGCCGTCGATGGCCGAGGCGGAACGGACGCTGAAGCGCTTCATGTACGCCAATCTCTATCATCATCCGCAGCAGCTGCGCGCCGCCGATGCCGCGCAGCATGTCGTCGCCGGCCTGTTCGATGCCTATCGCGCCGATCCCGGCCGTCTGCCCGAGGCGTGGCGCACGACCCTGCCCGCGGCGGACCCCGACCGCAGCCGCCACATCGCCGATTTCATCGCCGGCATGACCGATCGCTATGCGATCGCCCGCTATCGCGAGCATGTCGGCCCGGTCGAGATGCCCGAGGGTTTTTGATCGCTGACCGCGTTCTGTCATGATAATGTCGCCAAACGCTAAAGCTGACAGCGAATCGTCTGGATTTCGCCGCAATCTGCTGCCAGCTTTGCCTGCGGTGGACGGATGCGTGGGGAAATCGCGTGCCGTCGGGCGGATATTGGGTTGCTAATGGGTAAGATGACGCCGTGGCCTGCCGCGCTCGTCGCGGATCAGGGCACGCCCCCGGTTCGGGTCTGCTTCTTCTTCAACGCGCAGCGCCATCAACTGCTGCACGGCATCTCGACCGCGGTCGAACTCGCCCGCATGCCCGGCTTCGACGTGTATGTCAGTTCCCCCAACGAAGGGCATATCGATTATGCGCGGCGGCTGGTGGCGCTGCTGGGGGGCGCACCGATCCGCTTCGAGGTGCTCAGCCCGCCGCTGCTGACCTTCTTCCGCAAGCGCAGCGGCCGTTCGGTCCCGCCCAAGCTGCTCGGCCTCGCTGCGGTCGCGCACCATCTGAACGGCTTCGATGCGATCGCTGTGCCCGAGCGCACCACGGTGCAGCTCAAGCGCGTCGGCGTCCGCGGGCCCCTCTACATCCATCTCGATCATGGCGCGGGCGATCGCGCCGCCGGGTTCGATCGTCGCATCCGCCATTTCGACATGGTGCTGATGGCGGGCGAGAAGCATCGCGAGCGGCTTGGCCGGGAGGGGCTGATCCACGAGGGCGGGCACGCGGTGGTCGGCTATCCGAAGTTCGACGCAGCGGATGCGATCCGCGATGCCGCCTGGGATCCGTTCGGCAATGGCCGGCCGACCGTGCTCTACAATCCGCATTTCTGCACGCTGGGCTCCTGGGCGAAATTCGGCGTGCCGCTGCTCGAAGCCTTTGCCCGGCAGCATCGCTACAATCTGATCGTGGCGCCGCATGTCCGCATGCTCGACAGCCGCGCCAAGCGCGCGCGCTGGCAGGCGCTGACGCAGCATTTCGCGGGCGCGCGCCACCTGCTGCTCGACCCGGGCAGCGACCGCGCGATCGACATGAGCTACACCAGCTTCGCCGACATCTATGTCGGTGACGTCAGCAGCCAGGTCTATGAATTCCTGCGCACGCCCAAGCCCTGCCTGTTCCTCGACGCGCAGGGCATCGACTGGCAGAACGACGAGAATTACGGCCATTGGCGCTTCGGGCCGGTCGAGCATTCCGCCGCGGATCTGGTCGGCGCGGTCGACGCCGCGGTCGCCAGCCACGGCGCCTATCGCGCCGCGCAGTTGGAGGGCTTCAACGCCACCTTCTCCGCCGACGCCCTCTCTCCTTCCGAGCGCGCGGCCGAGGCGATCGGCGATTTCCTGCACATGCGGTTGCGCGGCGGCGCGGTGGCACGGCCGGCGGTACGCCGCCTCCAGCGCGCTGCCGCGGTTGCGCTGATGCTGGGCGCCGGCAGCGCCGAACAGGGCGCAATGACCGCCCGCGCCGCCGACGGCAGCGCGGTGCACGCGGAACCCGATCAGGGCGTCGCGTAGAAACGGCCCGTCGTCGCCGGGCCGGGTCTTCAATCCGCCAGCTTGACCTTCGCCGTTACCGACAACCCCGGCCTGAGCCGGTCCACCGCGCCTTGCCCGGGCTCGAAGCGGATCCGCACCGGCACGCGCTGGACGATCTTGGTGAAGTTCCCCGTCCCCGGCTCGAACGGCAGCAGCGCGAAGGTGGAGCCCGATCCCGGCGCGAAACTCTCGACGCGTCCCTTCAGCGCCGGCCCACCGATCGCATCGACGTCGATCGACACCGGCTGGCCCGCCCGCATGTCGCGGGTCTGGGTCTCCTTGAAATTGGCGGTCACGTAGAGCGCGTGGAGCGGCACCAGGGTCAGCAGGCGGGTGCCGGGCTGGACATAGTCGCCGATGCGGACCTGGCGGTTGCCGACCACGCCGTCGATGGGCGCGCGGACCAGGCTGTGGCGCTGGTCCTGCCGGGCGAGGTCGAGCGCGGCGGCGGCGCGCTGGCGGGCGGCTTCGGCCTGCAGCAGCGCGGCTTCCAGCATCGGCCGGCGCGCGGCGGTGACGCCGGCCTCGCTCTGCGAAACGACGAGTTGCGCGCGGGCGCGGGCGGCGGCCTGCTCGGCGTCGATCGCAGTGGTCCGATAGACGTCCGCATCGCGCTGCGCGACCGCGCCGGTCGCGACCAGCGCCTCGTAGCGCCGGCGATCGGCGCCGGCGCGATCGGCTTCGGCGATCGCCGAGCGGATGGTGGTTCGCGTCGAGACCACACCCGCCGCCGCCAGCCTTTGCTCGGCTGCGAGATGGCCAAGCGCCGCACGCGCGGCGGCGACATTGGCCTCGGCATCGGCGAGGTCGGCGGTGGCCGAGGCGAGCTTCGCGTCGAACTCTTCGGCGTCGATCCGGACCAGCGGATCCCCGGCGCGAACCCGCTGATTGTCTTTCACCAGCACCGCTGCAACCAGCCCGCGCACCTTGGGCGCCACCGTCGTCGCGTCCGCGGCGACATAGGCGTCGTCGGTCGACTCGGCGGAAGGCGCGGCGGTGATCCACGCGGCTCCGCCCAGCGCCACCGCCAGCGCGATGCCGGAAGCCACCCATATGCGGGGTATCCGCCGGCGCGGCATCGCGCTGGCGGTCGCTGCCGCACCGTCCGGCGCTGCCGCATCTTCGTGCCGCAGTTCGACCACCCGGTCCTCGATCTTCGTGCTCATGCGATGCCACCCCGAATGACGGTGCTTGATGATATGATGATCGCAATATATATGATACTCATCATTTGTCCAGTATGGAGACGCGGGTGGGGATGGCAGCTTCGGGCGCGGCATCGGGATCGGGGTGGCTGGCGGGGTTGTCGCAGGATTGGTCCGCCGATCCGGCGGCGATGCCCACCGCGCGCAAATATCTGATCTTCGGGGTGATGGCGTTCGGCCAGTTCATGGCGCTGTTCGACATCCAGATCGTCTCGGCCTCGTTGTCGGATGTGCAGGCCGGGTTGGCGGCGGGGCCGGACGAGGTGAGCTGGGTGCAGACCGCCTATCTGATGGCCGAACTCGTGATGATCCCGCTTTCCGCCTATCTGGCGCGGGCGATGTCGACGCGCTGGCTGTTCATGCTGTCGGCGGGACTGTTCACCGCCTCCAGCCTGTTGTGCGGGCTCGCCTGGAACATGGAATCGATGATCGCCTTCCGCGCGCTGCAGGGCTTCACCGGCGGCGCGATGGTGCCCCTGGTGTTCGCGGTGGGCTTCACCCTGTTCACCGGCAAGCAGCGCGCGATGATCCCGGCAATCCTCGGCACCGTCGCGGTGATCGCGCCGACATTGGGGCCGACGGTCGGCGGCCTGATCACCCAGGCGTTCGACTGGCGCTGGCTGTTCTTCATCAACATCGTGCCGGGCATCGTCGTCACCGCGCTCTCCGCGCTGATCCTGCGCGTCGATCGCGCCCAGCCGGCGATGTTCGCGCGGATCGACTGGAGCCACTTCATCGCGATGGCGGTGTTCCTCGGCGGGCTGCAGTTCGTGCTGGAAGAAGGGCCGCGCAACGACTGGTTCGGCGACCCGGAGATCGCGATCGGCGCCTGGCTCTCCTTCGTCGCCTTCCTGCTGTTCCTCGAACGCGCCTTCTTCTCGAAGAATCCGATTGTGACCTTGAAGCCGTTCCGGCGGCCGATCTTCGTCTTCGCATGCCTGTTCAGCCTCGTCATCGGTTTCGGCATGTATGCCTCGATCTATCTGATCCCGGTCTATCTGGCGCGGGTGCGCGGGTTCGACAGCCTGCAGATCGGCACGACCGTGTTCGTCGTCGGCATCGCGCAGATCGCGAGCACCTTCATCGCGGCCTCGCTCAGCCAGCGGATCGACATGCGCTGGATGATCGCGGTGGGCCTCACCCTGTTCGCGTGGAGCCTGTGGCTGACCTCGCACATGACGAGCGAATGGGGGTTCTGGGAACTCGTCTTCCCGCAGGCGGTGCGCGGTCTGGCGCTGATGCTGTGCATCGTCCCCAGCGTGAACATGGCGCTCTCCGCCTTTCCGCCGGCCGAGCTCGGCGCGGCATCGGGGCTGTTCAACCTGATGCGCAACCTGGGTGGCGCGGTGGGCATCGCGATGGTCAACACCTGGCTACAGGACGACACCCGCATCGCCGCCGCGCGGCTGGGCGAGGCGCTGGGCCACCACGCGACGAGCGCCAGCGGGCAACTGCAAGCGCTGGCCGCCCGGCTCGCCGCGACCATTCCCGATCCCGCGGAGGCACAACTCACCGCCAGCGCCGTCTTCGCACGCATCGTCGGGCGCGAGGCGCTGACGCTCGCCTTCGACGACGTGTTCCGGCTGATGGCGTGGATGTTCCTCGCCGCGCTGGCGATCGTTCCCTTCTGCCGCCCGGCGCCCGGCGCGACGCCGCCGCCCGCCGATGCCGGCGCCCATTGAGGATCATGCCGATGCGCTTCACCCTCCTTTTGCTCGGCGCCACGGCGCTTTCCGCCTGCACCCCAAGCCCCGACTACCGGCCGCCGCGGGTGGCGCTGACCGCGGCGTTCGCCACCGCCACCCCGATCGCGCCGGCCGACGCCGCTTGGTGGCAGGGCTTCGGCGATCCGCTGCTCGACCGGGTGGTGGCGCGGGTGCAGGCGCAGAATCTGGACATCGCCGCCGGCGGCGCGCGGATCGATCAGGCCCGCGGGGCAGCCCAGGGCGCGGGCGCAGCCTTGCTCCCCACCGTCGAGGCCTCTGCGTCCGCCGACGCCAATCGCCAGTCCCGCCGGACGCCGATCGGGGGCGCTTCGGCCAGCCTCGGTTTTCCGCGCAACTATGAACTCTATCAGGCCGGCGCCTCGGCAAGCTGGGAAATCGACCTGTTCGGTGGGCTGCGCCGCGGGCGGGAGGCGGCACGCGCCGACCTTGCCGGCAGCGTCGCCGATGCGGATGCGGTGCGGCTGAGCATGACCGCGGAGGCGGTGGATGCGTATCTCCAGCTGCGCGGGCTGCAGGCGCGGCTTGGCGTTGCCGAGCGACAATTGGCGGTGCGGCGCGATCTGGTGGGGCTGATCCGCCAGCGCGTCGCACAGGGCATCACCGCCGACCGCGAGCTCAACCGCGCGCTGGGCGAACAGCAGGGGATCGAGGCGGATCTACCCCGGCTGCGCGCCGGCATCGCCGCGCAGATGAACCGGCTCGACATATTGATGGGCGCGCAGGCCGGCACCTATCGCGCCGAACTGGCGCCGGCGGCAGCGATCCCGCGCGCACCCGATCCCTCGGGCAGCGCGGTGCCCGCCGACCTGATGCGCCGCCGGCCCGATCTGGTCGCCGCCGAGCGCCGGGTGGCAGCGGCGGACGCCCGGATCGGCGTGGCGCTGGCCGGCTATTATCCGCACCTCTCGCTCGGCGGGCTGATCGGTTTTGCCGGCACCACCACCGGCAGCCTGTTTACCGGCGGCGCGCTGCAGGCGCAGGGCGGGGCGGGGCTGCGCTGGCGGCTGTTCGATTTCGGCAAGGTCGATGCCGAGGTGACGCAGGCGCGCGGCCGTTCCGCCGAGGCGTTGGTCGTCTATCGCGGCACCGTGCTGCGCGCGACGGCGGAGGTGGAAACCGCGCTCGTCCGCCTGGTCCAAGGCCGCGCCGAAGTGGCGAGCCTGACCGAACAGGTCGCAGTGCTGCGCCGCGCGCGCGGGCAGGCGCAATCGGCTTACGAGAGCGGCGCGGTGGCGCTGGTCGATGTGCTCGATGCCGATCGCGCGTTGCTGGAAGCGTCGGACCGGCTGGCGGCGGCGGAGGCGGATACGGCGCGCGCCTCGGTCGCGGCGATCCGCGCGCTCGGCGGCGGCTATGCGAGCGTGTAAGGGGGGCGGCATGGCTGACAAGACTGCCCACAAGGCGAAAACCCGCGCGCGCATTCTCGACGAGGCGGCAATGGCGATGCGCGCCCGCGGATCGGACGGGATCGGCGTGTCCGAACTGATGAAGCGCGCCGGGCTGACGCATGGCGGCTTCTACGCGCACTTTGCCTCGCGCGACGATCTGGTGGCGCATGCGGTGGACCGCATGTTTCAGGACAGCGCGGCGATGGTCGCGCGTTTCCTGGGCGACGCGCCGGACGGGCCGGGGCTGGCGGCGCTGATCGACTTCTACCTCTCCGAACCGGTCATGCGCGCCGCCGACCGCGGCTGCCCGCTGCCCGCACTCAGCGGCGAAGCGGCCCGCATGCCCGCGGCCGCGCGCGCGCGGTTCGAGGCGGGGGTGGCGGGGTTCCAGAACGCGATCGCACGCGCGCTGATGGCGATGGGACGCGCGGATGCCGAGACGCTCGCGGCCTCGGTGCTGGCGGAACTGGTCGGCACGATGGCGCTGGCGCGGTCGTTTGCGGATCCGGCGGCCGGGGCGGCGATGCTGGCCGCCGCGCGAAAGGCTCTGAAGGAAAGGCTCGGCCTGGCGCCCCCTTTCCAGGGGGCGGAGGATTTGCCTGCCTGAACCCGCCGCGCCTCCGGCGCCGCGCGAACATTCGGTGGCTTTACCCCACCACCCGCGCCAGAAACCCCCGCATCAGCGGCACGATCTCGTCCAGGCGATCCTCCAGCGCGAAATGGCCGGTATCGAGCAGATGCAACTCGGCATCCGGCAGATCGCGGAGGTAGGCCTTCGCGCCGACCGGCGGGAAGATCACGTCGTTGGCGCCCCAGACGATCAGCGTCGAGGGCCGATGCTCGCGAAAATAGGCCTGAATGTCCGGATAGAGCGCCACGTTCGTCCGATAGTCATAGACGATGTCCAGCTGGATGTCGGTCATGCCGGGACGATCGAGGAAGAGCTGGTCGTGCAGCCAGGCGGTAGGGTCGAGGCGGGTGCGGTCGTGGACGCCGGTTTCATATTGGAAGCGCGTGCCCTCGATACCGAAGAAGGGGCGCATGGCGTCGCGATTGGCCGCGCTGTTGTCCGCCCACAAGGTGCGGCTTGAGGCCCAGAAGTCCTCGCCCAGCCCTTCCTCATAGGCATTGCCGTTCTGCGTGATCAGCGCGGTCACCCGTTCGGGATGCTTGAGCGCGAGGCGGAAGCCGGTCGGCGCGCCATAATCCATCACATAGAGCGCGTAGCGCGTGGCGCCGAGCTGTTCGAGCAGCGCGTCGACCGTGTCGGCGAAACCGGCGAAGCTATAGACCGGATGGCCCCGCGGCGGCGCCTCGGACAGGCCGAAGCCGGGCAGGTCGGGGGCGATCACATGATAGCGGTCGGCGAGCGCGGGGATCAGCCGGCGGTACATGTGCGAGGAGGTGGGATAGCCGTGCAGCAGCACGACCACCGGCGCGCCGGCCGGCCCGGCCTCGCGGTAGAAGATCTCGAGGCCGTTGACGGTGGCGGTACGGTGATACGTGACGGGCAGGGTGTCGGCGGACATCGGCATTCTCCTTTGCGGCAGCGGCGGCCGTTGCAGCAGGTTCTACGCCGGTTGGTCCGCCGGAATAATGCGCGAATGGTGAAAGAGATTGTTCCGGATCGCGGAATGGCTTGTGCGCGATTGCGCGCGGTCGGGCGGCGTTCCGCTCACTTCACCGGCGGCGCGCCGTAATAATCCGGGGCGCCGTCGAACCGCACGTCGATGCGGTCGAGCAGGAAGCCCGGGTCCAGCGCATAGACCCGCACCCGATGCGCGCCGGCGGCGAGCGTGCCGAGCGCTATCGTTTCCGCGCTACTGTTGGCGAGCACATTGCGTTTCCAGCGTTCGCTGCGGCCATGCGTCTCGAAGTCGAGGATGCGCGGCGCCTCGTCATCGATGCGGACGGCCAGCCGAAGCCCGTTCGCCGCGGTCAGCGGGTGGACGGGGATGGCGACGATGCGCAGTTCGGCCTCGCCGGCGGTTGCGGCGCTGAAATCCCAGGCGAGGGGGTCGAGCCCGGCGATCGTGTCTGCGGACGGGCGGGTCAGGCTGGACCGCAGCGCGGTGCCGCGGGAGCCGAGGTCGGGCACGTGTTCCCAGCTTCCGTCGGCGGGCATGCCGGCATCGTCCGGCGAGAGCGAGACGATATGGTCGAGCGCTGCGGGCGCACCGGGGGCCGGCGCCGGGAGCAGCCGTGCCGTCACCTCGATGCTGCGGTCACCGCAGGCGAGCATTCCGCCGGTGATGGCGGCGGCGCCATCATAGCGCACGATGACCCGCTGTTCGAAGCCGTTGTCTGCGTCCAGCCGGCCCATGCTGGTGAGCAGCGTGATCCCCCTGTCGAGCGAGATCGACCAGTTCCGCGGCTCACCGTTGCTCGACACGGTGAGCGTGCGGCGTGACGGCTTGCCGGTGACGAACACGAGGTCCGACGCGTCCACCGCGCAACCCGGTTTCGCCGCGATCTCCGCGCGCGGATAGGGCGGCTCGGCGAACACCGGCAGCCGGCGCGGCGCCATGTCCATCATGCCGCGCCATTTGCCGCCGTTCTGCGCGTTATAGGCGGCGGTGTCGGCGACGATGCGCTGGTGCGCGGCGCGGGCCGCCGCCGCCAGCGCGTTGACGGTCGGGCGGCCCTGCCGCGCGTGCAGCGCGGCGAGATCGAGCGACAGGTTGCGGCGGTTGATGTCGGCGGCACCGTGCACCGGGTAGCCGACCAGCTGGAACCAGGCGTCGCGGCGATCCTCGGGCAATGTCCTGCCCACCGCATCGGTGCGGAATGCGAGCGCCGCATAGGCGTCGATCCGGCGCTGCGCTTCGTCTCCGCCGGTGCGGATATAATCGCCGATGCGGATCGGGCGGGTCGGTTCGGTCTGGCTGAAGCCGATGAACTCGGGGCGCCGCTCGAAGGCGAGGTCATAATAGTGGGTCAGGATGCCGGCGATCCTGCGGGCCTGCTCCTTGCCGAATTGCGCTTCCGCCCAGGCGGTGAGGTGCGCGCGCGGCGTCTGCGCGAAGAGGCGGTGGTCGAAGGCGAGGTCGAGGAAATAGTGGGTGAGATACTCGCCCGGCTTGATGTCGCCGACATTGACCACCCACAGCTTGCGGGCATCGAGCCGCCACGCCCGCTCCATCTGCTCGCGGATCAGCGCGGGATGCGTCGTCGCCAGCCAGAGATAGTCGTGCGGCCGGCCCCAGTAGGAGATATGGTAATAGACCCCCGAGCCGCCGCTGCGCGCCCGCTCGGCCGGCGTCGGGAGCTGGCTGATATAGCCGTAATTGTCCTCGGGCCACACGAGGGTGACATCCTCGGGCACGTCGAGGCCGGCGCCGTAGATGTCGAGCACTTCCTTGTAGAGCGTCAGCGCCTGCGGCACCTTGTCCGCGGCGAGCCCCTGCGCCTTCGCCAGCAGCGCGCGCTGGTCGGCGATGGCGCGGGCGGTGGCGTCCAGCGCCTGTTCGGGCGTGTCGGCGCCTTCCATCGCCGAGTCATGCTTGCCGCGCAGCCCGATCGTGGTGATCGTCTCGAAATCCTTCACCTCGCGCGCGCGCTCGCCCCAGTAGCGCAGCATCCCGGGCCGGTTGGTGAAATAGTTGAAGGGCCCGCGCTTCGCCTCGTCCCACTCGCGCACATTGTTGCGCATCATCGGTTCGGCGTGGGAGGTGCCGACGATGATCGCATGATCGCGCGCCGCCCCGGCATTGCCGGGGATCTGGTAGAAGGGCCTGGTGCTGTCGTGCATCGCCGGCCAGATCAGATTGGCCTTGAGGCGCCACATCAGTTCGAAGATGCGGGCATAGGTCCTGGGGCCGATGTCGCCGGTCTCGGGCTCATGGGTCTTTGCCGCCCAGGGCTGCAGACCCCAATCCTCATCGTTGAGAAAGATGCCGCGATACTGGACGGAGGGCGGGTCCGACAGCGTGCGGGCGCCGTCCACCGCCAGCCGGTCGACGCGGCGCGGGGTGACGTCCGCCCACCATTCCCACGCCGAGACGCCGAGTGCGCGGCCGAGATCGACCATGCCCCAGATCGCGCCGCGCTGGTCGGATCCGGCGATCAGCAGATAGCGCCGCGCCGGATCGCGCCGGGAGCGCAGCAGCACGCGTTCGTAGCGCTCCCACTGGTCGTCCAGCGCGGTAAGATCGGCGCCCGTGTCCGCGGCGACCTGCCTGACGAGCGCGGAGCCCTTCGTGCCGATGACGATGCACAATTCCGAGCAGCGCGCGAGATCGTCGGAGACGACGGGAACCTTGCCGCTCAGCGCGGAGAGGTCGCGCGCCAGCATCTCGCCGGCGAGTGCGCTCGGCTTCGCGCCGTCATGGACGATGCCGGCAACCTGCACCCCATCGAACAGCACCGCCTCCTCGGCATGCGCCATCGCCGCGGGCGCGGTGGCGGCAAGTGCGGCGAGGAGGGCGCGGCGCACTAGCGGCACACCGCCCATTTGTCGCAATCGACGCTTTCCAGTCCGCGATAGCACGCGCCGATGGGGAGGGCTGCCAGCAGCGAACCGGCGGCGATGCCGCCCAGCATGTCGCGGCGTGACGCAACGGTGATGGCGTCCGCGCTGTCCACATCCATTCTCCGGGTTCGCACTCTATGCTTCTCGTGTAGCTCTGTCGAATTGGTAAGGCAATATGGTATGACATGCCGTAGTATAGAGATCGATTTTCGCGCCATGGTCAGGCCATGATGACATCGGAGCGATTATCCGCTATACGTGATAACGCTAACAACAACATGGAACAGTCATGCTGAAGCCAACGGCCAATAGCGGGGAGAGGCTCTACATAACAGTGGCGCGGCGGTTGGAACAGGCGATCGAGGCGGGCATCTATCCGGTGGGCAGCCGGCTGCCGGCGGAGCGCGATCTGTCCGAGCGGCTGGGGGTCAGCCGGCCGGTGATCCGTGAGGCGCTGATCGTGCTGGAGATTCGCGGCTCGATCATGGTCAGGCCAAATGGCGGCACCGTGGTTGCCAGCCGTGACCAGCGCTCGGGGGCTGCGCTCGCGATGCAGGCGGATGCGGGGCCGTTCGAGGTCACGGAGGCGCGGCGGCTGCTTGAGGGAGAGGTGGCTGCGCTCGCTGCCACCCTCGTCGAAGACGACCAGTTCGAGGAACTGGAAGAGACGGTGCGGTTGATGGACAATCCCGCGCTCGACGCCCAGGCCCGCGAGCGTGCCGACCGCGCCTTCCATATGGCACTGGCGCGGATCACCGGCAATGACGTGCTGGTCTCGATGGTCGAGAGCCTGTGGGACATGCGCTACAACTCGGCGCTGTGCGTCTATTTCTTCCAGCAGGCGCGTGAGCACGGCATCGAGCCCCCCGTCGACCAGCACCGCCTGATCATCGACACGCTGAGAGCCCGCGACCCCGAAGCCGCGCGCGCGGCGATGCGCGAGCATCTGACCAAGGTGACGGAAAGCCTGCTGATCGCGACCGAAGAGGATGCGCGCGAGCGGGAACGGTTGCGGGTGACCGAGCGCGGGAGCGATTTCGCGCGGCGCGCGCGGACGGGGACCTGAGCGGGACGCGCCCGGGCGGTCAATCGGCTGGCGCCAGTGGCGCCGGATCGGCGGCGGCCGGTGCGGTCGCCTGGGGTGCCGGCTCCGCCTGGGGCGCCTGCGCCAGCCGGCGATGGCCGATCGTCATGCTGCGCAGCACGCCGTCGCGGCGGATCAGCCCATGCATCAGCGCCGCCGAGAGATGCGCGAGGATCAGCGCGAAGAACAGGATCGCGACGATCGTGTGCGCCTGGCGCAGCAGTGCATGGACGGCAAGGTCGTGCGGCAGGATCGGCGGCAGCGAGAGCCCTTCGGTCAGCCGCACCGGATAGCCGCCGGCGGAGAGCATGGCCCAACCGATCAACGGCATCGCCACCATGCTTGCATAAAGCAGGATGTGCGAGCCCTTGGCGACCCGATGCTGCAGGGGAGGAAGATCGGCGGGCAGCGCCGGGGCGCCGGTCGCGAGGCGCAGCGGCAGCCGGATCAGCACCAGCAGCAGGATCGCGATCCCGATCGGCCGGTGCAGCGCGAGCAGGCCGAGATAGGCCGGCCCGGCGGTCGAGACCATGCCGACGCCGATGAACAGCATCGCAAGCACCAGCGCCGCCATCAGCCAGTGGAGCGTGCGCAGCGCAGGATGGAAATCGTGGGCGGGGCGGCTCATCGCGCGTCGCTCCGGGCGATATCCTCACCCACGGCGCTCGGTCCCGCGCCCTCGGCGGCGCGGCGGGTGAAGGAAGAGGAATAGGCTTTCGATCGCGCCGCCAGCAGCGGATCGTCCGAGACGGCGATGCCGGACGGCAGGATGGTGGGATCGAAGTTGAGATCGCGGCAGGCGCCGGTCTCCTCGGGCTGCACCGCGTCCAGCACCAGCGTGCCCGCATCGATCGAGCGGTGCTTGCCCTGCCATGCGATCGTCGCCTTGTCGGTCACGTCGCCGGCATTGGCGACGACCAGCTGGAGGTGCCAGCGCGACGGGCCTCTCGCGGTGCGCGCGATCATCTCGTCGAACAGATAATCGCGCGGCAGCCTGTCGAGATGCGCCTTGTCCAGCCCGGCCAGCGGCGCCTCCGGCACGAACTGCCATCTTACCGTCTGCGTGCTGCCGGCAGCGTTCGTGAAGCGGAAGGCGTTGATGCTGTAATAGGTCGCGTTGGCGAAGCTGTCGGGCAGCACCGCAGTCGCCATGTAATCCTGAAACGCCTTCACCTCGGGATGCGCGGCGAGAAACGGCTTCATCACCGCCGCATCGGGCTTGCCGGTCTTCGGATCCGGGGTCGTCGCGCGCTGCAGCGCCACGAAGGACGGGACGTCGGCCACCGGGAAGATCGGCGTATGGTCCATCGCCAGCCGCCATTCCTGCCCATCGGGCGTCTGCAGCAGCAGCGCCATCGAATGGAATACGTTGCGCCCGTCGGTGGCGAGCGGGTTGCCGCCGCCCAGCGAGAAGCGGCCGATGACGGGGTAATCGCCCGCGGCGAACGCGCCGGCCGACGAGAGCGCGGTGCCCCCGCCATTGGCCTGGAACCGGCCGGCGAAGCACAGCCCCTTGGCATGGGCACGGCGATAGCCCGGATGGCTGCCGCCATTGTCGTCGAGCGCGGTGACGATGTCGCCGCCATCGATCCGGTCGCCGCCGATCCAGCCTGCGGCCCAGGCGAAACCGCCGGCCAGCAGCAGCACGATGGCGCCGATCAGCGCCGCAGGTCCGGCGAGGGTGCGGAATGTCAAAGGCATGCGGGTCCGTTTCGTTCGGCAACACGGGAGGAGACGCGGCGGACCATGACTTATTCCGGCCGGCACGCAATATGCTCGTTACATTCGAAACGCGATCAGCCTTGTGCAGTCTCCGCCAGCACGGCCTCATAGGCTGTCCGCAACCGATCCCACACCGAAGGGCCTTCGGGTGGTGGCGCCCCCAGATGCAGCGCGCGCAGTTCGGCCATGAAATCCGCCCACATCGCCGGGCCGCCTTCTTCAAGCACCTGCGCGCGGATCGAGAGTTCGCGGGAAACGGGCAGGTGCCGGCGCCCCCACGCCCCCATATGCGCCATCACCGGCACGAGCTGGATCGCCGCTTCGGTGAGGCTGTAGATCGATTTCTGCTTGTGGCTGGGATCGTCCGCCTTGGTCACCAGCCCCGATGCCAGCAATTTCTTCAGCCGGTCGGCGAGGATGTTGGAGGCGATTCCTTCCTCCGACGCGATCAGCAGTTCGCGGAAATGGCGGCGATTGCCGAACATCATGTCGCGGATGACGATCAGGCTCCACCGATCGCCCAGCACCTCAAGCGTCAGATTGATCGGGCAGCCCGACCGGATCGCATCGACCATCCGGTACCTTACCAAACTGCTTGCAATGCGCAATCAGTTCGATAAGCAAGCGGAACTGGTTGTGAAACGCAAGCGGTAGGGAGAGGATCGATGGGGCGGTTGATCGTATCGGCATTCACCAGCCTGGATGGCTATATCGAGCCGCCGACGGGGTTCGAGGGGCCGGCCTGGTCCGACGAGGTCGAGCGTCACTGGTCGGCGCATGCGCTTAGCACCGCGAAGCACCTGATCTACGGACGCGTCAATTTCCAGTTCAACGCCGGCTTCTGGGGCGACCCCGACGGGCCGGCGGCGGAGATTTCCTACGCGCCGGTGATGAACGCGCTGCCCAAGACGGTGTTCTCGCGCACATTGACCGGCGATCCCGGCTGGAACGCGACGATCGCCACCGACGTCGAGACGCGGGTGGCACAGCTCAAGGCGGAGATCGACGGCGATATCTATGCGTTCAGCGGCGCGCAGATGGTGGCGAGCCTGGCCGCGGCGGATGTGGTCGACGACTATATGCTGATGCTGCTGCCGGTGCTGTGGGGCGGGGGCAAGCGGCTGTTCGGCGCCGAATGTCCGCGGCAGGATCTGGCGCTGATCGAAAGCCGTGCGCTCGGCACCGGCGCGGTCATCCTGCGCTACGCGCGCGTCCGCAAGGAGATCGCCGCGTGACCGCGCTGACGCTCTACTATCACCCGCTTTCCTCCTATTGCTGGAAGGCGCTGGTCGCGCTCAACGAGCATGGCATCGATTATGCGCTGCGCCAGATCGACGCCGCCGATGCCGCGGCGGGGGCGGAACTGACGGCGCTCTGGCCGATGCAGCGCTTCCCGGTGCTGGTGGACGGGGCGAACGACGTTGTGCTGCCCGAGACCAGCATCATCATCGAATATGTCACGACACGCCATCCCGGCGCCTTCGCCGCGATCCCCGCCGATCCGGATGCGGCGATCGAGACGCGGCTGCTCGACCGATTGTTCGACAATGATGTGATGACGCCGGTGCAGAAGGTGGTGTTCGAACATCTCCGCCCCGAGGCCGAACGCGACGCCGCCGACATCGGGCGTGCCCGCGCCGCGCTGCGCAAGGCCTATGACATGCTGGAAGCGCGGCTGGCCGGACGGACCTGGGCCGCGGGCGATGCCTTCACATTGGCGGACTGCGCGGCGATGCCGTCGCTGCACTATGCCGACAAGGTCGAGCCGTTCCGCGCGACGCATCCGTGGCTGGGGGATTATCTCGGCCGGCTGGAGGCGCGCGCGTCGGTGGTGCCGGTGCTCGAGGCGGCGGCACCCTATGCGCATTTCTTTCCGGTGAAGTGAGCGGTTGGACCGCGGACGAGAACGGCGGCCGATCGGCCGCCGTTCCAATGCCTATCCGATCCGAGCGCGGAGCGCCGCGATCAGAGCACCCAGTCTGTCGTCAGCGTCCGCACATCGCCGGTGAAGAGGATCAGCATGTCGGCCACGCCATCGCCGTTGGTGTCGCCGCGCAGCAGCGTCGTGTCGCTGTTGGGATTGTATTGCAGGAACAGCTCGCCCGCGGTCCGCGTGAAGGCGGAAACGATGCTGAACGCCTGGTTGCCGTGCGCCACGCTGTCGGCATCGACAGCCGAAAGGTCGAGCACGTCGCCCTTCGCGAAATCGGTGATCCGGTCCGCCGCGTCGGCGGTGCTTTCCGCGGTGCTCGTATAGACGAAGCGGTCGAAGCCGGTGCCGCCGGTCAGCCGATCGGCACCCAGCCCGCCGCTCAGCCGGTCCTGCCCGGCGCCGCCGCCGAGCACATCGGTGCCGCCGCCGCCGATCAGCGTATCGTTGCCATTGCCGCCATCGAGCGTGTCGGCTGCGGATCCGCCGTCGAGCAGGTCGTTGCCCAGTCCGCCCGACAGATGGTTGGCCTGCGAATTGCCGGTGATCACGTCGTCGAAGGCGGTGCCGATAACATTCTCTATGGAAATCAGCGTGTCGCTGCCCGAACTGGCGGTGCTCTGCGGCCCCGTCTTGAGCAGGTCGACGATCACCCGGTCACGCGCACCGTCATAGCTGGCGGTATCGGATCCGGCGCCGCCGTTGAGAATGTCGTTGCCCAGCCCGCCGTTGAGCAGGTCGTTGCCGGCGTTGCCCGTCAGCGTGTTGGCGCGGTTGTCGCCGACAAGGGCGTCGTCGAACGCCGAACCGGTCAGGTTCTCGATACCGATCAGCCGGTCGGCACCGACGCCGGTGGTCTGCGCGCCGGCGATGAGCAGGCTGACCTTCACGCCCAGCGCGGCATCGGCGTAGGACGCGGTGTCGATCCCTGCGCCGCCGTCGAGCACGTCGTTGCCCAGACCGCCGTTGAGCGTGTCGTCGCCGAGCCCGCCGACCAGCGTGTTGGACAACGCATTGCCGGTGAGCATGTCGTCATGGGCCGAGCCGGTCACATTCTCGATGCCGATCAGCCGGTCGCGGCCCGCGCCGCCGGTTTGCTGGAAGCTCACGAGAAGGTTGACCGCAACGGCACTGCCGGCATCGGCATAGCTCGCGGTGTCGATGCCGACGCCGCCATCGAGCACATCGTCGCCCAGCCCGCCGATGAGCACGTCGTTGCCCACCGAGCCCGTGAGGCTGTTCGCGCCGGCGTCTCCGATCAGCGTATCGGCAAAGCTCGATCCGATCAGATTCTCGATCGAGACGAACTGGTCGTTGCCTGCACCGCCGGTGCTCCCCGTCGCGACGTTGGCGAACACCCCGGCGCCGGCGCCGGCGAACGACGCGGTGTCGATGCCCGCGCCGCCATTCAGCAGGTCGTTGCCGCCGCCCCCGTTGAGGACGTCGTCGCCATCGCCGCCGGCGAGTTCGTTGCGGCCGGCGTCACCGGTCAGCGTGTCCGCGAAGCGCGAGCCGATCAGATTCTCGATCGCCGTCAGCCGGTCGCGGCCGGCGCCGCCCGAAACATTGGTGCCGGATATCGCGAGGTTGATGCGAACGGCCGACGCGGCCGTCTGGTAGGAGGCCGTGTCGATGCCGGCGCCACCGTCGAGCCGGTCGTCTCCCGCCCCGCCGATCAGCAGGTCGTCACCCCGCCCGCCGGAAAGCGCGTCCGCGCCGCCGGCACCGTCCAGCCGGTCGTCGCCATCCAGCCCCTGTGCCGTGTCTGCGCGAACCCCGCCGGTGAACACGTCGTTCCCGGCACCGCCAACATAATCGACCAAAGCTATCCCCCTTCGAAATTCCCGGCGCGCGCTATCATGAGGCCGGTCCGTGAGACAGCAAAATTTGCTCCGGAATCGAGTGATTTGCGGAAGATCGCGGCTCCGGCCGGGCAATGGTTGCGATCATGCAGACTTCCCCAAACCCACATAATGGGTTTACGGCGGCCAGGACTCAGCCAGCCAGCGGGGACCGCATGACCGTCATCATCAAGGAAGCCGACCTCGTCGAGAGCGTCGCGGATGCGCTTCAATATATCAGCTACTATCATCCGATGGATTATATCCGCGCGCTCGGCGCGGCCTATGAGGCGGAGCAGGGCCCGGCCGCCAAGGACGCGATCGCGCAGATCCTGACCAACAGCCGCATGTGCGCCGAGGGGCATCGCCCGATCTGCCAGGATACCGGCATCGTCACCGTGTTCGTCAAATGGGGCCAGCAGTGCATGCTGGACAGCGAGAAATCGCTGCAGGAGGTCGTCGACGAGGGCGTGCGCCGCGCCTATCTCCACCCGGAGAACCGCCTGCGCGCCTCGATCCTGAGGGATCCCGCGTTCAGCCGCGTCAACACGAAGGACAACACGCCTTGCGTGCTCAACGTCGAGATGGTGCCGGGCCATCATGTCGAGGTGCAGGTCGCGGCCAAGGGCGGCGGCTCGGAGAACAAGTCGAAGTTCGCGATGCTCAACCCCAGCGAGTCGATCGTCGACTGGGTGCTTGAGATGGTCCCGAAGATGGGTGCCGGCTGGTGCCCGCCGGGCATGCTCGGGATCGGCATCGGCGGCACCGCCGAAAAGGCGATGACGCTCGCCAAGGAATCGCTGATGGGCGATATCGACATGGCGCAGCTCAAGCAGCGCGGGCCGCAGACCGATATCGAGCGGCTGCGCATCGAGATCTTCGACAAGGTCAACGCGCTGGGCATCGGCGCGCAGGGGCTGGGCGGCCTCGCCACCATCCTCGACGTCAAGATCATGGACTATCCGACGCACGCCGCGTCCAAGCCGATTGCGATGATCCCGAACTGCGCCGCCACCCGCCACGCGCATTTCCATCTCGACGGCTCGGGGCCTGCCTATCTGGAGCCGCCGAGCCTCGACGAATGGCCGAAGGTGGAATGGACGCCCTCCAAGGAATCGATCCGCGTCGATCTCGACACGCTGACCCCGGACGTCGTCGCCACCTGGAAGCCGGGGGACCGGCTGCTGCTCAACGGCAAGATGCTCACCGGGCGCGACGCCGCGCACAAGCGCATCCAGGACATGCTGGCGAAGGGCGAGGAACTGCCCGTCGATTTCAAGGGGCGGGTGATCTATTATGTCGGCCCGGTCGATCCGGTGCGCGACGAGGTGGTCGGCCCCGCCGGCCCCACCACCGCCACCCGCATGGACAAGTTCACCGGCATGATGCTCGAGCAGACCGGGCTGATCGCAATGGTCGGCAAGGCGGAGCGCGGCCCGGCCGCGATCGAGGCGATCCGCGAGCACAAGGCCGCCTATCTGATGGCGGTCGGCGGCGCCGCCTATCTCGTCGCGCGCGCGATCAAGGGCGCCAAGGTCGTCGGCTTCGCGGATCTCGGCATGGAGGCGATCTACGAGTTCGACGTGAAGGACATGCCGGTGACCGTCGCGGTCGATGCCACCGGCGAGAGTGTGCACCATACGGCACCGCTGGTGTGGCGCGAGAAGATCAGGCGCGAGCGGCTGCTCGAAGGCGTTTGAGCGATACGGGTGTTGGGGGGCGTCGTCGGCGCGATCGCCCCCCGTTGTGCGTTGGGTGCGCGCATGAGAAAAAACCCAATAATATCAATGAAAGCAGCGCTGAAACCGGCCGGTAGTTCACCCTATCCCGATGGCTATCTGGTCCCCGAAAATCGGGAAGAATCAGCGCCTTTTACGGCGAATTCCGTTACGGAAATTGGCTATATGGCCCCCAGCCGGCAAAAGCCCGGTCGCCGGGCACATCTCGACGGCCATTTCGCGCGACGGAAGCATCCGCTGCGAGCCAGCGATTACTGCATCCGGGACGATTAACTGGCCGGCTTCGGCATGCGCGTTCGACCATCCGGTCACTATTTCTGGTTCGTCGTCTTGCTCATCGTGGCTCCGCTCTCTCAGGAGTTGGAGCCTCCGGCAAACCCTGCGCGGTTCGACTCGTCTCCATCGGCAGCTTTAACCGGCGATCGAGCTGAACGCTGCCGGCTCGACATCGTCACTGCCATCAAGTATGTAGTTACCTAACTACAGCGGAGTGCGCCATGACTTCCGAGACCTTCACCAGCCGCGACTTCAACCGCGAACCCAGCCGGATAAAGCGCGCCGCAAAGCGCGCGCCCGTCATCATCACCGAACGGAACCGGCCCGATATCGTCGTGATGTCCTACGAACGATACACCGCGCTGACGGCGGATGCGGGCTCTTTCCTTGAGCGCATCGCCATGCCGGGCCTCTCCAACCTCGACCTCGACACGAATCTGCCCACGGGCAGCCCGCGAGCAGCGGTCTTCGACTGATGTATCTGATCGATACCAATGTCGTGTCCGAACTCCGCAAGGTCGCGGACGGTCGCGCCAACCCCGCGGTGACCGGCTGGTTTGGCACGGTGCATGACACCGACCTCTTCCTCTCCGTCGTCTCGATCATGGAGATCGAGCTCGGTATCGCACGTCTCGATCGGCGCGATCCTCTGCAGGCGGCAATGCTGCGGCGCTGGCTGCGCCAGCATGTGGAGCCCGCCTTCGCCGATGGCATCCTGCCGATCAGCGCCGAGATCGCGTCGCGCTGCGCGCTTCTCCATGTGCCCGATCCGCGGCCCGAGCGCGATGCCTGGATCGCCGCCACCGCGCTCGTTCATGATTTGACGATCGTGACGCGCAATGTCGCCGACTTCGCCAATAGCGGTGCCACGATCATCAATCCGTGGGATCATGTGTCCTGACGCTGCAACCAGTTTTGCCGGGATATCTGCAATGTACCGCGGTATTCGCACGGTTCGCGCACGATCTGCGAAGACGCGGAACAAATGCTGTCTATTGACAGCACACCCTATGGTGCATGGCTGTGTGCCCCTCAGGGCTGCAGTCGCTCCGCGCGCCATCTGGCGGCATCTTCATCGTTCCACAGCGAGGCATAGATCGGATCGTCGATCTCGATCCCGGCCCAGGTCGGATTGGCGTTGGCCAGCGCAGCCAGTGCCTGAAGCGCAGTGCCATTCTCGCCCAACATCATCGCCAGCCGAGCGGCACGGCGCCATACCCGATCCCAACCGGCACCCAGACGGACCGCCTCGGCAAGATGCCTGCGTGCGGCGCCGGGCTGGCGGTTGCGCGCAGCGCGTTCCGCTCGGGCGATCGCGTCATTGGCTTGATGCATGCCCAGCAATCGGCGAAGCGCGGCCACCGGCCGGTCGTCGGCGTCGACGCGCAGGTCGATGTCCTGGAACCCGCCCTCGGGCGTTCGCACGAGCAGCGCCGCGGACAATCGGCCGGTGCTTTGCCCGCCAGCGGCATCGCCGGCTTCGAGCGCCGCCATCAGCCTTTCGCCGAGTGTGCCCCTGGCCCCGAGATAGGCGTCACGCATCGCCGCCAGCACCGGGGCGCCGGCCAGGCCATTGCCCTGAATGCTGTATCCTGGACCGGTGAGCGCGCCAGCCCATGGCGACGCCGCGGCCTGCGCGCCGGTGAAGGCGCCGCCGTCGCCCGAAGCGCCGATGATGCCGATCTGGCGATATGTCTTGTCCTGCCCTTCGAAACCATCATCGGTTCGCAGCAGTTCGTCGAGCGCTGCTTCGGCGCTCGCTCCGCCTGCCAGAAGCGAGAGCCCCTTCGGGCCATGCGACGGGTTGGTCTCGAACTGGGAGGCGACCGCGCCCACTTTCGCCCGGGCGTAGATGACGGTCGCACCCACCGCGAGATTGTTGGTGGCGACGGCCGCACCGCACGTGCCGTCAGCATCGCAGGCCAGGATCGAATAGGTCGCCGATGCGGGCGCGGCTGCGCCGACGGCGAATGCAACGATCACCGCTTTCCAGAACCGTCTCATGATCGCCCGTCGCCCCGCCTTGCCGCCCCCTATGAAGGGTAGACGTTGCCGATTTATCCGCAACGCACCAGACCGTCTGGTGCACCGAGCGCGGGGCAGGCATCCCAACCAGGTGTATTTGGCAAGCAATACACCTGTGCTATGGGCCGATGAGGATTCATCGGGGGGCACCATGCGGCGCGGACTCTTTCGACCGGCGATCATCGCCTTCACGCTCGCCGCCATGATCGCGGGATCGGGCGCCGCGCGCGCCGCGGAGGGCGCGTATCATCCCGCCTTCCAGCCCGGCCGGCACAAGGCCGCCGCCACCGCCCGGCCCAACGCGGTGCTGGTGCTGGGCACCCCGCATCTGTCGGGCTTGCCGGACAGCTTCCGCGCCGAGGCGCTGGCGCCGTTGCTCGATCGGCTCGCGGCATGGCGGCCGACGGCGATCGCCATCGAGAATCTGTCCGGGCTCCAGTGTGACAGCCTGCGCCGCTCTCCGTCGCGCTATGCGGCGACGGTGAAGGATTATTGCCCCGATACGAGCGCTGCGGGCGAGGCGACCGGGCTCGATGTGCCCGCGGCCAATGCGGCGGCGGAGCGGATGCTGGCGGACTGGCCCGCCGCACCCCTGCCCGCGCAGCGGCGGCGGCTGGCGGCGCTGTTTCTCGCCGCGGGGGAGCCGGCGTCGGCGCTGGTGCAATGGTTGCGCCTGCCGCCGGCGGAGCGGAAGGAGGGTGAGGGGATCGACGCGGCGCTGCGTGCCCGGCTCGACACGCTCGAGCATCGGCGCAACGAGAGCTTTCTCGTCGCCGCCGCGCTCGCCGCGCGGCTCGGGCTCGAGCGGGTGTGGAGCGTCGACGATCACAGCGCCGACCAGCCCGATCCCGCCGACCCCAAGGCCTATGAGGCGGCGATCATGGCGGCGTGGAACAATCCGGCCGCGGCGGCGCGGAGGGCGGAGGACCAGCGGCTGGAGGCGGGGGCCGCGCAGCCGGGCGGGCTGATGGCGCTCTATCGCGCCCATAACGATCCGGCCGCCGCCGAAATGGCCTATCGATCCGATTTCGGCGCGGCGCTCGCCGAGCCCTCGCCGCAGGGTTTCGGCCGCGCCTATGTCGGCTGGTGGGAAACGCGCAACCTGCGCATGGTCGCCAACATCCGCGAGGTGCTGGCCCAGCGCCCGGGCACCCGCCTGCTCGCCATCGTCGGCGCGTCGCACAAGGGCTATTACGAGGCCTATCTCGACCAGATGCACGACGTGGCGCTGGTCGACGCCGCGGCGGTGCTGCGCTGAGGCGGCTCAACTGTCCAGCGCGAGGCCGAGCTGCCCGAGGTTCACGCTGAACGGCTGCTGCTTGTGGCCGAAGATTGCCGGCCAGCCGCTGAACTGCACATCGTCGTCGAAGCTGGGGATGAGCTGGTAGAAATTGCTCACCTTGTGGCCGATGCCGATCGCGAAATGATCGTGATAGACGTGCGGCGGCATCAGCTCGACGAAGGTACGGGTGCGGGCCTTGAGCGCGAGATAGGCGATCGCCGCGCCGTGGATCGCCACCACCTCGTCCGCGCCCTGCATCAGCGCGATCTGCTCGGCGATCGGGTGATCCTCCAGATAGACAATGCGGAAGCCGCGATCCTCGAGGAAGGCGTCGAGTTCGCCGGCATTGACCGGTGACCGCGGGCCGCGGCGCGAGACGAAGATCTTCGCGGGGCCCGCCCGCTCCTCGATATAATCGCCATAGACCTCGCCGGTATAGGAATAGACCGGCGCGTCGAAGCTGCCCGTGATCTCATATTGCGAAAGCCCGCGCGAGAGGCGGAAGCTGAGCTGCCGGCCGCGCACCGGGCGATAGGTGCTCACGGGTTCGATGCCGAAATGCTCCAGCAGTTCGCGGAAGCGCGGTGCCAGCGGGCGGAAGATGAAGCGGGCATCGGGCACCGCCGCCTTCACGCACAGGCACAGCGGAACGATGTCCATCAGCAGGTGCGAGACGTTGTTCGGTTCCTTGTAGCGCGTGTCGAAGAAATAGCCGGCCTCGATCGGCCGGCCCCACTGGCTGATCGACCTTTTGGCGAGCGTCCGGGGCCCCAATGCGCCGAAATCCTCCGTCCGCTTCGAACAGGCGGCGCCGGAAAGGAGGGTGATGTCGTTGAAGTCCATCGGCCGGCCGACGTCGAGCTGCCTGTGCTCCTCGCCGACCAGGAGATGCACCGGCACCACGCCGCGCGGCGGCACCGCACGGACGAGATGCTTGGTGTAGATGGAATTGGAGACGGCCATATCCCTGCACGCTGCTAAGTTCGGGCACCCCGATCACTACGCGATGGGGGTGTGGCAACAATTCCGGATGCCGCCCTCAGGGTTTTCGGGGGGCAGAATCGCCGTTCCGGCCTTGTTTCGATATGATAAATCGTTTGAATGGCGTCTCCGGGAGAGGAGATGCTGATGTTCAGGCCGATGGCGGCGCTTGCCGCGCTGGCGATGCTGGGTGGGCCGACCCATGGCGCCCAAGCGCAGACCGAGGCGCAGGCGGAGCCGGCGCGCCCGGTGACGATCGATGTCGATGCGGGCACGACGGTGGGCAGCCTGCCGCCGGTCTGGCGCTTCTTCGGCGCCGACGAGCCCAATTATGCGACGATGAAGGACGGCCGCAAACTGCTGTCCGAACTCGGCAAGCTCAAATCCGGCCAGGTCTATTTCCGCGCGCACAACCTGCTGAGCAGCGGCGACGGCACGCCTGCGTTCAAATGGGGCAGCACCAACGCCTATACCGAGACCGAGGACGGCAAGCCGGTCTATGACTGGACGATCGTCGACGGCATCATCGACACCTATCTCGCGCGCGGCGTGCGCCCTTACCTGCAGATCGGCTTCACGCCCGAGGCGATGTCGTCCGCCTCCGCGGGCACGCCCTACCAGCATCTCTGGCGGCCGGGCTTCGATTATGGGCTGGTCGCCACCGGCTGGGCCTATCCGCCCAGGGATTATGAGAAGTGGGGCGAACTGGTCTATCAATGGACCCGCCACAATGTGGAGCGCTATGGCGCCGAAGAGGTCGCCACCTGGTATTTCGAGGTGTGGAACGAAGCCAACTCGCCCTATTACTGGAAGGGCAGCCCCGAGGATTTCTACAAGCTGCACGACCATGCGATCGCCGGCGTGCGCCGTGCGCTGCCCAACGCGCGGGTCGGCGGCGCGGATACCGCGGGGCCCGGCGGCAGCTTCATGGACGGTTTCCTCAAGCATGTGTCGTCGGGCCGCAACCATGCGACCGGGGAGACCGGTACGCCCACCGACTTCCTGTCCTTCCACGCCAAGGGCAGGCCGACCTTCGTCGACGGCCATGTCCGCATGGGGCTCGCCACCCATCTGCGCGGCACCGATGAGGGCTTCACCAAGATGCTCTCGGTGCCGTCGCTCGCGACCAAGCCGGTGGTGATCGGAGAGAGCGATCCGGAAGGCTGCGCCGCCTGCCCGGGGCCGCAGAACGCCTATCGCAACGGCACCATGTATTCGAGCTACACCGCCGCGAGCTTCGCGCGGATCTGGGAACTGGCGGCGAAGCGCAAGGTCAACCTGGAAGGGGTGCTGTCATGGTCGTTCGAGTTCGAGGACCAGCCCTGGTTCGCCGGCTATCGCCAGCTCTCCACCAACGGCGTCGACCTGCCGGTGCTCAACGTGTTCCGGATGTTCGCGCAACTGGGTGAGACCAGGCTTAAGGCGGCGAGCGACGCGCAGGTGCCGCTGGAATCGGTGATGAAGGACGGCGTGCTCGGCGCCGCGGACATCGGCACGATCGCGACGCGCACGGCGGACGGCAAGGTCGCCCTGCTCGTCTGGCATTATCATGACGACGATGTCGCGGGCCCCGACGCGGCGGTGACGATCGCGCTCAGGGGATTGAAGGCAGCACCCGCCACCGCGCAGCTTTGGCGGGTCGATCGCGACCATGGCAACGCCTTCGCCGCATGGCAGAAGATGGGGTCGCCGCAATCGCCCGACGAGAAGCAATATGGGCAGCTGGAGGCGGCGTCGCGGATGCAGGCGGAGGCGCTGACGGTGAAGAAGGCCGCACGCGGGGCGGCGACGCTGGAGATGCGGCTGCCGCGCCAGGGCGTGGCGCTGGTGGTGCTGGACGCGAAGTAGGCGACTGCCTTCGTGTGACTCTTCCCTCGACTGCGCTCGGGACGAACGGAGAGGTCAAACGTGCTTCTGCAAACTCCGTTCGTCCCGAGCGAAGTCGAGGGACGAGTCGCGTGACGGGCGCTTGTGACGGGCGCCCGCAACGCTTCCCGGGGCCTTACCCGATCAGCCCCGAAGCCAGCAGCAACAGCATCTTCACGTCGATCACCAGCCCCTCGGCGCGCTTCTGCGCCACGAAGTCGGCGATGCCGTCCAGCGGCACGCGGTGGACGGTGATGTTCTCGCCTTCCACGCCGCCGCCGTCGCCCACCTTCTCCAGATCATGCGCGATCACGAGGGTGAAGGTCTCGGAGACCATGCCGGGGGACGAGGCGAAGTGGCCGGCATGTTCCAGCCGGCCGGCGCGGTAGCCGGTCTCTTCCTCCAGCTCGCGGCCCGCGGCGATCTCTACCGCTTCGCCGCTGGTCTCGTCGCCGACGAGGCCGGCGGGGAGTTCGAGGCAATAGGCGCCGATCGGCACGCGATACTGCTCGACCAGCAGCACATGCCGTTCATCGTCGATCGCGACGATCACCGCCGCCTCGATGCCGCGCGCGCGGCCGACATATTCCCAGCGTCCGCGGCGCTTGGCGGTGATGAACCGCCCGGCCCACATGATCTCCTCGGGGGTGGCGTCGCGTTCTTCGGGCGTCATAGCTCAATCAGCCGGTCGGGAAGTTCGTTCACATCATCCTCGCTCTTGGGGAAATGCCGGGCCAGCACCATGCCGACCTGCGCCACCGCCGCCGCCATGCCCTCGCCGGGGCGGCCGGCGCGAACATGGTCGATCATTGCCGCCATCGCGTCGCCCCAGCATTCGGAGGTCACCTTGGCGGCGATCGCGCTGTCGGCGACGATCTCGGCGCGATGCTCGGCGATCGACAGGTAGATCACGATGCCGACGCGCCCGCGCGTGCGATATTCCGCGCCGACCTTGAACAACTGGATCGCGCGCGCCCGCACCCGCCGGTTCCGCACGCCGCGCGGCGTCAGCGCCAGCCGCAGCGGCCGCCAGGCGAGCAGCAGCCACGCCGCGGCCGCCTTGATCGCAACCACGCCGAGCAGCACCGGCAGCAACTCGCCCGGCGCGATCGCTTCCTTCCAACCGCCGCCGGTCCAGTGGAACAGCCAGGTGACATGCCCCGGCAGCAGCGCCGCCAGCGCCAGCACCGCAAGGACGACGCCGAGCACCCAGCAGAGCGCGACGTCGCGGTAATCGTCCGACCGGTCGGCGACGATCGTCACGATCTCGCCATCGGTGCCGCGCTCCGCCGCCGCCACCGCCTCGGTGACCAGCCGATGGTCGGCCTCGCTCAGCGTCTTGAAGCCCGTCGCCATCACCAGCTCCCCGATGCGCCGCCGCCACCGAACGACCCGCCGCCGCCCGAAAAGCCGCCGCCACCGCCCCAACTCGATCCGCCGCCGCTCCACGAGGAGCCCGATCCCCAGCTGTCGCCGCCGCCCCAGATGATCACCGGGGCGCCGCCGCCGCGATAGCTGCGGCCGCCGCGCGCGCGGGAAAGGATGAAGATGATCGCGAAGAACAGGACCACCAGCACCACCACCCCCAGCCAGTTGGGCGCCTCATCCTCCTTGGCCTGTTCGGCGAGGATGCGCTTGGCGCGGGCCTCGGCCTGCGGGGCGGGGAGGCGGAGCTGCGCCAGCACCGCATCGGCGCCGGCGCGGATCCCGCCTGGCATGTCGCCCGCGCGAAAGCGCGGCAGGATCTGCTTCTCGACGATCAGCCCGGTCAGCCCGTTGGTCAGGATCGGGGTGAGGCCATAGCCGACCTCAATGCGGACGGCGCGATCGTTGGGCGCGACCAGCAGGATCACGCCGTCGTTGATCTCCTTGCGGCCGATCGCCCATTCGCGGCCCAGCCGATAGCCATAATCCTCGATCGGCCGGCCCTCGAGGCTCGGCACGGTGGCGATCACGAACTGCTGGCCGTTCAGCTTCTCCAGCGCGTCGAGATCGGCGGTGAGCTGCGCTTCCTCGGCCGGCGGGATGATGTTGGCGGCGTCGACCACCCGGCCGGTCAGCTTGGGAAAGGTCTGCGCGGCCGCCGGGGTGGCGATCAGTGTGGCGAGCAACGCCAGCAGGACGCCAAGCAGGCGCATTCGCTACTTCGCGATGCCGCCGAAATCGACGGTCGGCGCCTTGTCGCTGCCGGGGGCGGCCTTGAACGGCGTCATCGGCTTGGAGCCGTAGACGATGTTGGCGCCGATCACCGCGGGGAAGGTGCGGATTTCCGTGTTATAGGCCTGCACCGCACCATTATAGTCGCGGCGGGCGACGTTGATCTGGTTCTCGGTGCCCGCGAGCTCCTTCTGGAGCGCGATGAAATTGTCGTTGGTCTTGAGGTTCGGATAATTCTCGGTGACGACCAGCAGCCGGCCGAGCGCGCCGCTGAGCTGGTTCTGCGCCGCCTCGAACGCCTCGACCTTCGCCGGATCGGTGAGATCGTCGGCGTTGAGCTGGACGGAGGTGGCCTTCGCGCGCGCCTCGGTCACCTCGCGCAGGGTCGTGCGCTCCTGGATGGCAGCGGCTTCCACCGTCTTGACCAGATTGGGGATCAGGTCGGCGCGGCGCTGATATTCGGCCTCCACATCGGCCCAGCGCGCCTTGGCGTTTTCCTCGGCCGTGGGGATGGAGTTGATCCCGCAGCTCGACAACGACAGGATCAGCGCCGGCGCGGCAAGCGCTGCGGCCAGGCGGCGGGCGAACGGCATTGGAAAACTCCCTCGATCGTCTCGTGCCTGCCGCGTACCGCACCGCCGCCCGCGCCGCAATGAGGGGTTCCATCCATCGTGCGATCCGTCCACATGGGGGTGGGGCGGCAGGAACGATCAGTCAGGGGACAGTTCATGCTTAACGAGTTCAAGGCCTTCATCGCGCGCGGCAATGTGCTCGACCTTGCGGTCGCGGTGATCATCGGTGCCGCGTTCGGGAAGATCGTCACCTCGTTGACCGAGGATGTCATCATGCCGGTGATCGGCTGGATCTTCGGCGGCTTCGATTTCTCGGGCTATTTCGTGCGGCTGGGGGATATACCGGCGGACTTCAAGGGATCGGCGACCAGCTATGCGGACCTCAAGGCCGCGAGCGTGCCGATGTTCGGCTATGGCCAGTTCATCACTGTGGCGGTGAACTTCGTCATTCTCGCCTTCATCATCTTCCTGCTGGTGCGCTTGGCCAACAAGCTGATCGAAAAGCCGGCGCCGGCGCCGGCGCCGAAGGGGCCGAGCGAGGTGGATATCCTCAAGGAGATCCGCGACGAGCTGAAGAAGCAGTCGGAAGGCAAGCTTGGGTGAAGTGGGGGAAAGCCCCTCTCCCCTTGGGGAGCTGGGGCATTCCCACATCTGGCTGAGAACCAAATGGTCCTCCCCGGGCTTTGCTCGGGGAGGACATGAACCGATCGCTCGCCTTCCGATATGTGCATGCGATAGCCGAGGGGAGAGGGCGTGACGCTCCTACAAATCCACCCATTCCGGCCCGCCGGGCCAGATCACATCCTCCACCTTGTCGCCGATCAGGGTGACGCCGCCCAGCAGCATCAGGACGATCGAGAGATCCAGCAGCAGCACGCCGGCGAACGCGACATAGGGATGGAACGGCCCGACCCGGTCGAACCCGTCGGAAAGCGGCGCGCGGCGGCGCTGCATCAATAGGCCCGGGCGACCGCGAACTCGACCGCCTCGACCATCGCGGCCTTGGCGGCGCTGGCGTGGAACCCGCCGATCGCGTCGATCGCGCGCTGGCCGTAGAGGCGGGCGCGGGCCATGGTGTCGGCGATCGCGCCGCTGTCGCGCAGCAGCTGCGTCGCGTGGGCGAGATCCTCGTCGCTCACCCGGTGGCCGGCGATCGCCTCGCGCCAGAACGCCTTCTCGCTTTCGGACCCGCGCGCATAGGCGAGGATCACCGGCAGGGTCACCTTGCCGTCGCGGAAATCGTCGCCGGCATCCTTGCCCATCGTCGCGCCGTCGGAGGCATAGTCGATCGCATCGTCGACGAGCTGGAAGGCGATGCCCAGGTTGCGGCCGTAGGAATCGAGCGCCAGTTCGGCCGTCTCGTCACGCTCGGCCACCACCGCGGCGATGCGGCAGGCGGCGGCGAACAGCGCGGCGGTCTTGGCGCCGATGATCTCCAGATAGCGATCCTCGCCCAGATCGATGCGGCGCTGCGCGGTGAGCTGGTTGACCTCGCCCTCGGCGATCACCGCGCTGGCGTTGGAGAGGATCCGCAGCACCTTGAGGCTGCCTTCCTCCACCATCAGCTCGAACGACCGGCTGAACAGGAAATCGCCCACCAGCACGCTCGCCGGGTTGCCCCAGATGATGTTGGCGGTGCGGCGGCCGCGGCGCATGCCGGAGCCGTCGACGACATCGTCGTGCAGCAACGTCGCGGTGTGGATGAACTCCACGGCGGCCGCCAGCTTGTGGTGGCGCGATCCGGTATAGTCGAGCAGCCGGGCGCTCGCCAAGGTCAGCATCGGGCGCATGCGTTTGCCGCCGCCGGCGATGAGGTGGCCGGCGAGTTCGGGGATCAGCGGGATCTCCGACTGCATCCGGGCCAGGATCACCTGGTTGACGGCGTTCATGTCACTCGCAACGAGGCCGAGCATCGCGTCGAGCGAGGGCGGCCGCGAGGGGTTCATACGATGTACTGTCGCGCTCATGCCCGCCCGCATTGGCGCGGCTGCGCGTCGAACGCAAGCACATAGCCCTTGCAAAGCGGCCCGGCTGCGCCGCAAAGGCGCCGGATGAAGGGAGTGACGATGACCGACGAGACGTTGCAGCGGTACCGCGAGAGCATCGACAATATCGACGCGGCGCTGGTGTTCATGCTGGCGGAGCGCTTCAAGGTCACCCAGGCGGGTGGGCCAATACAAGGCCGAGGCGGGGCTGCCGCCCGCCGATGCCGGCCGCGAGGATCGCCAGATCGCCCGGCTGCGCGCGCTGGCCGGCGATGCGAATCTCGATCCCGATTTCACCGAGAAATTCCTGCGCTTCATCATCGACGAGGTGATCCGCCACCACCGCCAGCTTCAGGCCTGAACGCCCGGGGGTGATTCGCGATCTAAAGCCCTCGCCCCTACGGGGAGAGGGAAAGGTCCGCAGAGCGGACCAGGGAGAGGGGCAGTCGCGCCAAGCGTACAGGTTCTGACCGGCTCGCTCTGAAAGCCGCAGTGCTGAGCCCTCCGAACCTTTACGCCCCGCGCGACTTCCCCCTCTCCCCGTCCCTCTCCCCGTAGGGGCGAGGGGGCGCGGCGGCAGCCCCTCTCAATTCTTTTGCGATCTGTGATCCGATAGTGCCCTTCGCGGGAGAGGGGCTTAAGCTAAGCCCCCTCAAGCGAACGCCGTCTCCGCGAACCGCACGGGCCGGCCCGACGCGGTATTGGCAAGCTGCCCGTCCCACATCACCCGCCGGCCGCGGATGATCGTGCCGATCGGCTTGCCGGTCAGCGCCATGTCGGTGAAGGGAGACCAGCCGCAGCGGCTGGCGAGCCAGCTTTCCGCCACGGTCCACTGCGCCTTGAGATCGACGATGGTGAAATCCGCGTCATAGCCTGCGGCGATGCGGCCCTTGCCGGCGATGTTGAACACGCGCTGCGGCCCCGCCGAGGTCAGCTCGATCACGCGCTGCAGGGTCGTGCGGCCCTTGGCGACATGATCGAGCATCAGCGGCAGCAGGGTCTGCACGCCCGGCATGCCCGAGGGGCTTGCGGGATAGGCCTGCGCCTTTTCTTCCAGCGTGTGCGGCGCATGGTCCGATCCGAGCACGTCGGGCACGCCCTGGTTCAGCCAGTGCCACAGCCCGTCGCGGTGCGCGCCCGAGCGGATCGGCGGGTTCATCTGCGCGAAGGTGCCGAGGCGCGGATAGGCGTCCTCACCCGCGAGCGTCAGGTGCTGCGGCGTCACCTCGCAGGTGGCGACATCCTTGTGCCCGGCGATCACTTCGAGCTCGGCGGGGGTGGTCACGTGGAGGATGTGGATCCGCCGCCGCGCGGCACGGGCGAGGGTGAGGATGCGGCGCGTCGCCAGCATCGCGCTCTCGTCGTCGCGCCACACCGGGTGGCTTGAAGGATCGCCCGCCACGCGTTCGCCGGCGCGTTCCTGCATCCGCGCCTCATCCTCGGCGTGGATCGCCACGCGCCGCCGGCCGGAGGCGAGCACCCGCGCCAGTTCGCCGTCTTCCGAAACCAGCAGGTCGCCGGTCGAGGCGCCCATGAAGATCTTGACCCCCGCGGTGCCCGGCAGCCGCTCCAGCTCGGCGAGCATCGGCGCGTTGGCCGAGGTGGCGCCGACATAGAAGGCATGGTCGCACCACATCCGGTCGTAGGCACGGTCGAGCTTGTGGTTGAGCGCCTCGGCGCTGTCCGTGTTGGGCTTGGTGTTGGGCATCTCGAACACCGCGGTCACGCCGCCGAGCACCGCCGCGCGGCTGCCCGATTCGAGATCCTCCTTATGCTCCAGCCCCGGTTCGCGGAAATGGACCTGGCTGTCGATCACGCCGGGCAGCACCGTCAGCCCCGCGCAGTCGATCGTCTCGCCGGCATCGCCATCGACGCCGATCGCCGCGATTCGCCCGTCGCGCACGCCGATCGAGACTTCGGCGGGACCACCCGGGGTCCACACCATGCCGTTCCTGAGGATGAGATCGTAAGTCGCCATGCTGTCTTCCTTTCCGCGCGCCGCCTTCCTACCTGTGCTCCATGCCGCAGACCACCCTTGCCGATCGCGCCGTGCTTCGTCTCTCGGGAGAGGATGTCCGCGGCTTCCTCCAGGGCCTCGTCACCAATGACGTGTCCGGGCCGCTGCCGGTCTGGGCGGGGCTGCTCACCGCGCAGGGCAAGGCGCTGTTCGACTTCATCCTGTGGGCCGATGGCGACGATGTGCTGGTCGACTGCGAGGCAACCCAGATCGACGCGCTGGCCCGCCGGCTGACGCTTTACCGGCTGCGGCGCCCGATCACGATCGCGCGTGACGAAGCGCTGGCGGTGCATTGGTCGCCGGAGCCGGGGGAGGGGGTGCCCGATCCGCGCCTCGACGCGCTCGGCCATCGCTGGGTCGCCCCGGCCGACGAACCGGTCGCAGGCTGGCCCGCGCACCGGCTGGCGCTCGGCGTCACCGAGGGTGTCGACGAGCTGGGGCAGGACAAGACGCTCTGGCTGGAATGCAACGCCGCCGAGCTGAACGGCGTCAGCTTCGCCAAGGGCTGCTATGTGGGGCAGGAGAATACCGCGCGGATGAACTGGCGGCAGAAGGTCAACCGCCGGCTGGTCGTCACGCCCGGCGCCGAGCCGACCGACCGCACGCGCATCGCCTATCCCGACCTCGGGCTGAAGGTGGAGCATCTGCGCGTGGAGACGATCGACCCCTCGGCCGCGCCGGCGTGGATGCGCGCGGCGCTCGTGGTGGCGGAAGGCTGAGGGGCGATACGTTCGAACACATGATCGGCAGGGCGGTGGCGGCCTGGCGCCTTATAGCGTTTCAGCAGGGAATATAGGCTGCCCCGGCGGCGATGGTCAGCGCGCGATCATCGGTCTCGAACGGGTTCCCGAGCGGCGCCTCGTGCGCGAATGCCGGGGCTGCGGCGGCGACCAGGACGACGGTCGCCAGTGCCAGGGCAACGATCTTGCCCGGCAGCGAAAGCTGTTGCTGCAAAACGATATTTCCTTCCAGATCTTGAGGCCGGAACGGCCGGAAGCCGGGAAAGGTTGCAACGCGGTGAACGAAGCGGAACGGCGTTAAAGGAAATATTTCAGCCGGATGCTTTGCGGCGCGGCCGACCCGGCAACCGAAAACTGCGCCGCGGCGAAGCGCGGCGGGCCGAACGCGAGCTTGGGGTTGCGCGAGAAGCCGACGCCTTCGCGCGGAATGCCGGCGAAGGTATCCAGCTTGCCATTGCCGTTTTCGTCATGGACGACCGCGATGGCGTAGTCGCCGGCGGGGAGGGCCGGGATTTCGAGGCGCGGGCTGGCAGCGCTGATCGATCGGGTGATCGCGGTCGGATCGCCCTTGCAGTCCGGAAAGCGGTCCGGATTGGTCGTCAGGCAGATGCGCAGCATGCCCTTCGCCGACCGCAATCCTTCGAAGCGCGCGTCAACCGCGCCGGTCGGTGCCGCCGCCGCCGCCGGTAGCAGCACGACGGCCAGCATTGCGAACACCGCTCTGGTCGTCCCCGAAAGCGCCGATTCCGGCATCCGTACCGCACAGCCGGTCCCAGAACCGGAAATAGAGCCCATAATTGCACCTGTACCGCTCATGATGGCGTTGATGATGGCTCGCGGTGATCAGCCATCGCCCCGCCTTGCCCCGCACCAGCCATCGCGGGAAGATTTCCCACCCCATATGGTTGGTGACACCCATAATCGTCATGACCGTCAGCACAAGCGCCAGCGCCCCGACATGGATGGGGATGAGGAAGACCAGCGCGGGGATCACGACCGCTCCGGTCAGCGCTTCCCAAGGGTGGAAGCTCATCGCCGCCCAGGCGGTGGGCGGGCGGCTGGCGTGATGGACGGCGTGGGCGATGCGGAACGGCGCGGGCCGGTGCATCCAGCGATGCGTCCAGTAGAACCAGGTGTCGTGCAGGAAGAGGTAGACCAGCACCGACACCGGCAGCCACCAGAGCGGGCGGGCCGCGACATCGTCGTAGATCAGGGTCCAGCCGCGGTTCTGCCAGCCCCAGGCGACGACGCCGGCGGGCACGCCATAGATCGCCGCCGAAGCCAGGCTCCAGCCGATTTCCCGGCGAATCTGCCGGTCCAGCCCGGCATAGAGCCGGGGATGGCGCAGGCGGGTGCCCCAGGCGAAGCCGGCCGAGACGATCAGATAGCGCACGCCGACGATCAGCGTCATGGCAAGCGCCGAAAGCGCGATGGCGATGAAGAGGGTCACGACCGCTGCTTAGGCGCTTTCGCCTTGCAGCGGTAGCGCGCACAGTGGAAACGCGGCCAAAATGCGCAGGTTGCGCGATCGCAGCTTTCACCCCGATGGCAAAGCTGTGTATGCCCCCGCGATGGCTCGAACGCGCGATTGTGACCTTCTCATCGTCGGCGCCGGCCTGGCCGGTGGCCTGATCGCGCTCGCGCTTGCGCACCATCGGCCCGGGCTGGACGTGGTGCTGGTGGGCGACGACCCGGCGATTGGCGGCAACCATGTCTGGTCCTTCTTCGATTCGGACCTCGACGCCGCCGGCGCCGACCTGGTCGCGCCCCTGATCGCGCATCGCTGGCAGGGCTATGACGTGCGCTTCCCCTCGTTCGCGCGCACGCTGCGCGCGACATATCATTCGATCGAATCAGAGCGGCTGGATGCGGCGGTGCGTGCGGCGCTGCCGGCGGATCGCATCCGCACCGGGCGGCGCGTGCTCACGACCAGCGCGACCGCCGCCGTGCTCGACGATGGCAGCCGGATCGAGGCGGCCGGGCTGATCGACGCGCGCGGGGCGAGCGATCTGACGATGCTCGATCTCGGCTGGCAGAAATTCGTCGGCCAGGAACTGGTGCTGGCGGCGCCGCACGGGCTGGAACGGCCGATCGTGATGGATGCCAGCGTGCCGCAGATCGATGGCTACCGCTTCGTCTACTGCCTGCCGTTCGGCCCGGATCGCGTCTTCGTCGAGGATACCTATTACAGCGACGGCCCCGTGCTCGACGTGTCCGCGATCGGCGATCGCATTGCCGCCTATGCGGCGCAGCAGGGCTGGTCGGTCGCGTCGGTCGGCCGTGTCGAAACCGGCGTGTTGCCGGTGGCGATGGGCGGCGATTTCGAGGGCTATTGGCGCGCTGGCGGCGAAGGCGTTGCCAAGGCCGGTGTGCGCGCCGGGCTGTTCCACCCGACCACCGGCTATTCGTTGCCGGATGCGGTGGCGACCGCGCTGCTGATCGCGCGCATGCCCGATCTCGACGGTGCCGCGCTGCACGATCGGCTGCATGCCCACGCCCGCGCCCGCTGGCGCAGTCGCGGCTATTACCGGATGCTGGCGAGGATGCTGTTCCGGGCGGGGGCGGCGGATGAGCGCTATCGGATGTTCGATCGCTTCTATCGGCTCGACGAACGGCTGGTCGAGCGCTTCTATGCGGCGCATTCGACGTTGGGGGACAAGGCACGGTTGCTGGCGGGCAAGCCGCCGGTATCGGTGATGGGTGCGATCCGCGCGATCGCCGGTGGACAGGTGGGGGCAGAGGCAAGGGCATGACCAAGAAGGTTGCTGTGATCGGCGCCGGATTCGGCGGACTGGCGCTCGCGATCCGGCTGCAGTCGGCTGGCGTATCGACCGTGCTGATCGAGGGACGGGACCGCCCGGGCGGTCGCGCCTATGTGTGGGAGCGGGAGGGCTTCACCTTCGATGCGGGCCCGACGGTGATCACCGATCCCGCCTGCCTGAAGGAGTTATGGGCGCTCAGCGGGCACGACATCGCCGATGACGTGACGCTGTGCCCGGTGTTTCCGTTCTACCGCCTCAACTGGCGCGACGGCACCAATTTCGACTATTCCAACGACGATGCGAAGCTGACGGCGGAAATCGCGCGGCTCAACCCGCGGGATGTCGACGGCTATCGCCGCTTCCTCGATTATAGCGCCGGCGTCTATCGCGAGGGCTATGAGAAACTGGGCCATGTGGCCTTCCTCGATTTCGCCTCGATGATAAAGGCGGCGCCCGCGCTGGCGCGCTACCAGGCGTGGCGTTCGGTCTATTCGATCGTTTCGTCCTTCGTGAAGAATGAGAAGCTGCGCGAGGCGCTGAGTTTCCACACCCTGCTGGTCGGCGGCAATCCGATGACGACCAGCGCGATCTACGCGCTGATCCACAAGCTGGAAAAGGATGGTGGCGTGTGGTTCGCGCAGGGCGGCACCAACCGGCTGGTGGCCGGCATGGTCCGCCACTTCGAGCGGCTCGGCGGGATCGTGCGGCTGGCGGACCCGGTGACCGAGATCGAGACGCGCGGCGACAAGGTGACGGGCGTCGTCACCGCCAGCGGCTGGCGGGACAGCTTCGATGCGGTGGCGAGCAACGCCGACATCGTCCACAGCTATCGCGATCTGCTGCGCAACAACAGGTCCGGCCGCCGCGCCGGCCAGAAGCTGGAGCGGAAGCGCTTCTCGCCCTCTCTGTTCGTCGTGCATTTCGGCATTCGCGGGAGCTGGCCGGGCATCCCGCACCACATGATCCTGTTCGGTCCGCGCTACAAAGGGCTGCTCGAGGACATCTACGATCATGGCGTGCTGCCGGAGGATTTTTCGCTCTACCTGCACCACCCCACCGTCACCGATCCGTCGATGGCGCCGGAAGGCCATTCCACCTTCTACGCGCTGGCGCCGGTGCCGCACATGGGCAAGCTGCCGATCGACTGGGCGCAGGTGGGGCCGATCCTCGAAAAGCGCATCCTCGACGAGATCGAACTGCGCCTGATCCCGGACATTCACAGCCGCATCGTCACGAAGTTCCACTATACGCCCGCCGATTTCGGGCGCGATCTCAATGCGCATCTCGGCAGCGCGTTCAGCCTCGAGCCGATCCTCACCCAGAGCGCCTGGTTCCGCACGCACAACCGCGACGACGAGATCCCCAACATGTATTTCGTCGGCGCGGGCACGCATCCGGGGGCGGGCATTCCCGGCGTCGTCGGCAGCGCCAAGGCGACTGCGGCGTTGATGCTGAGCGATCTCAGGCTATGAGCCCTCCCGTCAGTCAAGGGAGTCATCCATGCGCGTAGCCGTCTATTGCGGGTCCAGCTTCGGCACCGATCCGATCCACGCCGAATGCGCGCGTGCGCTGGGCACCGAACTGGCGCAGGCCGGCGTCGGGCTGGTCTATGGCGGCGGCAATGTCGGCCTGATGGGCGCGGTCGCCGATGCGGCGCTGGCGGCGGGCGGCGAAGTGATCGGCGTGATTCCGCAGGCGCTGGTCGATCGCGAAGTGGCGCATCACGGCATCACCCAGCTCCACATCACCACTTCGATGCATGAGCGCAAGGCGATGATGGCCGACCTGTCGGACGCGTTCGTCAGCCTGCCCGGCGGCATCGGCACGATGGAGGAATTGTTCGAGGTGTGGACCTGGGCGCAGCTCGGCTACCACGCCAAGCCCTGCGCGCTGCTCAATGTCGGCGGCTATTATGACGGGCTCGTCGCCTTCCTCGATTCGATGGTGACCGGCGGCTTCCTGAAGGACGAGCATCGCGCGATGCTCATCGAGGTCGATGCCGTCGCCGACCTGCTCGACCGGCTGGCGGACCATGTGCCGGAAACGGTCGACAAGTGGATCGGCCGGAAAGATCTGTGACCGCGCGGCTGCCGGCGCGCGACGCGATCGTCGCGACCGCAGAGGAAAGCATCGCGCGGGGCTCCCGCAGCTTCGCGCTGGCCAGTCGCCTGTTCGACCGCCCGACGCGCCAGCGCGCCTGGCTGCTCTATGCCTGGTGCCGCCGCTGCGACGATCTCGCCGACGGGCAGGATCACGGCCATGATGCCGAGTGGCTGAGCGCCGGCGACGCGGAAGCACGCCTTGCCGAGATCCTGGCGAAGACGCGCGCCGCCCTGGCCGGCGAGATCGTCGGCGATCCCGCGTTCGACGCGTTGCGGATCGTCGCCGCCGAAACCGCGATGCCGCCGGCGCTGCCCGCCGAGCATATCGCCGGCTTCGCGCTCGACGCCGCCGGCTGGCGCCCGCAGACCGAGGCGGATCTGCTGCGCTACTGCTGGCATGTCGCGGGGGTCGTCGGCTGCATGATGGCGGTGGTGATGGGCGTCGCTCCCGCCGACCGGGACACGCTCGACCGCGCGACCGACCTCGGCATCGCCTTCCAGCTGGCGAACATCGCCCGCGACGTGGCCGAGGATCATCATGCCGGGCGCTGCTACCTCCCCGTCGAATGGCTGGCGGAAGCGGAGATCGACCCCGCCAACCTGCTCGACCGGCGCTACCGCTCGCACGTCGCGGTGCTCACCGGGCGGCTGGCGGCGATGGCGGAGCGTTACGAGGCGTCGGCCCGGGTCGGCGCGGCACGGCTGCCGTTCCGCTCGCGCTGGGCGGTGCTGGCGGCGGCGGGCATCTATGGCGGCATCGCGCGGATCGTCGCGGCGGAGGGCGCGGGCGCGCTCGACCATCGCGTGACAACCAGCGGAACGGGCAAGGCCGCCGCGGTGTTGAGGGCGCTGGGCGAGGCCTTCTCGACGCCGCCGCCCGCGACCCGCGAAGGATTGTGGACGCGACCATGAGCAAGCCCCGCATCGAGGCGCTGGACGGCGACATCACCCGGCTGGCGGTCGATGCGATCGTCAACGCCGCCAATTCGAGCCTGCTGGGCGGCGGCGGCGTCGATGGCGCGATCCACCGCGCCGCGGGGCCGGATCTGCTCGCCGAGTGCCGGACGTTGGGCGGCTGCCCCACCGGCGAGGCGCGCATCACCGGCGGCTATCGCCTGCCCGCGCGCCACGTGATCCACACGGTCGGCCCGGTCTGGCGCGGCGGCGATGCCGGCGAGCCCGAACTGCTCGCATCCTGCTATCGCAACAGCCTGGCGCTGGCCCGCGCCCATCGCGTGCGGACCATCGCCTTCCCTGCGATCAGCTGCGGCGTCTATGGCTATCCGGTGGAGCATGCGGTCACGATCGCGGTCGGCGCGGTGCGCGCATCCGTGGCGGAGTGCGAAGAGATCGACCGGGTGATCTTCGTCTGCTTCGGCGCGGCCATGCTCGGGGCCTATCAGGGGGCATTGAGGGGCATTTAGGGGGCATTTAGGGGCATTCAGGGGGCAGCGGACGCCGCCAAACCCTCCGCCTGCGCCCTTCTGCTTTGCGCAGGGCGAACGGCGGCAGAATCAACCACTTCGCGCGTGAGCGCAGCCCCGCCCGCCGCTATACCGCCGGGCGATCACACACGCGCACGGGGAATGGGATGGCGATGACGACGGTTGCGGTGCTGGGCCTGGGGCTGATGGGATCGGGCATGGCCCGCCGGTTGCTGGCGGCGGGGTTCGATGTCGCGGTGTGGAACCGCAGCGCCGCCAAGACGGCGCCCTTCGCGGATACGCCGGCGCGGGTCGCCGGCAGCCCTGCGGAGGCCGCGGCGGGGGCCGCGATCGTGATCGCGATGCTCGCCGACGACGACGTCTCGCGCAGCGTATGGGCGGGGGAAGGCGGCGCACTGGCGGCGATGGCGCCCGGCGCGATCGCGATCGAATCGAGCACCTTGACCGGGGAATGGATCGCCGAACTGGCCGCCGCCGCGGCCGCACGCGGCGTCGATCTGCTCGAGGCGCCGGTGACGGGCAGCCGCGACCAGGCCGCCACCGGCGCGCTGCGCTTCCTGGTGGGCGGCGAGGCGGCCGTGCTCGAGCGCGCCCGCCCTGCGCTGGCGGCGATGGGCAGCACGATCGTCCATCTCGGCCCGGTGGGCAGCGGCGCGGTCGTGAAGCTTGCCAATAATTTCCTGTGCGGCGTGCAGGTGGCGTGCCTGGCGGAAGCGGTGGCGCTGTTCGAGCGGCGGGGACTGGATGCCGAGCAGGCGGTGTCGATCCTGACCGAGGGCGCGCCCGGCAGCCCGCTGGTCAAGGCGGTCAGCCGCCGCATGCTCGACCGTGCCTATGATCCCCATTTCCTGCCGCTGCTGATGGCGAAGGATCTGGGCTATGCCGCGCAGACGATGGCGGCGGCCGGCATCGAGACCGCCATCGCTCCCGCCGCGCGCCGGCGCTTCATCGAGGCGGCCGCGGCTGGCGAAGGGGAGAAGGACATGGCGGCGATCGTGGAGCCGCTGCGGCCCTGATCCTGCGGGGCGGGCGGCCTAGTCGTTCACGCCCGCGCCGACGAAGCCCTGCAGGTTGAGCGTCAGCTGCAGGCTGAGCGCATGATCCATCTGCGCGCGTGAACGTCCGCGCGCCGGGCGGAACTGGTTGAGATAGCCGAGATCGGCGGACATCTTGCGCCCGAGGGGCAGGGTGAAGCCGATGATGTTGCGCATCCGCTCATAGCCGCGGCGCTGCCCCCAGCCCGTGGCGTTGGGCAGGTAGAAGCTCTCATGGCTGGCGAACAGCGCCAGGCCTTTGGCGCCGAGCCTGTGGTTATAGCGGATCAGCGGGCGGATGCGGAAGCCGACCTCGCTGCCGCGCGGGTTAAAGCGCTCGTCGACGCGGAAGCGTGTCGTCACCGGGCCGAAGGTGGCGACCACCTGCTGGCGGATGCGATTCTCGTCGGCGCCGCTGTTGCCGTTGTGCGCGCCGACCCAGCGATAGCCGAGCCCGAGTTCGACAGTGGGGCTCAGCCGGATACCCAGCAGCGCGCCGAGTTCGCTCTGGTAGAGCCCGTCCTGACGGTCGCTGGTGCGGGCGATCTGCTCCAACGTCACGCGCACGTCCTCGGCGATCGGGACGTTCGTGTTCGCCTGGAACCAGAGTTGCTCATCCTGCTGCTGTGCCAGGGCGGGGGCGGCGAGCAGAACAAGCGGGGCGACGATGGCGGACGGGTAAGGACGATGATCGGCGCGGGCCAATGTCTTTGCTTTCTCTTCGAGCGCGCGGCCGATGTCACATAACCGTCATATTGTCCATTGCGGTGAACGGCTGCGCGTTGACGCGCGTCAATGCCGGCGGCGCCGATCGGCGCCATAAAAGGCCGTGAAGGGGAGGATGGCCGATGGCAGCAGATCCGACTGGTGACCGCGTGGTGCCGTTCGCGCGCCGCTGGCACGTAATCCACGAGATCGATCTCGTCCGGCTGATCGCGGGGCACCGGATGCGCAGCGACCTGTGCGACCGTCTCGAGTGCGTGGCCGATGGCCTGCCGTCGCGCCCGCCGGCGGATATCGAGGCGGCGCTGTGCGACATGCTGGCCGGCGCCGTCGCGCGCGATGGCCGTGATGCGCTGGCCCGGCTGAAGGCACTGCTGCCGGGCGGCGGCGGCGACGGATTCGCGAAAGGCCTGATCGGCCGCATCCGTACGCGTCACGCAGCGGATGCGGCCGCTGCGGATGAGCTTGCCGCCGCGCTGCAGGCGGCGGAGCAACGCGACGCGCTCGGTGCCGAGGCGTTGGGCTACGCGATTCGTTGTTTCGTGTCGGGGTGCCGGGCGACGATCGAGTTCGAGCTGCTCGCGATCGTCGCGCTTGCCGGGCACCGGCTGACGACGCCGGCACGTGTGCTGCTGACCGAAAGACTGCTGCCGACCGCATCTGACGATTTGCATTGAGTCGCGGCGGTCAGACCCCGAGCGTCGTCGCCGCGACCAAGGCCGCGTCCTGCACCTCCGCGGCCACCACGCCGGCGGCCCGAAGACGGGTGCTGATGATGTCGCCCACGCGCAGCGCGTTCGCGATGATCGTCAACCCCAGATTGGTGCCGCCGCTGGTGGGCATGAACGCGGAATCGACGATGTAGAGATTGTCCACGCCATGCACCCTGCAGTCGCCGTCGACCACGCTCGTCGCCGGGTCGGTGCCGGCGCGGCAGGTGCCGCAGGCATGGCCATAGTTGAGCTGCAGGTCGAAGCTGAACGGGAAGGGGCGCAGGCCCCGGAAGGCCTTGCCGATCAGCTTGCGCGCCATGCGGCTGCGTTGACGCAGTTCATCGCGCACGGTGTAGTGCACGCGGATGCGGCCGGGTGCTTTCGGATCGAGCACCACGCGATTCTCGGGATAGCCCAAATCCTCGACGATCATCACGAACACCGTCGCCTCGCCGAACAGCTTCGCCGCGATCTTCGCGGGAATCTTGAGCAGCGGGAACAGCCGGCGGAGCTTGGGCAGGCGGCTGCGTTCGACCAGATCGACGAGAAAGCGGTAGACATGATAGCCGCTCGCCGAGAGCCCGGTGGACTGGATGCTGCCCAGCCGCACGCCATCCTTCGCGTAGAAATCCCTCAGCCCGATCGTCTTGCGCGGCCCGACATGCGATGCGCGCCGCCTGGGCCACACCGCGAACCATTCGTTGACATGGAACATCAGGTGCCGGCCAACCTGATCGGCGCGGTTGGCGAGCCCGGTGGGCCACGCGGGGGAGGTCGATTGCAGCAGCAGTGCGGGGCTGCGATAGGCGCCTGCAGCCAGCACCACCATGTGCGCGCGTACGCTGCGCTCGGCGCCGTCCGCGCCGCGATAGGTAACGCCGTGCGCGCGGGCCGCATCGGCATCGATGCGCAGCACCTCGCACTCGCTGCGCAGCGTCGCGCGGCCGCCGGCCAGCGCCGGCTCCACGCAGATCAGGCGCGAATCGCTCTTGCAGCGCATCGGGCAGGGCTTGCCGCCGCATTCGCCGCAGCCGGGCAGATAGGCGAAGCCGACATGGAGGCGATAGGGGTTGAGCCCGATACCGGCCATGTTGTCCATCAATTCGGCATCCACCGCGCTGGCAGGGGGCGGCGTCGGCAGCGCCGGCCCGTCATCCTGCGCCAGCGGGTCCATCGTGCCGACGATCCGATAGAGCCGTTCCGCCTCGCCATAATAGCGATGCAGGTCTGCCCAGCGGATCGGCCAGCCGCCGGTCGGGTGGGGCAATCCCTCCACGCTCTCGATATCGCTGCGTTCGAAGCGTTCGAGCGTGGCCGCATAGAGCTGGGATGAGCCGCCGGCACCGCAGCCGAGCGGCGCGAACATCTCGGTGGCGTGCCCATCGACCGTTACCGAGACGCGGTCCGGCCAATACGCGCGATCGAGGCGCTCGGCGGCGTCCTCTGGCTCGGCGACATCATGCGCGGCAAGCGGCGGGAAGCCTGCCTTTCCCTTTTCGAGAAACAGCACGCGGTGGCCGGCCTGCGTGAGCCGGTGGCCGATCGTGGCGCCGCCCAGTCCCGCGCCGACGACGATCACATCCCACCATTCCTCCGGCCCCGGGCCGGACGGGCCGCAGCCCGCGATTTCGGCCTTCATGCCCGCTGTCCCCCGGTGCGGCGCCGCAACGGCGTCACCGCAATGCAGCGGACCAGCGGTGTCATTCCCGAAGACGCGCACGTCGGTGCGCCGGGTAATTCTTGCGTTTTCATGCCTTTGCCGTCGCCTGTGGACGAGTTTCCCCCGGCCGCCCCCCGATAGGCGCGACACGCAAGGAGCAATGCCCTGCAGCATAGATCTGGTCTCTTCCGAAAACTTATCATCGTGAGACGAACGGCGCCGGAATTGCGTCGAAGTGTTGCTGAAGTCCGCCGTGCCGATAATGGAACCCATGCGCCGTGCTTTAGGGGGCGGACCGCGACCTTTGGCTCTGCGCGGTCTCATCGCAACCTGCGATCATCCTCGACCTTTCTACTTCCGTGTAAGGCCGGATCCGCGCGCGTTGCGCCATTTGCGCACCGTTGTTTCCCGCGCGATCATCGCGCTTTCGCCAGCAACGCATCGAGCGACCACGCTCCGCCGCCGCGGGCGATCAGCGGCAGCAGGATCGCCGTCCAGCTCAGATGGGTCGGCCAGGCGTCGGGATAGACGAAGATCTGGATCGTTGCCGTCATGCCCAGCAGCGCAAGCGCGGAGAGGCGGGTGCAGAGGCCGGCAACGAGCAGCAGCGGAAAGAGATGCTCGGCGCCGGTCGCCGCGATCGCGGCGGCATCCGGCGGGATCAGCGGCAGCGCATATTCGCTGCGGAACAGCTCATAGGTGCTATCCGTGATGTGCAGCACGCCATCCACCTTGGTCCGGCCGGACAGGAAGAAGATCGCGGCGATGCCGAGGCGGGCGACGAGCAGCAGCAGCGTATCGGGCAGCAGCGCCGACGCGGCCCGGGCGAATCGCGCATGCAATGCGGCGAGCGAAGCCATGATGGTCTCCGAATAGAGGGACGGGCCGGGAAGCGGGATCGCCGCCCGGCCCGTGGAGGTCAGGCCTTCGGCGTCAGCGAGCCAGTGCCCTTGGGCGTCTTGATCGATGTGCAGGTGCCGGCCTTCACCAGCGTCCAGGCATTGCCCTGATAATCGACCTTGGAGGTGCCGGCGCAGCTCGTGCCGGCGCCGGCCTTGCAGTCATTCTTGCCGGCGAGCGACACGCCATAGCATTTTTCCATCTTTTCCTGGCCCGCCTGGGCGCTCGCCGGGGTGGCGAGTGCGGCGGCGGCGATCGCCAACGTGGCGGCAAGCGTGGCGTGGGTGGTGCGCATTGGATGATCCTCGAGAATATGAATGCCTCTTCGCGCGGCCCGGCGGGGGCTGCCGGACCGCGCGGTGACACGGGAGGAGGCGGGAGACCGTGTCACTGAAGCGAATTCGCGACGGGACGTGCCGGGGTTACGCGGAGGTTCAAGAAAAAATCGCAATCGCGGTGTAACCTGGCCGGCACCCCAGCCGTACCTGCGAGCGAGGAGCATGGATGCGGGCGGACGAAGCGCTTCTGCGGCGATTGATGGTCGATGGGCTCGACGGTGACGCCGGGGCGCATACCGCGTTGTTGCGCCTGCTCGTTCCCCTGCTGCGCGGCTTCTATCGGCGGCGCGTCAGCGGCGCCGACGATGATATCGAGGATCTGGTGCAGGAAACGTTGATTGCGGTCCACACACGGCGCGCGACCTATGATCGGGATCGCACGTTTACCGCCTGGTTGTTCGCGATCGCGCGCTACAAGATGATCGATCATTTTCGCCGACGCCGTCGCCTGCTGCCGATCGAGGGGATGGAGGAGATGCTCGTCGCCGACGATTTCGAGGCGGCGGTGCTCGCCCGGCTGGATATCGACGATCTGCTTGCGGGGCTGCCCCCCAAGCAGGCGCAGATGATCCGTGCGACCCGGGTCGAGGGTCTGAGCATCGTCGAGGCGGCGGAAGCGGGCGGCATCGGCCAATCCGACGTGAAGGTGTCGGTGCATCGCGGCATCAAGAGCCTCATCGCGCGCGTCCACGGAAGCGCGCGATGAAGACCGACGATCTCATCGCCGACCTCGCGCGCGATACCCGGCCGGTGCGGCGCGGCGCCGTCGGGCGGCGCATCGCGACCGGGCTGGTGCTCGGCGCGCTGGTCTCTGCCTTGCTGGTGACGTTCTGGATGGGCATTCGCCCCGATCTCGGCAAGGCGATGCGCGGTTTCTCTTTCTGGATGAAGTGGGGCTATACCGCGTCGCTGACGCTCGCCGCCCTGGTCGTGACGGTACAGCTTGCCCGGCCCGACAGCGATCGGCTGCGGGGGCTTTGGCTCACCGCGATCCCGATCGCCCTGCTCGCCGTCATCGGCATCCTGGAACTGGTGCGCACGCCGCCCGCCGACTGGCTGGCGATGTGGCTGGGGCATAGCTGGACGAGTTGTCCCTGGCGGGTGCTGACGCTCGCCGTGCCGATCTTCGCAGGGCTGCTCTGGTCGTTCCGCCAGCTGGCGCCGACGCGGTTGCGCGCGACCGGGGCGGCGGCAGGGCTCGCCGCGGGCGCTTTCGCCGCAACCGTCTATTGCCTGCATTGCCCAGAGGTTTCGGCAATCTTCGTGCTGTCCTGGTATTCGCTCGGCATCCTGCTGGCGGCGGCGCTCGGCGCGCTGCTCGGGCCGCGGCTGCTGCGCTGGTGAATTCATCGCTGCCTGTAACCTGCCGGTGGGCGGCGGCGAATGTGGAAGGCCAAATCGGCAGGATTCCAAGAGGAGAGACCCTATGATGATCACGCAGCAAAGCGCCCTCGGCATCGCCGCCTCCGCCGCCGTCGTCGCAGTGGCGATGGCGTCTGCCCCCGCCGCCGTCGCGGCCGACGAGGGCGCCAAGGCCGAAGTGGTCCATTGCTATGGCATCAACACGTGCAAGGGCACGTCGGACTGCAAGACCGCGAAGAATGAGTGCAAGGGCCAGAATGGCTGCAAGGGCCAGGGCTTCAAGGCGATGAGCACCAAGGATTGCAAGGCCGCCGGCGGCAGCCTGACCGAAGCGAAGTGAGCCGGCCCGGCCCGGCGGGGGATCACCCGCCGGGCCGGACGCTGTGCCCGAGGCATGACCCGATGACCGCTCCCCCCTCTTTCGCCGGCTTCGGCCTCGGCCTGCGCCGGCCGCATTATGCCGATTTCCGGGCGGACCCCGTCCCGGTCGACTTCGTCGAGGTGATCTCGGAAAATTTCATGGTCGAAGGCGGCCGCCCCCGGCAGTTGCTGCGGGAGGTGCGCGCAGCCTATCCGGTGGCGTTGCACGGCGTGTCGATGTCGATCGGTTCGGCGGACGGGCTCGACGGCGCGTATCTCGCGCGGCTGCGCGCGCTGGTCGACGAGATCGCGCCGCTGTTCGTCTCCGACCATCTGAGCTGGACGCGGATCGAGGGGTTCAGCGCGCATGACCTGCTGCCGCTGCCCTATACGCAGGAGGCGCTCGATACGGTCTGCGCCAACATCCATCGCGCGCAGGACGCGCTCGGCCGAACGATGCTGGTCGAGAACCCTTCCACCTATATCCGCTTCGCAGGGGCGGACATGAGCGAATGGGAGTTCCTCGACGCGATGTGTGCGCGCACCGGCTGCGGCCTGCTGCTCGACGTCAACAATGTCTTCGTCAGTGCGACCAACCATGGCTTCGATCCGATCGCCTGGCTCGATGGCATCCCGCACGATCGCGTGCGCCAGATCCATCTCGCCGGACACAGCCAGGGGGCCGAACTGCTGGTGGACACGCATGACCGCCCGGTGCCGGCCTCGGTGCTCGACCTCTATGCGCATGTGCTGCCGCGGCTGGGGCCGGTCGCGACGATGATCGAGCGCGACGACGATATCCCGCCGCTCGGGGACCTGCTGGCCGAACTCGCCACCGTGCGCGGCATCGCCGCCACCGCGCTGAAGGAGGCGGTATGAGCCTGCTCGTCTTCCAGCGCGACATGCGCGCCTGGCTCGTGCGCGAGGATGAGGCGGCGGCGGCGCGCATCGGGCCGGATGCGGCGCCGGGCCTGCGCGTCCACCAGAACAATTATCGCGCGCAACTCGTCGCCTGTCTCGAAACGGGTTTCGAACGGACGCGCGCGTGGATCGGCGATGATGCCTTCCGCGCCGCGGCGGCATTCCACATCGATCGCGTGCCCCCCGGGGGCTGGACGCTGGATGCCTATGGGCAGGATTTTCCTTCAAGCCTCGCGCTCATCTATCCCGCCGATCCCGAGGTCGGCGAGCTCGCCTGGATCGATCTTGCGCTCGATGAAGCCTTTGTCGGCCCCGATGCGCCGGCGATAACGGCTGCGGACCTGGCCGATATCGACTGGGACCGCGCGGTTCTGCGAATGGTGCCGACGATCGACATCGGCGATCTCGCGACCAATGCCGACCGCATCTGGACTGCGCTGGCCGCCGGCGAGGAACCGCCGCCGCCGTATCGGCGCGACGCGCCGGGCGCGATCCTCGTCTGGCGGCAGGGGCTGGTGCCGCGCTTCCGTGCGATCGACACGGACGAGCAGTCGGCGCTGATCCGCGCACGCGCCGGGCTGCCCTTCACGGCATTGTGCGCGATTGCGGTCGAGGCGCTGGGGGAGCAACCGGGGATCGCGCGGGCGGGAGAATGGCTTGGCCGCTGGGTGAGCGATGGCCTGATCCGCGCGATCCTGTGCGGCGACGATCGCGCGGTTCATGATTAAAAATTAATCTGATGTTTAGAATTCGAACGTGTATAGTGCTGTAGCCGGGATGCGGAGTTGAGTGGGGAAGCTCTGTTCCTGTTCCGGGCATATCATCATGCTCGGGGAGAGAACATGCGTTCGGCATCTCATATATCTTTGGTGATTCGGAACCAGATCATGCGCGAAGGGCTGCGCCGGATGATGGCCGACGATTGCGGACATGTGGAATCCTGCGCCGAACCGGACGATCTTTCGCGCATCGTGCCGCGCGGCGAGAATATCATCCTGATCAGCGATCTGTTCGTGCCGCGCGGCGAATATCGCGCGCTCGAAACGCTGCAGGAGCGGCGCCCCTGCGCGAAGATCGTGGTGATGGGCAGCAGCAGCGATCCGCGGCGTATCTCCGAAATCTTCAGGGCGGGCGCGGCCGGCTATGTCAGCGGCGACAGCGCGTTCAACGCGCTTCGATTTCAGCTCGATCTCGTCGCGCTGGGCGAGAAGGTTTATCCGGCGGCGTTGATCGATCATGTTTCCCGTGCGCCGAGCCCCGCGCCGTCGCGCGCGCCCTGGCCGGACCTCAGCGCGCGTGAAGCCGCCGCGCTCGATGGCCTGGTCGCGGGCCTGCCCAACAAGACGATCGCGCAACGGCAGGCCGTGAGCGAGGCAACGGTGAAGCTGGCGCTGAAAACGCTGTTCCGCAAGATGCAGGCGCGCAACCGCACGCACGCCGCGGTGCTGGCACGCGAGCATGGCTGGAACGCGCGCGACAGGATGCACTGAGGAGCGGGCGCGTCCATCCTTGACGGCCTATCCGCCGGCGCGCCGTTCCCATCGCGCGATGCGCACCTCCACGCGGACGCGCAGCGCGATCCGGGCGCGCTCGCCGTCGAACGCGCAGTCGCGCACGAAGCCGCAGATCCTGTCGACCGCCGCCGGGGCCGTGCGGCGCGCCCGATCAGCGCGTGCGGTAGAGCGCCTGCGCATCGGCCTTGAACTGCGCGCCGCTGTCGTTGCGGCTGTAGAACATGTGACCGCCCGGATAGACGCTCAGCTTGATCCGCTCGGCTGTGCCGAAGGCCGGCATCTGGTCGACGATCAGGCGCGAGGCGAAATAGGGGCAGGAGAGGTCGTCCCAGCCATGGACGATCATCACGGCCATGCGCGGATCCACCGCGATCGCCTTGCGCAGATCCTGCACCGGCGTGTCTTCCGGCTTGCCGCGATCCCAGGCGGCGTTCACCGCATAGGAGAGCGCGTTGAAGCGCGCATCCGTCTTCCAGCCGACCTCGCGCGTGACGAAATCCACCATCGCGCTGGTGGTGGGCGCGATCAGCGCGTCGAGGATCGGATCGTTGGACTTGCGCTCGGCCGCCCAGGGGAAAGGATCGAAGCCGGTGACGTTGGAATCATAGACGCTGCCGATCGTGCCGGTGCTGCGGCGCACCTCGCGCAGATAGGTGCCGATGTCGACGCGCCCGCCCAGCTTCTGCACCAGCGCGGGATCGAGCCCGGTGAGCTGGCTGACGCGCGCGACGATGCGCGCGACCGCGGCCTGGTCGGTTCGGCCGCGCAGCAGGTCGGTGGCGAATTCGCCGCGCGCATAGGCTTCGATCTCCGCCATCGCCTGCGGGGTCAGCCGGCCCTGCCGCTCGAGTTCGGCCGCGGCCATCGAAGGCAGGTTGACGACCCAGGGCAGCGGCGAAAGCGCGGTGGCATCGTCGCCCGAGGCGGGATCGAGATAGGGCGAGACCATGATCAGGCCGTTGACGCCGACACCGATCTGCGACTGCAGTTCATAGGCGATGCGCGGCGCGCGATAGCCGCCATAGCTTTCGCCCATGATATATTTGGGCGAACGCAGCCGGCCGGCCTTCACCAGCCAGTCATAGACCACCTTCGAGAGATACTTGACGTCGGGATCATTGGCGTAGAACGCCTTCTTGGTCTCCGCCTCGTCCACCAGGCTGCGGCTGAAGCCGGTACCGATCGGATCGATGAAGACGAGATCGGTGAAATCCAGCCAGCTGTTGGGATTGTCGACCGCAACCGGCAGGTCCGACGGCGCATCGCCCTGCGCGCCGAACTGCACGCGCTTGGGCCCGACCGCGCCGAGGTTGAGATAGACCGAGGCCGCGCCCGGCCCGCCGTTGAACGCGAAGGTCACCGGCCGGCGATAATCGGCTCCGGGCACGGTATAGGCGGTGTAGACGACCTGCCCGATCTCCTTGCCCTTCTCGTCGCGCACGGAGAGCGTGCCGACCGTCGCCTCATAGGCCAGCAGCCTGCCTCCGATCCGTGCCGATTGGCGGATGGTCTTGTCGGCGGGCAGCGGCGGGAACTGGCCGGCATCGTCGGCCTTCTTCTCGTCCGCCTTCTCGGCGGCGGGCTTGTCGGCAGCGAAGGCGGGGGCGGCGGAGAGACTGGCGAGCAGCGAAACGGCGGCAAGCAGCGGTGCGATACGCAAGGCGAAACATCCTCGAACGACGGGAACCCGCCGGTTCTAGGCGCGGTGGCGGGGGGCGGCAAGCGGACCCCACATCGTTTGCCGCCCGCGTCGCTCCCCGGTCGCCCGCGTGTCGCTGCGGGTCAACCGCCGGACGGTATGGCGGTGGGGGGAGCGGGGCCATCGGCGCGGGTGGCATCGAATTCCACCACTTCGGCGGGGCGCATGGCCGTGAAGCGATCCGGAGCGATGCCGCGCGCCGCGAGGCCGGCGGCCAGCCGCAACGCGGGATCCTCCCGCGGTTCGTCGGTCAGCTTGAACGTGCCCCAATGCATGCCGATGGCGGCACCGGCATCCAGGTCGCGCATGATCTGGATGGCCTCTTCGGGATCGGTATGCTGCGCCGCCATGAACCAGCGCGGATCATAGGCGCCGATCGGGAGGAGCGCGAGATCGGTGGGGCCGAAGCGGTTGCGCAGATCGCGGAAGATCGCGCCGGTGCCATAGCCGGTATCGCCCGCGAAATAGACGAGCGCGCCCTTCGCGCGCAGCATGAAACCGCCCCACAGCGCCATGCGCCGGTCCCCCGGACCGCGCGAGGACCAGTGAAGCGCGGGGACGATATGCGTTTCCACGCCGGGCGCGATATCGAAGCGGTCGAACCAGTCTCCCGCCGCGATCCGCGCCTCGGGGATGTGGCGATGGATGATGCTGTCGTTGCCGAGCGGCGTGACGATCAGCGGATCGTGCTGTGCCGTCAGGCGCTTCAACGTGGCGATGTCGAGATGATCGTAATGATTGTGGGACAGCAGGATCGCATCGATCGGCGGCAGATCCTCCATCGCAACGCCGGGCGCGGTCACCCGGCGCGGCCCGGCGAAGGCCAGCGGACTGGCCCGTTCGGACCAGACCGGATCGGTCAGGATGTTGAGGCCGGCGATCTGGATCAGCAGCGTGGCATGACCGATCATGGTGACCCGCAATCCCGTTACCCGCGCGTCCGGCACGATGGGGGAGACGGGCACCGATGCCGGCCACTGCGTTTTCGGCGCGGTCCGATACCAGCGCAGCGCATCGCGCAAGCTCCGGTCCGTTTCCGGCTCGCCGGCCGGGTTCAGGAAACGCAGGCCATCGAAATGGGCGGAGGGCGGACCGGCATAATAGCGGTTGCGGGCAGGCATTCGGGGATCGTCTCGATCTGTTGCGTGGGAACGGGAGCCTTAACGCTCAGGCGCTGGCATTGAACCAGGCAATCGCGTCGGCCCCGGCGGGGAGCAGCATCGGACAGTCGGGATCGGTCGCCGCGCGGAACACCGCTTCGGCCACGTCCTCAGCGGTCGTGAGATCGCCGGACAGGGCAGTCCCCATCATGGCCATGGTCTGGGTGGCGAAGCCGTCATAGGGCGCGGGGAAGAACCCGCCTTCTTCGATGCGTTTGCGTGCCGTGACCGCAAAATCCGTCGTTGGCGCCATGCCCGGCAGCACCACCCTTGCCCGGATATTGAATTCGGCAAGCTCCAGCGCCGCGGACTCCGTCAGCGCCGTCATCGCGGCCTTGCTGGCGCGATAGACCGACAGCAGCGGCAGCGGCTTGAGCGTTGCGCTCGAACTGACATTCACGATCACGCCGGATCGCCGTTCGCGCATCCCCGGGAGCACGGCCTGCATCATCGCCACGGCGCCGAACAGGTTGGTCTCGAACAGGTCGCGCACCGTTTCCATCGGCGTGCCCTCGATGGCGTTGAGCCAGCCGATGCCGGCATTGTTGACCAGAACGTCGATCGGCCCTGCGTCGGCAACCGCCGCCGCCACGCTTGCCGCGTCGGTCACGTCGAGCGGCAGCACGCGCAGCGCGTCGGCGGCCGGCAAGGTGCTGGCGGCAGGATCGCGCATCGTCGCGACGACCGACCAGCCGCGGTCGAGGAAATGAAGCGCGGTCTCGCGACCGAAGCCGGTCGAGCAGCCGGTGATGAGGATGGTGTTCATGAAATGCTTCCTTGCGCCGCAATGGGGATGGAGCGAATATATGAAGGATCATTCAGGTCTGGAATTCGCATATGAACCGCCCCGCGCCATCGCTGCTTCAGCCCCGGAAAATGCCGCAGCAGGCGCGATCGGCGGCCACGATCGAGGCGATCTACACCGCGACCATTCAGGTTTTGCTGGCCGATGGCGTCGCGCGCCTCACGACGACGCGGGTGGCGGCGCGGGCAGGCGTCTCGGTCGGCACGATGTACCAATATTATCCGCACAAGCAGGCGCTGCTCTTCGCGATCGTCGAGCGGCAGATGGAAACGATCAGGGGCGCCATGCTCGGGGCGGCGGCGCGCCTCGAAGGCTGCGACCTGGCGACGATCGCGGAGGGGCTGGCGACGGCGTGGCTCGACGCGAAGATGGCCGACATGGTCTCATCGCGCGCCATTTATGGCATTGCCGCCGAATTCGATCTCGGCGAGGTGATGAGCCGGACGATGGCGCAGATGGTGGAGGTGATCGGCCGGTTGCTCGCTTCCGCGCCCGATGCGCGCTTCGCCGACGTCAAATCGGTCGGCATCATGCTCGCGACGTTGCTTGGCGGTTCGGTGCGTGTCGCGATGGAAGTCGAGGCATCCGAGGAAAATCTCGCCTGCCTGCGACGCGAACTGCCCCGCGCCTGCCAGGCGTATCTGGCGGCATCGAACGCGCGCGGCCGGGGCGATGCCGCCGGGCACTACGAATGAAATACCAAAAGGCGTAACGAAACGGCCAAGTAGTTTACACGTCCGATCATGGTCCACCCGCCCGTCATATCCGCAAGGGACCATGGTTTGTGAGAATTGTCGTTACCGCAGCGCCGCTTATAGGCCACCTCAACCCGGTTCTGGGAATTGCACGCATATTGCGGGCAGCGGGGCATGACGTCGTCGGCTATGCGCCGAGCGTTTTTCGCCGGCAGATCGAGGCGAGCGGTCTCGGCTTTCATCCCTTTCCGGCGGCGGCCGATGTCGATCTGGCCGACATGGATCGCGTCTTCCCCGAGCGCCGGACGCTGAAACCGGGCTTTCCGGCGCGCAAGCTGGCGTGGGAGCGGCTGTTCGTGGAACGGATGGAGCCTGAATATGCCGGGCTTGCCGATCTACTGGAGGCGTTTCCCGCAGACCTGATCATCGCCGAAAGCATGACGTTCGCGACGCTGCCCCTGCTGGCGAGGCGGCGCCCGCACCGGCCGGCGATCGTGCATCTCGGGGCGACCTTCCTGCAGCTTGGGCGCCCCGACCATGCGCCGATGTTCTCGGGCATGCGCCCTGCGGCCAGCGATGAAGAGCGCGCCGCCTATGCGCGCACGTTCGCCGAAGCCAGGGCCGCCTGGTTCGATCCGATCGATGCCATGATCAACGATGTGCTGGTGCGGCATGGCTGCCCGCGTCTGCCGATACCCTTCTATGACGCGATGGTCCTGCTGCCGGACGCGTTCCTGCAGACCGGCGTGCCGGAGCTTGAACTCGGCCGCGGCCCGCTGCCGCCGTCGATCCGCTTCATCGGCGCCAATCCGCCTGCGCCCGGCATCGTCCCGCTGCCCGCCTGGGCGAAGGATCTGGACGATGGCCGCAGGATCGTGCTGGTGACGCAGGGCACGGTGGCCAACGCCGATCCCGGCCAACTGATCGTGCCGACGCTGGCGGCGCTGGCCGACGAGCCGGATGTGATCGTCGTCGCCACGACGGGCGGGCGCCCGATCGAGGCGCTCGGGCCGATCCCGCGCAACGCCCGGGTGGCGCCCTATCTGCCCTATGACTGGTTGATGCCGAAACTGAGCCTGCTCGTCACCAATGGCGGCTATGGCACGGTCACGCACGCGCTGAGCATGGGCATTCCGATCGTCCAGGCCGGCACGACCGAAGACAAGCGCGAGGTCGCCGTGCGGATCGACTGGACGGGCGCAGGCATCGCGATCGGCAGCAACGCGCCGACGGCAGAGATGGTCAAGGAAGCGGCGCGTCGCGTGCTCACGACGCCGGCCTACGCAGCGAAGGCCGCGCAACTGGCGGACGCGTTCGGCCAGCACGATCCGCGGCAGGTGGTGCCGTCGATTGTCGAAGCGCTGGTGCCGAATGCTGCCGGAGCAAACGCCGCCCGGCTGGAGATGTCCCAATAGAAAAGGCCGCGCGTCGGCGGAGCCGGGCGGCTCGGCCATGCCCTCTTTGCGCGATGACTGGCGGCAGGAGAAAGGCCGGGCGACAGGCGTTGCGCGCCATCGGGCCGGGCGAGGCGAACAGAGGGGCTCGGCGCCGATCGATCGGCTCGGGCGGCTTTCAGCGGATTTCAGAAGCGGGCGATCGTGTCGGCGAGACAGACGGCGACCGATCGTGCTGCGCTTCGTGCGCGGCGAACGGACAGGATCGGGCGGGGGCCTCGGCCTCGCCGCCGCAATCCTGTCCGTGCCTGTCGCCCCTTCGCGCATTCGCGCCTGCCGCCGGGCGCGGGCGACTATTCGATCGTCACGCCCACCACGCGCCAACGACCATCTTCGCGATCGAGCGAGACCGTCTCCAGCGCGTCGGCCTTGTTGGCGTAGCTGGTCCGGAACTTCACCACCTGATAGCCGGAGGGCGGGGCGGGAAGCTCTTCCTCGCTGACGAAGGTTCGTGAGATCACCGCACCCAGGGGCGCGCGCACCTTCTGCGATGTCGCAGCCCAGACTTCGGCGGTGTTCAGCTTCTGGAAGGCCTTGCCGGTCGCCCTGTAGCTTTCCTCCCACTGTTCCTGATCCACCAGCGTCAACCATTGGCGGGCAGCGTTCGCCACCTCGGAATGCGGCGCTTGCGATGCGGCGGGCGCGGGCGGCGACGCCGTATCTGCCTGGGACAGGGTGACGAGTGCCAGAAAGCCGAGAGCGAGCGTCATGAACAGAACTCCGATGATGATCCAGGACGGGCGGTTGGCGCCCGCCACGCCGCTGACCGGCGTGCGTTCCTGATCGGCATCGGGCCGCGCCGCGTCCTCCCCTATTTCCGTGTCCCCGAGAGAATAGGGGGCCGGGGTCTCAGCGCCCTCGCTCTCCTTTTCCAGCAGCAGGCGCGCCGCCTCACGGCTGCTCGACACCGTCATCTTGCGCCGGGCATCGCGAAGCCGCTCGTTGATCGTATGGACGGACAGGCCGAGGCTGCTCGCAATCGACTTCGCATCATGCCCCCGCACGATCAGGCGGAGGGTCTGCTTTTCCTTCTGGGTGAGCCCCCAGAAATCGTCCTGCACCGGCATGGTCATACCCGTCGGGACGTAGGTAAGGCATGGGCGTGCGCCTACCCCAAAAAATTTGTACCCCCAGCGCCGCGGCCGGACCCGGTCGATATGACGATGGCCGTCCGATGCGCGAGTTCGCTGGGGCCGCCAATCGTCGCGTCGTCGAAATGCCTGGCGGCACAACCCCGGCGCGCTGCGCGGACGCGCACCGGCGGGCTCAAGGCTGTGCGAGGCGTCCGGCGGCGAAGTCGCGCGCGAGCGCGATAAAGGCCTGGAAGGCCGCGGAGGAATTGCGCCGATTGGAATAATAGAGGCACAGCGGCACGAGCGGCGGCGTCCAGTCTTCGAGAATGCGCACGAGCCGTCCCGCCGCGATGTCGTCGCGCACATCGGTTTCCATGAAATAGCCGATCCCCACGCCGCTCGTTACCGCGATCCGGGCCAGGGAGGCTTCGTCGAGGGTCATCGGCCCCTCGACGTCGAGCTGCAATTCTTCGCCGTCTTTCTCGAACCGCCATCGAAACAATGCGCCATTGGGAAGCCGCACGCGGACGCAGGGGTAAGTGAGCAGTTCCTGCGGCACTTGAGGGATAGCCCTGCTTTCGAAAAAGGCGGGGGATGCGGCAACCGCCATGCGTCGCTGCTGGCCGAGCGGTATGGCGATCGCGTCGCTGGGCACCAGATCCGCGCTGCGCACGCCCAGATCGAAGCCCGCCGCCACGACGTCGACAAGCCGCCCCTCGGTGACGAGGTCGATATGAACCTGCGGATAGCGGTGCAGATAGCTCAGGACCAACGGCGCCATGATCTCGCGTGCAGCCGTCGCGAAGGCATTGATGCGCAACGTGCCGGACGGCGTCTCCTGCTGGGAGCGCGCGGTATTCATCGCTTTCTGGATGTCTTCGAGCGCCGGCTTGATCTGCGCGACGAAGATCCGCCCAGCATAGGTGAGCGAGACGCTGCGTGTGGTGCGATTGAACAACCGCACGGCAAGCTCCCGCTCGAGCTTTCCCACCGCGTTGCTGATGGCGGTGGTCGACATGCCGAGGTCGAGCGCCGCCGCCCGAAACGAGCCGCACCGAACGATGGCGAGAACCGCCTCGAGCTCGATCAGCGAATGGCGCGTCATTGTCCCGATCTCCGTGACAGCCCATGTCGATTTGTCTCGATTATCAGGCGAAAAGTCCATCGCTAAATAGGCCTCGTCACCGTCGAGGAGATGAACATGTCAATGGATCTACCCAAGCCGATCGCCGACTATGTCGAGGCAAACGCCCGTCTCGATATCGACGCTATGTTGAAGCCGTTCCTGCGCGACGCCGTCTTCATCGACAACGGCAAGCACTTCGAGGGACAGGCGGCGATCCGCCGGCTGTTCGAGGAAGAAGTGATCCCGGTAAAGGCCATCTTCATGCCCGATACCGTTCGAGAAGAAGGCGGCAATGTCGTGGTCGAAGGTCCCGCCCATGGTGACTTCCCGGGTAGCCCGCTTCGCTTCACCTATCGCTTCACACTGGCGGACGGCGCCATCAAGACGCTGGAGACCACGGTATGAGCATCAAGGCCGATCCCGCCGAGTTCGCCGGCAAGCGCGTGCTCGTCAGCGGTGGCACCAAGGGTCTGGGCCGCGCCACGGTCGAGCGCTTCCTGGCCGGCGGAGCCCGTGTCGTCACCGCCGCCCGCACGATCAAGGATCCGATAGAGGGTGTCGAATATGTACAGGCGGACTTGACGACCGCGGAGGGCGGCGAAGCGCTGGCGAAGGCGGCGCTCGATCGGCTGGGCGGCATCGACATCCTCGCCCATGTCATCGGCGGTTCGGCTTCGCCGGCGGGCGGCTTCGCCGCGCTGACCGATGACCATTGGCTCGCCGAGCTGAACCTCAACCTGCTGGCGACGGTCCGGCTCGATCGACTGCTGATCCCGCAGATGCTCGAGCGGGGCAGGGGCATCGTGGTGCACATCACCTCGATCCAGTCCGTTCTGCCGCTTCCCGAGTCCACGACCGGCTATGCCGCTGCCAAGGCAGCGCTGCGGACCTACAGCAAGTCGATCTCGAAGGAGCTCGGTCCCAAGGGCGTGCGGGTCAACGCCGTCTCGCCCGGCTGGATCATGACGGAATCCACCGGAGACTTTCTCGAAATGCTCCGGCGCGCGAACGGCGGCACGATCGAGGACGCGCGTCAGTCCGTGCTTGATGCCTTGGGCGGGATCTCGATCGGGCGCGGCGCCGAACCCGAAGAGGTGGCCGACCTTATCGCCTATCTCGCCTCAGACCGGGCCGCCGCGATCCATGGCGCCGAGTTCGTGATCGACGGCGGGACCATCCAAACCGTGTGAGGACGCCGCCCGGCGGGCTGGATGCGAATAAAGCTGACGCATGCCAGCCCGAACCGGCCTGACGTTTTCACCCCGCGCGGGCCGGCCGCCCGGGATGATCCGATGCCCTTCCCAAGGATCTTGGGCAATGACGGCGCCGGGCTGCTCGAAGATGGAACGCCCGTCGCGATCTGTCCGGCGACAGGGGCGGACAGCTGGGAGAGAGATGAAACGATCGACCCGCACTGGCACGTCCCGAGCGAGCGTGTGCCTGGGACGATGGCGGATTGTTTCGCCGTTCCCAGGCGCAACGCGGCGCCCCTCCCTGCAGGTCTTTCGGCGCTCAACGCATCGCTGCTCGGTCATGCCCGGCTCACGGCCTATCGAAAAGGCAAGGCGACCTAGATAGCGGACCAGCCCAAATAGAGCATTCCGATACCGAAACTGTCGACCAGCGCATGGGCCACGATTAACGCCCATAGGTTCCGGCCGCTGCGGAACCAGGCCCAACTGAAAATCGCCCCGACCAGACCGGTCGTGATGATGCCCGCCAAGCCCTGCATGGAATGCGCCAGACCGAACAGGGTGCTGCTCACCAGGATGCTGCACCATTGCGCTTGATTGCTCGAACCGAAGATTTCGGTCAGCTGACGCAAAAGAAATCCTCGAAAGAGAATCTCCTCACCCACCGCGGCGCTGACGAGGGCAAATCCGAGGAGTTGGAGCGCCAATTGGGCATTGCCTTTGAGCGCGCCATAGCCACTCAGATCGGCGTGGACGCCAAGCAACCAGTTGATTATCGGCGCCACCACTATTGATGATGAAATCACGCCGACCGCAATCGAAATGGCCCAGACCATGGTCGAACGGAGGGGGTGCCGGCCCAGTCCGACAGGCTGCAGCGACCTTGCCTCGAGAACTGTCCAGATCAATGCTGCACCGGCGAGCATAATCACGCGGTACGGGATCGTAACAGGAATAAAGAGAGTGCCAAAAATCAGCGCGATGATCGCCAACCGGACTGGTGTTTTTTGGAGATAAGCCATGCTGATAATTTCCTGCTTGCCGGTGCTCGCACGCCACTGATCTCCGCCCTCGTGCGTCCGGGCGAATCATTATCGATGCCGCCGCCGCACCTTTTGAATGCGAGCGTCGGAAGAGGACGTCGCGCAGCGAAAGGAATCTTGATCACTCGTTTGCGGCGGATGGAGACCGTGACGGATACCCATTGCGCCTCATGCCGATCGCATATAAATTTCTATATTGCGATGTCAAGTTTCTGTAGGACAGAAATTATATGCCTTCTGGCAATAACGAAAAATTGGCGAAGTCGGCCACATTGGGCCTTTTCCTGTGCTGGATCGCAACGGCCGTGGCGCTCGCGGGCGGCGTGGTGACCATCGTCGGAAGCTTTGACGTCAATGTCGGACAAACGAGATTGCTGATCCGTTTCAATGAACTTTACGTGCCAGAATATGCCTCGCGAACCGGCGCGCTTTCCTATTTCGCTTTTTCGTACGCCCTTTGGCGCCTCTCAGCATTCTTGCGCCTGTCGCGTGCAGGCCAGGTGTTCGCGGCGGACACGACGGCGCATTTGCGTGCTTTTGGCCGCTGGCTTCTCATAGCAGCCACTGCAGCGGCCGTGCTGCCGCTGCTGGCTATGGCGATACACCAGTTCGCCTTCCTGCCACCCGGCGCGCGGTATGTGCCACCGATACGAATGCCTTTGTTCAATGGCATCTTCGTCATTGCCGTCGCGACGTTGGTGATGACGATCAGCCGGGTCATCGACGAGGGCAGGCGGTTTCGCGAAGAACTGGAAGAGATAGTCTGATGGCTATTCTTGTTCGGCTCGACGTGATGCTGGCACGTCGCAAGGCTCGCTCCAAGGATCTGGCCGCGTTCGTCGGTATAACCGAAGCGAATTTGTCTCTGTTGAAGCAGGGGCGCGTCAAAGGTGTGAGATTCGACACGTTAGAGAAGATATGTGAGTTTCTAGAATGCCAGCCGGGTGATCTTCTTGAATGGGATGGACGTAAAGCGTCAGGAAATAATGAAGAATAAATCCTGATTATGATCTAAGCCATGAAATCGTAGATGATATTAGGCTTTGGCTGGGAAAGTGATTCAGCCTCCTCCTGCAGGAGAAGGCTGAATGCTGCGGCTGTTTCTCGTCGTCGGTCGAGCAGCGGGCGAAAGCACGCAGCGCGACAAACCGGTCGCATTCCCGTCCCTCATGTCCACGGCATATCCGCGCTGTAGTGGACCGAGTTCGGGTCCACCTTCGCGCGGATGTCGGCGTTCTTGCTGGTCTTGGTGTGCATGTAGCGGAAGCCGCCCTGCGCGATGCACAGCGCGTCGATGTCGGCGACGAGCGCCGTCAGCAGTTCGGGGGTCAGGCCGGGGCGGATGCCCAGGTAGAGCATCAGTTCGCAGAACGGCTGGGCCTCGCCGCCCGAAAGCCAGGCGGATTTGATCGCCTTCACATAGAAGGAGATGAAGGCGAAGGCGTCATGGTCGCGGCGGAAGCGGTCGAGGATGGCGTGGAGGCCGCGGAACAGCGCCTCGTAGCGGTCCATCGGCGCCAGCACGATCAGCATGCGCAGCGGATCGCCCTCGCTGCTGTCGATGATGCGGTCGCTGAACGTCTCGACATTCTTCAGTGTCGCATATTTCGGGCTGTAGATGATGCCGAGCATGCCCAGCACTTTCAGCACCTTTTCCAGCCACGCGGCGGAGCGGCCGGCGCGGTCTCCGATCCAGTGGAGATAGCCGTAGTGCACCCTGTCGACGAAGCGCGCCCAGCTCGACTGCTCGGTTGCATGATAAGATGAGAACTGGCCGAGGGTCAGCATGCGCTTGCCGATCGGATATTCCAGCCACACGCCGCGCTCCATCACCGCGTCGCCGGGATCGGCGATGATCTTGCCCGAATGCGCGATGAACCTGGTCATGTCCCGGGTGATGACGCGCCGGTTGTGGACGAGCTCCACCCACTTGTCGACGCGCTGCAGGTCCAGCGTCATCGTCGCGATCACGCCCAGCCGGCCGCACGAACCCAGCACGCGGTTGAGCCCTGCGGGGTCGGTCGCCTTGTCGTAATGCACGACCGCGCCCTCCCAGGTGACGAGGTCGAGCGCCAGCACCGTATCGAGGAACAGGCCGAAGCGGTGCGAGGCGGGGCTGATGCCGCCGACCGAGGCGAAGCCGCCCGCGGTGATATGGTTGTGATCGCCGATGATCTTGAGGCCGAGATGATGCTTGGCCAGTTCTTCGTCCAGGTCGGCAAGCACCGTGCCGGACCGGATCGTCACCTGCGCATTGGGTTCGTCGAGCGCGACGATGCCCGTCATCATCTGGGTGCCGATCACCGCGCCGCGATCGTTCAGCACGAGGTCGTTGGAGGAATGGCCCTTGCTGCGGATCGTCGGCCGCTGGCCCAGCAGGTGCGTTTCCGTGAGCACCGCGACCAGATCCTCGGTCGTCTCGGGCAGGTAGATCTTCAGCGGCCGGATGGGCCTGGTCGCGCGGTCGCCGATCCGGCCCCAGTCATAGCCGAAACTGTCGATGCTGTCGTGATCGAAGCCCTCATGGCTGGTAAAGCGATAGGCCTGCATGATCCTCTCCCCCGCTTGTCGTTTTCGTCGGTTCCGTCGGCTGCGGCTTCCGCCGCCGGCGCGGCGTCAGGCTGCCTGGATCTGGTCCTCGCTCCACGAATGGCGGCGGATGAAATCGAGCATCGCCGGGAACACGTCCTGCGCGACGTCCTTGCCCATGAACACGTCCTGATGGCCGTAGCCGTCATAGATCTTGAGCTCGTGCAGTCCCGGCGTGATCTTTTCGAGCATCTCGTGGCAGACGATATTGCTGTTGGCGAACACATGATTGTCGCGGCCGGTGGTGAACAGCACCGGCGTGGTCACTTCGGCGGCGCGGGAGAGATAATCGTCCGGCAGCCGCTTCAGGCTCGGGTCGGACGGATCGAGCTTCACCGCATGGCCATGCTTCACCATCTTGTTGACGTGGCGATAATATTGCGGGGAAGTCGGCCCGTAGAGGTCGCCGCCGCGCTCGTGCGTCACGTCCAGCAGATTGGCGTGCGAATAGAGCGCGGGCCGGCCCGTCCCCCACATGAAGCTCAGCATGTGGCAGGCCTTGTTGTCGCATTCCGGGTGGAACAGGTCGACGACCTTGCTGACCAGCTTGCCCGGCGTCAGCCCGCGTTCCTCGCCCCAGTTGGGCGCCAGATAGGGCTCGTTGATGATGTAATCCATCAGGAAGGGCGCCATCTTGAGCTTCAGCCTGGACCAGCCCGGCACGCGCGGCGCGAGCCCCGCGCTGTTGGCGATCGCGCTGGTCACGCCGGTGATGGCGCCGCCGAACAGCCCCAGGCAGAAGGAAACCGCGCCCAGGCAATGGGTGATGACGTGGATGCGCACGTCCGCCCCCGAAATCTCGCGGATCCTGGCCAGCGCCGGCGGGAAATCGAACAGCGCGATATGGTCCATCGTGTAGCGATGGCGGGTGAGGTTGTAGGGGTGGCGGTTGCTCATCCGGTAATCGAAGCACCACACGTCCGGATAACCGTTGGCGTGAAGATAGCGGACGAGATTTTCATGTTCCGGCATGATGAACATGTCGGATGAGGTGGTCAGCCCATGGACGATCATCACCACATCGCGCGCCGGCGCCTTGTTGAAGCGCAACAGGCTGAGCCCCAGCATGTCCTCGGTGGCGATATAGTGCGTCGATGTCTCGCAGTCCGGTACGCCTGCAAGCGTAAACAGCGGAATTATTCGCGTCATGACCAATGTCCCTAAAACGCGGAGCCCCTTGCGCAAGTCGGAGGCATGACCGGCATGGGTAACAAAACTTGTTGACTTGGAACAGATCAAATTACGGTGGAAGATGAATTTGCCTTGAATGCCAGTTGGATTCGTGATGATCTGGACACTGGATTTGGGCGGGGTGCGTCGATGGCAGGGATTCGCTTCAACGAAGCGATGACGGGCGGTTTCGTGCTTGGAGAGACTGATCCCGAAGCGGGACGTCGGCAGGGCGAACGAACCGGCAGCGCGCTGACGATGCACGCCCAGGTCGCGATCGACGATATCGATCTGTTCCTTTCCGATCCGGGGCACAACGGCACGCTGGGCGGCACGCTCGACGTGCCGGGCTGGGGGCAGGGGATCGCCGCCACCGCCGGGGTCTTCCGCCTGTTCAGCCCGTCCGGCCAGCCCAGGCTCAAGCTGATGGTCTATGAACTGGCGTTCGCGCATGGCGGACGGCCCTATTACCTGGCCGGCCGCAAGGAGGTGCGCGACGATCCGGGGTTCGACCTGTGGCGGGACACCACCACCTTGTTCACCCGGCTGCACGAAGGGGTAGACGCGGGCGGGACGGTGGTGGGTGCCGGCACCCTCGCCCTTGGCGTCGCCGATCTGGTGCGGCTGATGTCGACGATGCGCGCGACCGGGGCGGCCGATGCCGCGGCGGCGGCGGCGGTGCTGGCGCGCTTCGGCAGGATGTTCCTCGGCGAACTGTGGGACAGTTACGGCCCGCACGGCCGGAGCGGGGGCTGACGCCGCGATGGGCCATCGCGATGGACTGTGACACGATCGTCATCGGCAGCGGCTTCGGCGGCGCGGTGGCGGCGGCGCGGCTGGCCGAGGCGGGTGAACGGGTGATCGTGCTGGAGCGCGGCCGGCGCTGGTCCACCGCCAACTATCCCCGCACCATGGCGGACGAATGGCTGTGGAGCCAGGACGATCCGGTGAAGCGCAACGGCTGGCTGGACCTGCGCGTGTTCCGCAACATGGCGGTGGCGCAGGGCGCCGCGGTGGGCGGCGGATCGCATATCTATGCCAACATCTCGGCGGTGCCGGCCGCATCGACCTTCGATGCCGGCTGGCCGCCCGAAATCGGCTTCGCCGATCTCGCGCCGCATTACGCCACGGTGGGCGCGGTGATGGAGGTGCAGCAGGTGCCGGACAACCAGTGGCCGGCGCGGATGAAGATGATGAAGGAGGGGGCGGAGGCGATCGGCGCGGGTGCGCGCTTCCGCAAGCTCGATCTGGCGGTGCGCTTCGACCCCGAATGGAGCTATGACGCGCCCGGCGCGATGACGGTCGCGCGCAGCCGCCGTTCGCTCAACCGGCATGGCGTGGAGCAGGGCACCTGCGTCCATATCGGCAATTGCGACATCGGCTGCGACGCCGATGCCAAGAACACGCTCGACAAGAATTATCTCGTCATCGCCGAGGCGCATGGCGCCGACATCCGTCCGCTGCATCTGGTCACCTCGATCGAGCCGCTGGGGCGCAAGGGCGCGGACGGCTGGCGCGTCCATTTCGACCGGATCGAGGGGGAGCGCCGCGGCGGCAGCGTGACCGCAAAGCGCGTCGTGCTGGCGGCGGGATCGCTCAACTCCACCGAACTGCTGTTGCGGTGCCGCGATGTCCACAAGACCCTGCCTGCGCTCAGCGCGTTCGTGGGGCGCAACTGGTCGAGCAACGGCGATTTCCTGACGCCGGCCTTCTACCCCGGGCGCGCGCTCCATCCGCATCGCGGGCCGACCATCACCAGCGCGATCGACTTTCTCGACGGATCGGTGGACGGCCAATCCTTCTGGATCGAGGATGGCGGCCTGCCGGATCTGATCAAGGGGTGGATCGAGGCGGCGGACACGTCGCACAAGGAGGTCGCGCGCTTCCTGGCCGTGATGCGCAAGGCGATGGCGGCGCATGGCCCGATCGACTGCATGATGCCCTGGTTCGCCCAAGGCGTGGACGCAGCCGATGGCATACTCAGCCTCAGGCGGCGCTGGTGGCTGTTCGGCCCGAAGCGGCTGACGTTGACGTGGAACATCGCGAAGTCGCGCAAGCTGATGGATACGATCGTCGACATGCATGAGCGGCTGTCGCGCGCGACCGGCGGCACGCCGGTGGTGCCGCCGAGCTGGTCGGTCGCGCGCTACCTCGTAACGCCGCATCCGCTGGGCGGCGCGAACATGGGCACGTCCCGCAAGGCCGGCGTGGTCGATCATATCGGCCGGGTGTTCGGCTATGAAGGGCTGATGGTGCTCGATGGCGCGATCGTGCCGGAAGCGGTGGGGGTGAACCCCTCCCGCACCATCGCCGCGCTGGCGGAGCGCGCGATCGCGTTGCTTGCGAAGGGCGTGGCATGAGGAGGGCGGGACGATGAGGCGCAAGCGGGCGATGACGGGCTGGTACGATCCGGCGCAGCTCGCGCAGACCGGCATCCGCGTCGCCATCTCCACCGTGTTCGGCCAGTTCGCCGACAAGCGCGAGGCGCTCGCCGCCGCCAACGCGATCGCGCCGCAGCCGTTCGACGAGAGCTTCGACTATAAGGGCAAGGGGGCGGACGGTTTCTGGCTCGATTTCGTCGCCGACACCGGCGATGGCTGGAACTCCACCTATGCGATCGCCCGCCTGCTCAGCGCGAAGAGCCTGACATTCGACGGTGTGGAACTGCCGCGCGGGCAAGTGCTCATGATGGGCGGCGATCAGGTCTATCCCACCGCCAGCCGCGCCGAATATGAGGATCGCCTGCTCGCCCCCTTCGAGGCCGCCCAGCAGGCCGAGGCGAAGGCGAACGGCTGGCCGGAGGAAAAGGCCCGGCCGGACCTCTATGCGATCCCCGGCAATCATGACTGGTATGATGGGCTCAACGCCTTTTTCGGCCTGTTCTGCCGCCGCCGCATCGCGATTCCCGGCACGATCGGTCAGGCGCGGCCCGGTCGCGCCATCGCGGGCTGGGAAACGCACCAGACGCGCAGCTATTTCGCGCTGCAACTGCCCGGCGGCTGGTGGCTGTGGGGCATCGACAGCCAGCTCGAGGGCTATATCGACCAGCCCCAGATCGAATATTTCCGGCATGCCGCGCGCTATTGGATGCCCAAGGGCTCGAAACTTATCCTCTGCGTCGGCACGCCCAGCTGGCAATATGTCGACGAGGCCGACCCCGATCCCGGTTTCGCGAGCTTCTCCTATCTCGAGCGGTTGGCCGGGGCGGAGCGCGACGACAAGGGCGACCCGATGGGGCATCAACTGCGCCTCGTGCTGACCGGCGACAGCCACCATTATGTCCGCTTCGTCGAGGGGGACCGCCACTATGTCACCTGCGGCGGCGGCGGCGCCTTCCTCCACCCCACACAGCAGGTGACGGACAAGAATTTCACCTCGGAGTTCCCGCCGCCAGGCGTACAGCATCGGCGCAACAATCCGCGATCGCAGCGCAGCTTCGAAGTCGCGCAGTCCGCGGATGGCACACCCGCAGTCTATCCCGCCGCCGCGACGTCGCGGCTGCTGACCTTCTGGAACCTGCTGTTCGCGGTCAAGAACTGGAAGTTCCCGCTGCTGCTCACGCCCGCCTATGCGCTGTTCATCTCGATTCTCGATTTCAACGCGCGGCTGGACCAGAAGGTAGGGCTCGGCGATGCACTCCTGCGCGGCGGCAGCCTATGGCGTGCCGTGGAATTATACTGGCAGTTTGTCATTGCGTCGCCGCTTGCGCCGCTGCTGCTCGGCGTAACGCTGGTGGGCTATCACTTCTTCGCCGACGTGAAGAGCGGGCTGGGCCGTTTCGCCGCTGGAGCGGTGCATGCAGCGGCGAGCGCGGCAGCGGTGACGGTGACGACCTGTGCGCTCGCCCGGGCCACTTCTTCGATCTGGCCTGAAAAGGTGACGACACTGATCAGTTTCGCCCAGCAGATCGGGCTGATCGCCGGCATCGGCTTTGCATCCGCTGTGGTCTCCGCGACGGTCTTCGGTATCTATCTGCTTGTGATGCTGCTGCTGTTCGGTCGCCACGCGAACGAGGCGTTCTCGTCGATCGGTCATCGCGGCTACAAGGGCTTCCTGCGGATGCGCATCGACGCCGACGGCGCGCTCACCCTCTATCCGATCGGGCTGACCAACGTACCGCGGGACCGGGGCGAGACTCCGCGCAATCCGCCGCTGTCACCGCATCTGATCGAGGCGCCGATCCGGATCGCCGCCGCCGCGCCGGCCGTCAGTCCCGCGCCAGCGCCGCCACCCGTGGATAGCGCCTAGCCATCGCCAGCGCGTAGCCGAGGTCGAATACCGTCGGGCTCGCTGCCCGGCGTCGATCCGGCTTGCACCTTATCGAATCATGTAATAGTGATAGTTGCATGAGTCGCGACAGTCGTCTTTCGGGCGTGCTCCACGTCCTGCTCCACATGGCGGAGCATCGCGGGCCGGTGACCTCCGAGGCGCTGGCGCGGGTGATGCGCACCAACCCCGTGGTGATCCGGCGGGTGATGGCTGGGCTGCGGCAACAGGGCTATGTCCAGTCCGGCAAGGGGCATGGCGGCGGCTGGACCATCGCGCGCGACCTCGCCACGATCACGCTTCGCGACATCTATGAGGGCATCGGCTCTCCGCCCCTTTTCGCCATCGGCAACCGCAGCAACCATCCCGACTGCGCGGTCGAGCAGGCGGTAAACGGCGCGTTGGGCGCCAGTCTGGACGAAGCCGAGCGGCAATTGCTCGCGTCGTTCGGCACCGTCACGCTGGCGGACCTCAGCACCCATTTTCACGATCGCCTGGCGCAACATGTGCCGGGCGCCTGCCCGGAGCCCGATCATCATGGCTGATGCTGCCCAGGAACCGTTCCTGAAGAATTTCTCCGATCCGGACGCGGTGGCGCGTTATGAGGATGGGCCGCGACGCTTCGTGCCCGGCCTCGAGGCGCTGCACCGGATGACCGGGCTGCTGCTGGCGGAACGCATGCCCGCCGATGCGCGCGTGCTGGTGCTGGGCGCGGGCGGCGGCCAGGAATTGCGGGCGATGGCGGATGCCCATCCGGGCTGGACCTTCGTCGGCGTCGATCCGGCGGCGGAGATGTTGCGGCTGGCCGGGCGCGTGCTGGGCCCGCACCGCGAGCGGGTGGAGTTGGTGGAAGGCTATATCGACGACGCCCCCGCGGGGCCGTTCGATGGCGCAACCTGCCTCCTGACGTTGCATTTCCTCGATGCGGCCGAGCGCGAACGCACCGTCCGGGCGATCCATGACCGGCTTCGTCCCGGCGCGCCGTTCGTCGCCGCGCATGCCAGCTTCCCGCAGGCCGCCGCGGAGCGGGACGTCTGGCTCGACCGTTATGCCAACTATCCGATCGCGATGGGCGCCGATCCCGACCAGGTGAACGGCGCCCGCGCGGCGGTGGCCGCCAGTCTGCACAGCTTCGATCCGGAAACGGACGAAGCCATCATCCGCGCCGGCGGCTTCGCCGACGTTCGCCTGTTCTTCACGGCCTTCACCTGGCGCGGCTGGATCGCTCACGCCTGACCGGGACAGGCCGCTCACCTGTCGGGGACCGTCCGCGATTGCGGTAGCGGCGACGACGATGTGATCAGCCTATCTCAGCGACCTCGAACTCGACCTCGACAGCTACGGCACCCGCCATGTCGTTCGCGGCCGGCGGTTGCCAGACACCACCCGGCCGATTAGCTGTCGGGGCAATGAAGGTCGAGCGCATCGGGTTGCCGCTCGCGCGGCGCATCGCCCTTGCCGCGCAGGGCTTTGGCACGAAACAACCGGATGCGCCGGGTGCGGCGCATTTGCGGCGCAATCTGAAACGGCTGGCGCTGCACCAGATCGACAGCGTCAACGTGCTTGCGCGCGCGCATTATCTGCCGGCCTTCTCCCGCCTGGGGGCCTATGACCGCGCCGATCTCGACGCGCTCGCCTGGGGCGCGAAGCGCAAGCGCGCGCTGTTCGAATATTGGGCGCACGAAGCCTCGCTGCTGCCCTTCGATCTCCATCCGCTGCTGCGCTGGCGCATGGCGCAGGCGGATCGTGGGGACGCCGGCTGGCGGCCGATGCGCGCTTACGCCACCGGGCGGCGGGCGGAGGCGATGGCGCTGCTCGATCGCATCCGCGGCGAAGGCCCGCTCGCCGCGTCCGACTTCGAAGCGCACAAGGGGCAATCCGGCTGGTGGGAATGGAGCGATACGAAGCGCGCGCTGGAATGGCTGTTCTGGGCGGGGCACATCACCACCGCGACGCGGCGCGGCAGTTTCGAACGGGTCTATGATCTTACCGAGCGCGTCATCCCGGCGGACGTGCTGGCACGGCCGACACCCACGGACGCCGCGGCGCATCGCGCGCTGATCGAACGTGCGGCCATGGCGCACGGCATCGCCACCGAACGCGAGTTGCGCGACTATTTCCGCCAGTCGCCCGAACAGGCGCGTCCCGCGATCCAGGCACTCGCCGAGGCGGGGGTGCTCATCCCTGTCGAGGTTCCGGGCTGGCGCCATGCCTGGCTGCACCGCGATGCCCGCCAGCCCCGCCGGATCGAGGCGCAGGCGCTGCTCGCGCCATTCGACCCGCTGATCTGGGAGCGCGACCGCACCGAAAGGCTGTTCGGCTTCCGCTATCGCATCGAGATTTATGTGCCCGCACCCGCGCGCCTGCATGGCTATTATGTGCTGCCCTTCCTGCTCGGCGATCGCCTGGTGGCGCGCGTCGACCTGAAGGCCGATCGGCAGGCCTGCCGGCTGATCGCGCGCGCCATCCATTTCGAACCCGGTGCGCCCGATCACGCGCCGGAGGCACTGCAGGGCGCGTTGGAGCGCATGGCGCAATGGCTCGGCCTCGAAGGCGTCGATCGCTGAAGCGGGCGCCCGGCCGAACCGGACGCCGACGCCTTCGCCTCACGTCCGCACGATCGGCACCGTGTAGTTCAGCCCCAGCCGGCCACCGTCGGGATAGATGGTCTGCCCGGTGATGTAGGAGGATTCGTCGCACGCCAAGAACACCGCCACCGAGGCGATCTCCTCGGGCGCGCCGGTGCGCCCGAGCGGGGTGCGGCTGAGGATGCGGTCTTCGGCGGCCTTGTCGGTCATGATCGACCGCGCCAGTTCGGTCAGGATCGTGCCCGGCCCGATCGCGTTGACGCGGATGCCGCGCGGCGCGAGCGACAGCGCGCAGACGTTGGTCAACTGCTTCATCGCGCCTTTCGACAGCGCGTAGGGGATCTGGTTGGGGATGCCGAGGACCGCGTTGACCGACGACATGTTGATGATCACGCCGCCCGCCTGCATCATCCGGCCCGCTGCCTGCGTGGCCCATAGCGCGGATTTGAGGTTGATCGCGAAGACGCGGTCGAAATCCTCCTCGGCCAGATCGAGCAGGTCGCAGGCGTGGGTGACGCCGGCATTGTTGACGAGAATGTCGATGCCGCCCCACTGGCGCTCGACCAGCGCGAACAGCGCATCGATTTCCGCCTTCCTGCCGACGTCGACGCGCGCCGGGGTCTGTCCCAGCGTGTCGGCGAGCGCGGTCACCGCCGTCTCGTCGATGTCGGCGAGGATCAAGCTGGCGCCTTCGCGGACGAACGCCTCGGCGATCGCCTTGCCGATGCCATGGGCTGCACCGGTGATGACGGCGCGCTTGCCCTCAAGTCTCTTCATGCTCTGCTCCTGATTCTTCACGTTCCGCGATCGCACCCGATGGCGCATGATGGTTGTGCCGCTCGGCATGGCTGGCATTCATGCGCGGTCGGCTGCGAATGTTCCAGAGCTGCATTCATAATCACGTGATAATGGTTGAGCATCGGGGGCGCCGGGTTTGTGCGATGCGTTGCGCAGGCCGCGGTGCGGGGCGAACGGGGTTGTGCGCCGGCATCGGCCACTGGCATGGCGGCCGGGCAATTGGGATGATGGTTGATGTGGCATTTCTGGATCGATCGCGGCGGCACGTTCACGGATCTGGTCGCGCTGTCGCCGGAAGGCCACATCGTCACCCGCAAGCTGCTGTCCGCCCACCCCGAGCGCTACGAGGATGCCGCGATCCAGGGCATTCGTGATGTGCTGGGGCTCGCTGCGGGTGATCCGCTGCCTGCCGACCGCATCGCCAGCGTGAAGATGGGCACCACCGTCGCCACCAACGCCTTGCTCGAACGGCAGGGCGAACCGGTGGTGCTGGTGACCACCCAGGGGTTCCGGGATGTGCTGCGCATCGGCTACCAGAACCGACCGCGGCTGTTCGACCGCAACATCGTGCTGCCCGACCGGCTGGAACGGCGCGTGATCGAGGCGCGCGAGCGGGTGGATGTGCGTGGCGATATCCTCGTCGCGCTCGACGAGGATCATGTCCGCGCCGAACTGCTGGCCGCGCGCGAGGCGGGCTGCACCGCCGCCGCCATCGTGCTGATGCACGGCTATCGCTATCCCGCGCATGAGGAACGCATCGCCGCGATCGCGGAGGAAGTGGGTTTCGCGCAGGTCTCGGTCAGCAACCGCGTCAGCCCGCTGATGAAGATCGTCGGCCGCGGCGACACGACATTGGTCGATGCCTATCTCTCGCCGGTGCTCGGCCGCTACGTGCGGCAGGTGGCGGAGGCACTGGGGGCGGGCGTGCCGCTGTCGTTCATGCAATCCAATGGCGGGCTTGCCGGCGCGGCGTCGTTCCGCGGGCGTGACGCGATCCTGTCCGGCCCCGCCGGCGGCATCGTCGGCATGGTCGAGACGGGGCGGATCGCCGGGTTCGAAAAGGTCATCGGTTTCGACATGGGCGGCACGTCGACCGACGTATCGCATTATGCCGGCACGCTGGAACGCTCGCTGGAGACGGTGGTCGCCGGCGTCCGGCTGCGCGTGCCGATGATGGCGATCGACACGATCGCGGCGGGCGGCGGCTCGATCTGCCGCTTCGACGGCACCCGGCTGCGCGTCGGGCCGGAGTCCGCGGGCGCCGATCCCGGCCCCGCCTGCTACCGCCGCGGCGGGCCGCTGACGATCACCGATTGCAACGTGATGCTCGGCAAGCTTCAGCCCGACTGCTTCCCGCGGCTGTTCGGGCCGAACGGCGATCTGCCGATCGACCCCGAAGTGGTGCGCGACCGCTTCGTCGAGGTGGCAGAGGCGATCGTCGCCGCCGGCCATCCGCGCCGCTCGCCGGAGGAACTCGCGGAAGGCTTCCTCGCGATCGCGGTCGACAACATGGCGAATGCGATCAAGAAGATCTCGGTCGCGCAGGGGCATGACGTGACCGGCTATGTGCTGTCCTGCTTCGGCGGCGCGGCGGGCCAGCATGCCTGCCTGGTCGCCGATGCGCTGGGCATGCGCCATGTGCTCGTCCACCCGCTGGCGGGCGTGCTTTCCGCCTATGGCATCGGCCTTGCCGATCAGCGCATCGTCCGCCAGCGCGCGATGGAAGCCGAACTCGACGCAGGCGGCCTGGCAGAGGCGGCACGGCTGCTCGATGCGCTGCAGGACGAATGCGGCGCCGACGTCGAGAGCGACGGCTTCGACGTCGGTGCGGCGCAGTACCGACGCAGCCTGATGCTGCGCTACAGCGGCACCGATACCGCGATCGAGGTGGCGGAGGCCGATGCCGCGAACGCGCGTGCCGATTTCGAGCGGCAGTACCGGCAGCGCTTCAGCTTCACCACGCCGGGCGTGGCGCTGATCGTGGAATCGGTCTCGGTCGAACTGATCGTGCCTTCGCAGCGCGCGCAGGCGCGCTTCGGCACCGACCATCTGCCCGAGGCGACGGCGCGGACGGTGGAGACCTTCATGGCCGGCAGGCCGCGCGCGACGCGGATCATGCCGCGCAACGCGCTGCCGGTGGACAGGCCCACCGCCGGCCCGGCGATCCTCTACGACGACACCGCGACGATCGTCGTCGAGCCCGGCTGGTCGATCGAGCGGCGCGACAATGGCGATATCGTGATGACGCGCGTCGAGGCGCTGCGCCCGCAGGCCGAGGCGGGGCTCGCCGCGCTCGATCCCGTCCGGCTGGAGATCTTCAACAATCTGTTCATGGCGATCGCCGAGCAGATGGGGCAGGCGCTGCAAAACACCGCGCTGTCGGTCAACATCAAGGAACGGCTCGATTTCTCCTGCGCGCTGTTCGATGGCGCGGGTGCCCTCATCGCCAATGCCCCGCACATGCCGGTGCATCTCGGATCGATGGGAGACAGCGTCCAGGCGGTGCGCGACAAGGCGCTCGCGACGGTCGGCCTGCGAGACGGCGACGTGTTCCTCGTCAACAATCCCTACAAGGGCGGCACCCACCTGCCCGACCTCACCGTCGTGATGCCGGTGTTCGACGATGCCGGCACCTGTTCCTTCTTCGTGGCGGCGCGCGGCCACCATGCGGATGTCGGCGGCACCACGCCGGGATCGATGCCGCCCGACAGCCGCTCGCTCGACGAGGAAGGCGTGCTGTTCGATTCCTTCCTGCTGGTGGAACAGGGCCATTTCCGCGAGGCGGCGTTCCGCGCCGCACTGGCATCGGGCCCCTATCCGGCGCGCGATCCGGATCGCAATGTGGGGGATATCCGCGCGCAGATCGCCGCCTGCGCGCGCGGCGCCGCAGAGATCGGCAAGATGGTCGCCGCCTTCGGGCGCGATGTCGTGCTCGCCTATATGGGCCATGTGCAGGACAATGCGGCCGAGGCGGTGCGCCGCATCCTCGCGCGCCTGCCGGACGGTGCCTTCACCTATGCGCTGGACGACGGCTCGCATGTCCATGTCGACGTCGCGATCGACCGCGAGGCGCGGCGTGCGCGGATCGACTTTACCGGCAGCAGCGGCCAGCAGCCGACCAATTTCAATGCGCCGCCCTCGATCTGCCGCGCCGCGACGCTCTATGTCATGCGCACGCTGATCGACGAGGATATCCCGATGAACGATGGCTGCCTGCGGCCGGTCGACCTCGTCATCCCCGAGGCGTCTATGCTCCATCCCGCCTATCCGTCCGCAGTGGTCGCAGGCAATGTCGAGACCAGCCAGGTCATCACCGATGCGCTCTACGGCGCGACCGGCACGATGGCGGCGGCGCAGGGGACGATGAACAATTTCACGTTCGGCGACGCGCGCCACCAATATTATGAGACGATCTGCGGCGGTGCGGGGGCGGGCCCCGATTTCGAGGGCACCTCGGCGGTACACACGCACATGACCAACAGCCGCATCACCGACCCCGAAGTGCTCGAATGGCGCTTCCCGGTGCTGATCGAGGCGTTCGAGATGCGCAGCGGATCGGGTGGGGCAGGGCGCCACCGCGGCGGCGACGGCGTCCACCGCCGCATCCGCTTCCTCGCACCGATGACCGCGACGATCCTTTCCAACCGCCGCCGCGTGCCGCCCTTCGGACTCGCGGGGGGTGCGCCGGGGGCGCTCGGCCGCAACAGCGTGCGGCGGACCGACGGTTCGGTGGAGGTGCTGGGGTCGACCCAGAGCGTTGAAATGGCGGCCGGCGACGTGTTCGTGATCGACACGCCCGGCGGCGGCGGGTTCGGGGCGCCGCAATAGGCGACGGCCCAGAAACGCGCGTTTGGAGCGTCAAGCGATATGTATGAACCGTTCGCCCTGAGTAGGGACTGAGCGAAGTCGAAGGCCCGTATCGAAGGGGCTGCTCCGCGCTAGGCCCTTCGATGTGCCATTTCGACTTGCCCGTAGGGCAAGTTTATCCCGAGCGACGCTGCAGGCGGCGTCGAGGGGCTCAATGGCTATTCAGGGCGAACGGTCCAGACAAAATGCTCGCCGCTCTAGGCTATCCGCGTCAGCCAGCCGTGGCGGTCTTCCGCGGTGCCGGCATAGATGCTCTGCAGCGCCGACTTGAGCCGCGTCGTCACCGGCGTCGCGGCGGGCAGGCCGATCTCCTGGTCGCCATCGACGAACGTCGCGATCGACGACACGACGGCGGCGGTGCCGCAGGCGAACGCCTCGACCAGCCGGCCCGCGGCGACATCGGCCTTGAGCTGCTCGATCGAATAGGGCTCCTCGCGCACCGTCACGCCGGCGTCGCGGGCGAGTTGGAGCAGCGAATCGCGGGTGATGCCGGGCAGGATGGTGCCGCCCAGCGGCGGCGTGACCATCGATCCGTCGTCGAACACGAACATGATGTTCATGCCGCCGAGTTCCTCGATCCAGCGCTGCTCGCGGGCATCGAGGAACAGCACCTGGTCGCAGCCCGCCTGCGACGCGACCGACTGGGCGATCAGCCCGCCGGCATAATTGCCGCCGCACTTCGCCTCGCCGGTGCCGCCGGGGGCTGCGCGAACATGCTCGCGCGACACGAACAGGCGCAGCCCGGCCGAGCCGGATTTGAAATAGGATCCGGCCGGCGAGGCGATGATCGCGAACAGATATTCGCGCGCCGGCCGCACGCCCAGGAAGGCCTCGGTCGCGAACATGAAGGGGCGCAGGTACAGCGAGGCGCCGTCGCCGCTGGGGATCCAGTCGCGTTCCAGCGCGACGAACTGCTTGATGCCCTCCACGAACGCCTCTTCGGGCAGTTCGGGCATCGCCATGCGCACCGCGGAGCGGTTGAAGCGCGCGGCATTGGCTTCCGGGCGGAACAGCGCAGGCGTGCCGTCCGCAAGCCAATAGGCCTTCATCCCCTCGAAGATCTCCTGCGCATAATGGAGCACCGCCGCTGCCGGATCGATCGCAAGCGGCGCACGCGCGGCGATGACGCCATCGGACCAGCCGGCATCGGCGGTGTAGCGCATCGTAAGCATGTGATCGGTGAATACGCGGCCGAAGGCGGGCGCCTCGAGCAGCGCCTTGCGATCGGCGTCGGGAGTCGGATGGGCGGTCGGTTCGATACGGAAGGACATGGTCTTGCGGGGGCTCCCCGAATGGATGAAACGGGCGGCGAGAAACGCACCGCCCGCGGCCCCCTTTGCACGTTTCTGACGCTCCCGTCACCGCCTGCGATGCGAACCGCCCCGTGCGTCCGCTCGTATTGCGCCCGCTCGGATAAAGCCTGCCGGGCGCCAGCAAACATTCAACACCGATATGGCATTGCCCACGGCGGCAGCGACCGTTACCGAGTCCGTCACAGGATATGTCGTGATCATCGCCTTTCTGCGCATCGTCTCAACGGCCGACCATATGCCGTTCGCCTTGCATCGCGCCGCTTTGGGCGGCGCGTCGTTGACGGTGCCGGCGACCGGCCAGATCGCCGCCCGGTGAGCCGACACCGAACCATGCGCCCCGGCGTGGGCGAGGGCTGAGCCGTGGAAGATGTGATCGCCCGTGCCACCGCCTTCGTGACGGCACACGGGTTCTGGGCAGGGCCGATCGTCGGCGTGCTCGCCTTCGGCGAATCGCTGGCGATCGTCGGTATCTTCATTCCCGCAACCGCGGTGATGCTCGCGATCGGCGGACTGCTCGGCACCGGCGTGCTCGATCCCTGGCCGATCATCCTGTGGTCGATGGGCGGCGCGATCGTGGGGGACTGGATCTCCTACTGGATGGGGCGGCGCATCGGCCCCTCGGTCTACCGCCGCTGGCCGCTCAGCAAGCATCGCCCGATGGTGGCGCGGGCACGGCTGTTCTTCCGCAAATACGGCTTCATGGCGGTGTTCCTCGGCCGCTTTCTCGGCCCCATCCGCGCGACCATCCCGCTCGTCGCCGGCGTGATGGAGATGAAGAAACGCCCCTTTCAGGCCGCCAACATCGCCTCCGCCATCCTCTGGGTGCCGCTGATGTTCGCGCCCGGCTATCTCGCCGCCAACAGCATCGGCCCCGATATGCGGATCACCGAGGGGGACATGATCCTGTTCGGCGCCGGCATCGTCGTGATGACCCTGGGCGGCATGGCGATCACCACCCGCATCCTCGGCAGCGAACGCTATCGGCGTCGCCGCACGCGGAGGCGCAACCCGTGACCCCCGACATGAAACCGCCGGCCGCCCCCGATCGCGGTCGCAGGACAGGAGCCTGAACGACAATGGAGATGCTGCTCGATCCCTCAATATGGGCAGGGCTTGCCACGCTCATCGTGCTGGAGGTGGTCCTCGGCATCGACAATCTGGTGTTCATCGCGATCCTGGCAGACAAGCTGCCGCCGCATCAGCGCGATCGGGCGCGCCTGCTGGGGCTGACCCTCGCGCTGGTCATGCGGCTGGTGCTGCTCGCCAGCATCGCCTGGATCGTGGGGCTCAAGGCCACCGTCTTTTCCGTCGCCGGCCTCGATTTCTCGTGGCGGGACATCATCCTTGCGGGCGGCGGGCTGTTCCTGCTCGTCAAGGCGACCACCGAAATCCATGAACGGCTGGAAGGTACGCCGGACCATGGCAGCAGCGCGCCGGCGCATGCCGTTTTCTGGGTGGTGATCGCGCAGATCATCGCGCTCGACGCGGTGTTCTCGCTCGATTCGATCATCACCGCGGTCGGCATGGTTGAGCATCTGGAGGTGATGATGGCTGCGGTCGTCATCGCGATGGCGATCATGATCGCTGCCTCGAAGCCGCTCACCGCCTTCGTCGGCCGCCACCCGACGGTGATCATCCTGTGCCTCAGCTTCCTGCTGCTGATCGGCTTCAGCCTGGTGGCGGAGGGCTTCGGCTTCCATCTGCCCAAGGGCTATCTCTATGCGGCGATCGGCTTCTCGATCCTGATCGAGGGCTTCAACCAGATCAGCACGCACAACCGCCGCCGCGCGCTTGACCAGTTGCCGCTGCGCCAGCGCGCGGCCGACGGCATCTATCGTCTGCTGACGCCGCGCAGCCGGCTCGACGCCGATGGCACCCCGCAGGAGGCCGAAGCCGGCGGCGCTCCGCGCGACGCGGAGGAGGAGGCCTTCCAGCCCGCCGAACGCGAGATGATCCACGGCGTGATCGCGCTCGCCGACCTGCCGGTGAACGCGATCATGACCGAGCGGGCCGACCTGTTCTGGCTCGACGTGGAGGAAGCGCCCGAGACCAACCTGACGCGGTTGATCGAGAGCGGCCGCACCCGCGTGCTGCTGTGCCGCGGCAGCATCGACACTCTGCTGGGCGTGGTCGAGACCCGCACCATCCTTCCGCCGCTGATGCGGGACGAGCCCGATCTCGGCCGCCACGCCGAACGCGCGCTGGTGGTGTCGGAGGACATCTCGACATTGCGGCTGACCGACATTCTCCGCGAGACCGGCGAACGTTTCGCCGTCGTCGTCGACGGCCGCGGCAATATCGAGGGCGTGGTCACCACCACCGACATCTTCGCGGCGATCGCCGGCGACCTCGCCGAGGATGAGGACGAGGCGGAATGGCAGCGCGTCGACGATCATACGATCGACGCGGATTCCTCGATCGCGCTGCAGGACGTGACCGAAGCACTCGACCGCCGCCCGCTGACCGCCTCCGGTCGCCACGGCACCCTGGGCGGCTATCTGCTGTTCGAGTTCGGCCGCATGCCCGACGTGGGCGAGGCGATCGAGCGCGAGGGACTGCGCTTCACGGTGCAGTCGGTGCTGCCGAGCCGGATCGACAAGGTGCGGGTATCGGTGGTGGACGAGACCCCGGCGGAGGCCGTGGGGAAGTAGAAAGATCGGCGCGGATGGCCCACGGCCAGACGCGCTTCATGACGGCATAGCCTCCCGCCGCATGGTCCGGGCACGCACGGCGCCTGGGCGAAACCCTCTTCCGATCGGTCGCAGACCGGCCGGGGCGGTATCGGCCGCGCCGAACGACCCATCGCGCTCGACCATCTTGTGCACGGCCGCGAAAACGAGGCCGAGATCGGCGCCGGCTTCGCCCGATACCGGCGGTTCGGCGCGTCGGACCTAGCCGTTCGTATAGTCCGACCTTGCCCTCCATCGGATCGTCCGCGGGGGCGGCGGACGCTATCCTCGGGGTCGTCGATCAGGCTCGCCCCACCGGCGTCCGGGATCATCATGAGCGGCGCAGTGCCGCTCGGGAAAGGATCAGCGCCCATGCCTGCCACCAGCGGGACCTTCAATCCGATGACGTTCGATACGAACCGCCGCGACGTGCTGGGTGGCATGGCGCTCGCGGGGATCATGATTTCGGCGGGGCCGTTCGCCGGCCCCGCGCACGCCCAACGCAGCACGACAGGAGACATGACGATGGCCACGGTCAAGACGAAGGACGGGACGGAGATATTCTACAAGGATTGGGGGCCCAGGGATGCCCAGCCGATCTGCTTCCACCATGGCTGGCCGCTGTCGGCGGACGACTGGGATACGCAGATGCTGTTCTTCCTCGACAAGGGCTATCGCGTCGTCGCGCATGACCGGCGCGGACACGGCCGGTCCGAACAGGTCGCCAACGGCCATGACATCGATACCTATGCACAGGATGCCGCGGCGGTCGCCGACCATCTCGACCTGAAGAACGCCGTCCATATCGGCCATTCGACGGGCGGCGGCGAGGCGGCGCGCTATGTGGCGCGCTATGGTCATGGCCGCGTCGCCAAGGCGGTGCTGATGAGCGCGATCCCGCCGATCATGGTGAAGAGCGCGAGCAATCCGGGCGGCACCCCGGTCGAGGTGTTCGATGGTTTCCGCAAGGCGCTCGCCGCCAACCGCTCGCAATTCTATCTCGATGTGCCGAGCGGCCCCTTCTACGGTTTCAACCGCCCGGGTGCGCAGCCGGTGCAGGGCATGATCTACAATTGGTGGCGCCAGGGCATGATGGGTGCTGCCAACGCGCACTATCTGGGCATCGAGGCCTTCTCGGAAACCGACCAGACCGAGGATCTCAAGGCGATCACGGTGCCGACGCTGGTGATGCATGGCGATGACGACCAGGTCGTGCCGATCGCCGACAGCGCGCTGCTTTCGATCAAGCTGCTCCGGCAGGGCGAACTCAAGGTCTACAAGGGCTTCCCGCACGGCATGCTGACGACGCACGCCGACACGATCAACGCCGATCTGCTCGCCTTCATCCGCAAATAAACGCCGCCGCGGCGGGACGGCGCAGCCTGCCCGCCCCGCCGCGCATCGACCCCCCGCGGCCGCGGCCGCACTCAAAGAGAGCGATCATGACACAACGCCTGGACACCTCGAAGACGAGCCCGGAAATCTTCAAGAAGATGGTCGACGTCTCGATGGCGGTGAAGCATGGCAGCGTCGAGCCCGCCATCCTCCACCTCGCCGAGATCCGTGCCTCGCAGATCAACGGCTGCGCCTATTGCCTGGACATGCACATCAAGGAGGCCCGGATCGGCGGCGAGCGCGAGCTGCGCATCCATCATCTCCCTGCATGGCGCGAATCGCCGCTGTTCGACGCGCGCGAGCGCGCCGCGCTGGCGTGGACGGAGCTGTTGACGAACCTGCCGGCCGAAGGGGTGCCGGATGACGCCTTCGCCGCGGCGCGCGCCGAATTTTCCGAGCAGGAACTCGTCGACCTGACCTTCCAGATCATGGTCATCAATGCCTGGAATCGCCATTCGATCGCGTTTTCGTTCGTGCCGGGTTCGACCGACAAGCTCTACGGGCTCGACAAGGCGAACCTGTCCTGACCGGCTGGGCGGCGGTGACCGTTCGGCCCACCGCCCCCGTGAGGCACAGCCGCCGCCATTCGGCGTGACGGGACGCTGCGGCTCGCGATCGGCGCGGCCGCAGCGGTCTCCGGCCGGCAGACCGCCGCGCCGTGGCCGGGACCATATATGCGTGCTGCGTTTCCGTGGTTTCATGCTAGTGGAGACCACCGGCGGCCAAATCCGAGCTGCGCCCGGTTGAGAGATCCGACATGCTCTCGCTCGCTCCAGCAGGAGCGCCCTGTGGACGACCCCAGCTATCTGCATCACCGCCAGCGCATGGCGCTGGCTCTCGCCGGCGCGGCATCCGACTGCTGCAGTCGTGCGTCGCACGCCGCGATGGCCCGCGCTTATGGCGTGCGGATCGACGCCGTCGATTATGAGCCGGAAGGCGACGGCCTGTCGGCAGCGCGTTGAGGGCACCCGGCTCCAGCGCCTGGTTCGAGCAGGATCAGGCGATGCTGCGGCGCCGCGTCAGCGAAAGCCTCGAGGCGGCGGAGCGTGCCGGAACGCCTGAGGATGCCGAGCGCCACCGCGGTTTCGCACGACTTTACGAACATGCCCTGCAATCCTCGATCGCGGCCGAGAGCAAATCATGTCAGGCCTGATGTGCGCCGCCTTCGGCCACCGGGCGGACCGCGGACGCGCGGCGCATGACGGCCGGGACTATTGGTCGAAATGCCGCTGGTGCGGGAAGCCGCTGATCAGAAGCATGACCGGGTGGCGCGCCGGTGGGGAAACCGAAAGCGACGCGCACCGGCAATTGATGGATGACCGGGATCGCCACCGCACGGACGCGGGGCTGGACTGACCGGCGGCATCGCTGGCCCGCGCCGAATCGGGCGCGAGATCGATCATCGGCCCGTCCTTCACTGCGGCCGATCTCGCTGCGAGGCATGCCGCGGGTGCTGGCCTCAGGGAAGGTGAGACGGAACCGGGCGCCCCGCGATCCTAACGGCGCTGCGTGTTCGGGCGACGGCGCGGTGCCGCATCCGATTGGCGGCGGATGAGTTCATACTCCGCGATCACATGCGGATGGCTCACGCGCCCTGCCGGCGCCTTGCGCATGCGAATCTCGCGCACGAGCAGATCCACCGCCGTGCGCGACATCTCGATGACCGGCTGGCGGATCGTCGTCAGCTCGGGCCAGATCGTGGTCGCCAGCGCGGTATCGTCGAAGCCGCAGACGGTGAGGTCGCTCGGCACGTCCAGCCCGCGGCGGTGCGCGATCGCCACCGTCGCCGCGGCCATGTCGTCGTTGGAGGCGAAGATCGCGGAGGGCGGCTGCTTCACGTCGAGAAGCTGGTCGGCGGCGTCGAGGCCCGATCGGTAGGTGAACAGCCCTTCCACGACCAGTTCGGGGGCATCGGGCAGTTGCATGTCCGCGAGCGCCGCGCGATAGCCGTCCAGCCGTTCTGCGCTGGCGGTCTGGTTGGGGTTGCCGGTGATGAAGCCGATGCGGACGTGGCCGAGCCGCGCGAGATGACAGGTCATGTCATAGGCGGCCTGACGGTCGTCGATGCTGACCGACAGCGCCCAATCCGGCGCGCGGCCGGTCGCCACCGCGACCACGGGAATGCCGCGGCCTTCGAGCGCGGCGAGCACGGGCGGCGAGTCGCTGAGCGGCGGCGGCAGCACGATGCCGTCGATGCGGCCGCGCAGCAGATGCTCGATCGCCGCGGCCTCGCTGCCATCCTCGTCGCACTTCTCGACGACGAGCTGGACATTGGCGCGGCTCGCCTGATCCAGGCTGCCGACCAGGAAGGCGCTGAGATAGGCGAAGGACGGGTTGGAATGGAGCAGGCCGATGCGGATCTCCTCGCCCCCGGCGAGGGTGCGGGCGGCGACGCTGGGCGCATAGTTGAGCGCGGCGATCGCTTCCTCGACCCGGCGTTTGGTCTCCTCGCGCACATTGCCCTCGGCATTGATGACGCGACTGACCGTCATCGGCGAGACGCCGGCGCGTGCTGCCACATCGCTGATCGTGGGCGCATTGCGCTGGCGGCGGGATCCCCTGCTTTCTTTCATGTTTATCCTTTCGCTACACTCGTTACGGCGAGTGCACGCCCGTGGGCAAGATCAGGAGAGAGATGATGTTAGCGATAATCCTGGCGTTGGCAGCAGCGGTACAGCCGGCGCCACCGCCCCGAGATCCCAAATCCTGGCCGACGCCGGTGATGGACAGCACGCCGCCGGCGATCCCGCAGCTGCGGCGGGGTGCGGTGCTGGTGCTTTCGAAGACCAACGGGTTCAGGAACGAAGAACAGATCGTTGCGGCCAATGTCGCGATCGAACAGATCGCGAAGGAAGTCGGTCGGGACGCGTTCGTCACCGAAAATGCCGCGGTGATGAACCCCAGCGATCTGACGCGCTTTTCCGTGATCGTACTGAATTCGGCGAGCGGCAATCTCTTCACCGAACCGCAACGCGCGGCGTTTCGCGATTGGGTCGAACGCGGCGGCGGCGTGGTATTGCTCCACGGTGCCGGAGACGGCAGCCACGAATGGCCCTGGTTCGGTGACTCGTTGCTCGATGCGCGCTTCATCGGCCACACCGCCCAACCGGAGCAATTCCAGGAGGCGCGCATCGACGTGGTCGAACCCGACCATCCGGTGATGCGCGGCGTGCCGCGGCGGTGGGAGCGGGTCGAGGAATGGTATTCGTTCGACAAGCTGCCGCAGGGCAACGGCACCCGCATCCTCGCGACGGTCGACGAATCGACCTACAAACTGCCCGAGCGGCTGGTGATGGGGCGCGTCCACCCGATGGTATGGACACGCTGCGTCGCCAAGGGGCGTTCCGTCTTCTCGGCGCTCGGGCACCATGGTTCGGCTTATGCCGAGCCGGCGCATCGGCGGCTGATCGGCAATGCGATCGAGTGGGCCGCAGGGAAGAACTGTTGAGCGCCGACGTTCCTCCCCGGCGCCGCGCGCCGCGGAGGAACGTCGTCGGCTTATGGCGTTATTGCGGATTGCCCGGTGGATAGGGAAAGCGCTGCGCCTTGTACCATTCCAGGTCATGCGCCGGTGCCGCCACGCCCGCCGGCAGCGCGCGGCCGTTGACCGACATCCAGTAGGCGAGGCTCGCGTCGCGCCACCAGCGTGCCTCGCGTTCCTGCACGGCCAGATAGGTCGCGGTCTTCTGCCAGCGTTCGGCGTCGACCAAGGGCTTGAGGCCATCCCATTGCCGGCGCATGTCGGCGACGGTGGCGACGCCGCGGTCGTAGCGGTGGACCAGTTCCTCCCACAGCGAGCGGCCCGACTGCGTCTTCCAGTCCCATGACAGGTGGTGGAACCACAGCAGGTCGCGCTCGGGCGTCGTCTTCGGATCGGCGAACAGCGTCGCCACCGCGGGCGCATATTGCGCGACGCCGTTGCTGCCGGTCTTCGTCCGGTCGAAGCCGATGCCCTGCCGGTCGGCGCGGTGATAATAGACCGGGTTCCACTCCGGGCGCTTGAGGTCCGAGACCCAGGGGGCCGGGCCGTAATGATGGCCGGTGCCCATCAGATGGGCGAGGCCGAGCGGGCCGGTATAATCGACCACCGCCTCGCGCGACGCCATCATCATGCCGACCGCGGGCTCCACGACGCGCGGGTCGGTGCCGAAGGTCTGCTGCGCCCATTCGCGGGCGATGGCCTCGGCAGACAGCGCCGGATCCCAGGCGAGGCGGCCGAACGCGTACCAATTGGCCTGGTTGAAGCTCGATCCCGACCAGTCCCGGTCGCGCCCGATATTGGCGACGCCGGCGATGCCGGTCAGCGTGTGGCCCTCGAGCGCGCCCTCGACCACCTTGGCCACGGTCGATCCCTTGCCGCGGACCCGGGTGTCGGCAGCCAACGTCTCCTCGAACAGCGGGCCGAGATAGGCGAGGTGGGTGGCGAAGCCGAGATATTCCTTGGTGATCTGGAATTCCATCATCAGCGGCGTCTTCGGCATCGCCCCGAACAGCGGATGGAAGGGCTCGCGCGGCTGGAAATCGATCGCGCCATTCTTCACCTGCACCAGCACATTGTCGGCGAACGTGCCGTCCAGCGGCTTGAATTCGGTATAGGCCTGCTTCGCGCGATCGTCGGGATCGGTGTCGGCATAGACGAAGGCGCGCCACATCACGATGCCGCCATGCGGCGCGACGGCGGCGGCGAGCATGTTGGCGCCTTCGGCATGCGTCGCGCCATAGTCGCGGGGGCCTGGCTGCCCCTCGCTGTTGGCCTTCACCAGGAAACCACCGAAATCGGGGATCGTGCGATAGATCTCGTCGGCCTTGGCCTTCCACCACGCCGCGACGTCGGGATCGCGCGGATCGGCGGTTTTCAGCCCGCCCAGTTCGATCGGTGCGGAGAAGCGCGCCGACAGATAGACCCGGATGCCATAGGGGCGGAAGACGTCCGCGAGCGCGGCCGCCTTGGCGACATAGGGCGCTGTCAGGCTCTCCGCCTTGGCGTTGACGTTGTTGAGGACGGTGCCGTTGATTCCCAGCGACGCATTGGCGCGGGCATAGTCTGCGTAGCGCGGATCCTTGAAGTCGGGCAGCGTCCACCAGTCCCACAGCGATTGGCCGGCATAGCCGCGCTCCACCACGCCATCGAGATTGTCCCAATGGTTGAGCACGCGCAGCTTGATCTTCGGCGCTGAGCGCAGCGCGACATCGGCGGCGGTGCCGCCGGTACCGAGATGGCGGAGCAGCGCGAAGGCGCCGTAGAGCACGCCGACATCGGTGTTGCCGGTGACCAGCACGACCGGCCGGCCGGCGAGGGTCACGCGGCGGACGAGATAGCCTTCGGGGCCCAGTTCGGCGGTGGGCAGCCTGAGCGCCGCCACCGCGGCGTCGGTGGCGGCGGCGATCACCACGGGGCCTGCATCGCCGGTCAGACCATGCCGCAGTTCCGCTGCGGCGACCGCCAGGGTCGGCGATCCGCCGCGCACATCTATCTGTGCACCAGCGGGCGCGTCGTAGCGCATCCACAGACGGTAGCCGTCCTCGGCGCGCGCGGCGGTTCCGGGTGTCAGCGTCGCCATGCCGGCGAGCATCGTCGCCAAGGTTCGCAGATGATGCCGCCTGGTCATACCGTTCCTCTCCATCATTCTTTTGGCGCGGTTGACAACCGCGTCCGGTCTCGCGCATGTTACCGCTATCAAGAGCGTATGCAAGCGCGGGATCGAAGGCAGGAGGGGTGTTTTGAACCGCATCGTCGCAACCCTGGCGCTTGCCGCTGCGCTGCCTGCGATATCGGCGGTCGCGTCGCCGGTGGGCGCCCAGGCGGTCAAATCCTCCGCTCTCGCGCCTTACCGCGACGCCGGTCTGCCGGTGGAGCAGCGCGTCGACGATCTGCTCGCGCGGATGACCCTGCCGGAAAAGATCGCGCAGATCCTGTGCATCTGGGACGGCAAGGTCGGGATTCTGGACGACCGGCTGCAGCTCGATCCTGCGAAGCTGCGCGCGCGCTTTCCCAACGGCCTCGGCCAGTTCGCCCGCCCGTCCGATGCGAAAGGGTCGGGGTCGCCGCGGCTGGTGCCCGGCCGCGATCCGCGCCAGACGGTGGCGCTGGTCAACGCGCTGCAGCGCTGGGCGGTCACCGAGACGCGCCTGGGCATTCCGATCCTGTTCCATGAGGAGGGGCTGCACGGCTATGCCGCGCTCGGCGCCACCAGCTTCCCGCAGGCGATCGCGCTGGCGTCCACCTGGGATCCGGATCTGATCCGGCAGGTCAACGAGGTCATCGCCCGGGAGGTCTCGGCCCGCGGCGTCAGCCTCGTCCTTTCCCCGGTGGTCGATGTCGCGCGCGATCCGCGCTGGGGCCGCATCGAGGAGACGTTCGGCGAGGATCCCTATCTGGTCGGCGAGATGGGGGTCGCCGCGGTCGAGGGGCTGCAGGGGCCCGGCCGCGCGCGGGTGCTGCAAAAGGGCAGGGTGTTCGCCACGCTCAAGCATCTGACCGGCCATGGCCAGCCCGAAAGCGGCACCAATATCGGCCCGGCGCCGCTCTCCGAACGCGAATTGCGCGAGCGCTTCTTCCCGCCCTTCGAGCAGGTCGTCACCCGCACCGGGATCGAGGCGGTGATGGCCTCCTACAACGAGATCGACGGCGTCCCCAGCCATGCCAACCCATGGCTGCTGCAGGATGTGCTGCGCGGCGAATGGGGGTTCCGCGGCGCGGTGATGAGCGACTATGCCGCGATCGACCAGCTCCAGAGCCTCCACCACATCGCCGCGTCGCTCGACGAGGCGGCGGTTCGCGCGCTCGATGCCGGCGTCGACAGCGATCTGCCCGAGGGCCTGTCCTACGCCACGCTGGAAAAGGCGGTGCGCGATGGACGGGTGAGCGAGGCCGCGGTCGATCGCGCGGTGCGCCGGATGCTGGAGCTCAAGTTCCGCGCCGGGCTGTTCGAGCGGCCCTATGCGGATGCGGCGAAGGCGGTGGCCGACACCAACACCCCGGCGGCGCGCGCGCTGGCGCGCAAGGCGGCCGAACGCTCGATCATCCTGCTAAAGAACAACGGCATGCTGCCGCTGGCCGAAGGCGGCACGATCGCGGTGATCGGCCCCAACGCCGGCGTCGCGCGGCTCGGCGGCTATTATGGCCAGCCGCCGAAGACGGTGTCGATCCTGGAAGGGCTGCGCACGAAGCTCGGCGGGCGCACCCGCCTGCTGTTCGCCGAGGGCGTGAAGATCACCGAGAATGACGATTGGTGGGCGGACGAGGTGACGCTCGCCGATCCCGCGCAGAACCGCCGGCTTATCGCTCAGGCGGTGGAGGTCGCGCGCGGTGCCGACAGGATCGTCCTCGCGCTCGGCGACACCGAACAGACCAGCCGCGAGGGGTGGGCCAGCACGCATCTGGGCGACCGCACCAGCCTCGATCTGGTCGGCCAGCAGCAGGAGCTGTTCGATGCGCTGAAGGCGCTGGGCAAGCCGATCGCGGTGGTGCTGATCAACGGCCGCCCCGCCTCGACGGTGAAGATCGCCGAGCAGGCCGATGCGCTCGTCGAGGGCTGGTATCCGGGCGAGCAGGGCGGCAGCGCGATGGCGGACGTGCTGTTCGGCACCGTCAACCCGGGCGGAAAACTGCCGGTCACCGTGCCCCGCAACGTCGGCCAACTGCCGCTGACCTACGATCGCAAGCCTTCTTCGGGTCGGGGTTATCTGTTCGACAGCACGGAGCCCTTGTTTCCCTTCGGCTGGGGGCTGAGCTATACCAGCTTCGCGTTGTCGTCGCCGCGCCTGTCGGCTTCCAGTATCCGCCCCGGCGGCAGCGTCACCGTTTCGGTCGATGTCGCCAACACGGGGAACCGCGCTGGCGACGAAACGGTGCAGCTCTATGTTCGCGACAAGCAATCGTCGGTCACCCGCCCATTGAAGGAGCTGAAGGGCTTCAAGCGCGTGACCTTGGCACCGGGCGAGACGCGCACGGTGACGCTGACCATCGGCCCGGAGCATCTGCGCATGTGGAACGACCGGATGGAACGCGTGGTGGAACCCGGGGAGTTCGAGATCATGACCGGCGCCAACTCGATGGCCCTCGAGGCTGCAACGCTCACGGTGACGCAATGAACACGCGGCGCGACCTGTTCCGCTTGGCCGCCGGCGCCTCGCTGCTGGCCTTCCTGCCGGCCGCCACGCGCGGGGATGCGCCGCTCTACAAGGATGCGCGCGCGCCGATCGACCTGCGCGTGCGGGATCTGATGGCGCGGATGACGCTGGACGAGAAAGTGGCCCAACTCGTCACCTTGTCGACCACCAAGCGCGATGTGATGGATGGGGCGAGCGCGTTCGATCCGGCGAAGGCGGACACCGCCTATCCCCACGGCATCGGCCAGATCGCACGGCCATCCGATCGCGGCGGCGCTGCAACCGCCAACGACACCGGCACCGAGGTCACCGGCCGCTGGCGCGCGCCGGCGGATACGATCGCTTTCGTCAACGCGGCGCAAAAATGGGCGCGCGAGCGCAGCCGGCTCGGCATCCCGATCCTGTTCCACGAGGAAACCCTGCACGGCTATATGGCGCCGGAGGCGACCAGCTTCCCGCAGGCGATCGCGCTCGCGGGCAGCTTCGATCCCGATCTGATGCGCCGCGTGAGCGCGGTGATCGCGCGCGAGGCGCGCGCGCACGGCACCGCGCTGGCGCTGTCGCCGGTGGTCGACATCGCCCGCGATCCGCGCTGGGGCCGCATCGAGGAGACATTCGGCGAGGATCCCTATCTCTGCGGCGAGATGGGCGTGGCCGCGGTCGAAGGGCTGCAGGGCAACAGCAACATCCTCCAGCCCGGCAAGGTGTTCGCGACGCTCAAGCATATGACCGGGCACGGCCAGCCGCTGTCGGGCAACAATGTCGCGCCGGCGCCGATCGGGCGGCGCGAACTGCGCGAGAGCTTCTTTCCACCCTTCCGCGCGGTCGTCGAGCGGACCGGCATCGCCGCGGTGATGCCCTCCTATAATGAAATCGACGGGGTGCCGTCGCACGGCAACCGCTGGCTGCTGACCCAGGTGCTGCGCGGCGAATGGGGGTTCGACGGTGCGATCGTCAGCGACTATGCGGCGGTCCCGGAACTTGCGACCTTCCACCATGTCGCCGCCGACATGGGCGATGCGGCGGGGCAGGCGTTGATTGCGGGCGTCGATTGCGACCTGCCGGACGGGGTCGCCTATCGCACGCTTGCCGATCAGGTGCGCGCGGGCAAGGTTCCTTCGGACGCCGTCGATGCGGCGTGCCGGCGGATGCTGACGATGAAGTTCCGCGCCGGGCTGTTCGAGGCGGACCCCATCGACCCTGCCGCGGCCAGGCGCCTGACGGCCAATGCCGAGGCGAAGGCACTGGCGCTGGAGGCTGCGCGGCGTTCGATCGCGCTGCTGGTCAACGACGGCACATTGCCCCTGACGGCCGGCGCGCACAAACGCGTGGCGGTGATCGGGCCCAATGCGGCGGTCGCACGATTGGGCGGATATTCGTCGCTGCCCACCGGGCCGGTGTCGTTGCTGGAGGGCGTGAAGGCACGGCTCGCGGGAAAGGCCGAGGTCGTTCATGCGCAGGGGGTGTTCATCACCCGGAGCGAGGATCGTTCGGCGAACGACGTGCTGCTCGCCGACCCCGCGAAGAACCGCGCGTTGATTGCGGAGGCGGTCGCAGTGGCGAGGACCGCCGATATCGTCCTGCTGGCGATCGGCGACACCGAGCAGACCAGCCGCGAGGGCTATGCCAGGAACCATCTCGGCGACCGCACCGATCTGGACCTGCTCGGCGAACAGAACGCGTTGTTCGCGGCGATGAAGGCGACCGGAAAGCCGGTGGTGGTCGTGGCGCTCAACGGCCGCCCGCCGTCATGGCCGAGCGTCGTCGCAGGCGCCAATGCGCTGCTCGAATGCTGGTATGCCGGGCAGGAGGGCGGAACCGCGATCGCCGAGGCGCTGTTCGGAGATGTCAATCCGGGCGCCAAGCTGCCCGTCACCGTCATCCGCGACGTCGGCCAGATCCCCTATTTCTACAACCACAAGCCGTCGGCACGGCGCGGCTATCTGTTCGCGGACAAGGCGCCCCTGTTCCCGTTCGGCTTCGGGCTGAGCTACACGCGGTTCGAGGTCGGCGCGCCCCGGCTTTCCGCGCCGCGCATCGCTATCGCGGGCACCGTCACCGTCGAGGTGGACGTCGCCAATGTGGGCGAAAGGGCCGGGGACGAGGTGGTCCAGCTCTATGTGCGCGATCAGGTCTCGTCGGTCGCGCGGCCGGTGATGGAGCTCAAGGGCTTCGAGCGCGTGACCCTGAAGCCCGGCGAGCGCCGCACGCTCCGCTTCCAGCTCGGGCCCGCGGCTTTCCGGTTCTGGGATGCCGGCCAGCGCGAGGTGGTCGAGCCGGGCCTGTTCGACATCATGGTCGGGGCGAACAGCCGCGACGTCCAGACCGCCACTCTCGAAATCGTCTGAGGACCCTTATGCCGAAGATCGTCAATGCCCGCGTGATCGTCACCTGCCCGGGCAGGAACTTCGTGACCCTGAAGATCGAGTGCGACGACGGCACCACCGGCGTCGGCGACGCGACCTTGAACGGCCGCGAGCTTTCGGTCGCGAGCTACCTGACCGACCATGTCATCCCCTGCCTGATCGGCCGCGACGCGCACCGCATCGAGGATATCTGGCAGTATCTCTACAAGGGCGCGTACTGGCGCCGCGGCCCGGTGACGATGACCGCGATCGCCGCGGTCGACATGGCGCTGTGGGATATCAAGGGGAAGCTGGCCGGGCTGCCGGTCTATCAGCTGCTGGGCGGTGCGAGCCGCGAGGGGGTGATGGTCTATGGCCATGCCAACGGCACGACGATCGAGGACACGATCGAGGCCGCGCTCGACTATCAGCGGCAGGGCTACAAGGCGATCCGCGTCCAGTGCGGCGTGCCGGGCATGCCGAGCACCTATGGCGTCAGCAAGGATCGCTATTTCTACGAGCCGGCGGATGCCGACCTGCCGACCGAGAATGTCTGGAGCACGTCCAAATATCTCCGCATCGTGCCCGAGCTGTTCGAGGCGGCGCGCGGGGCGCTGGGGTGGGACGTGCACCTGCTGCACGACATCCACCATCGCCTGACCCCGATCGAGGCGGGCCGGCTGGGCAAGGATCTGGAGCCGTACCGCCCGTTCTGGCTGGAGGATGCGACCCCGGCCGAGAACCAGGAGGCGTTCCGCCTGATCCGCCAGCACACCACCGCACCGCTGGCGGTGGGCGAGATCTTCAATTCGATCTGGGACGTCAAGGACCTGATCCAGAACCAGCTGATCGACTATGTCCGCGCGACCGTGGTCCATGCCGGCGGCATCACCCATCTGCGCCGGATCGCGGCGCTGGCCGACCTCTACCAGATCCGCACCGGCTGCCATGGCGCGACCGACCTGTCGCCGGTGTGCATGGCCGCCGCGCTCCACTTCGACCTTTCCGTGCCCAATTTCGGCGTGCAGGAATATATGCGCCACACCCCCGAGACCGACGCGGTGTTCCCGCACGCCTACAGCTTTGCGGACGGCATGATGCATCCGGGCGATGCGCCCGGCCTGGGTGTCGACATCGATGAGGAACTGGCCGCCGGTTACGACTATAAGCGCGCCTTCCTGCCGGTGAACCGGCTGGAAGACGGCACGATGCACAGCTGGTGATCCGATGAGCGACGCCACCGACGCCGCAGCCGCTGCCCCCGCAACCGCCGTGGCCGCGGTGCCGCGCCCGGCGGGACGCATACGCTGGCTGATCTGCGGGCTGCTGTTCCTGGCAGTCGTGCTGTCCTACATCGACCGGTTGGTGCTGGGGGTGCTCAAGCCCCAGCTCGAAACGCTCTATGGCTGGACCAACACCGGTTATGGCGACGTCACCGGCTATTTCCAGGTCTTCTACGGCATCGGCTTCCTCGCCTTCGGCTGGCTGATCGACCGTATCGGCCCGCGGCTCGGCTATTTGCTGGCGATGGGAAGCTGGACGCTCGGCCATTTCGCGCAGATCCTCGTCACGAGCACCACCGGCTTCGTCATCGCCCGCATCCCGCTGGCGCTGGGCGAGGCGGGGACATATCCATCGGCGCTCGCCGCCGTCTCGCAATGGTTCCCCAAGAAGGAACGCGCGCTGGCGATCGGCATCTTCAACGCCGGCGCCAATGTCGGCGCGATCGTCACGCCCCTGCTCGTGTCCTTCATCGTCGCCGGGATGCTGCTCGACTGGCGCTGGGCGTTCATCATCACCGGCCTGCTCAACCTCGTCTGGCTGGCGGCATGGTGGCGCTTCTATCGCAAGCCCGCAGACCATCCTGCCTTGTCGGCGGAGGAGCACGCCTATGTGACGGCGGAGCCCGCCGAGGATGTCGGCCGCGCCACCTTCGGCCAGGTGCTGCGTCACCGGCAGACATGGGCCTATATGTCCGGCCGCTTCCTGATCGATCCGGTGTGGTGGACCTTCCTGTTCTGGCTGCCGGACTTCTTCAACAAGCAATATGGCTATGATCTCAAGAGCTTCGGCCCGCCGCTCGTCGCCATCTACCTGTTGGCGGACGCCGGTGCGATCGTCGGCGGCTGGTATTCCTCGCACCTGATGACGCGCGGCGTCGCGACGGGCAGGGCGCGCAAGCGCGCGATGTTCGCCTGCGCGCTGTTCGCGCTCCCGGTGATGTTCGCGGCGCAGGCGGGCAACATCTGGATCGCCGTGCTGCTGATCGGCCTTGCCTGCGCTGCGCATCAGGGCTTCTCGACCAACCTGTTCGCGCTGCCGGGGGATAGTTTTCCCCGCTACGCGCAGGGCACCCTCATCGGACTCGGCGGTTTCGCCGGTGCGGCGGGAGGATTCATCGCGTCCAAATCTTTGGGTGTTCTTCTTGACACCGTTGGCAGCTATGAGCCCTTCTTCATCGCCTGCGGCGTCGCGTATCTCTTCGCGCTCGTCGTGATCCACCGCCTCAATCCGCGCTATGCGGATGTCCAGATGAGTAAACCGGCATGACCCGACCGCTTGCCCTCCACCCCGATCGGCTGTTTCCCGCCGATCCAACCGTTCGCGCCATCGCGCGTTCGCTTTACGAACGGGTGAAGGATCTGCCGATCGTCAGCCCGCACGGTCATACCGACCCGTCCTGGTTTGCCGGTAACGAGCCGTTCAGCGATCCGGCGAGCCTGCTGATCGTGCCGGACCATTATGTGTTCCGCATGCTCTACAGCCAGGGCATTCCGCTCGAGAAGCTGGGTGTGCCAACGGTAGACGGGAGCCCGACCTCGACCGATTCGCGGGGCATCTGGAAGATTTTCGCCGAGAACTACCACCTGTTCCGCGGCACGCCCTCGCGGATGTGGCTCGACTGGGTGTTCGCAGAGGTGTTCAAGCTCGACGTGATCCTCGAGCCCGAGACCGCCGATCTCTATTACGACACGATCGACGCCGCGCTGAAGACCGACGCCTTCCGCCCGCGGGCGCTGTTCGAGCGCTACAATATCGAGGTGATCGCGACGACCGAGAGCCCGCTCGATCCGCTCGAGCACCACAAGGCCATTCGCGAGAGCGGCTGGTCCGGTCGCGTGGTAACCGCTTACCGGCCCGATCCGGTGGTCGATCCGGAAGCCAGGGCCTTCGCCGCGAACGTCCGCCGCTTCTGCGAAACGGCGGGCGAGGACGCTTCGAGCTATGCCGGCTATCTCGCCGCGCACCGTTTCCACCGCGCGCGCTTCCGCGAAGCCGGCGCGACGTCGACCGACCACGGCCACCCCTCCTCGCTGACCGCCGACCTGTCGCCGGACGAAGCCGCCGCGCTCTATGCCCGTGTGCTCGACGCGCCGACGGCAGCGGAAGCGGAGCTGTTCCGCGCGCAGATCCTCACCGAAATGGCGGGAATGAGCGTCGAGGACGGCATGGTGATGCAGCTTCATCCGGCGGTGCATCGCAACCACAACGAAGTGGTGCTCGCGCGCTTCGGCCGCGACAAGGGCGGCGACATCCCGACTGCCGGCGAATTCGTCCGTGCGCTCAAGCCCTTGCTCGACCGCTATGGCAACGATCCGCGGCTCACCCTGATCCTCTTCACGCTCGACGAGGATGTCTATTCGCGCGAACTGGCGCCGCTCGCCGGCCATTATCCGTCGCTGCGGCTCGGCCCGCCCTGGTGGTTCCACGACAGCCCGGAGGGCATGCGCCGCTTCCGCGAGCGCGCGACCGAGACCGGCGGCTTCTACAACACCGTCGGCTTCAACGACGATACCCGCGCCTTCCTGTCGATCCCGGCGCGGCACGACGTCGCCCGCCGCATGGACTGCGTGTGGCTCGCGCAGCTCGTCGCCGAGCATCGCCTGCCGGAAGACGAGGCGCATGACGTCGCCCGTGCCCTGGCCTATGACCTCGTCAAGGCGGCGTACAAGCTGTGAGGCTCTCGACCGAAACGCTCGACCGGCTTCCCGCCGATGTCGTCCGCCCCGCCTATGACCGCGCCGCGGTCAGGCCGGGGGTCGTCCACCTGGGCATCGGCGCGTTCCACCGCGCCCACCAGGCCGCCTATCTCGAAGCCGCGCTGAATTCGGGCGATCTCCGCTGGGGTATCGTCGGCGTCTCGCTGCGCTCCGCCGGCGTGCGCGACCAGATGGTGCCGCAGCACGGGCTCTATACGATGCTCGTCCGCAATGGCAGCGCCGAGCAGGCGCAGCTCATCGGCGCGGTTCAGACCGTGCTGGTGGCGCCGGAGGACCCCGCCGCGGTGGTCGCCGCGATCGCGTCGCCCGACACGCATCTCGTGACGCTCACCATCACCGAGAAGGGCTACAAGCTCGATCGGGCGACGGGCGGGCTGCTCGCCGAGGATGCCGATGTCGCGCACGACATGGCCTCGCTGGCGGCGCCGCGCACCGCGCCCGGCTTCATCGTCGCCGGCCTCGCCGCGCGCCGTGCCGCCGGGCTGGCGCCGCTGACCGTGATCTCGTGCGACAATCTGCCGCACAACGGCGCGCTGCTGCGCGATGCGGTGCTCGCGATGGCGGCGGCGCATGACGAATCGCTGGTCGCCTGGATCGCCGCCGCGTGCGCCTTCCCGGCGACGATGATCGACCGGATCGTGCCGGCGACCACCGACGCCGACATCGCGGCGCTCGCCGAGCGGCTCGGCGTCGAGGATCGCGCGATGGTGAAGACCGAGCCCTTCACCCAGTGGGTGGTCGAGGACAGGTTTGCCGGCGAGCGCCCCAATCTGGCGGCGTTCGGCGTGCAACTCACCGATCGGGTCGCACCGTGGGAAGACGCCAAGCTGCGCCTGCTCAACGGCGCGCACTCCGGCATCGCCTATCTCGGCGGGCTTGCGGGCGATGCCTTCGTCCATGAGTTCGTCAGCCGTCCGGCGGGCCGCCGCTTCGTCGAGGCGCTGTGGGATGAGGCGCAGGTGACGCTCGATCCGCCGGCGGGGCTGGATATCCCGGCCTATCGCGCCGAGCTGATGGCGCGTTTCGCCAACCCCTCGCTGCAGCATCGCACCCGCCAGATCGCGATGGATGGCTCGCAGAAGCTGCCGCAGCGGCTGCTTGCGGGCATCGCCGAACGCCGCGCGAAGGGGCTGCCCGTCGCCGCGCTGGCGCTGGCGGTCGCGGCGTGGATGCGCTGGCAGGCCGGGGTGACCGACGCGGGCGAAAGCTTCGCGGTCGATGATCCGCTCGCCGCATCGCTGGGGGCCGCCCATGCCGCCGCGGCGACGCCGGCGGAGCGGGTCGCGGCGCTGCTCGATGTGCTCGGCGTCGCGCTCGACGACGAAGCCAAGGCGGCGATCGCCGTGCGCCTCGACACGATCGAACGGTCGGGCGCGCGGGCGGCCGTGGAAGCGCTGTGAGCCGAGCCCCGCGCCGGCGCACAGCGCCGGCGCGGGGCCGTTTGCGCAGCACAGGGCGGAAGGGGCGGGCGCCGAATCGCCCGCCAAATTCGCAGATCGGGCCGCCCCCTTTTCGCCCCCCGATCACCCCCTTATACCCCCGATCGACCCCCTCTCGTGCACGTCCCAGCGCAGCGTGACGGTGCCGCCCGCGCGCCACGGAATCGTCGATCGGCATGTCATGCCGGATGGTCAGTCCTTGACGATCCGTGGTCTGACATCTATGGTCACGTGATAGCGCTAACAAAAAGCGTGCCCGACGATCGAAGCGGGCGTGTTTGCGGAGGAGGAAAGATGAAGGCCCATGACCCGTCATGCCGTGCGCGGAGCCCCGCCGGGGCGGTCGCGTTCAACGCAGCGGCGACGACGCCCCCTCCCGTCCGATCAGCGCGCATCTTCGAAAACCCCGGCACGGCGCCGGCGGCGTCCGGCAAGACGATCCTCGACACCACCACGGATCCCTCCCGTGAGGATGGTCTGCCTTCCGTGAACCGCCACGCCAGCGTCTGATCCTCGCAGCCCCCTGTTGCGAACATCCTGCGGGTCGGTCTCTATGGGCCGGCCCGCATTTTTTTTGGAGAATGAGATGCGTGTCGCACTCGCCTCATGCCTGACCCCGCTGCTCTTCGCCGCCGCGCCGGCGGCCGCCGGCACCTGCCCGTGGCTGCCGGCCTGGGGCTCTTCGCAGATGGCACCGGATGCCGCCAACAGCCTGCCCGACGGCGCGCTGGCCGACGCGACGCTGCGCCAGATCGTGCGCCCCTCGATCGCCGGCGCGCGGGTGCGCGTGCGCCTCTCGAACGCGTTCGGGCGCGCGCCGCTGCGCATCGGCGCGGCGACGCTGGCGCGATCGGCGGACAATCGATCGGCGCGCATCGACGTGGCGACGCTGCGCGCGCTGGCGTTCGCCGGCGCGGCCGGGGTGGTGATCCCGCCGGGCGGCGACTGGCTGAGCGATCCGGTGACGCTGCCGGTCGCGGCGTTCGACGATCTGGCGGTGACGGTGCATGTGCGCGGCCAGCCCGAGGTCCAGACCGCGCACCCCGGTTCGCGCGCGACCTCCTACGTCGCCAAGGGCGACCAGGCGCGGGCAGGGGATCTCGCCGGCGCGACGCCGACCGACCACTGGTTCCTGCTCTCGGGGATCGAGGTGGAGACCTGCTCGGCAAAGGGCGCGGTCGTCGCGCTCGGCGACTCGATCACCGACGGCCGCGGCTCGACCACCAACGGCAACGACCGCTGGACCGACCTGCTGGCGCGACGGCTGGGCGGCAGGGCGGCGGTGATCAACCAGGGCATCGGCGGCAACCGCGTGCTGCTCGACGGGCTGGGGCCGAACGCGCTGGCGCGGCTCGATCGCGACGTGCTGGCGCTGCCGGGCGTCCGCCACCTCGTGCTGCTGGAGGGCATCAACGACATCGGCACCCTGGCGCGCGAGGCGCCCGCGACCGCCGAGCAGCACCGCGCGCTGGTGGCGCACCTGACCGGCGCCTACGCGCAGATCGTGGCGCGCGCCCGCGCGCGGGGCATCAAGGTGCATGGCGCGACGTTGCTGCCGTTCCGGGGCAACGACTATTACCACCCGGATGCCGCGACCGAGGCGGACCGGCAGGCGGTCAACGCCTGGATCCGGACGCCGGGCAATTTCGACTCGGTGATCGATTTCGACCGGGTGATGCGGGATCCGGCGCGGCCGGATCATCTCAATCCGGCGTTCGATACCGGGGATGGGCTGCATCCCAATCCGGCCGGGTTCAGGGCGATGGCGGACGCGGTGGATTTGAGGGTGCTGGAGTGAACCTTATGTCCTCGCCGGCGCGCAGCGCGGGGGGAGGGGACCATTTGCGCAGCAAAGGGGGGAGGGGCAGGTGCCGGACTTATCCGATCGAAGGATATGGGGGCGGCGGACTCCGAGCCGGCCTCTCCACCACGCGCTGGCGCGCGCGGTCCCCCTCCCCGAGCAAAGCTCGGGGAGGAAAAACCCAGGCGCTTATTTGAACGGGTCGTCCTCGAGCTTGATGCCGCTGAGGTCGTTGGTCACCTTGCTGCCCCACAGCGCGTAGAACAGCACATAGAGTTCGCACACCGCGGTCAGCCAGAAGCTGGTCTGCAGGCCATAGGCGTCGGCCAGCCAGCCCTGCACAACCACCAGCGCGCCGCCGGCGATCGCCATGATCAGCAGGCCCGAGCCTTCCTCGGTGAGCGGGCCGAGGCCCTTGATGCCCAGCGTGAAGATGGTCGGGAACATGATCGAGTGGAACAGGCCGACGAGGATCAGCGCCCACATCGCCACCGGGCCCGTGGTGAACACCGTCACCACCATCACCACGAACGCGCCGATCGAGAAGGCGGCCAGCACGATTCCGGCGTCGATGCGCTGCATCAGCGCGGAGCCGACGAAGCGGCCGACCATCATGCCGCCCCACAGGAAGGTGAGGTAGCGACCGGCCTGCTCATGCGTCAGGTTGGCGATGTCGGGCTGGCTGACGAAGTTCACGAAGAGGTTGGCGACGCCGATCTCGGCGATCAGGTAGATGAAGATCGCCGGGATGCCGAACACGAGGTTGCGGTGCTTCCACAGCGAATGCTTGTGGCGCTCTTCCTTGGCGATGCGGCTGGTCGCCGATCCCATCGCCGGCAGCGGAAAGCGCGCGATCACCACCGCGAGCACCACCAGCACGATCGCGACGAGCACATAGGGCAGCACCACCGACTGCGCATCGGCCAGGCGCTCGGCCTGCGTCAGCACCGCGCCGGCTTCCGCCGTGCCGCCCTTGGAGCGGCCGAGGATCAGATAGGCGCCGAACAGCGGCGCGAGCATCGTGCCCGCCGAGTTCATCGCCTGCACGAGGTTGAGGCGCGAGGAGGAGGTCTCGGCCGGTCCGATCACCGCGACATAGGGGTTGGCGGCGACCTGCAGCAAGGTGATGCCGCTGGCGATCACGAACAGCATCACCAATGTGACGCCATAGGAAGGGATGCTCGCCGCAAGCGTCATGCCGAGCGCGCCGGCCGCCATGATCAGCAGGCCGATCACGAGCGACTTCTGGTAGCCCACGCGCTCGATCAGCTTGGCCGAGGGGATCGAGGCGACGAAATAGGCGATGAACCACACCGATTCGATCAGCGTGGTCTGCGTGTAATTGAGGTCGAACACGCTGCGCAGGTGGGGCAGCAGCGTGTTGTTGATGACGGTGATGAAGCCCCACATGAAGAACAGGCTCGCCAGCAGCACGAGCGCAGAGCCATAGCTTTTTCCGGCTGCGGGCGCGCCGCCGGAGGTCGTCGTCGCAGTCGTCGGCGTGAGCGCCATCATCCCCTCGCAAGGCCGTTGAAATTCTAATTGTCTGAGTATATCCGGATCGACAACCCGTCAATGCGGAGCCTTCCCAAGATGACCAGCCAGACTACCCCTTCCCAGCTCCGCAGCCGCGCATGGTTCGACAACCCGGCGAACATCGACATGACCGCGCTCTATCTCGAGCGCTATCTGAACTTCGGCCTCAGCCTCGACGAGCTGCGCTCCGGCAAGCCGATCATCGGCATCGCCCAGACCGGCAGCGATCTCAGCCCCTGCAACCGCCATCACCTCGTGCTGGCGGAGCGCGTGCGCGAGGGCGTTCGCGAGGCCGGCGGCATCGTCATCGAATTCCCGGTCCACCCGATCCAGGAAACCGGCAAGCGCCCGACCGCGGGGCTCGACCGCAACCTCGCCTATCTCGGCCTCGTCGAGGTGCTCTACGGCTATCCGCTCGACGGCGTCGTGCTGACGATCGGCTGCGACAAGACCACCCCCGCCGCGCTGATGGCGGCCGCCACCGTCAACATCCCGGCGATCGCGCTGTCGGTCGGCCCGATGCTCAACGGCTGGCACAAGGGCGAGCGCACCGGTTCGGGCACGATCGTGTGGAAGGCGCGCCAGATGCTCGCCGCCGGCGAGATCGACGATGCCGAATTCATCCGCCTCGTCGCCAGCTCGGCGCCGTCGACCGGCTATTGCAACACGATGGGCACCGCGACGACGATGAACAGCCTCACCGAGGCGCTCGGCATGTCGCTGCCCGGTTCGGCCGCGATCCCGGCGCCCTATCGTGACCGCCAGGAGGTCTCCTACCTCACCGGCAAGCGCATCGTCGACATGGTGTGGGAAGATCTGAAGCCGTCCGACATCCTGACCGCGGATGCGTTCCACAACGCGATCGTCGTCAACTCGGCGATCGGCGGCTCGACCAACGCGCCGATCCACCTGACCGCGCTCGCCCGCCATGTCGGCGTCGACGTGCCGATCAAGACCTGGCAGGAGCGTGGGCTCGACGTGCCGCTGCTCGTCAACCTGCAGCCGGCGGGCGAATATCTGGGCGAGGATTATTACCGCGCCGGCGGCGTGCCCGCGGTCGTCAGCCAGCTCATCGGGCAGGGGCTGATCGCGGAGGGTGCGATCACCGTCAACGGCAAGACGATCGGCGAGAATTGCCGCGGCGTCGAAATCGAGGACGAGAAGGTCATCCGTCCGTTCGCGCAGCCGCTGATGGACGCCGCCGGCTTCGTCGTCCTCTCCGGCAATCTGTTCGAGAGCGCGATCATGAAGACCAGCGTGATCTCCGAGGAGTTCCGCAACCGCTACCTCTCCAACCCCGACGATCCCGACGCCTTCGAGGGACCGGTCGTGGTGTTCGACGGCCCCGAGGATTATCACCACCGCATCGACGACCGTGCGACCGGCATCACCCCGGAAACGCTGCTGATCATGCGCGGTGCCGGCCCGGTCGGCTATCCGGGCGCGGCCGAGGTGGTCAACATGCGTCCGCCGGCGCACCTGATCGTCGACGGCATCCACTCGCTGCCCTGCATCGGCGACGGCCGCCAGTCGGGCACCAGCGGCAGCCCCTCGATCCTCAACGCCAGCCCCGAAGCGGCGGTGAACGGCACGCTCGCGCTGCTGCGCACCGGCGACCGCGTCCGCATCGACCTGCGCAAGGGCACCGCCAACGTGCTGCTCTCCGACGAGGAACTGGCGGCGCGCCGTGCGGACCTGGAAGCGGCGGGCGGCTATGCCTATCCCGCGTCGCAGACCCCGTGGCAGGAAATCCAGCGCGCGGTGGTCGGCCAGATGGGCACCGGCGCGATCCTGGAGGGCGCCGAGAAGTATCAGCGGATCGCCCAGACGATGGGCCTGCCGCGGGATAATCACTGAGGTTCGGGTAACCCCCCTCCCCTTCAGGGGAGGGGCCGGGGGTGGGGCCTGTCCGTCATGTGGGGAGCGGGGGACACTCCCCCACCCCAACCCCTCCCCTGAAGGGGAGGGGCTAGACAATCATCCCGCCCGCAGCCGCCGCAATTCGATCCCCTTCGCGGTCCCCCGCACGGCCACGCGCTCGCCCTTGCGCAGGTCGATCGCGGCTTGCGCCTGGCCATAGCGCACGCGCACCGGGCCGGCGCTGTCGGCGGTGATCAGCGCCTCTTCCAGCACGCCGCCCGACCAGGCGAGGTCCACCCCCAGATTGCCGCGCGCGCGGATGCCGGCGATGCGGCCGCCGGGCCATGCCCTGGGCAGCGCCGGCAGCAGGTGGACCATGCCCGAATGGCTCTGCATCAGCATCTGGATGATGCCCGCGGCGCCGCCGAGATTGCCGTCGATCTGGAAGGGGGGGTGGGCGTCGAACATGTTGGGATAGGTGCGGCTGGGCTGCAGCAGCATCCTGAGCACCTTGTGCGCGCGTTCGCGCTGTTCGAGCCGCGCCCACAGGTTGATCCGCCAGCCGATCCCCCAGCCGGTCGCCTCGTCGCCGCGGATCTCCAGCGAACGGCGCGCCGCCGCCGCCAGTTCGGGCGTGCGCTGCAGGCTGATCTGGTCGCTCGGGTAGAGCGCGTAGAGGTGGCTGACATGGCGGTGGTTGATCTCGGGCGCCTGCATGTCCCAGTCGTCGAACCATTCCTGGAGGTGACTGGCAGTGCCGATCCGGTCCTTCGGCAGCTTCGCCGCCGCCGCCGCGATCTCCGCGCGCAAGCCCGCGTCGCGGCCGAGCAGCTCCGACAGCGCGATCGTCCGCGCGAACAGGTCGCGCAGCAACTGGCTGTCCATCGCCGGCCCCGCGCAGATCGAGACGCCGGGGTGGTGCGAATTCTCGGGCGAGTTGGACGGGTTCATCACCAGTTCGCCGGTCTTCGGATGCGGTGTGAGCGCGTCGACGTAGAAGCGGCACGAACCCACCATCAGCGGATAGAGCTGGTCGAGGAAGGCGCGGTCGCGGCTGTAATCCCAATGGTCCCACAGCGTGTTGAGCAGCCAGGCGCCGCCCATCGGCCACATGCCGTAGAGCGCCTGCGAATTGACCGTCGCCTGCCGGAAGCCGTCGGTGTTGTGATAGGCCACCCAGCCGCGCGCACCCCAGTCGTTCTTCGCCGTGCGCTGGCCGGTGATGCTGAGATCCTTCGTCAGCCGCAGCAGCGGCTCGACCAGTTCGCCGAGATTGGCGGGATCGGCCGGCCAGTAGTTCATCTCGGCGTTGATGTTGAGCGTCCATTTGGACTCCCAGGGCGGCGCGGTGCGCTCGTTCCAGATGCCCTGCAGGTTGGCGGGCTGGGTGCCGGGCCGCGAGGAACTGATCAGCAGATAGCGGCCATATTGCAGGTAGAGCGCGGCAAGGCCGGGATCGTCGAGTTCGCCCGAGCGGGCGATGCGCTCGTCGGTCGGCAGCGCCGCGGCGGGGGTGCGGGCGAGTTCGACTTCGAGGCGGCGGAACAGCCGGCGATGCTCGGCCTGGTGCGCGCCGAGCAGCGCGTCCCAGCTCTTCCCCGAAGCCGCCGCGATCTGCCGCGTCGTGATCGCGGTCGGGTCGCCGGCGATATCGTCGAAGCGGCGATAGCTGGTGGCGGTGGCGACCAGCAGCACCACCTCGTCCGCATCCTCGATGCGGATCGCGTCGCGGCCGACCGTCTGGCGGCCGCCGGTGCGGCGCACCTTTACCCGCGTCTCGAAGCGGATGCCGCCGGGAATGCCGTGCTGCGCCGGGCCGATGCCGCGCATCACCAGCGTGTCGTCTCCCTCCACCGCGACCTCGCCATCCTGCGGCGTGGTCAGCGACACTGTGACGCCGACGCTGCCAGCGGGCGCGTCGGTGGAGAGGCGGACCGCGATCACCTGATCGACCGGCGAGGCGATCACCTCGCGCAGATGGGTGACGGTGCGCACCTTGAACCGCGTCGTCGCGATCGCGCCGTCGAGGTCGAGCGACCGTTCATAGCTCTGGCTGTTCTCGATGCCCTGGAAGAGCATCATCAGGTCGCCGATCGGCTGGTAGGACATCTGCCGCGGGGGGCGCGCCACCAGCACCTCGTCCGCCAGCGCCTGCGCCTCGGCGAAGCGCCCGGCCCAGACCAGCGCGCGCACCCGCGGCAGGCCCTCGCCCGCCTTGGGGTTGGTGCCGTCATAGGGGGAGCCGGCGAAGAAACTGTCCTCGTTGAGCTGGATGCGCTCGTTGGCGATGCCGCCGAAGATCATCGCCCCCAGCCGGCCATTGCCGATCGGCAGCGCCTGCACCCATTCGTCGGCGGGCGCGCGATACCAGAGGCGGTTGGGATGGTCGGAGCCGGCGGCGCCGGCCCGCGCACCGCGCGGCAGCGCCGCGCCGATCGCCAGACCCGCCCCGGCAACGAGCGTACCGCGCCGCGAAAGACCCTCCGCCATCGATCAGCGCCCGGCGAGGGTGAAGAGCATCGCGGTGGCGGCCGGCACCGTCACCTGCCGCGCCCGCCGCATCGTCACCGTCTTCAACGTGGTGCCGTCCCTGGCGGCGAGCGACGGGCCGGTCAGCACCACGACCGCGGCCTCGGGCATCGCCGGCAGGGTCACGGTGAAGGGCGCGCTGTGCTTGTTGACCAGCACGATCTTCGTCTTGCCGGCCTGGCTCAGCGCGTAGCAGCCGAGAGAGGGGCTGGCCGGCCGGGCATCGAGCGCGAGGAAGGTCGCGCCCACCAGCATCTGGCCGAACCGGGTCCCGTCATAGAGCGGCCGCCGGCTGAACCCGGCGGAGGGCGTGCCGACGATCGCCGAATAATGGCCATAGCCGCCGCCATGCCAGTTGATGCCGATCCAGCCGCGCTCGGCGAATTTGAGCATCGCGTCGGCGCCCCAGATCGCCGAGGCGTGGGTATCCGAAATGCCCGGCTTGCCGCCATCCCAGCAGCTGTTGCCCTCGGCCATGCGGAAGGGCAGGCCGGATTGCTTCACCGCGGCCTGCACCGTCTCGACGCCGGCATTTTTGAGCGTCGTCGTCTTCGGTTCGGGCTCCATCAGCTGTGCCATCGTCGCGTCGGGCGATCCCGCCGGGCCCATCGCATAATAATGGCCGGTCAGCATGATGACGTCGGGGAAGCGATGCGCCTCGCGTGCGAAGACGGTGAGATAATCGAGCTTGTTCGAAATGTCCGGCCCGCCGAACTTTGCCCCCGGCGCGGCGGCGGCGATCGCATCGTGGAACGCCGCCCATTCGCGCATGAAATCCTCCGGCCCCCATTCGGCCGGGCGATAGCGGTTGCGGAACACGTCGGGCTCATTGCCGATCTGGAAGGCGAGCAGCCGTGGCCCGAGGATGCGGTGGACGTCGGCGGCTTCCGCGGCGGCCTGCTCCCTGGTCGCGTGGGCGAGGTTGAGGCCGTAGATGCAGCTCCAGCCGGTGGCGTCGAGGAAGGTGCGCAGGCTCCGGAGCGCCGGCGTCGAGCAGACCAGCCCCTCCTTCACCGTCTTGTTATGCTCGGGCCCGAAAATCTCGAACGGCGGCCGCGCCGGCGCCTGTTCGCCGACATAGGCGGTATGCTCGCCCGAAGAGCCGCCGATCCGCAGATTGCCGACGGGGGATAGCCCCTTGAACAGCGCGACCAGCGCGCTGTTCTCCGCCGAGAAATAGGCGGGATTGGCGAGCTGCGCGCGCTCATAGGAAAGGCCGACGAAGTCCGCCGGAATCGTCGCACCGCGCCGGGCGGCATCCAGCGTCAGCGCGATGCCGCTGTCCTGAGCCCAGCCCCTTGCCGGCAGGGCGACGGCACTGCAAACGGTGGCAAGCCCCTGAAGCATCTGGCGGCGACTGCTATCCATCATCCTCTCCCGTCGATTTCCGGCGCGCCGGTGGTTGATCCTTGGCATCGACGGACGCGGTCTAGGCGCCGGCAGCCGGTCAGGTCAATATCACTGTGAGGAACAGAGATATCAGAATCGGCCTGACCAGCTTGACTGACATATCAGAGACTGTATGTGATCCCGCATCGAAGGCGCCAGCGAAGGGCGCCGTGATGTGGGAGGGTGCTGGAATGGTGAAGGCGAAGCTGTTGCTGGGTTCGGTCTGCTGGATGGGGCTGGCTGGCGCGATGCCAGCGATGGCGCAGGACGCGCCCGCGCCCGCGCCGCAGGCGGACCAGGGCGCCGCTGCGCCGTCCGATGCCGCGGTGGAAGACATCGTCGTCACCGGCATCCGCGGCACGCTGACCAGCGCGCGCGAACGCAAGCGCAATTCCGGCCAGATCCAGGAATCGATCGTCGCCGAGGATATCGGCAAGCTGCCGGATACCTCGATCGCCAGCACCTTGCAGCGCATTCCGGGCATCCAGCTCGCCCGCGACACGCGCGGCCAGGGCAACACCTATGTCGTCCACGGCCTGAAGCAGGTGACGACCACGATCGACGGCCGCCAGATCTTCTCGTCGACCAACCGCGCCGCCAACCTGCTGGAGCTGTCGGCGGACATCCTGTCGGGCATCGACGTCTACAAGACCGCGACCGCGGACCAGATCGAAGGCGGCCTCGGCGGCCTCATCAACATCCATTCGGCGCAGCCGTTCAACTTCGACGGCCTGCATGTCGCCGGCACGCTCTCGGGCTATTACAGCGACATCAACGACAAGCTGACGCCGCGCACCTCGCTGGTGCTGAGCAACCGCTTCGATACCGGCATCGGCGAAATCGGCGTGCTGGTCGGCGGCCAGTTCGAGCGGGTCTTCTCGGGCGGCTACCAGACCTCGACCAATGCCTATGGCGACAACCGCAACCTTTACGACCGCGACGCCGATGGCGCCTTCCCCAACGATGCGGGCGACATCGTCACCCTGCCGTCGCAGGTGCGCGGCCGTTACGAGACCGGCCGGCTGACCCGGTCCAGCGTCTATGGCGCGATCCAGTGGCGCCCGGTGGAAGAGCTGACGCTCTATGCCAACGCGATGCGCTTCAACACCAAATCGACCAGCGCGACGCAGCAGCTTTCCGTGCAGACCGATGGCGCGCGCGGCACGGGATCGTCGTTCCAGTTCAAGGACGGCAACCCCAATATTCCCGACAGCTATACGCTGACCAACGCGCTGATCCGGTCCAGCCGCGGCGCATCGGACTTCAACCAGCACACCAACAGCTATGCCGGCGGTTTCGACTGGAAGTCCGACCGGTTCACGCTGGGCGGGCAGGTTTCCTACGTCGATTCGACCGCGCCCTTCTATTCGCGCAGCGTGGTGCTGCAGGGGCGGGCGCCGACCGCGAACATCGATCTGTCGACCAACACGCCCGACTTCTCGCTCGGCGGCGTCGATCCGACCTCGCCCGCGGCCTATACCGGCCAGACGACCTATTCGGACCTCGGCCAGCAGGCCTATGGCGACGAGACCTCGGCGCGGCTCGACGCCACCTACAAGTTCGACGACAGCCCGATCACCGCGATCAGCGCCGGCGTGCGCTATGCCAAGCGCCAGGCGATCAACGAGGTCTACAGCATCGGCCAGAACGTGACGCTGACCCAGCCGGTCACGTCGGTGACGCAGCAGACGCCGGACGACCTGTTCTTCGATCGCACCGCCTCCACCAACCAGTGGCTGACCTTCCAGGAGAAATATCTGTTCGACAAGCGCCGCACCCGTGCGCTCGTCGGCGTCGATTCCAACGATCCGGTCTATCCGCCGACCAACTATTATAATTATCGCGAGACCGCCTGGGCGGCCTATGGCAAGGCCGATTTCGCGTTCGACCTGGGGCTGCCGATCGACGGCAATGTCGGCCTGCGCTACGTCCACACCACCAACAAGCAGCTCGTCTACATCGCCAATGCCGGGGCCTTCGATCCGGTGCGCGGCGAGAGCAGCTATGAGAACTGGCTGCCGAGCGTGAACATCCGCGGCGAGCTGACCAAGGACCTCTATCTGCGCCTTGCCTATTCGAAGGCGCTGACCCGTCCGGAGTTCGGCAACCTCTCGCCGGCGGTGGTGCTGAGCGTGCTCAACGGCACCGGCAGCGCGGGCAACCCCGATCTCGCGCCGACCAAGGCGGATCAGTACGACGCGTCGCTGGAATTCTATTTCGGCAAGTCCAACTATGCCGCGGTCTCGCTGTTCCAGAAGGATGTCGTCGGCTTTGCGCAGAAGTTCGCGCAGAACGAGATCATCGACGGCGAAACCTATCTGATCACCCGTCCGCGCAACAGCGGCCCGGGCACGATCAAGGGGTTCGAGATCTTCTACCAGCAGTTCTTCGATTTCCTGCCGGGCGCGTTCAGCGGCCTGGGGTTCCAGGGCAATTTCACCTATGCGGACAGCAGCCTGCCGGTGCTTGGCCGCACCGAGATGGTCGCCGCGGACCTGCTTTCCAAATATGCGTTCAACATCACCGGCATCTACGAGAAGGGCCCGGTTTCCGCGCAGCTCTCCTACAATTGGCGGTCGAAGAGCGTGCAGACCAATTTCGCGGACTCCGCCGGCCGTGCGCTCTATAACGCGCCGCTGGAGCAGATGGACTTTTCCATCAGCTACCGCGTGAATGAACATGTCTCGGTGAAGTTCGATGCGGTCAACCTGCTCAACGCCTATCAGCGGCAATATTACGGGACCGCGGACATCCCCGCGGTATCCAACCAGTATGACCGCAACTATCAGCTCGGCGTCCGCGTCAACTTCTGACGCGGGCTGAGATGCGGCGGCTGCTCGCCCTGCTGCTGATCTGCGCCGCGGCCGGTCCGGCGGCGGCGCAACCCGATGGCAATGGCGATGAGGCGAAGGTGCCGGCCTACCGGCTGCCCGATCCGCTGGTGATGGCGGACGGGCGGCCGGTGACCTCGCCGGCGATGTGGGCCAGGCAGCGCCGCCCCGAACTGCTCGATCTGTTCGAACGAACGATCTATGGCGTCGCACCCCCGGCGCCGCGCCGCCAGCGCTTCGTCGTCACCGATGAGGACGGCCATGCGCTGGGCGGCCGCGCGATCCGGCGGCAGGTGACGATCCTGCTCGACGGCACCGCGCGCGGGCCGCAACTGTCGGTGCTGATCTATCTGCCCGCCGCCGCCAAGGGCCCGGTGCCCATGTTCGTCGGGCTCAACTTCCACGGCAACCAGGCGGTCAATGCCGATCCCGGCATCGCGATCACGCCGAACTGGGTCGTGCCGGCGCAAGGCATTCGCAAGGGCAGCGCCACCGTCCATTCGCGCGGCATCGACGCGTCCGAATGGCCGATCGAGGCGATCCTCGCCGCGGGCTATGGCGTCGCCACCTATTTCCCCGGCGATCTCTATCCCGATGGCGACGGCAAGGTGGCGGAGAGCATCCATCCCTTCTTCGGCACGAGCCCCTCGGATCCCTCGCACTGGGGCGCGGTCGCGACCTGGGCGTGGGGGCTGAGCCGCGTCCGGGATTATCTCGCCACCGATCGTTCGGTGGACGAAAGCCGGATCGTCCTGATCGGCCATTCGCGCTACGGCAAGGCAGCGCTGTGGGCCGGCGCGCGCGATCCGCGCTTCGCGATGGTGATCGCCAACCAGTCGGGGGAGGGGGGCGCCTCGCTCTACCGCCGCCGTTTCGGCGAGACGATCCGGGTGATGAACACCTACTGGTTCGCGCCGCGCTTCAAGACCTATGCCGATCGCGAGGCCGAACTGCCGGTCGACGCGCATGAACTGGTCGCGCTGATCGCGCCGCGCCCGGTCTATATCGCCAGCGCCAGCGAGGACTGGTGGTCCGACCCGCGCGGCGAATTTCTTGCCGCCAAGGGCGCGGAACCGGTCTACCGGCTGCTCGGCGCCGGCAGCCTCGGCACCGCCACGATGCCGCCGCCAGACCGGCCGGTGGGCGATCGCCTCGCCTATCATGTCCGCACCGGGCCGCATTCGATCACCGCGGCGGACTGGGCGATCTACCTGCGTTTCGCCGATCGCTGGCTGCCCGCGCCGGGGCGATGATCGCATCGCGCGCATCATATGTCGGAACGGGTGCTTCACATGGTCGACGCCCCGCCCGCCGCCCGCTAGCATGTCGGCCAGTTCATGGCAGTTGAGATATCAGTGAGCGAAGCAATAACTCTGGGCAGCAGGCGGCGGACCGCGGCACCGGCGGCGATCGCGCCGGCGACCGCGGGCGGCGACAATCGGCGCCTAAGCGACATCGCCTATGCGCGCATCCTCGAAGGGCTGTTCGAGCGGACCGTGCCCGCCGGCGCCTTCGTGTCGCAGAACGACCTCGTGCGGCTGCTCGGCATTCCGGTGCAGCCGCTGCGCGATGCTCTGCGCGTGCTGGAGGCGGAAGGGGTGCTCACCATCCACCCGCGCTCGGGCATCCAGTTCCTCAAGCCCGATCTCGAACTGGCGCGCAGCACCTATCAGTTCCGTTCGATCATCGAGCGTTCGGCGGCGCGGACCTTTTCCGAAACCGCCGGCGCCGCGGAGATCGGCGGGCTGATCGAGGCGCATCAGACGCTGCTCGAGCGCATCGAGACCGGCGGTCTCGATGTGGAGGACATCAGCGCGCTCGACGCGCTGGAGGAGCGTTTCCATGGCAGCATGATCGCCAGCCTGCGCAACCCGCTGATCGAGACCACCTCGCGCCGGCTGAAGAATTATGTGCGGATCATCCGGCTGGAACGGCTCGTCACCCAGCCGCTGGCGATGCGCACGTTGCGCGAGCATCTGGAGATCCTCCACGCCTGCCGCGACCGCGATGCGGACCGGGCCGAGGCGGCGCTCTCGGCGCATTTCCAGGCGGCGCTGCAGCGCATTCTGGGGATGTTTTGACACCAGAGCCGCGGACGGGTTACATTTTGTCCGTTCTCCCTGAGTAGCCATTGAGCTTGTCGAAATGGCGTATCGAAGGGCACTGGCGCCGCGCTGGTCCTTCGATACGGGCCTTCGCCGGGCTCAGTCTCTACTCAGGACGAACGGTTTGGAAGATCAGCCTGAAAGGAACCCGCCATGGATCGCACCCTGACAGCATCGCCCGCGCGCACTGCTTTCAGGATGTCCCATGTCTCGTTCCGCTTCGATCACCGTCGCCAATCTCGGCTGGTCCACGCCTGACGGCGAACCGGTCCTCACCGGCCTCGACCTTTCCTTCACCCGCGAACGCTGCGGCATCGTCGGCCGCAACGGCGTCGGCAAATCGACCCTGCTGCGCCTGATCGCGGGGCAGCTCCAGCCCGCCACCGGCGCGGTCGCCGTCACCGGCACCGTCGAAACCCTGCGCCAGATCGTCCAGGTCCGGCCCGACGAGACCGTCGCCGACCTGTTCGGCATTGCCGACGGCCTTGCGCTGCTCGCCGCGGCCGAAGCGGGCACCGCGTCGATCGCGGCGCTGGCCGAGGCGGACTGGACGCTGGAGGCGCGGCTGGAATCCGCGCTCGCCCGCGTCGGGCTGACGGCGCATGCGGCGACGCCGCTCGCCTCGCTGTCCGGCGGGCAGCGCACCCGCGCGGCGCTGGCAGCGGCCCTGTTCGCGGAGCCGGACTTCCTGCTGCTCGACGAACCGACCAACAACCTCGACGCCGAAGGGCGCACCGCGCTGCACGCGGTGCTGGCGGAGTGGCGCGCGGGCGCGATCATCGTCAGCCATGATCGTGCGCTGCTGGAGACGATGGACGCGATCGTCGAACTCACCGCGCTCGGCGCCACCCGCTATGGCGGCAATTTCAGCCATTATCGCGCGCGCAAGGCGATCGAACTGGCCGCCGCCGACCATGATGTCGCGGTCGCCGATCGCCAGCGCGCGGAGGTCGACCGCAAGGCGCAGGTGGCGCGCGAACGCAAGCAGCGGCGCGACGCCGCCGGCGCCCGCAAGGGCGCGCGCGGCGACATGCCGAAGATAGTGATCGGCGCGCGCCGCGAGCGGGCCGAGAAGAGCGGCGGCAGCGGTGCCCGCCTCGCCGAACGGCTGGCGCTGGAGGCGGGCGCCGCAGCGGGCGCGGCGCGCGCGAAGGTCGAGCAGCTGGAAACGCTCAAGGTCGTGCTGCCGCCGACCGGCCTCGCCCCCGATCGCCGCGTCCTCGACATTGCCGGCCTGCGCTTCGGCCACGACATCCGGGTGCCGTTGATCGAGGGCCTGTCGCTGAGCATGGTCGGCCCCGAACGCATCGCGCTCACGGGGGCCAATGGCTCGGGCAAGACGAGCCTGCTGCACCTGATCGCGGGCGGGCTGACGCCGTGGGACGGGAGCGTCCGGCGCCACGTCCGCATGGCGCTGCTCGACCAGACCGCGGCGATGCTGGATCCGACGCTGAGCATTCTCGACAATTTCCGCGCGCTCAACCCGCATGCCGACGACAATCGCAGCCGCGCCGCGCTCGCCCGCTTCCAGTTCCGGGCGGAGATGGCGCTGCGCCGCGTCGGCACGCTCAGCGGCGGCCAGCTGCTCCGCGCCGCGCTGGCGGCGCTGCTGGGGGCGGAGCCGCTGCCCGAACTGCTGCTGCTCGACGAGCCGACCAACCATCTCGACCTGGAGAGCGTGGAGGCGATCGAAGCGGGGCTGGCGGCCTATGACGGGGCGCTGATCGTCGTCAGCCATGACGAGCGGTTTCTGGATGCGATCGGGATCACGCGGCGGGTCGGGATGGGGTGACCGCTCAATCCATGTCGACGAACACGCGGTCACCGATGAAGATCATGCTGGTCGCCGGTTGCGCGGGCGCCTTGCGCGATCCGAAGGCGAAGAATTGCCGCTTCGTCGCGCCGTCGGGCTCGACGAGGGTGATCGTGTGGCGTTCGATGCGATAGCGGCCGATCCCCGCCGCGGGCTTGCGGCTGGAGACGCCGAGCCCGACGCCGCTCTGGCTGCCCGATCCCACCGCGCCCGCGGACGAGGCGCGGCCATAGCTGCCGTCGGGCGAGAAGCTGAGGTCGGTCTGCGCGGCGATGGTCAGTTCGCCGCCCAGCGCCGCATTGCCGCCGCCCGACACGCGCGTATATTTGGCCGCCAGCTTGTTGGCGCCGGCCTCTGCCGGGAACGCCTTGAAGAAGGCTCCCTGCTGGAGCGCATAGTCGTTCGCCTTGCCCTTGGAATTCGTGAGCACGAAGCCCTTGCCGCCGCGCGACCAGCGGCCCCACTTGATCGGGCGGGCGCGCCGGCTGGCGTCGAGGTCGACATCCTCCAGCGCGGGGCCCTCGATCTCATAATAGCTGCCGTCCCTGAAGAGGATGATCGGCTCGAAATCCTGCGTCATCATGCCCCCGACCCCGAAATTGGTGAAGGATCTGAAATAGACGCCCTCCACCTTCTGCCAGTTCGCGGCATGGCGTCCCGCGCCGCCCGCCGGGACCGCCGGGGCAGCAGGGGCGGCAGGCGCGACCGCGGTGCCGCCGCCCGCCGGGGGCTTCACCGGGCCGCCCGCGCCGTCCGGCAGCGCCACGAAGCCCGCGGGCGTCAGCTTCACGCGGCGCAGGTCGGTCTTGATCAGCTGGCCCGCCTCGGTGTGGACGGCGTCGCTCACCTGCTTGCGCATCGACGGGTTCGCCGCGGCGGTTTGCATCCGGGCTTCGACGAGGATGGCCTGGAGGAGCATCGTATCGGCGACGTCCTGCTTGTCGCGGTCGCTCATCCGCGCGAGGCCGGCATTGCCGGCGAACGTCCGGGCGATCTGGTCGCGCGCGCCCCTGGCGAGGCGCGGGTCGGTCTTGCGGCCGACGATGCCGTTCGAGGCTTCCCAGGCGGCCACCCAATAGACCGCGGTCATGTCCGCCATGTCGTCCATGTCGAGCCCCATGCGCCGCATTTCCGGGGCGATCATGCCGAGCAGGTCCTGCCGGAACAGCCCTTCGAGTTCGGCGGCGGCCTGCGGCGACCGCTGGCGCAGCGCGGCGACCATCTGGTTCTGCTTCGCCTCGAAGGCCGCGGGGTCGCGGGTGAAGCCTGTCGCGGGGGCGGCGTCGGCGGGAGCGCTCCGCATGGGCTGGGCGCCCGCGGCGCAGACGGGCGCGAGCAGCAGCGACGCAAGAATGACGCGATGAATCATGGACCTACCTCGTCCGTTTCAATCGCTACCGGCTTGCCTGCGCCCCGCGTGCTGTCGATGACGGTCACGACGGGACGTGGCGGCGGCGCGACCGGCCCCGCTCATTGCCGATGCGCAACGGATCGTGCAGAAGCGCTGCGAACGTGTCGCACGGGCCGCAACCTTTCGGCACATGCCTCGTTGCCAACCGCGAAGGGGTGCGTCGCAGGGTCGCGGCGCGCCGCCGGGGCCAACCCGAAGGAGTCGACCATGCGCCTGACCATTTCCGCTGCCGCCGCCACGCTTTTCCTGCTCGGCGGATGCGCCACCACCGGCACCACCAGCGACGGTACGGAACCCAGGGGCACCCGCGCCTTCGCCTCGCTGTTCGACGGGCAGGGCGCGCCGCGCGGCGAAGCCAGCGTGACGCCCACCGCGAGCGGCGTCCGCCTCGCCATTTCGGGCATGGATCTGCCGCCCGGCGCGCATGGCTTCCACGTTCACACGGTCGGCCGTTGCGACGGACCCGATTTCACCACCGCCGGCGGCCACTGGAACCCCACCAACCACCAGCACGGCCGTGACAATCCGCAAGGATCGCACATGGGCGACCTGCCCAACCTGATGATCGGCACCGATGGCCGCGGCACGCTGGAGATCGATATCCCGGGCGCGAGCCTGAGCGGCGGCACCAACCCGCTGCTCGATGCAGATGGCGCGGCGCTGGTGATCCACGCCGGGCCGGACGACATGAAGACCGACCCTTCCGGCAACAGCGGCGGCCGGATCGCCTGCGGCGTGTTCGCCGCAAGCTGATCCGGGCAACGCAGCTGCTTTAGAAGGTCAGGCGCACCGAGGCGCGAAGCTGCCGCGGTTCGACCGGGTGGAGGTGGCGATCCTCCACCCCGCCGGCTTCGCCGGGCAGGCGGCTTTCGTAGAAATAGGTGATGTCGGCGTCGTTGGCGTCGAACAGGTTGAACACGTCCACCCCAAACCGCACCGGGCCGGTGCGGTAATAGACGCCCAGATTGACCAGGGTGGTCGGATCGGATGTCACCGATCCATCCTCGATCAACGGCGCGCTGCCGAAATGGCGGACGCGCAACGTGCCCGACAGACCATTGGGCAGATCCACCGTCGCGCCCGCCGCGATCACCTCGCCCACCGATCCCGGGATCCGGCGCAGCCCAGCAGGCACGCCGCGGAAGCGCGCGTTGGTGAATGCGGCGGAGCCGTCGAGCGTCAGCCAGTCGGTGGGACGCCAGAACCCCGTCGCTTCCACGCCGTAGCGGCGGGTCGCGTCGTTGGGCTCGGTCGATCCCGCGTCGCCGACGAACACCAGTTCCGATTCCAGCTTGAGCCACCAGCCGACCAGCGACGCTGTGAACCGCCCCTGCTCGATGCGCGCGCCCAGTTCGGCACCACGCACCCGCGGCAGCACCGGCACGCGCTCGGCCGGGTCGCCGGTGGCGGGATCGATGCTGATCGTGGCGCCGCGGACATCGTTGGAATGGAAGCTCTCGCCGTAATTGGCATAGAGTTCGACGCCTCTGGCGGGCGCCCAGGCGAGCGCGAATTTGGGTGCCAGGATCGCGTCCGATCCGTCGCCGCTATTCTCGGGGAGGCCGGCCTCCACGTCATACTCATAGAGGTCGCCGCGCAGGCCGACGATCGCGCGCAGCCCCGGGGCGAGCGTGACCTGCGCCTGCGCGTAGAGCCCGGCGCTGAGTTCATCGACCCGGTCCTCGCGGACCGTGTCGCTGATCCGCCCGCCGATGCTGCGGTAGAGGCCGACCTTGCCGATCGCGTCGTAGCGCAGATCGCCGCCGACCTTGATCGACACCGACCCGAAATCCGCGGCGTAGGACGCGGCGCCGCCGAACAGCCCGCGCCGGTCGCGCTGCTGGAACTCGTCGCCGTCGACCGGATCCTCGAGGAAATACGTGAAGTTGGAGGTCAGCCGCAGCCGATAGCCGATCGCATAGGCATTGGCGGAAAAACCGCCCCATCGGCCTTGCGCGGTCAGCGCATAGCGGCTGGACCTGCCGCCCAGATCGTCGTCGACGAAGCCGAAGCGATCGATCAGCCCGCTGTCGATCGCGCGCTCGGGCACCTGGTCGGTCGAGGTCCAGCGCGCGTGATAGAGGCTGGCAGCGACGTTCCAGCCATGCCCGGCGGTGCCTTCCGAATATTTGGCGAAGCCGTTATACTTCTCCAGATCCTCGTCGAGCACCCACGGGCCGTTGGAAAAGGTGCCCTCCACGCCGACGAGCAGTGCGCCGCCATTGCCGGTGTCGATGCTGCCGGCGGCGAGGCCGCGATAATAGCCATATTCGCCCACCTGCGCCTCGATCACCGGCGCGGGCAATCGATCCCAGGTCTTGAAGGCGACGGTGCCGGCGCCGCTGAAATCGCCGACATCGGAGAAATAGGGGCCCTTGCGGTAATCGATGCGCTCGACCAGCTCGGGGATCAGGAAGTTGAAGTCCAGATAGCCCTGGCCGTGGCCATGCGTGCGCATGTTGACCGGCGCGCCATCGACGAAGCCGGCGAAGTCGGTGCCATGGTCGAGGTTGAACCCGCGCAGGAAATATTGGTTGGCCTTGCCGGTGCCGGAATGCTGCGTGGCGATGACGCCGGGCACATTCTCCACCAGTTCGCCGACGCGCGAGATCGGCCGGTCCTCGAAATCCTTATAGCCGACGACGCCTTGCGAGCCGGACTGGGCAATGCCGATCTGCTCAAGCTCACGGCCATAGACGATGATCGGATCGTCGGGAGAATGGGGGGCATCCGCCTGCGTCTGCTGCGCCAGTGCCGATGCGGGAACAATCAACAAAGATGCGACCGCCAGCTTCGCAAGCGGCATCCTTCAGTCCTCCTGTTGCGTAACTTCGCCAAGGGCATAATGCGAGCAATCGATCGCGTTTGATACTCGCGGGGGAAAATCATCCGATGCACGGTACGGCACCCAGAAAACTGCCGCGGCAGGCGCGCTCGCAGGCGATGGTCGAGGCGATGCTCGACGCGACTGCTCGCATTCTGATTCGGGACGGTCGGGAAGCGGCCACCACCAACGCGATCGCGCTGGAGGCGGGGGTCAGCATCGGATCGCTGTATCAATATTTCCCGAACCGCGACGCGATCATCGCCGCGCTGGTGCATCGCCACGGGCATCGCATCCACGCGCTCGTCACCGATGCGATGCGGCCGCCGCCCGCGACGCTGGACGACGCGATCACGCGGATCGTGCATGCCGTGTTCGCGGCGCACCGGCTCGATCCGGCGCTCCACGATGCGCTCGATCATGATTTCGGGCATGGTGCGCATGGCCATCACCACCCGACGACCAAGCAGGCTGTCGCCGAACAGATGGGATTGCTGCCGGAGACGGTGAAGGCGGAGATCAGCTGCGTCGATGCCGACCATGCCCCGCTCGTCGTCGCGGAGATCATGCACAGCCTCGCGCACGCCGCGCTCGTCCACCCGCGCGAGCCGCGCGACGCCGCCGCGCTCGAACGGCAGGCGGTGAGCGCGGTGCTGGCCTATCTGCGCGCGGTCTGACCGCGGTTACAACAGGCTGATCTGCTCCCCGTCGACCACCCGGCCCGACCGGGTGTGCAAGAGACGCAGCCCGGTGCGCGGCAGATCGGTTCCGGAGATTTGCGCAACGGGCAATATGTCGCGCGTGATCGTTGAGGAACATCAGGATGCCGACTGCCGGATCGTTTGCGCAGCTTGCCGCCTCACTGCCGCCCGAACGCCGGGCGCATCTCGCGCTCGATGGCGGTGAGGAGGGGCTGAAAGGGCTTTCGGATTCCGCGCAGATCGCGCAGGCGCGCTCGGCGCTCGATCTCGCGCGCCGGATGCTGGCGGGCGAGGCGCCGGCCTATGAGGTGGAGGACAGGCTCCAGAACGAGGAGGACGAAGGCATCCTCATCCGCGAGCAGGAAACGGGCGACGAAACCGAGAAGGCGGCCTGGCTCTCCGTCGCCAGCGCGATCGCCTATGCCGCCCGCGTCGGCTATCAGCGCGCGGGCGAACTGCCGGGCCCGCTCGTCTCCGAAGTGCGCGACGATGCGGTCGCGTCGCTGGAAGACCATCTGCAGCAGATCCCGAACGTGGATTGGGCGCGGTTGCTCGGCGGGGCATAGGCGCCGATCGGGCGTCAGTGCGGTGACGGACGCCGCCGCACTGTCCTGAAGCGAACAGCTGTTCGAAATCGAACGGCTCGGCGAAAGCCGTATCTCAAAAAACGCCATCAATTGGCGATCCTTGCCGTGCCTTGGTGAGATTTCGCGCCGGATTGCGATCGTTTCGCCGCGAAAACCCCGAAAATGCGGGCTCCAGCGAATTGGCACGCTCCCTGCAACACTCCTGGCATCCCGCCGCAACCACGCGGCCGCCATCAGGAGTGACCACGATGACCGACACCGTTTCCAACGTCCGCCGCACGCTTTTCGCCGCTTTGGGCGCGCTCTTCGTCAGCACGCTGATGCTGTCGGCCGCGATCGTGCCGACCGTTGCGCCGATGACCGCGCAGCCGCTGCTCTGAACCCCGCCACACCAGATCCAGGGAGATCATCGATGACCGCCATCACCAACGTCCGCCGGACGCTCTTCGCCGCCTTCGGTGCGCTGTTCGTCAGCACGCTGGCCCTGTCCGCCGCGGTCGTGCCGGCCGTCGTGCCGATGACCGCGCAACCGGTGCTCTGATCCTTCAGGGCACCGCCAATCCGGGGACCCTCGTCATGACCGGTACCAGCATCGACATCCGCCGCACCCTGTTCGCAACCTTCGGCGCGCTGTTCGTCGGCACCTTCGCCCTGTCCGTGGCGGTGGCCCCGATCGTCGTGCCGCTGACCGCGCAGCCCGCGCTGTAAACGCGGGCAAGTGCGCATCAGGCCGATCGCGACGCGTCCGTCATCGGATCGGCCATCTCGCGTGGCCCCGGCTCCCGCGTCACCGGCAGCGAACCGGTCTGGCGTTCGAGCATGCGGTGGACGCGCGGCGCCTCGTCGCCGCGATGCAGCGCGCGCAACGCCAGGCTGTTCTCGGCATCGGCGTTGGTGCGCCGCTGGTTGTGGCGCACATAATCCAGCCAGGTCGCGACATGATAACGCTCGACCCACAATTCGGGGTCGGCAAGGTCGCGCAGCAGGGTCCAGTGACGCGCGCCGTCGCGCCGGCGGATCCGGCCGCGTTCGCTCATCGTCGTCAGGAAAGCGGGGATGTCCTCGCGCGCGATGCGATAGTCGATGGTGACGACCACCGGGCCGCTGCGCGGCTCGACGGGAACCGCGGTGAGCGGTTCCTGCCATTTGCCGGTCGGGTCGAGATCGAGCGTTTCGATCTGCGGCAGCGGCAGGCGCAGCCCCAGCGCCGCCGACAACAGCATCACCGCGGCCGCCGCGAGCAGCGCGGTGCCGACATCCTCCTTCTCGGCGACGAGCCCGAACACCCAGCTGCCCACCGCCATGCCGCCGAAGGCATGCATCTGGTAAAGCGCCAGCGCGCGCGCCACCACCCAGCGCGGTGCGGCGAGCTGCACCGAGACGTTGAACGTCGACAGCGCCAGCACCCAGCCGGCGCCGCCCAGCACCAATGCGGCCATCGTCAGCGGCAGCCAGGGACTGACGCCGGTGCCGGCCGCGCCGAGCGCAAGCCCGATGGATGCCAGCGCGACGAGGCGCTCGGTCGACATCAGCCGCCGCAGCCGGCCGCTGCTGAGCGCACCCGCGACCGCGCCGACGCCGAAGGAACCCAGCAGCAGGCCGTAGGTCAGCGGGCCGCCCGCGATCAGATCGCGCGCGACCAGCGGCATCATCGCCGGCACCGCGCTCGCCGCGAAGCCGAACAGCACCGCGCGGATCAGCACGACGCGGATGTTGGGGGACATCGCGACGTAGCGGACGCCCGCCGCCACCGCGACGTCGATGCGCTCGGGGGGCAGCGGGCGCGGCACGGCCGGCGGGCGCCACCGCGCGAGAACCGCGATGAGCGCGACATAGCTGAGCGCGTTGACGAGGAAGGCGGCGGCCGCGCCTGCCGCGGCGACGATGACGCCGCCGATCGCGGGGCCGAGGCTGCGCGCGATGTTGTAGCCCATGCTGTTCAGCGCGACCGCGCTCGGCAGCACGGGGCGGGGCACCATCTCCCCAACCGATGCCTGCCAGGCCGGACTGTTCACGGCGGTGCCGCAGCCGACGAGGAAGGTGAAGGCGAGCAGCAGCCAGGGCGTCAGCCACCCCGCCCAGGCGAAGATCGTCAGCGCCACCGACGCGACCAGCATGAAGATCTGCGCCGCGAGCATCACCGTACGGCGATCGAGATTGTCCGCCACCGCGCCGGCGAACAGCGACAGCAGCATGATCGGCAACGCCTGCGACGACTGCACCAGCGCGACCTGCTGTTCGCTGCCCTGCAAGGCGATCATCATCCACGATGCGCCGACCGACTGGATCAGGCCGCCGAAGTTGGACGCCATCGACGCCAGCCACACCGAGCGGAAGATCGGGATGCGGAACGGCGCGCGGGGGTCGTCGACGGACGCGGGGGGCAGCGGAACGGTCATGTTCGGCTAACGCTCTACGCCAGAGAGGGCGTCAGGTTAAGCCGCGGAAATCGGTGTCGGGCGTCTGCATGCGGGGCTGCGGAGAATCCTCAATATACGCTGTTGCGGCGCCGGATTATGGTGATCGTCGGTTCCGTCGTCGGGGGTCGAAGCTGGATGCGACGCGATGTTCTCCATTTTCCCATGCGCACGCGCGATTGCGGGGTTTCCGCCCGCCCGCGCCGCAGCCAGCCGCGCGAAACGGACAGTCCGCCGCAACGCCGGATTGACGAACCCACGCCCGCCACACAGCACGCAGGGGCTCGACAAGCCTGGGCGCACGGGGTCGAAGACGGGCCGATGCAAAAGCGGGGTCGAGGCATGAGGGCCGCCAATTTCCTATGAGATTTTTCCGTTTGTTCAGTTCCCCCGGCCACGACATGGCGATCGACCTCGGCACGGTGAACACCGTCGTCCATGTGCGCGATCGTGGCATCGTCCTCAACGAACCCTCGGTGATCGCGCTCGAGACGGTGGATGGCGTCCGCCGCGTCAAGGTGGTCGGCGACGAAGCCAAGCTGATGATGGGCAAGACGCCGGCGAACATCCAGGCGATGCGGCCGCTGCGCGACGGCGTGATCGCCGACATCGAGGTGGCCGAGCAGATGATCAAGCACTTCATCCAGAAGGCGCTCGGCCACCGGCGGTTCGCGCGGGGGCGGCGCGTGGTGATCTGCGTGCCGAGCGGCGCGACGATGGTCGAGCGGCGCGCGATCCGCGATGCCGCGTCCAACGCCGGCGCGCGCGTGGTGCAGCTGATCGAGGAGCCGATGGCGGCGGCGATCGGCGCGGGCATGCCGGTGACGGAGCCGCGCGGCGCGATGGTGGTGGATATCGGCGGCGGCACCACCGAGGTGGCGGTGCTCTCGCTGCAGGGCATCGCCTACAGCGCGTCGGTGCGCGTGGGCGGCGACCGGATGGACGAGACGATCGCGTCGCACGTCCGCCGCGCGCACAATCTGATGATCGGCGAGATCACGGCGGAACGGGTCAAGCATGGTATCGGCGCTGCGACGATGCCGGCGGGCGAGGGGCGGCGGATGACGGTGAAGGGCCGCCATCTCGTCACCGGCCGGCCGTCCGAGATCGAGATCACCGAGGCCGAGGTGGCGGAGGCGCTGATCGAGCCGGTGGGCCAGATCCGCAGCGCGGTGATGGCCGCGCTGGAAAACACCGCGCCGGAGCTGTCGGCCGATATCATCGACGAGGGCATCACGCTGACCGGCGGCGGCGCGCTGCTGTCGCGGCTCGACCAGGCGGTGGCGGAAACCACCGGGCTGCCGGTCAAGGTGGCGGAGAACGCGCTGTTCTGCGTCGCGCTTGGCGCGGGCGCCGCGCTGGAGAACCCGATCTACAACGGGGCATTGTACAGCAGCTGAGCCGCGGTCGGGTAGTGTTTCAGTTTGAAATGCCCCCTGCCAATCGTCGCTGATCCGGTTATATTGATGGCATGACCGTTAGATCACCCGGAACCAACGCGCCGCTCCACCGGCGCACAGAAAAGGCCCTTGAGCGGAAGGCTGCACTTGTCGCTCGCTATGTCGGCGAGGGCATGACGGAAGAGGACGCAGCCGAGCGCGCGCATACTGAAATGCGCGACAACGGCAAGGGCGATTGGCGGCGCGGATGAGCGCCAAGACACCCAAGCGCCCGCGCGATCCGAACCAGCTGGCGAAGCTGATGGTCGATATTGCGACTGGCGAGGAGCAGGACGCTGGCTCAACTCCAGATCAACTGAAGCTTTCCGCCGCCAAGCGTAAGGGGGCAACCGCAAGAGCCCTCTCCCTTACCCCTGAAGAACGCTCCGAAATCGCCAGCATCGCCGCTGCCGCGAGATGGAAGAAAAAGGACTAGGCGGCATCGTCTTCGTCGTCTGCCGCCTTGCGCCATTCCACGTCAGGGCCAAAGTCCGTTTCAAGCACAATCGGCTCTTCATCGGGGTTCGCCGCAGCCCAGTGATCCAAGTCAAAGGTCAGCTGCACAACATCGCCAACCACCTGCTCACGGCGACGGTTAGTTGATCGGACCATTTGGGCGCGGGTAGCGTCGTCGATGTCCACCCAAAAGAAAAATGTTTCCTGACCCTGCTTAACCGGCAGGGAGTGGTATGCGCGGTAGGGGCGTCCGGTCTTACGGTCCACCCGCATTTCCTCGCGCGCTGCCTCGCTGACCTGTTTGATCAGAAGCTTCATGGGATCAGCGGGGGTCGGAAGTTCGACTCCGTTCAGCACAGCAAACTTGGCAATCTCGGCAGGATCAAGTTCGGTTTTGCCGGTCTTGATCTTGTAGAGCTTGATCATTTTCTGGAGCGTTTTATGTCCAGCCATATTGAATCATCCTTTTTCTATAGAGAGACTTAATCGTCGATGGGGTGGATATCACCCCATCCATCCACTTCTGCTGCAGGGATTATGTGCTCGCGCACGCCGACCAGATGCTTGCGGAACTTATTGTATTGGTTCGTTCGACGCTGGATTTGCCCTGCTACAAGGCCGGGGTGGACTTGCAGCGAACGTGCGAAGCCAATCAGGTCGCGCTCCGAAAAGTAAGGAGCCTTCCGACGAATGAAGGCATCCATCATGGATGCAGGAACACAGAACTCCGAGGCTGCCCCGTCAGCAATGGCTTCTTGCTGCTCAACGCTTGCGCTCAAGTGGACGCGCGCATCATGGCCGATATCAATGTCGAGCATCGCAGCACCGTCCATGCCGTCGCGATTTTTCACGTGCTCCAACTCGTGCCGGAGAACGAATAGAAAGTTGTCAATCCGGTCGAAGCGAAGCGTCATGCCGATCACAGGCGACTTCTCGTTGAGCCAGAAGCAAACGCCGTCAATTTTCCCGCCCCGAAGGCCTTCAACAACGACAAAGCGAATGCCTGCTTCTGCAAGTATCCGAGGCACGCGCCGCATATGTTCGGGGTGGCTGCGAAGGGGCTTGATAGCGGCAATTGCTGCTTCAACAGATTGCGGTGAATAAGTAGCAACCAGCATCCCCTCGGCAATGGCCTTTACGCGGTAAAGCCAAGCAAGCTGAGCCGGGGTCGCTTCCACGCTTGTTTGGGTTTTCTTGGCGGCGTGGGGAACCAATATTTCCGCATCTTCAAGCCGGTTCACTTTGAAAAAGCGGCAGAGTTCCCGTTCGACATTTTCCGTGTCTTTCATGCTCTCGGCAACGATCCAGCCGCGTTCAATCATGTTGGCGACTGGCAGATCGCCGTAGATTGTGGCGCGTCCAGCGCGGGCAGGGTCGGGCATCGCTTCAATCCGCGCTTTCGCCAGATCGTATTCGTGTTGCAGTTCCAAAAACCGTTTCGCCTCAACGCCAAAAACCTCTTCCAAAATGATGGCGAGGCCCGCGCTAACTCGGCTTTGTCCGGAGATGACCTTATTCAAACTGCCTTCGCCCATGTCGAGGATCAGCGCGAGCGAGCGCTTCGTCCATCCTCGGCTCTCCAGAAGAGCCTCAATCAATTGTCCTGGCGTGCGGTATTCCATGTGTGATCCCCGTAGCGATTCCGCGTTTTATATCAGTTTTCCCAAAAGGGCAAACTGACCTTTATGCTTGCATATTCTGATGGGCCAGCTAGAACAGCGTCATGAACAAGCTGACCATCGAAGAGCGCGCAAAAATCCTCCACCTTCTTTGCGAAGGCATGAGCATCCGCGCCATTACGCGGCTGACCGGCGCGAGCAAGAACACCGCCTCGAAGTTGCTGATCGACGCGGGCAAGGCGTGCGCCGCGTATCACGACGCCAACGTGCGCGACGTGAAAGCGAGCCGGGTGCAGGTCGATGAAATCTGGTCGTTCACCTACGCCAAGCAAAAGAACGTCGCGAGCGCGAAGGCCGCGCCGGACGCTGCTGGCGATACGTGGACGTGGACCGCGCTCGACGCTGACAGCAAGATGATCGTGTCCTATCTCGTTGGTGGTCGCGATGCGGAATACGCCATGGGGTTCATGGACGATCTGGCAGCGCGCCTTGCCAACCGCGTGCAGCTGACCAGCGACGGACACCGCGCCTATCTTGAGGCAGTCGAGGGCGCATTTGGATGCGACGTGGACTATGCGCAGCTGGTCAAGATTTACGGTCCCACGCTCACGGCACCCGGCCGCTACAGCCCCGCCGAATGCACTGGCGCGAAGAAAATCCGCGTCGAGGGAAGCCCTGATATCGCGCATGTTTCGACCAGCTACGTCGAGCGCCAGAACCTGACCATGCGGATGCACATGCGCCGCTTCACCCGTCTGACCAACGCTTTCTCAAAGAAGGTCGAGAACCACGCCCACGCGGTCGCGCTGCACATGATGTATTATAATTTCGTCCGCATCCATAAGACGCTGCGCGTGACCCCGGCGATGGCCGCTGGCGTGGCGGATCGCCTTTGGGAGATTGCCGATATTGCGCAGCTGGTCGCGGACGCCGAGGAAGCTCCCAAGAAGCGCGGGCCGTACAACAAGCGGACATAAGACTCGACTCTAGGTTAATAGAGAGTAGCTTCTCTTCTCCCGTCTGGGAGAGGAGAACTAATATGGGGCAATACCGTAAGCGCAACGGCAATGACACGTGGCACTGGTGCTCAAATTGCAGCAATTACCCGACCAGCGGGTATACAACGAGTCCCGGGAAGCCAAGCTCTGGTGAGCTTTGCAACGAATGCCAGTCCAAGCAAAAGGCTGGCACCTGTAGCTAAAGGGCCACTCGGTTTTTCACGGAAAACTCAAAAACCGCTTTGTCACCAGCGAAGCAAAGTTCGCCGAGGCTAGAGGCGTATTCGACGCCGCGTGCCTCGGCGAACGCATCGAAGCAAAAAAGGCATAAGGCCGCGCCGTCAAAGGCGCTGGGTACAACCTTGCCCCATATCTCATCCGGTACATGGAAGTTAAATTTGTCTGGCCGCTGACAGAAGCGGCAGCGCTGGCGACCGTTCGCGTTCATGCGACCCTCACTTTTTCAAACTGACCACTACCCGCGGTCGGCATCTGATGACTGTTCTCTTTTTGTTCTCTAATATGACCGGATGCGACTCGGCCATGACCGGACGATCTTCCTTGCGTTGTGCGTGCTCGACGATGCCGCCGAACGGTGCCGGCGCGCGCCGGTGGCGCCGACGCTTGCGCTCCGCCTCGCGCTCGCCTGCCTGCATGCCGCAAGCGATGGTGATCGCGGGATGCATGATCGCTTCTGGCGGGTCGTGTGCGGGCGGGATCGGCCGACCGCGGATCACAGGCGGGGGCAGCAGCGCTGGAACGCCGCGCGCGGGCTGATGGCGCATATCGCCGCCCGCGCCGGGCTCAAGCCCACCGCGGCGCTGTTCGTAAGGATCGGCCGCGCCCGCCGCGTGCCACCGCGGACGGGGCCGGCCGGCGTCGGGCGCGCGGCAGCGGCGAATGCGGCCGAAGATGACGAGCGGCAGCGAGAAAGATGGTGCGCGATATAGGGTCAGGCGCGCCAGTCGCCGAGCGAGAGCCGGGTCGGCAGAATGCCGATCTCCGTCCGGCCGGCACCGTCGCCATCGGACCGCGCGGCCAGTTCGCGTATGCCGCGATCGTCATATTCCTCGATATGGCCGGGGACGTCGACGCGGATCAGAAGCCCGCGCTGGCGGTCACGCGGCATCTCGATCACGGTCGCGACCAGCGCCTCCAGGGTGTCGCGGGCGACCAGCCTCGCCTCCGGTTCAGGCACGCCCTGGCGCGAGACCCGCATCAGGGTGGCGCGGGGGTCCCGGTGCAGGTCGCGCATGGCCGGTCTCCGCGGTCAGTCCTTGACGTGCTCGGGCTTCCCCTTGCGTTTCGTCTCCGCGAACTCTTCGAGCTGCTGCTCGCTCATCGACTTTTCCATCTCGCGGGATGCGCCCTTGAGCTTGCTTTTGGGCGTGTCGCCCCGCTTGGCGGACAATGCGGCACCCGCCGCCTTTTGCTGCGCCGCTGACTTGGCCGGCATGAGATCCTCCAGGCTGTCGCCATCGATGCAGGAACAACGGACGAGCCGGGCCGCGTCTCCCGCGCGCGCCCGTCATTCCGTCGATGATTCGGAACGGCCGGCCGATATGGTCACAATCGAATGACGATGGTCGCACCCGTGGCCTCGGCATCGATGTCGATCGTGCCGCCATGCGCGACGACGATCTGGCGGGCGAGGTTGAGGCCGATGCCGCTGCCCGACCGGCGCGTGGTGAAGAAGGGCAGGAACACATCCTCGCGCAGCGCTTCGGGGATGCCGGGCCCGTTGTCGGCGACGCTGATCACCACATCGTGCCGCGCATCCCCGGCGATGCGCAGCACGACCGCCGGGTCGGCGCGATGCTCGCCTGCGGCCTGCGCGGCGTTGCGCAGCAGGTTGATCAGCACCTGCGTCATCAGGTCGAGGTCGGCATGGATCATCAGATCCTCGGGCACGACGGTGCGGGTGAGCGGCAGGTTCGGCCATTCGGCGGCGATCAGCCGCACCAGTTCCTCCGCCCAGTCGCGCGCAGCGAAGCGCTGCCGCTTCACCTCGGGCGGCTGCGCCACCGCGCGATAGCCCTGCACGAACTCGGTCAGGCCATGCGCGCGGCGCGCCAGCGTGGTGATCGCGGCGCGCGCATCGTCCAGCGTCGCCGCGTCGCCGGGTTCGAGCGTGTCGATCAGCATCGATGCAGTGGCGGCGAGCGACGTCACCGGCGTCAGCGAATTGAGGATCTCGTGCGTCAGCACGCGCACCAGATCCGACTGCGCGGCCATTTCCACCGCATCGAACGCGCCCTCGGCGGGCTGCACCGTGACCGCGCGCAGCGCGACGCCGAGCCGCGAAACCTCCGCGGTGCGCACGATCGCGCGCTGCTGGCGGCCTTCCAGCCGCAGCACCAGCGTTTCCTCCGACGTACCGGTGCCGCCGAGCCGGCGCGCAAAGGTGGCGCCGTAGCGGCGATAATCGTCGATCGTGGTGGCATCGTCATGCCCGAACAGCCGGCGCGCGGCCTTGTTCTGCTGCTCGACCGAACCCGAGGCGTGGACGACGAGCAACGCCACCGGCACGTCGTCGAGCAGCGCCTGCAGGAAGCGGAGTTCGTCGGCATCGGCCAGCTTTTCGGCGCGCAGGCGGCCGAGCGCGGCGTCGAACGCCGTCGCCACTTCGGCGAAACTGCGGCCGCCGGTGCCGTCGAAGCGCATCGCCACGTCGCCCGCCGCGAGCGATTCGACGAAGCGCGCGAGTTGCCGGTTGGTGCGCGTCACATGGTTCCACAGCCACAGCATCGCGCCTGCGACGAGCCCCGCGGCGACGATCCGCGCGGCGCCGAGCCCGGCGACCTCGAGGCTGGCGGAGAACAGCAGGATGGCGAGCGCGAGCGCGACCACGCGCAGCGCCAGCGCCGCGGCGAAGCGGCGGTCAGAGCCCATATTTTTCCATCCGCCGGTAGAGCGCGGCGCGCGACACGCCGAGATCGGCGGCCGCCAGCGAAATATTGTAGCCGTGCCGGCGCAGCGCGGATTCCACCATCCGCTTCTCCGCCCGGTCGAGGTTGAGATCCTCGCCGCCCGGCGCGGCGGGTGCCGTCGTGATCGATGGCGCCGCGACCGGGGCGGGGGCGGCGGCGGGTGCGGGTGCGGGTGGAGCCAGCGAGGGGGCGGTCCGCGATTGGGTGCCCGAGGTGAGCGGGAAATCCTCGGGCGCGAGCGGCGCGTCGCCGGCCAGGATCACCGCGCGTTCCACCGCGTGGCGCAGCGCGCGGACATTGCCGATCCAGTCATGCGCGACCACCGCCGCCATCGCCGCGTCGCTGACCTCGGGCACCGGCCGGTTGTAGCGCCTGGCATAATGATCGAGGAAATGGGTGAGCAGTTGCGGAATGTCGTCGCGGCGCTGCCGCAGCGGCGGCAGTTCGATCTCCACGGTGTTGAGCCGGAACAGCAGGTCGGTGCGGAACACCCGCTCGTCGGCGAGCCGGTCGGGCGAGAGGTTGGTCGCGGCGATCACGCGGATGTCGACCGGGATCGGCTGGTTGGCGCCGACCGGCGTCACCTTGCGCTGTTCGAGCACGGTCAGCAGCTTGGGCTGAAGGTGCAGCGGCAAATTGCCGATCTCGTCGAGGAACAGGGTGCCGCCGTCGGCGGCCTGGATGCGGCCGATGCGATCGGTGCGGGCATCGGTGAAGGCACCCTTCACATGGCCGAACAGCTCGGAATCGATCAGTTCCTCGCTGATCGCGCCCAGATCGACGGTCAGCATCACCTTGTCGGCGCGGCGGGACTGGCGATGCAGTTCGCGCGCGACCAGTTCCTTGCCGGTGCCGTTCTCGCCGAGAATCAGGACGTTGGCCTCGGTGGGGGCGGCGCGCGCGATCAGTTCCCCCACGCGGCGCATCGGCTGCGAGGCGCCGAGCAGCGTCGATCCGGGGGCGCCGGCGCCGGCAATCGTCGCGACCTTGCCGCGCTCGGTGGCGACGGTGCGGCGCGACCGCCGCAGCGCGGCGGCGGTGCGCGCGGTGGCCAGCAGCCGCTCGTTCGACCAGGGCTTGGAAACGAAGTCGGTCGCGCCCTGCTTCATCGCCGCGATCGCCACCTGCAGCCCGACATGCGCGGTGATCATCACGATCACCATCTCGGGATCATGCGCCAGCAGCTTGCCCAGCCAGGCAAGCCCTTCATGCGCATCGGTGGCGCCGCGCGCGAAATTGGCGTCGAGCAGGACGAGATCGGGGGAGCGCTGGGCGATCGCCGTCATCGCCTCGTCGGGGTTCGGAAAGGTGCGCACCTCCGCGAACAGCTGACGCAACAACAGCCGCGCGGCGATGAGGATGTCCTCATCGTCGTCGACGACGACGCACAGATCGAATTCGGGTTTGGCCGGCATGTCGTCCCTTCTCGTACGGTGTGCGGAAACGGACAATCAAAATACGTGCCAAGTGGCCAAGCCCATCTGGCACGCTTCCTGCGTCTTCCCCGGCATGATCTCTTGGGAGGAGCGCATCATGAGGATTCCCGTCGGCATCAGGACGATGACCGTCATCGCCCTGTTTCTCGCCTGCATCGCCGCGCCCACGCTGGCGCCGAGCCACGCCGTCGCCTGCGACGACGCTGCCCCCAAGGTGCCGCTGGCGTGACCGGAAACGGCCAGCGACTGTTCGCGAACGGACAATGCTGTCCGGAAACGGACGGTCGCTTTGCGCGAATCCGGGCATATGCCTCGCCATCGACTGGCACGGTGTTTGCGTCATGAACGATATGAGCGTCATTCGTATCACCCAGGAGCAGAAGCTGGACCGTCCGCAAAGCGGCAGCGGCATGGATCGCGTCGTCGCGAGGCGGGGTATTCCCCTTAACCTCCGCATCGCCGTCGCCGGGGTTGCGGCGATCCTCGTGCTGGCCGCGATCTGGTGGCTGATGCCGCGCACGGGCAGCCAGACGATCGCCGCCGACCGGGTGAAAATCTCCACCGTCTCGCGCGGGACGTTCGAGGATTTCATCCCGCTGCGTGCGCGGGTGACGCCGCTCGTCACCGTCTATCTCGATGCGATCGAGGGCGGGCGCGTCGAGAAGGTGCTGGTCGAGGATGGCGCCACCGTCGCCGCCGGCCAGCCGATCGCGATGCTCTCCAATGCCGAGCTGCAGCTTTCGGTGCTCGCCCGGCAGACCGAGGTGACGCAGCAGCTCAACACGATGCGCAGCCAGGAACTGGCGCTGGCGCAGTCGCGCGTCACCAACGAGCGCACGCTGCTCGAAGCCGAGACCGATCGCCGCAAGGCCGAACGCCAGCACGACCGCGAGGCGGCGCTGATCGGCCGGGGCTTCGTGAGCAAGCGCCAGTTCGCCGACACGCAGGACGATCGCGACTATCAGCGCCGCCGCGTCGCCGTGCTCCGCAACGGCCAGGCCACCGACGAACGGCTGCAGGCGAGCCAGCTCGCGCAGCTCCGCTCCGCCGCGCAGTCGCTCGAATCGAGCCTCACCCTCGCGCGGGCCAACCTCGATGCGCTCAACCTGCGCGCGCCGGTGGCGGGCGGCCTCTCGGGCTTCTCGATCCAGGTCGGCCAGTCGCTGTCGCGCGGCGAGCGGATCGGCCAGATCGACAGCCCCGGCCGCAACAAGCTGGTCGCCGGGATCGACGAATTCTATCTCGGCCGCGTCCAGGTGAACCAGGCGGCGGTGCTCGAACGCGGCGGCAAGACGTTCCGCGCGCGGGTCACCAAGATCTATCCGCAGGTGCAGAACGGCCAGTTCACCGTCGACCTGCAGTTCATCGGCCCCGAGCCGGCCGATCTCCAGCGCGGCCAGACCTTGCAGGCGCGGCTGACGCTGGGCGATCCCGCGCCGGCGCTGCTGGTGCCCAACGGCGCCTTCTATGGCGAGACCGGCGGCAACTGGATCTTCGTCGCCACGCCCGAAGGCACCAGCGCGGTCAAGCGCCCGGTGCGGATGGGCCGGCGCAATTCCGAAGTGATCGAGGTGCTGGAGGGCCTGGAGGCCGGCGAGCGCGTGATCACATCCCCCTACACCGGATTTGCCGACAAGGATCGGCTGGACCTGACACGATGAAAGGCAAGGAGCATATGACCGGAACCCCGCTGCTGCACATGCGCGCACTGAGCCGCGTCTACCGCACCGACACGATCGAGACGGTGGCGCTCGACGCGATCGACCTCGACATCGCCGAGGGCGAGTTCGTGGCGATCATGGGCCCCTCCGGCTGCGGCAAATCGACATTGCTCAACCTCGTCGGGCTGCTCGATAGCCCGAGCTCGGGCAGCTATATGTTCGACGGGCGCGAGGTGGCGGGGCTCTCCGAGGCGGAGCTGGCGTCGGTGCGCAAGGCCGGCATCGGCTTCATCTTCCAGAGCTTCAACCTGATCGACGAGCTGACGGTGCGCGAGAATGTGGAGCTTGCGCTGCTCTATCACGACGTGCCCGCCGCCGAACGCCGCCGCCGCACCGACGAGGTGATGGACCGCGTCGGCATCGCCCACCGCGCGCGCCACCGGCCGACGCAGCTTTCGGGCGGCCAGCAGCAGCGCGTCGCCGTCGCCCGTGCGCTGGTCGCCAGCCCGCGGCTGATCCTGGCGGACGAGCCGACCGGCAACCTCGACACCAGCCATGGCGACGAGGTGATGAACATGCTGAAGGGCCTGAACGCCGAAGGCGCGACGATCGTGATGGTCACCCACTCACCCGCGCATGCCGACTATGCCAGCCGCGTCGTCAACATGCTCGACGGCCGCGTGCTCCAGGAACGGCGCCGCGCGGCGTAAGGGGAAGGGGATCACCACCATGTGGCGCAACTATCTGACGGTCGGTATCCGCGCGCTGGCGAAGAACCGCACCTATGCCTTCATCAACATCTTCGGCCTCGCGCTCGGCATCGCCGCGTGCCTGCTGATCCTCACCTTCGTCCGCTACGAATTCAGCTATGACAGCTGGCTGGAGGATGCCGACCGCACCTTCCAGGTCCAGAGCTTCTATGAGGCGACGCCGCAGGGCGGCGAGGCGTTCGAGCTGCAGATCACCAGCTATCCGGCGGGGCAGGCGCTCAAGAAGGATTTCCCGCAGATCGAGACGTTGGTCTACCTGACCTCGCCGCCGATGACGGTGGTTCAGGATGGCAAGCCGAGCAAGGTCAGCAACGGCATCTATGCCGACGGCAACCTCTTCGACGTGATCCGCGTGCCGTTCGTCCGCGGGGATCGGGCGACCGCGCTCGATCGCCAGGACGCGGTGGCGCTCAGCGAGGCGGAAGCCATCAGGCGCTTCGGCACGGCGGACCCGATCGGCAAGACGCTGACGATCACCACCGGCAAGTTGACGCAGGATTATCGCGTCACCGGCGTGTTCCGCGACCTGCCCAAGAACACGCACATGGCGATGGAGCTGGTCGCGCGCGTCGATATCCCGACGCTGTTCGGCGATCGCCATTTCATGCTGACCTCGTGGAACAGCCAGGGCGGGCAGGTCTATTTCCGGCTCAAGCCCGGCGCCGATATCGGCGCTATCACGCGCGGCCTGCCGGCCTGGGAAAAGCGCAACATTCCCGACGACGTCTCCGATTCCAGCCGCTCCAACCCGGCCGACTATCAGCATTGGGAGATGACCAATGTGCGCGACATTCACCTCGGCCGCGCGCAGGACGCCGCCGAAAAGCCGGGCAGCGACAAGCGCACGGTGCTGACCTTCGCGATCATCGCGATGCTGATCCTGGGCATGGCCTGCGTCAACTTCACCAACCTCGCCACCGCGCGCGCCTCCCAGCGGGCCCGCGAGGTCGCGCTGCGCAAGGTGCTGGGGGCGACGCGCGCGCAGCTCATCACCCAGTTCATCGGGGAATCGATGATCGTGGCGATCATCGCGATGCTGATCGGCCTCGCGCTCGTCGAGATCACGCTGCCGGGCCTCAACGCCTTCCTCGACGCCGACATGACCATATCCTATCTCGGCCTGCACGGCCTGCTGCTGCCGGTGATCGGGCTGACCATCCTCGTCGGCCTCGCCGGCGGGCTCTATCCGGCCTTCTATCTCTCGCGCTTCCAGCCGGCGCAGGTGCTCAAGGCCAACAAGTCGGCCGCGGACGCGCAGGGGTCCGGCCGGTTGCGCAACCTGTTGGTCGTCGCGCAATTCGCGATCTCGATCGCGCTGATCATCTGCACGGCGGTGGTCTACGGCCAGACGATCTACGCCCGCACCGTCGATGCCGGTTACAAGCGCGACGGGCTGCTGCAGATCGCGGCGCTGTCGACGCCGCAGGCGCAGGCGGTGGGCGAGGCGCTGGTGCAGGAGATGCGCAACATCGAGGGCGTGTCCGCCGTCGGCCGCGGCACGATCGCGCTCAACAGCGGCAACAACAATATCACCTCGGTGCGCCGCGCGGGCACCAGCGGCGAACAGCGCGTGGCGCTGGGCATCTATGCGATGGATGCCGGCTTCATCCCGTCGCTGGGCGGGCGGCTGATCGCCGGCCGCAACTTCTCCGCCAGCCAGCCGATGGACGACGCCACCCTGCCGACCCCGAGCACGCCGGAGGCGGAGCGGGCGCTGATGCAGCGCGGGATCAACGCCGTCATCTCCGAAGCGGCGGTGACGCGGCTGGGCTATGACAGCCCGCAGGCCGCGATCGGCAAGCAATTGCTGGTCGCCTTCTCGCCCGGCGATACCGACCTCGGCAACACGCCCGCGACGATCGTCGGCGTCGTCGGCGACGTGCGCTACCGCAGCGTCCGCGATCCGCTCCAGCCGATCATCTATTATCATCGCACCAGCGGCTATTCGGACATGCTGGTGCGCTTCAGCGGCATCTCGCCCGCGACGATGAACGCGCGCGCGGAGGCGGTGTGGCAGCGGCTGGTGCCCGAGATTCCCTATTCGGCCCGCCTCGTCGACGACATCGTCAACGACATGTATGTCGCCGACGAGAAGCGCGCGCAGCTGTTCGGCATGTTCGCGATCCTCGCCGTGGTGATCGGCTGCCTCGGCCTGTTCGGCCTCGCCGCCTTCACCGCGGAGCGGCGCACCAAGGAAATCGGCATCCGCAAGGTGCTGGGCGCGAAGACGATCGACATCGTCCGCCTGCTGGTGTGGCAGTTCACCCGGCCCGTCCTGATCGCCAACCTCATCGCCTGGCCGATCGCCTGGTGGGTGATGCGGGATTGGCTCAACGGGTTCGACATGCGCATCGGGCTGGGGCCGGCGCCCTTCCTGACCGCAGGGCTGCTCGCGCTGGTGATCGCGGTGCTGACGATCTCCGCCCATGCCTGGCGGGTGGCGCGCACCAACCCCGTCCACGCGCTGCGCTACGAATAGCGCCGGCACCGCCGCTTGCCGCCGGGTTCGGGCGGCCGGCGGCGGTGCCGGTGCGCGCCGCGCGCATTCCGGTTTGTGCCGCCACTCGCTTGATCCAGATCGCGCAGGCGCGCAAAGCTGCCGCCCTCGCCGTGCCGTCGCGGCCGGTTGTGATGAGGCGTAGACAGATGGGCGATCCGGTCGAGGTTGAGCTGAAGCTCGAATTCAGCGCCGGCGGCGACGCCGCGCTGCGTGCCGCCGAGGAACTGGGCGCCGCGGACGATGCCGCGGAGCGCCATCTCGTCGCCACCTATTTCGACACGCCCGCCGCCGACCTCGAACGGGCAGGGCTCAGCCTGCGCATCCGCCGCGACGGCCGCCGCCACATCCAGACGCTGAAGGCGGGCGGCAAGGCGGCGGGGCTGTTCGTCCGCCCCGAATGGGATCTGCCGGTGCGCGGCTGGACGCCGGTGCTCGACGATCCCGGCTCGCCCTTTGCGGCCATGCTCGATCCCGCCTGGATCGAGCGGATCGGGCCGGCCTTCACCACCGACGTCCACCGCCATCGCCGTCGCTTCGGCTTCGACGGCGCGCGGATCGAATGCGCGATCGATACCGGCAGGGTCGATAGCGGTGCGCACAGCGATACCGTCGCCGAGCTGGAGCTGGAGCTGCTCGACGGCGACGCGGCAGCGCTGTTCGCGCTCGCCCGCGCGCTGGATCGCCACGCGCCGCTGCGCCTCGGCGTGCTGTCCAAGGCGGAGCGCGGCTATCGCCTGCTCGATCTTGCCGCGGGCGCGGGCGCCGCGGTGCGCGGGGAGCCGATCCGGCTGGGTGCCGAAACCGATGCGCGGGGCGCGTTCGCCGCGATCCTGACGGCCTGCCTTCGCCATTATCGGCTGAACGAGGCGCTGATCCTCGCCGCCGATGGCGATGAACTCATCCACCAGGCGCGCGTGGCGCTCCGCCGGCTGCGCTCCGCCTTCACGCTGTTCAAGCCGCTGTTCGGCGACGACGCCGATGCCGCCCGGTTGCGCGGGGAATTGCGCTGGCTGGCCGGCGAACTGGGCAGCGTGCGCGACATCGATGTGCTGATTCCGCGGGTCGACGCCGCTGCGCAGGCGCTGCTCCGCGCCGAACGCGCGCGCCGCTTCTCCGGATTGCGCGCCGCGCTCGATCTGTCCCGCGCACGCGCGCTGCCGCTCGACCTCGTCGAATGGATGGCGCTGGGCCGGTGGCGGGATGCGGCCGAACTGCAGGCGGTTCAGCACGCACCGGCCCGCGAATTCGCGGAAGCCGTGTTGGCGAAGCGGTTCCGCAGCGTGCGCCGCAAGGGCCGGGATCTCGTCGGGCTGGACGACGAGCATCGCCATCGCGTGCGGATCGATGCGAAGAAGCTGCGCTATGCCGCCGACTTCTTCGCGTCCTGCTTCGGCGGGGACGAGGCGGCGGCACAGCGCCACGCCGCGTTCGTGAAGGCGCTGGCGCGGCTGCAGGACAAGCTTGGCGAACTCAACGACGTGGCGATGGGCGCCGAATTGCTCGCCGGCCTGGGGATCACCGCGACGCTGGCACCGGAAGGCGCCCCGCGGGACAAGGTGCTGGGCAAGGCGGCCAAGGCGTTCGATCGGCTTATCGACACGCCGCGCTTCTGGAAGGACTGAGCGCCCGGCGCCCCGCGACATAGGTGGCCGCCACCGCGCGGTCGTCGCCAAGGATCTGCAGCGCGAACAGCGTGTCGGCGATCGACGCGCCGGCGGTGCGGCGCGCGAGCAACGGCGTCGCCGCCGGATCGAGCAGGACGAAATCGGCCTCCTGCCCCGGCCGCAGCCCGCCGATCCGATCGCCGAGGTTGAGCGTGCGCGCGCCGCCCGCGGTCGCGAGATAAAGCGCGCGGAACGGATCGAGCACCTGGCCGCGCAACTGGCAGACCTTGTACGCCTCACCCAATGTATGGAGGATCGAGAAGCTGGTGCCGGCGCCGACATCGGTGCCGATCCCGATCTTGATCCCCGCCGCGTCGGTTGCGGCGAGATCGAACAGGCCGGAGCCCAGGAACATGTTGCTGGTCGCGCAGAAGGCGATGCCGGCGCCCGCCGCCGCCATGCGGTTGCGCGCGCGGGCGTCGAGGTGGACGCAATGCGCGAACACCGATCGATCGCCGACCAGCCCGAAGCGGTCATAGACGTCGAGATAGTCGGCGGCGTGCGGGAAACGCGCGGCGACCGCGGCGATCTCGCCCCGGTTTTCGGCCAGATGGGTGTGCATCAGCACGTCCGGATGCGCGGCGACGAGCCGGCCGGCATCTTCGAGCTGCGCGTCGGTCGAGGTCAGCGCGAAGCGGGGGGTGACCGCATAGCCCAGCCGCCCGCGCCCCCGCCATCGCGCGACCAGCGCCTCGCTGTCCGCCCGGCCGCCGGCGACGGTGTCGCGGAGATCGGCGGGGCCCAGATCCATCAGCACCTTGCCCGAGACGATGCGCATGCCGCGCGCCAGCGCCGCCTCGAACAGCGCGTCGACCGACTGGGGGTGGACGGTCGGGTAGACCAGCGCGGTGGTCGTGCCGTTGCGCAGCAGTTCGTCGAGGAAGAAGGCGGCGATGGCATCGGCATGCGCGCGATCGGCGAACGCGGCCTCGGCGGGAAAGATGTGGCGGTCGAGCCACTGCAGGAGCTGCTCGCCATGCGAGGCGATGCGCTCGGTCTGCGGATAATGGATGTGGGTGTCGACGAAGCCGGGCACGAGAATGCCGGCCAGCCGCTCGGTCGGCACGTTCGCGAACCGCCCGGCCAGATCCGCATGATCGCCGCAGGCGGCGACGATGCCGTCCTCGACGACGAGCAGCCCGTCCGGGTGATGGCGGATCGCCTCCGCCCCGGCGCGCAGCGGATCCTCCGGCACGGCGAGGATTTCGGCGCGGTAGGCGATGGCGGTCATGCAGCGGGTCTCATGGCAAGCAGTTGCGCGGCGACCGCGATGGCGATCACGTCCGGTTCCTTGCCGGTGATGCCGGGCAGGCCGATCGGGCAGGTCAGCCGCGCACGGGCTTCGCCGTCGAACCCCTCCGCCGCCAGCCGGGACAGGAAGCGCGCGCGCTTGGTGGCGGAGCCGATCAGGCCGACGAAGCCCGCCGCGCTGCGCAGCGCCGCGGCGGTCAGCCGATAATCGAGGCCATGGTCGTGGGTGAGGATGAGCATTGCGGTCTCCGCGCCGGCCTCGCCGATGCAATCGACCGCTTGATCCTCCGCGACCGGCATCACCCCGGGGAAGCCGGCCTCGGCGGCGCGGGTGTCGAACCAGGCGAGGGCGATCGGCAGGCGCGCGACGGCGCGGGCGATGGCGCGGCCGACATGACCGGCGCCGAACAGCATCACCGGCAGCCGGCGGACGTCGGCGGGTTCGACGAAGCGTGCGCCGGCGGCGGGGCGTTCGCCGCGCGCGGAGGGCAGGGGGGCGGCATCGCCGGGGACGCGCCGGACGGTATCGTCGGCCAGCGTCGCGATCAGCGCCTCGCCCTCATGCGCGATCCAGCCGCTGGCGGCCGGATCGACGCGCTCGACCAGCAGGCGGACGCGGCCGCCGCAGCATTGGCCGAGCAGGGGGCCGAGCGGATAATCCTGCACGCGCCAGCGTCCCGGCGCGAGATCGAGGATCGCCCGCGCCTGCTCGATCGCCCGCAGCTCGAGCGCGCCGCCGCCGATCGTGCCGGCGAGGGCGGTGCGGGTGACCGCCATGCGCGTGCCGGCGCCGCGGGGGGCGGAGCCTTCGGTGGCGAGGATGGTGACGAGCGCGACGGGGGTGTCTTGCGCTGCGGTCAGGGCGAGCGCGGCCCAGTCGGAGACGGGGGTCACCGCAGGGGGTCCGCGGCGCGGAACTCAAGCCCCTCCCCTTCAGGGGAGGGGTTGGGGTGGGGGCGAGTGCAGCGCGCTTCGGCGTGAGCCGAAAAAGCGTTGCCGGGGGCATTGAGCCCCCGCCAACGCTGCCCCACCCCTTTCCCCTCCCCTGAAGGGGAGGGGGGCAAACTGCGCCACTCACCCACGCCGCCGCAGCGCCTCGATCGCCATCAGCACGCGTTCCGGCGTTGCCGGCGCATCCAGATCCGGCAATCCCTTGCCGGGCACCGCCGCGGCCACGGCATGGGTCAGCGCCGACAGCACCGAGATCGCCAGCATCAAGGGCGGTTCGCCCACCGCCTTGGAGCGGTGGATCGTCGCCTCGGCGTTGCGGCCGCGCTCCCACAGCCGGATGGTCATCCGTGCCGGGCGGTCGGAGGCGGTGGGGATCTTGTAGGTGGAGGGGGCGTGGGTGAGCAACCGGCCGTCGTCCGCGAACACCAGTTCCTCGGTGGTCAGCCAGCCCATGCCCTGGATGAAGCCGCCCTCGACCTGCCCCAGGTCGATCGCCGGGTTCAGCGAGCGGCCGACATCGTGGAGGATGTCCACCGCCAGCACCTTGTGCTCGCCGGTCAGCGTATCGATCACCACCTCGCTCAGCGCCGCGCCATAGGCGAAATAGAGGAACGGGCGGCCGCTGTGCGTCGCGCGGTCGTAATGGATCCTGGGCGTCGCGTAGAAGCCGGTGGCGGAGAGCGAGACGCGGCCGAGATGCGCCATCCGGCACAGCGCGTCGAACGGCAGGATCTCGTCGCCGGCGACCACGCCATCGGGCGTAAAGCGCACCGAACCGGCATCGCAGCCGAATTTTTCCGCCGCGAACGCCGCCAGCCGCTCACGCACCGTCTGCGCTGCGTTGAACGCCGCCATCCCGTTGAGGTCGGCGCCCGAGGAGGCGGCGGTGGCGGAGGTGTTGGGCACCTTGTCGGTGCGGGTCGAGGTTACCCGCACGCGCTCGACGGGCACCTGGAACACCTCGGCGACGATCTGCGCCACCTTCACCATCAGGCCCTGGCCCATCTCGGTGCCGCCATGATTGATCTGGATCGATCCGTCGGCATAGACCAGCACGAGCGCGCCGGCCTGGTTGAGGTGGGTGGTAGTGAAGCTGATCCCGAACTTGACCGGGGTGAGCGCGAGACCCTTCTTCAGGATGCGGTGGCCGGCGTTGAACGCGGCGACCGCCTCGGCACGCGCCGTATAGTCCGCCGCCTCCGCCAGTTCGGCGATCAGTTCGGGCGCGACATTGTCCTCCACGGTCATGCCATAGGGCGTCACGTCGCGCCCCGGCCCATAGAGATTGGCCTGCCGCACCGCCAGCGGATCGCGGCCGAGACGGGCGGCGATCGCATCCATCACCCGCTCGATCCCGACCATGCCCTGCGGCCCGCCGAAACCGCGAAACGCGGTATCGGAGACGGTGTTGGTCTTCAGCCGGTGCGAGAGAATCTCGACCGCGGGGAAATAATAGCTGTTGTCCGAATGGAACATCGCGCGGTCGTTGATCGCCGGCGACAGGTCGGTGGTGGCGCCGCAGCGCGATGCGAGCTCCAGCCTGATGCCGGCGATGCGGCCGGCATCGTCGAAGCCGACATCATAGTCGATCTCGAAGGCGTGGCGCTTGCCCGTCATCACCATGTCGTCGTCGCGGTCGGCGCGGACCTTGACCGGGCGGCCGGTGCGCGTGGCGGCCAGCGCGCACGCCACGGCGAAGGCGGCGGCCTGGGTTTCCTTGCCGCCGAACGCCCCGCCCATCCGCCGCACCTCGACGGTCACGTCGGCATGGCTGCGGCCGAGCACCTTGGCGATCAGGTGCTGGATCTCGCTCGGATGCTGGGTGGAACTGAGCACATGGACCTGTCCATCCTCGCCGGGAAGGGCGAGCGCGGCCTGGCCTTCGAGGTAGAAATGCTCCTGCCCGCCCATCGCGATGCGGCCGGCGAGGCGGTGCGGGGCGGCGTCGAGCGCGGCGGGCACGTCGCCGCGGCCCATGCGCTGGCTGGGCTCGATCAGCGATCCCGCCGCGCGCGCCGCGGCGATCGTCAGCAGCGCGGGGAGGGGCGTATAGTCGACCTTCGCCAGCCGCGCGGCGACGCGCGCCGCCTTGGTGCTGGTGGCGACCACGGCGAACAGCGGCTGGCCGACATAGAGCGCGCTGCCCTCGGCGAACAGGCGGTCGTCCCCAGCGAACGGGCTGACATCGTTGACGCCGGGGATGTCAGCCGCGGTGAAGATGGCGACGACACCGGGCGCGGCGCGCACCGCGTCGAGGTCGATCGCCTCGATCCGCGCATGCGCCTGCGTCGAGAGGCCGAAGGCGAGGTGCAGCGTGCCCGGCGCCTCGGGCATGTCGTCGACATAGCGCGCGGTGCCGGCGACATGCGCCCCGGCGCTGTCATGGCGCAGCGGCGCGGCGACGAAGCCGGTACCGGCGCCGGGGCGGGGGATGTCGGCCTCAGCCACAGGCGAGCACGCTGACCGGTTCGGCCGGCGCTTCCCATTCGGCCCACAGCCGCCGCAGCAGATTGGCGGCGACGAGGCGGCGATAATCGGCCGATCCGCGCAGGTCCGACAGCGGCTGATAGTCTTCGGCAAGCGCCGCGGCGGCGGCCTCGACGCTGGCCGCGCTCCAGGGCTGGCCGATCAGCGCCGCCTCGCAACCGCTTGCCCGCGCCGGCACGCCGGCCATGCCGCCGAAGGCGATGCGGGCGTCGGTGACGGTGCCGTCGGCGATGGTCAGCGCGAACGCGCCGCACACCGCGGAAATGTCGCTGTCGAAGCGCTTGGACACTTTGACGATGCGGATCAGCGCGTCGGGGGCGGGGCGGGGGACGTGGACGCTCTCGACGAAGTCGCCGGGCTGGCGATCCTGCCGGCCGTAGCGGATGAAGAAATCCTCCAGCTTCAGCGTCCGCCGGGTATCGCCGCGCCGCAGCGTTACCGTCGCCCCCAGCGCGATCAGCGCGGGCGGCATGTCGCCGATAGGCGAGCCGTTGGCGATGTTGCCGCCGATCGTGCCGGCGTTGCGCACCTGCAGCCCGGCGATGCGGCGGACGAGTTCGCCGAGGTCCGGATGGAGCCGCGCCAGCGCTTCATGCGCCTCGGCATAGCGAACGCCCGCGCCGATGGTGAGCCCGCTCCCGTCCTCGACGATGGTCCTGAGATCGGCGATGTCGGCGATGAAGATCAGCGTTTCGAGCACGCGATGCTGCTTGGTCACCCACAGCCCGACATCGGTCGCGCCGGCGACGATCCCTGCATCCGGATGCTCCAGCAGCAGCGCGGCGAGATCGTCGGCGGTCTGCGGCACATAGGCACGGCGTTCGCCGCCGGTCAGCGGATCGGCGTAGCGGATCGCGGTCGTGCGCTGGATGTCGGCGAGCCGCCGCGCGGTTTCGGCATCGTCGCGCGGCGCGATCGCCAGCGCCTCGCCGGCGGCGAGGATCGGGCCATAGCCGGTGCAGCGGCAGAGATTGCCGCCGATGACGTCGGCCACCGCGGTGCCGCGGGTGCCGCAGGCGCCGATGCTGCGGCCGTAGAGCGACATCACGAAACCCGGCGTGCAGAAGCCGCATTGCGATCCATGGTCGTCGGCCATCGCCTGCTGCACCGGATGGAGCATGCCGTCGCGGCACAGGCTCTCGACGGTGAGCAGCGCCTTGCCGTCGAGCATCGGCAGGAACAGGATGCAGGCATTGACCGCGCGCCATGCGACGGCGCCGTCTTCGAGCGTGCCGAGCAGCACGGTGCAGGCCCCGCAGTCGCCCTCGGCACAGCCTTCCTTGGTGCCCGTGCGACCGAGCCGGTAGCGCAGCAGGTCGAGGACGGTGCCGGTCGGGTCGACCGGGTCGATGGTGACGAGGTCATCGTCGAGGAGGAAGCGGATCATGATCGTCCTCCCCGGAACGGGGAGGATCTTAGCCCCTCCCCTTCAGGGGAGGGGTTGGGGTGGGGGCGAGCGAAGCGAGCCTCCGGCAACGCCGGAAAGAGCGCCGCCGGGGGCATTGAGCCCCCGCCGCCGCTCCCCACCCCCGTCCCCTCCCCTGAAGGGGAGGGGCTTGATGCCCGGTGCTTCACGCCACTCATCAGCTCCCCCTGTAGGTCGAGTAGCCAAACGGCGAGACCAGCAGCGGCACATGATAATGCCCCGCCGGCTCGGCCACGCCGAAATCGATCGCGACCACATCGAGGAACGGGGGCTCGGGCAGCACGATGCCCTGCGCGCGGAAATAGGCCGCCACCGAGAATTCGATGCGGTAGCGGCCTTTCCGCAGTTCGGTCTCGTTCATCAGCCCCGGGCAGCGGCCATCCTCGTTGGTCGCGCCGCGGAACACCGCCTCGCCCTCATGATAGAGCGTCAGCGCCACGCCTGCCGCGGGCCGGCCGTGGGTGGTGTCGAGCACATGGGTGGTGAGGCCGGTCATCGCGCCGCCTCCCGCGCGCCGCGGGGCCGCCATTCGGCGAGGAATTCGGGTTCGGCATAAGCGAAATAGGCGGCGAGGATCTCGTCGCGATCGTCGAGGAAGAGCTGGTCGGCGATCGCCGAAACCAGCCGTGGCAGCGCATGGTCGAGGCCGGACAGCGCGGCGGCGGACAGCCCCATGCTGACGAGCGCCGAATAGTTGAACGCGAACAGGCCGTGCAGCGCCGCCGCATCGCCGGGCTCACGCGGCAGGAACTGGAAGCCCGGCCCGAGATAGGGATGCGCCTCGATCAGCGGATTGCGCACGCCGTCGTCGGCGACGTGGCGGTCGCCCCAGCGCGCGATGCGGCTTTCGACCAGCGCCAGTTCGGGGCGCAGCGCCGGATCGGTGACGAGCCCGGTCGAGAGGATCAGGAAGTCGTAGGTGAAGCGGCCATTGGGCGTCGTCACCGCCACCGCGCCGTCCGCGGTCTGCTCGACCGCGGTCCACGGGCTGCCGAGGTGGAGGTGAAACCCAGCGAATGTCGCCGCACGCTCGAACATGTCGGTGGTCGGCGGCTGGTTGCGATCGAAGAAGGACGCCATCACCGCATATTTCGCGCCATCGTCGAGCGCGGGGAAACGCCGCGTCATGCCCGCGCGCTCCATGAAGCGGATGGGGTTGATCCGCGGCATGTCCTTGCGGCGCATGAAGACATGGACATGGCCGACGCCCGCCTCGAGCGCGGCGGTGGCATTGTCGAACGCCGAGGCGCCGCCGCCGAGAACCGCGATGCGGCCGCCTGCGAGCCAGCCGAAATCGATCGGCTCGGACGAGTGCGCATAGAGGTCGCGGGGCAGCGCCGCGATCATCGCCGGCGTGTGCCATTGCCCGCCGCCCTGGATGCCGGTGGCGAGCACGACCTTGCGCGCGCGCAGCGTCTCGCCATCGGCGAGCCTGACGAGATGGAGCCCGCCATGCGGCTCGATCAGGCCGACCCGCGCGTCGTTGCGCACCGGCAGCGCCAGCACCCGGCGATACCAGCGCAGATATCCCATCCAGTCGCCGCGCGGGATCTTGTCGAGCGCATCCCAGCCGTCGCGGCCATGCTGCGCTTCGTACCAGGCGCGGAACGACAGCGCGGGCAGGCCCTGCTCGATCGTCGAGAGATGCTTGGGCGTGCGCAAGGTGCGCATCCGCGCATAGGTGTCCCACGGGCCTTCATAGCCCGCCGGGTTCTCGTCGAGGATCAGGATGTTGCCGATCCGCTCGCGCATCAGCCCGAACGCCGCGCCGAGCCCGCTCTGGCCGCCGCCGACGATGATCACGTCATAGACATGGCCATCGGGATGCGACATCGGCGCGAGCCAGTCCGGCTCGCCCCAGTTGAGCTGCGCGAGGTCATGCGCCAGGCGCGCTTCGAGGTCGGCGAGGCTCATGCCGGCGTCTCCAGCCGCAGCCGCACGATCTCACCGATTTCGGCGATCGCGGTTGCGATCTCGGCCTCGCGGTCATTGTCGAGGCGCCGTTGCATCGCGGTCAATATGCCTGCCTTGTTGGTCCGCCGGACGCAGATGATGAAAGGAAAGCCGAACCGCGCGCGATAGGCGGCGTTCAGCGCATGGAAGCGATCATATTCCTCGCGCGTGAGCCGGTCGAGCCCCGCGGACGCCTGCTCGGCGGCGGAGGACTCGGTCAGGCTGCCGTCGATCGCGGCCTTGCCGGCCAGTTCGGGGTGCGCGCGGATCAGCGCGAGCTGCTCGCCGCGCGTCGCTTCCTGCACCACGCTCATCAGCCCGGCATGGAGGTCCGCGAAGGGCAGGCGCGCCGCGGCGCGCTCCACCACCCACGGGCTATGCTCGAACAGTCCGCCATAGCGGTCGACGAAAGCGGTGCCGTCCTGCGTCACGAGGTGCTGCCCTCGAGCGAGACATGCGCGGAGACGACCTTCCAGCCATCGGGAAAGCGCACCCAGGTCTGGCTCTGGCGGCCGCGCCGATCGCTGCCCTCGCGGAAGAACTCGACATTGGCGGTGGCGAGGTCGCTGCCATAGGTGGCGATCGCCAGCCGGCCGAGCCTGCGCTGCGGCGATCCGCCGCGACCCTTGCGGAATGCGCGGATCTCCTCGATCCCGTAGAGCACCTCGCCGACGCCGTAGCGCACGGTGGTGGGGCTGTGGTGGAACAGCGCGTCCATCGCCGGGATATCGTCTTCCATCAGCGCGCGCTCATAGGCCATGAAGGCGGCGGTCACTTCGGCGACGATGGCGGGGTCGTTCAGGGTCATGCGGGGTGGGTCTCCAGCCAGTGGCGGGCGATGTCGATGCGGCGCGCGATCCACGCGTCGCCGCTCGCCAGCACATGATCGAGGAAGCGGGCAACGGCCCGCGCGCGCGCCGGGCGGCCGGCGATGCGGCCATGCAGCCCGATCGACATCATCCGGCCGCCTTCCTCGCGGAGCTGGTCGAACGTGTCGCGCAGATAGCGGAAGAATTGCTCGCCCTCGGTGAAGCCGTTGAGCGCGACCATCTTCATGTCGTTGGCGTCGAGCGAATAGGGCACGATCAGCTGCGCCCGGCCGTGCGTCCGGTCGTAATAGGGCAGGTCGTCGGCATAGCTGTCCGCATCATAGACGAACCCGCCCTCCTCGGCGACGAGGCGGGCGGTGTCGGGCGAGGTGCGGCCCTGGTACCAGCCGAGCGGGCGGCTGCCGGTGACGCGCCGGTGCGTCTCGATCGCGCGGGCGATATGCGCGCGCTCCAGCGCCTCCCCGGCATATTGATAGTCGATCCAGCGATAGCCGTGGCTGGCGATTTCCCAGCCGGCGGCGAGCATCGCCTCGACCGCGGCCGGGTTCATCTCCATCGCCAGCGCGACGCCGAAGACGGTGACGGGCACCTGCCGTTCGGTGAACAGCCGGTGCAGCCGCCAGAAGCCGGCGCGGCTGCCATATTCGTAGAGGCTCTCCATCGCCATCGCACGCGCGGGATGGCTGGCGGCACCGACCATGTCGGAGAGGAAGGCCTCGGAGCCCTTGTCGCCGTTGAGGACGCTGTTTTCGGCGCCTTCCTCATAGTTGATGACGAACTGCACCGCGACGCGGGCGCGGTTCGGCCAGCGCGGGTCGGGCGGGGTGGCGCCGTAGCCGACGAGATCGCGGGTCATCGTGACCACCCCTCTCCCCTCCGGGGAGAGGATGGGAGAGGGGCAGATCGTGCGTAGCGCGATCTGCGGGATGCCGTCAGGCAGCCCGGTGCCGGGTATGACGACGCTGTACGCTCCGCGCGACTGCCCCTCTCCCCGGCCCTCTCCCCGGAGGGGAGAGGGAGAAGAACTTTAGCCACCCTCATCCCCACGCCTCCAGCGCCGCATCGACGCCGGCGCCGGCCGGCGCCTTATATCCCTCCGCGCGCAGCACCGCTTCCAGTGCGCCGAGCGTGATCAGCACCTTGTGCTTCATCGCGTTGTAGCCCATCGCGCCGATCCGCCAGACCTTGCCCGCCAGCGGCCCGAAGGCGGTGCCGATCTCGATCTCGAAATCCTCGCGCATCCTCAGGCGCACGCGCTCGCCATCGACGCCTTCGGGGATGTAGATGCCGGTGACGTTGGCCATGCGATGGCGATCGTCGCCGAACACGGTCAGCCCCAGCGCGCGGGCGCCGGCGGTGACGGCGCGGCCGGCGGCGGCGTGGCGGGCGTAGCGCGCCTCCAGCCCCTCGCCGAGCGCGACGCGCGCGCATTCGCGGGCGCCGTAGAGCATCGTCGTCGCCTCGGTATGGTGGTTGAGGCGCTTCTCGCTCCAATAATCCATCACCATCGCGAGGTCGAAATAGTTGGAGGCGATGCGCGGGCCGGGGCCCGCCACCAGATCGTCGCGGGCGATGCCGCGCTCGACATGGCGGCGCTCGAAGATATGCGCGGCGGCGCGGTCGGAGACGGTGATCGGCGCCGAGCCGGAGGGGCCGCCGAGGCATTTCTGCAGCCCGCCGGTGACGACGTCGACGCCCCAGCGGTCAACCGCCAGCGCCATGCCGCCGATCGTCGCGGTGGCGTCGACATAGGAAAAGGCACCCGCCGCTGCCGCCAGCGCGCCGATGCCGTCGAGCGGTTGCGCCATCGTCGTCGAGGTGTCGCCATGCACCGAGGCGACGAGGCGCGGGCCGGTGCGGGCGATCGCGGCCTCCACCGCTTCCAGCGGCACGACCTCGCCCCACGGCACCGAGAGCATCTCCACCGTCGCGCCGATCCGCTCGCCGATCTCGCGCAGAAGCAGCCCGAAACGGCCGAAATCGATCACCAGCATCGTCTCGCCGGGCGCGACGAGGCTGACCAGAGCCGCCTCGATGCCGGCGCGCGCGGTGCCGTCGACCAGGAAGGTCCAGCGATTCTCCGTGCCGAAGAGCGGCCGGTAGAGCGCCATCACCTGCTCCATATAGCCGGTCATCTCCGGATCGAACTGGCCGAGCAGGTCTGCGGACATCGCGCGCAGCACGCGCGGATGCGCGTTGACCGGGCCGGGGCCCATCAGCAGCCGCTGGGGCGGATCGATCTCACCGAACAGGAAGGGGTCGAGGTCAGGCAAAGCGCTCTCCAAGCCGATCGATGAAGCCGAGCATAACCGCCAATACGATCTCGGCATCGGCAGGATCGACCCGCTCGGCGGGGTTGTGGCTGATGCCGCCCGCACAGCGCAGGAACAGCATCACCGTCGGGCATAGCGATGCCATGATCATCGCGTCATGCCCAGCGCCGCTGACGAGCCGGCGGACGGGCTGACCCGCCGCTTCGGTCGCTTCGTCGAGCAGGTCCATCAGCATCGGGTCGGACGGTGCTGCCGGCAGGTCGTGGATCAGGGTGCTGGTCAGTTCGACGCCGCGGCGGTCCGCGATCGCGCGGATGTCGCCGAGGATCGCCGCCGCGGCGGCGTCGCGCCGGTCGGCCTCGCCCGCGCGAACGTCGATGGTGAAGGCGACCCGGCCGGGGATGACGTTGGGGGCGCCCGGCGCGACCTCCAGCTTGCCCACGGTCGCGACCAGATCCGACGCCGCCGCACGCGCAACGCGCTCGACCGCAAGGACCATCTCCGCCGCCGCCGCCAGCGCGTCGCGGCGCAGCGGCATCGACGCGGTGCCGGCATGGCCCGCCAGACCCTCGACGACGACCTGATAGCGGTGCTGCGCGGCGATGCCGGTGACGGTGCCGACCGCGCGGCCTTCCGCTTCCAGCACCGGCCCCTGCTCGATATGCGCCTCCAGATAGGCGATCGTCGAACCCGCCGGCCGCGCCGCACCGCGCATGCCGCCATGGCCGCGCAGCGAGAACAGGCCGAGCGCCGCGCCCAGCGTCACGCCGTCGGCATCGGCCATGTCGAACGGCATCCGTTCGAGCGTGCCGGCCACCGCGCGGCTGGTGAGCATCGCCGCGGGGAAGCGCGATCCTTCCTCGTCGCCGAAGGCGATCACCTCGATCGCGAAGGGCAGGCGGCGGCCCGCGGCAGCGAGCGCCGCCACCGCCTCGATGCCGAGCATCACCCCCAGCGGCCCGTCATAGGCGCCGCCATCGCGCACGCTGTCGACATGGCTGCCGATCAGCAGCGCCGGCGCCGCGGGATCGATGCCGTCATAGCGACCGATGAGGTTCGCCGCGGCGTCGATATGGACGGTCATCCCCGCTTCGCGCATCCACACCGCGATCGTCTCCAGCGCGGCAGCGTGCGCCGGCGTCAGATAGGCGCGGAACAGCATGTCGGCGGCGCTGCTGTAGGGCGGGCGCGCCAGCAGGTCGCAGCGCGCGACCGCGCGCGAACCACCGGCTGCGCCCTGGCTCACCACGCGGCGACCGCCCCGTCGCTGCGCGGATCGGTCGCGCCCTCGAACTGGCCGTCCGGGTGGCGGACGATCGCGCCGGCATGGCCCATCGTCGCGGTGAAGGCGGGCAGCAGCTCGACCGCGTGGCCGGCGGCGCGCAGCGCCGCGTACAGCGCCGGATCGAAGCGGTCCTCGAGCTTGAGGCTGGTCGAGTCCTCGCCCCAGGTGCGGCCGAGCAGCCAGCGCGGGCGGGTGATCGCCTCCTGCAGGTTGATGCCGTAGCGGGCATAGCGGCTGAACAGCGCCGCCTGCGTCTGCGGCTGGCCCTCGCCGCCCATCGTGCCATAGGCCATCACCCGCCCGTCGTCGAAGCGGGCGAGCGCCGGATTGAGCGTGTGGAAGGGCTTGCGGCGCGGCTTCAGCGCGTTCCAGCCGGCCTCGGCGAGGCGGAAGCTGGCGCCGCGATTCTGCCAGGTGATGCCGCTGCCGGGAAGCACCAGCCCCGATCCGAACTCGAAATAGGTGCTCTGGATCGCGCTGACGACGCGGCCCTCGGCGTCGGCGGCACCGAACCAGCAGGTGTCGCCCAACTGGCCTGGCTGCGGCCAGGGCAGCGCGCGGGCGGGATCGATCCGGCCCGCCATCGCATCCAGCGCGGCGCGATCGTCGAGCAGCGCCTGCGGGTCGATCGTCATATAGGCGGGGTCGCCGACATGGGTGTCGCGGACGAGGAAGGCCTGCTTGGTCGCCTCGACGAGGCCGTGGACGTGCGCGAAGCCGTCCGCGTCGCCGGCTTCCAGACGGTCGAACAGCGCGAGGATCAGCAGCGAGGCGAGGCCCTGCGTGGGCGGCGTCATGTTGTAGAGCGTGGCGCCGGCGATCTGCGCGGAGAGCGGCACGGGCAGTTCGACGCGGTGCATGGCGAGGTCGGCCGCGGTCACCGGGCTGCCCAGCGCTGCGAGATCGGCGGCGATGTCCGCGGCGAGCGGGCCTTCGTAGAAGCTGCCGAGCCCCTCGTCGGCCAGCCGCCGCAAGGTGGCCGCGAGCAGGGGCTGGCGCAGCAGTTCGCCTTCGACGAGCGGGCGGCCCTCGGGTTCGAAGATGCGCGCCCAGAGGCCGGGCTGGCGGCGCAACTCCGGCCCCTTGGCGGCCGCAATGTCGGCACCCCCGCGCGTAACCGCGACGCCGGCCTCGGCATGGTGGATGGCGTCGCGCAGCAGCCGCTCCAGCGGCAGCATCGCGCGTGTCGCGACGAGCGCGGCCTCCCAGCCGGAGATGGTGCCGGCGACGGTGTTGGCGGCGAGCGGCCCGCGCCACGGCACCGCGGACAGGCCTTCGTAGAGCGCCAGGTCGGCGGCGGAAGCGGCACCGCCGCAGCCGGAGATCGCCTCCACCCGGCCGTCGGGCTCGGCGATCAGCCAGAAACCGTCGCCGCCGATGCTGGTCATGTGCGGATAGACGACGGCGAGCGTCGCGGCGATGGCGACGGTCGCCTCGGCCGCATTGCCGCCGTCCTGCAGGATGGCGAGCCCCGCCTGGGCTGCGAGATGATGGGGTGCGGTCACCATGCCGCGCTGCGATCGTACGGAGTGCAGCATCAGGCGGCCGCCAGCCAGACGAAGCGTGTCACGAACAGCGCGGACAGGATCAACAGGAACCAGTCGCCGCGGCCGATCTTCCCGCGCAGCAGCTTGAGCAGCGCATGCGCGGTGATGCCGAACGCGAGTCCGTTGGCGATGGAAAAGGTGAGGGGGATCAAAGCCACCGTGAGGAAGGCGGGGATCGCCGCCTCGGGATCGTCCCACGCCACCTCGATCAGCGGCGCCATCATCAACGCGCCGACGAGGATCAGCGCCGGCGCGGTCGCGGCGAGCGGGACCAGCTGCGCATAGGGCGCGAAGAAGATCGCGAGCAGGAACAGCACGCCGGTGACGATCGCCGTCAGGCCGGTGCGCCCGCCCGCCTGCACCCCCGCGGCGCTTTCGACATAGGAGGTGACGGTGCTGGTGCCGGCGGTGGCGCCGATCATCGTCGCGATCGAATCGGTCACGAGGATGCGGTTGAGCCGCGGGATGCGGCCATCGGGCCCGATCAGCCCGGCGCGCTTGGTGACCGCCACGAGCGTGCCGAGATTGTCGAACAGGTCGACGAACAGGAACACGAACAGGATCTCGACGATGCCGATGCCGCCCTGCGCGGTGAACACGCCGGCGAGGTCGAGTGCGAAAGCGGTCTCGCCCAGCGCCGCGAAGGAATAGGGGGCGGGCGAGAACTGGACGAGGCCGGCGGCGATGCCCGCGAGCGTCGTCGCGACGATGCCGATCAGCATCGCGCCGCGCACCTTCCACGCGCTCAGCACCGCGATCGCGACCAGCCCGAACAGGGCGAGCGCGGCGCCGCCGGCGCGCAGATCGCCCAGCGCGACGCTGGTCGCCGGGTTGGAGACGACGATGCCGCCGTTCCTGAGGCCGATGAAGCCGATGAACAGGCCGATGCCGCCGGCGACTGCGGCGAACAGGTGCTGCGGGATGGCGGCGACGATCATCTGGCGCACGCCCGCCAGCGTGAGCACGAGGAAGGCGACGCCCGAGACGAACACGCAGCCCAGCGCGACCGGCCAGGGAATGCCCATCTGCTGGACGACGGTGAAGCTGAAATAGGCGTTGAGCCCCATGCCGGGCGCCAGCGCCAGCGGCGTGTTGGCGATGAAGCCCATCATGATGCTGGCGACGCCGGCGGCGAAGCAGGTCGCGGCGGCGACGGCGGCCACCGGCATGCCGGCCTGGCCGAGGATCGCCGGGTTGACGAGGATGATATAGGCCATCGTCAGGAAGGTGGTGACGCCGGCGAGGATCTCGGTGCGCGGCGTGGTGCCGCGTTCGGTCAGCGCGAAGCGGCGCTCCAGCCAGCCGGCGGGTGGCGCATCCTGCATCGCTGATCCTGGCTCAGCCGTCATCAATTCCCCCTGCAGATCGATAGCTCGCCCCTCCCTGGCCGGTCGTTGCCGGACGGCGATGGAACATAACGCCGGTTCGCGCCGTGGGAAGGGGGTGGGTGAAGGGGCCGTTACCGGGGAAATATCGTCGATTCCGGCTGTTTATCCCCCGCGACAAGCGGATCGAACCTCGCTAGAGGGGCGCCATGGCGAAGTCGGCGACAGATGTGATGCAGGAGATCCTGTTCTCCGCGGTGATCGATTCCATCGCGGCGATGAAGATCGCCTCGAAGGGGCTGCCCAACACGCTGCTGCGCGATCTCAACGCGCTGCACGACAATGTGACCTTCGCCGATCTGTCGCCCGAACTGCAGGCGGCGATCGCCACCAACGTCCGCGCCGCGTTCACGCGTCTGCAGAAGGAAGGCTATTCGGTGTCGAGCGGCGCCCCGGTGCAGCCGCGCACGCCGCCGCTGCCGCCCCGCCGCGACACGATGGGCCATGGCGGCCGCGACCGCCGCCCGCCGCCCCCGCCCAAGCGTGACGGCGGGCCGGACGGCAAGGGTGGGGCGCGTCCCGGCGGCGGCGCCGGCCGTCCGCCGCGGGGGCCGCGGCCGAAGAGCTGAGGCTCTTCATTTTCCACCAGTCCCAAAGGGCCAAAGACGTTCGAGACGGTCGCCGAATTGCCCTCTCCCCTTGGGGGAGAGGGCTTTATCCGCGCTCGCCGCGCAGCCGGTTCCAATGGGCGATCCGCTCAGCGATCTTCGCCTCGAACCCGCGCTCGACCGGCGCGTAGAAGGTCTGCGGCGCCATCTCTTCCGGCCAGTAATTGTCGCCCGAAAAGCCGTCTTCGGCGTCATGGTCGTAGGCGTAGTTCTTGCCGTAGCCGATATCCTTCATCAGCCGGGTCGGCGCGTTGAGGATGTTCTTCGGCGGCATCAGCGATCCGGTTTCCTTCGCCGTCTTCCACGCCTTGCCCATCGCCTTGTAGGCGGCGTTGGATTTGGGCGCGGTCGCGCAATAGAGGCAGGCCTGCACGATCGCGAGCTCGCCTTCGGGCGAGCCGAGGAAGTCATAGGCTTCCCTGGCGGCGATGCACTGCACCAGCGCCTGCGGATCGGCGAGGCCGATATCCTCGCTGGCGAAGCGCGTGATCCGCCGCAGCACGTAGAGCGGTTCCTCGCCGGCGGTCAGCATGCGCGCCAGATAATAGAGCGCCGCCTGCGGATCGCTGCCGCGCAACGATTTGTGAAGCGCCGAGATCAGGTTGTAATGCCCCTCGCGGTCCTTGTCGTAGACCGCCATGCGGCGGTGGAGCAGCGCTGAGAGGCCGGCGGCGTCGAGCCTCTCGGCACCCGCCACCGAAAACAGGGTCTCGACCTGGTTGAGCAGGAAGCGCCCGTCGCCATCCGCGCTCGCGACCAGCGCCGCGCGGGCATTCTCGTCGAGCGGCAGCGGCTTTGCCTCGATCGCCTCGGCGCGGGCGAGCAATTCCTCCATCGCCGACGCATCGAGCCGGTTGAGGATCAGCACCTGCGCGCGGCTGAGCAGGGCGGCGTTGAGTTCGAAGCTGGGATTCTCGGTGGTCGCCCCGACCAGCACGACGGTGCCGTCCTCGACATAGGGCAGGAAACCATCCTGCTGCGCGCGGTTGAAGCGGTGGATCTCGTCCACGAACAGCACTGTCTTTTCGCCCATGCGGCGATGGTCGCGCGCCGCGGCGAACACCTTCTTGAGGTCCGCGACGCCGGAAAACACCGCCGAGATCGATTCGAATCGCATGCCCACCGCATCGGCGAGCAGCCGCGCGATCGTCGTCTTGCCCGTGCCCGGCGGCCCCCACAGGATGATCGAGCCGAGCTTTCCCGCCGCGACCATGCGGCCGATCGCGCCGTCCGGCCCGGTCAGGTGACGCTGGCCCACCACTTCTTCGAGCGACTGCGGGCGCAGCCGGTCGGCCAGCGGCCCGGCGGCGGGGGCGGGTATGTCCTGCGGGTCGGGAGCGAAAAGGTCGGCCATGCGATGTTCGATATAGGTTCTCTGGCGCCTGTGGAAAAGTTTGCGCCGTCCATCGCAGGGGTCTTGTATCTTGAAAGCATCAAGATATATCGAATCCATCAACGCAAGATATATCGGAGAAAGATCGAAATGCGTTTTGGAATGGGATATGGGAGCTGGACCGAAGGGTTCGGCATGAAGGAAGGCCCTGGCTTCGGCCATGGCCGTCACGGCCATGGGCGGCATGGCGGCGGGGGCGGCGGCGGCGGCGGTGGCCGCGGTCGTCGCCGGCTGTTCGATGGCGGTGAGTTGAAGCTGGTGCTGCTGCGGCTGATCGCCGACCAGCCGCGCCACGGCTATGACCTCATCCGCGAGGTCGAGGAGCGCACCGGCGGCGCCTATGCGCCGAGCCCGGGCGTGGTCTATCCGACGCTGACGCTGCTCGCCGACATGGGGCTGATCGAGGAGGCCAGCGAAGGCGGTTCGCGCAAGGCGTTCGCGATCACCGGGGCCGGCACCGCGCACCTCGCCGAGAACGAGGCCGACGTTAAGGCCTTGTTCGAGCGGCTCGCATCGCTGAGCGCGATGCGCGAGAAGACCGACGGCGCCCCGATCCGGCGCGCGATGGGCAATATGCGCCAGGTGCTCCACGACCGCCTCAGCCGCGACGATGTCGATGCCGAGACGCTCCACCAGGTTGCCGCGATCCTCGACGATGCGGCGCAGAAGATCGAGAGGCTGTGATGACCAGTGCCATTGCCGACGTACCGACCACCAATGGCAGCCGCTATCTTCAGCAATTGCTGAAGCACTGGTCGCACAATCTCGCGGTCGAGTTCACCACCGAACACGGCACCGTGACCTTCCCCAGGGATGCGCGCGGCGCCGATTATCCGGGCGATGCGGTCGCCACCTTCGATGCGCGCGCGGAGACGCTCGGCGTGCGCATCGATGCGAGCGCGCCCGAGCAGCTCGAAGGGCTGAAGGGCGCGATCGCGCGGCATCTCGACCGGTTCGCGTTTCGCGAGGCGCCGCTGGCATTTGCGTGGCAGGCGGTGGGGTAGGAGGATTCCCCACGCTACCCGCACCACCGCTCGGGACGAACGGCGGACGGGTGGCGCTGCTTGCGGGCGGTTAAGGCACCCGGCTCCGCGCCGGGCCCTTGCCGCCCGCACGGCGCTGGCGAACCAGCCGGACATAGGTGTCGACCAGCTGCTGGTTGACCGCATCCCAGCCGAACCGCACCGTTTCCGCCTCGCCGGCCTTGCCGGCGGCGCGGCGGGCGTCGGGATGTTCGCAATAATAGCGCAGCGCCTCGGCGAAATCGCCGATCGCGCCGGGGGTGACCAGCCGGCCGGAAACGCCGTTGGTAACGAGGCTCTGGCTGCCCGTCGCGATCGCCGCGACCACGGGGATGCCGGTCGCCTTGGCCTCGAGCGTCACATTGCCGAAGGTCTCGGTGACCGAGGGATTGAACAGGATGTCCGAAGAGGCGACCGCGCGGCCGAGGTCGGCGCCGCCCTGGAACCCGACGAACACCGCATCGGGCAGGCGCTTCTCGAACCAGTCGCGCGCCGGGCCGTCGCCGATCACCAGCACCTTGTGACGCACGTTGCGCTTGGCGAGGAGATCGATCGCATCGGAGAAGACGTCGAGCCCCTTCTCCATCACCAGCCGGCCGACGAAAGTGATCACGACATCGTCGGCGGCGATGCCCAGCGATGCGCGCCAGGCGAGATCGCGCCGTGCGGGGGTGAAGATCTCCTTGTCGACACCGCGCGTCCAGATGCCGACATCATAGCTCATGCGCTGATCGCGCAGCAGTTGCGCCATCGATTCGGAGGGCGCGACGATCGCGTCGCAGCGGCGGTAGAAGCGGCGCAGCGCGGCCTCGACGACGGGCTCCATGAAGGCCAGGCCGTAATAGCGCGGATAGGTCTCGAACCGGGTGTGGACGGAGGCGACCACCGGCAGGTTATGCTTGCGCCCATAGCTGACCGCGCGGTGCCCGAGTATCTCGGGGCTGGCGACATGGATCAGATTGGGGGCGAACGCCGCGAGATCGCGCTTGGCGCGCGGCGGGATCATCAGCGGCGCGCGATATTCGCCGCGCCCGGGGAAGGGGAGCGCGGGGATCGGCACGACATCGCCGGTCGGCGGAAAGTCGGGATTCTCGACGACGGGGGAGTAGATGCGCACCGCGGCGCCCTGCCGCAGGAGATAGCCGACAAGGCGGTTCAGCGCCTGGTTCGCGCCATCCCTGACATAGTTGTAGTTGCCGCTGAACAGCGCGATCCGAAGGTCTGAAGTCTCCATTGCGGATGGCCAGATAGTCGGTGCCGCGGGAAAAGACCATCACCCCCGCAGCACCGTTCATCGCCCTCGTCGAAAAGCTCAGCCCGTCCAGCTGACCGTGTCTCCCTCGGCGATGCCGAGTTCGGCGGCGCGGCCCCCGGCCAGTTCGAGCACGGCCGCCACCGGCTCGCCCGACTGCACCGGTTCGAGCGATTCGGGCGTCGTGTTGTCGGCGATCCGCGCAATCGTGCCATCCTTGCGGATGAAGATCATGTCGAGCGGGATGAGCGTGTTCTTCATCCAGAAGCTTGCGGGGCGCGGCGGATCGTAAGGAAAGATCATCCCCCGATCGCCGGCCAGCGACGTGCGGAACATCAGCCCGCGCTCCTGTTCCTCGGGGGTGCGTGCCACCTCGACCGTAAATTTATGCTCGCCTGCCGCGGTCTGGATGCTGAGCGGGACGAACTTCGCGCTCGGTTGGGTGTCGGTCTGGGATCCGGACGTGCAGGCGGTCAGGCTCGCCGCCGCGGAACATGCGACGAGGGCGGCAATAAAGTAACGTACCAACGCTTTACTCCGGTCGGGTAACGACCACTGCGAGCGGGCCCTTGCGGCCCTGGACGATGCGCGCGACCAGTGGCTGATCGGGCTCGACCTCGGCGATCTGACCGCGCCGCAGCGTTTCCATATGCACGAATATATCGGGCGAGCCGTCATCGCGCATCAGGAATCCATAGCCCTTCAGCCGGTTGAACCATTTGACCTTGACGTCCAGCGGCGGCCCCGCGTCCGAAATCAGGCTGACCGGATCGACATGATCGGCCGGGCGCCGGTCGATCGCGTCGGCGTCCGGACCGGTAGCGGTGCTCAGATCGAACGAGACCACGATCGTCGCCTGCATGCCGCGGTCGCGCTGGACCGCCTTGCAAACGACGCGCGTGCCTTCGGGCAGGCTGCGCCGGCCATGATCGCGCAACGCCGAAAAATGAATCAGGATGTCGCCGGCGCCGGGCGTGTCCGGCACCATGAACCCGAATCCGCGCGTCGTATCGAACCATTTGACGAGGCCGCCATGCAGCTCTCCATCGTCGATATCGTCATCTTCCCGATGCCCGCAGCGCGCATCCGCGCCAGAGGATTCATGCAGCCCATCCGAGGTTTCCGGTCGAAAATCGACCATCGCCTCGCGTGGTGGCGATTCAGCGACCTGTTCGTTTCTCATACGCCACTCCCCCAAGCGACTCCTTACTGTAACACGTGCAGGGAGGGGTGTGGAACCTAAACGTAAATTCCTTGTGAACGTCTCCGCTTCGCCGCCGGATTCAATCCGGATCGGCGTCGCCCGGCGCGAGGGCAAGGACGCGCCGCGCCACATCGGGATCGTGCCCCGCGCGCATCAATGCGGCGAAGGCGCGCCGCCGGGCCGCGTCGTCGGGCGGCGCCGACGCGAACGGCCCGATCCGGCGGCGGCGCGCGAAGGCGAGGGCGACCGTCATCGCGGCATCGCCCGCATCCCCGTTTCCGTCCTCGACATCGTCCCGGTCTCCCCGGATCGCCGCATCGGCATCGTCCGCGTCGATGCCGGCGCCCGCGAGCGCGGCGGCGACGCGGCGCCGGCCATAGCCCTTGCGCGTGAGCGCGTTTGCGCGCGCGCGCGCAAAAATCCGGTCGTCGACATAGCCCAGCGCCGCCAGCCGTTCGACGATCGCGGCCACCGGCGGCGCGCCGTCGTCCGCCCAGCCGCGCTGCTCCACCTTGCGATCGAGGTATTGGGAAAGGCGCGCGCGCGTCGTCGCGAACCGCGCGACATAGGCCAGTGCGAGGCGATCGAGGGCCGCGCGATCGAGGGGCGGACGGCGGGATTTGGAGGTAGCCGGAAACACGCGCCACGTTTATGCCACAGTCGGGCCGGAATTAGAACGCTTGTCGTCGGCTAGTACGGCAGGCTTGGATGGTTAATCGGCGGCGGGGGGCCGCCCGGTCGTTAGAGATTGAAAGGGCATCCGAGGATGCTGGAAACGCACGGCTCCGTAAAAGAGAGCGAGGGGATTATGGGCACCTTGTCGCACACGCCCACCGATGATGCGCTGACGCGCCGCTTCTCTGACTTCGCCACGCTCGGCGAGGCGCTGGATTATGCCGCCCGCGGCGTCCGCGGGCTCAATTTCCACGATGCGCGCGGCGGGCTCAAGCGGCCCTATCCGTATAGCGAGCTTCGCGCGGATGCGATCGCGCATGCCTATCGGCTGATCGCGCACGGCATCGTGCCCGGCGATCGCATCGCGCTGGTCGCCGAGACCGCGCCCGAATTCGCCGCCGCCTTTTTCGGCGCGGTCTATGCCGGCGCATGGCCGGTGCCGCTGCCGCTGCCGACCAGCTTCGGCGGCCGCGACGCCTATGTCGATCAGCTCAAGCAGCAGCTCGGCAGTTCCGATGCGCGGATGTTGCTGTTCCCGCAGGAGCTTGCGGCGATGGCGTCGGTCGCAGCCGAGGCCGCGGGCGTGGAAGGCCATGCCTATGAGGCGTTCGCCGAGCGCGCCGCGCCGGAGGCGCCGCTGGCGCAGCCGCAGTCGAGCGACATCGCCTATCTGCAATATTCCAGCGGCTCGACGCGCTTTCCGCATGGGGTGGCGGTGTCGCACAGCGCGCTGCTCGAAAATCTGGCGGCGCATTCGCACGGCATGGAAGTGCGCGAGGGCGATCGCTGCGTCTCGTGGCTGCCCTGGTATCACGACATGGGGCTGGTCGGCTGCCTGCTCTCACCGGTCGCCAACCAGGTATCCGCGGATTACCTGAAGACCGAGGATTTCGCGCGCCGGCCCTTGGCGTGGCTCGACCTGATCACCCGCAACGAGGGCACGACGCTCAGCTATTCGCCGACCTTCGGCTACGACATCTGTGCGCGCCGCATCTCCAGCCAGACCAACATCGCCGATCGCTTCGATCTGTCGCGCTGGCGGGTCGCGGGCAACGGCGCGGACATGATCCGGCCGGACGTGATGCAGGCGTTCGTCGATGCCTATGCCGATGCCGGTTTCAAGGCGTCCGCCTTCCTGCCGAGCTACGGCCTCGCCGAAGCGACGCTGGCGGTCTCGATCATGCCGCCGGGCGAGGGCATCGTCGTCGAGCTGGTCGCCGAGACCGAGCTGTCGGGCGCCGCCGGGCATGAGGATCGCCCGCAGCGTTTCCGCGCGATCGTCAATTGCGGCAAGCCGGCGCGCGGCATGACCGTGGAAATCCGCGAGGAGGATGGCACCCCGCTGCCCGATCGCGCGATCGGCAAGGTGTGGTGCAGCGGCGGTTCGGTGATGGAGGGCTATTTCCGCGACCCCGAGGCGACCGCTGCCTGCATGGTCGATGGCTGGCTGGACACCGGCGACATGGGCTATCTGTCGGATGGCTATGTCTACATCGTCGGCCGCGCCAAGGACATGATCATCGTCAACGGCAAGAATCACTGGCCGCAGGACATCGAATGGGCCGTGGAGCAGCTGCCCGGCTTCAAGGCGGGCGATATCGCCGCCTTCGCGATCACAACCCCGGGCGGCGAGGAAACCCCCGCGGTGCTGGTGCAGTGCCGCACCTCCGACATGGAGGAGCGCGCGCGCCTGCGCGACGAGATCCGGGAGCGGGTGCGATCGATCACCGGCATGAACTGCGTCGTCGAACTGGTGCCGCCGCGCACCTTGCCGCGCACCAGTTCGGGCAAGCTCAGCCGCGCCAAGGCGCGCAACCTCTACCTCTCCGGCGAGATCCAGCCCTACGATCTGGCCGCCTGACGATCTGCCGCCGGCGCGCCCAGCCGGCGGCATCGTCCCTTCGACGATGGCCGAAACAGCCGCCCTGCGCCGCCCCGCGCGGGGCGTCTGCGCGCATGCGTCGTTTTTGTGAAAATTGCGAGCGAATCGCAATTTGCCGCCTGGATCGCCGTGCTTCTTGCGCGTCTGGCCGCCCGATAGGGGGTTTCGGGATCAATATGCGCGCCCAGGCGCTGGACGTGCCGCGCGAATCGTGCAAACCTTCCTCTTGCGGAAGACCGGGAAAGGTGGAAACCTCCAAAACCGGCGCCATTCGAGGGGGAAGAGGATGCCGACCATGTTCACGAAGCTTGACGGACTTGCGAACAACACCTGCTCGATCGCGCTGGCGATCGTGACGATTTACCTCGCCGCGCAGATCATCATCTATCTGACCGGTCTGTAAAAGGCGCCTTGCGCGCCATGACAGCGCCCGCTAAGGCGCACCCTCTTCCGTGACGCGGAGGAGTGTAGCTCAGTTGGTAGAGCATCGGTCTCCAAAACCGAGGGCCGTGGGTTCGAGTCCCTCCACTCCTGCCAGTCATGGCCTGCAGTCGATCGACGGCTCCAACCTTGCGAGGTCGGGGGCGCCGACCTAGGTTGCAGGGCAGAGAGGTAACGAGGTCAGGGCGGCTCCGGTCGAAGGACCGGACAGGCTGCCGGTGGCCTCGTATCTGCGTTTGGCAAGGAACGGTTTCGGTGGCGAAGTTTAATCCCGGTCAGTTCGTGAACCAGGTCAGGGCAGAGACGGCCAAGGTCGTCTGGCCGACGGGCCGTGAGACGGCTTTGACCGCGGTGATGGTCGTTATCATGACGACGCTGCTGGGCGTCTTCTTCTTCGGTGTGGATCGGCTGTTCGGCTTCGTCATGAAGGCGCTGGTCGATCTGGTCGCCGGCTGAGCACAAGGATTTCAGGAACGAGCATGTCGCGCTGGTACATTATCCACGCCTATTCCGGCTTCGAGAACAAGGTTCGCGATTCGATCGTGGCCGAAGCGGCGCGCATGGGTCTCGAGGCGCTGGTCGATTCGGTCGAAGTGCCGACCGAGACCGTGACCGAGGTTCGCCGCGGCAAGAAGGTGCAGTCGGAACGCAAGTTCTTCCCCGGCTATGTGCTGGCGAAGCTCGAGATGAACGACGACGTCTACCATCTCGTCAAGAACACGCCGAAGGTCACCGGCTTCCTCGGATCGAGCGGCAAGCCGCAGCCGATCAGCGAGGCGGAGGCTGCGCGCATCCTCAACACCAAGGAAGAAGCGGCGGCCGCGCCGAAGACCAAGATCAAGGTCGATTACGAAATCGGCGATTCGGTCAAGGTGCTCGACGGTCCGTTCGCCAGCTTCAACGGCGTGGTCGAGGAACTGGATTTCGATCGCAGCCGCGTGAAGGTGTCGGTGTCGATCTTCGGTCGCGCGACGCCGGTCGAGCTCGAGTTCGAGCAGGTCGAGCGCGCCAAGTAAGGCGTGCTCCCGGACGAGCGGGCGTCGTTTTGAAAATTTCCGGCTGAAACCGGGAAAACCTGGCGGGAGCGGGCCTTCGGGGTCGCGGATGGACCGCTAAGCTTGAAACAGAGTGAGTAGGTAAAATGGCAAAGAAGATTACGGGCTATATCAAGCTCCAGGTGAAGGCGGGCTCCGCCAATCCTTCGCCGCCGATCGGCCCGGCGCTGGGTCAGCGCGGCGTGAACATCATGGAGTTCTGCAAGGCGTTCAACGCGGCGACGGGCGATCTCGAAAAGGGCGCGCCGATCCCCACGGTGATCACCGTCTATGCGGATCGCAGCTTCTCGTTCGAGACCAAGACGCCGCCGGCGTCGTTCCTGATCAAGAAGGCCGCGAACCTCAAGTCGGGCTCGAAGGAGCCGGGCAAGGTCTCCGCCGGACAGATCTCGCGTTCGAAGCTCACCGAGATCGCCGAGCTCAAGTTCAAGGATCTGAACGCCAACGACATCGACGCGGCGACCCGCATCATCGAAGGCAGCGCCCGCGCGATGGGCCTCGAAGTGGTGGAGGGCTGATTCCATGACCAAGCTGACGAAGAAGGCGAAGATCATGGCGTCCGCGGTCGACCGCGAGAAGCTGTATGGCGTCGATGAAGCGATCGCGCTGGTGAAGACCAACGCCACCGCCAAGTTCGACGAGACCGTCGAGATTGCGCTCAACCTGGGTGTCGATCCGCGTCACGCCGACCAGATGGTCCGCGGCGTGGTGACGCTGCCCAAGGGCACCGGCAAGACCGTGCGCGTCGGCGTGTTCGCCCGCGGCGCGAAGGCCGAGGAAGCGACCGCTGCCGGTGCCGACGTGGTCGGCGCGGAAGACCTGCTCGAGATCGTGCAGGGCGGCAAGATCGACTTCGATCGCTGCATCGCGACCCCGGACATGATGGGTCTGGTCGGCCGTCTCGGCAAGATCCTCGGTCCGAAGGGCCTGATGCCGAACCCGAAGCTCGGCACCGTCACGATGAACGTCGGTGAGGCGGTCAAGGCGGCCAAGGGCGGCCAGGTCGAGTATCGCGTCGAGAAGGCCGGCATCATCCATTCCGGCATCGGCAAGGCGTCGTTCACGGCGGAAGATCTGCGCGCGAACTTCGACGCGCTGGTCGACGCGGTGGTCAAGGCCAAGCCGTCGGGCGCCAAGGGCAAGTATCTGCGCAAGGTCGCGCTGAGCAGCTCGATGGGCCCGGGCGTCAAGATCGACGTCGCCGAGGTCGCCGCGGCCTGATCGCGGGTCTCAAGCGAACATGAAGCGGGCCGGGGGCAACCCCGGCCCGTTTTGCTTTCAGCCGGCGCCGCGCGTCCGCGCGGTGGCGATCGCGGCGATCGCCCCCACCGCATAGAAGCCGATCTGGGTCACCACTGCGCCGGCATAGCTGCCGGTGTTGACATAGAACCATGCCCCCACGGGCACGCCGGCGACGAGGAAGGGCAGGGTGAGCAGGCTCGACAGCCCGAACGCGCGCCCGAAGCTGGCGGCGCCGAAGCGCTGCGAGAGGGCGAGGCCGAACACGGCGGTGATGGCGGCGGCATGGACGCCGATCAGCGCGATGACGACCAGCATGATCGGGAAGGTGGGCTTGAGCAGCAGCACCGCCCACAGCAGCCCCTGGTTGACGCAGTTGATCGCCAGCGCGATCGCGCCGCCCAGCCGATCCGCGACCCAGCCGAACAGCAGCGATCCGGCGATGCCCGCCAGCGCCATCACCGACAGCAAGGTCGCGCCCTCGGCGACGTCGAACCCCCAGCCGCCGACCATCGGCGCGAGGTGCGTGACGAGCAGCGTACCGCCGGTGCTGATCGCCGCCGCCGCCAATGTCAGCGCCCAGAAGCTGGGTTGCCGGAGCAGCGCCTTTTCCGAAAGGCCCGCGGCCCCGGCATCCTGCGCGACGGCGTCGGCCATCGCCGGCGGCCGATCGACCACCGCGAGCAGCGGCAGCAGCAGCAGCGCCATGCCGCCGGCGAGCATCATATAGGTCGCCGCGAGCCCCGCCGCCGCCAGTACCGCCGCGCAGGCGAGCGGCATCGCCGCGACGAGGAGCGGCATATGGACGAGGCCCAGCGCCCGGCCGCGGCCCTGATCGAACCAGCGCGTCACCAATGTCGCCGGGCTCACCGTCGCGACCAGCGCAAGGCCGGGGCCGATCAGCAGGCCATAGGCGGCGAGATAGGTGCCGACCGAGCCCGCGACCGCGAGCAGCGCATAGCCCGCCGCGCTCATCGCCGCGCCCGCCATCATCAGCGTGCGCAACGAGAAGCGCGCCGAAAGCGTGCCGACCAGCGGCGCGCACAAGGCCATGCCCAGCATCACCAGCGCCATGCCGAGCGAACTGGTGTCGCGGGCGATGCCGAGCTTGGCTTCCACCGGCTCGAGCAGCAGCCCGAACGAGCCGAACATGAAGCCGACGCCGGCGTTCTGCGCGACGAAGGCGATCGCGGCCATGCGCACCGCGAGCGGATGGTTGGGGGCGGCGATCGTGCTCATCCGACGATCACCGGCCGGTCGATCGCGCAGAAGCTGTGGACCAGCAGCGGATGGACGAGATGCTCGGTATATTCCGGATCGAACCAGCGCTCGACATGCGCCCAGTGCGCGGGGTGGAGCATGTAGGTGCCCTCCAGCCCGGCACGGTCGGCATATTCCTGTTCCCACACATGCGTCCAGGCGTGCAGCCCAGATGCCTCGTCCGTATCGGCGATCTGCCAGCGCCGGATCGTGCAGATGTGGCGCGGCAGGCTCGCCGTCTGCGCGGCGAACGCCGCCAGCCGCTCGGCATCGGGGCGGATGCTCGCCCGGAACAGCGCGACGCGATAGAGCCCGCTGCCGTCGGCCGGCCCGCCGATCGCGCCCGATTCGAAGCCCACCCGGTCCTGATGGACGGTCACCGCAGGATCGGCGAGCAGCGCCGCGGCCGGCGCCCAGGCCGGGCCCGCCATCGCCGCATCGCCTGCCGCGCGGTCGGCGAAGGTCACGCGCCACAGCGCGTCGCCGCCATTGTAGACGCCGGGCAGGGTCGGCGCGAACAGCCGCGATTCGGCGTCGAGCGCCGCGGTGGCGGCGGCGATGGTCGCCATCGCCGCGGCGCGGGCGCCATCGGCGAAGGTCGGGACGATCAGGCGGCTATACATCGGCCAGCGCCTCCAGCACGTCCGCGCCTGCCAATGTCGCGCGGCGGCGCGACAGCAGGAAGGGCGGCGCCTCCTCGTTCCACCACTTATCGACCGCGGCGTCGCCGCGCGCCTGGTGCTTGGCCGCCCACACCGCGCCGGCATCGGCCGCCTCCCACACCAGCAGCAGCCGGTTGGGGGCATCGTCCAGCCACATCGCCGGCTCGACCATCCGGTGTGCCAGCCGCAGCCCGCGGGCGGTGTTGCCCGGTGCGTAGCGGGTGAGGTAGGCGTCGAGAAACGCAGCACCCATGCCGGGCTTGGTCTCCACCTCGTCGATGATCCAGATCATGCGAGCGCCTCGTCCACCGCGAGCAGGATCTTGCCGCGGACATGGCCGGCGGCGACGCGGCGATGCGCCTCGCCGGCTTGGTCGAGCGGCAGCACGGTCAGTTCGGGGGTGTGGATGCGGCCGGCGGCCAGCGCGGCGACAAGCGCGTTCAGCTGGCGTTCCTGGTGCGCGAAATCGGCGATGGTGGGGATGATGCGCACGCCGCGCTCGGCGGCGCGGGCGGCGTCGAACATCGGCTCGTCGGCGATCAACGTGGCGATCGGCGCGACGATGCCGCCGGGGCGGACCATCTCGACCGCATCGAGCAGGCTGCCCTGGCCGACCGTATCGACGACGAGATCGACGCCCTCCGGCGCCCAGGCCGCGACGGCTTCGCGCACGCCACCTTCGCGATAATCGATCGCGCGCTCGGCGCCGAGCGACCGGACATAGTCCAGATTGGCGGGGCCGCAGGTGGCGCAGACGCGCGCGCCGGCCATCCGCGCGAGCTGGATCGCATAGCCGCCGGTGCCGCCGGCGCCGCCATTGACCAGCACCGTCGATCCCGATTGCGTGCCGCCGACGTCGAACACCGCCTCCCACGCGGTGATGCCCGCGGTCGGCAGCGCCGCGGCGTCGCGCAGGCCGACATGGTCGGGCAGCATCACCACGCGCTCGCGGTCCGATGCAACATATTGCGCATAGCTGCCGCGCTCACCCTTGCCCTGGTTGGAGGCGGTGACGACGCGGTCGCCCGGCGCGAGGCCGGTCACGCCTTCGCCCACCTCGGCGACGATGCCGGCGGCGTCGAAGCCGACCACGAAGGGGAAATGATAGTCGAAATAGCGCGAGAGCCAGCCTTCGCGCGCCTTCCAGTCGGCCGGATTGACCCCGGCATAGGCGACCTGGACGATCACCTGACCCGGAGCGGCGCGTGGCCGGTCGATCGTCGCCAGCGCCAGCACCTCGGGCCCGCCGAAGCGGTCGAGTGCCATCGCCTGCATGGTCTGCGCCTGCATGCTGATTCCCCTCCTGACTTGCTGTTTCGCAGCATGGTGGCGAATGAAAAACGCAAATGCAAACATAATTGGGCTTCGATGCGCTAAATGCGTTTATGTCTGTTGAAGTTGATGCGCCATCGCGATAGGCGTGAGTCGCGCCCGGCGGCAGACCGGGAACTGGCGGAGAGGCGAGGATGTTCGATTTCAACGGCAAGGTCGTGCTCGTGACGGGCGGAGGTGCGGGCATCGGCCGCGCCACCGCCGAGGCGTTCGCCGCGGCCGGCGCGCAGCTCGCGATCATCGAGGTGGATGGCGATCGCGCTGCCGACGTTCAGGCCGCGCTGGGCGACGCCGCGCTGGTGGTGACGGGCGATGTCACCGATCCCGCGGCCGTCGCAAGCCTCGCCGCTGCGATCGAGGCGCGCTTCGGCGGGCTCGACGTGCTGGTCAACAATGTCGGCGACTTCCTGATGCTGGCCAAGCCGTTCGAGGCGCTGACCCCGGACGAGATCGGGCGGCTCTACGCAACCAATCTGGGCCAGGTCTTCGGCGTCACGCACGCGATGATCCCGCTGCTGCGCAAGCGGGGCGCGGGCGGCAGCATCGTCTCGGTCTCCTCGATCGAGGGCTTCCGCGGCATTCCCAACTGCGTGGTCTATGCCGCGTGCAAGGCAGCGCTGACCGGCTTCACCAAGAGCCTCGCGCTCGAACTCGGGCCGTCGGGCATCCGGGTCAATCTGATCGCGCCCGAGACGACGGACACGCCGCAGGTGCCGGTCTCGCTGATGGTGCCCGAGGAGCATCGCGACCATATCCCGCGCTGGATCCCGCTCGGCCGCTTCGGCACGCCGGCGGACATGGCCTCGGGCATCCTGTTCCTCGCCAGCGATCAGGCGGCGTGGATCACGGGCACCGCGCTGCACATCGATGGCGGCGCGCTGGCCGCCGCGGGCTGGTACCGCGACCCGCGCGACGTGTGGACCAACCTGCCGGTGCTGTCGGGCAACGGCCTCAATTTCTGATGCGAAGGGGCGAACCCATGAAGATACTCGTCGTCGGCGGTGCCGGCATGATCGGCGGCCGCGCCGCGCTCCACCTCAAGGGCAAGGGGCATGACGTCACGATCGCCGGCCGCACGCCGCCGGCCCCCGGCACGCCGCTGGGCGACCTGCCCTTCCTGCGCGTCGACTATATCAACATGGCGTTCGACCGCGAGGCGCTCGGCCAGTTCGATGCGCTGGTCTTCGCCGCCGGCAATGACGTGCGCCACAAGCCGCAGGACATCGACGACAGCTATTGGCACGACGCCAATTCGGTCGGCGTGCCGCGCTTCTTCGCGGCGGCGAAGGAGGCCGGTATCCGCCGCGCGGTCAATGTCGGCAGCTTCTATCCGCAGGCCGCGCCCGAGCTGGTGGCCACCAACGCCTATGTCCGCTCCCGCAAGGAATCCGACGATGGCGTGGCGGCGCTGGCCGACGATAATTTCGCTGCGATGAGCGTCAACGCGCCGTTCGTGGTCGGCGCGGTGCCGGGGCTGACATTGCCGATGTTCGCGGCCTATACCCAATATGCCGAGGGCAAGTTCGCGCCGATGCCCGAATTCACCCCGCCGGGCGGTACCAACTTCATCTCCACCCAGTCGCTCGCCGAGGCGATCGAGGGCGCGCTGGAGCGCGGGGAGCCGGGCGCGTCCTATCTGGTCGGCGACGAGAATCTGAGCTTCCAGGACTATTTCGGGGCGTTCTTCGAAGGCGTCGGCCGCGCCAAGCCGCCGGTGCGCGACGAGGAGCATCCGATGCTGCCCGATGGCGCGCTGTTCTTCGGGCGGGGCAATTCGCTGTTCTACGAAACCGACCCGAAGGTGGCGGACCTGCTTAGCTATCGCCGGCAGGACGTGAAGCCGGCGATCGCGGAGATCGTGGCGCAGTATCGGAGTTGAGCTGTTCCCCTCCCGCTTGCGGGCTACGACATTCACACATCTCGATTGCGGCCGCTTTTTGCCCTCGCCCCTATGGGGAGAGGGAAAGGTCCGCGTAGCGGACCAGGGAGAGGGGCAGTCGCGCCAAGCGTAAAGGCCTGACGGGTTCGCTCTAAAAATGGGCCAACCGGGCAGCAGTGCCAAGCCCTCCGAACCTTTACGCGGAGCGCGACTTCCCCCTCTCCCCGTCCCTCTCCCCGTAGGGGCGAGGGGGCGCGGCGGCAGCCCCTCTCAATCCATCTACGAAGTGTGAATCCTGTAGCCCGCTTGCGGGAGGGGGCTTGGCCCGTCAGATCAGCAGGCGAAACGTCAAACTGATGCGACCGCCGGTGCTTGGGGTCTTGGGAATGGCGTGAAGCCACTCCCGCTGCATGGCGCCCGGCATATACAGCAGTGAGCCTGCGGGCAGTTCGTATGATAGTTCGATCGAACTATCAGCCTTGTTGCGGAAAATGATGTGACGATTTGCGCCGAGCGAGACGATGCCAACGCCTGTTCCGCTCGCCAATTTGGCCGTGTCATCCGAGTGAAAGCCCATCGATGAGGTGCCGTCGACATAGTGGCTGGCAAGGCAGTTGTTGGGGCGAAAGCCGAGCTCCGATCTAAGCTTGTCGCATAGCGCTTCCAGAGGCGGCGGCATCGGCGCCGATGGATATTGCATCTGGGAATAGTTGTAGGCGACCCCGAAGCTGGCGGTACGGCGCGATGACATTCGTTCATCCCACTCGATTGAATCCATCAGGTCATCGAAAAGCCTGTCGGTATCCGAAACGAAAGATCCAATGAGCGTGATGGGAGGCGTCATCCGCTGGAATATAATCCAGCAGATAATGGTCGTCAGCGCAAAATGCCCCGTGTCGCTGCAACTTAGGCGCGCTTTCCTCCCTCATGGTGCCGGTGCCGAGCATAGGAATGTCATGCCGCAGAGCAACAACGCGGGTCGCGTCTTGCGCGGCACGGCATCGCCTGCCACGTGGCGCATCCGATCGAGGAGATGGACCGTGGCCGAGCCGACGCAGAAGCAGCGCATGCTGAATGGCGATCTCTATCATGCGAGCGATCCCGAGATCGTCGCCGATCACCAGGCGGCGCTGGAATGGACCGAGCGCTACAACGCCGCCTCGACCTTGCCTGCCGCGACGCGCGAGGCGCTGCTGCGCGAAATGCTGGGGTCGGTCGGCGCGGGGGCGGTGGTGCGGCCACCCTTCCATTGCGACTATGGCTACAACATCCATCTCGGCAGCGGCGTGTTCCTCAACTTCAACTGCATCATCCTCGATGTGGTGAAGGTGGTGATCGGCGATGGCACGCAGATCGGCCCCGGCGTGCAGATCCTGACCGCCGACCATCCCCGCGACCCTGCCGAGCGGGCGACGGGGCTGGAATCGGGCCGGCCGATCACGATCGGGCGCAATGTGTGGATCGGCGGCGGCGCGCTGATCCTGCCCGGCGTGACGGTGGGCGACGATGCGATCATCGGCGCGGGCAGCGTGGTGACCCGCGATGTGCCGGCCGGCGCGACCGTCGCCGGCAATCCGGCGCGCCAGCGCTGATCGCGGGCGGCTGAGCTATCGCGGGCGGCTGAGCTATCGCGGCCCGGCGGCATCGTCCGCCGGCGCGACGCCCTCGACATCCACCAGATCGGCGCCGGCCATCACCCCGACGATGCGGACGCGCTTCTCGATATGATCGACCGGCACGCGGTGGAGGTTGAGCAGCCAGCGGCCGCCGCGATCCCGCCGCAGCACGAAGCCGCCGCCGTCGCGCACCAGCGTGCCGGTTTCATCGACGGGGTCGCCGGGCGCGCTCACGATGCCAGCGCCGTCTGTCGCGCGAGCTTGCGGGCGCTGCAGCCTTCGAGGATGTCGAGGAACCGGCGGCAGCAGACCGAGGGCGAATCGTGCGTCACGATCCACAGCCGGCTGATCGCATCGCTATCCTTCAGCGGACGATAGGCGAGGCCCTCGATATGGATCGCGGCGAGCGACCGTGCGATCACGGTCACGCCGAAGCCGGCGGAGACCAGCCCCAGCAATGTGGCGAGACCGCCGGTTTCCTGGATGACGTTGAGGGTGAAGCCGGCGGCGCGGCAGAGCTTGGCGATATGATCGTTGAAGCCGGCCCCCAGCGCGCGCTCGTAAAGCACGAAGGGCTGGTCGGCGAGGTCGGCGATGCCGAGCAGGGGGCGTTCGGCGAGCGGATGATCGTCGCGCAGCGCGACGATCAGGTCTTCCTCGATCAGCATCCGCGCCGACAGGCCTTCCGCGAGCACCGGCATGTCGAGGCCGCGGACGAAGGCGATATCGAGCTGGCCGCCGATCAGCGCGTCCATCTGGTCGTCGAGATTGAGCTCGCGCAGCGCGAGCCGGATGCGCGGATGCCGTTCGCGAAACGCCCGGAACGCGCTGGCGATCGTCTCGATCAGCGGCGCCGAGGCGACGACGCCCACCGCCAGCGTGCCGATCTCGCCGCTCGCCGCGCGGCGTGCCTGATCGACGGCATGCTCCACCTGCGCCACCGCCTTGCGCGCTTCCTCCACGAACAGCCGCCCGGGCTCGGTCAGCAGCACGCGCCGGCTGGTGCGCTCGAACAGGGTGACGCCCAGTTCCTCTTCCAGCGCGCGGATCTGCTGGCTGAGCGGCGGCTGCGAAATGCCGAGGCGCGCGGCGGCGCGGCCGAAATGCATCTCGTCGGCCACGCAGATCGCATAGCGCAGGTGACGCAACTCCATGGATCATGTCTTTCTGTGTATGGATCGAGGCGTATTATATATTAGACGGCTAACGGATGAATGTGCATCTAAAAAGGGTTCCATTTCGGGACGCATTCGGCACGCGGTTCGCCGCGCTGCACGATCAATGACATAGCGGAGGGGAACGGCTGGTCGGTATGCAGGCGCTCCCGCGTGGGCGCCCGTTCTCGTCTGTGGAGTAGCGAATGATCGGGGTCGTCAAGGTAGCGCTACAACGGCCGCTCACCTTCATCGTCATGGCCATCCTGATCGCGGTTGTCGGCGTGATGGCCGCGGTGCGGACGCCGGTGGACATCTTTCCGCCGATCCGCATTCCGGTGATCGCGGTCGCCTGGACCTATTCCGGCCTGCCGCCCGAGGATATGGGCGCGCGCATCATCACGCCCTACGAGCGCGTGCTGACCACCACGGTCAACGATGTCGAGCATATCGAGAGCACGTCGCTGCAGGGCGTCGGCATCGTCAAGATCTACTTCCAGCCCGGCGTCGACATCCGTACCGCGACCGCACAGGTCACCTCGATCTCGCAGACCATCCTGCGCCAGATGCCGCCGGGCGTGAACCCGCCGCTGATCATCAACTACAACGCCTCCACCGTGCCGATCCTGCAGCTTGCGCTGTCGGGCCGGGGACTGAGCGAACAGCAGCTGTTCGATACGGGGCAGAACCAGATCCGCCCGCAGCTCACCAGCGTGCCCGGCCTCGCCATGCCCTTCCCGTCGGGCGGGCGGCAGCGGCAGGTGCAGGTCGATCTCAACCCGCTCGCGCTGCAATCCAAGGGGCTGTCGGCGCAGGATGTGGGCAGTGCGATCGCCGCGCAGAACCAGATCAACCCGGCCGGCTTCGTCAAGATCGGTTCGCTGCAGTACAGCGTCCGCCTCAACAACGCGCCGGATTCGATCGCCGCGCTCAACGACCTGCCGGTGAAGGTGGTCAACGGCGCCACCATCTATATGCGCGACGTCGCCTATGTGCGCGACGGATCGGCGCCGCAGCAGAACGTCGTCCACGTCAACGGCACGCGCGCCGCGCTGCTCACGGTGCTCAAGAATGGCAGCACCTCGACCTTGTCGATCGTCGAGGGCGTGAAGCAGGCGCTGCCGCGTATCCAGGCGGGGCTGCCCGATACGCTCAAGATCGATCCGATCGGCGACCAGTCGCTGTTCGTCGAGGCCGCGGTCGAGGGCGTCATCCACGAGGGCCTGATCGCCGCCGCGCTCACCTCGCTGATGATCCTGCTGTTCCTCGGCTCGTGGCGCTCGACGGTGATCATCGCGCTGTCGATCCCGCTCGCCATCCTGGCTGCGATCGCCGCGCTCGCCGCGTTCGGGCAGACGCTGAACGTCATGACGCTGGGCGGGCTCGCGCTCGCGGTCGGCATCCTCGTCGACGATGCGACGGTGACGATCGAGAACATCAACTGGCACCTCGAACAGGGGAAGGGCGTGATCGAGGCGATCCTCGACGGCGCCGCGCAGATCGTGGTGCCGGCCTTCGTCTCGCTGCTGTGCATCTGCATCGTGTTCGTGCCGATGTTCTTCCTGCCAGGCGTGTCGGGCTATCTGTTCGTGCCGCTGGCGCTGTCGGTGGTGTTCGCGATGATCGCCTCGTTCATCCTGTCGCGCACGCTGGTGCCGACCCTGGCGATGTACCTGCTGAAGCCGCACAAGCCGGGCGATGAGGATGAGCATCTTGCCGGCGGCGCGACCTCGCGCAACCCGCTGGTCCGCTTCCAGCGCGGCTTCGAACGTCGCTTCGAGACGGTCCGCAGCGCCTATGTCGGCATGCTCAACCGCGCGCTCCATGCCCGCAAGCCGTTCATGCTCGGCTTCATGGCGGTGGTCGTGGTCTCGTTCGGGCTGCTGCCCTTCCTCGGCAGCAATTTCTTCCCCGACGTCGATGGCGGCCAGATCGCGATCCACGTCCGTGCGCCCGTGGGCTCGCGGCTCGAGGATACGGCGGTGCGCTTCGACAAGGTCGGCCGTGCGATCCGCGAGATGATCCCGGCGGGCGAGCTGGCATCGGTGACGGACAATATCGGCCTGCCGGTCAGCGCGATCAGCACGGTCTATTCGAACACCGGCACGATCGGCCCGCAGGATGGCGACATCCTGATCACGCTGGAGCATGGGCACGCGCCGACCGCGGGCCATGTCGCGACCCTGCGTCGCGAACTGCCGCGCCGGTTCCCCGGCATGAACTTCGCCTTCCTGCCCGCCGACATCACCAGCCAGATCCTCAACTTCGGCGCGCCCGCGCCGATCGACATCCAGGTGACCGGCAAGGATGCCGCCGGCAACCGCGCCTATGCGGAAAAGCTGCTGCGCAAGATCTCGACGATCTCCGGTCTTGCCGACGCGCGCATCCAGCAGCCCGCGCGCGCGCCGCAGCTCAGCGTCGACGTCGATCGCGCGCGCGCCGGCCAATATGGCCTGACCGAGCGCGACGTGACCACCAGCCTGGCAAGCTCGCTCGCCGGCACGGCGCAGACCGCGCCGGTGTTCTACGTCAATCCGGAGAATGGCGTGTCCTATCCGGTGGTGGCGCAGGCGCCCGAATATCTGGTCGATTCGGTCAGCGCGCTGGAGAATGTACCGGTGTCGACCGCGGCCGGGGGCCCGTCGCAGCTGCTGGGCGGCCTTGCCGGCGTGTCGCGCACCACGACGGTGCCGGTGGTCAGCCACTACAACATCCAGCCGGTCATCAACCTGTACGGCGCCGTGCAGGGGCGCGATCTCGGCGCGGTCGCGGGCGATGTCGAGGCGGCGATCCAGTCGCTGGAGAACGAGAAGCCCAAGACCGCGACCGTCACGTTGCGCGGCCAGTACCAGACGATGAACACGGCGTTCTCGGGCCTCGGCTGGGGTCTGCTGGGTGCGGTGGTGCTGATCTACCTGCTGATCGTCGTCAACTTCCAGAGCTGGATCGATCCGTTCGTGATCATCACCGCGCTGCCCGCGGCGCTGGCCGGCATCGTCTGGATGCTGTTCACCTCGGGCACGCCGCTGTCGGTGCCCGCGCTCACCGGGGCGATCATGTGCATGGGCGTGGCCACCGCCAATTCGATCCTCGTCGTCAGCTTCGCGCGCGAACAGCTCGAGACGCTGGGCGACGCGACCGAGGCGGCGCTTTCCGCCGGCGCGGTCCGCTTCCGCCCGGTGCTGATGACCGCGCTCGCCATGATCATCGGCATGGCGCCGATGGCGTTCGGCATGGGCGAGGGGGGTGAGCAGAACGCCCCGCTCGGCCGCGCGGTGGTCGGCGGCCTGATCGCCGCGACGATCGCGACATTGTTCTTCGTGCCGACCGTTTTCTCCTTCGTCCACCGCAAGCGTGCCGCCAAGGCGGCCCCGATGGAAATGAAACCCGCCCATGCCTGATCCCGCCCACACCTCCGAAACCGGCGCCGCGGCGCCGATCCATGCGTCTGCCGGCCCAAGCAACAAGACGCTGAAGCGCGCCGGCATCGGCGCGGTGATCGCCGCTGCCATCGTCGTCGGCCTGGGCATCGCCAGCCGCAACGGCGATGCCGCGGATCTGGCCGCGACCAGTGCCGACGCCGCGGTGCCGACCGTCGCCGTCGTCATGCCCGAGACGGGCGGAAACGGCAGCCCGCTGGTGCTGCCGGGCAATGTGCAGGCGTTCAACAGCGCGGCGATCTTCGCGCGCACCAACGGCTATGTCCGCCGCTGGGTGGCCGACATCGGCGACAATGTCCGCGCCGGGCAGACGCTGGCGATCCTCGACGCGCCCGAACTCGACCAGCAGCTCGCGCAGGCAAAGGCGGATTACCAGACCGCGCTCGCCAACCAGCGGCTCGCGGCCACGACCGCGCAGCGCTGGTCGACGATGCTCGCCAAGGATGCCGTCTCGCAGCAGGAAGCCGACGAGAAGAATGGCGATCTCGCCGCGCGCTCCGCGCTCGCCAACGCGCAGCTCGCCAACGTCCGGCGCCTGCAGGCGCTGCAGGGCTTCACCCGCCTGTCCGCGCCGTTCGCCGGGGTCGTCACCAGCCGCTCGGCGCAGCTCGGCGCGCTCGTCGTCTCGGGCAATGCGGCGGCGCAGCCGCTGTTCACCGTATCGGACACCCACCGCATGCGCATCTTCGTGCGTGTCCCCCAAGTCTATTCGGCGCAGGTCTGCCAGGGCCTCACCGCCAAGCTGAGCCTGCCCGAATATGCCGGCCGCGCGTTCTCCGCGACGGTCACCCGCAGCGCCGGCGCGGTGGACGCCCAGTCGGGCGCGGTGCTGGTCGAGCTGCAGGCGGACAACCGCGATGGCGCGCTCAAGCCCGGCGCCTTCGCGCAGGTGCGCTTCGACGTGCCGACCGCCGGCGGCATGCGGCTGCCGGGCAGCGCCGTGCTCTATGGCAACAGCGGCCCGACGGTCGCGGTGGTGGGCGGCAATGGCCGGGTGACGGTGAAGCCGATCACCATCTCGCGCGACGAGGGCAGTGTCGTCGAGGTCGCGACCGGCCTCGCGGCGGGCGACCGCGTGATCGATACGCCGCCCGACGCGATCCGCTCCGGCGACGTCGTGAAGGTCGCGGCGCCGGCCAAGGGCAAGTAAGGGGCGCCGTGATGCAGGTCTCCCTGGCTGTCCGCGCGCTGCTCGCCGCGACTGCGCTGTCGCTCGCCGCCGGCTGCTCGATGGCGCCGGACTATCGCCCGCCCGAAACCGCCGCGCCCGCGACCTACAAGGAGGTCGCCGGCTGGATCGCTGCGGCGCCGATGGACGCGGCACCGCGTGCGGCCTGGTGGGAGACGTTCGGCGATCCGGTGCTGGACGATCTCGAACGGCGCGCCGAGACCGCCAGCCCGACCCTGGCCGCGGCGCTCGCGCGTTACGACCAGGCGCGGGCGATCGCGCGCGACGCGCGTTCGGACCTGTTCCCGCGCATCGATGTCGGAGGAGACGTGTCGCGCACCCGCGCGTCGGGCAACGGGCTGGGCGGCAGCGGCGTGCCGCGCACCTATACCGGGATCACCCTGGGCGGCACGCTCGATTACGAGATCGATCTGTGGGGCCGCATCCGCAACGGCGTGTCCGCCGCCCGTGCCGATGCCGACGCGGGCGGGGCGGATCTCGCGGCGGCGCGGCTCAGTCTGCAGGCATCGCTGGCAGACGCCTATTTCCGGCTGCGCGGGCTCGATGCCGAGGAGGCGCTGCTGCGGCAGACGGTCGAGGCCTTCGGCCGCGCCTATGAGCTGACCTCGACCCGCCATGAGGGCGGCATCGCCTCCGGCATCGACGTCAACCGGGCGCAGAGCGTGCTCGCGAGCGCGCGGGCGCAGATCTCGGCGGTCGCGCAGGAGCGCGCGGCGGTGGAGCATGAGATTGCGGCGCTGGTCGGCGCGGTCGCCTCGAACTTCTCGATTCCGGCCGAGGTCAAGCCGCTGCAGCCGCCGCAGCCGCCGATGACCGGCGCGCCCTCCGAACTGCTCCAGCGCCGGCCGGACATCGCCGCCGCCGAGCGCCGCATGTTCGCCGCCAATGCGCGGATCGGCGTCGCCCGCGCGGCCTGGTTCCCCTCGCTGTCGCTCGGCCTTTCCGGCGGCGTCGCGACGACGCGCGGCGACCTGTTCTCGACGCCGAGCACCTTCTGGGGCCTCGGGCCGCTTTCCAGCGTGCTGACGCTGTTCGACGGCGGCCGGCGCCGCGCGCAGGTCGCGCTGTCGCGCGCCGATTATGACGAGCAGGCGGCCGGCTATCGCGAGACCGTGCTCGGGGCGTTCCGGCAGGTCGAGGATGCGATCGCCGCCAACCGCTATCTCGCGACGCAGGGTGACGACCAGCGCGATGCCGCCGCCGCCGCCGGGCGCACCCGCGATCTCGCCATGACCCGCTATCGCGACGGCGCCTCGGACTATCTCGAGGTCGTCACCGCGCAGACGGATGCACTTGCGGCGGAACGCGCGGCGATCTCGATCCAGGCGCAGCGGATGCGCGCGCATGTCGCGCTGGTCCGGGCGCTGGGCGGCGGGCTGGGTGACGGCGCCCAGGGCTCCTGATCGGGCGGCGATCGAGCATCTGCTCGGTCGCGCGGTCGCCGCGCTCGAGCCGCTGGCCGGCGGCGATATCTCGGGCATCTGGCTGGTCACGCCGGTCGATGGCGAACGCGTCGTCGCGAAGGCCGGCGACACCGCGCGGGCGGAAGCGGAGATGCTGGCGGCGCTCACGGCAGCCGGCGGACCCGCGCCGGCGGTGCTCGCCGTCTCCGACACGCTGCTGCTGATCGAGCATGTGCCCAATGACGGGCGGCTGGCCGGGCCGGCGTGGGAGGCGCTGGCGGCGGCGCTGGCACCGATCCATGCCGCGACGGGCGCCGCCTATGGCTGGCACCGCGATCACCGCTTCGGGCCGGTGGCGATCGAGAACGGCGAGGCCGCCGACTGGCCGGCGTTCTGGGCCGATCGGCGATTGCGCTGCCATCTGCCGCACATCCCGCCCGCGCTCGCCGGCCGGATCGAGCGCCTCGCGGAGGGGCTTGGCGATCGCCTGCCGGCGCGACCGCCGGCCTCCCTGCTCCATGGCGACCTGTGGGGCGGCAATGTGCTGGTCGACGGCAAGCGCATCGGCGGGCTGATCGACCCGGCCTGCTATCATGGCGACCGCGAAGTCGATGTGGCGATGCTCACCCTGTTCGATCGCCCGCCGCCGCGCTTTCTCGACGCGATGGCGCTCGACCCCGGCTGGCGGGATCGGCTGCCGGTCTACCGGCTCTGGCCGCTGCTCGTGCATCTGCGGCTGTTCGGCGCCGGCTATGCCGGCGCGGTCGATGCCGAACTGGATCGGCTGAGGGTGTGATCGGCGCGGACGAGGGCGATGATATCGGTCTCGCGCTGCAACGCGAAGCCCGGCGTTCGATGGAGCGCGATCGTCGCGACATCGCTCTGCCCGGTACCGCGCAACGGGGTCTGCCCGCGTCGCCGGCCGGTTTCGTCGATCGCGGTCTCGACCCATCCGTCGGCTTCGAGCCCGGCCGGGGCCATATTCCGATCCGGCACGGGATGCTCTAAGGCTCGTGTCGTGCGGATCCTGATCGTCCCGATTGCAGCGCTGGCCATCGCTGCTGCTCCGCCCGTGATCGCGCCCCCCGAACCGGCGCCCCCGATCCGGATTCTGCCCGCACCCGCGCCAGCACTCGTCGAAACGCCCATCGAGGCGCTGGCGCGCGACGCCGCCGAATATGCCGCGCTCTACGACGTGCCGACGACGGTCGCGCTGCGCCGGCTTCATGCCCAGGCCGAAAGCGTTGCCGCGACCGAGCGGATCGAGGCGCGCTTTCGGGGGCGCCTCGCCGGCATTTCGATCGAGCATCGCCCCGCCTATCGCATCAACGTCTATCTCACGGGCGCCGAGCCGGTCGCGCCCGAACATCTGCACGTGGGCGGGCTGGACGTGCCGGTGATCTTCCGCATCGGCGCGCGCGCCACGCGCGATCGCGTCGTCTGGGCGATGACCACGCATCAGGCGGAGATCCGCGCACTGTTCAGCCGCGCGCCGTCGATGGGCTTCGATCCGCGCACCGGCGAACTGGTGATCGCCGTCAACCAGTCGACCGCGCGCAGTCGCGGCGGCGCCGACACGCTGCGGGAGAAGATCGAGGCGATCACCGGCGTGCCGGTACAGATCCGGTTGCAGGACCGCGAGGACCGCAACCTCGGCGTCGAAGGGGGATCGCGGCTCATCGGCGTCGATCCGGACGACGAGCGGCGCAAGCTCTGCACCACCGGCTTCGTCGTCACCGACGGCGTCCGGCACGGCATCGTCACCGCGGCGCATTGCGTCGACACGATCAGCCATTTCGACCCGGCCGGCGGCGAGACCCCGCTCGATTTCGTCGCGCAATGGGGTTGGGGCTATCGCGACGTGCAGGTCCATCTCGCGCCGGGGCCGCTGCAGCCGCTCTTCTACGCGGATACCGCGCGCACCCGGCTGCGCCCGGTGACCGGCCAGCGTTCGCGCGAGGCGACGCGGGCGGGGGATTTCGTCTGCCATCGCGGCGAGAAGACCGGCTATCATTGCGCCGAGGTCGAACTGGTCGATTTCGCGCCCGCGGGCGAGCTTTGCGGCGGCGCCTGCCTGCCGACGTGGGTGACGGTGGCGGGGCCGCATTGCCGCGGCGGCGACAGCGGCGCGCCGGTGTTCGTCGGCACCACCGCCTTCGGCATCGTCAAGGGCGCGAGCTATCGTCCGGACAAGAGCTGCGCCTTCTATTTCTACATGTCGACCGACTATCTGCCGGCCGGCTGGTCGCTGCTGCTGGAGCCGCCGCCGCCCGCGACGAACGCCAGCGCCGCATCCCGCGCCGCCAGCCAGTGAAGCTGCTCCACGCGCGCGTCGGGCAGCGCGCGGTGGGCAGGGTCGTCGTCCCGCGCGCGGACGTCGAGCAGCGTCAATATGTCCTCGACCAGGTCGTCGAGCGAGGCCGCGCCGACATGCGGGGCGATGATGCCGGCGACGGTTTCCCTGCGCGCCGCCTCGGTCGCGCGCAGCCGCAGCGTGTGACGCGGCAGTCCTGCCGCCCGCAGCAGCGCACTCAGCCATTTTCCGTCCCACGAGGGCGCGCTCGCGAACAGGTCATGCCCCTCCAGGCATTCGATCATCCGCTGCGCGACGACATCGTGCGGCGCCCCCTCGCGGACCAATGTCTCGCGCGCGATGCGATGGATCGCCTCGGCCTCGGCGGACCAGTCGGTCCAGCCGGGGGCGGGGCGGATCAGGTGGCTTTCCGCCCTGCCATCCTCGAACACCCATGCGACCTCGATGGGCACGCCCTGCTTGCCGAGCGACGAGGCTTCGAAATCGAGGAAGGCGTGCATCGCTCGCTCCGCGCCTGGGTTCAGGCCGCCACCGGCGCGAGTTCCTCGTCGGGATAGGTCTCGGTTTCGACCCAGGCCTGCATCGCCGCGTTGTAGCGCGGGCCGCGGATCGCGCCGGGCACGAACAGCGCGTCGACCGCGGCGAGGAGATCCGGCGCGAGCCGGATCGTCGCGGCGGCGATGTCCTCGTCGAGGTGCGCGATGCTGGTGGTGCCGGGGATCGGCACGATGTCGCCGCCCTGCGCCAGCACCCAGCCGATCGAGAGCTGCGCGGGGGTGATGCCGGCTTCGGCGGCCAGCGCGTCGAATGCATCGACGGTCTTGAGGTTGTGCGCGAGATTGGCGCCGGTGAAGCGCGGCATGCCGGCGCGGATGTCTCCCGGCGCATAATCGGCGTCGCGCACGGCACCGGCGAGCATCCCGCGCGCGACCGGCGAGAAGGAAACGAAGCCGATGCCGAGCGCGCGGCAGGCGTCGAGCACGGCGATCTCGGGGTTGCGGACCATCGGCGAATATTCGGTCTGCACCGCGGCGATCGGATGCACCGCCTGCGCGCGCCGGATCGTCGCGGCGGACATTTCGGACAGCCCGATCGCGCCGATCTTGCCCGCCTCCTTCGCGCGGACCAGCGCGCCGACCGACTCCTCGATCGGCACGTCGCGGTCGAGGCGGTGGAGATAATAGAGATCGATATGGTCGGTCCCGAGACGGCCGAGCGCATTGTCCAGCGTCCGCGCGATCATCGCCGGCGATCCGTCGAGCCCGCGCGGGCCATCCTCGGCGTGGAGCACGCACTTGCTGGCGAGCGTGAAATATTGCCGGCGATGCATGATCGCCCTGCCCACCAGCCGTTCATTGTCGCCCGAGCCGTAGACCGCGGCGGTGTCGAAAAAGCTTATGCCGCGATCCAGCGCGTGCTGCAGCAGCGCAATGCCGTCCGCCTCGCTGGGGGGTACGCCATAGGCGTGGCTGAGGTTCATGCAGCCGAGGCCGATGGCGGAAACGGTGAGCGGGCCGATCGTGCGGGTGGGCAGCGTCGTCATGGGACCTCCTTGGCAATCCTTCAGGTCCCTAGGCGACGTCCCCGAATCGCGACAAGAGCGGATCGCCGTGGCATAGGCGCGCCGAGACAAGGGAGACCCTGCGATGAAGACCCGTGCCGCCGTAGCGTTCGAAGCCAGGAAGCCGCTGGAGATCGTCGAGCTCGATCTCGAAGGGCCGAAGCCCGGCGAGGTGCTGGTTGAGATCATGGCGACCGGCATCTGCCACACCGACGCCTACACGCTCGACGGGCTCGACAGCGAAGGCCTGTTCCCCTCGGTGCTGGGCCATGAAGGCGCCGGCATCGTTCGCGAGGTGGGGGCAGGGGTGACCAGCGTGAAGCCCGGCGACCATGTGATCCCGCTCTACACGCCCGAATGCCGCCAGTGCAAAAGCTGCCTGTCCGGCAAGACCAACCTGTGCACCGCGATCCGCGCCACGCAGGGCAAGGGGCTGATGCCGGACGGCACCAGCCGCTTCAGCTACAAGGGCCAGACCATCTTCCACTACATGGGCTGCTCGACCTTCTCGAACTTCACCGTGCTGCCCGAGATCGCGGTCGCCAGGATCCGAGAGGACGCGCCGTTCGACAAGAGCTGCTACATCGGCTGCGGCGTCACCACCGGCGTCGGCGCGGTGGTGAAGACCGCCAAGGTCACCCCCGGCAGCAACGTCATCATCTTCGGCCTGGGCGGCATCGGCCTCAACGTGATCCAGGGCGCCAGGATGGTCGGGGCCGACAAGATCATCGGCGTCGACATCAACGACGCGAAGGAGGAGTGGGGCCGCCGCTTCGGCATGACCGACTTCGTCAACCCGACCAAGGTGGAGGGCGATCTCGTCCAGCACCTCGTCGCCTTGACCGACGGCGGCGCCGACTACACCTTCGACTGCACCGGCAACACCGGCGTGATGCGCACCGCGCTCGAGGCCTGCCATCGCGGCTGGGGCGAGAGCATCATCATCGGCGTGGCCGAGGCCGGCAAGGAAATCTCGACGCGCCCGTTCCAGCTCGTCACCGGCCGCGTCTGGAAGGGCTCGGCGTTCGGCGGCGCCAAGGGCCGGACCGACGTGCCGAAGATCGTCGACTGGTACATGAACGGCAAGATCGAGATCGACCCGATGATCACCCACGTGCTGGGGCTGGAGGAGATCAACAAGGGGTTCGACCTGATGCACGCGGGCGAGAGCATCCGCAGCGTGGTGGTGTTTTAACACAAAGAAGGCAGAGCCTCGCTGCGCTCGGCCCCTCACCCCGACCCTCTCCCCCAAGGGGAGAGGGAGGGCTGCCAGCCCTCTCCCCTTGGGGGAGAGGGTTGGGTGAGGGCCTTCTTCTTCCTACCTTCGCTCTGAACGAGCCGGAGAATCTGATGGAAACCCTTTCCACCACCAAGGCCCATGGCGGCACCCAATATGTGTACCGCCACGATTCCACGATGACGGCGACGCCGATGACCTTTTCGGTGTTCGTGCCCGAGCATGAGGAAGGCGCGAAGCTGCCGGTGTTGTGGTATCTCTCCGGCCTCACCTGCACCCACGCCAACGTCACCGAGAAGGGCGAGTATCGCGCCGCCTGCGCGGAACATGGCATCATCTTCGTCGCGCCGGACACCAGCCCGCGCGGCGATGGCGTGCCGGACGACGCCGAGGGCGCCTATGATTTCGGGCTCGGCGCCGGCTTCTATGTCAACGCCACCGAGGAACCCTGGTCGGCGAACTACCGGATGCGCGCCTATATCGAGGACGAACTGCCCGCGCAGATCGCGACGCATCTGCCGGTGGCGGACCTCACCCGCCAGTCGATCACCGGCCATTCGATGGGCGGCCATGGCGCGCTGACGATCGCGCTGCGCAACCCCGACCGCTTCCGTTCGGTCTCCGCCTTCGCGCCGATCGTGTCGCCGATGAACTGCCCCTGGGGAGAGAAGGCGCTGACCGGCTATATCGGCGCCGATCGCGAGGCGTGGCGCCCCTACGATGCCTGCGCGCTCATCGCGGATGGGTCACGCGTGCCCGAAATCCTCGTCGACCAGGGCGAGGCGGACAGCTTCCTCGAAACCCAGCTCAAGCCCGAACTGCTGCGCGAAGCCTGTGCCGAGGCAGGCATCGACCTCACCCTGCGGATGCAGCCGGGCTACGACCACAGCTATTATTTCATCTCCAGCTTCATGGCCGAGCATGTCGCCTGGCATGCCGAGCGGCTGAAGCGCTGAAGCCGGCGGCATGACCGCATCCGCGATCCCGCTCGACACCAGGCGGGTCGCCTTCGATGGCGGCGCGGATGCGGCGCTCGCCCGCGAGATCGCGGTCGAGGCGCCGGTCGCGATCGAATATAACGGCATCGGCTACGCCGTGATGATGGCGACCCCGGCGGACCTCGAGGATCTGGCGGTCGGGCTGACCTTGTCCGATGGGTTGGCGGAGGCGGCGGAGAATATCGACGCGGTCGATGTCCATGCCGTCGCCGGCGGCTGGATCGTCCGCATCGCGCTGGCGCAGGACGGGATGGAACCGGTGCTGGCGCGCGCGCGGACGCGCGTGTCCGAAAGCGGCTGCGGCCTGTGCGGTATCGAGAATATCGAGCAGGTGCTGCGGCCGCTGCCGCCGGTCACGTCGCGGATCTCGACCGACCGCGCCGCGATCGCCGCGGCGCTCGACGCGCTGCCGGCGCATCAGCATCTGAGCGCTGCCACCGGTGCGGCGCATGCGGCCGCCTTCTGCGACGCCGATGGCCGCATCCGCCTCGTCCGCGAAGATGTCGGCCGCCACAACGCGCTCGACAAATTGCTCGGCGGGCTGGTCCGGGGCGGCATCGCGGCAAGCGACGGCTTCATCCTGCTCAGCTCGCGCTGCAGCTACGAACTGGTCGAGAAGACCGCACGGGCGAACTGCCCGCTGCTCGTCACCATCTCCGCACCGACCAGCCTCGCGGTCGAACGCGCGCGGGCGGCAGGGCTCACATTGGCGGCACTCGCCCGGCGCGATTCGATGCTCGTTCTCAGCGATCCCTGGGGCAGCATCGCATGAGCCGGCTGGGCGTCGTCCTCGCGGGCGGCCGCTCCAGCCGCTTCGGGTCCGACAAGGCGTTGGCGCGTTTCGAGGGACGTACCCTGCTCGATCATGCGCTGGCGGCGCTGCGTCCGCATGTCGATGCGGTCGCGGTCGTCGGTCGTGCGGCGGGCGACGTGCCCGGCATCGCCGACTGGCCGGCGCCGGACCTCGGCCCGCTCGGCGGCTTGTGCGGCGCGCTGCGCCATGCCGCGGCGGAGGGTCACGACGCGGTGCTGAGTTGCAGCGTCGATTGCCTCGATGTGCCCGCCGCCCTGCTCACCACGCCGCCCTGCTATCTCGCCGCACAGCCGGTGATCGGGCTGTGGCCGGTGTCGCTGGCCGGCGCGCTCGCGGCCTTCCTCGCGACCGATCCCCGCCGCTCGGTGCGCGGCTTCGCAGCGTCGGTGGGCGCGACCGCAGTCGAAAGCGACCAGCCCCAGCCGAACATCAACACGCCGGCCGACCTGGCAGCGCTCGGCGCGTTCCGGCCGGACGCGGGCTGAACGCCATCGGCGCGGCGCTGCCGGACCGCGCCCGACCGCGGCGGTGCCATTTACCCGGCCACCATCTGTGCCATCGTCACATAGTCGAGCTTGCCGGTGCCCAGCACCGGCAACGCCTCGACCGACCGGATATCGCGCGGGATCGCGAGTTCGGCGACGCCATTGGCCCGCGCCCAGCCCTGCAGCTCCGAGACCGCCGCATTGGCGCGCGTGGTGAACAATACGAGCTGTTCGCCCTTGCGCGGGTCGGCGCGGGTGACGACGGCATGTTCGGCCTCGGGCCAGACCGCGCCGGCATAACCCTCCACCGCGGGCAGCGAGACCATCTCGCCGCCGATCTTGGCGAAGCGCCTGGCGCGGCCGCGGATGGTGACGAAGCCCAGATCGTCGATCGTCACGATGTCGCCGGTGTCGTGCCAGCCCTCCGCGGGCGGCTGCAGCACGCCCGGCGCGTCGGCCTTCAGATAGCCCGCCATGATGTTGGGCCCGCGGATCGAAAGGCGGCCGCCCTCGTCGATCCCCGGCACCGGTTCCACCCGCGCCTCGATCCCCGGCAGCAGCCGGCCGACGCTGCCCGCGCGGAAGTGCATCGGCGTGTTGACGGCGATCACCGGCGCCGCCTCCGTTGCGCCATAGCCCTCCATGATGCGGATGCCGAACTTCTCGCTCCACGCCTTGCGCGTCTCGTCCCGCACCCGCTCGGCGCCGGCGAACACGTAGCGCATCGCGAAGAAGTCGTAATTGCCCGCCATCCGCGCATAGCCGGCGAGGAAGGTATCCGTGCCGAACAGGATGGTCGCGTTGGCATCATAGGCCAGCGCGGGGACGATCCGGTAGTGCAGCGGGTTCGGATAGAGCAATGTCCTGATGCCGTTCAGCACCGGCAGCAGGGTGCCGCCGGTCAGCCCGAAGCTGTGGAACACCGGCAGCGCGTTGAGCACGACGTCCGCCGCGTTGAAGTCGATTCGCGCCGCCAGCTGGTGGCAGTTGGCGAGCAGGTTGCGGTGGCTCAGCACCACGCCCTTGGGCAGCCCTTCGGATCCGCTGGTGAACAATATCACCGCCGGCGCGTCGGCAGATATCGCGCGGCGGCTGTGGCTGCGGCGGGCGAAGCGCGATGCGATCAGCGCGCGCAGTTTGGCGCCCGTGCCGATCTCGCCGGCGACATCCTCCAGATAGAGGACGGCGATGCCCTGCCCGGCGAGCGCCGCGATCAGCGGCTGAAGCTTGCCCTGTTCGACGAACGCCTTCGCGGTCAGCACCGTGCGGACCTCGGCAGCGGTGCAGGCCGCCTGCACATTGGCGGCGCCCGCGGTGTAGTTGAGCATCGCCGGCACGCGGCCGATCGCCTGCAGCGCGAAGAAGGTCACCGCCACCGCCGAGACATTGGGCAGCAGCACGCCCACCGCCTCGCCGGCGCGCGTACGCGGCTCGATCCGGCGGCCGAGCGCGAGCGCGCCGGCGATCAGCCGGCCATAGCTCAGCGGCGTGCGCTTGATGTCCTCCACCACGTGCGTTCCGGCGCCATGAATGTGGCGCGCGTCGAGCAGCGCGGTGAACAGCGACCGGTCGATGTCCGAGGTCGCGAAGATCATCCGGCTCATCTCGTCGTAGAGACGGCGGCCGGCAATGGCGCGGCGGGTGCGCGCGGTCATCTCGCCCTCGATCGCGAAGCGGCGCGGCGGCAGCACCGTCAGGCTGATCTTGGGAAACAGCCGGCGGTTCACCTTGCCCGCCAGGCGCGAGAACGGGCTGAACTGCGCGCCGTCGATCCGCACCGGCACGATCGGGGCGTCGGCCTTGTCGGCGACCATGCCGGGGCCGTCGAAAACCTTCATCAGCGCGCCGGTCACGGTGATCCGGCCTTCCGGGAAGATCACCAGCGTATTGCCCTCGCGCACCGCCTTCACCATCGCCTTGGCGGACATCGGGTTGGTCGGATCGACCGGGAAGGCGCGGAACAGACTGAGCGCCGGCTTGATCCACCAGCGCGCGACGACCGCGCTGTGGACCGCGAACAGCGGTTTGCCGGGCAGGAAGGCGGCAAGCAGCAACCCGTCCAGCCAGGAGACATGGTTGACCACCACCACCGCGCGCTCGCCCGGCGCCGGCATATTCTCGGCGCCCGTCACCTCCACGCGGTAGAGCAGGGTCAGCACCGAGCGGACGAGCGACTTGATCATCGTTTCGGGCAGCAGCCAGCAGCTGATGAGTGCGATGGCGAAGGTGGCGAAGCCGAGCGCGCCGATCACGCCGGGGATGCCGGTGCCGGTCGCCTGCAGCGCCACCGTCACCGCGACCACCGCCACCGTCACCGCCGCGTTGACGATGTTGTTGGCGGCGATGATGCGGGAGCGTTCCTCGGGCGGGCTGGCGCTCTGCAGGATCGCGTAGAGCGGCACGATGAACATGCCGCCCGCGAACGAGATGCCGACCAGGCACAGCAGGATCGGCCAGCTCGCCGGCGCGCGCGCGAAATCGACGACATCCGCGGCGATCTGCGGGGTCGGATAGTTGCGCGTGGCCAGCCAGAGGCCGACCATGAACGCCGCCATCAGCAGCGCGGAGAGCGGCACGTAGCGCGCCGAGACCTCGCCCTGGAGCAACCGGTTCACCATCAGCGATCCGACCGCGATGCTGATCGAGAAGATCAGCAGGAACAGGGTCGCGACCTGCTGCTCCGCGCCCAGCACGCTCGAGACCAGCGGCGCGAAGCCGGCGAGCAGCACCGCGCCGACCGAGAAGAACCAGCTGATGCCGAGGATGCACAGCCAGATGCCGCGCCCGCCATGCGCCGCCGCCAGCACGTTCCAGGTGCTGCGCAGCGGATTGCGATCGATGACCACGTCATGGCGCAGCGGCGGGGCGGGGGGCACCGCAAGGCTCGCGGCGAAGCCGAGGATGGCGAGGCCGGTGGCGGCAAGCCCCGCCTCCCAGGGCGGCAGCACGCCCGCGAGCAGCTGCCCGCCAAGGATGGCGAGGAAGGTGCCCGCCTCGATCAGCCCGGTTGCGCCCATGATCTCATGACGGCCCAGATGCTGCGGCAGGATCGAATATTTGACCGGGCCGAACAGGGTAGAATGGCAGCCCATCAGGAACAGCGCGAGCAGCAGCAGCGGCAGCGACTGGAACCAGAAGCCGGCGAGGCCGATGCCCATGAACAGGATTTCGGCCGCCTTCACCAGCCGTACCAGCCGCGCCTTGTCCCACGCGTCGGCGATCTGGCCGGCAAGCGCGGAGAACAGGAAATAGGGCAGGATGAACAACCCGGTGGCGATCGTCGCCAGCAGCTCGGCCTTCTCCGGCGCGTCGCGGAACAAGGTGAAGCTGGCGAGGAACAGCATCGCGAACTTCAGCACATTGTCGTTGAACGCGCCGAGGAACTGGACGACGAAGATCGGGGCGAAGCGGCGCTTGGCCAGCAGCGAGATATCGGGCGCCGACATCAGTTAGCTCCTTCTTTCATCGTTTTTTCCGGGGCTTGATCGCGGCTGAGCTGGCGGCTGTAAAGCCAGCCGATGCCGATCAGGCTGAAGCCGAGCGCCACGAAGGATCCGATCCGCGCCAGCCCGTCGAGCCCGGCGGCATCGAACAGGAACACCTTGATCACCGCCGCGATCATCAGCAGCAGTGAAGCGACGCGCCACAGGCGGGCGCGTTTGGCGATGCCCCACAGCAGGAAGCCGATCGCGAGCGCGATCGTCACCACCGAGCGCGAGATATCCTCCAACGCGCTGACGCCGGAAACGGTCAGCAGGTTGCCGGCGAAGATCTGGCGCAGCACCGAGGCGGCGAGCACGCCGATCAGCAGCATCTGCGCGATCGCACGCGGCGTCGCGAAGCGGCGCACGGCCTCCGCTTCGTAGCGGCCGGACGCCCACAGCAGCCCCAGCGGCAGGCCATAGGCGGGCAGCAGCCAGCTCAGCACGGGCAAACCGCCCACCGCCTGGTCCCACCACAGCGGGTTGTGCACGATCAGCGTGTACCAGCCGAAATGGGCGAGCGCCGCGCCGATGACGATGCGGCCGGTGATCCGGTGCCGGCGCCAGATCGCGATGCCGGCGGCGGCGAGCAGGGCCTCCCAGCAGGTCCGCTCGACCAGGCCGAGGCGGGTGAAGGCCTCCTGGCTGTCGATGTCGAAGATCTGCTTGAACAGGATGTGGCCGGCGCCGATCGCCAGCGCGAGGCCGGCGGCGGCACCGATCCGGCGCGGGATGGAGGTGAGTCGGGGGGCAAGCAGCGACAGCGCCCCGCCGATCGCGATGGCCGGGATCAGCAGCCGCAGCAGCGTGTCGCGCAGCGCCGGCAGATCGGTCGTCAGCAGCGGTTCGCCGATCAGCGAGACATAGGCCGGCCCCGCCCAATGGGCGAAGGGCAAGGCGGCCCAGGCGAGGATGAGGAACAGCGCCGCGCCCAGCGCCGGCAGCATCGGCAGTTGCGGCCGCGCCCGCGCCGCCGCCGCGATCGCCACGAGCAGCCCGGCGGTGACGAGCGGCAGCGGCGTCGGCGGGACGACCTGCGCGATCAATCCATAGCCGAACAGCAAAGCCAGCACCTGCGCGACCCCGCGGGTGATGCGGTGGCCGGCGCCCCAGGCATAAAGCCCGGCGACCGCGGTCAGCGCCCCCCGGCGCAGCAGCGCCGGCACGAGCGTGACATGCGCCGGCAGGCCGGCGATGCGGTTGAACTGGTCGATCACGTCATGATCGCCGGCGACCAGCAGCAGGGTGGCGCCGAGGCCTGCAACCCAGCCGACCGGCTCGATCCGTCCGTCACCGGCTGCGCGGCCGAGCAGCAGCAACCCGCCCGCGATCAGCGCGATCATCGGCGTCCAGCTCCATTCGGCGAGGCCCAGGATGATGGCGCTGCCGATCAGCAGCGCGACCGCGCTCACCAGCGTGACGAAGCGGAGGTCGTTGCGCCGCTCCGCCGAACGCCAGCCGAGCGCGGCGGCGAACGCGGGCAGCAGCGCCGTCGCCAGCGCGATCAGGGCGAGCGGGGTGTCGCGGCTCATGTCGCCGAGGCGGAACTGGAACAGGGTGACGGCATGGCCGGCGAGCGCGATCGCGGCGATCTGCGCCGCCTCGACGATGCTGCCGCCGCTGCGCCACAGCCGGACCAGCGCCGGGATGGCGTAGATCAGGCCGAGGCCGATCGCGGCAATGGCGAAGTCGCGGATCGCGGGATCGGGCCAGGTGCCGAACAGCAGCAGCGCGATGGCGACCGCGAGCACCGGCAGGCGCGCGAGCTTCGCGTCACGCGTCGAGAGCCAGATGATCGCGAGGGAGATCAGCGCGAACAGGCCCCAGTGCAGCAAGGTGAAGCCGCCGGTGGCGACCAGCGTGGCGATCTGCGCCGCCGCGACGAGCGGGGCGACGCCGCGGATCAAGGTTTGCAGCTTGCCGCTGGCGATGAGCATCGGCAGGCCGACGCCCAGCAGCACGAGGAACAGGCCGAGCGAGACCGCGCTCAACCGATCGAGCGCGCCGGTCAGCAGCAGCACCGCGCCCCAGCCGAAGCCGCCGATCAGCGCGCCGACGCCGAGCCACACCCAGCGCTGGCCGCGCGAGAGCGTGCCGAGCCCGCCGATCGCGAGCGCGAGATAGGTGACGAGCAGCGGCACATTGGGTTCGGTCGAGCCGACCAGCGCCGGCGCCGCAAGGCCGCCGATCAGCCCGAGCAGCGCGCTGGGCGCACCGAAGCGCAAGGCAAGGCCGAGCGCGAGCGCGGTGGTGCCGGCGAGCCCGAAGAACGCCGATGCCGGCGAGATCAGCCCATAGAGGTTGGCGGCGATCAGGATCGACGCGTAGAGGCTGGCGATGCCGGCGCCCGACAGCGCCTGCGCGACCCGCGGATCGCGGACCTTGGCCTCGAACCGCCGCGCCGTTTCGGCGCCGCCGATCAGCAGCGCGCCGAACAGCAGCCCCATGATCACGCGGACGAGCGGGGAGAGCAGCCCGGCATCGATCGAATATTTGACGATCAGCACGCCCGCGACCGCGAGCGTCGCGCCGCCGGCCCAGATCGGCAGGCGGCGGCCGAACAATTCCTCGAAGCTGATCCGCTGCCGCGGCGGCCTGGGTGCGCGGACGGGCCGGGGAGGGGCGGGGGGCGTTGCGTCCGGCGTTTCCTGCGCGCCCGGCGCCTCCGGGGCGACCGGCTTTTCCAGGGCGACAGGCGCCGCGTTGGCTGCGGATTGCGCCGCAGGCTGTTCGATGGCGTCGTCGGGTTCGCCGATCGGGTCCGGTGCGTATTCGCCAGCGCGGGTCGGTGTCGGGGCGTCGCCCGGCGCTGCCGCCGGTATCGGCCGGGACTGCCCTTCCCGACCGCCCACCGGCTGCGCGACGCCGGCAGCTTCGGGCGGTCGTGGCATGCGGTCGCGGCCGTCCAGCAGGTCGAGTCGCTGCCGCAATGCGGCAAGCTTGCTGCGGGTGTCGAGCAGCAGCACCGCGAGGACGATGATCAGCGCATAGGCGAACAGCATGAACGCATCTCCAGATATGCACCGACCGTCTAATCCACAATTGATCACCGTTCAATTAAAAAATTGGACAGTGATCAATTTCACGCCTAGGCGGACCGCCATGGGCAGGCGATCGGATCATAGCCGGGCTGAGCTGGAAAGCCTCATCGTCACCGAAGGGCATGCCCTGATGGCGGAGGTCGGCTTTGCGCGCTTCTCCGCGCGCGAGGTGGCCAAGCGGATCGGCTATTCGGTGGGCACCGTCTACAATGTGATGGGCACGCACGACCGGCTGATGCTGTCGATCAACACGCTGACCTTCCGCCTCTGGGCGGAGCATCTGCGCAGCCGCCTGGCCGACCGGCCAGACGATCGCATCGCGGCCCTGGTCGGCGGCTATTTCAGCTTCGCGCGCGAGAACACCAACCTGTGGATGGCGATCTACGACCATCGCCCGCCGGCCGGCGAGCCGATGCCCGAGGATTATGCCGCCGAACGCGGCGAACTGACCGGCATCGTCGCCGCTGAGATCGCCCGCGTGCTGCCGCCGACCCGGGTCGGCGAGGCGCCGGCGCTCGCCCGATCGCTCGTCGCAACCGTCCATGGCCATTGCTTTTTCGAGCTGAACGGCACGTTCGCGTTGCTCGGCGAGAAAGAACCACAATCCACCGCGCTTTTGCGGGTGCGGGAGTCGCTCGCCGCCGCCGTCTAGATCAGTGAACGATTGCAACATGCGGCGTGAGGACACATGAGGGGCGCTATCGCCGTCACGAACGGCTCCGATCGTATGGTACCGATGAGCGCGAGACCGCTACGCACTGTCCTGGGTTTGCCATGGTGGCTCCTGCAACTTGCAACAGGAGCAAAATCGTTCAAGGACAATCCCCTGATCGGCTCGAAGCGGCTGAACCGCGCCGGGCTGCATGTGCGCCGCATGGCGTTCGCCCACCGCATGGCGGGTATTCGCCGGGCGCGCATGGCGGCGCGGCTGACGCCCGAGCAGCTTGCCGAATTCGATGCCAACGGCTTCGTCCGGATCGACAACGCCCTGCCGCAGCCGGTGTTCGACGCGCTGCGCGAGGCAGTGCTGAACCATGAAGCACCCGCGCGCGAGATGCTGCAGGGCGATACGATCACCCGTCGCATCGCGATCGACAGCGCGTTTCTGCGTGCGGTTCCCGGCGTTTCGGCGCTGCTCGACGATCCGCGCTGGCGCGGGTTGGCGCGCTATGTCGCGAGCCACGACAGCGAACCCGTCCATTATGTCCAGACGATCCTGACGCATCGGGCGGATGCGCCGGCCGATCCGCAAACGGCGTTCCACGCGGACACGTTCCACCCGACGATGAAGGCGTGGTTCTTCCTCACCGACGTTGCCGAGGATGAGGGGCCGCTGTGCTACGTACCGGGCTCGCACAGGCTGACGCCGGAGCGTTTGGCGTGGGAGCGGCAGCGCAGCGTGCTTGCCCCCGATGGGGTCGATCATCTGTCGGCGCGTGGCTCGATGCGGGTGTCGCCCGAAGACCTTCGCGCAATGGGGTTGCCGGAGCCGGCCGCGTTTGCCGTCCGGGCCAACACGGTGATCGTCGCGGATACATGTGGCTTCCACGCACGCGGCCATTCGGTTAGACCGTCGATCCGTGTCGAAATCTGGAGCTATAGCCGCCGCAATCCGTTCCTGCCGTGGGCGGGGTTGGACCCGGCGACGCTGCCGGGCCTTGCGGCGGATCGCGTGCCTTTGATGTGGCGTGCGCGCGATGTTCTTTCGCGCTGGATCGGCCAACCGTGGCAAAATGTCGGCAGGAAGCGTCCAGCTGTTCCCTAGGCTGATGAGTATTCTCGACAGTCCGGGTGCGAACGCATAGTCCTGTCACAAGAAAATTGATCGAAAAATACGTTGGGGTTGCGTAATGACTACGTCCATGATCACCGATACAGCTATCGACGTCGTCGAAGAAGGGCTGGCGGTGATCCGCCAGGAGGCTGCCGCCCTCAAGGAGCTTGCCGACACGATCGATGCCGGCTTCGCCGATGCGGTTCGATTGCTCGTCGCGACGCCGGGACGGATCATCGTGGCCGGAATCGGCAAATCCGGTCATATCGGCCGCAAGGTCGCCGCGACGCTCTCCGCGACCGGATCATCCGCCTATTTCCTGCACGCAGGCGAGGCGATGCACGGCGATCTCGGCATGCTGCGCGCGGGTGACACCGTCGTCGTCCTGTCCAATTCGGGAAAGACGCCGGAATTGCGGCCGCTGGTCGATCATGCCCTGGCCCTCGGCGTGCCGATGGTGGCGATCGTCGCCGATCCCCGATCGTGGCTGGCGGAGGCGTCCGACTATGTCCTGCTGCTCCCCACCGTGCCGGAAGCCTGCCCGGAGCGGATCGCGCCCACCACCTCGTCGACGATGATGCTGGCGCTGGGCGATGCGCTCGCGGTCGCGGCGATGCGGCTGCGCGGCGTTTCGCGTCGCGAACTGGTCGGCTGGCATCCGGGCGGCAATATCGGCCGCGATGCGATGCCGGTCGGCGTGGTCGTGCGCCGCGGCGATCCGTTGCCGCTGGTGGTGTCGCACGCTGGCATGCGCGATGTGGTCTTCGAGATGACCTCGGCGGGCAAGGGCGTGGCGGGCGTGGTCGACGATGATGGCGCTCTGATCGGCATCATCACCGACGGCGATCTGCGCCGTGCGTTCGATCGGATGCTGATCGCGACCGCGGGCGAGATCATGACCGCGCATCCGCTCACCGTCCCGGGCTCGGTCACCGTCGCGGAGGCCCGGCATCTGATGACCGAGGCGAAGATCACCGTGATGTTCGTGATGGACGCGCAAAATCCAGCGCGGCCCGCGGCGGTGCTCCATATCCACGATCTCGCGCCCGCCGGCTGAAGGCGTTCGCCGCATGGCGCAGCCTCTCGCCTCGATCGTCATCCCGGCGCGCTTTGCGTCGAGCCGCTACCCGGGCAAGCCGTTGGCGGCGATCCGAGGTGCGACCGGCATCGCCAAGCCGTTGATTCAGCGCAGCCATGAGGCCGCATCGCAGGTCGGCGGGATCGCATCCGTTCACGTTGCGACCGACGATGAACGGGTCGCGGCAGCGGCGAAGCGGTTCGGCGCCGGGGTGATCGACACGCCGTCGGTGTGCGCGAATGGAACCGAGCGGGTCGCTGCGGCATTGCATCTGCTGCCGGAGGAGACGGAGATCGTCGTCAACTTTCAGGGAGACGCCTTGCTCACGCCGCCGGCTTATGTCGAAGCGCTCGTCGCCCACATGCGGGATCATCCCGGCTGTGCCGTCTCGACAGTGGCGGTCCCTTGCACGGCCAGCGCCTATCGTCACCTCGTCGACGATCAGGCAGCCGGACGCAGCGGGGGAACCACCGTGGTGGTCGATGCGGAGGGTGATGCGATGTACTTCTCCAAGCGGGTCATCCCCTTCGTTCCCGAGGACCGGTTGGCGGATCCGCTGCCGGTGCTGATGCATCTGGGGCTGTACGCCTATCGCCGCGACGCGCTGGCGCGCTATATCGCCGCGGCGCCGGCGCCGGTCGAAGCGCTCGAAGGGCTGGAGCAGCTCCGCTTCCTCCACCATCGCGTGCCGATGGCGGTGGTACGCTGCGAACCCGCCGGGTGGGACAGCATCGAACTCAACAATCCATCCGATCTGGAGCCGATCGAGGCTATTCTTGCTGCGCGGGGCATCGCATAGGGCTATGATGCGCTTCCGAAACAATGAGATAGGTGCCGGTCATCCGATGTTCGTGATCGCCGGGCCGTGCGTGATCGAGTCCGAGGCGATGTCGCTGAGCGTGGCCGAAACGCTGCGCGCAATCTCGGACCGGCTGGGGCTGGCGCTGGTTTTCAAGAGCAGCTTCGACAAGGCCAATCGCAGTTCGTCCGCTTCCTATCGCGGCCCGGGCGAGCAGGAAGGGCTGCGCATCCTCGAAAAGGTGCGCGACGCGACCGGCCTGCCGCTGCTGACCGATATCCACACCCCCGAGCAGGCGCGCGCCGCCGCCGACGTCGTCGATATCATCCAGACGCCGGCGTTCCTCGCGCGGCAGACCGACCTGATCGTCGCGGCGGTCGAGACCGGCATTCCCGTCAACATCAAGAAGGCGCAGTTCATGGCGCCGGGCGACATGCGACAGGTCGTCGACAAGGCGCGCCGCGCCGCGGCCGCTGCAGGCGTGCCTGCCGACAACGTCATCCTTACCGAGCGCGGCACGTCGTTCGGCTACAACAATCTCGTCGTCGACATGCGCAGCCTGGCGATCATGGCGGAAACGGGCTGCCCGGTGGTGTTCGATGCCACGCATTCGGTGCAGCTGCCCGGCGGCCTCGGCGACCGCTCGGGCGGCGAGCGCCGTTTCGTGCCGCTGCTCGCGCGGGCCGCGGTGGCGGCGGGGGTGGACGGGCTGTTCATGGAAACGCATCCCGACCCCGATCAGGCGCTGTCCGATGGCCCCAATGCGTGGCCGCTCGATCAGGTCGAGCCCCTGTTCCGGCAGCTGCTTGCGATCCGCGCGGCGTCGATGCCGCTGCCCGCGCGAGAACTGGCGCACGCATGATCGCGCCCCGGCCGCTGCTGCGCGTGCCGCCCTTTCCGGGCGCACGGGTGAACGACGTCGCCGTCCGCGGGAGGGGCGGCGCGCAGGCGTCGCCGGCGGCCTGCGTCCGGGCATTGCGGCAGCACCGCGTCGGCGGCAGTTTCTGGGCGGCACAGCCGGCGCTGGATCCCGACCGCCGTCTTGTCGCGCGTCCCGCCAGTGCGGTGCAGGCCGAAGCGATGCTGGAACGGGCGCGCGCGGAGAAGACCGAGCACAAGCTGCTGTTCTGGCTACCGGCCGCGCTGTCGTGGCGGCCGACGCGATCGTCGGTGCCGTGCGTAAACGATCCTTGCGACCCGTGGCATATGCTCGCGCACGCAGAGATGCTGTGGGCCGATGCGGCGGACGAGGCGATGCTGATCGCGCGTATCGCCGGCGGGGCGGTGACGCCGTTCGGCGCCGGTCCCTATGCCATCGGGACGGCGGAGGCGCTGGTTGCGCGTCATGTCGTGGCCGGTCTCACCTATATCGATCCGTTCGAGGGCGACGAGAGCGACGCGCTGGCGACCATCGAACTGCTGGGCGGCTGGCGCAGGCTGATCGACAGCAATCGGGCGATCGGCGCGGCGGTGGGCTTCGCGCGCTGGAAGCGCGAGACGGTAGAGCCGTTGCTGTGGAACGGCAGCGACCGCGTGCGCTTCGTTCCGGCCAATCCGGCGATCCTGTCCGAACTCGCGCCGGGGGAGAGCCTTGCCATCTGGAAGGCGCGGGTCCCCGAAGCGTTCCTCGCGGCCGCCGAAGCGGCGCCGAACGACCTTCATGAGGTGGAGGACGGCTTCATCCGCTCCATCGGCCTCGGCGCCAATTGCGTGCCGCCATTGTCGGTCGTGGTCGATCCGGTCGGCGTCCATTATGATCCGTCGCGGCCGAGCGCGCTCGAGAATCTGCTCGAGCATGCCACGTTCGACGCGGCGACGCGCGATCAGGCGGCGCGCCTGCGCGTCGCGATCCGGCTGTCGGGGCTGAGCAAATATGAAATCGGTTCGGGCGCCCTGCCGCGGCCGGGCGGCGCACGCCGTCATATTCTCGTGCCCGGCCAGGTCGAGGATGACCGGTCGGTGCGCGCAGGCGGCGGCACGGTGGCCGGCAATCTCGATCTGCTGCGGCGCGTCCGCGCGCTGAACCCGGACGCGTTCATCCTCTACAAGCCGCATCCCGACGTCGAATCCGGGCATCGCGCCGGCCGCATCGCCGAGGCCGAAACGCTGAGCCTGGCCGATCTGATCGTGCGCGATGCGGCGATGTCGCAATTGCTCGACATGGTCGACGACGTCCATGTCCTGACCTCGCTGGCGGGCTTCGAGGCGTTGTTGCGCGACAAGCCCGTCACCACCCACGGCGTGCCTTTCTATGCCGGCTGGGGACTGACCGAGGATCTGGGTGACGTGCCCGCGCGCCGCACGCGTCGCCGAAGCGTCGACGATCTCATCGCCGCGGTGCTGATCGCCTATCCGCGCTATCTCGACCCGCTGACCCTGCTGCCCTGTTCGCCCGAGGTCCTCGTGCGCCGGCTGGCCGGCGGCGCACGGCGGCAGAACGAGGCGATCGTCTCGTGGCGACGCCTGCAAGGCGCATTGCGCCGAACCTTTTCGCGCATCGGAGCGACGGCATGAAACCGATCGATATCGGCCAACGGTCCTTCCTGTTCCTGCAGGGGCCGCCGGGACCGCTTTTCGCGATGCTGGGCGAGCGCCTGCGCGCGCGCGGCTGCGCCGTGCACCGGATCAATCTGAACGGAGGCGATCGCTACGACTGGCCGGAGGGCGCGGTCGATTATCGCGGCCGACGCTCGCGCTGGTCGCTGTTCGTCAACCAGTTCATGCGCGATCATCGCATCACCGATCTGTTGCTGTTCGGCGATTGCCGACCGATGCACGTGGCGGCGACCGGCATGGCGAAGCTTCGCGGCATCAACGTTCATGTGCTCGAGGAAGGCTATATCCGGCCCGACTGGATGACGCTGGAGCCCGACGGCGTGAACGGCCGCTCGACCCTGTCGCGCGATCCGCGCTGGTTCCTCCAGCAGGCGGCCATGCTGCCGCCGGTGCCGAGCCTGCCGTCGATCACCGCCAGTTTCAAACGCAGGGCGCATGACAGCTACTGGTATTATCACCATGTGGTGACGGGAAAGCTGCGCTTTCCCTTCTATCGACCGCACCGGCCGGGCTCGATCGTTGCCGAAGGGTTGGGATGGCTCGCCAAGTTCGCGCGCGCCAAGCGCCGCGCGCGCCAGTCAAAACGAACTCAGGAAGCGGTCGCCGGAAAGCGCTACTTCTTGTTCCCGCTGCAACTGACTTCCGATTATCAGATCCGCGCGCACTCGCCGTTCGACGACATGGCGACGGCTGTCGAATATGTTCTGGAGAATTTCGCGCGCCATGCTCCGGCTGATACGCTGCTTTTGGTGAAGGAGCATCCGCTTGATTCCTCCTTCTTCAACTGGCGGCGGTTCCTAGCGCGCAAGGCGCTTGCGCTGGGCTGCGAGCATCGCGTGCTGCACATTGATGGCGGAGACCTTGGGGAACTGTCCCATGGATCGTCTGGCATGGTTTGCGTGAACAGCACTTCGGGTACCCTCGCGCTGGGCGCAGGCATCCCCGTAATGGTGCTTGGCGAGGCGATCTACGCCCTGCGTGGCGTGACGCATCAGGCAGGTCTTGATCGCTTCTGGATCGCTCCGCAGGAGCCCGATTCCCGCGTCTATGGCGCGTTCAAACAGGTGCTGCATGCGCGCTGTCTGGTGCGTGGCGGACTCGCAAGTAAATCGGCGATCGATATCCTTATCGATTCGATTGAGGAGCGTCTGTTCGGAGACTGGCAGCATGCTGTGCAGCGCTCAGCCTGATCGATCAGCGCGGTGGCAGCGTTTCCAGCCATTGATTGACGGTGGCGAAATGCGCTGCCCAAGTCGGTGCGTGGAAGCCGGCGAGGCGTGCTATCTGCTTCGCGCGTGCGCGGCTATCGTCGGGCATGTATGCCTCTATCAATGTTCGCCAGCGACGCCCATCAGTTGGCGCCGCATAATCTGGCACCGGGCCCGCCAATTCTCCGAACACGTCGATCTGGCTCGCAATCACCGGCGTGCCATGCGCCAGGGCCTCGACCAGCGGCATGCCATAGCCTTCAACGAACGACGGGAAGATGAGCGCGCGCGCGCCGCGCAGCAGAACCGCCAGTTCGTCGTCGCTGCAGCGTGGAAGCTCGGAAACGACGCCCCGTAGCGCCTTCGTACGATCAATCATCGCAAGGGCCTGATCCGCTTCCCAACCACGCTGCCCGACTATCAGAAGCCTTGGTGCCGCGCTACCGTGCATTTCCACCAACTCGCGCCAGATCTGGAGCATGAGCAGGTGGTTCTTGCGACCTTCGATCGTTCCAAGCATCATAAAATAGGCACTATCGCGCGCGTTTGACACCGTGGCCGCGGGCAGGGGTGTGGTGCCCAGCCAAGCGACGTGGGTAGGCGGCAACGCGAGGCCGTGGCGTCGTGCATAGACCTCGGTCGCTGCATGCGTTGCTGCCGAGTTACAGATCAATCCGGCGCCGGTCCTTAGCATGGTTCGCACTCGGGCTTCATGGCGCTCGTGTTCGCCGGGGCGGCAATATTCCGGATGACTGATCGGGATGACGTCATGAACCATGAAAACGGGACGCATTCCAGACACTGTCAGCCATTCTTCGAGCCCGGGCTGGTCGAGGCCGGTGTGGCCAATGTTCAAATAGATCGCGCCGGCAACACGTTGCGGACCGGCCAGCCCGGAGAGTGAACGCAGTGCCAGGCGAGTCGCGTCACGCCGGAAGCGGTCGCTGCCGGTAAGGATGAGGTCGAACAGCTTTGCCGATAGCGCTACGGGAAGAACGCGGCGCATCGTTCGGTACTGGATCACCGCGCACGCTCTATGCCGGTAATGCTCGACATAAGCCAAGCAGACACGATCGATGCCGGTTGGCAGTCGGCCTGTAGAAGCGCGCCAGATCAGGCGGCTGACGTCCAGCAGGATGGGCGGGTTCGTCATGGCACCGCCTTTGCTTGCGCCCGGTTTGCTCCAAGGCTTCTTACGGTGGAGTGCAGAGGCGCAGTGGACGCGATCATGACCACAGACTTTAGTTCAACTCATGCTGTTTTGTGAATGCAGGCGGTCTCGTCGCATGCGCATCAGCCCGCCGGCTCCAGCCCCGCCTCGTCAAAATGCCCGCGCGCCCGCGCCGCGTTGAAAACGCGGTTGAGCAGCGGGTTGGACCAGCCGCAATTGGTGCTGAAATCGCGCTTCAGCGTGTCGTGGTGAAGCTGGTGCGCTTCCGGCGTCATCAGCAGGCCGGCCTTGCGCATCGCCCGCACGATCCACGGATTGTCGGTGCGGTGCAGCGTGCCGTGGAAATATTGGGCGAAGCTGCCGCCGATCAGCAGCGCCACGAACCCGGCCATCACCCAGCCGGGCAGCCCCACCGTCAGCCAGGCGAGGTTGAGCAGCAGCGAGACGGGCAGGGTGCCGGCGATTACCGTCGATCCGATCTGGCGCCACATCGCGCGGCGGCCGAGCGCATCGGGGCGGGGGTGGTGGTTCTTGAAGTCGTAGACCAGCCGCTCGAACGGGTTGAGCGGCGTCATCGTCGCACGGAACAGGCGGACATACGCGTCCGACGCGCGCGAGCCCTCGTAGAAATAGAGCCGGTCCAGCCCGCGGCCGGGCGGGCAGGGGCGATAGTCCATATACATGTGGATCGCGCCCGAGAGCAGATCGGCGACATACCAGCCGACGAGCAGCGCCGGCAGCGCCAGCCAATGCGGGTCTGCAACCATCCCCGCGATGTTCAACGCCATCGATCCGCCGAAAATGGCGACGATCGCGGCGGTGGCTGCGCTCTTCATCGACCCTGCGTCCATGCCATACCGACGAAGCCGCCATGTCGGTTCCGCACCCCAAAGTCAAAAATTCAGCGCATCGCCCGGCGCGGCGACGGGGCGATCGGGCGGATTGGCCAGCAGATTTCGGTAAAGTGCAATATATTGCTCAGCCATCCGATCGACGCCGAACCTGCGTGCGACGGCGGCGCGGCAGGCGGCGCGATCGAGTTCGTGAACGCGTTCGACGGCGGCGATCGCCTCGTCGAAACTCTTAACGAGATAGCCGGTCACGCCATGTTCGATCAGTTCGGGCATCGATCCCCTGGCATAGGCGATCACGGGCGTGCCGCACGCCATGGCTTCGATGACGGAGAGGCCGAAGGGCTCGTCGAAACCGATCAGATGGAGCAGGCAGCGGGCTCGGCCCAGCGTCTCCCCGCGGACCGCGCCGCCGACCGCGCCGATGTGGCGGATATGGTCGCCGTCGAGGTGCGGCGCGACCTCCCGGGCGTAATAGGCCTCGTCCTGGACGATCCCGGCCATCACCAGCCGGCGGCCGGTGACCTGCGCGGCGCGGACCGCATCGGCCGCGCCCTTGTCCGGATGGATGCGCCCGAAGAACAGCAGGTCGTCGCTGCCGGCCGGATCGAAGGGGAAATCCTCCAGCCTGATGCCATGGTGGATCGTCGCGGCGTAGCGCAGGCCGGGGTGGCGATCGGCGTCGCTGATCGCGACATAGGCGACGCGGTCCTCATAGCGCTTGTAGACCGGCACGATCCGCTCGGACGACATGCCGTGGATCGTCGTCACCATCGGCGTGTCGACCAACCGCGAAAAGGCGAGGGGCACGAAATCGGCCTGGTTGTGGATGATGTCGAAATCACCCGCACGCTCGAACAGATGGGCGATGTGCAATATCTCGCACACCTTCGCGTCCGCATCCGGCGTTTCCGAATAGCCCGCGGGGATCACCCCGTCGAGCCGGCCGCGCGTCTGCGAATCGAGGGTCGCGAACAGCGTCACATCCACGCCGCGCGCAACCAGCGCCTCCGTGAGCAGGCTCGTGACCAGTTCCCAGGGGCCATAATGCCGCGGCGGGGTGCGCCACGAGATCGAACTGAGCATCGCCACGCGCATCAGGGTGCAATCTCCACGATCAGGCCTTCGTTGGGCCGCAGGGTCACGGTCGCGCCGATCGTGCGCGGTGCATCGGCGAGGGTGGACAGCAGGACGCGGCCCGGCGCTGCCTCTGCCGCGTACGGCGCGTCGCCGAGGTTGAGCAGCATCTGGAGCCGCTCCCGCTGGTGGGATCGCTCGTAGCGCAGCACCGGGCCGTCGTCGGCGATCCGCGCGATCGCGCCGATCGACAGCGCGTCATGGGCATGCCGCACGGTCAGCAATGCCCGATGAAGCGAGAGGATCGACACGGGATCCTGCCGCATTCCGGCGACATTGCGCGTTCGCCAATCGGGGTTGAGCGGCAGCCACGGCGTCCCGGTGCTGAACCCGGCATTGCCGGTGTCGTCCCATGGCATCGGCGTGCGCACCGGATCGCGGCCGAGGCCGAGCCCCGGTTCGCGCAACTCGCGCGGATCCTGCACCTGGTCGGGCGGGATCGGCACATCGGCGATGCCCAACTCATCGCCATAATAGAGCGTCGGCGTGCCGCGCAGCGTCAGCAGCAGCATCGCCGCGACACGCGCCTGCGCCTCGCCCAGCCTGGCGGCGACGCGCGGGCGGTCATGATTGCCCAGCACCCAGTTGGGCCAGGCCCCGGCCGGCAGCGCCGCCTCATAGGTCGCGATCAGGTCGGCCAACACCCTCGCATTCCACTGCGCGTCGATGAGCTGGAAATTGAAGGGCAGGTGCACGCCCGGCGCCTCGCGCCCGTAATACTGCATCAGCCGCTCGACCGGCAGGTAGATCTCGCCGATCAGCACGCGTTCCCTGCCGGGCGTCGTCCCGAAACCATCCGCCAGCGCGCGCATCTCGGCCGCGATCGCATGCACGTCCGGCTGGTCCGTCGAGTGATGCTGCAGCACCTTGAACATCTCGGCCATCCCGGGGCGATAATCCGGGTTGGCCGGATTGTCGGGGAAGTCGGCGGACTTGATGATGTGCCACAGCACGTCGATGCGAAATCCGTCGACGCCGCGGGCCAGCCAGAAGCGCAGCGTGTCGATCATCTCGGCGCGCACCTCGGGGTTGCGCCAGTTGAGGTCGGGCTGCTCCTTCAGGAAGGCGTGGTAATAATATTGGCCGGTCGTCGCATCCCATTCCCAGGCGCTGCCGCCGAAATCGCTGATCCAGTTGTTGGGTGGCCCGCCGTCGGCGGCGGCATCGCGCCACAGATACCAGTCCCGCCTGGGATTGTCCCGCGATGCGCGGCTCTCGACGAACCAGGGGTGCGCGCTGGAGCTGTGATTGGGCACGAAATCGAGCAGCAGCTTCAGGCCCCGCGCATGGGTGGCGGCGAGCAGCCGGTCGAAATCCTCGAGCGTGCCGAAGTCGGGGTGGATGCCGCGATAGTCGGCCACGTCATAGCCGAAATCGGCCATCGGCGAGGGAAAGATCGGCGAGAGCCAGATCGCGTCGACCCCCAGCGCCTGGACATCGTCCAGCCGCCGCTCGATCCCCGCGAGATCGCCGATGCCGTCTCCGTTCGAATCCTGAAACGACCGCGGATAGATCTGGTAGATCACGCCGCGTTGCCACCAGGTCCGGCTCATCGGAAACGCTCCTTCGCGATGCGGGTGATGCGGCAGGCGAGGTCCGCCTCGCCGCCGGCGACGATGTAGTGGTCGCCGGCGTCGGCGATGCCGGTGGTGAACACCACCGGGGTCGGCAGATAGAGGCGCTCGGCGATCGGCGCGGTCAGCGCGGCATTGGCCTCCAGCAACGGCACCTCATCCTCCAGACGCAGCACCTTCGAGGGATCGTCGCGGTCGAGCAGCGCCCAGAAGCTGCGATAGATGCCGACGGTCTCGCGCGTCTCGACGCCGTGGTAGATCATCAGCCAGCCCTCGGGGGTCAGCACCGGCTGGCTGCCGCCGCCCAGCTTCATATTGGCGAGCGAACCGCGCCTGGGGATCAGGAAGGGCTGGTCGAGCGGCTTCCAGTGCAGCGCGTCGGGCGATTGGGCGAGGTTGATCGAGGGGCCGCCGGCATAGGCGCTCTCAGGCGCCCAGGCGAAATAGAGCTCGCCCAGCGGCCGGGTGAGCGCCATGAAGCGGCCGCCGACCTTGCCCTCGAACAGGATCATGTCCTTGTTCTGATGGTCGAGGACGACGCCCTCCAGCCGATAGTCGAGGCCGTTGTCGGACGTGTAGAGCGTCGTGCAGTGGCGCTCGGCCGAAACCGCGCAGGTCGTCATGTACCAGCGTCCGTCGATCCTGCTGATCCGCGCATCCTCGATGCCGTAGTGCTGGAAGGATGCGGCGGGCTGGATCGCCTTGTCGTAATGCACGGCGATCACGCGGCCGCCGTCGGGGGCGAGTTCCACCGGCAGCAGCCAGGAGAGCGAGGTCAGCGCGAGCATGCGGTGGGTGGCATGCGCGGTTTCGAACTGGCGCGGATCCTTCATGCTGACGCCCGCAAGCGGGTGCCGGTCGAGCGCATAGCCTTGCGGCGTCCAGCGGATCGCCAGCACATGCTCGCCGGTCACCGGCTCCTTCAGCGCCTCGGCGACGCGCACCATCAGCAGCAGGTTGCCCGACGGCAGCACCGCGAGCCCCGGATTGAACGCGCCCAGCACATAGGTGGGCGCGTCGAGCGACCCCCGCAGCGGCGATCGCGCGAGATCGACATCGTCAGGCCCGAAGATCAGGAAATCGTCGCTCATGCCGCCCTCCCGCGCGCGTCCTCGCCCCTCAATGCTTGGCGCTTCGGAAGGGTGCATGGCAATGGCGGCGCGGCGGCGGTCGGCACGGATCAGCCGTCGAGCATGAAGCGGTAGCGGCCCGTCAGCGGATGCGCGAGCAGCGCATCCTCCTCGCGCGCGCCGGCGCCGATATTGTGGATGATCGCCCAGTGCCCGCCGGGGCCGCGCCGGTCGGAAACGATGCCGATATGCGGCAGCCGGCCGCCGACGAGGCTGGTGACGATGTCCCCGGGCCGCCAGCCGCCGGCCCCGGCGGGAACCGGCAGCCTGGCGCCCTTGCGCGCCATGAAGGCCTGCAGGTTGGGCACGCGGCGATGATCGATGTTGCGATCGGGGCGGCGCAGCCCCCAGGTCTTCGGATAGGCGGCGAAGGCCGCCTTCATGTCGGCATTGACCAGCGCCTGCAGGTCGATCCCGAACGCGTCGCGATAGGCGCGGATCACCACGTCGGTGCAGACGCCCCTGCCGCGGGGCACGTCGCCGTTGGGGAAGGCGAGCACCGAATAGGCGGGGTCATAGCTGCGCGTAACGCCCACCTGGCGCCGCGCCGCGGCGATCAGTGCGGTGGCGGTCCGGTGCTGCGGCTGGGCCGGCGCTGGCGCGGCGAGGCTCGCGGCAAGGCCGGCCAGCACGGCGCGGCGGTCGAGGAACGGGATGGTCATGAGGGCGAGGCTGCCGCCTCTTCGCCGAATGCGCAAGGAACCGCGCAGGGCCCTATCGCCGCATGAAGCCTCTCCACCGCAGCCAGAAATAGGTCGCCGCGGCCGCCATCGCCGCCAGCACCGTGGCGTGGAACGTCCCCCACGGCCCCTCGGCCAGCGGCAGCCCGCCGGTGTTCATCCCGAAGATGCCCGTCACCAATGTCGCGGGCAGCAACAGCGCGGTGACGATCGACAGGATGTAGAGGTTCTGGTTGGTCCGCTGCGCTTCCTGGATGTCGAGTTCCTCGCGCAGCAGGCGGAGCTGCCCCTGCACCTCCAATATGTCGGCATCCAGCGATTGCAGCCGCTGCGTCAGCTTCTCTACCGTCGGCAGCAGCGGCGCGGGCAGTTCCTCGTCCCTTTCCAGCCGCTGGAACACGCCGCGCATGCCGGAGAGCAGGCGGTGGATCTGCGCCAGCCGGCGGCGGATGCCGATCAGGTCGCGGGCGCTGGGCGGATGATGGCCGTCGAGGAAGGCATCCTCGGCGTGCTGGACGTCGGCGGCCAGGGTGCGGCTGATGTCGGTGATGTTGTCGCCGATCGCGCCGACGAGCAGGTCCAGCGCCTGCGCGGGGCCGATCGGCGACGCGCTCCTGGAGAGCCGGCTCTTGGCGATGTCGGCGGAGCGGAGCGGGTGCAGCCGCGTCGTCAGCATCAGGCCGGGCGTCAGCGCGATGCGCAGGGCGCCGACGCGCGCGGTATCCGCCACGTCGAAGTCGCGCTCGAAATCGTGCAGCACGCAGCCGACGGTGTCGCCATCCACCAGCGCGCGCTGGTGCGTGTCGGGCGAGAGCAGCAGTTCGCGCACGTCGGCCGGCAATTGTTCGGCACGCGCGATGAAGCTGCGCGTGCCATGGTCGGCCAGCGCGAGGTGCAGCCAGCGGAAACGGCCGGCGGGTTCGGCCTCGCAGCGCTGCACGGGCAGCACGCCATCCTCGGTGAAGTCGATCCCCCAGATCAAGCCGGGGCCGATCCCCCCGAGCGAGAGGGGCAGGGGCACGAATCCGGGCGGTTCCGCGACGATGGCAGCCTCCGCTTGCTAGATCAGTTGGGCGAACGCCATATACAACAGGCCGGCCAGGATGATCGAGGCCGGCAATGTGAGAACCCAGGCGGTCAGCAGGTTGCGCACCGTGCTGGCCTGCAGGCCGGACCTGTTGGCCGCCATCGTCCCCGCCACGCCCGATGACAGGACATGGGTGGTCGAGACCGGCAGGCCCAGATGGTCGGCGCCGAAGATCGTGCCCATCGCGACCAGCTCGGCGGCGGCACCCTGCGCATAGGTCAGGTGGGTCTTGCCGATCTTCTCGCCGACGGTGACGACGATGCGCTTCCAGCCCACCATCGTGCCGAGGCCGAGCGCGAAGGCCACCGCCACCTTCACCCAGGTGGGGATGAAGCGCGTGCCGGCGTCGAGCGAGCCCTTGTAGGTCTTGAGCGTCGCCTGCTGCGGTTCGGAAAGGCCTGCGGCCTTCTCGCTGCCCAGCCGCTTGATCGCCTCCGAGGCGAGATACATGTCGTTGCGCATGTTGCTCACCGCGGCCGCGGGCACCTTCGCCAGCGAGCCATATTCGGTGACCTGCCGGTCGACATCATGGACGAGCACGGCGAGCGCGCCCGTCGTGTCGGGCGTGAAGCTCTTGTCGGCGATGTAGCGCGTCACCTCGCGCCGTGCGGCGGCGGCATCGGCATCGGCATCGGCATCGGCGGCGACGGGGGCGGGGGCGGGGGCGGGCTGCCCCAGCGCCAGTTGGACGGCGCGCGAACGCTCATGGAACTCGGTGGTATATTGCGCCGGCACCGCGCGGTTGAGCGCATAGGCGGTGGGCACCGTGCCGATCAGGATCAGCATGATCAGCCCCATGCCCTTCTGGCCGTCGTTGGAGCCGTGCGCGAAGCTCACGCCGGTGCAGGTGAAGATCAGCAGGCCGCGGATCCACGGCGGCGGCGGCACGCCATCCCTGGGCGCCTCGTACAGCGCCTTGTTGCGCACCAGCAGCTTCATCGCGATCAGCAGCAGCGCCGCGACGCCGAAGCCGATCAGCGGCGAGACGAGCAATGCGTAGCCGATTTCGGTCGCCTTGCTCCAGTCCACGCCGGCGGTGCCGCTCTTGCCGTGCATGAGCGCGTTGGCGACGCCGACGCCGATGATCGAGCCGATCAGCGTGTGCGAGCTGGACGACGGGATGCCCAGCCACCAGGTCGCGAGGTTCCACAGGATCGCCGCGATCAGCAGCGCGAACACCATCGCGAAGCCGGCGTTGGAGCCGACCTGCAGGATCAGTTCGACCGGCAGCAGCGAGACGATGCCGAACGCCACCGCGCCCGACGACAGCAGCACGCCGAGGAAGTTGAAGAAGCCCGACCACACCACCGCGACATTGGCGGGCATCGCGTTGGTATAGATCACCGTCGCGACCGCGTTGGCGGTGTCGTGGAAGCCGTTCACGAACTCGAAGCCGAGCGCGATCAGCAGCGCGACGAAGAGCAGGGCGAAGGGCAGATAGGTGGTCGGCTCCACGCCCGCCGCGGCGGCATCGGCATAGATGCTGTAGGCGACGTAGACGAGCGCCGCGACGATGGTGGCGAGGAAGCCGATCTTGCCGGCGATGCCCAGCCCCTTGTCGAGATCGGGCCGCCCGAGATCAGGCCGCCCGAGATCCGGCTGCGCGCCCGCCGCATCCATCGCCACCGTCGCGCTCATCGAATCGATTCCCCAGCCTGCCTGCCCTTGGCCGCTAGGCGCGGTTGATGACACTTATGTTGCAGGGCTTGCCCGGGCGCGGTGCGGCGGACGATGGCCGAAGCGGGCTTCGGCACGAAGGGAAGCACCGGAAATGCGCCTTTGCTGCCGCCCATGACGAAGCCCGGAAAGACGCACGCGACGCGCCTGTAGCGTTCGCGGGGGTCCTTCGGCGGACGCTTTCCGCGGTCGCGATCTCGGGCATCGGCGCCGTGGATGGAAACCGTGCCGTTCAGGCGTTGCATGTGCCTTGTCGGCCGCTTTCGGCAATCTGAATGCGGCACCGGCTACTGTCGTAACGCCGACGCCTCGCCATGCAACGTCACGGTAGGCGGCCGAGCGCAAGAATTGTCAATGTGATGAGAACCTTAGCGATAAACGAATATGCGAAAGCGAGTTTTGAATGATCGAACATACGGGTCTTGAGACTGATCGATCGCGCCTTGCAGGCGGCGCTGAGGACCGATCTGTTGATGAGGTGCAGCTTCTCGAGAAGATCGATCTTCTGGCGGCTGAGATCATATCCCGAGCGGGCGAGGCCGAAACCGATCGGCACCTGCCGTCGTCCATAATGGCCGAGCTTGGAGCGGCAGGCCTGTACCGCGCAACCGTGCCGAAGAGCCATGGCGGCCTCGAACTCCCCCTCCCGATCATCGTGAGGATACTCGAGCGGCTCTCGAAGCTCGACGGCTCGCTTGGCTGGATCAGCCATGTGCGCTTTCTCGCGCCGCTCGGGCTCGCGCTGCTTCCGCGCGAACGCTTCGATGCGATCATGAGCGGTGGCCCCGACATCGTCGGTGCCGCTGTCACGCAGCCGACCGGCACGGCCGAAGCGACCGACGGAGGATGGCGTATCACCGGGCGCTGGCCTTTCGCGAGCGGATTCGATGATGCTGACATCGTGGCGTTGCACTGCGTCGTGACGGAGGGCGGCGATCCATTGCCCTCCACGCGCTTGATCTATGCGCCGACCCGCGACCTGCAAAGGGAAGATAGTTGGCATGCGTTGGGGCTGAAGGCGACCGCCAGCCACCATATCGTCGCGAACAACGTGATGGTGAACGCGGCCGACGCCATCGATCTTGCAACCGCTCGGTCAAGTTTGCCCGGGCCGCTTTACAGCGGCATATTCCAGATTTCGACGCTGTTTCACTGCCCGATGGCGCTCGGCGTCGCGCAAGCTGCGGTGGATGATCTCGTGGATCTGGCGCAGGGCGGACGGCGCCAGTTCGGCGCTGCGACCCAGCTCAAGGACTCCGAGACGTTCCTGTTCGAATTGGGCAAGGCGCAAGCGGCGCTGCGTGCGGCGCAGGCCTTTACGGACACGGAAGCGCGCCGGATATGGGAGCAGGCGCAAGCGGGTGTGCTTTCCAGCGGGCTGCCCGAGGCGAAAATCCTGCAATCCGCCATCTGGGTTACGCAGACCTGCCTGCAAGTCGTCCAGTCATGCTTCAGCCTTGCGGGCGGCGCCGCCGTCTACAGCACATCGTCGTTGCAGCGGCGGCTGCGCGACATCCAGACAATGGCGCAGCATGTGAATGTTCATCACCGGCATTATGTGGAGGCAGGAAGAGCGCTTATCCAGACGCAAGGCGTGTAACTGCGAGTTGGAGGACGGCCGCCTTCAATCTCGCGCACGCGTTGCGACAGCGATGTTTCGGGGACACAAGATGTTTCGGGAACACGATATAAAATAGGCGCGATCGGAGCCCGCAGCGGCTTCTGTACGGAGTTTTGTATTGTGTCCCCGTAATACCATGCCACAAAATCCCCGACGTTCCATGTGACAGAGTGGTTCTCGATTGTCGGCTTCGTGTGGCAGCGCTTAGTATGCCCGCCATGCGAACCGCCCTCGATGCCCTACCCGAAACACTGAGCGCGTCTGAAAAAGCGTTCGTCACGATGATTCGGGAGAATGGCTTTTTTCGCACCGAGGTGCTCGGCGACGATGAGGGGCCTGGTTTCTCGTTCACGACTGGCTTCTGGGTCACAGCCAAGCACCCCGAGTTGATCATGTTCAGCATGACGGGTGACATAGCGCACGACATATTTTGGGATCTTTTTAAGGATGCCAGATCGGCTCGATCGCTGCCCGTCGGACGTAGAACCGATCAGGTGTTCGCCAACCTCCCTGCTTACGCGTTTCCCGTAGCGAAACGGCACTATGCCGACCATCTCGGCTGGAGCCGGTGGTTCTACGGCGACGATAAGTTTCCCTGCATCCAGATCGTTTGGCCCGACCGCGGCGGCGTGTTTCCTTGGGAGAAGGGTTTCGACGCGACGTTCGTCAATGACCAGCCTGATCTTAGCGAACACGGGTGGGTGAAGTCGCTTGCAGTTTAAATGCCGGCAACGAGCGCGCCGCAATCCCCAGTTCCTCATGAGGAGGCAGCCCGGCGGCTCAGGCGTACGGCCGTGTGTTTCGGGGACATTGTGTTTCGGGGACATTGTGTTTCGGGGACATAACATGAAATAGGTGCGATCGGAGCCTGCAGCGGCTTCTGAACGGAGGTTTGTGTTGTGTCCCCGTAATGCCGTGTCGGATGAAACCGTGAACAAAACCCGCTCCGGCTGTCGCTACTCCCAAGAGAAGGTTGTGCGCAATTTGCAGCCTGAAGGGGACTGCCCCTCTTCAAATAGCTCCACGCGATCAATCGCATCCAATTGGGGCTGGGTGGATGGTATTGACGATTTGAAATAGGCAGCGCCGTGCGAGCCATTCCAGATTGCTATTTGGTAGACGCCTTCCACTCGTTTTTGCGCAAAGCGTGCAGGGCTGCTGGAATGGCGAGCTTTAACAATCCGACCTGTCGGACGACTGGCCCAGCCAATTCCATACACTTCAAGGGTGCCGAAATCGCCTTCCCAGCGGAAGCTGCCTCCGTGTATACCACCTTCCAAAGTCATGACCTTCTCACCATCGAGCAGATCGATAATCGGCGAATAGCCGCAGAACCGGCCCGGACCCACAATGTCGATGGCGTTGGCTGGAGTGCCGACAAATGCGGAAAGCACCACCGCTGCTGCGACTATTATCTCCACGCTGTCCTCGCTAGCAAACCGGGGTTGTGGAGCGGCGTGCAAAAGGGACCCCGTTATGGGGGTGATCGGCGTCTAAAAGGGACCCCCATCTCGATGGTTTAGGTGCGTCCGCTTGGTTGTAGCCAGGCGGCGGGATCGGGATGTTGATTTTGGAGACGGTGGTAAGGATTCGGCGCGAGCACGCCGACGGTAAATCGATCAAGGCGATCGCGCGTGACCTGCGGGTGTCGCGCAAGGTGATAAGGAAGGCGATCCGAGCCCCGGAGGCGGGCTTTGCTTATCGGCGGTCGGTGCAGCCGCTTCCCCGGATCGGTCCGTTCCAGGAGCGCCTGGATACTCTGCTGACGGAGAACGAGGCACGGCCGCGGCGCGAACGGCTGCGGATGACGCGGATTCACGACCTGCTGCTGCGCGAGGGGTTCGACGGCTCCTACGATGCGGTCCGGCGCTATGCGAAGCGCTGGCTGGACGACCGACGCAAGGATGCCGGCGACGGCGCCGCGGCGTTCATCCCGCTGATGTTCCGGCCCGGCGAGGCCTACCAGTTCGACTGGAGCCACGAGGATGTGGAGATCGCCGGCAAGCCGATGCGGGTGAAGGTCGCGCATATGCGGCTTTGCGCGTCGCGGGCGGTGTTCGTGCGGGCCTATCCCCGCGAGACGCAGGAGATGGTGTTCGACGCCCATGCACGGGCGTTCGCTTTCTTCGGCGGCGTGCCGACGCGCGGCATCTACGACAACATGAAGACCGCGGTGACGACGGTGTTCACCGGCAAGGAGCGGGTCTTCAACCGCCGGTTCCTGATCATGGCCGATCACTACATGATCGAGCCTACCGCCTGCTCGCCAGCAGCGGGTTGGGAGAAGGGCCAGGTCGAGCACCAGGTGCAGACGATCCGGGGGCGGTTCTTCCAGCCCCGATTACGCTTTGCGAGCCTGGAGGAGCTGAACGGGTGGCTTGAGGCCGAGTGCCGCCGCTGGGCGGCGCTGCACCCGCATCCCGATCAACGCGAGCTGACCATCGCCGAGGCATGGGACGCCGAGCGCCCCTCGCTCCAGGTGATGCTGGCGCCGTTCGACGGCTTCCACGAGACGCCGCACGCGGTGACCGGCACTTGCCTGATCAGCTTCGACCGCAACCGCTACTCGGTCATGGCCAAGGCGGCCCGGCGGGCGGTGCAGGTTCGCGCCTATGCGGACCGGATCGTGGTCCGCCTCGACGATGAGGTGATCGCCGAGCATCCCCGCTTCTTCGGCCGGGATCGGATGATCCTCGATCCCTGGCACTACCTGCCGGTGCTGGCCAAGAAGCCGGGCGCCTTGAGGAACGGAGCACCGTTCCAGGACTGGGATCTCCCGCCGGCACTGGCGCGGCTCAGGCGCAAGCTGGGGACAGGCGATGAAGCCGACCGCCGGTTCGTGCGCGTGCTCTCTGCCGTGCTGACCGATGGCCTCGAAGCGGTCGAGGCCGCGATCCGCGAGGCACTCGCCGCCGGCGCTGCCAGCGATGACGTAATCCTCAACATCTTGGCACGGCGGCGAGAGCCGCCCCGGCCACTGACCATCGCCACGTCCGAAGCGCTAGCGCTCAGCCACCCACCGACCGCGGACTGCGCTCGCTATGACCTTCTGCGAGGCGCCCGTGCAGCGGCATGAGATGATCGCCGCGATGAGCGGCCTGGGCCTCAAGGGCATGGCTGGCGCCTTCGACGAGGCGGTCACCACGGGCATGCAGCGCAAGCGCACCGCCATCGAGATCCTGACCGATCTGCTACGCGCTGAGGCTGCTCATCGCCATGCGGCATCGATCCGCTATCGCATGACCGCGGCCAGGCTTCCGGTGGTGAAGGACATCGATGCGTTCGTGTTCGAGGGGACGCTGATCGATGAGCAGCTGGTGCGCTCGCTGCATGCTGGCTCGTTCCTGCCCGGTCAGCGCAATATCGTCCTGGTCGGCGGCACCGGGACCGGGAAGACCCACCTGGCCGTCGCAATCACTGCCAGCGTCGTGCGTGCCGGCGCCCGCGGCCGCTACTACAACACCGTGGATCTGGTGAACCGGCTCGAGGAAGAGAGCCGCCTCGGCAAGGCCGGCGCGCTTGCGGCCCAGCTCTCCCGCCTCGATCTCGTCGTGCTCGATGAGCTTGGCTATCTGCCGTTCGCCCGCTCGGGCGGCCAGTTGCTGTTCCACCTCGTCAGCAAACTCTACGAGCGCACCTCGGTGATCATCACGACGAACCTGGCGTTCGGGGAATGGCCGACCGTGTTCGGCGATCCCAAGATGACGGCCGCGCTGCTCGATCGCATCACCCATCACTGCGACATCGTCGAGACCGGCAACGACAGCTGGCGCCTCAGAAACCGAAGCTAAAACCCTCCCCCCGGACCCCCCACCCGGCGGTTGACCCGGTGGGTCCACAGGAACCTCCCACGGCCGGCACCGCCAGCGCTTGGGGGGCGCGCAGCGCCGGCCGTGGGTCCCTCCTATGGACTACCGGGACAACCGCCCGGCAACCCGAAAAGGGGGTCCCTATTGCACGCCGATATGGGGTCCCGGTTCGACGCCTATTTACAGTCCGGCTTCTCGCATCGACTAGCAGCGCGGGAGCTAGGGCCTGTCCGAGGCAACTCATGCTGGCCCCGAACAGCCGCACACCCATCGCGCTCGCAAACTCGCGGAAGTGCGTGTTCCGGTCCGTGATCGCGCGAAGGCCGGTACGCCCGCCGAAGATCATGTCGGCCAGCACGCTGCTCTCGGCCGCCGCTGGCGCGGACGCCGGCGCGTCCTGCGTGACGACGATCCATTCCAGGATCGTCGAGGGCACGTCGAGCCCGCTTGCACGCTCGAGGCCCTGGAAACCAGGGGCGGAATTGGCTTCGCAGATCCGGTAGCCCTCCTCGTCGAACAATATGTCGATGCCGGTGATGTCGAGGTCGAGGATATCGGCCGCCTTGACCGCCAGTTCTGCCATCTCCGGGGGCGGGTTATAGGCGACGCCCACCCCGCCCAGCGACACGTTCGACTTGAAGCCGCCAGTGAGCGAGCGACGCTCCATGGCTGCAACGACCCGCCCGCCGACGACAAGCACGCGAACATCGCGGCCGTGGCTTGCGCGGACATAGTGCTGCAGAATGAAATCGGCCTTCGCTTCCGCGCTTTCGAGAAGGCCCGCGAGATCCTCGAACTGGCTACGGTTCTCGCATTTGAGGACGCCTGCACCCCGTGTGCCCTTGAGCGTCTTGACGATCACGGGGAAGCCAAGCTCCCGCTCAACGAGATCGACGTCCATAGGGAAAGTCCCGAGGATTGTGCGCGGGATCGGAAGACCCGCCCGGTTCAGGCTTTGTAGCGTGTGGAGTTTGTCGGCCACGCGCTCGATCGTCGCCGGCCCATTGACCAACCGCACGCCGCGTCGCTCGAAATGTCGTAGCAGCGCGAGCGTGTAATAATCGGTCTCCGCGCCCGTCCGGCAGATGATGAAGTCGGGCCGCCCCATCGGGCTGTCATTGTAGGTGACCGCCCAGTCCTCGTCTCCGCCGACAATCAGGTCGAAGCGATGGGGATCGTAAACTGTCAGGTCGATGCCCATGGCGCTGGCGGCTTCCTGAAAGCGCAGGATTTCGGGCACCTCCGGGATCGCTGGATCCAGTTCGTGATGGAAGAGGATCCAGCCGCGCAGCATCTTTGCTCCCGTTTCCTGTTTTGATCCCCGATAGGCTGGCGGCGATCTGCAGTGCGATGCCACGCCCTACACGACGCTTGAAAGCCTTTCGTGACAGCCTTTCCGGCCCCAGGCTTCGATCATGATGGCATTGCGCTAGCATATTTGGTCCAGGATTGCCCGTACTGGATGTCGGGCACCATCAATGAACGATGAGGATCGGCGTGGTGTGCCGGTTGCGAATGACCTCATCCGTCACGCCGCCAAACACGCTCTCCCTTATCGGTGAATGCCCAAATCCACCCAGAATGATCAGGTCGGCATTGCCCGCCACCGCCTGTGCCAGCAGCGTGGCAGCGACGCTCGCATGCTCTGCGCGCGCAAGGCTTTGCCTAGCACTTAGGTTCCTTTCCTGGAGCCGGGTGCACATATCCTCCGCCGGAGTGCGCAGGGTGGGCGGCGCCGTCAAAGGCAGGACCGAGATCAGATCGATTTCAGCGTCGCTCGCACACAGCGTCAAGGCGCAGTCCAGTGCCCGCGTCACTTCGCGCATTCCGTCCCATCCCACCGCGAGACGACGAGGGCGGCCCTCCAGGCCGGCGGGCGGCAGAAGAAGAATCGGCTTGCCGGACAGGAGGAGGAGTTTTTGGAGGAGCATGCGATGCAGTTCTGCGTCGGCGAACGTGTCGATCGGACCGACAAGCAACATGTCGTGGCAGCGCGATTGACGTACCATGGCGCTCAGAGCGGCGTCGACCAGATCCACGAAGATTCGGACCTCGCAATTCTCCTTGCGCGCAACGCTCCAAAGGCGTTTTTCCTTGGCTTCGACAAGTTCGTTGAAGCGTTGGGTGGTAAGGTGCTTCGGATATGCACGTTCTCCCGCAACGGGCGCGGGCGCCAGAAGCGCGAGGGTCAATTCTGCGTCGAATATTCTGGCCACGCCCAGCATAGTATCAGCGAACCCATCGGTCGCTTCCGTGGGGTCGGAAATCGCCAATATGGAAGAAATCGTCATAGAACGGCCTCGTTGGGGTGGTTGCCCGCGAAAGGCTCCAAATCACGCGCTCTTGCGCAATCGCAAGAGCATGATACCGGGCAAGAGGGGCAGCCAAAGCGTGAAAAGGCGTGTCAGCATCGTGCCGGCGAAGGCCGCTTCTAGCGGAACGCCGAGGAGATGGAGCGCCGCCGTGGACGTCGCCTCGAAGCTTCCGAGGCCCAGCGGGACAGGGCCAAGCGTCACGACGATCGAGGCCATGATAAGCGCGATAAACGCCGTCGCGAAGGGCAGCGGCTGGCCGACGGCGCGAACGCATACCCACAATGTCGCTGCGTCTGCCAGGAAGATAAGCGCGTTGAAGCCCGTGACCTTCAGAATGAGAGATCGGTCGCGGAGCAGTTCGGGCGGCGCTTCACCGACCGTCTGCATCAGTGTCCGCGCAATGCCGATTTGCCCCAACGCCGGAGGAAGTGGATGGCGCCCCCTATGACTGAGCCAGAGCGCAAAGGTGGGAATGGCGAACGCGACCGCCAGGAATAAAGTCACGAGACCGGCAATGAGCGGAGACGCCGCCGCATCTTGCCAGAGCAGGAGCAGCATCAGCAGGGCAAAAGTCGCGAATGCGGCGTAAAAGCCGATCATCGATATGAGCAACGCCGCTACGGCAGCGCCTCGCGAAGCACCCAGGGCATGAAGCTGATCGACGAGCAGGACATTCCCGCCCATTCCGGCGCTCGGTATCGCCTGATCGGCAAACAGCTTGAGGACCGCGACCCGCATGAGCCGGGCGAGCGGTTGAGCCGAGTCAGCCCGGTGCAGTACGAGCCGCCAGCCACTGGCCACGCTCGCATAGGTAGCAAGCTGGAGACAGATGGCCAGCACCAGCCAGCCGGGCCTGGCACTCTCGATCAATTCCGCGAACTGTTCAATCTCACCAAAATGCAGGACAGCTGCAAGAACCGCGCCCGCAAGCAGGATAGCCGGAAACCAGCGTCTCAAGAACCGCCCGGCCGTGATTGCGGAACGGCCGTTCTTCCCCGGCGTCAGACCGTCGGTCATGTCGTACGTCGCAGGGCAGACCGCTTCATGACCTCCGAGAGCAGAAGATAGACGACGACCAGCAGGGCGATCACGGCAATAACCGTAGCGCTCGGCGGGGCGAAGCCAAGGAACGCGGCGAAGGGGAGAAAGGGCAGGGCAAGCGCCGCCAACAGTCCGCCGAATGCGGTCACGACCAGCGCACTATGCGCCCGCCCCGTCCAGGCGGGCCCCGTGGTGCGGATGATAAATATTACCAGGATCTGGGTCGCCATCGATTCGATGAACCAGGCCGAGCGGAAGGTCGCGACATCGACGTGGAAGACCTTGAGCAAAAGCACAAAGGTCGCAATGTCGAACAGCGAGGACAGCGGTCCCATGATGGCCGTGAAGCGCACGAGACCCGGCATGTCCCATCCGCGCGGCTGGGCAAGATCGCTCGCGTCCGCGCTGTCGAAGGGAATGCCGATCTGGGAGAGGTCGTAGATGAGGTTGTTGAGCAGGACCTGCACCGCGGTCAGCGGAAGGAAGGGCAGCACCAGCGACGCCAGCGCCATGGTCAGCATGTTGCCGAAGTTCGAGCTCGTCCCCATGCGGATATATTTCATGATGTTGGCGTAGGTGCGGCGGCCCTCAACCACGCCGTCGGCAAGAACGCCGAGATCGGGTGCCAGCAGTATCATGTCGGCCGCCTCCCGCGCGACGTCGGTGGCGCCGTCCACCGAGAGGCCCACGTCTGCCGCGTGGATGGCGGGCGCGTCGTTGATCCCGTCGCCCATGAAGCCCACCGTATGGCCGCGCGCACGAAGCGCCCGCACGACCCGCACTTTCTGATCCGGCGTCACCCGCGCGAACAGATCGACGGTGTCGACCCGCGCAGCGAGCGCCGCATCGTCCAACTTGCCGATCTCCTCTCCCGTGAGCAGGCCCTCGACGGGAAGCGCCAGGCTCGCAACGAGGTGTTCGACGACGGCTCCGGCGTCACCCGATATGACCTTGATACGGATGCCGGCGGCCTCGAGCCTGGCGACCGCCTCAGCCGCGCTTGGCTTGGGCGGATCGACGAACACGCAATAGCCCGCGAAGATGAGGCCATCTTCATCCGCGTCGCCGATGCGATCCTGCTCCGGTGCCGGCTTCCAAGCGACACCAAGCAGGCGCAAGCCCTGTGCCGCCCGCTCATCGTGCAGGGCGATCAGACGACTGCGAAGTGCTTCGTCGATCGCGACAAGGTCGCCCGAACGGTCCTGAGCCCGGCTGCAAAGCGCGAGCATCGTCTCGGGCGCGCCCTTGACGATCTCGATCCGCTCACCTTCGCGCTCGGCCAGCACCGAGACGCGTCGCCGCTCGAAGTCGAACGGCCGTTCGTCGAGTTTTGTCCAGTCGTCGAACGGCCGGCCAGTCATGTGCGTAATCAGTGCCTCGTCGAGCGGGCTTTTGAGGCCCGTTTCGAATCGCGCGTTGATCGCCGCCAGTTCGGCGACGCGATCATCATCCTCGCCGTCGATGCCGGGACGTCCGACGAGCGTGATCCGCGCTTCGGTGAGCGTGCCCGTCTTGTCGGTGCACAGCACATCCATCTCGCCGAGATCGTGGATCGCCGAGAGGCGTTTCACCACGACCTTGGCGCTCGCCATGCGCTGTGCCCCGCGCGCCAGCGACACCGTCATGATCATCGGCAGCAGTTCGGGCGTCAGCCCGACCGCCAGTGCCATGGCGAACAGAAAGGACTGAAGGGGCGGCCGGCCGAGCGCCAGATGCGCCAGCAGCACGAACAGGACGAGGAAGATTGTGAGGCGGGCAATGAGCATGCCGAGCTTGTGGATGCCGCGCTCGAAGGCGGTCGGAGCAGGTGCGGCCGCAAGGGATTGCGCGATCGCGCCGAAACGAGTCCGCGCCCCCGTCTCCACGACCAGCATCGTCGCGGTGCCTGCGATCACCGATGTGCCATGGAAAAACGCACCGCTGGCCTCGGCGGGTGTCGAGGCGTCGGGATCGGGTCCGACGCGCTTCTCGACCGGATAGGGCTCGCCGGTCAGCAGTGCCTCGTTGACCTGCGCGCCGTTGGCCTCGAGCACAATCCCGTCGGCTGGCACAAGGTCGCCCGCACGCAGCTGCAACACGTCGCCAGCCACGATAGCGCTGACCGGAAGTTCGATCGGATCACCGTCGCGCAGCACGGTGGCATGGAGCGCGATCGAGCGCTTGAGCGCCGCGGCCGTGGCTTGCGCCCGATGTTCCTGCACCATGTCGAGCAGCGTCGAGAGGATCACGACCACCAGAATGATAAGGAAGCTTGCAAGATCGCCGGTGAAGCCAGCGATCGCGGCAGCGACGAGCAGGATGGCGACCAGCGGATTGGCGAGGCGGTGGAGGAGATCGACTAAGATGTGCCGCCGGGCGGTTTCCCCGATCTCGTTGGGGCCGTCGCGGGATAGCCGCGCGCCCGCCTCGGCCTCAGCCAGACCTTCGCGAGCAGAGTCGAGGCGCGTCAGCAGGGCCTCCGGGCCATATTGCCAGAATGCGCCGCCGGTGCCCGAGGACGGGGACGATGCGGCCAGGGTCCGGGACAAGTCAGTGGCCGAGAATGAGCGGCAGCTTGCTGTGCGCGAGCATCCGCTTGGTGACTCCGCCGAACGTCTCCATCAGCCGTCCACGGCCATAAGCGCCCATCAAGATGTAGTCCGCATGCCAGTTAGCGGCCTCGTCCGCGATGAGCTGATCGGCAGGGGTCAAGCCATCGTCGACGATGCGGATGGAGGCATGGATGTTGTGCCGCGACAGATATTGGGCGGCTTCGGTCGGCTCGGTCTGCTCGGCGCCGTCGCGGGCCATGAAGATCTGCACCTCTTCGGCTAGCGCCAGGAGCGGGACACACGCCCGCATGGTCGCTGCGGCCGCCCCCTGTCCGTCCCAGGCAATGAGCGCGCGGCCAAGTTTAAAGCCCCTCACGTCGTCCGGGACGGCGACGACGGGCTTGCGCGCCTTCACGACGATGCTGCTCGCCAGCTCCCGCATGTCCGGATAGGGGAACTGATCGAGCTTGCGGTTGAGTATGATGAGATCGGCAAGCGCCGCCGCCTCGATAACGGCCTCAGCGGCGAAACCCGTCACATCGCTCCAGCTCCACACGACATCCTCGGACACCAGGCGGGCTTCAAGACTAGCCTTGTTGGCGGCTTCACGGTCGCGTTCGTCGCCAAGTAGCATGGCCGACCCGATACCGTCATAGTCGCCCGCGATACTCGGGACCATCGTGACATCGATGCAGGACAGGTGGCCGTTCAACGCCCGGGTCAGGTCGAGCGCCGCCTGCAGCCGGGCTTCCTGACCCTCATCGTCATGTATCAGTAAAAGGATGTTCTTCATCGTCACCTCCGTCTTGATGGGCGGAAGCTAGGACTGCAGAATCGCCGGCAATATGCGGGATATTACGGAGATGAATGGTGCGCGCAATGTCACCATTGGAGGTTGCGAACCGGCAGGTCTGATGCTCTCGTCAGTTAGTGGTTGTAAGCAAAGTCGTCTTCGAGTATCTGACAAGCTCTTTCGCGTGTTCCCCATCAGTGCTCCGCATCTCTGGCTTTTAATCGCGGTCAGATCGATATGCTTCACCACATCAAACGTTCATCAAGACCGATGTGGCTGCGTCGAGAAGATGTCGGACAATTGCTCAGCAATGGTGCAACATCGACCCGGTTTCGATAAAACGCTGATGCCAGGACAGGGCCTCGCCCGGCAGGGAGGGCGATTGCTGGCCGTAGGAGCCTTCGCGCGCGCGGCGGTAATAGTCCGCGAGCGCGGGCCGGTAGTCGGGATGCGCGCATTTCTCGATGATGAGGGCGGCGCGCTGTTTTGGGCTGAGACCCCGGAGATCGGCAAGCCCCTGTTCCGTGACGAGCACCTGAACATCCTGGCTGATATGATCGACATGGCTCGCCTGTGGCACGATCGCGGAAATCTTGCCGCCCTTCGCCGTGGAAGGCGTGACGAAGATCGAGACATAGGCGTTGCGCGCGAAGTCGCCCGACCCGCCAATGCCGTTCTGGATGCGCGATCCCATGACGTGGGTCGAATTGACGTTGCCGTAGATGTCGGCCTCGATCAGCCCGTTCATTGCCAGGCAGCCGAGCCGCCGGATCAGTTCAGGATGATTGCTGATTTCCTGTGGCCGCAGGATCATCTTGTCGCGATAGCGGCTCATGTCGGCATTCAGCCGCGTCGCGGCCTCCGGACTCAGCGAAAAGGCGGTGGCGGACGCCATGCGTAGCTTGCCCGAATCCAGCAGGTCGAGCATCCCGTCCTGGATGACTTCGGTATAAGAGGTCATATTCTCGAACGGGCCGGTGACCAGCCCGGAAAGCACGGCGTTGGCGATATTGCCCACGCCCGATTGCAGCGGAAGCAGCGACGCGGGCAAGCGGCCCTTGGCGACCTCGTGCCGGAAGAACTCGATCAGGTGGCCGGCAATGGCATTGGCGGCCGCATCGGGCGCGGCGAAGGGCAGGTTGCGGTCTGGCGCATCGGTCTCGACGATCGCGATGATCTTGTCCGGGTCACAGCGGAAATGGGTGTCACCGATACGGTCGTCTGGGCGGACCAGCGGGATCGGCACGCGGTGCGGGGGCAGGGCGGTGCCGTAATAAATGTCGTGCATCCCTTCCAGGGCCTGGTTCTGCCAGCGATTGACCTCCAGGATTACGCCTTGTGCGCGGTCGAGCCAGGTCTTGTTATTGCCGACCGAAGAGGATGGGATCAGCGATCCGTCCGCCCGGATGCCCGCCACTTCCACCACCGCGACGTCGAGCGGACCCAGAAAGCCCTGCCACGCCATCGGCGCGACCTGGCTCAGGTGCATGTCGAAATATTCCATCTCGCCGCGATTGATCTTGTCGCGCGCGATCGGATCGGAATTATAGGGCAGGCGGAACTCGATGCCGTCGGCCCTGGCCAGCGCACCGTCGAGTTCGGGGCCGGTCGATGCGCCCGTCCAGACCCGGCAACGAAAGCGTTCGCCCGCCGCGTGTGCCGCCTCGATCCGCTTGGCCAGCGCCACGGGCACTGCCTTGGGATAGCCCGAACCGGTGAAGCCGCTCATGCCGATCGTCATGCCGTTGGAAATCAGGCTGGCGGCTGCATCCGCATCCATGATCCGGTTTGCGAGGCCGGCATTGGCGATACGATTTCCCTGCATGTCTTTCTCCCATTGCCTGACAGCCGCCCTGAGCCCGGCGGGCCTTTGATTGTTATTCGGATAGAGCCATTCCGGAAGGGCGACTTATTGTGGGTGCGCCAGCGCGTCCCGAAAATCCGGGTGCGCGATGCCGATGAGCGCGCGGGCTCGTTCGCTGACGCTCTTTCCCTTGAGGTCGACCCAGCCATATTCGGTGACGACGATGTGGGTATCGTTGCGCGGCGTCGTCACCGGCCCGGACAAAGCCGGGACGATGCGCGACACCGTGCCGCGAGCAGCCGTCGAATGACATGCGATGATCGACCGGCCGCCCCTGGACGCATAAGCGCCGCGAACGAAGTCCAGTTGCCCCCCGGCGGCGCTGTACTGGCGTCCGTTCATGAATTCGGAATTGCAGGCACCGTCCAGATCGACCTGCAGGGTGGCGTTGACCGAGACCATCCGGTCGTTGCGGGCGATCACCGCCGGGTCGTTCACATAGTCGACCGGGTGGGCCTCCAGCAGGGGATTGCCGTCGATATAGTCGTAAAGCGGCGCGTCGCCCATCGCGAAGGTGAACACCGAACGACCGGCGTGTTGCTGCTTGCGGCTGTTGTCCACGACCCCGAGGCGCATGAGTTCTGCCATGCCGGGGGTCATCAATTCGGTATGGATGCCCAGATGCCGATGACCGTGCAGCGCCGAACAGACCGCGTCGGGCAAGGCGCCGATACCCATCTGGAGGCAGGCACCGTCCTCGACCAGCCCCGCGATGATCTTTGCAATCGCCAGGTCTTCTGCGCCGGGGGCCGCCTCCGGCAGCGCGAGCAAAGGCGTCGCATGCTCGACCAGCGCCGTCACCTGCGAGACATGGATCACGCAATTGCCCTGGACCCGCGGCATGTGCGGATTGACCTCGAGGATGACCCGGCGCGCAGACCGTGATACGGCAAGGGCATAGTCGGTGTTTGTTCCAAAGCTGAAATTCCCGTCCTCATCCATCGGCGATACGGTGGTGAGGAGCGTATCGACGCCGATATGCTCCGTCAGCATGCGCGGCACCTGGCTGAACGCGACCGGGATCACCTCTACCGGAGGAACATTCTCCCGAAGGCCGATCGCATCGAGGGCGCGTTCCACCCCGCTGTGGAACAGGCTGACGGGCCTGATGCGATCGCGCAGTTCGTAGCGGAGCACGGTCTCACCGGCGATGGCGGTTGCCAGCATGTAATAGAGCGAAATATCCGAGACTTCACCCGCGCTGGCGCGCCTGGCCAGTGCCTCCAGAAGCGCCGGGGGTTGCGACACACCCAGCCCCATCGCGACCTTCGAACCCGGTGGGATCAGGGCCGCCGCCTGGTCGGACGATATGCGCTTGCTGGTGTAGAGGGTAGCGAAGAGATCGCTCATGCCGCCAGTTCCTCGGCGGTCAGGGCATAAAGTGGGGCCGACCCCGCCAGGGCAGCGGCCCTCAGGCCGATCGCCTCGGGCACGATCTGGTCGAGATAGAAACGGGCTGCGGCGATCTTGGCCTTCAGGAAGGTGAGATTTCCCTCGTCCTTGGCGCTGAGCGCTGTGGCGACCGCTGCCTGCCGCGCCATCAGCCAGCCACAGGTCAGCGTCGCCACCATGGTCAGGAAGGAATAGCTTCCGGCCAGGCGGTCGTTCACGCTCGCCTCGTTCAGCATCCACGCGGCGATCTGCTCGACGGCATCGGCCAGCGCGACAAGCGTGGGCTCGTTGTCGATTTCCGCGTGGATGTCGGTAAGCAGCGCCCGCAGCGCCGCGCCGCCGTCGCCGGTCAGCTTGCGCCCGACCAGGTCGGCGGTCTGGATGCCGTTCGTGCCTTCATAGATAGGGGTGATGCGAGCATCGCGATAATGTTGCGCGGCGCCGGTCTCCTCGATGAAGCCCATGCCGCCATGCACCTGCACGCCCAGCGATGCGACCTCGCAGCCGATATCGGTGCCATGCGCCTTGACGAGCGGCGTCACCAGATCGACCCGCGCCTTTGCCGCCGCATCGCCCATATGCGCGCGATCGACCTGACCGGCCGCATAATAGAGCAAAGCGCGCACGGCCTGGGTCTGTGCTTTCATCCGCAGCAGCATGCGGCGCACGTCGGGATGCTCGATGATGGCGACTGATGCCTTGCCCGAAGTGCCATCGGCGCTGGGCGACTGGATGCGGTCGCGGGCATAAGCGATCGCCAGCTGGGTCGCGCGCTCAGCCACCTGTACGCCCTGGTTGCCGACATTGATCCGCGCATTGTTCATCATCGTGAACATCGCCCTGATGCCCGCGCCTTCAGCGCCAACCAGTTCGCCGATGCAATCGTCATTGTCACCATAGGACATGACACAGGTGGGCGATGCGTGGATGCCCAGCTTATGTTCGATAGACACACAATGGACGTCGTTCCGCACGCCCGGCTCGCCGGCTTCGTCAAGCCGGTATTTGGGGACGAGGAACAGCGAAAGGCCTTTGGTTCCCTGCGGCGCGCCGGGTGTGCGTGCCAGTACCAGATGGACGATATTGTCAGCGAGGTCGTGTTCGCCGAAGGTGATGAATATCTTCTGACCCTTGACCCGCCATGTGCCGTCCGGCGCCTGCGTCGCGGTGGTGCGTATCGCGCCCACGTCCGAACCGGCCTGCGGTTCGGTCAGGTTCATGGTGCCGGGCCACTCGCCCGTGATCAGCCTGGGGAGCCAGGTGGCCTGCTGTTCCTGACTGCCATGGGCGACCAGCGATTCGATCGCGCCGGGGGTAAGCATATTGACCAGGGAGAAACCCATATTGGCCGTGCCCAGGTCCTCCATGACCACCGTCGCCAGCGAAAAGGGTAGCCCCTGTCCGCCGAACGCCACCGGGCCTGCGAGCGTGCCCCAGCCATTGTCCACAAAGGCCCGATAGGCTGCCCGGAAGCCCTCCGGCATGGTGACGACACCATTGTCCCATCGCGCTCCGACCGTGTCCCCTGAACGCAGCAGGGGCGCATACTCCCCCTCGGCGAAGGCAGCAGCGCCCTCCACGATGGCATCGACCATGTCTTCACTGGCTGCTGAAAAACGCGGATCGGCGCCGATCTCGCCAATCCGCGCGATGTGGGTAAGCACAAAGCGCTGTTCATCAACGGGAGCCGAGTAGGTCATGAAATCCTCTTCCAGATATAGGCTTCAAGGTTCCTCTTTCGAGGCGGTGTCTTCCTAGATATTGATGTCGTGCTGCGGATTTCAGTTGGCTTCACCCCTCCGGCTACTCCAGGTCGGATGGCTCACTCATCCTGTTTTCGAGAATCCTGAAAATGCGCTGGGCCGCCTCGATGTCTTCGTCGGGAACGCCCGCCAGCAGCGTGCGGCGCTGCCGCGCGAACCGGGCTTCGACATCCGCTGCAACCCGCCGCCCCGCGATGGTCAGATACAGATTCCTGGCACGCCGGTCGGCCGCATCTTCGACCCTCTCCACGAGGCCCAGCGCACATAGCCTGTCCAGTTGCCGAACGAGGGCAGGACCTTCCACGCCCAAAGCTTGCGCCAGACTTCCCTGGCGCGTTCCCTCTCCCATGCGGCTCAATATTGCGAGGGGGATAGCGCTCGAACCCGACAATCCCAGGTCATCGACAACCTTGTCGAGTTGCCGGGAGTAATGGCGCCCCAACAATATCAGTCCGGTCGTCAACTGCTGCTCGCTCAGGGTGCGCTTGTCTGCCATGTCAGATTGATAACGTGATAATTATTAACCTGCAATCTATTGTCACGCAGGAATTTTGCCCAGCCGAGCCGTGCTATCTCTTCAATACGAAGGATACTCGTTGTCCGGTTGACCCGAGCAACCGGATCAATCGTGCGGCGCCTGTTCATGCTGTCAGATCGAGAACGACGCGGCCCTCGATCTGACCTTTGTGCATGCGCTCGAACACGGTGTTGATGTCCGACAAGCCTGCCGTCTCCACCGTCGCTCGAACCTTGCCCTGCGCTGCAAAATCGATCGATTCCTGCAGGTCGAGGCGCGTTCCCACGATCGAGCCACGCACGGTGATGCCGTTCAGCACCATGCCGAAGATGTTGAGCGGGAAATCTCCGGGCGGCAGCCCGTTGAGCGCGACTGTGCCGCCGCGGGCGACGACGCCAACGGCCTGCGCGAAGGCCTTCTCGCTGACTGCTGTCACGAGGACGCCGTTCACGCCCCCGCCGGTTTCGCGCTTGATGACCTCAGCCGGGTCTTCGTTGCGGGCATTGACGGTGATGGTCGCGCCAAGTCGCCGGGCAAGATCGAGCTTGGCGTCATCGATGTCGATCGCCGCCACATTGAGCCCCATCGCCTTGGCATATTGCACGGCCATGTGGCCCAGCCCACCGATGCCGCTGATCGCGACATAGTCGCCGGGCTTGGTATCGGTCATCTTCAGCCCCTTGTAGACCGTGACGCCGGCGCACAGGATCGGGGCGATCTCGATGAAGCTGATGTTGGCGGGCAGATGGCCGACATAATTTGGGTCGGCGACGACATAGTCGGCAAAGCCGCCATTGACGGAATAGCCGGTATTGAGCTGGGTTTCGCACAGCGTCTCCCAGCCGCCGAGGCAGTGGACGCAATGACCGCACGCACTGTAGAGCCAGGGGACGCCCACCCGGTCGCCCTCCTTGATATGGGTCACGCCCGCGCCAACCTGCGATACGAAGCCCACGCCCTCATGGCCGGGGATGAAGGGCGGATTGGGCTTTACGGGCCAATCGCCTTCGGCGGCGTGGAGATCGGTATGGCAGACGCCCGAGGCCTGGATGGCGACCTGTATCTGGCCGGGACCTGCTTGGGGTACGGGCACTTCGTCGATAGTCAGCGGCGCGCCGAACTGGCGGACGACCGCGGCCTTCATGGTCTTAGGCATTGGGTGTTCCTTTCGGAGGGAATGGCCTCGCCTCAAGCGGCGAGGGCAAAATTATCAGTGGCCGAGAATGAGCGGCAGCTTGCTGGTGCTCAGCATTCGGCGTGTCACGCCCCCGAACAGGGCTTCGACGAGCCGGTTGTGGCTGAATGCACCCATGAGGCAGTAACTTGCCTCCCATGTGGCGGATTCCTCCGCGATGATATCGTCGGCATGCCGGTGCTTGCCGGCGACGCGCCTGATCGTGGCATGGACGTCGTGGCGTGAAAGATAGGCGGCCGCCTCTTCGGCGGGGACTCCTTCGCCTCCATCATCGATCGTCAAGAGCATGACCGCCGCGGCGAGCTTGAGGAGGGGTATGCAGGTCCGCATCGTGGCCGTCACCGGATCCGAGCCGTCCCAAGCGATCAGTGCGCGGCCTGTGACGTCGAGGCTTCGGACATCGTCGGGCACAGCGACCACCGGTGTCCCGGAGCGAACGGCGATCGATGCGGTGACGCCGCGCATGTCCGGCTCTGGAAAGACATCGAGCTTGCGATTGACGACGATGAGGTCGGCAAGTCCGGCCGCACGGGTAACGCATTCTGCGAGACCGCCGCTGCTCTCGATCCAGTTCCATTGCACGCCTTCATGGGCCAGCCTCGCCTCGAGCGTCACGCGATTGGCGGCTTCCCGCTCCCGCTCGTCCGCCATCAGCATCGCGGTTGCGGCGCCGCCCGAATAATCGCCAGCGATCACTTGCACCTGCGCGACGTCGAGACAGGTCAGATGGCCTTCAAGCGCGCGGGTGATGTCGAGCGCGGTCTGGAACCGTGCCTCCTGTCCCGCGTCGTCGTGCACGAGGAGCAATATGTTCTTCAATTCCCGTCTCCATCCACGCGGCATCCGCGTTTCATTGATACGGCTATGCGGGTTCGATTGACCCTGTAATTAGTAAGTCTACGCATCCTCTATTCAGAGGAAGTCGTCATAGACCACATGGAGATCCGTTCGGGAGACAGCACATGCTGAGACTTTGCCACGAATCTCGCCCGGTCGCGGCAAGCGGTCTAGAAGGTCGGTCAAGACGAGGGTCAGCTCAAGCTCGTTCAGCACCATAGCCTGCATTAGATGTCAGACCTTCGGTAGCTCGATCATCAGTGGGACAGGAGAGCGCATCGGCTCGCAGCCATGAGGAGATCGGCGGTCACACCCCCCAGCACCCACTCGCGCAGACGGCTATGACCATAGGCACCTGCCACGATCACGCCGGCGGATTCCTCCCGTGCAACGGCTTCGATCGCGGATGCATCATCACCTGTGGCGCGCACCACAAGAGGAACGGCAGCGATACCATGTCGCTTGAGCCAGTCCGCGACATCGTCGAGCCGCTTGCCAGCCTGCGCCGTCTCGTCTTCCGAAGCGATCTCGACGAGCGTGACGTGCGATGCCATTTCCAGCAGAGGCAGGGCGTCGAGCGTAGCCCGCCTCGCTTCCCTGCTATCCTTCCACGCGATCATCACCCGTTCAGGCGAGAGCCTGGTCGCGCCGGTGGGCACGAGAAGAACCGGCCGACCGGCGCGGATGATCAGGTCGCCGATGTCGACTTTTCGCGTCCGGTCGAGCAGCGAGCCGCCCCGGTCCGGTTTGGTGATCAGGAGATCCGCGCTGCGCGCTTCTTCGCCGATAAAGTCGGCGATCGACGCGCTGGTGATCGCAAAGCGCCAGTCGAGGTCTGTCACCCTGCCGCCAAGCACCGTCCGGAATTCCGTTTCGGCAGCGTCGGCCTCCTTTTGAATCTCCGCGAGATTCTGGTCCAGCACTTCGCCGGATATAAAACCGTCGCCATACACATACTGGATGGGTTGGCATGCAGCGATGCCGATCACGCTAGCCTGAAACCGCTCGGCGAGATCGCCGGTGATCTTCAACAGGTCGGCGTTCGACTTGGCGAGTTCGAGGTGGACCATCAGCGTAGCGTAGCTCATCGGGTCATCTCCAGTAGCTGCCCGCGTTCGCGTGTCGCCGGGCCGGCATCACAATCAATGCGCACTGAATCTACGCTGCACGTCCCCGGCCAAGTATCGGGTGATATACTTATCTCCGCGCCAGCGACGTGATCGTGCGCGTGTGTTCGCCATGCCAGAAGATTACGTAACCTTACCGATTTGAGCGCCGCGGACCCGCGAATAGGAGGGGCTGATAAGCTTCACGGTTCTGCCTCGGGGAAATAGCGTGTGAGACAGCTGTATGGCCGCCCAAAACCTGGACATAGCGGCTGCGATCGTCGCCATCGTGGTCGTGTAGCCGGCGGTTCTTCGGGCGGAAAAGGACAAGATGTGAGTGTTTCGACGATTGTTCGCTGCGCCGTGACGGGACTATTTGCCGCCACAGGATTGTGCAGCGTACCGGGCGCACTTTTTGCTCAAATTCCCGAAGCCACCAGAACTGTTCCTGCAGAACTACCTCTCGGTTTCACCCCTGACGGTGACGTGCTGGTCCACACAGCCAGCGGATTTCGCTTTCCTGCACAGGTTGCGGGCTTCACGCGGATGAAGGAGAGCGGGTCAGATCTGAGTGGCGAATATGTCGCGATCGGATATGAGCGACAGCTCGGCCGGGACGACAAGATCATCGTACGGATAGCGATCGTCCACCTCGTGGATATGACGGCTGCAGAACATTACACCATTATGAAACCGTTCGCGATGTCCCATTTTTCTGCGGCTTCGGTCGTGTCCGAGACCAAATTCTCGGTTGGGGGGCAACCGGATTTATCCGGATATCGCGGAGTCTTTGCAGGTGAACGAGACGGACAGCCCTGGCGCTTCAGCTTGACCACTGTGGACTTCGGCTACTGGGATGGACGCCTGGCGTCGGCATATCCGGCTGCACAGGCGAGCGAAGCCGAGAGTTCTTTAGACGGGCTTCTTTCCGCGTTCCGCTGGCAGCGTCCGGTCACACCTGAGCGGTAATGTTCGCGCCGGGATATGTGGTGGAACTGCTCAATTGGCGGGAACAGACATGGCGAATGGATGGGCGCGTGACGGCGCCGTGCAGGATCAGATCAACGACACGGTCATCGATGCCCTTTTGCGTGCTCGCGGCATGATGCCGATGGCCGAGGGCAGCGATGAATGCGATGATTGCGGCGAGGACATTCCGTCGGCGCGCCGCGCCGCACTGCCTCGCACATGCACTTGTGTCGCGTGCCAGGCGAAGCGCGATGCGAATACACGCGCTGTGGGAATTAACCGGCGAGGCAGCAAGGACAGCCAGCTGCGATAGCCTTGCCGACGTGATTCGAGCGTTCGTTCATTGGGCGCCCGATCATGCTCGGACGGGGTAAAACCCTCGACCTTCATGGCTTTGCTTTGTTCTGCGTTGCCGATGGGGCTTTGCGGTGCCGTGCCGGTTTCGGGGCAAGCTCGATCCAGACCGGCGCATGATCGCTTGTCTTCTCCCAACCGCGCACATGCATATCGACCTGAGCGCCGGCGAGGCGGTCGGCGAGCGCCGGGCTGAGGAGCAGATGGTCGATGCGTAGCCCGGCATTGCGGGCATAGGCGTTCCGGAAATAGTCCCAGAAGGTGTAGATGGTCTCGCCGGGATGGAGCGTGCGCAGCGCGTCGGTCCAGCCCTGGCCGAGCAGCCGGAAATAGGCCGCGCGCACCTCGGGGGCGAACAACGCATCGTCGAGCAAGCGCTCGGGTTTGTAGACATCCAGCTCGGTCGGCATCACGTTGAAGTCGCCCGCCAGCATCACCGGCAGGCCGGTTTCGAGCAGGCGGGCGGCATGGTCGACCAGCCGGTCGAACCATCGAAGCTTATAGTCGAACTTGGGTCCGGGCCGCGGATTGCCGTTGGGGAGATAGAGTCCGCCGACGAGGATGCCGTTGACCGCGGCCTCGATGTAGCGGCTGTGGCTGTCGTCGGGATCGCCGGGCAGGCCGCGCCGTGTTTCGTGAATCTCGCCGACGCGGCTGAGGATCGCGACGCCGTTCCAGCTTTTCTGCCCGTGCCAGATCGCATCGTAGCCAAGATCGCGGATCGCGCTCAGCGGGAATTTCTCCTGGGGCGCCTTCAGCTCCTGCAGAACGACGATGTCGGGCTGGCGTTCGGCCAGCCAGCGCAGCAGCACCGGCAGCCGGCCGTTGACGCCGTTCACATTGTAGGTCGCGATGATCACAGGTCGGGGAGGATCTGGTCGGCGCGGCCCCAATGGGCGAGGTTCTTCGACGCCGCACGCTTCACCATCTCCGCCGCATCGCCGATATGCCAATGCGATGGCTTGTCGAGGTCGCGCAATTCCTCCCAGGTCAGCGGCACCGAGATCGGCGCATATTCGCGGGTCCGCGCGCTGTAGGGCATGACCGCTGTCGCGCCGCGCTGGTTGCGCAAATAGTCGATGAAAATCTTGCCCGTCCGCTTGGCCTTCGCCAGCGCCGCGGTGAAGCGCGCCGGCTCCGCCTGCGCGAGCGCCAGGGCGAAACGATGCGCGAAGTCCTTCACCACGGGCCATTCGGCCGAGGGGGTGAGCGGCGCGATGACATGCACACCCTTGCCGCCGGTGACCATCGGGAAGGTGGTAAGCCCCATCTGCGCCAGCACGTCCTGAACATGGAAGGCGGCCGAGACGACATCCTGGAAGTCGAGCCCCTCGTCCGGATCAAGATCGAAGACGAGCCGGTCGGCCTTTTCGACGTCCTCGATCCGCGCGCCCCAGCCATGAAACTCGATCGTGCCCATCTGCACACAGGTGAGCAGTCCCGCAGGCGTATCGACGTACAGATAGGGCTCGTCATGCCCGTCCTTCTCGCGGATGCCGACCTGCTTGACGTCATCGCCGAAACTGCCGGCATCGTGCTTCTGGAAGAAGCATTTCTTCGATCGGCCCTGCGGACAGCGCACGAGGCTGATCGGGCGGCTGCCCGCCCAGGGCAGCATGATCGGAGCGACGATCTCATAATAGTCGGCAAGCTGGCCCTTGGTGAGCTTGCCCTCGGGAAAGATCACCCGCTCGCGGTTGCTGATCTTGACGCTGCTGCGCGCCGGGGCGGTGGCGATTGCCACCGGCGTCTCGGTCTCGATCACGACGGCTTCGGGCTTCTTATCCTCGCGCAGGCCAAGATAGCTGGGATGGCGAAGCACGCCTTCATCGGTGAACTCGACATAGGCGATTTCCGCGACCAGCTTCGGCTCGATCCAGTGCGCGCCGCGCACGGCGGCGCGAGGCGCGTCCACGGTCGGGCCTTTGCGTTCGAGCGGGGCCATGATCTCCATCAACCGCTCGATCTCATCCCCCGTGAAGCCCGTCCCGGCCTTGCCGGCATAGCGCAGCCTGCCATTCTCGTTGACGCCGAGCAGCAGCGAGCGGAATCCCCGCTGCTTGTCTGACGGAGTCCAGCCGACGATGACGAACTCCTGCCGGCGTATGCATTTGGTCTTGAGCCATGTTCCGCTGCGTGAGCCACTATAACGCGCGTCTGCGCGCTTGGAGATGACGCCCTCGACGCCCGCACCGCAAAAACTGGCGAGCAGCTTCTCGCCATTCCCCACGATATGATCGGAATAGCGGATACGCTCTTTGGTATCGCCGACGAGCGCCGCCAGCTTCTCTTTGCGCTCGATGAGCGGCAGACTGGTCAGATCCTCGCCATCGAGCTCGAGCAGGTCGAACGCAAAATAGTCGATTGTCTCAGGATTGCTCTTCAGCGCGGCCTGCAAAGCCTGGAAGCTGGTGCAGCCATCGGAGAGCGTCACGACGGCTTCGCCGTCGATCAGCGCGCTGCCGACATCCAGCTTCAGCGCCTCGGCGATCAGCCCGGCGAAGCGGTCGGACCAGTCGAGGCCCGAGCGGGTGTAGGCGCGCCCCTCGCCGCCGCCGATCGCGATGAGAGTTCGATAGCCGTCATATTTGAGCTCGTGGAGCCAGCGATCGCCAGGTGGCACATGGTCGACGAGCGCGGCTAGTTGCACGGGCTGAAAGGGGGGCAGCACACCGGCTTTCTTGCGGCGGGGTGGCTGCGCGGCGGGCAGGGTCTTTTTGGCAGCGGTCGCGGCAGTGGATGTTTTGGCGTTCGCCTTGCGCTTGGGCACGGCCTTGCCGGCGGCGATCTCCTCCATCGTGCGGCCGCTATCGACGCTGGTGAGATGGGTGCCGATGAGGTCGTCCGAGCCGCCGGCATACGCATCCTGCACCTTGCGCAGGATCCAGTTCTCGGCGTCCGAGCCGCCGGCATACGCATCCTGCACCTTGCGCAGGATCCAGTTCTCGCCCTTTTCCTTGCCGCGCGGCTTCAGGCGAAAAAGTATCCATTCACCCTGCATCCGCCTGCCGTGCAGGATGAAGTGGAGGTGACCTTCGGGGAGCGTCTGACTGGGGTCCTTGCCGGGGATCGGTTCCCACGTACCATTGTCCCACAGCATCACCGTGCCGCCGCCATATTCGCCCTTGGGAATGGTGCCTTCGAACCGGGCATAGTCGAGCGGATGATCCTCGGTGCGAACCGCGAGGCGCTTGTCGTCGGGGTTGCTGCTGGGCCCGCGCGTGACCGCCCAGCTCACCAGCGTGCCGTCCAGTTCGAGACGGAAATCATAGTGCAGGCGCGAGGCCGCATGCTTCTGGACGACAAAGCCGTTGCCAGCGGTAGGCTCGGTAGCGCCGGACGGCTCGGCCGTGCGCGCGAAGTCGCGCTTTTCGCGATATTTGGCGAGACGCTCTTCTGCGGGTGTGACTTTGGCTGTCGCGGCTCGTGGCATGGTGGTTCCGATCGATATCCTCTTCAATCCGTGCGCGTGCGGACTCGTTCCCCGGACGACTGCTCTTCAATGCCACGAACGAAGCGGTAGCTCGTTTGCTCGAACTTCAGCGAGCGGAAGAAATTATGGCTGTTGTTGATCGTGATGTCGCTCATCGCCTCGACCTGGCGGCACCCGGCCTTGGCCAGCGCGGTCTCGGCCGCAGCGAGCATCTCGGTTCCAATGCCGCGGCGGCGGTGTCCCTTGTCGACCACCAGCGCGGTCAAGCGCCCGATCGCGCCGCGATGGACGGTCGCGACGACCGCCCAGCCGCAGCAGCCGACGATCCCGTCCAGATCGGCGACGACCATGCCGGCCTTTGCCTTGCGGGCCGCGGCCAGATTGTCGGCGACCTCCGCGCTATCCAGCGACACGCCGTTCAACTGGCTGAGCAACGCCGATAGAGCATCGCTATCGGCCGAGGTTGCTGCCCGGACCCGCAGCACTGGCGCGGGCGCAGGTTCTGCTTTTGGCTCGGGTTTCGGCTTTGGCTCGGCTTCGGCCTTAGGAACGAGTTTAAGCGAGGGTTTAGGCCGAGCCTTCGCCGCAGATTTTTGCAGTTCCGGCGCTGAATCTTCGCGTGCGCCCGGTGCGGAACGATCCACCGGCGCCCGCTTGGAGCGGCGACGGACGGGTCCGTCTTCACCATCGGGCACGGGCGAGCGCGGCTTTTCCGGGGAAGCGGGTCGGTCCGGCGTCGTGTCGGCCGATTGCTTCCATGTGCTCTGCTCGCTGGTACGGAGATAGTCCTGAATGTCTTGCGCGCTCGCGGTCAGGCCATCGTCGCCGATGCCGAGCAGCGCCTTTCCGCCCGCATCGGTCAGTCCATATTTGCCGAAATCCCCAGTTCCGGGCTTGCGCCGCCGCGACTTCACCAGCTTCAGCCCGCGGTGCTCCGCCATCTCGCGGAGCTGGTCGTCGCCGACCTCCGCCACCTTACGACCAGCCCGCCACGGCAGCATGTGTAATTTCTGCGGCGTCGCCTCGGCGTCTTGAGAATTCAAGATGGCGTAACGACCGGAACGGCATCTGGTGATGTGCGCTCCTTCCCGTATGCGCGCGCACCGCTTCCCTCAGTCCTCGATGATCGCACGCATCGGGTACGACGAGGAGACCGGCATCCTGTCGATCTCTTTCCACGATACCGGCAAATATCTCTATTACGACGTGCCCGTGGCTTTGTTCGAGGAGTTCTGCCGCGCGCCATCGGCGGGGACATTTTTCAATGCGCGTATCAAGGACGATTTCCGCTGTCGACGCGATCCCGAGCGGCGGCGCTTCGGACCGAACGCCTGACCGGTCAGGCTTCGCCAAGCGCACGGTATACCGACATCAGGTGGCGCGAGGCGACCGCACGAGCGCGCGGTGAGCGGATCGTCTCCTCGTTGGTCTCGTGCAGCATGGTGAGCATGTCGAGCACCTCCTGGCGCGGTGTGCCCGTCTCACGCAGATGCGTTCCGATCAGCGTCAACAGATTGGCCCAAAGCGTGATCGCGCCTTCGGCGAACGCGGCATCGTCGTCCGTGACCGTCGCCGCCTCGTCCGATCTGTTCGCCACGGGTCAGGCCCGCTTGCGGGCAGATGGTTTCGCCGCCGGCTTGGTCTCGGCCTTCTTGGCGGCTGGCTTCGCGGCGGTCTTGGCCGCCGCCTTCTTTGCCGCCGCCTTGGACGAGCCGCCGCCCGACGACCCGAGCGAGTTCTTGAGCGCCGCCATCAGGTCGACGACATTGGAGCCGCGCGGATCGCCGCCCTTGTCGTCGCTCTCGATGTTGAGCGTCTTGCCCTTCTTCTTGCGCTCGATCAGCTCCTTGAGCGCATCGGCATAGCGATCGTGGAACTCGCTGGCATCGAACTTGCCGGTCTTCTTGTCGATCAGCGTGGTGGCAAGGTCGAGCAACTCCTCGTCCGGATCGGCGTCGCCGATCTCGCGGAAATAGCTCGTCGCCTTGTTGACCTCGTCGGCGTAGCGCAGCGTCTCCATCACCATGCCGCGCCCACACGCCTTGATGCTGACGACATATTCGCGGCCGCGCATCGCGAGCTGGCCGAGGCCGATCTTGCGGGTGCGACGGAGCGCCTCGCGCAGGACGATGAACGCCTCTTCGGCGAGATCGTCAGCCGGGACGACATAATAGGGCTTCTCGAAATAGATCGCATCGATGTCATGGCTGTCGACGAACTGGGTCAGCTCGAGCGTCTTTTTGCTCTCGAGCTTGACCCCCTCGATCTCCTCGTCGTCGAGCAGGACATATTCGCCCTTGGCATATTCGAAGCCCTTGACGATCTCGTCGAGGTCGACCGGACCGATGCCCGGCACGACCTTTTCATATTTGATGCGCTGGCCCGAGGGTTCGTGGATCTGGTTGAACGCGATCGTGGCGCCGCTCTTCGTTGCCGAATAGATTTCGACCGGGATTGAGACGAGCGCCAGTCGGATCTGGCCTTTCCAGTAGGGACGTGCAGCCATTGATCCACTCCTTCGCGCAGAGTCACCTAATCCGCGATGCCTCTCGCTCGTTCCCGCGCAAACTACATCAATGCGATGAGTCGACGAAGACTTTGGGCTCCGAAGGGCTGAGGGTTGATCGATCGACAGGGCTTCCACGCGGTGAATGAACCACTCCACCCAACAAACTGGCGAGAAAGGCGTTGTGAGGGGTCCTTCGACACTGGAATCATCGTCATCGTCATCGTCATCGTCATCGTCATCGTCATCGTCATCGTCATCGTCATCGTCATCGGTGGCGGCCCGGCCGGGCTCACAGCTGCGCTTTATCTCGCACGCTACTGCCGGCGTCGTCGTCCGCCACGACGGGACCTGCCGCGCGCTGCGGATTACCAGGACGCATAATGCGCCGGGCTCTCGAGACGGCTTCGCATGCGGCGGGGTTTGGAGGGCAGAGCGATGAGGCAGCGATCTCGCCCATCGAGCGGACGGTCAATGGCTTCCGCCTGATATCGGACGAGGGCCTGTGCTATTTAACTGCTGTGCCAGGAAGTGCGGGCTGCGTGCGATCCATCCGTGAATTCCCGTATTTCGGCAGGGCGGTCGTTCGGCCACGCTGAGTTGAAAGACGCGATCAGCGACGATCCGGCTGGCTCATGTGAGCAAACCTGCTTGTCCGTCCTACGGATCCTGCTCGTGAGCCGACGTCGCGTCTCGCGAACGACAAGAGGAGATCGTGACATGCCGGCCCGCAAACCGCTTTCGCCAATCGCGACGACCGAGCCCGCCGGGGGAGGGTTCAATATCGTTGCGTGCGTGGGTCGTGGTCCGCATGCCGACTTTATCGTTCCGCACGCACTTGCGGTGGGCAAGGCACTGGGTGCGCCGGTGACATTGCTGCAGGTTCTCGAGGCCCAGGCTGTGCGCGACCCCCGGCCTGACCCGATCGAATGGGATATGCGGCGTCATGACGCTCGCAAACTGCTGGGTGGCCTCGCAATGGTCGCTGGCGACCCGTCGGGACGCGCCGACATCGCCCTTGCGGAAGGCCGGACTGTCGATGAGATTTGCCGCTACGCCAACGGAAAGGCCGAATGCGTCATCATTCTTGGCCGTGGCGCCGGGGAAGACGTCGATCCACGTCGGATAGGTAGCACGGTCCACAACGTAGCAGGGCGCGCGCCTGGCTCGATCCTGCTCGTGCCCAATGATGCCAACGCCGATCCGGCACCGCGCTACCGGCGGATCCTGGTGCCAGTGGATGGCTCCGCCTGGGCCGAAAGCGTGCTTCCGCTGGCAGTCCGGATGGCAAGAGCCAACGATGCCGAACTGATCCTCGTTCACGTCGTGCCGACGCCTGAACTGACCGAGATCGGTCCGCTCGAGCCCGATGACATCCAGCTCCGCGCCCGTGTCGTCGAACGCAACGAGCGCACGGCGAAAGCCTATCTGGCGCGGGTCCAAGCCTATCTGGCGCAGAATGGCGTCCGCGTGCGCACGCTGTCGCATCGAAGCGACGACGTTCGGGCCTCCCTGGTCGACCTGATCCGCAGCGAGGCGGCAGACCTGGTCGTTGTCTCCGCACGGGGACATGGTGGAAGGCACCATGCCGACCTGCGCTACGGCAGCGTCTCGGCCTATCTGATGGCGCAATCGCCCGTGCCGCTGCTGATCGTGCGCCCGCGTGAAAGCGAGACCGCAGGACGGCAGGACGAAGGCATCTATCTGCGGCGTCCTTCGGCCGTGCAAGGCTGAAGCATGGCGGACATCGAACGGTCGGTCGCGCCACTTGCAGCGTCGGCTGATGAAAGTGCGATCCGACACCGGCTGGCCGGACGGATGCCGCGTGCCGAGCCGGTGCCGGCCTGGGCCGAGCTTTCTTCGCTACCCAAATGGTTGAGGCGCGCACGAGAGGCAGCAAGCACCGCTGACAGCCGGAATGCCGTCGCCGCGGAATGGCTGCTGGACAATGATTATCACGTACAGCGCGCGATCCTGCAGATCGACGAGGACCTGCCCCCCAGCTTCTACCAGCGCCTGCCGGGCATTGCCGGAGAGCAGGCGAGGGGAGCCCCGCGTGTTTATATGCTCGCCCATGCCTTGCTGCGCGCATCGCATCTGCAGATCGCGCTTGGCTCGGCGGTGGAGTTTATCGACCGTTATCAGGACGAAGAGCGGCTCAGCATTGCCGAGCTCTGGGCATTCCCAACAATGCTGCGGCTGGCCTGCCTGGAACTGCTGACCGCGGGCTTCGGACGGCTCTTCGAGGATGTACCGCCACCCTTCGAGGTCCATCCCGAGGGGCAATTGTCGGCAGGCACAGACGATACAGAATGCGTATCCAGGGCGATCGCCAATCTGGCGGTCATCTCGTCAATCCCCTGGAAAATGTTCTTCGATCGGGTCAGCAGGGTGGAAGCCATCCTGCGGCGCGATCCGGCAGCCGTCTACGCGCGTATGGATTTCGACACCCGCGATCGGTATCGGCACGCCGTCGAACAGCTCGCAGCCCACAGCGGCCTCCCCGAGTGGGATGTGGCGGCGCGGCTGCTCAGCCAGTGTCACACCGAGGGCGATCTCCCTACTGGTCACATCGGCTACTGGCTGGTGGGTGCCGGCCGGCCGGCGTTCGAGGACGCTCTTCATGCGCGCCCGCTGACATTTGTCTCGCTTGGCCGCTGGTTGGCCCGCTATCCTGCCGCGCTCTATACGGCCGCCCTCATTCTGGTCGGCATCGCCGGCTTCGCATTGCCCGCCGCCTATCTTCTGACCGTCGAGGCGAAGCTCTCCTCGTGGTTGATCGGAATCGCTTTGATCACGATCCCGGCGTCGGTCCTGAGCGTGACCTTCGTCAATTGGCTCGTGACCTTGCTGGTCGCGCCGCGCGTGCTGCCCAAGCTCGACTTTGAAAAGGGCATCGCCGCCGATTGCCGGACCGCTGTGGTCATGCCCGTCATTGTTGGAAATGTCGCGGACATTACACCGTTGCTGCAACGGCTCGAAAGCCATCGGCTCGCCAATCCCGATCCATCCCTCCGATTTGTTCTGCTCAGCGACCATGTGGATGCCGACAGGGCGATCATGCCCGGCGATGCGGCGATTGAACGGGCACTGGTCGAAGGAATTGAGCGCCTCAATCGACGCTACCCAGGCCCGGACGGCAAGGGTCCCTTTCACCTCCTGCATCGCCCGCGGCTGTACAACGCGGCCCAGGGCTGCTGCATGGGATGGGAGAGAAAGCGTGGCAAACTCGCGCAGTTCAACGCACTGATCCTCCACGGGGCGTGCGCACCGTTCAGCGTTTCGGTCGGCGAGACCGCCCGTCTTGCCGGGATCCGCTTCGTGGTGACCGCCGACGCCGATACGCGTTTGCCACCCGGCGTCGTCAACCAGATGGTGGCCACGCTCGCGCACCCCCTTAACATCGCCCATTTCGATCCGCGCTCCGGCCGGGTGTCGAGCGGATACACCATCCTTCAGCCGCGCGTGGAGATCGCGCCCGAGAACAGTGGGCGGTCGCTGTTCACGCACTTCTTCGGGGGTGACACGGCGATCGACATTTATTCCCGCGCCGTTTCGGACGTCTATCAGGACATTTTTGGATCAGGCATATTCGTCGGCAAGGGCATCTACGACGTGGCGGCCTTCGAACGCAGCCTTGCGGGCCGTGTTCCGGAAAACACGCTGCTTAGCCACGATCTGTTCGAAGGTCTGCACGGACGGGCAGGGCTCGCCAGCGACATCATCGTCTATGAAGGATTTCCCGCAGGCTATCTCGACTATAGCCGGCGCTGGCACCGGTGGGTCCGCGGGGACTGGCAGATCCTGGCCTGGCTGTTCCCGCTGGTCCCGGGCGCCGATGGCAGCCGCGTGCGCAACCGCCTGACATGGTTCGACCGGCTCAAGATCTTCGACAATCTGCGGCGCAGCGTCGTTCCGGCGAGCCTTGTTGCCCTACTGATCGGCGGCTGGTTCCTGCTCGGGGGTAATCCCCTTGTGTGGACATTGCTCGCGCTGGCAGCGCCGGCTGCCTATCTGTTTACCGACCTCGTGACCGGCCTTGCCCAGGGCCGGCGACGCGGCGTGCTCCAGGGGGTGTTGCGGCGCTTGTCGGACCATGCCGGCCGGTGGGCGCTTGCGATCACCTTCCTGGTGAGCGACAGCGCGATCGCATTCTCCGCCATCGCGACCACTCTCACCCGGCTCACTACCAGGCGCCGGCTTCTCGAATGGACGGCGGCCGCGCAGATGTCGGCGCATGTCGCGACACTCCATCCCAGGTGGGCCGCGTGGCGCGCAATGTGGGTGTCGCCACTTTTCGCGATCGTTGTTGGCGTAGCGCTGGCATTGATCGAACCAAAGGTCCTCTTGATCGCCGGCCCTATCTTGCTGCTCTGGCTGCTCGCGCCCGAGATCGCCATCTGGATCACGCGGCCGATCGCGCGCTCTGTCGAGACGCTGGATGATGAGGATCGCCTGTTTCTGCGTCGCCTCGCGCGGCGAACGTGGCTGTTCTTCGAGACATTCGTGCGGCCCGAGGACAACTGGCTTCCGCCTGATAATTATCAGGCGCCTCCGGACGAAGCGACCGCGCACCGTACATCGCCGACCAATGTGGGCATGATGATGCTTTCCACGCTGACAGCATGGAAGCTCGGCCATATCGGTGCGAACGAAGTCGCTGTCCGCCTGCGGAACGTTCTCGATACCCTCGACCGCCTCGAGCGGTATCGCGGCCATATGCTGAACTGGTATGATACGCGCACCGGACAGGCGCTTGAACCACGTTATGTGTCAGCCGTCGACAGCGGCAATCTGGCGGTCAGCCTGGTGGTCGCCAGGAGCGCATGCCGCGAGGCGGCGCGTGCGCCGATCCTTTCGCTCCAGCGCTGGGATGGTCTTGTCGATGTGCTCGATCTTCTCGCCGAGGCGCTCGGCGTGGAGGGCATCGATGGCGACGGCGCCTGCCGCAAACTCGTCGCCGCGATGCGCGAATCCGCGAGGACTGCGCCCGGGCAACCTGCAGCCTGGCATCAGCGCCTCGGCACCCTGCTCGAGCGGGATTGCGGGCAGCTGCAGGACAAGGTCCATCACATCATCGCCATGGGGGACATGCTTCCGACCGACGCGCTCCACGAAGTCCAGGTCTGGGTCGAGCGCGCGGATCATCACCTTCGGGCGATGCAGCGCGATGTCGACACTCTGCTGCCGTGGCAACCGTTCCTCGAGGCGCCGCCCGAAGGCTGCTTCGAAATCGCCGATGAGCTCCTTCCGATGCTGGTCGATGCCTTGTCGGCCGGCTCGGAAGCGACCGCCCTGCGTGCTCGCGCGACCATCGCCGCCTTCGAACAGAAGCAGGGGGAAGGCGATACCCGCGATTGGGCGCGCGAACTGGGCGCTGCACTCGACCTGGGCGCGGCCGCGTCGGCGGCGCTGCGCGATGATCTCGAACGCCTTGCGTCGGACGCGGCGCGGCAAGCTGATGCGATGGACTTTGCCCTGTTGTTCGATGCAACGACCAAGCTGTTCAATATCGGCTATAATGTGAGTGCCGATCGGATCGATCCGCACCATTATGATCTGCTCGCGAGCGAGGCGCGGCTGGCAAGCTTCTTTGCCATCGCCAAGGGCGATGTGCCCGCCGAGCATTGGTTCTCGCTTGGCCGTCCGATCACCAAGCAGGCCCATGGGCTTGCGCTGGTGTCCTGGAACGGCTCGATGTTCGAATATCTGATGCCGAACCTGTTCCTGCGCAGCGATCCGGAGACATTGTTGGGGCAAAGCGATCGCAGCGCCGTCGATCTGCAACGGGATTATGGCGCTGCGCGCAACATCCCCTGGGGTATCTCCGAATCCTCCTTCGCATCGATGGGTGCCGATCGCGTCTATGGCTATCACGCCTTTGGCGTTCCCGCGCTCGGCCTGCGCCGGGGCCTGTCGCGGGACCTGGTGGTGGCGCCCTACGCGACCGCACTGGCGCTGGCCGCGCGGCCGGGGCTCGCGATCCGGAACATGCGCGATCTCGCAGCGCTCGGACTGATTGGTCGTTACGGCTTTTACGAAGCGGTCGATTTCACGCCGGAGCGGGTTCCCGCAGGCGACCGCTTCGCGATCGTCCGTTCCTATATGGCCCATCATCAGGGCATGGCATTGGCGGCGATGGGCAATGCCTTGTGCGGCGACATGTTCGTCGACTGGTTCCACGCCGATCCGCATATCCGCACGATAGACCTGCTGCTGAATGAGCGCATCCCCTGGGAACTTCCCCCCGAAATCTCGCGGATCGAAACGCGCGAAGCCGCGCCGGTGCCGGAAGGCGCCATCCCCCCTCTGCACAGCTGGCCGGCGGAGAGCTCGGGTCGAACGATCGCCGTTCATGTCATCGGCAACGGCCGCATGGCGAGCCGCCTGACCGAGGGCGGGAGTGGCAGTCTCCACTGGCATCGGCACGCGCTGACACGGTCGGATGCGTCTCCCTCCGGCAGCGGCATATCGATCTACCTGCGGGAACGGGCTTCCGGCGCGCTATGGTCCGCCGGTCCGGAGCCGATCCGCTCGGGAGCGACGGACGTTCACACCCGATTCCACGGACATCAGGTCGAGTATCACCGCCGCGATCATGGCATCGCCACGAGCATGACCGTCTCGATCCCGCACGGCGACGATGTCGAGATCCGCCGGATCATGGTCGTCAATGAAACCGATCGGACGCGCACCATCGATTTCACGAGCTATGCCGAGGTCGTTCTGGCGCCGCCCGCCGATGCCGCGCGCCACCCTGCCTTCAGCAAGCTGTTCGTCGGCAGCGAAATGCTCCCCGCAATGGACGGTCTTCTGTTCAGCCGGCGCGCGCGCGACCCGAAGGAAAGCCCTCCGGTGCTCCTTCACCGCGCGATCGCCGATGAGCCAGGCCTGCGCGTGCGAGGCGTCGAAACCGATCGCCTGGCATTCCTGGGCCGGCACGGTCATGAATCAGCGCCGGCGGCATTGAACGGCGACACCTTGCCTGGTGGTCTTGGCTGGACGCTCGATCCGGTGATCGGCCTGCAGGCGGAAATTGAGATACCGCCCTTCGGCCGACGCGAAATCGCCTTCCTGACGATCGCGGCCGGATCACGCGAGACCGTGCAGGAGATCGCGGAGCGGTACACGACGATTCCATCCATGGACTGGGCGGTGAGCGACGCGGCAACCGCAGTGGCGCGCGAGATGCATACGCTCGGGCTCGCGCCGCATCGCGTTCCCGAGGCCCAGAAGCTTCTGTCCCGGCTGCTTCAACCTGTATCGCCACGAGCGACTTACGAGGGTGTGGGCAGCGGGAGAGCGAGCCGCCAGGATCTCTGGGCGCTTGGTATATCAGGCGATCATCCGATCCTCCTGCTAGGCGCTGGAGACGCGGAGCGGCCGGGCCTGCTGCGGTTCCTGCTTTCCGCGCATCAGCTCTGGCGGCATCGCGGCGTGGCCGTCGATCTTGTCATAATGCACGAAGGCGCCGAGGGGTATCTCGAGCCGGTACGCGAACGTTTGCTCGCGGTCCTGCGGGATGCGGGCGTCCAGGATCAGCTGGGCCAGAATGGCGGCGTCCATCTGGTCGGCATCGACCGTGCCGATGGCGATCGCGCGCGGCTGCTCGGGCGCTCTGCGCATCTTCGGCTCGATGAGCGGGGAGGGTCTATCGCCGATCAGCTCTCGCGTCTCGACGCGGAGCCGTTGTCGGGCCCTCGGTTCACGCCTGTCGTGCCGGACGGGCCGGTCGAGGTGTCGGCGCCAGGAGCGTCACCTCCGCGGGAGAGCCTCGCCTTCGATAACGGACTGGGCGGGTTCAAGGACGGCGGGAGGGAGTATGTCGTCGCGCTTGCGCCTGGGGTGCAAACGCCGGCGCCCTGGTCCAATGTGCTCGCCAACAGCGGGTTCGGCACGATCGTCACCGAGGCGGGGCTCGGGTTCAGCTGGGCGACCAACAGTGGTGAGAACCGCATCACTCCCTGGCATAACGACCCCGTCAAAGACCCGCAGGGGGAAATCCTCTACGTACGAGACGAGGAAAACGCGCGGGTGTGGACGACCACGCCGCAGCCGGCCGGCGGCGATTCCGCCGCGCGGGTACGCCACGGCGCCGGCTACACGATCTGGGAGCGGGAGAGCGAGGGCCTCGCCCAGGAACTGACCGTCGCGGTTCCGACCGACGATCCGGTGAAGCTCGTCCGCCTGCGTCTGCGCAATCTCCTGCCCCGAACCCGCCGGGTCACAGCGACCTATTATGCCGAGTGGCTGCTCGGGGCGGTACGCGGCGAATCCGCGCCGCTGCGTGCTGCGGACTATGATGCGGGCGCGCATGTGCTTCTCGCCACCAATCCTTGGAACGAGGAGTTCCAGGATCGGACAGCCTTTCTGACGAGCACGGTGCCGCCACACAGCCTGACGACGTCTCGCTCGGACTTCCTCGGGCGTGACGGCGATGTGCGCCGTCCGCAGGGTCTGGACAAATGGGACCTGGGCGGGCGGCAGCAGGCGGCCGGCGGCGATTGCTGCGCGGCGCTGCAGGTCCATCTCGATATCGCCCCGGGTGAGACAGCCGAGGTTTGCTTCGTGCTCGGACAGGGCACGGACCGCGCCCATGCGGTCGCGCTCGCGCAAAGCTGGCAGGATCCTGCGGCGATCGATCGCGGAATGGTGCAGGTGCGCGAAGCCTGGGAGACCCGCCTCGGCGCGGTTTGCGTGACCACGCCTGACCCCGCGTTCGATATCATGGTCAATCGCTGGTTGCCTTATCAGGTGACCAGCGCCCGGGTTCGTGCGCGCGCCGGCTTCTATCAGGCTGGCGGTGCTTTTGGCTATCGCGACCAGTTGCAGGACGTGCTGGCGCTTCTTCACAGTGATCGGGGGGCGGCCCGGGCGCAGATCCTCGCGGCGGCCGCGCACCAGTTCGAGGAAGGCGATGTCCTCCACTGGTGGCATCCGCCGTTCGATCGAGGTGTGAGGACGCGCTGCTCGGACGACATGCTCTGGTTGCCCTATGCGACCGCGACCTATGTCGAGGCGACAGGTGACCGCGCGATCCTCGATGAAGAGGTGCCCTTCCTGCGCGGCCCGCAGCTTTCCGAAGGCGAATCCGATCGCTATGCCCGCTTCGACGTAACCGACCACCCGGTGTCACTGTTCGAGCATTGCGAACGCGCGCTCGATCGCGGTTATCGCCTGGGCGCACACGGTCTCCCGCTGATGGGCGCGGGCGACTGGAATGACGGGATGAACCGGGTCGGCGAGCATGATCGCGGTGAGAGCGTTTGGCTGGGGTGGTTCCTCATAACGGCGATCGATGGTTTTGTGCGGCTATGTGGCGGCAGAGGCCGGACCGATCTCGCCGACCGCTGGACGCAGCGCGCGCGCAGGCTCGGGGAGGCCGTCGAAAGGTCCGGATGGGACGGCGACTGGTATCTGCGCGCGTTCGACGATGACGGCCGACCCTGGGGATCGCATAACGACGAGGAATGCCGGATCGACGCGATCGCGCAATCCTGGGCGGTTCTGTCCGGCGCGGGCGACAAGGCGCGCGCGACACGCGCCGTTGCCGCCGCGAGACGGGAACTGGTGCGTGATGACGATCGCATCGTCCGGCTGCTCACACCGCCGTTCGACCGGACGCCGCGCGATCCAGGTTATATCAAGGCCTATCCGCCCGGTATCCGCGAGAATGGTGGGCAATATACGCATGCCGCCGCATGGCTTGGCATTGCCACCGCGCGCCTGGGCGACGGGCAGGGCTCCATGGCGCTGTTCGAGCGCATCAATCCGATCAACCATGGCCGTAGCCCTGTCGAGACCGCGCAGTACAGAACCGAACCCTATGTGCTTGCGGGCGATGTCGCCGGAGCGGCCCCGCATGTCGGACGCGGGGGCTGGAGCTGGTACACCGGCGCTGCGGGCTGGATCTGGCGCTGGGCGGTCGAAGAGATATTGGGACTGCGGCTGGTGGAGGGCGGCATCGCCATTTCGTGCTGCCTGCCGCCGACCTGGCCGCATTTTGACGCACGGATCACATGCGCTTCGGGAAGCCTGCAGATCCGCGTGGATAATCCGGCAGGCATCGCGACCGGAGTGGAACGGATCAAGGTCGATGGGGCGGCGTGGGACGGGCCAATAATCCCGTTCCCCGATGATGGCAGCACGAGGATGGTCCATGTCGAGCTCGTCCCGCCTTCCGAACCGTGAGAGCGGCGCGGAAGTCGATCTGCGGGCTACTCCGTCAACTGGGCAAATAGCCGTTCCACATCATCGCGGTGGCACAGATCATTGCCCGGCGTCATCACTGCCGCTGTTCCTGCAGCCAACCCGTACCTGAAGGCGTCGTGCGTGCTTCTCCCGGTGGCCAGAGCATGGGTCATCGCACCGACGAAACTGTCGCCTGCACCAACCGCGCTTTGCGCCGTGACGGCGATCGCCGGGAGGCGAAATATCCCATCCGCGTTCGCAAGCAGGGCGCCTTCGTGGCCCATTGTCACGGTGAGATGGACTGTGTCTCCCTTGGCAGTGAAGGACAGGGCGGCAGCCGCCAGGCTGTCGGGATCACGCAGACGTTCGCCAATCAGCTGCTCGAATTCTCCCAGACTCGGCTTCACGAGGAAAATTCCGCCGGCCGCCAGAGTGGTCGCGAGCGCCGGTCCCGATGTGTCGAGGATCACGCGTGCGTTGCGCCGCCTCGCGATCTCGCCGGCCTGCACATAGAAGTCTTCCGGAACGCCTCGTGGCAGCGAGCCGCTCAGCACGAGCCAATCGTAGACCTGAGCCTCCAGAGCCTTCAGACACGCCTGCCATTCGGTTTGGGCAATGAGCGGCCCCTCCGGCACGAAGCGATATTCCCGACCCGTACTGGCCTCATGAACCGCGAGACTGATCCGCGTGTGATCTTCGATATCGATGCACAGCCGCGGGAGCGCGTATTGGTCGACGAGACCGTTTAGCACCGTTCCCGTCGCCCCGCCGGCAAGATAGACGGCAAGCACGTCTCCGCCCAATCTTTGTATGACCCGGCCGACGTTGATCCCGCCACCGCCTGCATCATAGCGTTCATTGGTGGTCCGAATCTTATGGGTATGCCGCACTTCCTGCGCCGCACATGCGCCGTCGATGGCGGGGTTGAGGGTCACTGTCACAATGTTCGTCATCAACGCTCCTGGTCATTCTCGTTTCGTTGGGCGGCTCTTCTGACACCAGGAGTGGCGCAGCAGACGTGGGTTTTCCTCCATCATTCCGTCGGTCATCCAGCGTGCCTGGAAGGACGCCAAGGTCGATCTGCGTAATCTTCGAGACGAGCAGCTATATCCGGCGGTCAGGCGTTCATGAGTCCGGAAAAGCACTTATGGCATCATTCGAACGCTACAACCTCCCGCGATTTTCGCCGGAACGTGCCCATTGCCACATCCTTTGCCGCGCAGGTCATCGTCGATGATCGCCGGTTGAGCGTGATTATCGGGGACATTTCCAGCGTCGGGGTGCTGGTCAAGGGAGACGCGCCGCTTGCCCTTGGTGCGAAGGTCCGCCTTCGCGCCATCGGACGCGACGAGGTAGCGCGCGTGATGTGGGTTCATGACGGTCTGTTCAGCATTTCCTTTACACATCCGGTCAGTCCTCTCGCGATTGCCCGCGACAACACCTCCTTCTTCCGCGACATGCATACATGGTCGGGCGATACCATTTTGGCGTCCCAGCCATGGGAGAATTGGTCGATTGTCCCCTGAGAAACCGCGTGCTTCAACTTGTTGTTGCCGATGGTAAGCGTATGGCCGGTCATCGGCTCGAACTTGGGGATATCACTTATATCCATGCATCACTGAAGCGTCATTCTGCGGCCATGCAGAACCATACCGCCAGCGCAGTTCGCCACCCATCGGACGACTCCTTACTTGCTCACCGAGGCAGTCCCTACATCGTCTGGTTCGAAGATGCCCGCAAGTCGGACGTCGCCAAGGTCGGAGGCAAGAATGCTTCGCTTGGGGAGATGATCAGCGCACTTCGACATCGGGGTATCCGGGTTCCGGGTGGGTTTGCCACGACCGCGAATGCCTACAGGGCTTTGGTCGAGGCGCACGACATTCGATCGCCGCTCAATGCTTGTATCGAGACATTTCGGGCGGGGCGATCCACCTTGCAGGAGACCGGCGAAGCGATCCGCCGCCTGTTTCTCGATGCGGACCTGCCCGAAGACGTGGCAACCGCTATTCGCGATGCCTATCGCGCGCTGTCCCAGCGGTCCGGCAAGAAGGAAGTCGCGCTCGCGGTGCGGTCGAGCGCGACCGCGGAGGATCTGGCGGATGCAAGCTTTGCGGGGCAGCAGGAGACATTCCTGAACGTCGTGGGAGAACGAGCGCTGCTCGATGCCTGTCGGCGGTGCTACGCCTCGCTGTTTACCGATCGCGCGATCGCCTATCGCGAGGCAAAGGGCTTCGACCATCTTGATGTCGCGCTGTCGATCGGCATCCAGCTCATGGTGAGGTCCGATCTCGCCGGGGCGGGTGTGATGTTCTCGATCGATACCGAGACCGGCTTTCCCGATGTCGCCGTCATCAGTGCGGCGTGGGGCCTGGGGGAAACCGTGGTCCAGGGATCGGTCGATCCTGACGAATATGTCGTCTTCAAGCCTCTCGCTCTTGATGGCCGGTGCCATCCGATCATCGAAAAGCGCCTGGGCGAAAAGGCGCGCAAGCTCGTCTACGCATCAGGGGGCAGCGCGCGGACGACCGTCGTCGAAACCGTTCCGTCGGAACGATCGCGTTTCGTTCTGGACGACGAAGAAATCCTCGAACTGACGCGCTGGGCTATCATCATCGAAGAGCATTACGGCCAGCCGATGGACATGGAGTGGGCGAAGGACGGCGAAACGGGTGACCTGTTCATCGTTCAGGCCCGGCCGGAGACCGTGCAATCCCTGCGCGATATGACGACGCTGAGAACCTATCGGCTCGACCATTCCGCCACGCCGATTCTGACCGGGGCAGCGGTAGGGGAGGCGATCGCCAGCGGCGAGGTGTGCCTCATCCGCGACCCCAGGGACATTGCCAGCTTCCGCGATGGAGCTGTTCTCGTCGCTGAAATGACCGATCCCGACTGGGTGCCGGTAATGAAGCGTGCTGCCGGCATCATCACCGATCATGGTGGTGCCACAAGCCATGCCGCCATCGTCAGCCGCGAACTCGGCGTCCCCGCTATTGTGGGAACAGGCACGGCCACCCAGTTGCTGCACGAAGGGCAGGCGGTAACGCTCTCCTGTGCAGAAGGGGATCGGGGGGCAGTTTATGATGGTGTAATTCCGTTCCAGAGTGAGGAACTGAACATCGGTGACCTTCCCCATGTCCGGACCGACTTGATGGTAAATGTCGCCAGTCCTTCGGCGGCGTTCCGCTGGTGGCGGTTGCCCAGCAGCGGCGTCGGTCTTGCCCGCATGGAGTTCATCATCAGCAACCTGATCAAGGTCCATCCGATGGCGCTTTTCCATCCCGAGCAGGTCAGGGATGCCGCGGCACGCAGGGACATCGACGCCCTGACGAAAGGCTTCCCTGATGGAAAGGCCTATTTCATCGAGACACTGGCGCGCGGGATCGCGCGGATCGCGGCGGCCCATCATCCCAAGCCGGTCATCGTTCGGCTGAGCGATTTCAAAACCAATGAATATGCGCATCTGATCGGGGGAGCCGCATTCGAGCCGTCCGAAGAGAATCCGATGCTCGGCTTCCGGGGCGCGTCGCGTTATTATGACGAACGGTATCGCGACGGCTTCGGGCTTGAATGCCGGGCGCTCAAGCGGGCCCGAGAGCATATGGGCTTTAAGAACATCATCGCGATGGTACCGTTCTGCCGGACTCCGCTCGAGGCCGATAGGGTGCTTGCTGAAATGTCGCGGCACGGCTTCGGGCGGCACGATGAAGGACTGCAGGTCTACATGATGTGCGAGATTCCCTCGAACGTGATCCTAGCGGAGGACTTCGCGGCGCGTTTCGACGGCTTCTCCATCGGGTCAAATGACCTGACCCAGTTGCTGCTCGGCGTGGACCGGGATTCAGCTCTCCTTGCGCCTCTTTTTGATGAGCGCAATGAGGCGGTGACCCGCGCGATTGCCGATGTCATCCAGCGTGCCCATGCCTGCGGCATCAAGGTTGGAATTTGTGGTCAGGCGCCGAGCGATCACCCCGATTTCGCGGCCTTTCTGGTCGAGCAGGGGATCGATTCGATTTCGCTCAACCCGGACAGTTTCGTGTCGACGCTGCTGCATGTAGCCGACGCGGAACACGCCGGGTCCGAAGGGCGATAATCACTGGTAAGGAAATTCTGGGCAGGTTGTACCGGGCCATTCGCAGCCAAATACCAGTTGATTGGACCGGCTTCGCAGCCGACTGCATGAAAGCCGGAGCCGTCTGCGACGATGCCCTCTCCCCGAGAGGGGATGTTGGCGGTGAGTATCAGCAGTCTGAGCGGGGCAGGGGGGCGACAGAGGTCTTGCGTCGATGGGACCGTCGCTTGCCTGTCGGCAGCAGGATTGAGGCTTCGCCCCCGCGTGCGTGCAGATATCATGCCTGCTCACGCGATTACGCGCCATTCCGTTGTATGACATCGCGGTAGAGCTCGACTACTTGGCCAAAGGAAGCTGGATTTTGGCGGCCGACGAACCGGATGTTTGCGCCGAGCGTGATGCTCATGATCACTGATCGTAAGAATTCCACTTCGCGCGCATCGCCTTCTCCTGAGCAATATACATAGCGCTTGAAAGTGCCAGCAGCTTTCACATCGATCCTGAATTGGCGGCCGCGATCGTTCGACTGACTTCGATTCGGATTGCCGCAGGAAGCTGCTGTACATCGAGATTGAGAAACCCCTGAATGATGAGATCCCGGGCTGCGTCCTCGCTCATGCCGCTCGCCATCAGGTAGGAAAGCTTGCTCTGGTCGATCATACCGATGGAGGCCTCGTGCGACAATTGCGCCTGGGCATTGCGGGCTCGCAACGCAGGTACCGACAGAATCTCGCCATCGTCGGTGAGCTTCAGTCCGTTGCAGCCGAGGAAACCCCGAGTGTTGCGCCCTTCGCCAACGAGGGTTGTGCGATTGGAGATGGTGCCGCCGCCTGTCACCATGCGTGTGATGCTCTCCGAGCGAGCGCCGACGCCCTTGAGGTGTATCTCGCTCTCCATCACGCGCTCGGTGCCGTCCGGCGCAAAGATAACAGACTGGTCGTTCGCGACACCGCCGTCTTCGATGACCGTGCGGCTCTGCGAGAAATGATGCTTGAGCGGAGCCACCTGGATGTTGTTTTCGATGATGCGCGCGTCCTTGCCGACGTGCGTGCGTGCGTAACTATGGACCTCCATCGCCGATCCCCAGTGCTCGATGGATACGGAGCGGCATGTCGCGCCCTCCCGGAGGTAGGTCTCGGAGATCGAGAGATGGTGTCCGGCATGAACCGACGCCGGGACCGCGGATCCCGAGATCATTTCCACTTCGGCGCCTTCCTCGACGACCGTGATGTTGTGATGGAACTGCCGGCCCTGCGGCGTTTCGAGCAGCGTGAAGACCTGCACGGGTAGCTGTACTTTGGCGCCCTTGCGGATACGGATGAAGTGACCGACCGGGGCGTGGCGGCTTTCGGCAGCCTGGGCGACGTGTTCGTTCTCGGCAGGATCGATCAGGTTGAACATGAGATCCTGTACCCAGTCGTAGCGCGCGAGCGCATCACTCAGCGGGAGGATCTCGACGTCGGGATCATTTACCGTGATATGGCGAACCTCCTGGTTCACCAGCACGCAAGTCGCGCTGTGCTCGCCTTCGATGCTATAGCCGACGGGCGTCAGCTGCTGCTTTTCTTCCGGAGAGATATCGGCGTCGAGTGGAGTGGCCATGAAAAATTCCTTCCTTCAGATCACTTGCTGAACATCTGCGTCGGCCGGCGGCAACGAGTAGCCGTGCGCCTTGATGTGGCGGAACAGAGTGCGCGGATCTCCGGCGCCGACGATCCGGCCGTCGATCATCAGATGGCCGACATCGGCTTGGACATAGTCGAGAATGAAGCCGGTGTGCGTGATCACAAGCGCGGTGCGATGCGGATCGGCGGGTGTATCGGCGCCGAGCAACCTTTCGATGGCTTTGCCGACGGCCGCGATATGTTCAAGGTCCACCCCGCTCTCCGGTTCGTCGAAAAGGCACAGATCGGGACGCTTGAGGAAAAGCTTCAGGATCTCCCACCGTTTGATCTCGCCGCCCGAGAAGCGACATTGACATCGCGTTCGGCAAAACTCCCAAAATCGAGCGCCGAGGCTTCCGCTTCCAGCAGCGCGGTGGACCCGATCGCTGCCGTGAAGGCCTCGACCGTAACGCCGTCCAAAGCCGGCGGACGCTGGAACGACATGCCGAGGCCCATCTGCGCTCGCTGATCCACGGGGAGCAGATCGACACGCTGACCCTTGAACCAGATCTCTCCCGCCGTGACCCGATAGGGCGAAAGACCCATGATCGTCGCGAGAAGCGACGATTTGCCCGATCCGTTCGGGCCGAACAGCACATGCGTCTCGCCGGTCGGGATCGTGAGATTCACGCCGTGCAGGACAGGCAGGCCGTCCGCTGACACATGCAGATTGCGGATGTCCAAAAGGATATCGGTCAAACGTAAATCTCCTTTGCTCCCCAAGCTCCCACGTCGATGCCTCCCGGAATATCTGTAAGGATACGTAGTTCGGGGTGGCGCAAACGATGCGCATTATAGGGCGCACGCAATCATTTGGTTCGGGTCGAAATGAACTACCCTGTGGACAGGCGCCGGCTAAAATCATAGCGTGCGCCGGCCTTTCCGATCTTGATCGTGAGGAAAAGGTCGCAAATGGCGCGTTGAACATAGGCTCTCGGCTTCGGTCGGGCGGCCTGCGAAATAGAAGACCTTCGGGGAATACGCAGGGCGCGTTTTCCTATGTTTGCGCGCGATCAACCGTCCCGGCTGGCGGGGCGGCAGCGGGAGTGCGTCATGTCTCTGTCCTCTTCGATGCGATACGCGGGATGGTTCGCCGCCCATCCAGAGCGCCGCCGTTCTGCGCGAGCAACCGTGTGGCTTTGGCTATCGTCTTCCGACATTGGATTATCAACCGGGCTACTTGTGGGTCGTTGGTGAACTCATGGTGGCCGGTAGTGAGACACAGGTGAAGCGCTCCCAGGCGTTGGCGTCGATCCTCACGGTAACCACAGTCCTGATCGCAATCGTTGCTCGCTACACGCTTAAACCCTGGCTCGTTGCCGGCGAGCCGTATTTCCTCTTCTGCGTGGCCGTGTTGTTCGCTGCTATCGCCGGGGGCGCGCGCCAGGCGCTGCTCGCTGCGATCCTGTCGGTTGTCGCTGCAACGGTGCTCGAACTGGCCGAACCGTCCACCATGTTCGATACGATCAGCGTTGTAACAGCCCTGGTGCTGGCCGGCGGCATCATATTGTTCGCCGCGGGCAATGCGCCCTGGCAGCGGCGTTCACGCCAGGAGAATGAGCGAGTCGCGGCCCGTCTGCGTGAGGGAGCGGCCGCTGCCGAAGAATTGAATCTGTTGATAGACGGCGCGGAGGGTTATGCGATCTACATGCTGGATCCCGGGGGCCGGGTCACGATCTGGAACGAGGGTGCCGAGAGGCTGAAAGGCTGGAGCGAGGCAGAGATCGTCGGCAAGGATTGCTCGATTTTCTATCCCCTCGACGCAGTGGAGGCAGGCAAGCCAAGCGCAGATCTTGCGCGCGCACGGGAGCTGGGCAAATTCGAGGAAGAGGACTGGCGGGTCCGCAAGGACGGTTCGGAGTTCCTGGCGCACGTCTCGATTACTGCGCTGCACAACGAGGATGGCACGCTTCGCGGGTTCGGCAAGGTCGTGCGCGACGCCACCCAGCAGCGGGCTGCGGAAAGGGCGCTGCAAGCAAATGCCAGCCACCTGCGCTCCATCCTGGCAACGGTCCCCGATGCGATGGTCGTTATCGATGAGCAGGGCAGCATCCTTTCCTTCAGCACTGCCGCCGAAAAGCTTTTTGGCTATGCGGAAACCGAGGTTGTCGGATCGAATGTCAGCCGGCTCATGCCGTCGCCAGATAGAGAGCGGCATGACGGCTATCTCGAACGCTATCTTGTCAGCGGCGAACGCAGGATAATCGGTATTGGCCGCATGGTTCTGGCCAGTCGGCGTGATGGCTCGACCTTTCCCATGGAGCTCTCGGTGGGTGAGGCGACCAGCGACAAGCAGCGCGTGTTCACTGGCTTCATACGCGATCTTTCCGAGCGACACGAGACGGAGGAACGTCTTGAGGAGTTGCAATCCAAACTCATCCATGTCGCCCGCGTCAGCGCGATGGGTACGATGGCGTCGACCCTGGCACATGAACTCAACCAGCCGATCACGGCGGTTGCGAACTATGTGGAGGCTGTGCGGGATTTGCTGGCCGAGGGCAATCCCGACGATCTGCCGATGATCACCGAGGCGCTGAATGATGCAGCAGGCGAAGCGATCCGCGCGGGACATATCGTTAGGCGGCTGCGTGATTTTGTCGCACGCGGCGAAGTCGAGAAGACGGTTGAGAACCTGCCTGACCTGATCGCGGAGGCGGCAGCGCTCGGATTGATCGGTGCGAAGGAGAAGGGCGTTCGGTCCCATTTCGATTTCGACGCTGGCGCAGCGCTGGTACTGGTCGACAAGGTGCAGATACAGCAGGTTCTGATCAACCTCGTCCGCAACGCGGTCGAGGCGATGGCAAACTCGCCTGAGCGCGAGATATGGGTCTGCACGCGGAAGGAAGAAGACGGGATGGTCCGCGTCACGGTGGCGGACACGGGCCCGGGTGTCGCTGAGCATGTTGCACAGCAGTTGTTCACCGCCTTCGTGACCACGAAGAGCGAAGGTATGGGCCTTGGGCTGTCGATCTGCCGGACGATCGTCGAGGCCAATGGGGGACGAATTTTTCTTGAGCCGCGCAAGGGGGGCGGATCGCAGTTTCATTTCACGCTCGTCGGAGCGGACGCGGAGAATATGAATGACGGATAGACGGATGATCCACATAGTCGATGATGAGGAGGCGATCCGGCGCTCGGCGGGGTTCATGCTCAAGACGTCGGGATATACGGTCGCCACCTATCCGTCCGGCACCGCATTTCTGCGTGAGGTTCGCCATGTCGAGCCAGGCTGCATCCTCCTTGATGTCCGGATGCCGGACATGGACGGGCTCGAGGTGCAGAAGGTTTTGATCGAGCGCGGCGTCGCGATGCCGGTCATCATCCTCACCGGCCATGGCGACATTTCTATCGCTGTGCGTGCCATGAAGGCTGGAGCGGTCGAATTTATCGAGAAGCCGTTCGAAAAGGCGACGCTGATCGAGGCGATTTCCGCCGGCTTCGAGCGGCTCGACGGTTTGGGCAGGCGTGCTGAACGCGGTGCGGAAGCGGCCCTGCTGATTGCCGGGTTGACGAGCAGGGAGCAGGATGTGCTCAAAGGACTTGCCGATGGGCTGCCGAACAAGACGATCGCCTTCGACCTTGGCATATCGCCGCGGACAGTTGAGGTGCATCGGGCGAACCTCATGGCGAAGCTGAATGTGAAGAGCCTGTCCGAAGCACTGCGCATCGCCTTTGCGGCCAATCTTGGCGATAGAAACGCCTAGGACCAATACGTAATGACGCAACGGGCACCTGTGCGTCATCTGACCGATCCGGCATGGCTACAGCCGGCGTGTCAGGATTATCATGAACGCACATCTTCCAACTCTCGATGCTACCCGGCCATTCATTATGCTCGTCGAGGACGACTCGGCTGTCCGTCGTTCTGCTCAGCTCCTTCTTCACGCAAAAGGTTACGGTGTTCGATCCTATGCCTCGAGCAAGGCGCTGCTTGCCGATCCGATTGCCTTGGGAGCTGCATGCCTCGTCACCGACTATCTGATGCCGGAAATTGACGGGCTTGGCGTTCTGCGGGCGCTACGGAGTCATGGCTGGAAGGGACCGGCAGTGCTCGTTTCCGCCTATCATTCGGCTCGTCTGGTTGAACTGGCAACACGGGAAGGATTTGCCAGCGTCATCGAAAAGCCGCTGCGTGAGCATCGCCTCGCGGACACTGTTTCCCGGCTCGTTGCGGAAAGCAGGGGACCATCGGGCGGATCTGGGGGATAGGCAGAGCAAGCGCTCGTTATTGTCCCCGCTGTCGAAGATCGCGAGACGGAGCAAGGGGAGCGGATGCGCCATCGCACTGGTATTCGATCGAGGGACGGTGATGAACACGGAAGAGTCTGTTTCGCTCACATTTCATGGCGCTGGGCGCACAGTGACCGGTTCGTGTATGGAAGTCGCTCATGGTAAGCGTCGCCTTCTGATCGACTGTGGGTTGTTTCAGGGTTCACGTAGCCTGGAAGGGCTGAACCATCGTGCGTTTGCGTTCAGGCCGAGCGAAATCGACGCCGTGATCGTGACGCATGCTCACATGGACCACTGTGGGTTACTGCCCAAACTCGTTGCGTCGGGTTACGCCGGCAAGGTCTGGTGTACTGCGCCGACACGTGATTTGCTCGCGTTCATGCTGCCCGATGCGGGCAGGATCCAGGAGAACGATACGGCGCGGCGTAATCGGCGGCAGGATCGCGCTGGCGAGGAGCCGTTCGAACCCATCTTTACGGAGCACGACGGGACACAGGCGGCACGCCACGCTTGTGCGGTGCCACTGGAGACCTGGTTCGAGCCGGTGCCGGGCATTCGGGCTCGCCTATGGAATGCAGGACATATCCTCGGTTCTGCTTCGGTCGAACTGGTTGTCGGCGGACAGCGTTTGCTATTCTCGGGGGATCTTGGCCCCGAGCACAAGGCGTTCCATCCAGATCCGGCCGCTCCCTCTGGCTTCGACCATATTGTTTGCGAGAGCACCTATGGCGACCAGACGCGGAAGCAATACACCATCCGCCAACGCCGTACCTTGCTCCAAGGGGAGATCAGGGAGGCCATCGCGGCGGGCGGGAACCTCGTCATTCCGGTATTCGCGCTCGAGCGAACGCAGGAGTTGCTCCTCGATATTGCCAGCCTGATCAACGCGGGCAGGCTGCCTCGCGTACCGGTTTACATCGATTCGCCCTTGGCTGGGCGAGCGACAGAGGTGTTCGGACGCCATGCTGACGCGCTCGAAGACATGGGGAAGGGCAGGATCTTCGATCATCCTGCGTTTCACTATGTCGAAACTTCGACGGATTCGATCGCGCTCAACGCTGCGTCGGGGGCGATTATCCTGGCTGCGTCCGGGATGTGCGAGGGTGGCCGCATCCGGCATCACCTCTGGCATAATCTGGCGCGTGCGGACTCGACGATTCTCTTCGTAGGATTTCAGGCCGCCGGAACGCTGGGACGCACCATCCTCGATGGTGCAAAGCGCGTGCGCATGTCGGGCCGCACGATCGTCGTCCAGGCCCGGATCCGGCAGATCGAAAGCTACACCGGGCACGCTGATCGCGATGGCCTTATCGGATGGATTGAGGACCGGCATCCTATCACGGGAAGCCTTTTTCTCACACATGGCGAAGCCCGAACCATCGAATTGCTGGGCGCCGAACTGGCTGCGCGCGGTGCGGCAAGAGCGGTCATGTCCCCTGCCATTGGCGATTGCTACCATCTTGCTCGCGCTGGCGCGGCTACCCTCATCGATGGAACCCATGACGAAGCCAACGAGGCAATCGGCCTAGACTGGCGAAACATGTGCGCGGGTCTCCTCGCCAATCTCAAGGAGGAACTCAAAGCGCTTCCGACGAACGCCGCGCGATCAGCCGCGCTGCGCGGCATGATGGACGCCCTGGCTCGACCGGCGGACTGAAAGAGGGCTTGGCTTGGACATCACCGGAAGCTTGGGACGATCGACTATGGGTTTGTCGCACCGGTGATCAGGAGAGGGACGTTAAGGGGAAGGGCGCGCGCAAGCCGAATCGGAAAAAGCCTCGATCCTGCGGGTGGGGCTCAATGGCCGGCGCAGCATCCCGCTGGTGCGCGCTGCGGATGATATGCTCAAAGAGGGAGCATATTTCCCGCCCGCTTGCCCGTCGAGCTGAAGAGACTTGCCGGGCGAGAATGCGAAGTGGTGGCTCCAATTGGGCAGCGCCTTGTCGAGCCTCGTAGGGGCAAGGCCTGATTTCATCCGGGCAACTGCTGCCACCACTGTGCGGTGGAGAGACTCTGCGATCCTATCCAGGGGGCGGGCACGTGCATCAGGGCACCAGCGGCCATCTCGAGATTCGCTCCTCCAGAGTGATCCGCTAGTGCAGATGCAGCAGGGAAATCGCACTACGTAGATGTCCTCTCGCAAGGAGGACGGCTCGTATCCGGTGCCCCGGACCTTAGTAACTTCCCGGATATTTCCACTTCGGGCGCAGCGCTAGCAACGTCGGCGAAACTACCATTGGGAGGCTATGATGACGGATCGCAGACGTGCCGCGGTTGCCGGTCGGATCGAACAGAGTCGTATAAGGCTGCAGGTCGGTCTAGGTCTCTTCCTGAGCATATTGCTCGTTCAAGGCGTCGTCTCGATGACGCTGCCTGGCAAGCAGGGGACAGAGGTCGCCAACGTGCAAGACCGCTTTGCCGTGGCCGAGTTGTCGGCCCGTTGAGCCAAGCCAACCGCATCGCAAATCCCGCGCTCGCCAAGAAGGTGACGCCCGCCGAGGCCGCTGCGGCGCTCATCGGGCACAACTGTTGCTACGAGCGGCCTTTCCGGGTTCCGGCTATTCATAGGGCGCAGGCTTAATAAATCGGGCAAAAGCTAGTCCCTAACCGGACCTGTCAGGTCTGAACCTTGCAACGCGCCAGAAATAAAATGCCAGCAGGCAGGCCATTATGATGCTGCTGGCCGGTCCCAGATAGCGATCCACCGCGTCAAAGCGTTCGCCGAGCGCATATCCCGCCAGGCCCAATGCACAGGTCCATAGCCCGGAACCGAGAATTGTCAGCGGGATGAAGCGAACGAGCGGAATCTCGAATATGCCGGCCGGGATCGAAATCAGCGTTCGCAACCCGGGGATGACGTGGGCGCTAGGGACGGCCCAGTTTCGATGCCGGCAGAACCAGTCTTCGAGACGGCTGATATCGTTCCCATCCAGGGTGAGCCAACGTCCATGTCGATCGGCCCAACGTCGGAGCCGTTCTTCGTTCACGATGCGAGCGACGCTATACCAGAATAGCGCACCTGCGACCGTGCCGGTCATTCCCGACAGCAAAACGCCAACGAGGCTGAGCTTTCCCTGGGCGGCGCTGTAGCCAGCCAAAGGCATGATAAGCTCCGACGGGATCGGCGGGAAGAGATTCTCGAGGAACATGAGCAAGCCTATGCCCAGATAGCCCATGGATTCGACGAGATCGGAGATCCAGTTCGTCACGATCGATGGCTGCCAAAACGCATTGTATTATGAATCCTCAGTCCTGTGCCGGCAGGCCGGCAAGCAATGCCAGGCCAAGCGCGAACGAGACGATCACCGCCGCGGAATCCAGACCCATTCTGAAAATCGTCCGGTCCCGATGTTCCAGGAGACCGACCATGAAGATACCGATGAGCACGGCGCCGAGCAGCGCCGAGAGGGTTTCGAATGGACCAAGCATATTCACCACCGGCTCGCCATCAAAGATCCAGTCACCAACCGGAAGCAGGGACAGATTGATGAAGTTGGTGCCGAGGATCTGGCCGAACGCCATTTCGGGCCGACCCAGCTTCAGCGCGGCGATCACGGTTACCAGTTCAGGCAGCGAGGTCGCTGTGCCAATCAGCGCAAATCCGACGATCGCGCTGGTCAGCCCGGCCTGCTGCGCGATCGCGTCTCCGGTCTGGGATAGCGCGTAGCCCGCGGCAAACAACAGCGCGCCATGGAAGGCAACGCGCGCCCACAGAATAGCGAGCGGGGCGGTGGACACCTCCTCTTTCCCCCTCTTTTCGGGGGCCCCTTCCTCCTTGAGCGCCCAGCTGGTGCGCTCGTCATGTCCGGCGGCCAGCCACAGAAAGGCAAGGCAGAGAATGCCGATAGTCAGGCCGCCGATGCCCAAAGGCCCCACAGCCATGTCGCCAAGAACGATAAGGCCGGCGATCGCGATCAGGATGATCATGCAGAGAGCGGCCATCATCATGGTCGATGGCTGGACAACGATCGATGTCACCGCCTTGCGGCCGACCAGGCCATCGGCAATCGCCAGCAGCAAAATGTTGATGGCGGCCGAGCCGAGAAGGTTGTTGACCGCGAGAGAGGGGTTGCCGATGCTCGAGGCGGTCGCGACGTTGGCCAGTTCGGGAAGAGAGGTGATGCCGCCGAGCAGAAGCATGCCGACAAAGACATGTTCGAGCCGTGTCCTCGCTGCGATCGCATCGAGCGCGCGGGTCAGCCGCCCGCCCGACACCCAGATCACCGCCCCTGCTGCGGCGAAGATCAGGACATTGACCCATATCGGGTAATCGGCGGCGTTTGAAAGCGGCATGGTAGGCAAACTGCCGCCTCCTCACGGCGTTCCCGCTTCGACGTTCTGCGCATGTCGCTTCGGGACGACTTTGCATCCCTGGTGCGGCGTCCGACCGCGAGACGGCGGGATAACATCTGCATCGCGGCGCGCCGAGATCGGTCAAGTTGTCGGGTACACGCCGGCACCGGCGCTGCGGTATCCACCGTGCGTTGGTGTGCGTTTCGCAACGCTTGGGGATTACGGACCGCGCCTGCCTCATGCCTCGACCTGGAAACTTCCGCGGCTGGAACGGTTACTACTCGTGGACAGGGAATGATTTTCCCCAGATGGCCGCCCGGGCCATCCGTTACACCCACCGCTTTGGGGATGCCGATGACCGACAAACCCGTTGTTCTGATCACCGGCGCTGCCGGGAATATCGGCCGTTCATTGGCCGGTGCGCTGCAGGATCGCTATCGGGTGGTCGGCCTCGACGTGACGAAGGGCGACACGAACTATCCCGTTATCGAAGTGGACCTGACCGACGAGAAAAGCGTCGTCGAGGCGCTCGAGCGGATCGGAACCGAGCACGGTCGCCAAATCGCCAGCGTCGTTCACCTAGCCGCCTTCTTCGACTTCAGCGGCGAGGACAAACCACAATATAAGTCCGTCAACGTCGAGGGCAGCCGCAATCTCATCCGCGGCCTGCAGCGCTTCAAGGTCGAACAGTTCGTCTATTCAGGCACGATGCTGGTGCATGAACCGTGCTCTCCAGGTGAGCGGATCGACGAGAGCCGCCCCATCGCGCCGGGCTGGGCCTATCCCCGTTCCAAGGCCGAAGCCGAGCAGGCGATCAGTGCTGCGCGGGGCGGCATACCGGTTGTCTTCCTGCACCTCGCCGGCGTCTACGACGAACGCACGTCCGTTCCGACCTTCGCCAACCAGGTCGCCCGGATCTATGAACGCGATTTCCAAAGCCATCTTTATTCCGGCGATACCGATGCCGGGCAGGCGATGATCCATCGCGAGGACATGATCGACGCCTTCGTCCGTACGATCGACCGTCGTGACCAGCTTGCCGGTGAGACCGTCATCCTGGTCGGCGAACCCGATGCGATCGGCTACGACGACCTGCAGGACCGCCTGGGTGCGCTCATCCATGGCAAGGACGAGTGGGCCACGCTGCGCGTGCCGTCCGCCGTCGCGGGAATCGGAGCGTGGGTTCAGGACAAAGCCGAGCCGGTTATCCCGGACGCGATCGACCAGGGCACGCGTCCGTTCATCCAGCCGTTCATGACAAGGATGGCGAGCGACCATTATGCGCTCGATATCAGCCGCGCTCGTGCGCTCCTCGGATGGGAACCCAGGCACCGCCTCGAAGACGAACTGCCCGCCATCGTCGCCGCGCTGAAGAACGACCCTGCCGCCTGGTACGAGGGCAACCGCATTCCGCCGCCCGCATTCGTCACCGAGGCCGAAGCGATCGGCGAGGACCCCGAGGCGTTGCGCGTGCGCCACGACGAGTGGCGCCGCAAGGCGCACGGCGACACGCGATGGGCGCATTTCGTCAATATCGCGCTCGGATGCTGGATCCTGGTCCAACCTGTGATCGTCGAAGTCGAGGAGCCGGCGCTTTTCTGGTCGGAGATCATATTCGGGACGGCGCTGATCGTCTTTTCCACCCTGTCCCTGTCCTGGCGCATGGCCTGGGCGCGCTGGGCATCCGCCGCGGTTGCCGCCGGCATCATGGCGATCCCCTTCCTGTTCTGGACGGCCAATCCGGCCGCATTCCTGTCCGACACGCTGGTCGGGGCGTTCGCTTTCGGCCTCGCGGTCGGCACGCGCCCCGAACCCGGAACCTCGATGGTCGCGGCGATGACCGGGCCGGATATCCCTCCGGGCTGGAGCTACAACCCTTCCGCCTGGACGCAACGGTTGCCGATCATCGTCCTTGCGCTGATCGGACTACTGGTCGCACGTTATCTGACGGCCTATCAGCTTGGTCATATCGAGAGCGTCTGGGAACCGTTCTTCCCCGGTCTTCCGGACGAACCGGAGAAAAACGGCACCGAGGCGGTGATCACCTCTTCGGTATCCGAAGCGTTTCCGATCCCCGACGCGGCGCTCGGCGGATACACCTATGCGCTCGAGATCGTTACCGGCATCGTCGGCGCTCGCGCGCGCTGGCGCACCATGCCATGGCTGGTATTCCTGTTCGGGCTTATGATCGCGCCGCTCGGTATTGTCTCGATCCTGTTCGTGATCATCCAGCCCATCGTCATCGGAACCTGGGCGACGCTGACATTGATCGGCGCTGCCGCCATGCTGATCCAGATCCCCTATTCGCTCGATGAGCTGCTTGCGACCGTCCAGTTCGTGCGGAGACGGACACGCGCCGGACGTCCGTGGCTGCGGGTCTTCCTGTTCGGCGACACCGACAGCGGCCAGCGCAAGCCACGGACCGATGAGTTCGAACGGGGCCCTGCCGAGGTGCTTCGCGAGATGTGGGCGGGCGGCGTCAATCTTCCCTGGAATCTCGCGCTCGCCGCCTTGCTGGCAACATCGCTCTTGTTCACGCGGCTGACGTTCGGGGCGGACGGGACGATGGCCCACTCGGATCACCTTGTCGGCTTTCTCGCGTTGACGGTGATCTCCCTGGCTGCCGCGGAAGTGGCGCGGCCGGTGCGCTACTGTCTCATTCCGCTTGGCGCATCAACGATGGTGACGCCGTTCCTGTTCGGCGCCGACGCCACGCACAGCGTCGCAAGCATCGTGGTCGGGGCTTTGCTCATCGCGCTCAGTTTACGGCGCGGCGAGATCAGGGAGCGCTATGGAAGCTGGGATCGCTGCATTGTCTGACCGGCGCGCACCTGGGCATCGTCAGCCTTGCTTTTGGCGAGCGCGCCGGCCCGCTTTCGGCTTGGGCTCGGTCACGGATCTGGGCGGCTTCCCTTGCTCTGCGGGCGGGCAGATCATCTCATTCTCCACCTCGCGATTCTGGGGTCTTTTCTTGAGGTCGCTCATTTCCATCTCCTGAAATGACGTTGACCGATCGCCAGAGGCGCCCATGCGCCCCTGGCCTCTCTTGCGGCTTCGGTCAGGACCGCTTGTCCGAAAGAGGTTCGCCGCCGTCCTCCTCTTCAAGTAGCACTGCGGCATCCCCCGCCGCCGACAGACGGACCTGGTTGCCTTCGACCGCAGCGACGAGACCGCCTGACAAATAATGGTGGTGATCGCTATGGGAGCCGCTGTCGGCCTTCGTCATCTTGATGCGATCCCCTTCCACCTTGTCGACCGTGCCGATGTGGACGCCGTCGGCACCGATGATTTCCATATGCTCCTTGATCTCACTCAGATCGGCCATGTCCGTTCTCCTGTCGCTCGGATGTCGGTTTACGATGAACGTGCGAGCCATCGGTTCGGCCACCATGGGCGCAACACTTCGGCGCAGAAATGGCTCTTGCCGTTTGGTCTCCTTGCACAATGGGACAGGCTGTAGCGGGATCGAATGCCTGCGGCTGCTGTTGATTGTCATATCGATCGCAGCCCGAGGTCAAAGTGCCGATCACGACGAACCCGGAATGGCAGCAAATGGCGCTCTATGCCGGCGGCGCCGCTCTATTGCTGATCCTGCTGTTCAAACTTCCCTATGTCGGCCGGCTCCTGCGGTCGCTTTTCTCCTTCGCATTGTTCGCCTTGTGCCTTTTGCTGCTCTTCCAGCAGGCCCCCTTCGATCCCAATCTCGCGCGCCTGACAGCCAGGCTCGGGCTCGACAGCCAGGACGTCGTCGGCGGTGGAGTGCGCATCCGCATGTCTCGCGATGGCCATTTCTGGGCGCAGGTATCAATCAACGGCCTCGAACGGCGCATGCTGGTAGATAGCGGCGCGACGATCACCGCCCTCTCGCAGCCCACCGCGGAACTGGCCTCGGTGCCGCACGGCGTCGGACTGTTGCCGGTGATCCTGCGGACGGCGAATGGCGCAGTGCAGGCTGAGACCGGCACCGTCGATCGGCTTAGCCTCGGCAGCATCGAGGCGCGAAACCTGAAGGTCGTGATCTCGCCGGCGCTCGGCAATGCGGACGTGCTTGGCATGAAGTTTCTGTCTCAGCTGGCATCCTGGCGGGTCGAGAACCGTGTGCTGGTCCTCGTGCCTAAGAAACCAGTTGAAACAGCCTTCCACAAAAGAGGATGATCGATATTGCTTGGCGCCGCCGGCTGATCTCGCAGCACCGTTCGTCCTCATAGCGGCGACTGTTCGCTGAAATGGTGAAGGGTGGAGCGACTCCCAAGCGCGATGGGCGCCGACCAGCGCCCCGGATCTGTGCCGACGGCGCCAAAGCCGGAGAACTCCCTCCAGCTGCCGTTGCGATGTTCGATTACGTCCCCGCCGGCCGCGCGTACGAGCGCCAGACCTCCCGCCACATCCCAGATGTTCGGACGCTCGAACCACGCCATCTCCAGGATTCCCGCTGCGACAAAGGCGCACTCGATGGCAGCGGACCCAGTCTTCCGCCCGTCCCAACCATGAATCGCACCGGCGCGGGCATAGGGCTCGCCGCCAAGCCGCCGCCGGATCGCGGGGTTGAGCGCGCTGTCGAGCGGTGTGCCGTTGAAGCGAAGAGGCCCTCCTGCCGCTGCGTGATAGACGCCAGGTTCCAGAGCATGGCTTGCGCTGCACCAGACCGCGCCGACGATTGGCTGGCCGCGATAGAGCACGCCCACCGAGGAGGCAAAGAGAGGGAAGCTGTTGATGAAGTTGGCGGTGCCGTCGATCGGATCGACGGCCCACAGAAAATCGTGACCAGGGCTTGGCCGGTGATCGATTTCCTCGCCAACGATGTCGTGTGTCGGAAAGGCTTCACCCAGGCGGTCGCGAATGAGCGCCTCTACACGGCCGTCAATCTCCGAGACCGGGTCCTTGAGGTGCATCGGGTTCTCTTCCGTCCCCTTATACTTGATCCGCAACAGGTTGCCCAGCGCAGCGCGGATTTCAGCGCCACCCAATTGCGCCAGTTCGACCGCAACGCTTTCGATGCGGGATAGCAATTCCGGCTCGGGCTGAGGAAAGCGATCCTGTGTCACACGAATACCTTGGGCTTAAGAATCTTCACCGCGGGCACACGGATGCGAATGTCGACGGTTCCCGACAAATCTTCGTTCGGCGAGCGATCATCTAGACGAAACGGGCGCTCCTTGACGGCCATGAGGATCCTCGCCGCCTGCCTTGTCGGGATCGGACAAGGCTGGTCATCGGGCGTCACCGCCCAATGGAGGAGGCTGTCACGCTGATCCGGAGTGACGATCACAACGTCGAGTATACCGTCGCCAGGCAAGGCGTTTCGGGCAAGCGCAAGGCGGGAGCCAGCGTAGCCGATATTCATCACCTCGACCATCAGACACTCGCCTTCCCACGACCATTCGTCCGCGTCGATGGCACAGTGGAAGGGATTGGCCTTGGCGAGCGCAGCTCGAAACGCCGCTCGGCCATTGGCCTGCTTCTCCGCAGTTGAGGACGGTTCCTCCTCCGCCTTGTCGACAGCGTCGGTCAGCACGCCCGACCCCAATGCTTCGACGAACCGCTTGCAACCCCAGGGCCCATCAGCCTCGCATCGATCCAGCCATGTCCACTGGTCCATCGACCACCGTCCCGGCAAATCGCGCCAGGGTCCATCAACGCCCAGGGCATGGGCGATGTTGTTGGAACCGCCCAACGGAAGGATCGCGATCGGGCAATCGGCATTCTCAAACGCAGAGACGACATCGGCAACCGTGCCGTCACCACCCGCAGCGATGATGAAATCGACAGGGGCTTGCAGCGCGACCGCCAGATCTTCGTCGCCGTGAGCGCAATAGATCGTTTTGATGCCCGCTGCCTCCAGCACCGCTTCGATCGCCTCTCGCGGATCGGGATCAGTGCCGGCATTGTCGTTATGGACGAGAAGCGCGCGCATGAGGTTCCTGCAGGCGGAGACGAGTACAAGTCCGGAAAGCCAGATGCCCCGATTTCGTTCCGGATACCTCTAGCGATCAACCAGAGCAGTGAACCCTGTGCCGCCATCGGTCCGCTTGGAGCGGGGCCTCGTGCACTTTGCTGTCCGGCGAAACTTCATCCAGGGCTGCTCGTTTATCGGGAATGTCGACAATGAATGAGAGCAGTTGATGGCCACCTCTTTCGATATTTCTGATAAGGAGGGCGCCTCGCGTAACCGTAACGGCGGGGGACTCCAAGTCTCCATTCGCGAATTTCTACGCCGCCCCAATCTTGTCGGATCGGCCTTCCCTGCATCGCGCTATTTGGTCAAAGCGTTGTTGGAACCGGTCGACTGGATGAATGCGCGCGTCGTTGTAGAATTTGGGCCGGGCACCGGACCTCTCTCCCGAGCCCTCCTTCAAAGGATGCCGCGAGACAGCCGGTTGGTAGCCATCGATGTCAGCCGGCGATTTACCCGCCATCTGCGCCGAACCATCGATGATTCTCGCTTGCTGGCGGTTCCCGCGCCCGCCGCGTCCGCCGACCTCATCCTGGAAAAGCATGGGCTTGGATCCGCCGATCTCATCGTCACCGGCATTCCATTTTCGACAATGTCCGCCGAGGAGGGCGCTCGCACTCTCGATATAAGTGCGCGGATTCTTCAGAGACAAGGGGCACTCCTCGCCTATCAGATGCGCTCGACGATAGCTCCACTGCTCGCCGAGCGTTTCGGAGGCGTTGAAACATCCTATGTTTGGCGGAATATTCCGCCCTGCCACGTTTATCGCGCGGAACGCCCTCGCAAGGCTTGAATCCTATGATTTAAGGGAAAGCAGTTGCGAAAACAGCAGGGGCGCGCGTGTTTCATTGCCATCGACCCGTATCCAGCTATCAGCGGCTACTACCGACGACAGGATATGGGACCGCTGATCGCCCTCGAGCTCGATACCCAGAGCACCATAGTCATCATGGTGGGCACGACCCCGCAAGAATAATGTTGTTCCGGGACGGCGCGGTATTCGGGTTTTGATCGGGATGCCGGCTTCGATCGGAACGCGAAGCATTTCGCGCAGCAAAGCGCCAAAGAAGAAGCGGAATCCCACGGCGGCGGCGACAGGATTTCCCGGCAGGCCCAAAAATGGCCTGTTATCCGCTAGCGTCGCGAACAATATTGGTTTGCCGGGACGCATGGAGACGCCGTTGAAATGGATGGTCGCACCGAGTTTTTCGAGCGTGCCGGGGATCAGGTCATAGTCGCCAGCAGACACACCACCTGTCGAAATGAGGATATCCGCATCCCCGTCGATCAGGCCCTTTTCAAGTTGATCCGCCTCATCGGCCGCATGGTGACAAGAATGGTACGGCAATCCAATTTCACGCAATGCTGCCATTAGCATGGGCCCGTTACTGTCGGGAATGCGCGCAGGATGATCCAGTGACGCCGCATCGGCCGCCAGTTCTGAACCAGTGCAGACGAGCCGCACCCGCGGCCAACGCCGGACCTCCACCTCGGACACTCCCGCCGCCACCATCAACCCGATACCGGCGGGTGAGAGCAGCTTGCCCCGCGCCACCAATGGGGCTCCGGCAAGCACATCTTCGCCCTGCAGGCGGATATTGCTTCCCGCGGGCACCGGCATGGTAAGCGATAGCCGGCGGCCGCCACCAACCATGGTGCTGACAGTCTCTTCCTTGATCAAGACTGAGTCCGCTCCGTTCGGAACGGGCGCGCCAGTCGCGATGCGTGCCGCCTCACCCGCGCGCAGACCTTCCGCAGCTACGCCTGCCGCTCCGTATCGCTCGACAACCAGCATATGAACAGGATCCTCTGCCGAAGCTCTTAAGGTGAAATCGCTAGCCAGCGCGAACCCGTCCATGGCCGATGCGCGGAATCTGGGGACTGGCAGTTGAGCCAGTGGAGGCGTAGCAACGACCCGGCCGGAAGCAACGAACACCGGCACCATTTCTGTGGTAAGTTCGGGCGCGTTATCGCGCAGTATCCGCAAAGCCGTATCGACGTCGGGTTTTGCTCTAACCATGAGACCCCAGCGCCATCAAGTCCGTCGTTCGATTGATGTTGGGAAGTTGCTCTCCCTCTAGCAGTCTGGCGGAGTCAGCGGCGATCAAGCCGGTCCATTCCCGCATGGAGCCGCGAATGTTGCCGGCTAAATGACGATCGAGCGTCGCAGCGAGCGCGCTCGGCCAAATTCCGATCACAGGATGCTCCTGAAGATAGGTCGGTTCATCGCACGCTTTCAAGCGCCGCAAAAGGCTGTCCGGCAGGGTCGGGACATCGCATGGGACGCTCAAAACCCGATCGAGGCCGTGACACGTAGCGTAAGCCATGGCAGCATTAAGCCCACCCAGAGGACCGCGGCCCGGTTCGGGAATATCGGGTGCCGTTATCTCCTCGTTCCATTCCCGGCCGCATATGAGTATCGTATCGACGTGCGGCCGGAGCGTGCCAATCACATGGTCGATCAATGAATGGTTTTTCCACGCCGCCAAAGCCTTGTCGCTGCCAAACCGCCGTGATTGACCACCCGCCAGCACGGCTCCCAGCAGGGTCATCGGGCAAGAAGCGCCGCGTCCGGGCGGACCAGTGAAATCAGCGGTAGCCCAGCCTCGGCGGCTCGAGCAATGGCAAGGTCCGTCGGCGCAGAGATGGTGGCCAGTAACGGACAATTGGCAAGTGCCGCCTTTTCCACCAACTCATAGGAACAGCGCGAACTGAGCAGTGCGAATCCTCCGGACCAATCCATCTGCCTGCGCGCCATGGCGCCGATGAGTTTGTCGAACGCATTGTGCCGACCGACGTCTTCGCACACCAACCTGATCGTGCCTTCATGATCGCAAAGTGCGGCCGCGTGGACCGCCCCGGTGAGATGGTTCAACGGCTGGAGATCGCGCAAGCTGGCGATAGCGGTGAAAACCGCCCGGTGCGAACCGGCGAAGCTGTTATGAACTTTCGGCAACGGACGCATTGCTTGCTCGAGATTTTCAATCCCGCACAAACCACACGAGCTTTCCGATGCACGGTGCCTGACACGATCATGCACGCGGCTTGCCAAATGCGCGGACAAGGTGACGCGTATGATCCATCCGATGGCGCTGTGATAGACATAGATGTCGATGATGTCCCTAGCATTGTCCGCCAATCGCTCGCTAAGGGCAAAACCGGTGGCGAGCTCTTCGAGTTCGGCCGGTGTCGCCATCAAAACTGCGTAGCCGATGCCGTTGACTTCAATGGCAACGGGGCTCTCCACAGCGATAGGGCGATCGCTCGGGGCGCCTTCGTCCGACGGGAACAACCGCTCGAACCTCTGACAGATCGAAACGGAACTGGAGAGGTCGTCCCCCACGTCAGGAACATAAGGTAATGATGGCAGTCGGTCCCTCATTCCAGGGATGCGCCTCTGCTTGTAGAGGAACGACGACGAATATTCTTTTTCCGTACATAAAATGGCCGCCCCAAATAAAGCGCGAATGGTTGCATTCGTTCCAGAGGGTTGGTCACAGGCAGGCGGATACCAAAGCAATGGGTGCACCGGTGATGATTGTGCCGGCGAAACCAGCATATGCCGACGCGACAGCCAGGCGCCTTTCGAAACCAACCAGCGCTTTCCAGGTCCACCAGATCGTCCCGATGCCGGCGCCCAGGGCCAGGAACCAGACTGTTCCCAGCACCCAAATGAACAGGTTCGCTTTGCCTGGCCACATGCTGTTCCAGCCACTGGCGCATCCCAGACCGTGGAGGGCATAGAGAAGCGAAAACCCCGCCGCCCAGACGATCAGTCCGGCGCTGGCCCGTGCCAGAAGCTTCACTGCGCCACTCCCGGGCCAAAGAGGCAGGCAAGTACGACCAGCGTCGCCATACCGGCAAAATCGCCAAACAGCCGCGCTAGCGACAGTTCCAGCACCCGAGCGGGAGAGACGTATCGAGCGGCGATCCGCGCGCGGCCGAACGCGGCGCACAGACCGGCGAGAGCGGCATGGAGCGCGCCATAGGCCAGCAACACCCAGGTAATTGCCGCATAGGCATGGCTGGCAGGAGTCGGCAGCGACGTGATCCCGATCGCGATCATTCCCACGAGCGCGGGTATCTGAGCAATCGCTGCAAGCAAAGCCGCCCCGGAAGCCGAAGACAGTTCATCCGTACTCGCCTTACGTTCTGCTCTGCGTGCCAGCAGCAGGCCAGCCATGGCCGCGAGTGCCGTCACGATCCCGATAGCGTGCCCATCGTTGATAATCTGCGGCGGCGGCCAGCCTGGGGCGACGACCCAGAGAAAAGCGTAGCCAAAGAGCAGTGATGCCAACAGAACCCCATCGGCGACCAGAAGGAAGATACTGCCCCACCAGCCCGGCGCTCCGGCCGCCTCGCGGTGGATCGGCGCGGTCTTTCCGCATCCGATCGAGACCACGCCGACATCCTCGCGCGCGCCCAGCTTCCATGCCCAGCACCAGCCCAGAGCGACGACCCCGGCAAAAGGTACGAGCGTGAGCCAGTAATATCCAAACAGCACGGACAGGAAAAAGCCGCCCGTCACGGCTGCGGTAACGATGGGAAGGCGGGTGTTGCCCGGCAGAATCACGACATGGTCGATCGCCCCGCTAACAGAGTCGACCGCCATGGTCTCACGCCAGCCGTGCCGCGCCTCGGCCAGATAGCCCTCTCCGCGCGCCAGATGAAGCGCGAGCCCCGGATCGATGACGAGCGGCTCGCGGTCGGTGACGTGCGGTTGACTGGCGATGTTATAGGTCGGTGCCGGGATAGGCATTGCCCATTCCAGCGTGCCGGCGCGCCATGGATTGCGCCGGGAGCGGCGGGAGAGGAAAATCTGCAAGCCGACGTCCAGCGCAAACAGCGCGAAACCGAAAGCCATGATGAAGCTGCCGACCGACGACAGCAGGTTGAGCGCGGTCCAGCCCATCTCCGCCGGATAGGTATAGATGCGGCGCGGCATGCCGAGCAGCCCGGTCAGGTGCATCATGAAGAACGTCAGATTGAAACCGATCAGGATCAGCCAGAATGCGGCCTCGCCGAGGCGCGGGACGCGCGACCGGCCGGTGAAATGTGGCAGCCAGTAATAGGCGCCCGCCAGCATCGGAAAAATGAACCCGCCCACCAGGACATAATGCAGATGCGCGACGACGAAATGGCTGTCATGGGCCTGCGCATCGAAGGGGACCATCGCCAGCATCACGCCGGTCAGCCCACCGAGCACGAACACGAGGAAGAAGCCGACGAGGTAGAGCATCGGCAGCTTGAGTTCCGGCCGGCCGTTCCACAACGTCCCGATCCAGGCGAAGATCTGCAACGCGGTCGGCACCGCAACCAGCGCGGAGGCGGCCGAGAAAAATCCCAGCGCCAAGTGCGGAATGCCGGTGGTGAACATGTGATGCACCCACAGCCCGAAGCTGAGAAACGCGAGCGCCAGCAGCGCGGCGACGATCCAGCCATAGCCAAGGATGCCGGTGCGGGCCATGACGGGGAGCACGGTGGAAACCACCCCGGCGGCCGGCAGAAAGATGATGTACACCTCTGGATGTCCGAACAGCCAGAAGAGATGCTGCCACAAGAGCGGGCTTCCCCCCCGGGATGGATCGAAGAACGGCCAGCCGAACGCCCGCTCCACCTCCAGCAGGATCGATCCCAGGATCAGCGGCGGAAAGGCGACGATCATCATCAGCGCGGTGATGAGCAGATACCAGGCGAACAGCGGCATCGTGTCCAGCCGCATGCCCGGCGCGCGGATTTTGAGGATCGAGACGCTGATCTCGATCGCCGCGGCTATGGCCGAAATCTCTACGAAGGTGATGCCGAGCAGCCAGACATCGGCGTTGATCCCGGGTGTATAGGCTTTCGACGACAGCGGCGTGTACATGAACCAGCCGCCGTCAGGTGCCACACCGAGCGCCAGCGCCGCGATCAGGATCGTGCCGCCGAACAGATAGCACCACCAGCCATAGGCGGAGAGCCGGGGAAATGCCATGTCGCGGCTGCCGAGCATCTTGGGTAGCAGATAGAGCGCCAGCCCCTCGAACATGGGGATCGCAAACAGGAACATCATGATGCTGCCGTGCATCGTGAAAAGCTGATTGTAGACAGCAGGACCGACAAAGGCGCTGTCCGGCGTGGCCAGCTGCGCCCGGATCAGCATCGCGAGCACGCCGCCGATCGCGAAGAAGGCAAAGGCAGCCAGGATGAAGCGCTTGCCGATGTCCGAATGGTTGACCGATACCAGCGTCCCGCGCCAACCCTTGGGCGCGCGCCAGATCGCGGTAAGCGCCAGATGACGACGCAGCGCGGTCATTGGCCAGCGCCTTGCCGGAAAGCTGCCCAGCCTGCGGCGTCATGCGCGATGACGCGGAAGCGGTGACTCGCGTGATCGAGTCCGCAGAACTCGGCGCATTGTCCCTCATACAGTCCCGGCCTGTCGGCCACGATCCGCAGCACGTTCACCTGGCCGGGGATGGCATCCATCTTGCCACCGAGGCGTGGCACCCAGAAGCTGTGGATCACGTCGGCAGAGACCAGATGGACATCTACGGGCCGGCCGACGGGAATGTGGAGCGTCCCGCGTGTGAGGATCGGCGTGCTCGCGCCGGGTTGGCGGAATGTCCATTGCCATTGCTGTCCCGTCGCATGGACGACGACGAGGTCGGGTGCGGCACGGGGCAAAGAGCGGTTGCCGAGCACGAGCGCATAACCGAGAAGCGCCGCAAGGACGGCGCCGGGCATGGCCACCCCCAGCCAGCCAAGCCAGATCGCGTCACCGCCCTTCCCGCCAGGCCCGCGCCGGCGGAACGACAGCGCCAACAGCGCCAACACCAGGATCGTGAGGGCGGCAGCACCCGCCAGCATCACCCACCACAAGGTGGCGACACCGGATGCGCCCGGCCCGTGCGCATCGAGCGTGGACATTGGCGAAGCGCAGCCGCCCACGATCAGGGCTGGCCCTATCCGGCAAAGCCGGTGCATGATGCGCCAATGGTCTTGAACAACGATGATGCCGCCGATCCCCTTGAAACGGATGGCCCACTTGTCGATCCGATCGCGGATCAGCCGCATTTCCATCGCACCGAATCGAAGATCGCGGTGGCCGGACACCCGATCCACGCCATGCTCGTGGCCTTTCCCGTGGCGCTGGCGATTAGCACCCTCGGGGCCGACGGCTTCTACTGGTGGACCGGCGACCTGTTCTGGGCGCGGGCGGCGCTGTGGGCTGGCGGCATGGCCTTTCTGCTCGGCGTACTTGCCGGGATATCCGGTACCGTAGAGTTGCTGCTCGTCTCCGGTATCCGCGCGCGGGCTGCAAGCTGGACCCATTTCGTCATCGCCGTCATGCTGCTCTCCGTGCTTGGGGCGAATTGGGGCTATCGCCTGACGACTGGCTTTGAGGAAGCGGTGCTGCCCTGGGGGCTGCTGCTGTCGGCCTTTGCGGCAGCCTTCACCGCGATCACCGGTTGGCATGGCGGCAAGCTGGTGTTCGACTATCAATTAGGCACCTCGTCCACCGGCAAGGGCTGATCCTGCGGCTGGAGAAGCCATTCGGGAACTAGCTGCTCGTCAATCAGCGGTTTGCCCAGTACCAGCAACAGAATGACGATCGCCGATAGCGCCGCTGCGATAAGGGGGGTGAACGGCCAACCGCGTGGCGGATCATAGCTGCCCTGGCGTTCCCCGGCGAGCAGGGTGACGTGCCCGATCCACGCATGAAGCAGGACGAGCGCTCCCACGCCGACCAGCTTCGCGAACATCCACGGCACGAATACGCCGCGCATGAAGAGAAGCGCAGTGCCCGCCGCGATCGCGAAGACGGCCGCCGGCGTTACAAGTCCGATATAGGCATGGTGCGTCAGTATCCGCAGCCGACCATATTCCTCCTGATCGTGACTGGCATCATGGCGTGCCAGCAGCAGCGGTAGACCCACTAGCCCCGCGGACCAGATGCACAGGGCCGCAAGGTGCAGGAATTTTACCGCGGTAATCATGACGTCGCTGCGATGGAGGCCCAGCCGCGCTTGGCTATGATCGCCAGAACGAGCGCATAGGGGATGACGCCGGGCACCCACATGATGAGACCGGCCAGTTGCTGGTCGGTCAGCGGTGACATGCCCCACGCCAGCGTCGTTCCGGCATGGGTAGCGTAAAGCGCGGTCGGCGCGAAAGTGAGCAGTGCGCCCAGCATTCCCATCTGGGCCATCGCAGTGATCGTCATGAGACTGGAGGAAACGGACGGAGCCGCGAACAGACAGCGCCAGAACCAGATGGCGGAGACAAGCAGGCTCAACTGCATGACCCAGTAGACCAATGTGTCCATCAACGCCCGATCGTACAGAGCCGGGAGGTGCCACAGCCACAACAAGGCGGTAGCCGAAACGAATGCGCAACCCAGCGCGCCGGATCGGCGGGCAGGAAAGGCCAGCGCGATAAGAGGAGCGGCCACCGCGACGATCAGGATATGATGCAGTGCCCGGGCTGAGAATAGCGCCACGCTTATGGCGCACAATGGCGACACGAACACTATCGCCAAAACGGCCACGCCGGCCAGTGCGGGCCTAGGCCGGGCTGTGCGTCCGATCAGTACGATTGCCATCGCCAGGCCGGCGAGCAGCACCGGGTCCGTGTTCCAGGCATTCATCGCTTCGGCGGGAAGGGGCGCAGGGCCGCAATAGCTGGTCACTTGCATGCCCCCATCGCTTGAATCACCCGGCTTCGCTCAGAGCGTCATGACCATAGGCGAGCCCAAGAGCCAGTATGGCGCCACCCACGATATTTCCCGCCGTGCTGATGGCCAGATTGGCCACACCACCCGCAATGGCGACTGCGGACCCTGCTTCGGCAAGCCAGCCGAGGGGGAGGATCGACATATTGGCGACCGAATGCTCAAGCCCGGCCGCGACAAAGACCGTCACCGGGCCGACGATCGCGAGGATCTTGGCCGGAATCGTCTGCGCGCCCATCGCCATCCATACCGCCAGGCAAACGAGGATGTTGGCGAGGATGGCTGACGAGAATACGCTGGCCGCTGGCTTCGCTAGCTTGGATTGAACAAGTGCGATCGCAGCATCGCCCACGCCATCTGTCAGCCCTCCTGCAGCGGCAAATAGCAGTGCGATCATACCACTGCCTATCAGATTACCGGTCCAGACGACTGCCCACGCCTTGGCGAGCCGGCCGAATCCAAGATCACCGGTAATGGCCGGAAGCACCTGCATGGTGTTGCCGGTAAACAGCTCTGCTCCAACGATCATGACCATGATCAGGCCAACGGAAAACGCCGCCCCTGAAGCAATGTTCACCAAACCGGTATCAGCCATGGCCGCTTGCGATACGAGCGCGGCGATTGAACCCATCGCGATGAACGCACCAGCGAAGATAGCGAGGATCATCAGGCGCGAAACGGCCTGCTGAGCCTTGGTCGCCAGGGTGGAGGACGCCGCCTGAGCGATCGCCTTGCCGACAGGATCTTCGAAGGATTGCTCCGCCAAGTTCAGCCCACCTTCTCGATGCGGACAGGCACGGCCTTGCTGGCCGGAGTTTTGGAGTTCCTGTCGTGGTGGGCAAGGGCGATCAGCGGATTAAGTTCCGGGTAGTAGCCCACGATTGTGCCAGCCGGCAGATCGAATGGCACGATCTCCAGATCGTCGATGCGGCGAAGATGCTGGTCGCAGGCGTCGCCCACCAGCGACACGCGCTGCCCGGCCGCCAGTCCCGCCCGCTCGATGTCGACAGGGCTGATCAGGATGACATCCCGCTTGCCTTCGATTCCTCGCATGCGGTCGCTATACCCATAGATGGTGGTGTTGAACTGGTCGTTCGAGCGCACGGTGACGAGGCGATAGCGGCCATCGGCGTCGGCGACATCGGTGGCTGCCAGCATCTCAGGAGCGGTGAACTCCGCCTTGCCGCTTTCCGTTTTCCAGATCCGTTCGCGTGCATCGTTGCCCCGATAGAATCCGCCCGGCTCGAACATCCGCGCGTTCATGTCGTGAAACTGCTCGTGATAGGTCTCGGCGATCAGATCGCGCACGAGGCCATAGTCGTCCGTCCACTCGTCCCAGCGTAGCTTGGGATTTGCAGACAGGGTTGTCTTTGCGATGCCAGCCACGATCGCCAGTTCCGATTTCAGATGCTCGCTGGCCGGCTGGCGATGGCCAAGCGAGCCGTGAATGTGGCTGAAGCTGTCTTCGACTGTCACTGTCTGAGGACCACCAGCCTGCATGTCTTCCTCGCTTCGGCCCAAGCAAGGCAGGAGATAGGCGGTGCGCCCGTTGAACAGATGTGAGCGGTTGAGTTTCGTCGCGATCTGCACTGTCAGATCAAGCTGCTCCCATGCTGGTTCGATCCGGCCCTGGTCGGGAATGGCACGCAGGAAATTGCCGCCCAGACCGATGAAAGCGCGGACCGATCCGTCGAGTACGCCTTCACAGACCCTGACCGTCGTCATGCCCTCGTCGCGCGGCGGATCGAAATCGAACTGCTCGGCGAGCTTGTCTAGTGGAACGAGCTCGGGTTTCTCGGAGATGCCAACTGTACGTTGACCCTGAACGTTGGAGTGGCCGCGCACCGGGCAAATACCGGCCCCCGGCCGTCCGATATGCCCACGCATCAGCAGCAAGTTGAGCAACATCGCGATATTTTCGAACCCGTGGACATGCTGGGTCAGGCCCATGCCATAGACGCCGATCACGCGGTCCGCCTCGACATAGACCCGTCCGGCTTCCTCGATATCGGCGCGACTGAGCCCCGATTCCTGTTCGATCCGCTCCCAAGACGTCGCTTCCGCCTTTGCGCGGAAGGCATCATAGCCGGTGCAATGCGCTGCGATGAAATCATGATCGATCACCGTTCCGCCGCGCTGTTCATCCGCAGCCAGAACATATTTGCATAGCCCCATGATCGCGGCGATGTCGCCGCCCGCCCTGACCTGCAAATATTGACAACTGATCTGTGTGTTACGCCCGGTCAGCATCTGGCCGGGCCGTTGGGGGTTGGTGAATTCAAGCAATCCCTTCTCGCGGATGGGGTTGAACGTCACAACCTTGCATCCACGCTCCACCGCTTTCTGCAGCGGATGGAGGAAACGTGGACTGTTCGTTCCCGTATTCTGGCCGAAGAAGAAGATGGCATCGCATTGCTCGAAATCGTCGAGCACGCAGGTGCCGACCGGCGACCCGATCAGTTTGTTGAGCGTGACCGACGTCGTTTCGTGGCACATGTTGGAACTGTCGGGCAGATTGTTGTGCCCATAGAGGCGGGAGAACAGCGCATAGAGATAGGAGGTTTCAAGGCTCGCCCGCCCCGACGCATAGAAAACAGCGGATTTGGGCTCTATAGCCTTCAGTCCCGCGCCTATCGCCGAGAATGCCTCCTCCCAACTGCACGGCACATAACGGTCGCTCGCCTGGTCGAAACGCAGAGGATGGGTCAAACGCCCCTGCTGCTCGAGATCATGGTCGCTCCATTTTCGCAGCTCGGTGACGCTGTGTTCGGCGAAGAAGTCCGGCGTGCAGCATCGCGTCGTCAGTTCCCACAAGGTCGCCTTGGCGCCGTTCTCGCAGAATTCGAAGGCATGGGGATGCTTCGGTTTGCCCCAGGCGCAGCTGGTGCACATGAAACCACCGGTCTTGTTCTGTGTTCGAAGCGTCGCTAAAGCGCCCGGCGAGGACATTTCACGGGCCATCGTTTGGACGATGCCGCGGAGGGATCCCCAACCACCGGAAGTTCCCTCGTATTCGGTGGGCTTAGTATCATCCGTCATCGCAGGCTCTGTCCTCCTACATGCCCCCCCTTCCGTAAGTCTCCCTGCGGTCGATCGGTTGCGCCGTCACATAATGTAACAGTACGGACAAACGATCGAACCAACCCTTAGTGACGAATTAACGCAGGTTGTGTGCGTCAATGTCTGCAAAAAGGGCGGCCGTGACGGACTGGTCAGGCTGCTTGGCGTAGCTGGCTTTTCTTGAGCTCCCTGAGATCGTCCATGTTGAGATATCGATGGGCCTCGAGCCAGTTTTCGTGTGTCTCGACGGCGAGAGCACGGACGAGCCGACGGCATGAGTCGGAGTTTGGAAAGATGCGCACGACGTAGGTTCGACGGCGAATTTCCTCGTTGAGCCGCTCAAGCATGTTGGTGCTTTTGAGATGCTTATGATGCCGTCGCGGCAGCCTGTAGAAGGTCAGCGTCTCCTCGATCGCCTCCTCCGCCCAGGCGACGAGCTTGGGATATCTTCCGCTCCATTTGGCGATCCAGACGGCGAGGTCGCGCCGGGCCTCTTCGACCGAGCGGCGATCGTAGAGCCAGCGCAGTTCCTGCAGGCAATCGTCGTCGGCCTTGCGGGGCAGATGGTCGAGGGCATTGCGCAGGAAGTGGACATAACAGCGCTGGAAGGCGGCCTCCGGCAGCACCTCGCGAACCGCGGCACGCAGGCCGGCATGATCGTCTGCAACGATGAACTCGACGCCATGCAGTCCGCGCTTGCGCATGCCGAGCAGCAGGTCCTTCCACGACGAGCGGCTCTCGCGATTGGCCATCTCGACGGCGAGGATCTGGCGACGTCCGTCCCAGTCGATGCCGATCGCGATCAGCACCGCCTGGCTGGAAACGATCCCGCCCTCGCGTACCTTTTCGTAGCGCGCGTCGAGGATCAGATAGGGAAAGGGCTCGGCAAGCTGGCGACCGGCGAAGGCCGCGAGGCTCGCGTCGAGCCGCTTGTTGATCGCCGAGATCGCTGACGCCGAGACGCTGTGGCCACACAGTTCCTCGGTGATCGCCTTCACCTTGCGCGTCGACACGCCCTGCACATACATCTCGGCAAGCGTCGCAACCAGCGCCTGTTCCGAACGCTGGTAACGCTCGAACAGTTCTGTCGAGAAGCGACCGTTGCGGTCTTGCGGAACCCGCAGCTCGAGTTTGCCGACGCGCGTCACCAGCGTCCGGCTGTAATAGCCCGAACGATAGCCCAGGCGCGTCTCTGTCCGCTCGCTCTTGCTCGCGCCAAGGGCGTCATCCATCTCCGCCTCCAGCATCGCCTGCATCACGCTGCGAACAATCTCTCGCAGACCTTCTCCGCTCTGCGTCAAAAGCTCTTGGACGGCGGCTACCGACGGTTTAACTTCCTTCCCGGTCATGGTGGGTCTCCTTGGTGACGTTGAACATCACCAGCCTGCCATGGCCGCCCCCCGCTCAAAGCGGTTTTTGCAGATACTCCCGCACACTACCTTAACGCACTTTCGTCGGTGATCGGCGCGCCGCCATCTTTCTCTTCGAGCAGCACCGCCGCCGGTCGGTCGTGCTTCACTCCTTCATATGACATTTCATCACTGCTGCTCGGGATAATCTTCCGGCTTGACCGTGCCGACCACCGGGCGATCCTCCACTTTCTCCTGCGGCTGTCCACCACCAGTGCGGTCATCGCCTTCCGCGGCGTCGGGCCGTGCATCGCCCAATGGCCCGCGCGGCATCTCATCAGGGTTCTTCTTGTCTTGTTGATTATCCATTGTCGCCTCCATCGGTTGGCGTGCGCCCATCAGCGCCGGCCGGCGCCTTCACGGCCCGCTCTGGAATCCTCTTCCTCGCCCTCGCGAGTCATCGTCTGCGGGTCGTAATCATCGGGAATGCTCCCGCCGCTCAGCGGGTCGCGCTTCGGCTCGCGGTCGAGCGTGTCGCTCGGCCGCCGCGCGGCACCCTCGGGCTGGTTCTCGGTCGAGATATTGGGATTGCGCACCGTCTCGGTGGGGACGTCGCGCACCGTGCGGTCATCATTCATGGGCCTTCTCCTTATGTGCATCTTTCGGTGCCTTGCCGAATGCCTTGCGCAGCTCATCCTTGGCGCTCTCCAGCACCTGTCGCTGGCCCTCGCCGAGATTGTCACCCGCGCGGTTGATGTAGAAGTTGAGCATGCCCATTGCCGATTGGAGCGGCGTACCCTTGCGACGCTTGCTGTGCTCAGCCGAGCGCTTGAGCGAGGCCGCGATCTTCGCGGCGTCGTCCTGTTTGAACACGCCATCCTCGAGATCGAGCGCGTCCGAATGCTCGGTCACGTCCTGCGACCATTTTTCCCCGGGCATGGCTCAATCCTTCCCGCTGCCGGGTTCGGCCATGCCGCGATGCATTTGCGCGAGCGTCGATTGCGGCACGACGCCCGATGCGGCGACCTGAAGCTTGTTGGAAAGGCCCGAAACGATATGCCCTTTGCCGGAGAGCATCGCCTTCCAGCCGTCGCGCGCCACCTTGGCGGGATCGGCCTTGTCCCGCTGGCCGACATCGGTATCTAGCATGCCCGCGCGCTCGAAAAACTCGGTCTCCGTCGCCCCCGGCATCAGCGTGGTGAGGGTGACCCCGTCGACATCCTTGATCTCGTTGCGCAGCGCCTCGGTGAAATTGTCGACGAACGCCTTGGTTGCGTTGTAGACCGCGTTGAAGCTGCCCGGGATGTAGCCGGCGATCGATCCGGTCACGAGGATCTTGCCGGCGTTGCGGGCGACCATGTCCGTCAGCACTTTCTGCAGCAGATAGATGGTGCCGGTGATGTTGGTATCGATGGAATGGCGCCAATGCGCCACCTCCTGCTCCAAAAAGGGGCCGCCGGTGCCGACGCCGGCATTGGCGCAAAGCACGTCGACCTGGCGGCCCTCGGTCGCGGTGAGGAGCCGGTCGACGCCTTCGAATGTCGCAAGATCGGCCTGGACCGATCGGACATCGACGCCGTGATCCTTGAAATCCTGCGCCGCGGCTTCGATCAGCGGCTCATCGGCGACGACGAGCAGATCATAGCCGTCCTCCGCGACAACATGCGCAAGTTCGAAGCCGATGCCGGTCGAGGCTCCCGTGATGATCGCGAATTTATCGGCCATGCCCATCTCTCCTTACGCGGCAACCCGATCGAGCCCGGGCTTCAGGACCACCTTGGTCACGTCGTTCTGATGATCGTGGAAGATCTTGTAGCCATCGGGCGCCTCGCTCAGTGGCATGCGATGGCTGATCAGGAAGGTCGTATCGATCTTCCCCTCCATGATCGCATTGAGCAGCCCCGGCAGATAATGCTGCACATGGGTCTGGCCGGTCTTGAGGGTCAGGCCCTTCTCCATGAAGGCGCCCAATGGAAACTTGTCGACGAAGCCGCCGTAGACCGCCGGCATCGAGACGCGCCCGCCTTTGCGGCAGGCGATGATCGCCTGGCGGATCGAGTGGGTGCGATCGGTGCCCGTGAAGGTCGAGACCTTGATCTGGTCCCAGACATTGTCGGCGAACAGGCCGTGCGCCTCCAGCCCGACCGCATCGATGCAGGCGTCGGGGCCGATGCCGCCGGTCATCTCCATCAGCGCCTCGTAGGTCTTGCTCTCTTCGAAATTGATCGTCTCGGCGCCGAACTTCGCCGCCAGTTCGAGCCGGCGCGGGAAATGATCGATGGCGATCACGCGTTCGGCACCCATCAGGAACGCCGCCTGCACGCAGAACAGCCCGACCGGGCCGCAGCCCCAGACCGCGACCGTGTCGCCGGGCTCGATCTCGGCATATTCCGCCGCCTGCCAGCCGGTCGGCAATATGTCGGAAAGGAACAACACCTTGTCGTCCTCGACCCCGTCGGGGATGACGATCGGGCCGACATCGCTGAACGGCACGCGGACATATTCGGCCTGACCGCCCGCATAGCCGCCGGTCATATGGCTGTAGCCGAACAGCCCGCTCATCGGCTGGCCGTAGAGCGTCTGGGCGATGTCCTGATTGTCGGCCGGGTTGGCGTTGTCGCAGGCGGAATATTGGTGCTTACCGCAATGGTAGCAGCCGCCGCACGCGATCGTGAACGGCACCACGACGCGCTGGCCCTTCTTGAGCGTCGACCCGGGACCGGTCTCCACCACCTCGCCCATGAACTCATGCCCAAGAATGTCGCCGGCTTGCATCGTCGGGATATAGCCGTCGTAGAGATGCAGGTCCGATCCGCAGATCGCGGTCGAGGTGACCTTGATGATCGCGTCGCGGGGGTTGAGGATCTCGGGATCGTCCACCGTATCGACGCGGACGTCATGCTTTCCGTGCCATGCCAGAGCGCGCATCAGGCCGTCTCCTCTTCGAATTGCTTTCGGGTGCGAGCCGCCGTGGCGATCTCGCCGGTTTCCATGAGCTGCTTGAAGCGCCTGAGGTCACGCCGCGCCTGGATGGCAGGCTCGCGCTGGAACATTTTGGCGATGATCTTGCCGATGAACCCCGCGGGCGGATCATAGAGAATCGTCGCGGTGACCACCGTGCCGCGATCGCCCGCATCGCGGAAATCGATCCGGCCGCTATTGGGCACGTCAGCGCCGTCCTTGGACGCCCAGGCGATCAGCTCATTAGGGCGCTCTTCGGTGATGACCGCATCCCACTCGACCGTTTTCCCGCCCGGCGCCTTGACCACCCAGTGGCTGGTCGCATCATCGATGACATCGACCCGCTCGACATTGTCCATGAAGCTGGGAAGCCGACTGAAATCGCGCCAGTAGGCATAAAGCTCTTCACGCGGGCGCTTGATGGTGACCGAGCGGCCCACAAGACTATCGCCCTTCGCTTCCACCAGATTGCCTGTCGCATCGCCAATCTTGTCGGACCGTTTCGACGTCGTGATCGGCGCGTCGTCATCACGCAGTTCGGACATTTCGCTTCTCCTGCGGGTGTTGTGCTCAGTGAAGAAACAAGGCATTCATGACGCCGTTCCTGCGTGAAGAACGTCCCGTCACGATAGCGGCTCGCCTCGCGTCATTGTGTAGGTGCCGACATCTTCAACGAACCCGCCCCTAACCGTTGAGTTGCCTGTCAGCGCCGCCGCTTAACAATGATCATAGCGAAACTTCACCTCGGCTGGATCGGCCAGGCCTCATCGCTCGTTCAGACCATGCGTTCTTTATTCAGGCAGATTGTCGGATGTTGATGGACCGACTCCTCGCGAACCGACGCGGCGTCGCTCTGACGCCCGAGGAGCGTGCGCGGCTGGAAAGCACGATCAGCGAGGTCCGGACCTTCGAACCGCTGTCAACGGCGGAGCAAAACCCGGCCAGCGGGGCGGAGTAAAAGCAGGCCAGCGGTCGAGGCGTGATGACGATATGGAAAGGGCCCCGATCGGGGCCCTTTCCATATCGTCGCGACCGTTTTCTCCCGGCTATGGCGACGGGATCTCGCCGGTGTTCGGGTCGGCCGACACGGTGGCCTGGTTTTGCTCCGCCCTTCTGGCTGATCGCCGGCCGGCGGACTGTTTGAGGCGGTAGCTGTCGCCGTTCATGGTGAGGATGGAGACGTGGTGGGTGAGCCGGTCGAGCAGCGCGCCGGTAAGCCGTTCTGAGGCGAGGACCTGGGTCCAGTCCTCGAACGGCAAGTTCGACGTGATGATGGTCGAGCCGCGCTCGTAGCGCTGCGACAGCACCTCGAAGAGAAGTTCGGCGCCAGTCGCCGACAGCGGCACATAGCCGAGCTCGTCGACGATGAGCAGCTTCACGGCCGCCAGTTCCCGCTGGAGCTTGAGCAGGCGCCGCTCGTCGCGCGCCTCCATCAGCTGGTTGACCAGCGAAGCGGCGGTCGCGAAGGCGACGGTGAATCCCTTCTGGCAAGCAGCCAGGCCGAGCGCGAGAGCGACGTGCGTCTTGCCCGTGCCGCTGTTGCCCAGCGCAATGACGTTCTCCCGCCGAAGGATATACTCCGAGCGAGCGAGCTCGAGCACCAGCATCTTGTTGAGGCTGGGGATGGCTGTGAAGTCGAAGGTGTCGAGACTCTTCACCGCCGGGAAGCGGGCGGCGCGGATCCGCCGCTCGACCGTGCGCCGCTCCCTGTCGATGAGCTCAAGCTCGATGAGGCGCAGCAGGTAGCGTGGGTGGTCGACACCGTCGCGAGCGCATTCGCGCGCGACCTTCTCATATTCGCGCAGCACGGTCGGCAGCTTGAGCTGCTTGAGGTGGTGGGCGAGCAGCACCTGGGGTGTCCCGCCGGTCGTGCCGGTCGGCATCTTGTCGCCGGTCATGCCGCCAGCACCCCATAGTCCGCCGCCCGTGTCGTCTTCACGTCCGTCCGGGGCAGGTGCGGATAGGCGGCCAGATCGAGACGGGGCGGTCGCCGTTCGATACGCGCCAGCGCGATGAGCTTCACCGCGTCGAAGCCGATGGCGCCGAGCTGCACGGCCTGCGTCACCGCGTCGGTGACGACGGCGAGCGGCAGGGCTTCGAGCAGCCGCAGCACCTGGATGAACTCGCGCTTCCCCTTGGTGCCCATACGAGCTTCCAGAAGGTGGCGCAGATGCTGGAAGATCTCGGGCAGATCCCAGCCCTGCAAGGCGGCCGCCTGGTCGAGCGCGCCGGGCTTCTGCTCGATGAGCGCGAGATAATGCAGCGGGTTGGCGACGAATGCGCCCTCGCCATAGCTGCGCGGATGCCGGGCGATCTCCTCGCCGGCGATGCTGATGACCACCTCGTCGACGAACCCCTTCACCAGGACGTCGCGGAAGCCATAGACGGTTGGCACCGAATAGTCGTTGGTCCGATAGCGCACCAGCGCGGTCGACGATACGCGCGCCGACCGCTTCTCGCACGGCTCCAACGGCACCGCCGGCAAGGCCCGGAAGGCCTGCCGGTCGGCGACGAGGCGCTCGGCGATGGTGTCGGCATGGCGCCCGGCATGCCCGTTCTGTCGAGCCAGGCAATCCTTCGCCAGGCGCTCGTTCAACTCGTCGAAGCTGCGCGCTACCGGAATGGGCACCATGAACATCGCGCGGGCGTGCTTCACCAGCGCTTCGACCTTCCCCTTGTCGTTGCCCTTGCCGGGACGACCGAAGCGGTCGGCAAACAAATAGTGGCTGACCAGCTCGGTGAAGGCCCGCGTGCGCTCGCGCTTGCCGTCGCCGCAGATCCTCGCCACCGCGATCTTCAGATTGTCGTAGAGGATGGACAGCGGCACGCCGCCGAAAAAGGCGAAGGCCGAAACATGACCGTCGAGGAACGCCTCGGTCGTCTCGCGCGGATAGGCCTTCACGAAACACGCATCTGAGTGCGGCAGGTCCATGCAGAAATAATGGACCTTCTGCCGCATGCCGCCGATCTCTGCCCACGCCTCGCCGAAGTCGACCTGGGCATGGCCCGGCGGGTGTGCCAGCGGCACGAACGTCTCGCGGCTGCGTGCGCGGCTCTGCCGGACATAGTCCTTCACCACCGTGTAGCCGCCGCCATAGCCATGCTCGTCGCGCAGCCGCTCGAAGATCCGCTTGGCGGTGTGCTGCTGCTTGGCCGGCGACAGGCGATCCTCGCGCAGGATAGCGTCGATGACCGGCAACAGCGGACCTAGCTTCGGCTTCTCCGGCGGCTTCGTGCGCCGGTAGCCCGGCGGCAGCGAGAACGCGCACATCTTCGCCACCGTGTCCCGGCTCAGACCGAACGCCTTCGCCGCCTCCCGGCGGCTGTGACCTTCCACGAACACAAAACGCCGAACGGCCGCGTAACTCTCCAAGGCAAACATCCCCGCCGCCCCAAAACGAGCAGCTTACCACTGGCAGGATTTCTCTCCGCCGCACCGGCACCTATGCCGGCGCTCCCGTGGCCGGGTTTGTCACCGCCCTACACACTTCATCCATAAATATGAGCTGCAGAAGGAGCTTGGGCGGGTTCCGGACGACACCAGCCTGCTGATCGACCTTTCCTCGACCAACTATGTCGACCTGGACAATATCGACATCATCAACGCCTTCATAAAAGGCGCGGCCTACCGCAACATCAAGGTCACCGTCCGCGGCGATCTCGCCGAGCGAAGCGCGCCGCTGATCAACGCTCCGCTCGCGGGAGTCCGTTTCGCATGAGGGCCTATCGTCAGCTCCTCCTCGCGAACAAGGCCTGGGCTGCCGAGCTCAAGGATGAGCATCCCGAGTTCTTCTCCCGGCAGGTCATCGGGCAGCAGCCCGAGTTTCTGTGGATCGGCTGCTCGGACAGCCGGGTCAGCCCCGAGCAGATGACCATGACGCCCCCTGGAGGGATGTTCATCCACCGCAACATCGCGAACCTCGTCCATGACGACGACCTCAACCTCCTTTCGGTTCTGCAATATGCCGTCGCAGTCCTTCGCGTGAAGCATGTGATCATCTGCGGGCATCATGGCTGCGGCGGCGTGAAAGCGGCCATGACGGGAGGGACCACGGGATCGGTGGATGCGTGGCTTGCGAACGCGCGCGAGGTGCTGGTCGATCATGCCGCCGAGATTGCCGCCGCGGGCGAGAAGGAGGCGCAGATCAACCGCTTCGTCGAGGTGAATGTCCGCGATCAGCTCGTCAGGCTGGCCCGCACGGACACGATCCAGGAAGCGTTTGCCGCGCAGCAACCCTTGCAGCTTCATGGCTGGGTCTACGACATTCGCGACGGCCTCATCAAACCCCTGATGGAAATCGAGGCTTCGACGAGGCTGGACGATGTCGGAGCCCCACATAAGGTTCTCTGACCAACCAGTGGCCATGTGTCTGCCGCATTGTAAGAAAGAAGATTCTCGATCGCAGCCAGGATCAGCTGCCGGAATGCGAAAGTTCGTCACGGTGATAGGCAGGCCTGTCGACTGTCCAATGTATGCGGTTTCGGGCCGTGTAGCATAGACTTTCCTCTCGGCCGACCGCACGTCATTTAATGGGATGTCCTGTCTGATTTAGCGGCTTCGCGCATTTAACGGTGGCTAGCAATGATATCGGATGGTTTGTCGCTCGTCTCATCGATAGACAGGTCTCATGGTCCGGCTCGCGGTGACTGGAATGAAGACAGGCTTGCCACAGCCCTTGTTGACTCTTGTTGAAGTGGAGAACATTTAGAGAACATAAATCTGTTTCGAATGTTCTCTGATGTATGGAATCGCCAACAAATCCGCAGATCGCCGCGCTTCGCGAGCGAATCGCGCGTATCGAAGCGAGCGGCCGCCGTCCATGCGGCGTGCTGCCGTTCGGTCTTCCCGTCCTCGATCGCAAGGTGCCGGGGGGCGGGCTGCAGCTCGGCGCGCTCCACGAAATTGCGGGCGGGAGCAATGGCGCCGTGCATGGTGCGGCGGCTGCGCTGTTCGCGGCCGGGATCGCCGCGCGCACGCCGGGCCAGGTGCTCTGGTGCGTGACGCGCGGCGACCTGTTCGCACCGGCGCTGGCGCAGGCCGGTCTCCATCCCGATCGCGTCATCTATGCCGAGGTGGGCGACGAAAAGGGCGTGCTGGCCTGCATGGAGGAAGGCCTGCGCCATGGCGGGCCGACGGCCGTGGTGGGCGAGCTGGCGCGCCTGCCGATGGTCGCCTCGCGCCGCCTCCAGCTCGCCGCCGAAGGATCGGGCACGATCGCGCTCGCCATTCGCCGCTGGCGCCGCATGGCCGAAGCCGCGGATTTCGGGCAGCCGACCGCGAGCGTGACGCGCTGGCGCGTCACCGCGCTCCCTTCCGCTCCGCTGCCCGTGCCTGGCGTCGGCCGCCCCCGTTGGCTGGTCGAGCTGATTCGTGTGAGAGCGGGGGAGTGCGCCGATTTCGAGCTGGAGGCGTGTGATGACGCGGGCCGTCTCGCTCTACCTGCCGAGTTGGCCCACGGACCGGCTGATGCGGAGCCTGGGCGCTTCGGCGCCGTCGCCTGACGCGCCGCTGGTCCTGGTGGGCAGCACGGGGAGCAAGCGCGCGATCCTCGGCCTCAATGCCACCGCGCTGGAGCAAGGGGCTATGCCGGGCATGGCGGTTGCGAAAGCGCAGGCGCTCATTGCCGGTCTCGACGTGCGCGAGGCCGATCCCGCCGGCGACGATGCCGCGCTGGAGCGGCTCGCGATATGGGCGCTACGGCGTTATTCGCCGATGGTCGCCGCCGATCCGCCCGATGGCCTCCGCCTCGATATGGCGGGCGCTGCGCATCTGCTGGGCGGGGAGCCTGCGTTCCTTGACGATCTTGCGCGACGACTGGCCGAAGGCGGTATCGCCGCGCGGATCGCGATCGCGCCGACCTATGGCGCTGCCCATGCGCTCGCACGTTACGCGGCGTCGCCGTCGATCGTCGACCCGGCAACGCTCGAGGCCAGCATCGCGCCCTTGCCGGTGGCCGCGCTGCGGCTCGACACGGCCACGGTGGCGGCGTTGCGGCGGCTCGGTGTCGATAGCATAGGCGAGCTGGCAGCGCTGCCGCGCGCGCCGCTCGCCCTGCGCTTCGGCCCGGAGGTTTCCCGAAGGCTCGATCAGGCGTTCGGCCGCGCCGCCGAGCCTTTCGAGCTGGTCGAGGCACCCGAGCTGGTCCGTGTGCGGCGCGCCTTCGCTGAACCGATCGCCGCGCCCGAAACGCTGGCGCGCTATACGGGAAAGCTCGCGGGGCAGCTCTGCGAGGCATTGGAGGCGAGGGGGCTTGGCGCCCGGCGGCTCGATCTGCTGTTTCACCGGGTCGACAACCGCATCGAGGCGATCCGTGCCGGGACGGCCAAGCCGCTGCGCGATGCAGGCCGGATGACGCGGTTGCTGTGCGACCGCATCGAGACGATCGCGCCGGGCTATGGCATCGAGCTGATGGTCCTGACCGCGACCATCGCCGAGCCTCTCGACTATCGCACGGGCCTTTCGAGCCTGATCGATCCGGCTGCGCCCGATCTCACCGATCTGGTCGACACGCTTGCCAACCGCATGGCCCATGGCCGGCTCTATCGCTGCGCGCCGACGCAGAGCGAAGTGCCCGAGCGCGGCGTCTGCCGCGTGGAGGCGATGGCGCCGCCGGTCGGCGTCACCTGGCCCGCCGACTGGCCGCGCCCGTCGCGGCTCCTCGATCCCCCGGCGCCGGTCGAAGCCATGGCGCTGCTGCCCGATCATCCGCCGGCGAGCTTCACCTGGGCTGGCGTGCGCCGCCGTGTCCGGCGTGCCGATGGCCCGGAGCGGATTTTCGGCGAATGGTGGGTGCGCGATGGCGAGCTGGCGGCCGTGCGCGACTATTTTCAGGTCGAGGATGAAGCGGGCGAGCGGTTCTGGCTGTTCCGGCGCGGCGACGGCGAAGATCCGGGCACCGGCGATCATCGCTGGTATCTCCATGGCATCTTCGCATGACGCGCTATGCCGAACTGCAATGCGCGTCGCATTTCTCCTTCCTGCGCGGCGCGAGCAGCGCGGAGGAAGTCTTCGCCACGGCCGCGCAGCTCGGGATCGAGGCGCTGGCGATCACGGACCGGAACAGCCTCGCCGGAATCGTGCGCGCGCACGAGGCGGCGAAGGCGGCCGGCGTGCGCCTCATCGTCGGCGCGCGGCTGATCCTCGCCGATCAGAGCGATATCGCCGTCTATCCGACCGATCGGTCCGCCTATGCGCGGCTGTGCCGATTGCTCTCGATCGGCAAGGCGCGCGGCGGAAAGGGCAAGTGCGAGCTGCATTGGGACGATCTGCGGCAGTGGGGCGAGGGCCTGGTCGCGATCCTCGTTCCCGATGCGGCCGACGATCTGACCGCGCTGCGGCTGCGGCGGATCTCGGAGATATTCCCTGGCCGTGCCTTTCTCTCGCTTACCCTGCGCCGGCGGCCGCGCGATTTCCTTCGCCTGCACGATCTGGTGAACATGGCGGCGCAAGCGGGCGTCCCGACCGTGGCGACCAATGACGTGCTGTTTCATAGCGCCGACCGGCGGATGCTGCAGGATGTCATGACCTGCATCCGCGAGGGGCTGACCATCGACGATGCCGGTTTCGCGAAGAACCGGCACGCCGACCGCTATCTTAAGCCCCCTGAAGAGATGGCGAGGCTGTTCCGGCTGTGGCCGGAGGCGGTGGCGCGCAGCGTGGATATCGCCGATCGCTGCCGCTTCAGCCTTGATGAACTGGCCTATCAATATCCGCATGAGGTCGTGGATGAAGGGCTGAGCGCGCAGGAAACCCTTGAAAAGCGCACATGGGAAGGCGCGGCCACACGCTATCCCGAAGGCCTGCCCGATGAGGTGGCCGCCACCCTTCACCACGAGCTGGGCCTGATCGCCAGCCTCGACTATGCACCCTATTTCCTCACCGTCGATGCGATCGTGCGGCAGGCGCGCGCGCTCGGTATATTGTGCCAGGGACGCGGCAGCGCGGCCAACTCGGCGGTCTGCTATGTGCTGGGCGTCACGTCGATCGATCCCTCGCGCAACAATCTCCTGTTCGAGCGTTTCGTGAGCCAGGAACGGCGCGAGCCGCCTGATATTGACGTGGATTTCGAGCACCAGCGCCGCGAGGAAGTGATCCAGTGGGTCTATGAGACCTATGGCCGACATCGCGCCGCCCTCTGCTCGACGGTGATCCGCTACCGCGCCAAGGGCGCGCTGCGCGATGTCGGCAAGGCCATGGGCCTGCCCGAGGACATGATCGGTCTGCTCTCGTCGCAGATATGGGGCTGGTCCACCGAAGGCGCCGAGCCCAAACATGCCGAGGAACTGAACCTCAATCTCGACGATCGGCGTCTGAAGCTCACGCTCGAACTTGCTCGGCAGCTCATCGGCACGCCGCGCCATCTTTCGCAGCATCCCGGCGGGTTCGTGCTGACCGAGGACAGGCTGGACGAACTGGTCCCGATCGAGCCGGCGGCCATGGAGGACCGCCAGGTGATCGAATGGGACAAGGATGATGTCGATGCGCTGAAGATGATGAAGGTCGACGTGCTGGCGCTTGGCATGCTGTCGGCCATGCGGCGGGGCTTTGATCTGCTGCGCGAGCATAAGGGCATCGACATCGATCTGGCCTCGGTGCCGGCGGAAGATCCGCGCACCTATGCGATGATCCGCAAGGCGGATACGCTGGGCACGTTCCAGATCGAATCCAGGGCGCAGATGGCGATGCTCCCGCGCATGAAGCCGCGGACCTATTACGATCTCGTCATCCAGGTGGCGATCGTGAGGCCGGGGCCGATCCAGGGCGACATGGTGCATCCCTATCTCCGGCGGCGCGAGGGGCTGGAATCGGTCGATTTTCCGACACCCGAGCTGGAACGGGTGCTCGGCAAGACGCTGGGCGTCCCGCTCTTTCAGGAACAGGCGATGCAGGTCGCCATGGTCTGCGCCGGGTTTACGGCAAGCGAGGCCGACCAGCTCCGCCGCGCGATGGCCACCTTCAAGCATACCGGCGGCGTGGTGCATTTTCGCGAGCGGCTGATGAGCGGCATGATCGAGCGCGGCTATGGCGAGGAATTCGCCGAGCGCACGGTCAGCCAGCTCGAAGGCTTCGGCAGCTATGGCTTCCCCGAATCGCATGCCGCCAGCTTCGCGCTCATCGCCTATGCGTCGAGCTGGCTCAAATGCTGGCATCCCGAGATCTTTTGCGCGGCCTTGCTGAACAGTCAGCCGATGGGTTTCTATGCCCCGGCGCAAATCGTCCGCGATGCCCGCGAGCACGGTGTCGAGGTGCGGCCTGTCTGCGCCAACAGCTCACGCTGGGACTGCACGCTGGAACAGGCAGCCGAGGATCGCTTCGCGGTCCGGCTCGGCTTAAACCGGGTGGCGGGCCTCGCCAATGCCGACGGCGCGGCGATCGTCGCGGCGCGGGCCGCGCAGCCGTTCGTGGATATCGACGATCTGTGGCGCCGTGCCGGGGTGCCCGCCGCCGCGCTGGTCCATCTTGCCGAGGCCGACGCCTTCAGGCCCGCCTTCGGCCTTGCACGGCGCGAGGCGCTATGGGCGATCAAGGCGCTGCGCGACCAGCCTCTGCCCCTCTTCGCGGCGGCTGCCCGGAGCGATGAACGTCCAGCGCCGGAAGTCGTGGAAGAGGCCGTGCGCCTCAAGGCGATGACGGCGGGTCGCGAAGTGGTCGAGGATTATCGCCATACGGGGCTCACGCTCAGGCAGCACCCTGTATTCTTTTTACGTGCCGAGCTGGAGCGCGAGCGTTTCGTTTCCTGTGCTGCCGCCAATGGGCTGAAAGACGGCCGTCCGGTGCGGACAGCCGGGCTGGTGCTGGTGCGCCAGCGGCCGGGATCGGCGAAGAACGTCACTTTCATCACGCTCGAGGACGAAACCGGCATCGCTAACCTCGTGGTCTGGCCGGACTTATACGAGAAACAGCGGCGGATCGTGCTCACCGCGTCGATGCTTGGGCTGCAGGGCCGGGTGCAGCGCGAAGGTGATGTCATCCACTTGATCTGCGCGCGGCTGTTCGACCTGACGCCGCTGCTCTCCGGCCTGGGCGAGTGCGACGGCAGCTTTCCAAAGGCGGGCGGCCGCGGCGACGGCGCCCGCTTCGGAGCGACCGACGATCCCCGCGAGCGCCCGCCGCGCCTCGCCGGGCTGCGCGGCCCCGATCGACATGAAGGCGCGCTCCGGTTGAAAGCGAGGGATTTCCGTTAGGCTCGTGTGGTTGTCCGGGATTTTCGTCGCGGTTTTCCTGGGGTGGTCGCCGCTGAGAGTTGTTCGGTGGAGTGTTGGTAGCTATTCCCGACTCCCCTCGACCTTGTTGCGGGCCAGTTCCGCCGAGCGAAGTGATCTTCTGGTCAAACGGGCTTGCAATGCGCCCTATAGTCTACCAGATTAGTGGGGAATAAAGAAATTCTATTCCGCCGTGGCGGAGTCGATGCGTTAGTCTGCGGACTGGGTATCGCGTCGGCGCGGTCCAGTGCCTTTGGATCCCGTAGGGTTGTGTGCGTCAATGTCTGCAAAAAGGGCGGCCGTGACGGACTGGTCAGGCTGCTTGGCGTAGCTGGCTTTTCTTGAGCTCCCTGAGATCGTCCATGTTGAGATATCGATGGGCCTCGAGCCAGTTTTCGTGTGTCTCGACGGCGAGAGCACGGACGAGCCGACGGCATGAGTCGGAGTTTGGAAAGATGCGCACGACGTAGGTTCGACGGCGAATTTCCTCGTTGAGCCGCTCAAGCATGTTGGTGCTTTTGAGATGCTTATGATGCCGTCGCGGCAGCCTGTAGAAGGTCAGCGTCTCCTCGATCGCCTCCTCCGCCCAGGCGACGAGCTTGGGATATCTTCCGCTCCATTTGGCGATCCAGACGGCGAGGTCGCGCCGGGCCTCTTCGACCGAGCGGCGATCGTAGAGCCAGCGCAGTTCCTGCAGGCAATCGTCGTCGGCCTTGCGGGGCAGATGGTCGAGGGCATTGCGCAGGAAGTGGACATAACAGCGCTGGAAGGCGGCCTCCGGCAGCACCTCGCGAACCGCGGCACGCAGGCCGGCATGATCGTCTGCAACGATGAACTCGACGCCATGCAGTCCGCGCTTGCGCATGCCGAGCAGCAGGTCCTTCCACGACGAGCGGCTCTCGCGATTGGCCATCTCGACGGCGAGGATCTGGCGACGTCCGTCCCAGTCGATGCCGATCGCGATCAGCACCGCCTGGCTGGAAACGATCCCGCCCTCGCGTACCTTTTCGTAGCGCGCGTCGAGGATCAGATAGGGAAAGGGCTCGGCAAGCTGGCGACCGGCGAAGGCCGCGAGGCTCGCGTCGAGCCGCTTGTTGATCGCCGAGATCGCTGACGCCGAGACGCTGTGGCCACACAGTTCCTCGGTGATCGCCTTCACCTTGCGCGTCGACACGCCCTGCACATACATCTCGGCAAGCGTCGCAACCAGCGCCTGTTCCGAACGCTGGTAACGCTCGAACAGTTCTGTCGAGAAGCGACCGTTGCGGTCTTGCGGAACCCGCAGCTCGAGTTTGCCGACGCGCGTCACCAGCGTCCGGCTGTAATAGCCCGAACGATAGCCCAGGCGCGTCTCTGTCCGCTCGCTCTTGCTCGCGCCAAGGGCGTCATCCATCTCCGCCTCCAGCATCGCCTGCATCACGCTGCGAACAATCTCTCGCAGACCTTCTCCGCTCTGCGTCAAAAGCTCTTGGACGGCGGCTACCGACGGTTTAACTTCCTTCCCGGTCATGGTGGGTCTCCTTGGTGACGTTGAACATCACCAGCCTGCCATGGCCGCCCCCCGCTCAAAGCGGTTTTTGCAGATACTCCCGCACACTACCTCCCGTAGAACGTTCGGGGGGCGGCAGGGCCGATGACACTCCTGAGGGGGCGACGAGCAAAAGGGGGCTTCCGGCCTGCCTCACCAGAGGTGGTCATAACCGGCCGCGCTGCGCGGCACAGAGATGACGCTGATGGATCTTGCTGCGATCGATTTGGAGGCCCGTTGCCTTCCCCGACCTGACTGGTCCCTTGTGATCGAAACGGAGATCCCGGGCGCGTGCGCGATGGGCGCCGGTCGCCAGCTCCTTGCCCATCGAGCACGTAGGGCCTTCGCCCGGCGAATGGCGCGCGAGGCGCGCGCGATCGTCAGCTATCTCGAACAAGGAGCAGGCCTTGAGCAGCATTCCCTATAAAAGCGCCCTCATCGTCGGCACCGGTCCCGGCATCAGCGCTTCGCTGGCGCGCCAGTTGTCGCAGGCAGGGCTCAAGGTTGCGGTGGCGGCGCGCAACGTCGACAAGCTCCAGGGGCTGGTCGAGGATACCGGAGCGCAGGCTTTCGCGGTCGAGGCCACCGATCCAAAGGATGTGGCAGACCTGTTCGCGTCGGTCGAGGCGGGGATCGGCGTACCCGAAGTCGTGGTCTACAACGCCAGCGGCCGGGTTCGCGGGGCCATTGTCGATCTCGATCCCGAAGAGGTGCGCCGCGCGATCGAGGTGTCCGCCTATGGCGGTTTCCTGGTCGTCCAGCAGGCGGCCAGGCGGTTGCTTCCCCTGGGCAAGGGCGCGATCCTCCTCACCGGCGCCACCGCCAGCGTCAAGGGCTTCGCCAATTCTTCCAGTTTCGCGATCGGCAAGTTCGGCCTGCGCGGTCTCGCCCAGAGCACAGCGCGGGAACTGGCGCCCAAGGGCATTCATGTCGCCCATTTCGTGATCGACGGCGGCGTGCGCGGCGCGGCGCGTCCCGACCCCGCCGATCGCCCCGACAGTACGCTCGATCCGGATGGGATCGCCCAGAGCTATCTCACCGTGCTCGCCCAGCCACGCAGCGCCTGGAGCTGGGAGGTCGAACTGCGACCCTGGGTCGAGAGTTTCTGAAGCGATGGCCGGCGACATCATCGTGCTCAGCGATTTGTCTGCCTGCTTCAGGGATGGGGAGGGGCGCATCCGGCCGATGCGCATGCTCGTGGCCCGCGATGATCCCGATGCGCACCGGCGCCATCGGGAAGTGGCCGGCCCGCAATCCTATCAAGGCTGCCTCATGGCGGCGCGCTACGACGGATGGAGACCATAGGAACCGATGACCCGAACCCGCCAGCTCCATCTCGGCGCCTTCATGCGCCCGGTGTCGATCCACACAGGCGCGTGGCGTTATCCGGGCGCCTGGCCCGACGCCAATTTCAACCTCGCTCATCTCAGACGCCTCATCCAGACGCTCGAGGCGGCCAAATTCGACGCTTTCTTCATGGCGGACCATCTCGCCGTGCTCAACATGCCGATCGAGGCCTTGAAGCGCAGCCACACCGTCACCTCGTTCGAGCCGTTCACCTTGCTGTCGGCGCTCGCCATGGCGACGGAGCGGATCGGGCTCATTGCCACGGCGTCGACCACCTATGACGAGCCGTTCCACATCGCCCGGCGGTTCGCCTCGCTCGATCATCTAAGCGAGGGGCGCGCCGGCTGGAACATCGTCACCACCGGAAATCCCGAGACCTCGCACAATTTCGGCAGCGACCAGCATCGCGCACGCCACCCGCTATGAGCGTGCCCGCGAATTCTACGACGTGGTGACGGGGCTGTGGGACAGCTGGGCAGACGACGCCTTCGTGCGCGATGTGGATGCCGGCATCTATTTCGATCCCGATAAGCTCCATGTGCTCGATCACAAGGGGCCGCATCTCTCGGTGCGTGGACCACTCAACATCGCGCGGCCGGTCCAGGGCTGGCCGGTGATCGTGCAGGCCGGGGCTTCCGAGCCCGGCCGGTGGCTCGCGGCGGAGACGGCCGAGGTGATCTTCGGCGCGGAGCAGACGATCGAGGGCGGCAAGGCCTTCTATGCCGATGTGAAGGGTCGGATGCGCGCGATCGGCCGCGATCCCGACCATCTCAAGATCCTGCCCGCCGCCTTCGTGATGGTGGGCGACACGATCGAGGAAGCACAGGCGAAGCGCGCGCATCTCGACAGCCTCGTCCACTACGACAGCGGCATCCGCTCACTCTCGATCATGCTCGACTATGATGTCGCGGGCTTCGATCCGGATGGACCGCTCCCCGAAATTCCCGAGAGCAACGCCAGCAAGTCGAGCCGTGACCGGGTTGTCGAGGCCGCGCGCGAGAAGAATCTCACGATCCGGCAGCTTGCCGCGAGCGCAGGCAGCTATGCGGGGCTGGCCTTTGTGGGCACGCCGGACAGTATCGCCGATGAGATGGAGGCGTGGCTCGAGGAGCGAGCCTCGGACGGGTTCAACATGATGTTCCCCTGGCTCCCCGGCGGCCTCGACGACTTTACCGGCCGTGTCGTGCCCGAGCTGCAAAGGCGCGGCATCTTTCGCACCGAATATGGGGGCAGCACGCTGCGCGATCATCTCGGATTGCCGCGGCCGGAGAACCGCTTGTTCGCGACCGGGCAGGTCCCGGTGGCGGTTAGAGCGTGACATCTGACCGCATATCCTGGAGCGACGCTGCAAACATGATCCGCGAAATCCTCAAGATGGGCGATCCCCGACTGCTTAAGGTCGCGCGGCCGGTCGATGATCTCGCCGATCCGGCCCTCAAGACGATCATAGCCGATCTCTACGAGACGATGCATGCCGCGAACGGGGTCGGCCTTGCCGCGCCGCAGGTCGGCATTGACCAGCGCGTCATGATCTTCGGGTTCAAAAGCAATCCACGCTATCCGGAGGCCGAGCCGGTGCCGGTGACGACGCTGATCAATCCCTGGCTCGAGAACCTCACCGACGAGACCGAAGAGGATTGGGAGGGCTGCCTGTCGGTGCCGGGCATGCGCGGGCTCGTCCCGCGCAGCACTCATATCCGCTATGGCGGTACGCTCGAGGACGGGACGCATGTCGAGCGCGAGGCGCACGGCTTTCATGCCCGTGTCTTCCAGCATGAGTTCGATCATCTGGAGGGCGTGCTCTATCCGCACCGCATTCGCGATCTCACCCGCTTCGGCTTCATCGAGGCACTATTCCCGCAGAGCGATCTCGCCGCTCTGGAAAAGGCGCCGGACGCCTCCCAACCCCCTTTGACAACGATCGGAGATGCGGCATGAGCCAGCTCGACCTCGTCGACAATGACGTCCCCCAGACGCACGAGGATGCAGTCTCGTCCGCCTATGTGCCGGTACTGCAAGTGACGGCCGGTCAGCCCGGGCCGATCGCGGCCAATGGCGGGCGCTCCTACATGGCGTTCGACCGGAATGGCGACGCGGGCACCGGCAAGGCGCTCGAGGACGCGCTCGCGCTGATCGCCGAAGGTGAAGGCCGGCGCGCGGTCGAGCGGATCGCGCAGGCCCCCGCCACCGGTCTCGAGACTGAATTGGGGCTCGGTTTTCGCAGCTATGAAGAATGCCTTGCTCACATCCGGCAGGCGGGCCTTGCCGCGCCGGAAGGGGGCGTGGTGACGCCGCTCCCCTATACGATCTACGAGCAGCCGACCTATTCGGTGGTGCCCTCCCATGCGATCTGGACCGATCCCGCGCGTGCCGATGTCGCGGCGATCCTCCAGCAGAATGAGGACGATAATCTCAGGCGCGACCTGTGGTTTCCCCAGGTCCTTCGCGATGCACGCCGGATCGGCGACAAGTATCCCGGCCTGTCGCCCCGGAGCCCGGAGAGCATGGACCGGCTCGGCGTATCACTCGCCCATCTCGAATCCGCCTGCACCAATTTCTACGACGCGGCCGAGGTCGAGCGGGTGTTCTACCCCGAGATCGAGAAGCTGCTGCTCGACTTCTTCCCGGGCGCGACCGACGCTCTGGTCTATAATCACGATGTGTTCGACGCCGACTATGCCGGTGACCGGACCGAGGATCAGGCCGCAAAGAATCCGGGCGTCAATGCGCGCTACGCCAATATCGTGCACAACGACCTCAACGATAATAGCGGGCGGGTCCGCTGCCGCGAGTTGCTGACCCGCAACCTGCGCAATTTCGGCCGCACGCAGCATTACAGCGAGGAAGAGGCCGACGCGAAAATGGCGCGCCGTTTCATGTCGATCAACCTCGCCAAGCCGATGGAGACGGTCGAGCAATATCCCTTCGTGCTTGCCGCTTGGCCGTCCTTCGCCGACCAGCCGTATGTCACCAATTACCGCATCTACGACGACCGCGTCGGAGAGACGCAGCGCTTCACCTTCCGGCCGACCCACGAATGGTACTGGTTCCCGCAGCAGACCCCTATCGAGGTGTCGATGCTCAAATGCTATGATTCGATCACCGACGGCTCTGTCTCGCGCTGGTCCTTCCACACTGCCGCGATCGATCCGACCGCGCCGGCGAACGCCCGCTGCCGCAAGAATGTCGTTGTACGCTCATTCGTCTTTTTCTGAGCGTTAAGGGCGCGCTGCGCAGGATGGACCCGGATATGCGCCAAGCAGCTTCGTGCCAGGAGCGGGTCGGCACGTGCTGGCGAAAGCTGCCCGGCAGCAAGCGTCGCCTCTCAGCCCTTCAGACCGCCGATCCTGAAAGTCGCCCTTGACCCTGTAGCTGCTACAGGCCTTATGAACCCTTCCGTACCCGGCCCTCCAAGCCGGGCGGGAACGGGGGCGATGTGAGTTTGATGTTTCTTGGCGGCAGGACGTCTGCCGGGAGCAGCGCGCTGGTCATTGCGGCCACCATGGCCAGCCCAGCCTACGCGCAGGCCGACGCCGATCAGGCCGAAGAGGCCGAAACCGAGATTGTCGTTCAGGCGACGCGCACAGGTCGCCGGGTTCAGGACGAGCCAATCCGCGTGGAGGTCATCAACCGCGAAGAGATTGAGGAGAAGCTCGTCATGCGCCCCGGCAACATCGCCATGCTGGTGAGCGAGACGCCGGGCGTACGCGTTCAGACCACATCGCCCGCCCTCGGAGCGGCCAATGTCCGCATCCAGGGCCTCAAAGGTCGCTACGCCCAGATCCTGGCCGATGGTTTGCCGCTTTACGGCGGGCAGACGCCTTCCATCGGTTTGCTGCAAATCCCGCCAACCGATCTAGGTCAGGTGGAGATCATCAAGGGCGCCGCATCGGCGCTTTATGGCCCCTCCGCGCTTGGCGGCGTCATCAATCTCGTGTCGCGTCGGCCAGCGAGCGAACCGCAGGGCGAACTCCTGCTTAATGCCACGAGCCGTGATGGACAGGATTTGACAGGCTATGTCGCAGCACCGCTCAGCAGCACACTCAGCGGCTCGCTGACGGCCGGCTACGACCGGCAAAGCCGTCAGGATCTGAACGACGACGGCTGGGCCGACATGCCCGGCTATGAGCGCTTCACAGTTCGGCCCCGCCTGTTTCTCGATGCCGCCGATGGCACCAGGGCGCTGATGACCTTCGGCGCTATGGCCGAGCAGCGCGATGGCGGGACCATGCCGGGCGCAAATGCACCGGACGGATCGCCTTTTGCACAGACGCTGCGCAGCCGACGTTACGACCTGGGTCTTACGGCCGAGACACCGCTGGGAGGCATCGGCACGTTGCATCTGCGCGGCTCGGGCGTGACCCAGTCTCATCGCCATATCTTTGGCGACGCGGTGGAGAATGACCGCCACCGCACGGCATTTGCCGAGGCGTCGGTCGGCGGCGAGGCGGGCGCTACGACATGGCTGGTAGGCGCTGCATTCCAGTTGGACGACTATCGGTCCAGAACATTCTCCGCGTTCGACTATAGCTACACCGTGCCCGCCCTGTTCGTGCAGGGCGAGCAGGAACTGGGCAACAGGCTGACGCTGGCAGGCAGCCTGCGCTGGGATGCACACAGTGACTATGGCTCGCATTTCAGTCCGCGTGTGTCCGCGCTCTATCGCCCCGGCCCTTGGACGATCCGCGCTTCATTGGGGCGCGGCTTCTACGCGCCGACACCGTTCGTCGAGGAAACGGAGGCCAATGGCCTCGCGCGCCTGCTGCCCTATGGAAAGCTCAAGGCGGAGCTCGCCGACAGCGGTTCGATCGACTTCGGCTATGCCAGTGGGCCGTTGGAAGCGAACCTCAGCCTGTTCGCTTCCAACATCGACCATGCCCAGCAGTTGCAGACGGTGGACGCCGATCATGTCACGCTGGTCAACGCCGATGGCGTCACCCGAACGCGCGGCACCGAAGTGCTGTTGCGCTATCGCTGGCGGACGGTGTCGGTGACAGGCAGCTACGTCCATGTCTCCGCGAGCGAACCGGACCCAGACGGACCCGGTCGGCGGATCGTACCGCTGACGCCGCGCGACAGCGCAGGTCTTGTCGGCATGTGGGAGAAGGAAGGGCGCGGCCGCTTCGGGGTCGAAGCCTATTATACCGGGCGGCAGTCGCTGGACGACAATCCCTATCGGACGCGCAGCAGGCCCTATGTTCAACTGGGTGCGATGGGCGAACTGATACTCGGCAAGGTCAGCCTGTTTCTAAATGCCGAGAACCTGCTCAATGTGCGGCAGACGAAGTACGATCCGCTCCTCCTGCACCGCCGGGCGGCGACGGGCGCGTGGACGGTCGATGCGTGGGCACCGACCGACGGGTTCGTCCTCAATGGAGGGGTGCGACTCCGCTTTGGCGGCGAGTAGGCGTGCGCCTCAGTTCCCCGTAAGCCTGACGGATGATCTGCCAGCCGCCCGACAAGGCCAGCGCGGCCATGACCACCGCGACCGCGATGTCGGGCCAGCCCGTGCCGGTGCCGAATACGCCGAGCGCGGCGGCGACCACGGCGATATTGCCGATCGCATCGTTGCGCGAGCAGATCCAGACCGAGCGCCGGTTGGCGTCACCCTCGCGGTGGCGCCATAGCATCGCGGCGCAGGCAAGGTTGGCGACAAGCGCGATCATGCCCACAATACCCATCGTTTCGGCAGCAGGAACTGTGCCTAGTGTGGCCATCCAGACGGTGCTGCCCAGCACCCACAGGCCGAACAACAGGATCGACACGCCCTTGACCATCGCGGCCCGCGCCCGCCATGCCAGCGCCATGCCTGCAACGCCAAGGCTGATCGCATAGTTGGCGGCGTCACCCAGAAAGTCGAGCGCATCGGCCTTGAGCGATGCGGACCCGGCAGTGACCCCGGCGACTATCTCCACGCCGAACATGACCGCGTTGATCACAAGCGCGATCCAGAGCACGCGCCGCCATGCCTGATCGGTCAGCCGCTCCGCATTATCCTGTGATCCGCCGCAGCATCCGCCGGCCATGTGCATCTCCTGTTTCGGTGATGCTGGACTATATAGGGCCTGTAGCAACTACAGGGTCAAGGGCATGGCATTCACGATCGGCGACATGGGAAAGGCGACGGGGACGAAGATCGAGACGATCCGCTACTATGAGAAGATCGGCCTGCTACCCAAACCCGCGCGCACGACGAGCAACTACCGCGATTACGGGTAAGCGGAACTCGGCCGGCTGTCGTTCATCCGCCGCGCCCGCGATCTTGGGTTCTCGCTTGATCAGGTGCGCGCGCTGCTGAGCATCTCGGGCGATCGCAGCTGCGATTGCGCGGGGATCGACCGGATCGCTCGGGAGCATCTGCTGGAAGTTGACCGCAAGCTGGCCGACCTTGCCGCGCTGAGAACGGAACTGAAAGCCGTGATCGATTCCTGCGATGGCGGCATCGTTGCCGATTGCCGCATCATCGAAGCATTGAGGCCTGCGCTGCCAGTCTGAAAATGACAGCTGTTACCTTCCCTGGCTCACCCCCCCCTCTCCTGACGGGCATAGCCGGCCACTTCACCATTGTATGGAAAATCGCTGTTTTTGGCGCCGGGGCGGGTCAGCCGGCGCTTAGACCCCATGACTGCCGGAGCCTCGGAGGCTCGCATCTGAGATGCTGACTATGGATTTGTCAGCAGCGGAGACGAGTCATGACGGAGGCGGTGAAATACGTTGGTCTGGACGTTCATAAGGAAACCATCGCGGTCGCGGTTGCCGATGGAGAGCGCGGAGGAGAGGTACGTTTCGTTGGCACGGTCGCGAACGAGGATGATGCGATTAGAAAGCTGGTCAAGCGGCTGATGGGACCGGGCGTGACGTTGAACGTCTGCTATGAGGCTGGCCCCTGTGGCTATGGCTTGCATCGGCTGCTGACGAAGCTGGGGCAGGATTGCATCGTCATCGCCCCTTCAATGATGCCGCGACGCCCAGGCGACCATGTGAAAACGGACCGGCGTGACGCGATGACGCTGGCGCGGTTGTTACGTGCCGGCGAACTCACCGCGATCTGGGTGCCGGATGAAGCGCACGAGGCGGTACGCGATCTCATCCGCGCGCGACGTAGCGCACAGGACGATGCCATCGGGGCCAAGCAGACGGTGCGCAGCTTCCTGCTGCGGCATGATCGTCGTTTCAGCGGCAAGGCGGCCTGGACGAAAATGTATTGGCGGTGGTTGTCCGAGCAGCGGTTCGATTTTCCCCATCAGCAACTGGCATTCGAGGAGATGCAGAAGCGGGTGCTGGAAGCGCAGGCGCGGGTTGGAAGGCTGGAGGCGGCGCTGGCCGAAGCGGTGGATTCATGGTGTTTCGCGCCACTGGTCCGCAATCTGCAGGTGCTGCGCGGTATCAGGCTGGTCAGCGCCGCGACGTTGGTGGCCGAGGTCGGGGATCTCACCCGCTTCGACAATCCCAAGCAGTTGATGGCGTATGTCGGCCTGGTGCCGTCCGAGCACTCCAGCGGTGCCCGGACTAAACGGGGCCGGGTCACGCGCGCGGGCAACGCGCAGGCACGGACCATGCTGATCGAGGCTGGCTGGTCGTATCGACTGCCCGCACGCGAGGAGCGACGCTACCGTGAGCGGGTCATCGACCTGCCAGAGGAAATCCAGGCGATCGGGTGGAAAGCGCAGGTTCGCCTGTGCCAGCGTTACCGTCGACTGGCCGCCACCGGCAAGCCGCAGCCCAAGGTGACGACTGCGATCGCGCGTGAACTCGTCGGCTATGCTTGGGACATCGCAAGGCGGGTGTCACCGGTCGTGGCTGGCTGATCGGGGCACAACGATCGAGAAAGGAGGCGCCAGCACACCAACTCATAGCCTTGGCCGGCGTGCCGCGGGCACCCGACTGTGATGGGCAATCCAAGGTGTACGGTGGGGCAGGTTCGTCCGACGCCCGAACTTAGACGGAGGATAGGCCCAGCGACGGATACGGGTAGTGCGGTAACCAACCCGCGGATGAGAGCATGATCAATCGTCGTCGATCAGGCGTCCGCGGCACACCCGCCAAGGTCAATGTAACCGCTGGTCTCGCGGCCAGCGAAGGCGTAAACTCGGCTAGCGTCTCGGATGGCAGTCATGAGAGCGTACATCCGGGTTCGTCCTATGTACCGCTCCCGTCTTGGTGCGACGGGAGGACGTCGATTGGCCGAGCCATCGTGTCACCTTGATGGCTGTCGGGAAAGCCAGATTGGACGAAACCCTTCCGTTGTGGCGAGAGGCCCAGAACTGTATTGAAACGGCCTATGGCTCCGCCAGGGTTGCAGAGCTTCCGCGGGCCTTGGCGGAAAATCTGCACCGATGATTTCGCGGATGCGTTCGCAAGGGCCGACGCTATGCAGCGATAATCTTTCTACGACAGTCAGGCGGTCACGCCCGAAATCGTCTCCGCCAGCGCGACGAGTTTGCGGTCGAGTTCGCGGACGGCGTCAGCAAGATCGTCGTCGACGATGAACGACATGAGCGAAGAGGGCAGATCGTAGGAGACGAGCGTCTTGCCCTCCGGATCTTCATGGATCGACAGGCGCACGGGCACATTGAGGCCGGCCGCCACGTCGTGCCGTAACATTGTCCACGCGATCAGCGGATTTCCCAGGACGATCATGAGGGCTTTGGCCTGGCGGCCCATGACAGCGAGCCACCGACCGTGGTCGATCACGCTGAAGCGCATGAAACCGCTGCTGCCCTCTCGCGCCCTGAACGCGGCTTCGAACTCGGGCTGCGTCGTAGCGCCAGCGGCGACAACGCCGAACCCTTCCTCGACCGACCCGGTGGCTTTCATGAACGCAGCGACCACCTCGTCGAACGGACGATCCGACAGGTGGACGCAGTGCTGAACCTCTATCGTGCTGATCATGCGCTAAGCTCCTCGAACCAACCGAGGCGGCGCATCAGGAGCTTTTCGGCTTCCAGGCAGAGGAACAACGTGGCGCCCAGGGCGACGATGAGTGCGCCGTCTCCCAGGGTGAGCGCCCGGCTTTCGAAAATAGCCTGCATGAAAGGCGCATAAGTATAGACCAGCTGTGCGATTGCCACCACTGTAATCGCGCCGAGCACCGCGGGTGTCCCGACCGCGCCGCGCCAGGTGAGAGATCGCATGTGCAAATAGCGGACGTTGAAGAGATAGAAGATTTCCGCGACCACCAGCATGTTGACGACCATGGTGCGCGCCGTCTCGAGATCGCGACCTTGTCCCAGTGTGTGGAAGAAGACGCCGAGGCTGAGCGCCGCCAGAAGCATGGAAACCAGGACGACCCTCCAGAGCAGGAAGGGCGAGAGCAGCGGCGCATTCGCGGCCCGTGGCCGCCGCTCCATCGTCCCAGGCTCGCCCGGCTCGAAAGCCAGCACCAGGCCTAGTGTCACCGCCAGCACGAGGTTGATCCACAAAATCTGGGTCGCGGTCATCGGCAAGGTAAAACCGATGAGGATAGCCAACACCACAGCAACCGCTTCGCCGCCGTTGGTCGGCAGCGTCCATGCGATGACCTTGCGGATATTGTCATAAACGGTGCGGCCTTCGCGGACAGCGGCCACGATCGATGCGAAATTATCGTCGAGCAGCACCATCTCGGCCGCTTCCTTGGCGGCTTCGGTGCCTTTATGACCCATCGCGGTCCCGACGTCCGCCTGTTTGAGGGAAGGCGCGTCGTTCACGCCATCGCCGGTCATCGCGACGATCAGGCCATGGGACTGCAGCGCCCGGACGATCCGCAGCTTGTGTTCGGGGCTGCTGCGCGCGAACACATCCACCTCCAGCACCCCCGCCGCAAGGGCGTCGTCGGAGAGGGTCTCCAGTTCCTTGCCCGTGAGACCTTGTACATTTTCGTTGATCTTGAGCTGGCGTCCGATCGCGAGCGCCGTGCCAAGATGGTCGCCGGTAATCATCTTGACCGCAATACCGGCGGAGCGGCATTCGGCGATCGCAGCCTTGGCTTCTTCACGCGGCGGATCGATGAAGCCCATCAGGCCGAGAAACACGACGCCGTCGCCGAGATCATCGAACGTGATGCGTGCCTTGGCCGCGGGCAGCCGTTTCATTGCAAAACCCAGCAGGCGCTCGCCATGATCCGCAGCCTGTGCAATGCGCTGTTCCCACAGCGCCGGGTCAACTCCGGCGATCGCCATCACCTCCTCAGGCGCGCCCTTGAGAAATATCACATGCTCGTCGGCCGGCCCGGAATGGAGGGTTGCCATGATGCGATAGGCGGCGTCGAACGGGATTTCGTCGAGCCGCTTCCATTCGTTGCGCAGATGATCGGGATTGAGACCCGCCTTCATCGACAGTGCGACGAGCGCGCCTTCCATGGGGTCGCCGTCGACCTTCCATTGCCCGCCGTCGTTCCTGAGCGCGGCATCATTACAGAGCAGCCCGCAACGGATGATCGCGCTGGCCGCTGCTACAGCGGTAGCATCATCCTGTGCCTCCTCGCAGGTGAGGCCGCCCTCGGGCGCATAGCCGGATCCGCCGACCAGAATATCGTGGTTTTGGATCAGGACCCTGCGCACCATCATCTCGTTGCGCGTGAGCGTACCGGTCTTGTCGGAACAGATGACCGAGGTGGCGCCGAGCGTTTCGACGGCGGGGAGACGACGGATGACGGCGTTGCGTGCAGCCATCCGCTGGACGCCGATAGCAAGCGTGATCGTGATCACCGCAGGCAGTCCTTCGGGAACGACGCCGACAGCGAGGGCAACGACGGCGATCAGGGCGTCGATCCAATGGAATTCCCGCGCGAGGACCGCGAATGCGAACAGAAGCAGCGCGCCCGCCATCACGAACCAGGTGAAACGCCGCGCGAAGCGATTGATCTGGCGCAGCAGTGGCGTCGTCACCGTTTCGACGGCCTGAATCAAGCTGCTGATTCGACCGATCTGGGTAGCGGTGCCAGTGGCCGCAACCACGCCGCTCGCCTGGCCGGAGGCGACGAGCGTACCGGAAAAGGCCATGCTGTGCTGATCGGCGATGCCGGCGATCGCGTCGACCGGCTCTTCCTGCTTCTCGACAGGCACCGATTCTCCCGTGAGCGGCGCCTCATCGATGAGCAGTCCGCGCGCCTTTAGCAATCGCAGGTCGGCCGGCACGCGGTCGCCGGCCTCCAGCATGACGATGTCGCCGGGTACAAGATCGGGGACTGCGATCGTTCGCCGGGCGCCGTCGCGCAACACTGTCGCATGCGGAGCGATCATGTCGCGGATCGCGCCGAGCGCGCGCTCGGCTTTGCCTTCCTGCACGAATCCGACGATCGCGTTGACGAGAACCACTGCGGCGATGACGAGCGCATCCACCATATGGCCGAGCATGGCGGCTGCGAATGCGGCGGCGAGCAGAAAATAGATCAGCGCATTGTTGAACTGGGCAAGAAAGCGCAGAACGGGATGTGCGACCGTCGAGGTCGGTAATGCGTTCGGACCGTGCGCTGTCAATCTTGCCGCGGCTTCACTGTGGCTCAGGCCAGAGACATCGGCGTCGAGACGTTGGAGGACCACTTCGGTCGTCAGGGCATGCCAGTCCGCAAACTTCTCTGGCTTCACCGCTGTCACCCCTTTGTCCGTTGTACCTGCGCTCAGGATCGGGAACAAAGCATCCCGGCTCTATACGGGATCATACTAGGGTTCGCTGCAGGCACTTGCGACCATCCTGGATGAATGAGCGCGCGGTACATCTGCACAGGAACGTCGACAACGACATCGCGCGACAACGCAAACGTGGTTTGGAGAATTCCAAGGTGCCTGCTGGTCGGCTGCTTGGACGGTCATCGCCAGGAACGGAAAGCGCGACATCTTGTTGCCAAGATCTCTTGGCGCTTCGCAAAACGAGACGAGCATGCCTTGCCGCGCCGCCCGATCAGCGTCTCACCGCATCAATGGATCCAACAGAAGCCGCGCGCTGCTTGCCAGCGTTTCAAGCGATGCGTCGCTGGTCAGCCGCGCCCAGTTTGCCGGGATGCTCGTCAAATTCTGCGATTGCGCGCGTACGACGTCGGCAGTGGCATCGGATGCGTCGGGAGGTCGTTCCGCGACCCTCGTAATCCTTCCTTCTTCCGCAAGCTCGAGCCAGAGACCGGCGAAAGGGCAGTCTGCGCGGCGCGCGACCTCCTCGATCGCCTCGCGCTCCTCGGGCAGGCCGAAAACGGCGTCGGCGATCACGGCGTGTCCCGCCGCAAGGGCGGCCCAGGCAAGTCCATCCAGCGCCCTATATGTCGCATGACTGGCTTCGGGGGTATAGCCGGAGGCGGGAAGGGGCGTTTCGGCGAAGATGCCGGCAAGGCGCTTACGCAGGACATCGCTGCGCAGGATGCGGGCGCCGGGTGGCCTGCCGAAGTCGGCTCCAAGCGCTCGCGCCAGTGTCGATTTTCCGGTCCCGGACAAACCGCCTATCGCGATCAGCTCCGGCCGTTCGTCGATGACGAGCCGGCAGGCAAGCTCCAGATAATGTGCGGCGTCTTCACGGACATCACCAGCGCCGCCGCGTTGCGCCCGCGCCGCCGACACATGGGCCCGGATACACGCTCGTACGCTCATGAACAGTGGCATCAGACCGACGGCGCCTTCGTCGTCGGGCGAGAGATCGAGATAGCGATTGAACACCATATTGGCTTCGCGCCGCCGACCCCGCTGCCAGAGATCCATCAGCAGGAAAGCGAGATCGTAGAGGATGTCGGTCGTCGCCAGCTCGGCGTCGAATTCGAGGCAGTCAAACGGAGTAGGGACGCCATCGATCGTCGCAATATTGGCGAGGTGGAGATCGCCGTGAACGTGCCGGATGCGTCCCGCCTTTCCGCGTGCGTCGAGCAGGCCGCTGTTGTGATCTATAAGACGGACAAGTCGCTCGGTAAGCTCGCTGACGGATTTCGGGTCGAGAATATCGGGATAGAGTGCCATAGCCTCGGCATTGCCGGCGACGATCTGGCCAATACGATCCGCGCCATCGCCGGGCCAGGCGATCTGCGATCTGGAATGAAAGTCGACAAGCGTATCAGCCAACTTCTGTAGCGCCGCTTTCTCGAGGGCGTTCGCGTCTGCCAGGTCACTCCAGAGCGCGCCGTCCGGAAAGCGGCGCATCTCCAGGATCCAGTCCACGACGTCGCCGTTACCGTCGATGGCAAGCGCACCGTCCTGATCGCGCGCGACCGGATGCACCGCTTTGTAGAGATCCGGTGCGGTCCGCCGATTGAGCTTGAGTTCGGCGTCGAGAGCCGCCCGGCGCTTGTCGGGCGTGGAGAAGTCGAGATACCCCAGATCGACGGGGCGCTTGATCTTCCAGGCTGTATCACCACTCAGGAAAATGCTCGCGGCATGGGTGTCGATGCGCCGGACAGTCCCTGATGCTGCGAAGGCTTCGCCAGAGGCCAGCCATTGCGACAGATCGGAGGCATCAGTCATGGGAAGCGGTCGCAGTGTCCTCGCGTGGCGGGATCAGAACCGCCGCGCCCGAGAGCGCGCCGCTCCGCAAGCGATCGAGCGCGACATTGGCCTGCTCGAGCGGGAAGGTCTTGGTAATTGTATGCAGGCCCGACCGGGCTGCCATCTCGAAGAAGGATGTGCCATCGTCGCGCGTCAAACTGGCTACCGACAATATTTGGCGCTCTTCCCAGAGATCCGAATAGGCGAAGCTCGGGATATCGCTCATGTGGATGTCGGCGCAAACGACGCGCCCGCCCTTGCGCACCAGCTTCAGGGCGGCCGGAACAAGCGCGCCCACCGGGGCGAATATGAGGGCGGCGTCGAGTTCGACAGGTGGCCGCTCCGTCGAGGGACCGGCCCAGCAGCAGCCGAGCGACCGCGCGAAGGCTTGCGCCTGTACATCCCCTTCGCGGGTGAAGGCATAGACCTCGCGCCCCTGCCAGACGGCGACCTGGGCGATGATGTGGGCGGCCGCGCCGAAGCCGACGAGGCCGATGCGCTGGCCGTCGCCGGCAAGGCGCAGCGCCCTCCATCCGATAAGGCCCGCGCATAGCAGCGGCGCCGCTGCGACATCGGAGAAGCTTTCGGGCAGCGCGAAGCAGAAATGCGCGTCGGCAACGACATGGGTCGCATAGCCGCCGTCGCGGGTGGCGCCTGTGAATTCAGGCGCATCGCAAAGATTTTCTCGGCCGGAAAGGCAATAGCCGCACTGGCCGCACGTGTGGCCAAGCCAGGGCACGCCGACGCGCTGACCGATATGGAAGCCTTCGACCTCCGCGCCGATTTCGAGGACGTGGCCGACGATCTCATGCCCGGGGATAACGGGATAGCGTGCAGGAATCTCGCCATCGGCGACATGCAGATCGGTGCGACAGACGCCGCAGGCGATGACTGCGATGAGTAGCTGGCCGGCGCCCGGACGCGGTACGGGACGCTCGACGCGCCGCAACGGCGTGTGCGGCGCGTCGATCTGCATGGCGACCATCACCGCCATGCTATTGCAACTCCAGCAATGAATTGTCGGCGTCGCTGATGGTGCATGCGCTTATGTTCCGCTGGTTGCGCCTCCTGCAAGGTCGGCCTCCACGAGGATGAGCGTGGGGTCGCCGGGATAGGCCCGCGCGATGAAGCCCAGATCGCGCTCGACCTCAATCGCCTCATGATTGTCGCGGCTCTCGATCGACTGCAAGCGCAAGATGCCCCGGGCGTGCGCAATTTGCGCCGCATGCCGCAGCAAGCTCCAGCCAATGCCTTGCGCCTTTCGGTCGCGGCGGACCGAGATGGCCACCTCGGCCGTCTCGCCTCGCGCATCTGCGGCGAGCGTCGCAACGCCGACAAGCTCTTCATCCTCGTCGAAGGCGAGCACAGTTCCTGCCTGCTTGTCGCTGCGCAGCATCGCGAGGATCTGGTCATGGCCCACATGCTGGACGGCCGAAAGGAAGCGAAAGCGCAAATCCTCGAGCGTCACATTTTCGAAGAAGGATGCGAGCACGCTTTCATCGGCAGCGCTGGCCGGACGAAGGCGCAGCTGCAATCCTGTGCCCGTCGTGAGGCTCGTCTCCGCTTGCGGACTCGATTGTTCGGAAAAATGAGATGCCATTGGGGGAAGCTCCAAAAATCGTAGCCCGCTGTCGAGAGAGGAAGCGATCAATTCCCCAGAAGAACGGGTATGGGCGCGCCATCGACCAGATCATGGGTGACGCCGCCGAGGAAGAGCTCGCGTAGCCGTGAATGAGCAGAAGCGCCGATCACCAGCAGGTCGGCGCGATGACGCCTGGCAAAATCGACCAGGACAGCCGACTGATTCTCGCCTTCGGAGACCAGCGCATGGACCGTCACGTCGAACCCGTGCCTGCTGAGATTGCGGGCGATGTCGGCGCCCGGCTCGGAGCCATGCCCCTTCGTGCTCGACCTGGCATCGACCACGAGCACATCGATTTTTGCGCCGGACTGGACCAGCTTCAACGCATCGCCGAGCGCACGGGTCGCCTCGCGCGTCGCATTCCATCCGATCGCGAGATGCGCGAAGGAGCGCGGCTTCCACTGTGCGGGCAGAACGATCACCGGCCGCCCTGAAGAGAGCGCAATATTCTCGAAGAGCCGGCGCCGCAGATGCGCGTTGCCGTAGGCATCGACCGGCCCAAACAGGACAAGATCCGCATAGCGGGCCTGGACGGGCGCCTTGTCGAGCAGGGCGCCGGACTCGTCACTCAGGACCCGCACCTCGAAACCGTCCCGCTCGCCGAGCCTGGTCACCTTGGCCTGCTTTTCCTCGGCCGCCTCGACATAGTCTGCCAGGAGGAAATAAGGTTGTGCGTAGGCCATGGCATAATCCGGCGTCGGCACTGCCGAGAGGATTGCGACCGTGAGATGGGCGTCATGAAAGCGTGCGAACTCGCGTGCATCTTTCAGAAACTGTTCGTCCTCATCGCCGGTGTCGACGATCGCCAATATGTCCTTCACAGTCATGCTGTCCTCACGTGAAAGTTTCGGATCGATCATCGATTATCCTGCGGCATCCCGCATTCGTGGAATATACTTAGGACCATGTCCCTGCGCCCCACTACAAGCGGTCCCGATGCGAAGTCCGGCGCGCCGCAGCAACAGGCGCTTCTCCTTCCTGACAACCGGCAAGCAGCGTCATGGTCAGCACTCTTTTGTCGCATGATCGACGCAGGTGCAAAGCCGATGTTCGAGGATGGGCTTCTGCAGAATATCGGCGAACAGCGCCTGCTGTTGCTGCTGGAAATAGGCGGCGCGCTGGGTGGTAAGGAGGATAGCAGGACGATGCCATCCTGCCGCGCGCAGTGCCCGCAGCAAATCCACGCCACTCATTTCCGCCATATGATGATCGGTGATGAGGCATGTGGCCTGGAGAACGGTTGGATCCGCCAGGGCATGGGCGCAGCTGGCAAAAGCGCGTACATCGTAGCCGCGGGCTCGAAGGGTCAACTGTAGCGACCTTCGAAGCGCGCTTTCCTCTGCGACGAGCAGGATATAGGGTCGCTCCTGTTTCGTAGAGCTGATGGGATCGGGCATCGGGTAATCCTGCTGGGGTAATGAAGTCTGTCGCCAGCTTCCGTCGGGCACGAGGCGCCGTCCCTACGTAATCATCCCATTTCCGCCCGGCGTTTCCATTCGGTTCGCACCTCGACACGACGCGATAGTCCGCGAGGTCCGGAAGGATGCCATCGCTGCCGGCGACGTTATGAGGCTCGTGGGAAAGAATTTATGATTGCAGAATACGCCAACGCGGTGGCGTAGGTGAATTGTCACGCGGAAGCTCTTGGAGCCCCGACGGCGGATAACTTTGCGAAGACATATGCCCGCAATGGGCGACTGCTGACGAGTTGTTCTTGAGGGAAGATATATAGGATGAAGCGTCTCAGGCTCATACTCCATGGCAAGATCGCACAGGACGAACGGGTGCGTGCAGCTGTGCGTTCTGTTCGCCAGGATGGGCATCAAGTCAGTGTGCGCGTGACCTGGGAAGCTGGTGATGCCGCACGCTTGACGCTCGAGGCTGTGGCGGAAGCCAGGCGGGGCGAGATTGATCGGATCGTCGCGGGCGGCGGTGACGGGACTGTCGACGAGGTATTCGTGACCGCGCACCGGTCCGGGGATTTTGGCGCTTGCTCCTTCGGCATTTTGCCGCTCGGCACAGCCAATGATTTCGCCCGATCGGTCGGGCTCAGGATCGACGATATGACTGCGTGTCTGCGTCTCATCGTCAATGAGCCCGCCACGAGGATCGACCTCGGATTGTTGGGCGAGCGTCCGTTCGTCAATGTCGTCACGGGAGGTTTCGGCGCCCGGGTAACGGCAGAGACAGATCCGGCGTTGAAGAAGTCCCTCGGGGGCCTGGCTTATCTTCTGACGGGTGTGAGCCGCGCCCGCGAGTTCCAGCCATGCCGGGGTCGTTTTCGGGCCGAGGGCTTTGCTTGGGAGGGGATGTTTCTGGCACTGGCCATTGGGAATGGCCGCCAGGCCGGCGGCGGCATTCCGCTTTGCCCCGACGCGCTGATCGATGATGGCCTGCTCGAACTGCTTATCATGCCAAAGATCGATCTGACCGCCGGGCGCGAGGCCATGACGGTGCGCGCGCGTAGCCCTTGGATCGAGTTTGAGGCGGATGAAAACGTCAGCATCAGCATCGATGGGGAATCCGATCAGGTGCGAGGCTTTCGGGCCGAATGCCGGTCGAGGGCGCTGCCAGTGCATCTTGGCCATGACTTGCTGCTGACCGGCCGCGGATAGAGCGGCGTCCGATCCGATCGCACTGCCGACCGGGATCATATTCCCCGGCCGCCACCGTTGGTGGCAAACCACTGTGCTTGCCGTAGCGGCGTCTATGATGGCGACTTACGACGCCATCGTCGAATGGGTCCCGACATGGCGTGACGCGCGGGCAACGGCATCGTTCCGCGCGCTCAGGATATATGCCCGGCCGGGGCGGGGGCCGCAGGCGCCGTTTCGCATCCTCCCATACGCGCGCAGAAGCGCTTCTGGGTGTCGGCGAAAACGCCTGGCACGACATCGGCAATCGCCTGGGCAAGGGCAGGGCGCATGAGGATGCGGCCCTTCTCGAGCCATGCCCGACCGGCGCTGCTTTCGTAGAAGGCGTTGATGCCGTTCAATTCGTCGACCGTGAAGGCCGCCGCGCAACTCTCCTTCATCCGCGCCAGGACGGGCGCCTTCGCCGCTCTCATCGCCTCGGCGAAGGAGTCCCTGTAGGCTTCGACCGCCTTGGGATCGTCTGGAAAGGTGGCGGTCAGATCCTTGAAGGATGCTTGGAGCGCGCTTTGAATATTCTGATCCATTTCCTGCTCGAGGCCCGACAGGGCGACCGAGCGCGCGCACAGGGTCTGGCGTTGCGTCAGGTCGGATCGCTCGGAAGCGGCTTGCGCTGCGGCTGCCGGTGCTGGACAGAGCTGGAGCAAAGCCGTCGAGGCAAGGATGCTGGTGGCTCGTGCAAGGCGGCTCGGCGTGGATGCGGTTGTTCGTTGGTTCATCAATTCCCTCCTTCGGCGTGGGATGGCCTGCCGCTCAAAGGCTCGGCCCGAGGCTTGCCGCGGCGAGAACAGGTTGATAGTGGAAGGCATATATCGGCTCAAAATGGGCGACGAGCGCGCTTCTTCCGGCGCTGCTTGCGCGATCCGCCGAAGATCGTCAGGTGCGGCGCGTAGAGGCCGGCGATGCAGGAGAGCGCGAGAAAAACCAGCGCCACGACCATCGCGATCACCCAGAATCTGGGATCTTCGCGTGAAACGAACCAACCCGCCACGATGGCCGGAACGGCCAGAAGCAGTCTTGCCAGCCAGGCCACGATCAATCTCCTTTGATTGCGTTCGAGCATTGAAGCCAGGGCGATAACGCGGACCGAACCTGGAAACGTATAAGTAATGATACTGCCTCTCCCGTGAGCCTGCGAAGTTTCCGGTCGTCACGATGGGTTATCGTTGGAGGGCAGATCGATGTCCCGCGCTTCGCAGATGGAGCGCAAGCAGCACGAGAAACAAACCCCGGACGAAGAAGCTGAAGCCAATTGCAATCAATGCGCTGGAGGGACCCGCCAAAAGCAGACCAAGGCCAGCTATGGTGTTGAAGAGGCCCATGATCGCAACCCATCCGCGTTGATGTACCGAACGGATAGCGGTGATGATCTCCAGCATGCCGATGAAGAGCAGCAGGATAGCGACCATCCAGACGAGCGGGACGGTCTCCCGGAATGGCTCGACAAGCACGAGCGATCCAAGAAGCGCGCAGAGTGAGCCGAAAATGGCGTCCAGCCAATTGCTTTGCGATCCCGTGGTGGGAAAGGTCGTGGCGGCCGCCCCGGCACCGCCGGCGATCAGGATCATGCCAGTGAAGCGACTGCCGAGGAATTCCGTCACGCCCGGTTGGGCCAAGGCGAATGCGCCGACGATGACGAGCAGCAGCCCCGAGGCGAACGATCGGGTCCAGTCGTTGATCGCACCGCGGTGCGCCGGGTCATCCGGTGTGAGCGCTGCCAGACGCGTGTCACCCGACATTCACTGGCTCCTGCCGGCCGCAACGGGCGGTCGCGTCTGAGCGGTGCCGACCGACCAGCCGACGATCTCGATCGAGACCCGGCCGACGGCTTTGTCGAAGGCTGCCACAATTGCTGCTTTTGCGTTGAGCGTGGCCGCTTCCTCGGCAGAAAACCGACGTCTTTCGATGATCTGCCGGGTCATCGGATCGAGCAGTTCCGCGATTGCCGACACCAGAATGACGGGCGGCGTGTCTGTCTGGACGTCACGTCCATATCGCGCTTCGAAACGATCGACGTCGAGGCGCAGGACAAGCGCATCGGCCGATCCTTCTCGCAGCGTGCGGAGACGAACATGGGGGGCTTGCGTCGCGAACTGGCGTGCCAGGGCCTGGCTGAAGAGATCCGGGGCAGGGGCGGCCCAGCGGGCATCCTTGATGTACAGAACGCTGTCGCCGCGCGCGGTCAGAATCCGGTCGCCCTCGATCTCGGGGGCAAATCTGATGCGTGCCAGCGAGAGGGTGACAGGGGCGGCGTTGGCAGTCCCGGCCTGCGCGTCCTCCCGTTCGGGCACACCGAAACGAAAAAGGTTGTCAGGCTTTCCGCTGCCCAGCATGGCGCCGCATGCGGCCAGCGGCATGAGTAGCGCCAAAGCGCAATATCCGCGCCTGAGCTGGTTCTGTTTCATTGCGGTAACTCCAGTTCCTTGCCGCTATCCTTGCCGATCGCCTGTCGCGGGTTCTGGCGGATCTGCCGGACCAGCGCGTCGAGCGATTCGGCCGTTTCCTGCAGGCTTTGCATGGTGGCGTTGACGGTCGGCAGCGTTCGCGTGCCGATGGCGTCGGTCTGGCGGCCGATATCGGCGATGGTGAGCCGCGCTTCTCCAATTGCGACCTTGAGCTCCCTGGCCGCGCCGGACACTTCCGCCACCGCATTGCGGCCATCACCATCGATAATCCCCCGCGCTGAAGCGGCTGTGCGTTCGATGTCGTCGGCCGCACGATCGAGCTTGGCCAGCGTGGACGCTGCATGGCCGAACATGGCACGGTTGGCGGAGAGTTCCTGCGTCGTGAGCTTGAGATCCTGGACCATGGCGCCGATCGCATCGATATTCCGGTCGGAGAGAAGTCTGTTCACCCGCTGCAGCGCTTCGCCGGCATTCTGAACGACCTGGCCCCCGCCCTGGAGCAGGGACGAAAGCGCGTTCGGCCTGCTCTGGATCACGGGGCGCCGCTTCTGACTTGCCTTGCGCAGCAGGGGCTTTGCCGGTGTTCCCGCGCTGATCTGGACGATCGAGACGCCCGATATGCCTTGTGTCTCGGTCGATGCGAGGGAATCGGTCCTGACCGGCGTGCCTCGCGTCAGAATGATGTCCGTCACCACCCGGTTCGGATCCTCTTCATCCAGACGGATGCGTTCGATCTGTCCGACCTTGATGCCGTTGAACTGCACCTCCGCACCGACGCTCAGACCCCGGACCGGACCGTGGAAGATGATGCGATAGGGATCGTCGGATCCTCCCACGCGGTTGCCACCGAGCCAGACGACAAAAACGATCGCGGCGACGAGCAGCGCGGTCGAGATGATGCCCACAAGGGCATAGCTTGCATGGCGTTCCATCAACGATCTTTCTTGGCGTCATGCGCCGCGCGGCCGCGCGGCCCCAGAAAATAGCGCCGGATCCAGGGGTGATCGGATTGTTCGAGATCAGCGACCGGCGCGACGGCAACGACTGTCCGGTCTGCAAGGACGGCCACGCGGTCGCAGATGGCATAGAGCGTGTCGAGATCGTGCGTGATGATGAACACCGTCAGGCCCAGCGCGTCGCGCAGCGTGCGGATGAGCTCGTCGAACTCGCTGGCGCCGATCGGATCGAGCCCTGCCGTCGGCTCATCCAGGAACAGGATCGCCGGGTCGAGCGCGAGCGCACGCGCGACGCCGGCGCGCTTGCGCATCCCGCCGGAAAGCTCGGAGGGTCTGAGCGCCCCGGCGCCAGGCGGCAGTCCCGCCAGCCTGATCTTGAGACGGGCGATGTCCGCGGTGATGGGCAGGGACAGGCCGCTATGCTCGATGAGCGGGGCCTCCACATTCTCCTGGACGGTGAGGAACGAGAACAGCGCGCCCTGCTGGAACATGACGCCGACGTGGCGACCAACCCACGCCTGGGCATCTTCGTCCTCGATGTTCCGTCCGAGAATTTCTATCGTGCCGCCATCGGGCTGCTTGAGCCCGAGGATGGTGTTGAGCAACACGGATTTGCCCGAGCCCGAGCCGCCGACCACGCCCAGTATCTCGCCGCTGCGGACCTCGAGATCGAGATCCTCGTGGATGATCTTTGGTCCGAACGCCGTGCGCAGACCCCTGACGCGGATTGGCGGGGCGTCGGTGCCGGGGCCGCTCACAGATCGAGAACCATGAAGATGACCGCGAAGATCGCGTCGAACATGATGATCATGAAGATCGACTGGACGACGGCAGCGGTGACCTGTCGGCCAAGGCTCTGGACATCGCCTCCGACCATCAGGCCGTGGCGGCAACCCGCGGCGGCGATGATGATCCCCAGGAACGGCGCCTTGCTCATGCCGATCCAGAAATGGTTGATGCTGACCGTCTCGAGCGTGCGCTGGACGAAGAACAAAGGATTGATGTCGATCGTCACCCAGCTGACGAGCAGGCCACCGAGGATTCCGCCGATATCGGCGAAAAAGGTCAGAAGCGGCATCATCAGGATCGCGGCAAGCACGCGCGGAACGACGAGCGCGTCGAACCGGTCGATGCTCATGACCTGCATCGCATCGGTTTCCTGGTTCATGCGCATGGAACCCAGCTGTGCGGCAAAGGCGGAGGCGGAGCGTCCGGCAAGCAGGATGGCGGCGATGACCACGCCGAATTCGCGCAGGATCGCAACGCCGACGAGCTGCACCGTGAAGACCTCGACGCCAAGGCTGGTGAGCAGATTTGTACCGACGAGCGCAATGATGGCGCCGATGAAGAAGGTCATGATGAACACGATCGGCAGCGCATTGACGCCCGCGTCCTGCATCATGGCGACGGTCGGGGTCAGGCGCAGACGGCGGGGGTGAAAGAGCGTCCTTGCCGCCGCGACAATCAGTTGGCCGGAAAAGACCTGCATCGCATAGGCGTCGGCGCCGAGCGAGACGATCTGCCGCCCGAAACGCTCGAAGAATGCGAACAGGCCCTTCTTGCCGGTGGGCGCAGGGGGTTCGTCTTCCATCGCGGACCCGACGAGGTCGGTCAGGCGCTTCAAATCGTCACGCCCTGACGCAGAGAAATCATGACCCGCGTTCATACTGCGGAGCAGGACGAGCGTTCCGGCGGTGTCGATATGACCGAGCCGCGTGACGTCGATCCGTTCGGAGCGCGTTTCCCCCAGCGCTGCTCGCAGTCGCTCGGCCAGGTCTCCCATGGCCAGCGCGGTCCAGTCGCCGATCGCGTGGAGTGCGGCACCCTCTTCTGCGTGTTCGATGCGAAAGTCCGCCGCGCTCATCGCACCAGGGCCACCCCGATGCGCAGCCGGCTCATGCGGCGATTATAGTCGAGCAGATTCTCGCCATAGCCGACGAAGCTCTGGCCGAAGAGATAGAAGTCCGGGCCGCCACCAAGGATCCGTCGGAGCGGATAGGAGATGTCGGCGCTGACCGCACCCTTGCCACTGCGAAAGTCGAACCGGGTGGAGGTGGAGAGGCGCAGTCCTTCATCCTCCCCGACCTCCATAAACAGACCTGTGTTGCCGCGATACTGGCGAATGTCGGGATTGTCCGACCTGTCGCCGACGAACAGGGACAGGCGCGGTGCGATCGACAGCCTGTAATCGCCGCCCAACGGAATTGCTGCCATCGGCGCTACATAGATACTGTTGATGCTCCGTGAGGCGTCGCCATCCCTGCCGTTCGATTCGTGCCGGATGCCGCCCTGGGCGCTCAGCGATATGCCGTTCGACAGCGTCGCCGACGGCGTCAGGTAGAAAAGTTCGGGCTGAAAGTCGATGTTCCGGAAAGGCGAGGAATGCGCGCCCAGATCCCAGAACATGCGCTGCGTGTAGCCGAAATGCAGCCCGTCGCGCCAGGAACGTGGCAACCCTTCGGCGCGCCTGCTTCCGAACAGCTGATATTTGAAGCTGAACTGGATGCGGGCTTCGCTGTTGGTGTCGGGTCCGTAGACGGCATAGATGGGTTCATAAGCCGACAGGTTGGCGACGAACGCGTTGCCGGCGGAGCGGTCGGATGGCGGCGGCGCTGCCGTCGGCGCCCCGACCCCGTCCTGGCTCGGCGTCGGCTCTACCGCCGCCAATGCGGGAAGGGCGGACAGCGGCCGCAAGGCAATGGCGATCTTCCGCGGCGTCCATGCAGGGATCGAGATATCCGCGCCGTCGAGGGTCTCGTCGAATGCGGCGGCGGTCCGATAGCGCGCCCGCATAAAACCGCCAGCCGGAACGGTCAGGCTGTCCGGGAGATTGGTCGCGCGATCAAGCCACACGCGATCCGTTCGACCTTCCCGCTCGACGACGGCTTCGATGCGGTCGGGCAGGGCGAAGGTTTGCGCTTGGTCGCCATCGTTCAACAGTCGTAGATCGACCCACACCGCGCCATCACCATCCCGCTCGCCAGCGTCGCGAATAAGGACGTCGATTGATGGGGCAGCATGCGCCGGCGCGGCAACAGCCAAAATTGCGGCTGCCATGGTCCATTGGGGGGCGGAGAGCGTCATGCGATCAGATGCTGCCCGCCGTCGACCGGAATGATCGTACCCGTGATCCGCTTCGCCGCATCGCTGACGAGGAAGGCCGCGAGTGCGCCGACATCTTCCACATCGACTGGCCGGCCGCCGGGAACCTCCGAGGCTGCGCGTTCGAGCAACTCATCGAAACGTTCGATGCCGCTGGCCGCGCGCGTCGCGATCGGCCCTGGCGATATGGCATGGGCGCGTATGCCCCTGGGACCGAGTTCGGCCGCGACATAGCGCGTGGCGCTTTCGAGCGCGGCCTTGACCGGCCCCATCAGATTATAATGCTCAACCACGCGCTCGGACCCGTAGAAGGTGACGCAGAGAAGGCAGCCGCCATCGGCCATCAGTGGTTCTGCGAGCTTCGCCATGCGCAGGAAGCTGTGGCAGGAGACATCCATCGCCACAGCAAAGCCCTCGGCCGAAGAATCGACGACCCTGCCGTGCAGATCTTCCCTGGGCGCGAAGGCGATGGAATGGAGCAGGAAATCAAGTCCGCCCCATTTGCGCGTCACCTCGTCGAACAGGGCCTCGAGCTGCCCCGGCTCGCGGACGTCGCACGGCGCGAGCCATTCCGCGCCGAGACGCTGTGCGACGGGCTCGACCCAGCCTTTCGCCTTCTCGTTCAGATAGGTCGCCGCAAGCCGCGCTCCGCATTGTGCAAAGGCTGCGGCACAACCCGCCGCAATGCTCTGTTCGTTCGCGATGCCGATCACCAGGCCGCGCTTGCCTTCCAGATCCACGAGCGGCTTCATTCTGCTTTCTCCACGATCTTGAGGGTATGCAGCGCGATCATGCGCTCCTCGTCGGTCGCAATGACATAGGCTTTGACCTTGCTGTCAGGCAGGCTGATCAAAGGCCCGTTGCCGGCATTGGCGATCTCGTCGATCTCCAGCCCCAGCCATTCGAGCCGGCGGCAAATGCGACTGCGCATGGCGGCATCATTCTCGCCGATGCCGGCAGTGAAGACGATCCCGTCCAGCCCGCCAAGCGAGGATGCAAGCGCGCCGGCCTCCCTGCCAGCCCTCCAGGCGAAAAGGTCCATCGCCTCTTCAGCTTCTGCTGTGCCGGCTTCGGCGAGCGTACGCATGTCGCTCGACAGCCCCGAAACGCCGAGCAGCCCGGATCTCTTGTAGAGCAGCTCCTCGACCTGGGCGGCGCTCATGCCCATCTGGCTTTGCAGATGCAGCACGGCGCCTGGATCGAGGCTGCCGCAGCGCGTGCCCATCATCAGCCCGTCAAGCGCGGTAAACCCCATGGTGGTGTCGATGCTTCGCCCGGCGTCCATGGCGCAAAGGCTGGCGCCATTGCCCAGATGCGCGGCAATGACCCGGCCGGATGCAAGCGCGGGGTCGATCTCGGCCAACCGCCGGGCAATATATTCATAGGACAGGCCGTGAAAGCCATAACGGCGCACGCCCTGATCGTGCAGCGCGCGCGGGATTGCGAGACGCGCAGCGAGGGCGGGCTTGTCGCGGTGGAAGGCCGTGTCAAAGCAGGCCACCTGCGGCAGATCGGGGGAAAGCGCCGCGATGGCGCGGATCGCAGCAAGATTATGAGGCTGATGGAGCGGCGCAAGCGGGCAGAGGGCCTCCAGCGCGTCGAGCAGGTCCGGTTCGATAAGCCTGGGCGCGGCGAATTCGGTGCCGCCATGCACGACCCGATGCCCGATCGCGATGATCTCCCGGCCTTCCAGCGGATACTCGGCAGCCCAGGCGAAAAGGTCGGCCAGCAGATCGGCATGGCTGAGCGACGCGCCGTCCGGCCAGTCCCGTTCGAGCAGGATCGCCCCCTCGACAGACCTGACCTTCAGGCTCGGCGCAATGCCGATCTTCTCGATCTTGCCGCCCGCCGAGAACTGCAGCGCTCCTTGCGTATCGAGCACGAACAGCGAGAATTTGATGCTGGAGGAGCCCGAATTAAGGCTGACGACCGCCTTCATGCCGGCGCGCTTTCAGGGAGACCTGGCGCGGCCTTGGTCGCCGCCCGGGCCATCAGCACCGCCACGGCGCAGGAGGCGAGTCGCGTGCGCAGGCTGTCGGCGCGGCTCGTCAGGATGATCGGCACGCGCGCGCCCAGTACGATGCCCGCCGCGTCCGCGCCGCCAAGGAAGGTGAGCTGCTTGGCGAGCATGTTGCCCGCTTCGAGATTGGGGACGACAAGAATTTCGGCTTTGCCGGCGACCGGGGAGACAATCCCCTTCTCGCGCGCCGCTGCCGCGCTGATCGCGTTGTCGAAGGCGAGAGGGCCGTCGAGCAGGCCACCGGTGATCTGACCACGATCGGCCATCTTGCACAGGGCGGCCGCCTCGAGCGTGGAGGGCATGTCGGGATTGACGGTCTCGACCGCTGCAAGGATCGCGACTTTGGGTTCTTCGATGCCGATCACATGGGCAAGGTCGATCGCGTTGCGGATGATGTCGGCCTTTTCAGTGAGCGTCGGCGCGATGTTGATCGCCGCGTCGGTGATGATGAGCGGCGTCGGATGGTCGGGCACGTCCATCACATAGGCGTGGCTGATCCTGCGCTCTGTTCGCAGACCCGTTGCGGACGGGACCACCGCCCCCATCAGTTCGTCGGTGTGCAGCGAGCCTTTCATGAGGAGCTTAGCTTCGCCCGAGCGGATCAGCACGACGGCCTTTGCCGCCGCGTCATGGCTGTGGTCGGCGTCGACAAGGCGGAAGCGCGCGATATCCTTGCCTGCTTCCTGCGCCGCCTTTCGGATCCTGGCTTCAGGCCCGACAAGGATGGGCGTGATCAGCTTTGCTTCTGCCGCCTCGACAACCGCCAAAATGGCGGCCGGGCTGCAGGGATGGGCCACAGCGGTGCTCTCGGGCGTGCCGCTCGACGTCAGCTCGATCAGACGCCGATAGCCGTCATGATCGCGAAGCTGCACCTCGGGGAGAGTAGCGCGGGGGCGACGCACCTTTTCGGTCGGCGCCTTCACCTCCGCCTGGCCTGAGATGACGACGTCCCCTTCCTGATTGGCGCAGCGGCAGTCGAACAGCACGATGCGATGTTCGGCCCGCTTTTCCGCGACCGTCACCGACGCGGTGATAGTGTCGCCGAGGCCCACCGGATGTGAAAAGCGCAACGACTGGCTGAGATATATCGCGCCGGGGCCGGGCAGTTCGGTGCCCAGCACGGCGGAGATCAGCCCGCCGCCCCACATGCCATGCGCGATGACCCGCCGGAACAGGTCCGTCGCCGCATAGTCGGCGTCGAGATGGGCCGGATTGACGTCGCCCGACACGAGCGCGAAGAGCTGGATGTCGCGCTCGCCCAGGGTGCGCACGATGCTCGCCGTCTCGCCGACCTCGATTTCGTCGAACGTTCGATTCTCGATCATGCCCGCGTCGCTCATCGTTCAGCGCTCCAGAACATAGTGACCGGGCGCATCCGCGATCGGGGCATAGCCCTTGTCGGGGGCGCCTAGCGGCGGGGGCGCAACCGGGTTTCCCGAATGGCGGGCAAGCCATTCGCCCCATTCGATCCACCAGCTGCCGTCTTTGCGCTCGGCGCGTTCCTGCCATTCCTCCGGATCATAAGCGAGACCTTCCGCCTCCCGCGTCTTCACCTTGAAGCGGCGGCCTTTATGGCCGGGTTCGGAGACGATGCCGGCATTGTGGCCGCCGCTCGTCAGCACGAAAGTGATTTCCGCATCGGTCAGAAGATGGATCTTGTGAACCGAGCGCCAGGGCGCGACATGGTCGCGCTCGGTGCCGACCACGAACAGGGGCTTGCGGATCGAGGAGAGCGCGATGCTCTTGCCGCCGGCTTTGTATTTGCCCTCGGCGAGATCGTCGTCGAGATAGAGGCGCCGCAGATACTGGCTGTGCATGGCGTAGGGCATGCGCGTGCCATCGGCGTTCCACGCCATGAGGTCGTTCAGCGATTCGCGCTCGCCCATGAGATAGGTGCCGAGCACGCGCGACCAGACGAGGTCGTTCGATCGCAATATCTGGAATGCGCCGCCCATCTGGCTGCCGTCGAGATAGCCGCGGCTCCACATCATCTTCTCGAGCAGGTTGAGCTGTCCCTCGTCGATGAAGAGGCCAAGCTCGCCCGGCTCGCTGAATTCGGTCTGGGTCGCCAGCAGCGTGGCGCTGGCGATCCGCTCGTCGCCGTCGCGCGCCATTGCGGCGAGCGCGATCGAGAGCAGGGTGCCGCCGATGCAATAGCCGACCGCATGGACAGACGATGCGCCGGTGATCGCCGTGACCGCGTCGAGCGCGGCCATCGGCCCCATCAGTCGGTAATTCTCCATGTCGAGATCGCGGTCCTGTGTCCCCGGATTGTGCCAGGAGATCATGAACACGGTATAGCCCTGGCTGGTCAGCCAATTGACCATCGAGTTCTCGGGCGAGAGGTCGAGAATATAATATTTCATGATCCAGGCCGGGACGATCAGGATCGGTTCCGGGCGCACCTGATCGGTCGTCGGTTCATACTGGATCAGTTCGATAAGCTGGTTTCGATAGACGACCTTGCCCTTGGCCGTCGCTACCGTGTCGCCGACCCGGAAATACTCGACACCAACGGGAGGCAGGCCGCGCACCAGATGCTCCATGTCCTCCATGAGATGCTGGAAGCCGTCGACGAGGCATTTGCCGCCGGTCTCGATGATCCGCTGCTGAAGCAGGGGATTGGTCGCCAGAAAATTGGTCGGCGCGACCATGTCGAGCATCTGCCGTGCGGTGAACTGAACCATATGCTCATAATGGCCGTTGACGCCGCCCACGCCCGTCGTCGCGGCATGCCACCATTGCTGATGGAGGAGGAAAGCCTGCGAGAGGATGTTGAAAGGCGGCTTTCGCCAGGCGGGATCGGAGAAACGGCGGTCCTGCGGCAGCGGCTCGATGGCGAGCGCCGCATCGCTGTCGGACGCGCTGCGCGCCGCATAATCGAAGAGGCGCATATGCTTGCGGCCCATCTTCGCGGCCAGCTGCAACTGCTTGCCCGGTGACAGCGCGAGGTGGAGGGCCCAGTTCGAGAAGGCCTCGTATAGGGTTGCGGGCGAGAGGCCGAGGGTCACCTGTGCGATCGCGCCGCCCGCGGCGTTGTCCAGCGTCTGCGCGATCCCGTCGAGCGGGTCGGGCGGCGATGTCGGGGTGTCAGCGCTCATGATGGGTCCTTCTCGTTCGGAACAGGTTCGGGCTAAGCTCGTGATAGCCTGGTGATTGTCGATGTCTTGGTTCGCCGGGCCTTCCATGTCTGGCGCAACCATCGGTAAGAGTGCAGAGGCTGCCCGGGCGGCATGTCCTGTCGATGGCCGGCGTCACTCCTCGAAATCCTCACCCAGATAGAGCCGCCGCACGTCGGGATCGTGAAGGACAGCTTGCGGCGCGCCGGCGAAGAGGAGCCTGCCGGCATGGATGACATAGGCGATCAACCAGTTCGAGCATTTCGTGGACATTGTGATCGGTGATGAGAATGCCCACCCCGCGCTGCTTGAGCTGGCGTACCATCGCCTTGATGTCGGCGATCGACATGGGATCGATCCCAGCGAAGGGTTCGTCGAGCAGGATGACCTTCGGGTCGGCCGCCATGGCGCGCGCGATCTCGCAGCGCCGGCGCTCGCCGCCCGAAAGGGCGGGGGCGGGCAAGGCACGCAGCCTTGTGATGCCGAAATCGCCGAGCAGCTCGTCCAGCCTGCGGTCGATGGCGTCGTTGTCGCGCAGGCGCAGTTCGAGCACAGCGCGGATATTCTCCTCGACGCTCATGCCCCGAAAGATCGAGGCTTCCTGCGGAAGATAACCAAGGCCGCGCTTGCCACGCCCATCCATGGGCAGGGCTGTCACATCCTCGCCGCCGAGCAGTATCTGTCCTCCGTCGAGGCGGTTGATGCCCATGATGCCGTAGAAGCAGACGGTCTTGCCCGCACCGTTGGGCCCGAGTAGGCCCACCACCTCGCCCGCCGCGACATCGAGCGAGACGCCGTCCAGGACCTTGCGCGATCCGAACGATTTCTCGAGCCGCCTTACCGAGAGCGCGAAGGTGACCGCAGGCTTGGGTCCGCCGCCGCCCGGACGCGCGGCGTCGGGATCGTGCGCCTGGCCTGATCCCGACCCACTGTCGAGCGACGGAGCCTCGTCGAACATCCTCAGATCTCCGACGGGGGTAGCGTCACCGCGGGGAGCCTCGTTAGGCCGCCCCCCGGCATCAGATGGTCTCCACCGCGAGCGCGACGCCCTGGCCGCCGCCGATGCACAGGGTGACAAGGCCGCGCTTCAGTCCCTCGCGTTTCAGGGCATGCAGCAGGCGGGTGGTCAGCACAGCGCCGGTCGCGCCGATCGGATGGCCATGGGCGATGGCGCCGCCCTCGACATTGACGATGTCCTCGGCGACCCCGAGCTCGTGCGTGACGGCGATCGCGATCGCGGCGAACGCCTCGTTGATTTCGACGCGCTCGAGATCGGAGACCGACCAGCCCGCGCGGTCCAGCGCCTGCCGGACGGCGGGAACCGGGCCCAGGCCGAAAAGGCCGGGCGCCACCGCGCCGACGCCGAAGGCGACGAGACGGCCCAGGGGCGTGACGCCGTTGCGGTCGGCCCAGTCCTCGCTCGCGACGATCATCGCCGCAGCACCACTGTTGAGGCCCGGCGCATTGCCTGCCGTGATCGTGCCTTCGGGGCGGAAGGCGGGTTTCAGTTTTGCGAGGCTTTCGAGGCTCGTGTCGGGCCGGTTCTGCTCGTCCTTGCCGAAAATGATGGGACCCTTGCGCGAAGGGATTTCGACCGCGACGATCTCCTCTTCGAAGCGGCCGGCGGCCTGGGCCGCGCTGAAATTCTGCTGCGAGCGGACCGCCCAGGCATCCTGCGCATCGCGCGTAATCTGGAACTTGCTGACCAGATCCTCGGTGACCCAGCCGGAATGCTGGTTGCAGAAGGCGTCATTGAGACCGTCATGGAGCATGGCGTCGACGAGCTTGCCGTCGCCCATGCGGTAGCCCCAGCGCCCTTTCTCGATGACGTAGGGCGCCTGATCCATATTCTCCATGCCCCCCGCGACGACAGCATGGCTGAAGCCGAGCATGATCTCCTGCGCGGCCGAGGCAATCGCCTGCGCGCCCGAGCCACAGACACGGTTGACCGTGAGGGCCGGTACTCTGTCGGGAAGCTTGGCGCCGATGGCGGCCTGGCGCGCCGGGTTCATCTTCGCGCCGGCCTGGACCACCTGGCCCAGGACGACGGCATCGATGGCATCAAGGCCGACGCCGGCGCGTTTTACGGTCTCGGCGATCGCGATGCTGCCAAGAGCCGGCGCGGCCATCTCCTTGAGGGTCCCGCCATAGGCGCCGATCGGGGTCCGGACAGGCGCGCACAGAACGACATTGCTGCTCATGGGAATTCCTTTCCTTGGGCCCTTAGGCCAGATATTTGCCGCCGTTGACCGAGAGGGTCGCGCCGGTCACGAAACCCGCCTCATCCTCGACCAGGAAGAGGACGGCGCGCGCGATCTCTTGCGGGGTGCCGAGACGTCCGACCGGCACACCGGCCAGTACGGCCTTGAGCGCCTCTTCGGGCACGGCGGCGACCATGACCGTATCGGTATAGCCCGGCGCGATCGCATTGGCGGTGATGTTGCGCGACGCGCCCTCGAGCGCGAGCGCCTTGGTGAAGCCGATCACGCCGGCCTTGGCCGCGGCGTAGTTGGTCTGGCCGAACTGGCCCGAGAGGCCGTTCACCGAACTGATATTGACGATGCGGCCGAATCGCCGCTCGCGCATGCTCTCGATCACGGCGCGGCACATGTTGAAGCATCCGCCAAGGTCCACGTCGATGACGCTGCGCCACTGCTCCTCGGTCATCTTGTGGAGCGTGCCGTCTCGGGTGATGCCGGCATTGTTGACGAGAATGTCGATCGGACCGATATCCGCGACGACTTTTGCGACGCCCTCCTGGCTTGCCGTGAAGTCCGCCACATTCCAGCTATAGGCCGGGATGGATGTATCTTTCACGAACTGCTCGGCTTCCTCGTCATTGCCATAATAGTTGACGGCGACGAGATAGCCTTTCTCCTTGAGGAGCCTGGCGGTCGCGGCGCCGATGCCGCTGACGCCGCCGGTGACGAGCGCGATTCTGGCCATGATCATTGTCCTTGAAGCTGGAAAGAGAGGCGGGTCATTGCGCGAGATAGCCGCCGTCGACGGGATAGTAGCTGCCGGTCATGAACGAGGCGCGATCTGACAGCAGGAAGGAGACGAGCCCGGCAACCTCTTCGGGCTGGCCCAGGCGTCCTACCGGATGGTGCGCGATCATCTCGTAGGGCGGGTGGCCGTCGGTCGTGGCATCGACCATCGGCGTGTGGATGAAGGCAGGCCCCACCGCATTGATACGAATATTCTGCTGGGCATATTCAAGCGCGGCGGTGCGGGTCATGCCGATCACGGCATGTTTGGCTGCCGCGTAGCTGATTGATCCGGGCGCCCCGACCGATCCGTAGATCGAACTCATGTTGACGATCGTACCGCCGCCGCCCGCCAGCATCGCGGGGATCTGGTAGCGCATGCCGTAGAAAACGCCGTCGAGATCGACGCTGATGACCCGGCGCCATTCATCCAGATCATATTCCCCGGTCGGCTTGGTGACGGAGCCCACGCCCGCGTTGTTCACCGCGGCGTCGAGCCGTCCGAAGCTCTTCAGGGTGAAAGCCACCAGCGCTTCGACTTCGGCCGCCTCGGCGACGTTGACCCGCAGCGCCTTTGCGCGGTCCGGACCGATCTCGTGCGCAAGGGCGTGGGCCTTGTCCTCGTCGATATCGGCAAGCACGAGCCGCGCGCCGGACGCTGCAAGTTCGCGGGCGATCGCCTCTCCCAATCCCATGGCGGCGCCTGTTACGATTGCGACCTTGTCCTCGAAATCGGGCATGCATGTCTCCGGCTTTTGCGAGCCACCGGCCAGAAAAAGGGACCCGCATAGCGGGCACGGACACACTCCTGGCCGGGAGTCTTACCGCGCGCATTTCGCGCAACCTCTCCGGATGCCCCGCTTTCTCACGGTCGAAACGGCGTGGCGCTTCTTTCGCCGTGAACCCGGCGGCGCGCCATCAGTAACTATACTTATAAGTTTCGTATTCCGGTCGTCAAACCGCTTGTGGACCGCCTCCCGCCGATTGACCCGTGCCCGGGAGCAGGCGGGCAGCTCAGTCCGTCCCCGGTCTGGTAGGGGGGCGTTAGCTGAAGGGGGCGAAATCCTGCGCTCTCATGACTGCCATCCGAGACGCTAGCCGAGTTTACGCCTTCGCTGGCCGCGAGACCAGCGGTTACATTGACCTTGGCGGGTGTGCCGCGGACGCCTGATCGACGACGATTGATCATGCTCTCATCCGCGGGTTGGTTACCGCACTACCCGTATCCGTCGCTGGGCCTATCCTCCGTCTAAGTTCGGGCGTCGGACGAACCTGCCCCACCGTACACCTTGGATTGCCCATCACAGTCGGGTGCCCGCGGCACGCCGGCCAAGGCTATGAGTTGGTGTGCTGGCGCCTCCTTTCTCGATCGTTGTGCCCCGATCAGCCAGCCACGACCGGTGACACCCGCCTTGCGATGTCCCAAGCATAGCCGACGAGTTCACGCGCGATCGCAGTCGTCACCTTGGGCTGCGGCTTGCCGGTGGCGGCCAGTCGACGGTAACGCTGGCACAGGCGAACCTGCGCTTTCCACCCGATCGCCTGGATTTCCTCTGGCAGGTCGATGACCCGCTCACGGTAGCGTCGCTCCTCGCGTGCGGGCAGTCGATACGACCAGCCAGCCTCGATCAGCATGGTCCGTGCCTGCGCGTTGCCCGCGCGCGTGACCCGGCCCCGTTTAGTCCGGGCACCGCTGGAGTGCTCGGACGGCACCAGGCCGACATACGCCATCAACTGCTTGGGATTGTCGAAGCGGGTGAGATCCCCGACCTCGGCCACCAACGTCGCGGCGCTGACCAGCCTGATACCGCGCAGCACCTGCAGATTGCGGACCAGTGGCGCGAAACACCATGAATCCACCGCTTCGGCCAGCGCCGCCTCCAGCCTTCCAACCCGCGCCTGCGCTTCCAGCACCCGCTTCTGCATCTCCTCGAATGCCAGTTGCTGATGGGGAAAATCGAACCGCTGCTCGGACAACCACCGCCAATACATTTTCGTCCAGGCCGCCTTGCCGCTGAAACGACGATCATGCCGCAGCAGGAAGCTGCGCACCGTCTGCTTGGCCCCGATGGCATCGTCCTGTGCGCTACGTCGCGCGCGGATGAGATCGCGTACCGCCTCGTGCGCTTCATCCGGCACCCAGATCGCGGTGAGTTCGCCGGCACGTAACAACCGCGCCAGCGTCATCGCGTCACGCCGGTCCGTTTTCACATGGTCGCCTGGGCGTCGCGGCATCATTGAAGGGGCGATGACGATGCAATCCTGCCCCAGCTTCGTCAGCAGCCGATGCAAGCCATAGCCACAGGGGCCAGCCTCATAGCAGACGTTCAACGTCACGCCCGGTCCCATCAGCCGCTTGACCAGCTTTCTAATCGCATCATCCTCGTTCGCGACCGTGCCAACGAAACGTACCTCTCCTCCGCGCTCTCCATCGGCAACCGCGACCGCGATGGTTTCCTTATGAACGTCCAGACCAACGTATTTCACCGCCTCCGTCATGACTCGTCTCCGCTGCTGACAAATCCATAGTCAGCATCTCAGATGCGAGCCTCCGAGGCTCCGGCAGTCATGGGGTCTAAGCGCGCAACAGTCTCCTGGACGTCGGAATTCACCTGATTTTCGGTGCTGACTGCCCTGCAGTGGACGTGGTCGGTCGATATTATGAGGCTAACCATCGCTCGCTGTTGGGCGACGTCGCACATTTTCTGCATATTGAATTTTGATTATCGGGAGAACCATATGAGGTGTCTTGCCACAAGCAGCGCGGTGAGCGCCGCTCTGCTTCTTTTCAATCAGTCGGCACAGGCTCAATATGCGCCCGTCGATCCAATGCCGATGGGGCAAACGGCGACCAGTACGATGGCGAATAAACTGTCTGGCGACATCGCCAACGGGAACTCGCGGTCCAATTCGGTATCGGCCCGATGTCTTGCTGATTCTGGTCCGGGACCGGAGAGGCGCGCGATGGAAGCCGAATATAAGCGCCGGTTAGCTGCAAAGGGAACCGCGAATGCGAATGCATGGCGGGCCGAACATGGTCGCCGCTATCGTGCGGCTCTCGTTGCAGCAGGGAAGTGCAAATAGTTAACCGAGTTTGCCTGCTATTCCGGTAGGCGGCAATCACATGTTTTCCGACAGGGTAGCATCGCAACCAGGCTACGCCTCGACAACCATGGTTGATTTTGCACGACAAACCCTGTCGCTTTGATCTAGTGCGCGACAACATCAATTTCAGGGTTTGTCGCACATGCTCATCGGGTACATGCGTGTCTCATCGGTCGATGACCGTCAGTCGGTTGACCTTCAACGCGATGCCCTCCTCGCCGCAGGTGTCGATGAGCGCCATCTCTATTCCGACAAGGCATCGGGCGCCCGGGATGATCGTCCCGGCCTGAAGGCTTGTGACCTGCCCCCCGAAGGATCCCTCATTCTGATGTAGAGTCTGCCCACGAGAAGGAGCAGACGCATGAGGAAGAGCCGTTTTACCGAGGCGCAGATCATCGGGATGATCAAGGAACAGGAGGCCGGACTTCCGACGGTGGAGGTTTGCCGCAAGCACGGCCTGAGCACGGCGACCTTTTACAAGCTGAAGGCGAAGTACGGTGGCATGGAGGTATCGGACGCCCACCGGTTGCGGCAGTTGGAGGACGAAAACGGCAAGCTGAAGCGGCTCCTGGCCGACAGCATGCTGGACAACGCGATCCTGAAGGACCTGCTGGGAAAAGGCTGACGACGCCGGGCCAGCGGCGCGACGTGGCGCTCGGCGTGATGCGGGACTACCAGGTCTCACAGCGTCGGGCCTGCGTGCTGATTGGCGTCGATCCCAAGACGGTCAGGCGCGAACGCCCGCCGGACCACGGAGCGATCCGCGAAGCCATGCGGGAGATCGCAGGGCAGCGCCGTCGGTTCGGCTATCGCCGGATCGGCGTCATGCTGGAGCGCAAGGGCATGAGCATGAACCACAAGAAGCTCTACCGGCTATATCGGGAAGAAGGCTTGTCTATACGCCGACGACGCGGCCGCAAGCGCGCCCGAGGCAGCCGGACGCCGGTGCCGGGAGCACTTCGTCCTGGTGACCGCTGGTCGATGGACTTTGTCGCCGATACGTTTGGTGCGTCGCGCAAGTTCAGGATTCTGGCGATCAACGATGATTGCTGCCGGGAGAACCTGTGCTTGGCCGCGGACACCAGCATCTCGGGAGCTCGGGTGGCGCGCGAACTGGATGCGCTGGTTCGCCTGCACGGGAAACCTGCTTGCATTGTCAGTGACAATGGCACTGAATTTACGAGCCGGGCGATCCTGCAATGGGCCAGCCAGAACAAGGTTGAGTGGCATTACATCGATCCCGGTAAGCCCCAGCAGAACGGCTTCATCGAGAGCTTCAACGGCTCATTGCGCGATGAGCTGCTCAACGAGGAGCTGTTCGACAGCTTGGCTGACGCCCGCCGGAAGCTGGCCATCTGGCGCTACGACTACAACCATGTTCGCCCCCACTCATCGTTGGGAAATCGAACGCCTGCACAAGCGCGTCGGACGTTCGTGCAGGACGATAGCATCACGCCCGGCGCGCTTGTGCAGGCGAGCATACCGGAATATTCAACCGCAAGACTCTCGTTATGATCGAGGGACCGCCGGGGGGCAGGTCACTTGCCTCGAATTCCTGAAGGCCGGCGACACCTTGGTCGTTTGGAAACTCGACCGTCTCGGGCGATCATTGACCAATCTTCTGGCGATCATAACCGATCTGAAAAATCGAGGTGTGGCCTTCCGATCGCTAACGGAGCAGATGGACACAAGCACGCCCCATGGTGAATTGCTGTTTTCGCTCTTCGGCGCGCTCGCCCAATATGAACGCGCGCTCACGCGTGAGCGGGTGATGGCAGGCTTGGTCGCAGCTCGACGACGGGGCCGGCGCGGGGGCCGGCCGCCCAGCATTGACGCGGAAACGATCGAGCAGATCACGGCAGCCCTCGATGCCGGCGCAAGCAAGGCGTCGGTGTGCCGATCATTCAAGGTGCCGCGATCGACCCTCATCGGCACGCTCGATCGCATTGGCTGGACGGGACCGGTCAAGGCCTGACCCGATACCCCGCCGCTCTGTTCTGACCGAGGCGCAACACGCCGAGTTGTTCGCCTTGCCGGAGAGCGAGCCAGATCTGGTGCGATACTGGACGCTCAGTTCCGCAGATCTGCGCGTCTTCACGAGCCGGAGGCGTCCCCACAACCGCCTCGGTTTTGCGCTGCAGCTCTGCGCCTTGCGATATCCTGGCCGATTGCTGAAACCCGGCGAATTCATCCCTGATGCTCCTCTCAGGTTCGTCGGGGATCAGCTCGGCGTCGAGCCGGACGCGCTTGCCGATTATGCCACGCGTGGTCCCACCCGGTATGAGCAACTCGATACGCTGCGCGAGGTATTCGGTTTCCGGCAATTGAGCCGTCCGATCCATGCAGAACTGCAGGCTTGGCTCTTGCCGATCGCACTGACCATGACCGGTGGAATCGATCTCGCGCGGATCCTGATGGAAGAATTCCGCCGCCGGCAGATAATCGTGCCCGGTATCACGTCCCTGGAACGCATGGTGAGCAAAGCTCTGTTAGATGCCGAGCGGAACGTGGGCAACCTGCTGACGGGAAGTCTGACTTCAGTGCAATGCGGCCTGCTGGACTCGCTGCTGCTGCAGCACAATGCAGGCCGCATCAGCATTCTTGCCTGGATCCGCCAACCACCCGGTAGACCGGGACGACGTGCCTTCGCGGAAATTCTCGAGCGATTGTCCACATTGCGGGCAATCGGCTTGGAGCCTGTCCTGCTCATCGCCTGGTTGATGCCGATCGTGACGCTGGGCCTGGCGCTGCTGCTCCTCGGGATCGTCATCGCGCTGGGCCGCACCGCCTGGCCACGCTGGTTCGCAGCGCTGGCCAATCCCGTCTCGCTGGTCGCGATCGGCATGCTGATCGCGCGCATCCTGCCCGAGCCGGCGCACACCTGGCTTGACGGCGCCGCGTTCAACCTCGGCTGGCTCGTTGTCTATGCCGTCTCGACGGCGCTGCTCTGGAATGGTGGCCGTTCGCCGGTCGCATCACGGGACGAAGCAGCATGACCGAAGCTGCGACAGCGACAGGCGACGAACAAGTGGGGGAGGAAGCATCAGGCGCTTTCAGCATGAAGCCACTGATGTTCGAGACCTTCGTCTGCTCGATGGCGATGATGTCGTTCGTGGCGCTCGCGGGCCCCATCGCGCGCGTGCTTGGCCTCGAGCCATGGCAGGTCGGCGGGGCGATGACCGCGTCGGGCATCGCCTGGATGATCATGGCGCGGTTCTGGGGCGGCCTTAGCGATCGGCGCGGCGCTCGTCGCTTGACGGCTTAATTGGATCGGGGGCGCCGCGATCAAGCGTTACCGCTCGGTTAGAGAATGGGATGACCAAATTATCGCTGCAACTTTGCCATCGCTTCCACTTCGATGGTTGTAAGCTCGTCGATTGTCAGGTCGAGCGCAGAGCGCTGCGTCTTCAAGTCGACCAACCTTTCCCGGATGCGGGCAATCAATCGCTCCATTTGCTCCTTATGCTCGGGATCGGCATCGTAGAGATCGAGAAACTCCTTGATTTCCTTGATGGAGAAGCCAAGGCGTTTGCCGCGCAAAATCAGCTGTATGCGTCCGATCTCACGCCTGGAATATGCCCGGGTGCTGCCTACCCGTTGAGGGGCGATGAGCCCCTCCTTTTCGTAGAAGCGTAGCGTGCGAAGTGTCAGTCCGAGTTCCTGAGCGACATCCTGGATGCCGTACACTTGTAAATCCGCATCCTTTGCGCGGGTTCTCCCCTTGTGCGTGGGGTTGTCGCGACCCGCGTCCTTAAGCGTTTCATCGTCCTCGGCGAGGTGGAGCGAGTTCCCCATGCCATCCACTCCCTGTCCTCCAATCACGGCTACCCTACCACTCAAGCGCATAAGCTTTGTAGCTTGACAGGGGATAGAGGCTCAGGCGAGCTTTTTGTTCTCCTCTTCGATCAAATCCTTCTTCGAAAGTTTGCCGATCAGCGTTTTGGGCAGGCTGTCCCGGAATTCGAAAGCCTTGGGTAACTCGATCTTGCTGAGGCGATCCTGCAAAAAAATCTTGAGTTCATCGACGGTCAGGTTTGCCCCCTCGTGCAGTGCGACGAACAACTTGGGAGATTGACCTCTGTAGGCATCGGGTATCGCGATTGCGATCGCCTCCTTTACCGCCGGGTGTTGGTAGGCCGCATCCTCGATGATCCGGGGATATACATTATATCCGCCACAGAAGATGATGTCCTTGATGCGGTCGACGAGGAAGAGATAGCCATCCTCATCAAAATAGCCGATATCGCCGGTTCGTAGCGCGCCATCGACGAAGACAGCACTGGTCTCTGCAGGGCGCTGCCAATAGCCCTTCATCACCTGAGGGCCGCGGGCGCACACTTCTCCGCGTTCTCCCTGGGGAAGAACCCGCGAGGGATTCTCCGGATCGCGGATCTCGATGATGGTGCCGGGGAAACTTGGGCCGCAGCTATTATCCTTCACCGTCCCGAACAACGGGTTGCAGGCGATGATTGGGGCGGTTTCGGAGAGCCCATATCCTTCCACGACCCTGGCACGCGTGCGTGCCTCGAACTCCTCGCGTACCTCGAGCGGGAGCGGAGCGCCGCCGGATATACAGGCGCGCACGGCCGAGAGATCGGGTATCTCGTCGTCCGGAAGCGCGTTCAGGGCAACATAGATGGTAGGGACGCCGAAGAACTGTGTCGGTGGCTTGCGCTTCATCGTCCTGAGAACCTGCTTCATCTCAAACCGCGGCAGCAGGACGATTTCGGCGCCGATTTCGACCGAGAAGTTGAGCACCGTCGTGAGTGCGAAGACGTGAAACATGGGCAGGACGCCGAGAGTTCTCTCCTGCTGCGGGCGAAGTCCTCCCACATGCACCACCATCTGGGCGCTGTTCGCCGTGAGGTTGGCATGGGTCAGCATTGCGCCCTTGGGCACGCCGGTTGTGCCTCCGGTATATTGAAGGACCGCGACATCATCAGGGTGACGTTCGACCGCGTCAGGTTCGGCATCATGGGCGAGAAGCGCCTTGAGGCGGACATGAAGGCCTTCGTCGAGTATCCGCGCGTGGTCTTTTCGCTTGAATAGCGCAAAGCCCAGGCCTTGCAGCCAGGGCAGCATATCCCTCATGCCGCACAACACGATCTTGTCCAGCCCGGCACGTGGCGCGACGGCTTGCACTTTCTCGTGGATTATCCGGACGTCCGGTACCGCCATCATGCGCGTTCCCGAGTCCCGGATCTGATGCTCCAGTTCGCGCTCCGTGTAGAGCGGGTTGAAGTTGACCACGATCGCACCCACGCGCAGCGCGGCGAAGTACAATATCACGAAATAGGGGCAGTTCGGCAGGCACAGGCCGAACCGATCGCCCTTGCGCAGCCCCTGATCCTGCAATCCACGTGCTGCACGACGAACGAGTTGCCCCACCTGCGCATAAGTCCAGGTTCGCCCGAGAAAGTCGATGGCGACGCGTTCGGGATAAAGGTTCAACGCATTGTCGAGGAGGTCGGTCAGGAGCCGTGGCGGAATTGCCGGTTCCGGTATCGACGGGAAGGCGCTGATGGCGGGCTGGGGCATGGCGATCTCCAGCATCAGAAGTGGAAACGTCCGCCGAGCGACAGCACGACGGCGTGCGCGTCCTCGAGCTTGCCGTCCATCAGGATCGGCGTCTGCACGGCCGTGCCGGCATAGGCCGCTGTCGTGCGATCAATAGTCGTATCCTTGAACGTGATATACGCTGCGCCCGCATCGAGCGTGAACCGGGAAGACACGGCATAGCTTGTGCCGGCAGCGAAATTCCACCGGTTGCTGTCGGGCACTCGAGCGTCCCGATTGCCGTTGCGCGTCGGGGTCTGGGCGTGTTGAACGCCGGCACGAACGGTCCAGGCCGGTGTGACCGCATAATCGATGCCGCCTGCGAAGCTCCACGTGTCCCGGTAATTTTCCGGGATTGAAACGTTGAGCGGCGCGCCGAGCCGGATAGCGTCGAATTTCGACCAACCCATGCGGGTCACCTGACCGTTGAGGGTGACCTTGGGCGACACCGCCACGCGCGCTCCGAAGATCGCCTGCCAGGGGGTCTCGAACGTGGCGTTTGCATTCACTACGCTGTTTTGCCCGGCGAGCGGACCAAGAAGACCGGTCGTCGTCACCGAACCATCGAGATTATGCTTCACGCTCGACTTGTAGCTGGCGCCCAGTTGCACGGGGCCGGCGCGATATTGCAGCCCGGCCGACCAGCCCAGATCCCAACCATTGCCTTTCAGCTCCTGGTGGCCGTCGGCGAGAAGAGGCGATAGGTTCGGCAGATAGTTGGACAATGATGCGTCTGCATATTCGATATTGAGCGCGGCGCCGATGCTGAGATTTGGCGTAACGAGGTAGGCGATCGATGGCTGGATGTCGTATGTTCGCAGCTTGGTCTTGTCGGCGCTATACCGTGCCCAGCTGTCGGCATCATAATTGGTTGTGAAGCTATAAGGGGAGGCGACGGTCAGCCCCAAAGCGAGCCGTGATGTCAGGCCGACGGCTATCGCGCCGGAGGGTAGTACGCCATTATTGATCGGATCACGAGAGCGTTGGCTCCCGCCTACAGCCGCAGCCGACTGCCCGGGACGGACAATGAGCGTGTTGACATTGTCAACCGACCCTTTGGGAAGGATTATGCTTACGGCCTGGTGGGCATCGACTCCTTCCATGCCTGCGATCGCAGCGGGATTCCACCAGAGGGACTGTACGCCCTGGTCGGCGACCTCGCCCGAAAAGGCTCGTCCGGCACCTCTGGACGATTGTTCCTGAAGGTAAAAGGCCTGCGCGCTCGCGGCTTGCGGCGCGAGCAATCCAGCCGCCAGGGCCGATGTTGCGATCCCAACTTTCCAATTTTTGCCTGCCACGCCCGTCTCCCCTTTCGTGATTGTCAAATTCCTCGTGCTTATCGGATGCGCGTCCATGTCTGCGTCTTGCAAAGGGGCCAGACGATGCAGCCCTTGAGGCGCAAATGATCCCGATCGGCTAATGTGACCGTCGCGCTGTATGTGCCGCCATCCTCAGCGTTGTAGATGGAGCCACCCGACCAACTGCCCGACTTCCACGTAAAACCCTGCAGCATCTGCAATCCACGAAGCGGACGACCGCGCAACGCAGCGGTCTTGTTCTTTTCGTCACGTAGTTCGGGGTTGGCTTTGATCCCGTCGGAACTGATCAAGGCACCACAGATTGATTGCCCGCAGCGGGTGATTTCCACGACGCCATGATGGCTCTCGGTTTGCCAGCGACCGACAACGGTGTCGGCGGGCAATGCAGTGCTCGAAGCCAGTAGTGTCAGAATGATCGACATCGTTCCTCTCCGCGCGCCTTCAGGCGACCGTCTGTTTCACGTCTGGAGCCAATATGCGGCGAATCAGCGTCCCATAACCATCTCGATGACGTATAGGTAAGTCAATAGCTCAATGCGTCATCAAAATGCCTATTAGGTTGTGTGCGAATTGGAGGGTCAGGCGCTGCTGGCCCCGTCGTCAGCGTTCGGGCGTGTTCGTGTGTGACGCCGTCAAGCTATTGATCTTTGCGCGCCTTCAAGCAAGGAAAGATTGCGATAATTGCCCAGTTCCTGAATGCGCTGGATGGAACGCGACACTTCGCCGTCAGCCGCCCCGTTCGCGGCAACGACCAGGCGCCCGTAGCCGCCGGCGTGAATGCGAAAGTCGCTCCAGATCCGGACGCTATCCCCGATGATGCAGGAGACGAGATGGCCCGGATGGAAGTCGGCCCGATCGACAACCGGCTCGGCGTAGCTATCGTTCGCCACAACGACGATGTGGGTTGCGCGGATGACCAGGCCCGGCAGCGTTTGCATCCACTGCAAGGTATCACTGAAGGGGCCGACGTCGGGAGCAGACCAGAACTGCGCGTCCGCGCTGACCGAGGTTGACGTTAGCGTCGTGGTGACCGCTTCACTGTGCCTTTCCCAGGCCAGCCGCCCGTTGGCGGACCACTCCGTTTCCAGGTGGCGCAGGTTGCGATCGAGTCCAGAGGCACATCGCTGCTCCAGGATCAGCCATTCCTTCTCCCGGTCATTCTCATCGACCAGGCGAACCGTCTGAAATGCCATGGCGGGCAATTCGAGTGCAGGAAAACGGCGCAGATGCATTTCGCCGACGATCTGACGCCGGAGGGGATGCTCAGAAAATCGCATGTGTGCGCCTTCGAAAACAGGTGCAGTGGCGCTTGGGGAGAGGCGCAGCCGTCGATAAGACGGGCGCGAGCATCATCGCCGGGATGAGAGTGCGCGGTTTTTCACTGGCGAGCATCCGTACGTTCCTCGGCCAAGACCTCCGATATCAAGCCTCCCGGGAACCGGTGCATGACGATTCCCTCGACGGCGTGAGAAGAGTGCCAAAGATTTTAGTTGACGTAAACGTCATTTCACGCACCATTAGGTAATCAGATGTCCGATTCCCTGGAGAGGCTATCATCGATGCGTAATGTGGTTGTTGCGGGCTATGCCCGGTCCCCCTTTCACCTGGCAGGCAAGGGCGCGCTGGCGCGCGTCCGCCCTGACGATCTGGCCGCTCAGGTCATTCGCGGACTGATTCAGCAGACCGGCGTGAAGGCCGAAGATATCGAGGATATCGTGCTGGGCTGCGCTTTTCCTGAAGGCGAGCAGGGCTTCAACATCGCGCGCCTTATCGGTCTTCTCGCCGACCTGCCGCTCTCTGTCGGCGGCATGACCGTTAATCGCTTCTGCGGATCGTCGATGAGCTCGGTCCACATCGCTGCGGGCCAGATTCAGCTTGGCGCCGGCGAGGCCTTCATCTGCGCGGGCGTGGAGTCGATGAGCCGCGTGCCGATGATGGGGTTCAATCCGCTGCCGAACCCCGAGCTCGCGAAGAAGAGCGCCGCCTATATGGGCATGGGCGACACGGCGGAGAATGTCGCGACCAAATATCAGATCACCCGTGCCCAGCAGGAAGCCTTTGCGGTCGCCAGTCAGGACAAGGCGGCCGCGGCTATCGCGGCCGGCAAGCTCGAGGCCGAGATCGTGCCGATCACGACCAAGGCGGGCGTGGTCGACAAGGATGGCACGCCGCGTGCCGGCACGACGACGGAAACCCTCGCCGGGCTGAAGCCGGCCTTCAGCCAGGACGGCACGGTAACGGCGGGAACGTCCTCGCCGCTGACCGATGGCGCAAGCGCAATCCTGGTCACGAGCGAGGATTATGCGCGCGCGCATGGACTGCCGATCCTTGCCCGCATCAAGTCGGTTGCTGTCTCTGGCTGCCAGCCGGAGATCATGGGCATCGGACCGGTCGAGGCCTCGCGCAAGGCGCTGCAGCGGGCGGGGCTCAGTGTGGACCAGCTTGACGTTGTCGAGCTCAACGAAGCCTTTGCGAGCCAGTCACTGGCCTGCATCAGCGACCTGGGGCTTGACCAGTCGAAGGTCAATCTGGACGGCGGCGCCATCGCGATAGGCCACCCTCTGGGGGCGACCGGTGCGCGGATCGTGGGCAAGGCCGCGGCTCTGCTGAAGCGCGAAGGCGGCAGCTATGCGCTTGCCACCCAGTGCATCGGCGGCGGTCAGGGCATCGCCACCGTGCTGGAGGCGGCGGAATGAGCGAGCAGGCCATCAAGCCAGTCGGCGCCCCGCCGGAAACCATCAAAAAGGTCTGCGTGATCGGCGCAGGCGTCATGGGCGCCGGCATCGCAGCGCAGGTCGCCAATGCCGGCGTGCCGGTGCTGCTGCTCGATATCGTGCCCAAGGAGGGCGGCGATCGTGACGCCGTGGCGAAGGGTGCGGTCGCGAAGATGCTGAAGACCGATCCGGCGCCCTTCATGTCGAAGGCTGCGGCGAAGCTCGTTGAAACGGGCAATATCGACGACCATCTCGAGCGGGTGGCCGAATGCGACTGGATCGTCGAGGCGATCGTCGAACGGCTCGACATCAAGCAGGCGCTCTACGCCAAGCTCGAGCAGCTCAAGCGTCCGGGCACGGCGGTATCGTCCAATACCTCGACGATTCCGCTTGGCCATCTGGTCGAGGGGCGGGACGATCAGTTCAAACAGGACTTCCTGATCACCCATTTCTTCAATCCGCCGCGCTACATGCGGCTCATCGAAATCGTGACCGGCCCCGACACTGATACGGCTGTGGCGAGGCGCGTCTCGGATTTCGTCGATCGAAAGCTCGGCAAGCGCATCGTGCCGGCGCGGGACACGCCGGGCTTCATCGCCAATCGCATCGGTACCTACTGGCTGGCCGTCGCGATCAATGCCGCGATGGACCAGGGGCTGACGGTGGAGGAAGCCGACCAGATCGGCGGAAAGCCGATGGGCGTGCCCAAGACCGGCATTTTCGGCCTTGTCGATCTCGTTGGCGTCGACCTCATGCCGCTGCTCACGAAGAGCCTGTCCTCGACGCTGCCGGCAGGTGACGCCTATTTCGACACGGTGAGGCCGATGCCGCTCGTCGACAGGATGATCGCGGAAGGCTTTACCGGGCGGAAGGGCAAGGGCGGTTTCTACGCGTTCGACAAGGCGACGAAGACCAAGAAAGCGCTCGATCTCGCGACCGGCGAATATCGCGTATCGGTGAAGCCGGCTTCCTTGCCGGGCCGGGCCGAGAAGGACCTGGCAGCATTGGTTGCTGCGCCCGGCAAGGTCGGCGCCTATGCCTGGGAAATTCTCGGCAAGGTTCTTTCCTATGCCGCGAGTCTGGTCGGTGAAGCTGCGGACAACATCGTCGGCATCGATGACGCGATGAAGCTCGGCTACAACTGGAAGTTCGGGCCGTTCGAACTGATCGATCGCCTCGGGCCGGGCAAGCTCGCCGAACGGCTGGCGGCCGAGGGGCGGGATGTTCCCGCGATCCTCAAGGTAGCCGGAGATCGGCCATTCTACCGGGTGCAGGACGGCCGTCGGCAATATCTCGATGCCGCCGGCGACTATCATGATGTCGTGCGGCCCGAGGGCGTGCTGCTGCTGGAAGACATCAAGCTTCATAGCCAGCCGATCCTCAAAAATGGCTCGGCGGCACTCTGGGATGTCGGCGACGGCGTTGCCTGCCTTGAGTTCACCGGCAAGATGAACGCGCTCGACGGCGATGTGATGAAGCTGATCGGTCAGGCGATCCCGGTCGTGCAGGACAAGTTCAAGGCGCTCGTCGTCTATAATGAGGGCAGCAATTTCTCTGCTGGCGCCAATCTCGGCCTTGCCCTGTTCGCGCTGAACATCGCGGCATGGGGCGAGATCGAAAAGCTCGTCGCGGGCGGGCAGCAGGCCTACAAGGCGCTCAAATATGCGCCGTTCCCGGTCGTGAGCGCGCCGGCCGGCATGGCGTTGGGCGGTGGTTGCGAGATCCTGCTCAACAGTGATGCCGTGCAGGCCCATGCCGAAAGCTATGTGGGTCTGGTCGAGTGCGGCGTGGGCCTGATCCCTGGCTGGGGCGGATGCGGTGAAATGATCGATCGCTGGCGCTCCAGTCCCGGCATGCCCAAGGGGCCGATGCCGGCCGTTGCCAAGGTGTTCGAGACGGTATCGACGGCCACTGTGGCAAAGTCGGCCGCCGAGGCGAAGGAGCATGGCTTCCTGCGTCCGTCGGACGGCATCACGATGAACCGCGACCGCCTGCTGGCGGATGCCAAGGCGAAGGCACTGGAACTGGCGGACGGTTACAAACCGCCCGTGGCTCCGGAATTCCGCTTGCCTGGCGCGGGAGGCAAGTCCGCTCTTTCGATGGCTGTCGAAGGATTCCAGGCCCGTGGCCTCGCAACCTCCTACGATGGTGTCGTGTCCGGCGCGCTCGCCGACGTCCTGACGGGCGGCGAGAAGGATCTGATCGACATCGTGACCGAAGAGGATCTGCTGGCGCTCGAGCGCAAGGCCTTCATGCAACTGGTGCGCGACCCGCGGACCCAGGCGCGCGTCGAGCAGATGCTCGTCACCGGCAAGCCGCTGCGTAACTGATTGGCGGCCGGCGGCCCGAGGGCCGACTGGTCAGGAGATATAAATATGCAAGTCTATGACGCCCCGTTGCGCGATATGCGCTTCGTGCTCAACGAACTCCATGCCGATGACGGCTTCGGGGACATTCCCGCGCTGGCGGAGTTCACGCCGGATCTGACCGATGCCATCCTCGAGGAGGCGGCGCGCTTCTGTCGCGACGTGCTCTTGCCGATCAATCGGTCGGGCGACGAGGAAGGATGCCATCTGGAAAACGGCGTTGTGCGGACGCCGGCGGGGTTCGCGCAAGCCTATAAGCAATTCGCCGAAGGTGGCTGGACCGCGCTCGCATCCGATCCAGAATGGGGTGGGCAAGGGCTGCCGGAAGCGGTCAACAAGCTGGTCGAAGAGATGATCTGCTCGTCCAACCTTTCCTTCGGCCTCTATCCGGGCCTCACCCATGGTGCCACCACTGCGATCGAGGGCCATGGGAGCGACGCGCTCAAGCAGGCCTACCTGCCCAAGATGGTAAGCGGTCAATGGTCCGGCACGATGTGCCTGACCGAGCCTCATTGCGGTACCGATCTCGGGCTCCTGCGCAGCCGCGCGGTCCCGCAGGGCGATGGCAGCTACAAGGTCACCGGCTCCAAGATCTTCATCTCCGCCGGTGAGCATGACCTGACCGAGAATATCATCCATCTCGTGCTCGCCCGCCTGCCCGACGCCCCCAAGGGCGTAAAGGGCATCAGCCTGTTCCTCGTTCCCAAATATCTTCCCAAGGAGGACGGCACTCCCGGTCAATCGAACGGCGTCGCCTGCGCCGCGATCGAGCACAAGATGGGTCTCAAGGCGTCGGCGACCTGCCAGATGAACTTCGACGATTCGACCGGTTGGCTGGTCGGCGAGCCGGGCAAGGGCATGGCCGCCATGTTCACGATGATGAACACTGAGCGCGTCTCTGTCGGCATTCAGGGCCTCGGTGTCGGTGAAGCCGCGTATCAGGCGGCCGCCTGGTATGCGAAGGACCGTATTCAGGGCCGGGCGCTCTCGGGCCCCAAATATCCCGAACAGGCTGCCGATCCGATCATCGTCCATCCCGATGTTCGCCGCATGTTGATGACGATGCGGGCCTATAATGAGGGGTGCCGGGCGCTCTCGGCCTGGGTCTCGCGCGCGCTGGACGCGGAAAAACATTCTCCCGAACCCGAAGTGCGCCAGCGTGCGAGTGACTTCATCGCGCTCATGACCCCCGTCGTCAAAGCGCTCTTCACCGACCTTGCGTTCGACAGTGCGAACCTCGCTGTCCAATGCTATGGCGGCCACGGCTACATCCGCGAAAGCGGCGTCGAGCAATATGCCCGTGATGCCCGGATCACCATGATCTATGAGGGGACGAACGGCGTTCAGGCGCTCGATCTCGTCGGCCGCAAGCTCGGCGCCCATATGGGCCGCTATCTGCGCAGCTTCTTCCATCCGGTGTCGGCTTTCATCGAGGAAAACAACGTCGACGGACCGATGAAGCCGATGGTCGAGGCGCTCGCCAAGGCGTTCGGGGCGCTGCAGCTTTCGACGGCCACGGTCGCGCAGCGGGCACTCAAGGATCCCGAAGAGGCGGGCGCGGCGTCGGCGGACTATCTGCGTCTGATGGGCCTGGTGGCCATGGGCTATTGCTTTGCCAAGGCGACCAAGATCGCAGGCTTGCAGCTCTTCTTCGGCAGCGAGGACAAGCGCTTCTACGATGCCAAGATCAAGACGGCGACGTTCTTCTTCGAGCGCATCCTGCCGCAGGCGACGGCCAGCTTCCTGGCGATCAAGGCGGGCAAGAAGTCGCTGATGGCGCTGGAAGACGACGTGTTTTGACGCTTCCGGCAAGCCTCGAAAAGCGGCTGGCCATTCCAGCCATCGTTGCGCCGATGTTCCTTGTGTCGGGACCGGACCTTGTCGTCAGTTGCTGCGAGGCGGGACTGCTTGGCACGTTCCCGGCGCTCAATCAGCGGACCAGCGAAGGTTTCGGTGAATGGCTGGATGAAATCGAGGAGCGGCTGGCTCCCATGCCGGGAGCGGCGCCCTTCGGCGTCAACCTCATCGTCCATAAGAGCAATCCGAGGCTCGACGCCGATCTGGAACTGATCGTTCGGCACCATGTGCCATTGGTCATCACCTCGCTCGGCGCCGTCGCGGATCTTGTCCAGGTGGTTCAGGGCTATGGCGGGCTGGTCTTTCACGACGTGACGAACGTGCGTCATGCGGAAAAGGCGCTCGAAGCTGGCGTCGACGGTCTGATCGCGGTCGCTGCCGGCGCGGGGGGACATGCCGGCACGATGAGCCCGTTCGCACTGGTTGACGAGATACGGCGCTTCTTCCAGGGGCCGCTGGCGCTTTCCGGCGCCATCACGCGCGGCCACCAGATCGCGGCCGCGCAGATGATGGGGGCCGATCTTGCCTATATCGGATCCCACTTCATCGCGTCGGAAGAGAGTCTCGCCTCGCCGGCACAGAAAGACATGGTGATCGGGGCCGGACCAGCGGATATCGTCTATACGGACCGGGTCACCGGCGTCGGGGCCAATTTTCTCCGGCCCTCGCTGGAAGCCGCGACTCTCCCTGAGCCACATGGCGCGCTTTCGGTTTCGGAGGAGGCCAAGGCCTGGAAGACGATCTGGTCGGCAGGCCACGGTGTCGGCGCTACCACTGCCGTCCAACCGGCCCGATCCATCTGTGAGAGACTCATTGCCGAATATCAGGCGGCATTACAATCAGAGTAGGATTGATCCATGAAGGTGCTTGTGCCCGTCAAGCGGGTTATCGATTATAATGTGAAACCGCGCGTGAAGGCGGATGGGACGGGCGTCGATTTGGCGAACGTGAAAATGTCGATGAACCCGTTCGACGAGATCGCCGTCGAAGAGGCTATCCGCCTCAAGGAAAAGGGAGTCGCGACCGAAATCGTGGTGGTGTCGATCGGCGTCGCCAAGGCGCAGGAAACGCTGCGCACCGCGCTCGCCATGGGGGCCGACCGCGCGATCCTCGTCCAGACTGACGATGAGGTCGAGCCGCTCGCCGTCGCCAAGATCCTGAAGGCCATCGCCACCGAGGAGGCTCCGGGCCTGGTGATCCTCGGCAAGCAGGCCATCGACGATGATGCCAATCAGACCGGCCAGATGCTGGCAGCCCTTCTCGGTTGGGGGCAGGGCACATTCGCCAGCAAGGTCGAAGTATCGGGCGAGACTGTCGCGGTGACCCGTGAGGTGGATGGCGGTCTGGAGACCGTAAGCCTCAAACTGCCGGCGATCGTGACGACCGATCTGCGTCTCAACGAACCGCGCTATGCGAGCCTGCCCAATATCATGAAGGCCAAATCCAAGCCGCTGGCGACGAAGACGCCGGCCGATCTCGGTGTTGAGATCGCCTCGCGCCTCAAGACGCTCAAGGTGACCGAACCCCCCAAGCGCTCGGCGGGCATCAAGGTGGCCGACGTCGATGAATTGGTCGCCAGGCTCAAGGAAATGGCGATTTGATAAACTTTCAAACGCGCCGAACTTGCCGAACCTCTCCCATGCAAGTGACGGCGCACCCCGCTTCATCCTGTGCGCACAGAGATGAAGCGGGGGCGGATTTCTCGGAGAATAAGTTATGAATACGCTCGTCTGGGTTGAACATGACAATGCGTCAGTCAAGGATGCGACGCTATCGGCCGTCACCGCCGCTGCCAAACTTGGTGAGGTCCATCTGCTGGTTGCCGGTGCGGGCATCGGCGGCGTGGCCGAGGCTGCTGCGAAGGTCGCGGGTGTCGCCAAAGTCGTAACGTTCGACGATGCGGCGTTCAAACACGCTTTGCCCGAGAATGTCGCGCCGGCCGTCGCGGACCTGATGCGCGGCTATGACGCGTTCGTGGCGCCTTCCACTTCGAATGGCAAGAACATCGCGCCGCGCGTGGCGGCCTTGCTTGATGTGATGCAGGTCAGCGACATCCTGTCGGTGGAAAGCGCTGACACGTTCACGCGTCCCATCTACGCGGGAAATGCGATCGCGACGGTCCAGTCGTCTGATGCAAAGAAGGTTATCACGGTGCGTGGCACAGCCTTCGAGAAGGCGGCCCGCGAGGGTGGCTCGGCCAGTATCGAGGCTGCGACGGGCACGGATGCGGGACTTTCCAGCTTCGTGGGTGCCGAGATCGCCCAGTCCGAGCGCCCGGAACTCACCTCGGCCAAAATCATCGTCTCGGGCGGGCGAGCGCTGGGCTCGGCCGGGCAGTTTCATGGCGTGATCGATCCGCTGGCCGACAAGCTGGGCGCGGGTGTGGGCGCAAGCCGCGCGGCGGTCGATGCTGGCTATGCGCCCAACGATTTTCAGGTCGGCCAGACCGGCAAGATCGTGGCGCCGGAAGTCTATGTCGCCGTCGGCATATCGGGTGCGATTCAGCACCTTGCTGGCATGAAGGATAGCAAGACCATCATCGCGATCAACAAGGATGAGGACGCGCCCATCTTCCAGGTCGCCGATATCGGCCTGGTCGGCGACCTCTTCAAGATCGTTCCTGAACTGACCGAAAAGCTTTGAGGTAAGCGATGACCGGTCTGGAAGAGATCGAACAGTTCATGGCGGCCGGCACCCGGCCGCCCATGATGGACCTGTTCGACATCGATCTGCTTGAGGCGGAGGAGGGGAAGGTCGTCTTTGTCGCGACGCCCACCTCGCAGACCTACAATTTCATGGGCATCGCCCATGGTGGCTATGCCGCGACGCTGCTGGATTCGGCCTGCGGCATCGCGGCGAACTCCGCGGCCCAAGTGCCCATCAACTGCGTCACGCTCGAACTCAAGGTCGCCTATCATGCGCCCTTGACCGACAGGGTCGGGATGGTCCGTGCAATCGGCCAGGTGGTGTCGATGGGCAAGAGGGTGGCGCATACCGAGGCGCGTCTGATCGACATGGCCGGCAAACTCTATGCCTCCGCGACATCGACCTTGCTGCTCGTCGATCGGGCGGCCTGAACAGGAAAGAAGATATGGAAGTCGTTATCCCGCACAGCCTTGGTAAAATCGAAGCGAAGAGCAGGATCGAGGCCGGCCTGCCCAAGCTGGCAGCGCATATCCCGGGAGGCGGTTCGCTCAGTTCCGAGTGGGTATCGGACTACGCACTACACTTGGTCATCGGGGCGATGGGGCAGAATATCCCGGTGCAACTCGACATTGAGGATAGCGAGATTCGCGGCGACGTCAGCGTACCGCTGTTCCTCAAAATGATGTCAGGACAGATTTCGGATTTTGTGAAAACGAGCGCCGAGAAAATGCTCAGCAAGGCATGATGAATTTACTGGCCGCAGGACAATATCGTTGCTCTGCGATGATTGAGTTTACGAGAATCTGCCCTGTTTCCTAGCCGATAGTGTCCGCGCGAGGGCTTTGTGATGGAAGAAATCGCTCCCCGAGTTTTCAGGATCATTAGCCGTCAGCTCGGCGTCTATCCGGATCAGATTGCCCTTGCTTCGTCTTTCTACGATGACATCGGCGTGGATAGTCTCGATGTGCTGGAAGTTGTGATGGCGCTTGAAGACGAATTCGGACTCACTATCCCGGATGAAGCCGCCGGTGAGGTCAAAACAGTAGAGGATGCGGTCAAGCTGGTCGAAGCATGGATAGCCAAGTGAGATAAAACCCACGATCCTCTGAAACCGCAATTCACGACGACAATGAAATCTAGATAGCTCTTTGGTCGCCTGACGTATCACTTCCATGATCAAGGCTACCGTGATCGCGCATAGCCGCCATATGCTTTGCGCCAGAAACGGGATTTCATCTATCGCTTTGCCCACTCGATGACGGAATGGTGTTTCCGAAAAGAATATAGCGAACCATGTTATCTAATGACGAATCGCTGTCTTCTCACATTTGACGAACTGGCTGGTAACGTCGGAGCGGGAAGATGCATGAAAGAGGTAGATCATGCGATACCGTTCATTAGGCCTGGCTACAGTCTTGATTGTCACGAGCACCGCTTGGGCGCAGACGCCGTCGGATAACCAACATGCGCTGATCGGACCGCCCCAACTCCACGCCCTTCCCGTCACCGCTCCGACGCTCGTCGAGGCCTATGGTCCTGATCCTCTGCAGATCGGTGAACTGCGCTTGCCTGCAGGTCCTGGCCCGTTTCCCGTCGTCATGGTCATTCACGGTGGCTGCTGGACCAAAGGCTATGAGACACTGGCAGGCACGGCGCCGTTGGCGAGCGCCTTGACGGACAAGGGCGTGGCGACATGGAATATAGAGTATCGACAGGTTGGTGACACCCGCGGCGGGTGGCCTGGGACCTTCCAGGATTGGGGAGCGGCGCTCGATCACTTGAGGGTGCTGGCACGAACCCAGCCTCTGGACCTGAAGCATGTGGTGACGGTGGGACATTCGGCCGGCGCCCACGCTGCCCTGTGGCTGGCGGCCCGTCCCAGATTGCCTGCCGACAGCGAGGTCCGCGGCGCTGATCCACTGAAGGTTTCCGCCGCGGTCGCCATCGACGGCCCAGGCGACCTGCGAACCCTGTACGGGTTCGACAAGGAGATTTGCGGCCGCCCGATCTTCGTCAACCTGTTCGGGGGCGCTCCTGACGCACAGGCGGGCCGCTACCGTCAGGCAAATCCGATCGAATGGCTGCCTCTGGCCGTGCCTCAATTCATGGTCGCTTCCGTCGTGCTGGAGCCTTCAGCCGCGCAAGCCTATGCAGCAGCCGCACAGTCGGCCGGCGATAAGGCGACGGTGATCACCCTGGAGAATGCGGGCCACTTCAACATGCTTTCGCCTGCGGACCCCACCTGGGCGCCGGTAGAGGCCGCGATCCTCGCGGCGGCGAAAGCAGAGCAATAGTCGAGGCAGCCTCCGGTTTATCCCCATCTCGGTGATCTCTATCTGATGAAGCCCTGCAGAGGTCCGCTTCGAACACCTCCCCCTGGGTTGCGCCAAGGTCGCGTCGGCCGGGGCGAGAGGGTTGCACTTGGGGTGCCCCTGACGATCTCGTTCCATTGAGGCGTCAGTCAGGCTTGAGAGGCTGAAGGTCCGGCGCGGAAATCTTCGTGAAGCGCCACCAGGCCAGGCCTCCGTAGACCAGAATGAGGATGGCGAGGTTGAGCACCTCCCGCGTCTGCTCGGCAAGGCTCGCGCCCATCTGATTGAGCCCGACCATGAGATGAATGCCCGCGGTGGTTGGCAGGAGGCGCGCGAGGAGCGCCAGCCAGGCCGGCGTCGCCTCCGCCGGCCAGGAGAGACCCGCGAGGAAGAAGATGGCGAGCGACGTGCCCATCCACAGTTGCAGGGGTCGTTCCCGTGTCCGGAAGAGGCTGGCCAGCGCAAGCGCCGCCGCCACAGTCGCGCCCACGAACAAACTGCCGCCCACGATCAAGGCGCCAGGAGAGCCGGCGGCGCGGGGATAGTCCTGAAACCAGAACACAAAACCCGCATAATAGGCCACGTCGGCCCAGCCGATCACGAAGAAGGCCAGGGCAATTCCGATAAGGGTGCGCGAGGGCAGACGAAAGCGTCCCAGTGTCTCGCGCAGGGTGGCGGCGAGCATCGTCAGGCCCATCAGCAGGGTCTGGTGAATGATGAGGAAGCCGACCCCGGGGAACACCGTGCTGCCATAGCCTTCGCGCGTGTTGAACAGCGGGCGCTGAACGAGCGACAGGGCAGGGCGGGCGGGTGCGCCCTGCGCCATGGCCTGATCGCTCGCCGCCTCGCCGGCGATCGTGGTGACCGCCAGGCCGATGCCTGACAGCGCCGTGCTGCTGCGCAGCAGATAGGCGCCGTTGCCGTAGAGCGCGACCGTGCCCTGGGCGCCGTTCAGAATATGTCGCTCGAACCCCTCGGGGATGATGACCACGGCCCCTGCGCCGGTCGTCTCGAGCCAGAGCCGGGCGGCTCCTGGAGAGGCCGGGCGCGCGGCAAGATCGGCCTGCTGGAGCGCTGCGATCCGGCGCACGAGACTGCGGCTTGCGCCGCTGTCGTCGAGATCGACGACGGCCACCGGAATGCGGACCGCGACCTCCCCGGAATAGGCTGAAGGGTAGAAGAAGGAATAGAGGATCGTCGACACGACGATCAGCATGAAGGCGGAGCGGTCGGAGAGAACGGCGCGGAAGGTAGCGAGGAAGGCGCGGCCGGTCATCGTCGTCCCCAGACCTCCGGGCTCATCCGCGCCGAGACATAGCGCGGCAGCCCGGCGCCCGAGCCGACGACGAGAAAGGCAAACAGCGCCAGGATCGATCCAAGAGATGCGAGCACGGGTGCGCCGATCATCCATTGCTCCGCGACCAGCCGCGCGAAGCGGGTAAAAGGCAGCAGCGCGCTCCATAGCCGGGCGAAGGCGGAGGCCGACTCGATCGGGAAGATCGCCCCGGCGAAGGCGAAGGAAGCGCCCGCATAGAGGGCGGTCATCGACAGCGCCTGCCCCATGGAAAGGGTGGCCCCGACGATGAACAAGGCCATGCCCGCATAGGCGAGATAGAGGGCGAGATAGCCGCCCATCAGCATCGCCACGCTCCCTTGCACGGGCCAGCCCCGGTAGACCGCGAGATAGCCGGTCGCAAGCGCCCCCCAGAGCAGGAAGATGAGGATATAGGGCGCGATCTTGCCGGCGACGGCGGCGACCGCCTCGCCTCGAGGCCCTGCAAGCCATGCTCCGATGGTCCCGTCCCGCAGCTCGCGACCGAGCGCGCTCACGACCGCGATCATGAACAGCAGGTGCAGGAGTGCGGGGTGGATCAGGGCGACGAGTTGCAGCTCGTAACTGGCCTGCGGGTTGTAGAGGATCCGGCTCTGCACGCTCACCGGCTGCGGCCGCACACGCGCGGGACCGGCGATCGCGGCGCTTTGCTCCCCGGCCAAGGCCTTTGCGTGGGCCTGGACCACGGTGCCGACTTCACGCAACACCGAACCCGAGGGCGTGGAATAGCTCGCATTGTAGAAGAGGAGGATCTTGCCGGTCTCGCCGCGCAGCACGGTGCGCTCGAGATCACGCGGGATCAGGACCACGGCATAGGCGGCGTTGGAGCGGACCAGATGCTCGGCCTGTGCCATGTCCGGTGGCCGCGCCGCGACCTTGAGCCCGGGTGACGCCTCCAGCTTGCGGGTGAGGTCGCGCGCGACGCCGCCGCCGTCCTCGTCGACCACGACGATCGGCAGGTTCCGCATGACGCCTGCCGACAACTGGACCGCGACGATCGCCAGCAGCAGCAGAGGCAGCCAGGTGACCAGCGCCAGATCCCAGACGCTGCCGCGCAGGAAGGCGGTTTCGCGCCGGGCGCTATCGACGAAGGCCCGGATCATTGCGGCCAGTCGAACAGGACCGTCATGCCGGGGCGCAGCCCATCGACCCGCGACACGGGCGACAGGCGCACGTCAAAGCTCTTCACGTCAAAGCCGCTCGACTGGCGGGTCGCGCGCCATGTCGCGAAATCGCCGGCGGGCGCGATGTAGAAGACCCGAAACTGGGCGCAACGATCGCCGAGCGCAGGTATGCGGCCGGTCAGGACCCGTCCCCGGCGGATCGCACTGAACTGATCTTCTCTCAGGGTGAGCGTCACCCAGGGATGATCGATGTCGGTCAGGACGAAGACGGGAAATCCCTGCGGCACGAGTTCGCCCGACTGCGCCAGCCTGCGTCCGATCTCACCGTCCGACGGCGCGAACACCCGGGTTTCCTTCTCGGCCGCCTCGACTTCGGCCAGGGCGCCGCGCGCCTGGCGCACCTGTCCGCTCGCGGCCTGCCGATCCTGTCGCCGCGCCCCGGCCAGCGCCAGATCATATTGCGCGCGCGCCGCTCGGGCCGCTTCATTGGAGGCCAGGGCGTTTGCGCGGCTCTCGTCGCGTTTCTGCCCCGCCAGCACACCCTGTTCAAAGAGGCGCTCGGTGCGCTGATAGGTGGTCTGGGCGAGGTCCGCCGCCGCCTGCGCGCGTCGCCACTGGGCCTCGGCAGCCCGGATATCCTCCGGCCGTGCGCCTTCATCGGCCTTGTCCGCATTCGCCTGCGCGGCGGCGAGCGCGCCGCCGGCCTGTTCGGAGCGGGCTTCGACCTCGGGACTGTCGAGCGTATAGAGCAGCTGTCCCGTCTTCACCGGCTGGCCTTCCTCGACATGAAAGGCCGTGATCCGAGCCGAGACCTTGCTCGTGATCCGCAGTTCGCGGGCCTCGACCATGCCCTGGAGCTGATCGGGAACCGGGCGATAGGCCAGCCAGAGACCGAGGCCGAGAATGACCACGACGAGGAAAGCAATGAGCGGCAGCAACTTGCGCTTCCGCCCGGTCGGAACCGGCGGAGCCGTCTCGTCCGGGGTGACCAGGGTTTCCGATGTGGCGGTCATGGCGTGACCCTTTCACCCTGGTCGATATAGTCCGGCAATGTGGCGATCTGACCGCTGACGTGGAGAAGCTGGGCGAGCGCGACAACGAAATCATATCCGGCCTGGGCGCGCTGGATCCGGGAGCGGGCAAGACCGAGCTGCGCATCGATCACGTCGAGCGAGGTTGTCTGCTGCTCCTGATAGCCGAGGGTCTGGACCCGCAGATTCTCCTGCGCCGCAGTGATGGCCGTGTCGGTCAGCTCAAACCGCCGTCGCGCGGCTTCCGCATCGTTCCAGGACCGCGTGACGCCGATTTCGATCTGGGTGCGGGCTTCGCGCAGGCCCGCATTGGCTTGCGTCACCGTTTCCCGCGCGGCCTGCACCGCTTGCGAGCGGCCCACACCGGAGAAGAGCGTGTAGCGCAGCCCGACGCCCACCGACCAGTCGGGATCGGTCAACAGCGTGTCGCGCCGATCGAAATTATACTGGGCGAAGCCATAGATCGTAGGCCGGAGCTTGGCGCGCTGAAGGGCCACCCCCGCTTCAGCCTGGTCTTCCAGCGCGCCGAGCCGATCCAGTTGGGGATGGGCGCGCAGGGCCGCGTCCACATAGGTGTCGAGCGAACGGAGCGGCTGACGGATCACGAAGATCGGGGAGACGGGATCGACGCCGGACGGCGCCCGCAGCGCGCCGGCAAGCGCTACCTGCGCACTCGCGAGATCGGCCTGCGCCTTTTCCAGTTCGCGCGCGGCGTCGTCGCGCGCTACCTGCGCCTGGAGGCGTTGGGCCCGGCTTATGAACCCTTCCTGTTCGAGCTTGAGGGCGTCCGCGACATGCCGCTCTAATCCCGCAAGCGCATCACGGCGAACATCGCGCACGCGCTCGAGCAACTGCTGGCCGAAATAGAGCTGGGTCATCTGCAACAGACCGTTGTCGATGACGATCTGGCGTTCGGCGCGCGACTGTCCCAGTTGCGCCGCGGCGCCCGCCTGGGCGGCGGGAATCTGGCCGCCGGAATAGAGCGGCAGCGTCGCCGTCACGATCGGCCGGGTGCTGGTGCGCTCGATCTCGAAGCGCAGGGGGTCAGAGATGGAATAATCCTGGGCCACGTCCGCCAGCGGGCCGAGCGGCAGATAGAGGGTTTTCTGATAGCGGATCATCTGTCCTTCGAACTCGACGGTCGGACGCCGCAACGTGCTCGTGGAGCCTTTCTGGGCCTCCTTGCTGCGCACATCGGCGTCGGCGCCCTGGATCGCGTCCGACCGCTCGAGCAGCCTCGCCTGGGCGCTTCGATAATCGAGATCAAGCCTGTCGATCGTTTGCGCCTGCGCGCCCTGACAGACCGCAGTCGCCAGCGCGGCAACCAGCATCGAACATCGCAAGGTCATGAAGAACGTCTCCTGCTCCCGCACGGTAACGTTGACATCCAACCGACTCAATACATATTTGTATCGAAATGCTCCCGCCCGTGATCCCGTGAGCCGCCGCCCGGCACGAACGCGCCCGACCCGGGCGCAGACCCGGGAGCGCATCCTGGATGGCGCTCTCGAGGCCTTCGCCGAACGTGGCTTCCATGGCTCCACCCAGGAAGATATTTGCGAGCGCGTCGGTCTGAGCCGGGGGGCCTATAATTCCAGCTTCCGATCCAAGGACGAATTGTTCTTCGCCCTCTATGACCGGGTGATCGAGCGCTTGCAGTCGAGGCTGGAGGAGGCGACCGCTTGCGCCCTGTCCATGCCCGGCTCGACGGCCGACAATTTCCTCAAGGCCTTTATCGCCAGCTATCCGTTCGATCGAGACTGGTATCTGCTCCAGGCCGAGTTCGGCCTCTATGCCCTACGCCATCCTGCCATGGCGAGCCACTATGCCGAACGGCAAGGACGGATCCTCGCCATCATCGAGGGCGCGCTCGCTGACATCCTTCGCGAGGACTCCCGCATCGTTGCCCGGGGCCTCCCGCGCATCGCGCGACTGATCCTGGCTGTCCACGAGGGAAGCATGTTCCAGGGCCTGCTCGAACCGCACGAGGTCGCAAGCGGAGAGCTTCTGGACTTTCTCGTGGATCTCATGCTGGCGAGGGCGGCAACGAGAGTCGACTAAGAATGGATTGCTGATCTTGCCTTGCGGGAGGCCGCGCAACAGCATGCCTGCCTCTATTTGTGACGTGGGAGATCGTTTAGTGAAGGAGACCGCGCTGTATCGCCGTGGCGACGGCCTGGGTGCGCCTGTTGACAGCGAGACACTTGAAGATCGCGCGAAAATGCCATTTTACGCCATCTTCGCCGATACCCAATATGTTGGCGATCTCCGCGCTCGTAAGACCATCCCGCGCCAGGCCGAGGATATGGAGTTGGCGGCGAGACAGGTCGGATCCTTCGGTATGTTGTGAACTCGGCAAGTGATGTTGTGCTGCGGACCGATCAAACCTCGCCTTTACGGCCCATCCCGCGTGAATATGCTCCAGGATATTCCGGAACTCCCGCGCTGTTTCCTTCAGTCCTGTGCTGTCGCGAATTTCCGAGGCCTCTTCCGCTGACCGTATGGAAAGTTGCAGCGCCTCTTTACGTAGATGCAGCACCGAACGCAGCATGAGGGTTTTGAGTATGATATGTTGCCATCCTGCCCTGCGGATGCGGGCCAGGATACGGTCCGTCAATTGGCGCGCGAGGTGATCCTTCCCGTCGGCAAGCGCCCGCGTCGCAGACAGAAGCATGCACTCGACGTCCGCAATGGCGAGGTGAGCCGAAGTGATGGCGTCGTTCCTGGGAATATTGGGGATGGTGACCGATCGACCCGACGCCATTTCATGTTCGGCAGTCAGGATATCGGCCATGAGTTGCAGTCGCGGCATGTGGTCGCGTACGGCTTTCACGTTCAGTTCGGTCAGGATTTTTCCGCAGAGGTCCGCATCTCCGGCCAGACGAGCGGCTCGTAATATGGCCCGTGCCGTATGAATCTGGACGTCGACGATCTGGTCGCAGAAAAGCAACGGCCATTCCAGTTCTGCCAGAGGCACGCCGCTTTCGGCCAGCACAGCGAGGCGCAATCTTTTCAGCGTCTCCTCGGCAACCGGGGAGACCATATCCGTCAGATGCGCGTCGATCCTATTTCGTGCGGGAATGATCTGCCCCTGCGTCAGCAGGAGCAGCACTTCGGCAATCTTTGCCCAGTCGCGGGCAAAGCCCTGATCGGCCAGGGCACAAGCTTGATCCAGTAGGGGACGCAGTGCCGCGAACTCGGCCTCGTTCGACTGACTCGCCACGATGCTCGCGAGACAGGCCAGGGCGGAGGCCTTCATCATTGGGTTTTCCCGGGCGTGCAGTTGGAGCCATTGCCGGCAGAGCCTTTCCGCCCGCACGACATCGTCCCTCAGCGCCGCTGTCGTAGCACCGAGCAGCGTCAGCAATTCCTCATGCGTGTCCGTGCGTGACAGCAACTTCAGAAGGTGCGTCGCCCCTGCATGCTGCTGCTGGAAGGAAGGACCCATATCTTTCCCAGACCAGCCATGGGATTCGTCAGCAACGCTGTGTCGGGCACGCCCTCGAGCCAATGGGCCAACTCGTTGATACGGCCTTGTCGCAAAGCGACATCCATGACGATCTCACCGCCCAGTCCCCGCGCCCAGGCCGGATCGCCGGCGCGCAGCGAAAGTGCTATTGTTTGCGCTGGCCGGCCGGCGCGCCAGTGATGAAAAGCAGCCCGTTTTAAAAGATGGCTTGGCGAGAAACGAAGCTGCGACTGTCCGCTCAAGGCAAGATGGTGTCGCAGCGCCGGATTGAGCGCAAACATTCCGTGCTTGTCCGGCCTCAATAGGAGACATTCGCGTTGCGCACGTGCGATCCATTGCGCGCCGTCGTGGATGCGCAGGGCAAAATCGTGGCTTTCGGCATCGAGGGGAGCGATCAATGCCGCCTTTTTCAACCATGTGCGCAGAGCGGGCGATAAGGGCGCCAACACGATCTGATCGAGATAACAGATGATCTCGGGCCATACATGCAGTGGCTGCTTCCGGTCGGATACACGACACGCGATGCGGCACAATGCGGGCCAACCCTGTGTGTCCGACATGATCCGGTCGAGGGCTGAAGGGACCCGGGTCAGTTGCTTCAGATCCTGGGCGCTGCAGGCCAGGCCATCGGGGCCGACTTCCTGCCAGTCGGCGTTGAGGACGCCAAATCCCCAAGGGGCGGAGGTTGCAAGGACCGCCCGCCAATCATCGGGAAGAGCATCCACCAGGTCTCTGGTCAGCGTTTCGAGATGTGGCGCTTCCTGAACATCATCGAGGCAAATGATCCCGGGCCTGTCCTGATGCCATATCCATTGCAGAATGGAGTCGATGTCCGCGGCGGTTCCGGCCTGAAGAGCGAGGCGATGCAGGGTGCTCTTCGCCGTGTCGTCGCTTGCAAGCTTTGTCCAAAGCGCCGGGCGACCAGTGTCCGCCGCCTCCTTCCAACCGGCCGCAAGTGTCGCCGATTTGCCGTAGCCGCAAGGCGCACGCAGCAGGCTGACGCGCGCGGTCAATTTAACAGGGCGAAGTGCCGTTTCCGCCAGTCGCGAAAGCAGAGTTGGAGTCCATTCCCTTTCGTGATCCATGACAGGTCGATACTACATGTTCGTGTAGTTCCCTATTGCTATTGTGCTCGTAAGACTCGCGCGAAGCTCATGTTTCGGACGTGAATGAGATGATTGAAGAGAGACAGTCGATTTCGCAGGAACCCTGTGATGGCCGCCCGGTGGAAATGCTCTTCACCGCGCAAAAGGCAATGTCGGACGAGCGCCGGATGCGATTTGGCCTTGCTGAGAGGCGCGCCGCGCTGGCGCGCCTCGCGCTTGCCATACGAAAGTTCGAAGCGGATATCGTTCAGGCCATGGCGACCGACTTCGGCAAGCCGGAGGCCGAAGTGTTTCTGACGGAAATTCTTCCGGTCATGCAGGAAATCCGCCACAGCCGTCGTAATCTGCGCCGATGGATGCGGCCAGTCCATGTCGGATCGACATTGATCGGCTTCGGCACGGCCGGACGGATCGTGCCACAACCACGCGGCGTGTGCCTTATCATCGCGCCCTGGAATTACCCATTCAATCTCTGCCTGGGGCCGCTTGTGTCCTGCCTTGCTGCCGGCAACAGCGCTATCCTGAAGCCTTCAGAGATGACACCTGCTACCTCGGGCGTCATCGCGCGGCTGATCGCCGACACATTTCCGCCAGACCTGGTTACCGTCGCCCTCGGCGGGAAGGAGATGTCTCAGGCCCTGCTCGCGCTGCCCTTCGATCATATCTTCTTCACCGGCAGCCCCGAGGTCGGGAAAGTCGTAATGCAGGCAGCCTCCCGCCACCTGACCTCCGTTACGCTGGAACTGGGTGGCAAGTCGCCCACGATCGTGGGACCGGATGCCGACATAGAGACGGCCGCCAGTTGGATCGCCTTCGGCAAATTCTCCAATGCCGGTCAAACCTGCATCGCGCCCGATCATGTGTTCGTCCACGCTTCGATCCGCGACCGGTTCGTGGAAGCGCTGCGCCGCCGGATCGCCGCCGCTTATGGTTCGGGCATGACGAGCCCCTATCTCGCAAGGATCGTCAATGATCGCCATGCGGACAGACTGGGGGGCCTGATTGCGGATGCCCTGGCCACGGGCGGGCGGATCATTGTCGGCGGCGAAAGGCAGGGAAGGGCGCTGGCGCCCACAGTGCTGGAGGCGATCGCTCCCGAGGCGGCGATCGACCATGAGGAGGTATTCGGTCCCGTCCTGCCGGTCCTGACCTATGATGACATTGAAACCGTGATCGGTCGGATCAACGCAAGACCCAAGCCGCTGGCGCTTTATGTGTTCGATCGTGACCGGGCGAGAGTGGATCATATCCTGGCGGCCACGACTTCCGGCAGTGCAGGCGTCAACCTTACCATCGTCCAATACGTCCACGATCATCTGCCGTTCGGCGGTGTGAACAATTCCGGGATCGGGGCGGCACATGGCCATCACGGGTTCCGGACTTTCAGTCATGAGCGCGCCGTTCTCCAGAACCGCTTCTCCGCTCTGCCTCTCGTCTTTCCTCCCTATTCGGGCCGGGCAGCGCGTCTGATCCGACTTGCCAAACGCTTTCTGGGGTAAATCCATGTACGACTATATCACGATAACCGATAGCCTAACTATCTAAATTAACGTGGCTTTTCCTGCCTTCTGGCGGTCGCCAGCATCTCACGGCGAAGTATGGCGTTCATGCGGGCTTGGTAGCCCTTACCCTGCGATTTGAGCCAGGCGAGCACATCAGCATCAAGGCGTGCCGTCACCTGCTGCTTGATGGGCTTATAGAAGCGCCCACGCTGCCCGTTCCGCCAGAAATCCTCTGTCAGCGCCGGAGAGTCGCTATAGTCGATCCCGCTATCCGGCATCGCCTGCAGGGCATCCAGTTCGGCCTGTTGCGCTTCGGTCAACGGCGGCAGATTGTCCGGATCGAGTTGGAAACGGACGGTATCAGCGTCTTTCTTCTTCATAACGTCGCCTTTCCGTTCGATCGGCCTTTCGAGCCGAAATGATATGAATGATCTCCACATACTCGCCGTCATCGTCTTGCTCGACGACAGTGTGGGCCACGAGGAGGAGCAGATGCCCTTCCACGAGGCCCAAGGTTTGCCATCGTCGCTCGCCACCTTCGATCCGATCCTGATCGCTCAGCGCGAAACGATCTGTGAACGCACGAGTAGCGATCGCAAAGCTGACGCCGTGCTTCTTCAGATTGCTCTCGGCTTTGGCCGGATGCCAGGAGAAGCGCATGGATGGCATTACGGAAATATAATTATGTTTTTGTCGTTACGCAAGGCGCGGCGGTTTGAGCCATCCGGCCCGCGCGAGCGTATCTGCGAGGGTCGATCGGGGCACGTTGAACGTGCGGCTGATCGACGACTTGCTAGCGCCACCGGCAAGGGCGGCGGTGATCTGATCGAGCTTTTCCGCATCGATCGTTCGCGGGCGGCCACCGTAGCGCCCGCGCCGTCTGGCGGCCGCAAGGCCTGCCATGATGCGCTCGCGCGTCAATGCCCGTTCATACTGGGCCAGCGCGCCGAACAGCGAAAACAGCAGCTCGCCATGCGGCGTTCCCGTGTCCATCTGCTCGGTCAATGACCGGAATGACACGTCACGCTCCCTGAGATCGGTCAGGATCGACAGCAAATGCGGCAGGGAGCGGCCGAGCCGATCCAGTTTCCACACGACCAGCGTATCGCCGGCTGCGAGATATTCGAGGCAGGCCCGCAGGCTCGCCCGGTCCTCGCGAGCGCCGGATGCCTTGTCGGAATAGAGATGCCGGCTATCGACGCCGGCTGCGATCAGCGCATCGCGCTGAAGATCGACCGATTGCCGGTCATCTGTGGAAGAGACGCGCATGTAGCCTATAAGCATGTCGGAAAACCCCTGATAGCTTGTTGTGGGACAGTCCTCCTTTCCGGCAGAGTTTATCGGACGCTACGGATTTTGGGCGTGCGTAGATTGCTGGAATTTCCGGGGGGATGCCTGCTAGCGGCGGCATGTGTCGTCGGGCGCATCAGGCGGGGCGCTTATCGTGTGATTTCCATTAGGTTAATCTGTTCGTGCAGCCGCTGCCGCAGCGGACCGTCTTCTGGCCGCGACGATCAATAACGGATTATCCGCCTGCTTACGCTGACCAAGTCGCATGCCCGTCGCCGAATTGATCCCGTGGCGGCTGCACACATCGCTGTCGCCATGCCCGCTTCCTGCTCCGCGCCTCTTCAATTTATCGTAGAAGCTTTTGATGTGTCTTATTAAAATCCTTGGCTTGCCGCTCTCGGTCAGACGATGATTGGACGGATTTCAGTTCACTTTCGTCCATATCTGCGATTTGCACATGATCCGCCCTGTCAGGCACCCCTTTCCCTCCATCCGCCGATCGTCGAGCGTGGTGATTGTTCCAGAGAAGGTTTGGCCGATGTCGGGTACAAAAACACTGCCGCGCCACACGCCCTTCTTTTCAGGAACAAAATCGCGAAACAGGATCAGACCTACCAGATCGTTTGTCCCGCCGCGCCGCGCATCCGCCTTGGCTTTGTCACTTGCCCAGACCACGACCCCGCACATTCTGCTTCCGCACGGCTGGGCTCGCACATGTACGCTGTCCTGCGGATTCTTCCACACTCCGAAAGAAGCGCGCTGTGCCTCGACGGACGCAGATGCTGCAAGTAGCAGCATGGCTGCCAATACGAAACTGAACCTCATCGCCATTCTTCCTCAAGGCCGGATCATCATTTGCGCGACATTTTCCGCGATCGCCATGGTAGGCGCGTTAGTGTTGCCCGACACGATCGACGGCATGATCGATGCATCGACCACGCGCAAACCGTCAATGCCACGTACACGGGCTGCCGGATCGACCACGGATGCCGAGTCACTGCCCATGCGGCATGTTCCTACCGGATGATAGATTGTTTCAGCGCGCGCGCGGATGTCGTCGATCAGAGCCTCGTCGGTCTGGACCGCGGGTCCCGGTCGCACCTCCTCGCGCAAGTGACGGGCGAGCGCCGGCGCATGAAGGAGCTTGCGGGCTAGCTTCGCGCCATTCAGCAAGACGCCCACATCATCGGGATGACTGAGATAATTGCCCTCTATGCGCGGATGAGCCGTGGGATCGGCGATCTTGAGCCCGATCCTGCCGCGGCTCTTCGGTAGAAGGTCGCAGACATGCACGGTCATTCCGTAGCCGAAGGCTGTCTTGCGGCCATGGTCACGCAGGATCGCCGGCAGGAAATGGAATTGAAGATTGGGCCGCTCCCGGCCGGCGTCGGATTTGAGGAAAGCGCCGCCCTCCGAGGCATTTGACGTCAATTCGCCTTCATGATGAAGGAAATAGCTCCATGCGCCGCGTATCGCACGAGGCAGGAAACTGGGCGCCACCCCAAATCCTTCGCGATCGGCCGTGGTTGCCACAGCCGTATAGTCGAGGTGATCGGCGAGATTGGCTCCGACTTCGGGCGCATCCAGAACGATCTCTATGCCATGCTGCCTGAGTTCGCTCGCCGAGCCGACGCCCGACAGCATCAGAATCTGCGGCGAATTGACCGCGCCAGCCGAAAGGATCACCTCTCCACCGGGGCGCAGCAGCAGGTCCCGGCCGCCGACGCGGACCCCGATGGCGCGACGGTCCTTGAACAGTATCCGTTCGACGAGGCCGTTCGTTTCGATGGCGAGATTCTTGCGCGAGCGAGCCGGATCGAGAAACGCTCGCGCCGTGCTGAACCGTTGCCCGTCTTTCTGGGTCACCTGATAGACACCAAAGCCTTCCTGGCTCACGCCATTGAAGTCGGGATTTCGCGGGTAGTGCAGTTCCACCCCAGCTTCGACGAAGTCTTCCGTAAGTGGGTTCACTCGCCCAAGATTGGAGACGCAAAGTGGCCCGGCATTGCCATGATGCTCGTCGTGGATAGCCTGATTGTTTTCGAGCGCGATAAAAAGCTCGCGCATGCGCGGCCAGTCCCAGTCAGCTCCGGCGGCCGCCCCCCAGCCCTCATAGTCCGCCCGATCGCCGCGAATGTAGACCATTGCATTGATCGAGCTGCTGCCACCCAGCGTCTTGCCGCGCGGCCAATAGAGCCGCCGGTTGTTAAGGTGAGGCTCGACTTCGGTCTCACAGTTCCAGTTCACCCATCCCGTGCGGGCAATGACGCCGACGCCAAGCGGCATGTGAATGAAGGGATTGCGATCGCGCGGCCCCGCCTCGATGAGGCAGACAGCTTTATCCGAATCAGCAGAAAGGCGGTTGGCCATGACGCAGCCGGCCGAGCCGCCGCCAATGATGTGGTTTCCGTCAGCGCCGAACCGTAACATCTAGCTACTCCTCTTCTATCCCCATCGCTTTCAAGTCCAATCCCAATTCCTTTAAACTGGGCAGGGGAGGAGGATCGAAGGCTACCAGTGCATCGATAAAGTCATGAAAGCTGTCGTATACGGGGGTTATCGCCCTAGAAGGCAGAGCTTCATCGTGCAGCCATACGGATATCTTTCCATCAATTCTGTCAATTAACAGCATATTACCCAGACCGATTTCCGCAAAAACCACAGATGTTTTTGGAATCTGCATGGATAATTGTTCGTTTATGCGAATTATTCCTAAGCTTCCGTCAGCAGGGCCATATATAACTGAAACGCCAATTCTTCCTGAATCTTCGGAATAGGCGCATTTTTCCGCAGGAAATTCAACATCCTTATTGAAAACTATCGCTGATCCGAATTCAATAAATAAATCACGAAGCTCAGAGGGCAGCAATATCCTTAATGAACTCTCTATCTGGTCTAATTCGATCAAAGAATCTCCCGGCATGTGGAGTGATTCTGCATCGAATGATGGATCAAACTGAAAGGTCATATATTTTCTGCCTTACATCATTAGGGCGTCGCTATCGTGTCCGTTCCGCACCGCGCCTCAATCACGCCACCTGATTGGTATAGCCGTTAGCGGAGGGGCACGACAATCAGGTCAATCTTGGCGCGTCGATGCTTTGATTGGTGCTGCGCTCCATCTACGATTGAATATCCGCCATCCGACTAAGCCCGCGACAACGCCCAGCAGGCCGCCCACGAGATAGGCGGTTGGCGCATCATTCGGCACAAAAAAGAAGCCGCCAGCAACATAGCCGCCGATTACGGCGGTGCGTGTCACCGCACCATAGATCGCGGCGACCTTGCCATGATCGGCGGGCGGGCATTCCGACTGGAACAAGGTTCGGACAGCGACGTTGTGGATGCTGTTTGCGCCGCCGCCTAGGATGAAGGCGACGGCAACGATTGCCAGCCCGATCGGCGCAAGGCCGATCCACAGCATGGTCGCGCCCATGACAGCGGCCGTGCCGAACGCCGCCAGTCCGACCCTATGGCCAATAACCCTTTCGGCCAGCCCAGCGCCGATCAACATCCCAACCGCCCATAGTGCCGTCAGCATTCCAAACGCGGTCGGCCCGCTCCCAGCGTCACCATCACGAGAAACACGAAAGCAACGTCGGCTATGGCGGTCGCAAACACTTCGAGGCTGAGCGCACCCGTAACCACCATCAACCGTCGATTGCGGAGCAGCGGCAGGTAGTCCGCGAACAGGGTCTCCTCCTCCTGATCGTCCCGTTGTGGCTTGCGGCGAAGCCTGCTCGCCATCACGACGAGGGCCAAAAGGGCATAACTGGCGGCATCGGCTAAAAGCGCATTGCGCGATCCGATCCATCCCACCAGTACGCCCCCAGCGACTGGACCAGCGAGCATTCCAAGGCTGCGAACCATTTCCATAAGGGAATTGGCGAGTGCGAGGTCATTCCAAGCCGCTCGCCAGCACTGGAATCAACGCGAATGTTGCGGCGCTGCTGATCGTGAACAGCACGCTCAACAGCGCGGCCCCGGCGAGCGTGAACATGGGATAATAGGCGATAAATGCTATCACGCCCGCTTGCAGAACTGACACCATGACCAGAATGCGGGCCGCCTCCCGGCGGTCGATCAAGCGGCCCGCCCAGGGTGCGGCGATCAGACCGGGTAGCAGCTCCGCGGTCAGCAGCGTCGGCACCGCATAGCCGGATGCGTTCTCGGCAGTGCGGAACATCAACGTCAGCAACGTGATTTCATCGCCGGTCGTCGAAATCGTAAGCGCCACAAGGACCAACCATCCCCAGCCTTGCCGAAACTCAACTCCCACTCACTTAACCTTCCGCACAGCCCCGCACTTTCCGGGTCACTCTGCACACTTCAAATCTCAACCGACAATCAGGTGAATAGCTTTAGCGTTGTTCTGCCAACCACTTAAGCGCCGATAGGCTTGGCATGAACAGATATTCGCCTCCCTTCATGACATTGAAGGTCTGCACACCGTCGATGCGCTTGCGCGCAGGCGCCTGCGGGATCGTGAACCGGCCGTCCTCCTCATGCAGACCAACGATTGGATCGCGCTCCTCGCCGAGGTCGACGAAATTGCCGCGGTTGATCCATTCCTGCTGCATGAACTCGATCGTGTCGTAAGCGCGCGCGCTTATGAAGATGAAGAACAGGCCGCGATCGCCTTTGGCATCGTCTTTCGGCGCCACATCCTCGGAATAAACCGGCCCGAAGGTCGAGGAACGGCGGATGATGCGGTGAATGTTGACGTCGGTGAGCAGTGTCAGCTCGGAATCGCGGGGATTGAGCCGGCGCATATGACAGCCGAGCGGCACGACGCGGCCTTTGGGGTCGTCCTTGAAATTGAAGTCGTTGTTGCGCTGCGGATCGGCGCCGAGGTCCGGGTCGTCATGATCCGGCGACAACGTCAGTGGAGCGCCTGACCGCCAGCGACCGAACATCTTGGCGGCAAGACGTTCGCGGTCCTCCGCCGTCTCGCCATGGGCCTTGAGGAAGGCGTTGAAGCAGCCGACCCGGCTGTTGTACTTGCGCAGGACGACGAAGGTGCCGTTCTTTCCCAGCGCCGCAGGTTCAGGCATGCCGAGCGGCTGGCCGTTCTCGCTCTCGTATCCAAGGATGAACTCGCCCGCCTTGATCGCGCGTTCCTCGCCGGGCAGCGGATCGACGCCGCTGCCTTCGACGGCGGGCTGGGAGATCGAATCCCGGAAGCCGAACGGGTTTTTCGCGCCGTCCGGCGCGCCGAAGCGATGCTCGCCGATCAAGGTGACGCCGCTGCTCTGGTCGAGTTCGGTTCGCGCGGTCGCCAGCGCCTTGTCGAGCGCCGCATCGTCGACCGCGTAGATGGTCAGCGCGAGATGGCAGTTGCCCGGCTTGAACACGTCCTCCCAGTTTTCCGGCGCGTTGGGTCCGAAGTCGCGGAGCTGCTCCGAGCGCGCCGCCATGCCCTGCTGAAAGGGGAGCGGGAATGTCTTGAGCTGCGCTTCAGGAACGCCGAGCGCCTTCAGTCCCTCGAAGCTGAGTGCAGCGCCTATCCAGAAATCGAGATCCTCGTTCCAGTTGTCGGCGGATGCGATATGGGGCGCGAGCCGGCCCAGCAAAGCGCGCGCGCCCTCGGCCTCGTCGAAATGGAGCATCGCATGGATGCCGACATAGGGCTCCGGCCGGCTTCGCAGGATCAGCGCCTGGATATCGTGCAGGTCGAGCGTAACGCTGTCCCTCGAGAAGCGCTCTTTCAGCTTTTGAAGGATCGTCATCGCTCAGCCCACCTTGTCCAGGAATTCGTTGACGGCATGTTCCATCCGCTGAAGCCGACGCACGTCGACGACCGTGACCTGCGGGTTGGCGACGAACCATCCGGCGGCGGTGATCTGATGTTCGGCGATGAAATCCTTGACCTTCGGGCTCGCGATGCCCGGCCAGCCTTCGACCGAGGCGAAGAGCAAATCCATCAGGTCAGGGATCTTGGTGGCGAAGTCGTTGATATAGGTGTCCCAGTCGCCGTCATAGGCGGTGGCGAACAGGATGCGGGTGTCGTTGTCGAAGAAGACGAACCGCATGTTGTGCAGGGTGCCGACCTTCTGCGCCCCGTCGAAATTGCCGTTCACGAGTCCGAAGATGCGTTTCAGCCGGTCCGCGCCGCCCGGCTTGAGGTTGGCGATGGCGGTGAGCTCGGAGACATTGCCGGACTGCGCGCCGACGCGACCGGCCGAGCCGGCCGTGCCCTTGAGGTCGGGATTGTGCTTCGTCACCATCTGCTCGAGCGCGAGCTTGGCGAGCTGCGGCGCGTCGCCGGCCACTTCCTCGATCCGCCGCCGGATGGCCTGAAGGCGGGTTTCGTCGATCTGCGGGTTTTCTTCGGTCTCGGCCATGACTGGCCTCCTTTCGTGATTGCGTGTGTCGATCGGTGCGTCAGTCCGGGATGGCGTCAATGTTTGTCGGCTCGACACGCGGCTGCGCGTTCATCTCATGGCGGTAGCGGGTGGATCGCTCATAGGCGGCGATGCGCACCCGCATGATCGATCCGAGCGGCTGGTGCTCGCGGATACCGTGCCAGGGATTGAACGACAGCACGTCATCGCCATAGACCCGCCGCGCCGGCGAATAGGCGTCCTGCGGCGGGATGCGCAGCGTGGCGATCGGCTGGTGTGGCGACAGCTCTTCGGGCCAGAGCACCGCCGCGTCCTCGACAGGCATCTTGTCGAGATCAGCGCAAAGTTGGGCGCGCAGTTGATACTCAGCACCCTGGTCGCGGAAATGCTCGACAACCAGATCGCGCATCGTAGAATCCTCCACTGTGCCGACGTCCTTGCCGGTGAGCGCGCGGACATTGTCGGAAAGCGGCGCGGCGCTGATCTTGGCGATGTGATCGCCAAAGCGGATCGCCGCCATCGAGTGATAGGTCTCGCCGAGCAGATGGTCGTTGTCGCGCGCGAGCCCGCGCAGCGTCGCGCCGGGCTCGACGCCGACCGCTTCGACCGCGGCTTCCACGCCACGCGCCACCCCGGCCATGGCGCGTTGGAGGAAGGCGGGGTTCTGCGCATTCTTCTCCAGAAGGCCAATGAGCTGGCGATATTTACCGATCGTGCCGAAGCTCAAGGTCGGGATGTTGACGAGCAGGAAATCCTGATTGCGGCCCTGGTCGTCGGGCAGAAGCCGCTCTCCCTCCACGCCGATGACCTTGATCGCCATGCCGCGTGGGGCGGGGATGGTGTCCGAGTGGATATCTCCGGGCGCTGATGAGAGGCGGATCACCACGGAATAGGTGGCCGGGCGAGCGAAAAGCCCCTGGCGCAGATGCTCCGGCAGTTCCGGGACGACGAGTTCGCCCTTCAGGAACCCGTGGCTCTTGGCATGGGCGTCGCGCACCGCATGCCGATGGCGCTCGAACGCCTTGCGGTTGGTGCTCGCCATGATTTCGAGGATTTCGGCGGTGAGCCGCTCCTCGTCTTCGCCGAGCACTTCGACGCTGGTGGAGTAGGGGATATAGGTCTCAGCCAAGGGCGATCCTTCGAACCGGATTTTCGTTGCATTCGAGATATCAGGTGATATCTGGTTTTACGGTGAACGCCGACATGGGTAAAAGGTTTCCATGCCGTGCTGAATTGGAGGTCGATCGCTCATGCGCCTCACGCGAAAGGAAACGCAGCGCCAGACGCGGGATAAGCTGCTCGCCGCAGCACATTCGTCCATTGTGGAAGAAGGGGTGGCGGCCATGTCGATCCGCAACATCTGTAGTGCAGCGGGTCATTCGCAGGGGGCCTTCTATTCGAATTTTGCAAGCAAGGACGATCTGCTGGTCGAGATTCTGCAGGCTCATATCCAGGACGAGGTCGTGCTTCTGCGCGATCTGGTCGCCCACTGCTCCGGCGATGATATCGAGGCGACTCTGCAAGTGCTTGCGGCGCGGCTGGCTAAGCTGGCTGACGAACAGCATTGGTCGCTGCTTTCGATCGAATTGCAGCTTCATGCGCGGCGGGACCCCGCGTTCGCTGAACGGCATCGCGAAGGAAAGGCCGCCTGCCACCATTTGTTCGGAGAACTTGTGGCGGATCTGACGCGGCGCTTTGCGCTTCGGCCTGCCTTGCCGCCGCTGCAGACCGGGATCGGCCTCTATGCACTGTGGATGGGACTGGCGGTCCAGGGCGATGTCGAAGGCGCTATTCCCCGAGAGCAAATGCTTGTCGGCTTCTTTCGCGCGATGGCAGGCCTCGATGCGCCATCCACCCGGTCATGAGCCTTCCTGGCGAAGGACGCCGCAGGATCGGCTGCGATGCTTCAGGCGTGCCCTTGGCTGGAAAAGTGGACGAACGTCGGCGCTTCCATATCCGTTTCCAGGCAACCGAAGAAGACATCGATGAACTCGGCCATGTCAACAATGCGGTCTGGGTGACCTGGATTCAGGATGTGTCGGTGGCGCACTGGCTGACAGCCGCGCGTCCGAGGGATGCCGACACCTATGTTGCTATGGTGCTCAGGCACGAGGTCGATTACCGCGGCAATATCCGGGCGGGCGAAGAGACCTTTGCCATAACCTGGGTCGAAGGGAAGCCGCGCGGAGCGAGATACGCCCGGTGCGTCGAGTTCAAAGACAGTAACGGTCAGACGCTCGTCGCGGCCCTGTCGCAATGGGTGCTCATCGAGAAAGCTACCGGCAAGCTGGTTCGCGTGCCCGCCGAAGTCGCTGCGCCGTTTCTCTATGAAACCCGACGCAAGGAAGAGAATGAATGAGCGACATCCTGAAAGTGACGGTGCTAGGCACCGGTGTCCTCGGCAGCCAGATCGCCTTCCAGGCCGCCTATAGTGGCTTTGACGTTACCGCTTATGAGATCAGCGACGAAGCACTCGACCAGGCGAGGCATCGGTTCGAAACGCTTGTAGAAACCTACGTGAAAGAGGTGACGGGTGCGGCTGACGGCAAGGCAGCCGAAGCTTCGAGACGCATCACGCTCACCGCCGATCTTGGGGCTGCGGTTGCGAATGCCGATCTGGTCATCGAAGCGGTTCCGGAAGTGCTCGAGATCAAGCAGGCGCTCTACGAGAAACTGGCGGGGCTCGCGCCTGACAGAACGATCTTCGCCACCAATAGCTCGACTTTGCTGCCGAGCGACCTCAAAGCCTTCACCGGCCGCCCGGACCGTTTCCTGGCGCTGCACTTCGCCAACAGCATCTGGAAGTTCAACACTGCCGAGGTGATGGGTACGGACGACACCGATCCGGCCGTGTTCGATACCCTGATCGCCTTCTCCTCCGCGATCGGCATGGTGCCGATCCCGGTGCGCAAGGAAAAAGCGGGCTACGTCCTCAACTCCCTGCTGGTGCCGTTCCTGAACGCGGCCACCGATCTGGCTGCCGGCGGCTATGCCGAGCCGGAAGATGTCGACAAGGTCTGGCGGATCGCCACCGGCGCGCCGATGGGGCCGTTCCAGATCTACGACATCATCGGATTGAACACCCCCTACAACATCCTGTCGCACGGTGATGAGCACGCACAGTCGCTCGCCGCGTGGCTGAAGGAAAACTACATCGACAAGGGCAAGCTCGGCATCGCGTCGGGCGAAGGCTTCTACAGCTACAAGCCCGCCGACTGATCCCAACAAGAAAAACAGGAGTTTGCCATGCATTATAGCAGTGGAAACTATGAAGCCTTTGTCCGTCCACGCAAGCCGGAAGGCGCCGACAAAAAGACGGCGTGGTTCGTCGGCTCGGGCCTCGCGGGGCTCGCCGGCGCCGCCTTCCTGATCCGCGACGGCGGCGTTTCGGGCGACCGCATCACCATATTGGAAGAGCTGGAAATCCCCGGCGGCGCGCTCGATGGTCTGGACGTGCCCGAAAAGGGCTTCGTCATTCGCGGCGGCCGCGAGATGGAGGAGCATTTCGAGTGCCTGTGGGACCTCTATCGCTCGATCCCCTCGCTGGAGATCGAGGATGCCAGCGTGCTCGACGAGTTCTACCGGCTCAACAAGGACGATCCCAACTTTTCGCTGCAGCGAACGACGCAGAACCAGGGTCAGGACGTGCCCGACAAGGCGCTGCTAACGCTCAACGACAAGGCGCAGAAGGATCTCCTCTCGGTCTTCCTTGCGACGCGGGAGGAGATGGAGAACAAGCGCATCAACGAGGTCTTCGGCGAGGACTTCCTCAAGAGCAATTTCTGGCTCTACTGGCGCACCATGTTCGCCTTCGAGGAATGGCATTCCGCGCTGGAGATGAAGCTCTACCTGCACCGCTTCATCCATCACATCGGCAGTCTCGCCGACTTTTCCTCGCTCAAGTTCAATCGCTACAACCAGTATGAATCGATGGTCCTGCCGCTGGTGAAGTGGCTGACCGATCACGGGGTTAAATTCCGCTACGGCGTCGAGGTCACCGATGTCGATTTCGACATCCAGCCCGGCTCCAAGCAGGCGACGCGCATCCACTGGAAGGAGCGCGGCGTCGAAGGCGGCATTGATCTCGGGCCCGACGATCTCGTCTTCATCACCATCGGCTCGCTGACCGAGAATTCCGACAATGGCGACCACAGGACACCGGCGAAGCTCAACGAAGGACCGGCGCCGGCCTGGGACCTGTGGCGGCGGATCGCGGCGAAGGATCCGGCCTTCGGCCGCCCGGACGTATTCGGCGCCCATATCCCGGAGACGAAATGGGCCTCCGCGTCGATCACTGCCCTCGACGCCCGCATTCCGGCCTATGTCGAGAAGATCACGAAGCGGAACCCCTTTACCGGCAAGATCGTCTCCGCCGGTATCGTCACGGTGAAGGACTCGGCGTGGCTGCTGAGCTGGACGGTTCATCGCCAGCCGCATTTCAAGAAGCAGCCCAAAGATCAGATGATCGCCTGGTTCTACGCGCTCTTTGTCGATTGCCCCGGCGACTTCGTGAAGAAGCCGATGCAGGAATGCACCGGTGAGGAGATCACCCAGGAATGGCTCTATCACCTCGGCGTGCCGGTCGAGGACATTCCCGAACTCGCGGCATCCGGCGCCAGCACCGTTCCCACGATGATGCCCTATATTACCGCCTTCTTCATGCCGCGCCAGGCGGGTGACCGGCCGGACGTGGTGCCGGAGGGCGCGGTCAACTTCGCCTTCATCGGCCAGTTCGCGGAGTCGAAGCAGCGGGACTGCATCTTCACCACGGAATATTCGGTGAGAACCCCGATGGAGGCCGTCTACACGCTGATGAATGTCGAGCGCGGCGTGCCCGAGGTCTTCAACTCGACCTATGATATCCGTACACTTCTTGCTGCGATCGGTCCGCTGCGGGACGGCAAGGGCATCGATCTTCCCGGGCCGGCCTTCCTGCGCAAACTGCTGATGAAGAAGCTCGAAGGCACCGAGATCGCCAAGCTGCTCGAAGAGTTCCATCTGATCGAGGAGTGAACAAAGACCGGAAGGCACGCGCGGCGTGCGAAAGGTGATGAATGGCCGACGACGATCAGAAGAGCGAACGCGCCGCCGAGGTGACTGGGGCGCACGGCCATCATCACCATCATGAGCCGGACGGCGAAACGCCGTCCGGTCACGTCGACCATGATCCGGTCTGCGGCATGGTGGTCGATCCCGCCAGGACCGCTCACAATGCTGAGTATGAAGGCGAGCGCTACGTCTTCTGCTCGGCCGGCTGCAAGGCGAAGTTCGACGCCGACCCCGTGCATTATGCGGCACTGGCAGCGCATGCTGCACATCACCATGAGGGTGCTGCCGCCCATGGCGATCATTCCCACCATAGCCACACGCATGGACCTGATACCCATGAGCATCACCACGTTGCGGCAGTAACGGCAACCGCAACGGAAGGGACGATCTGGACATGCCCGATGCATCCGGAAATCCGCCGGGATGCGCCGGGTAGTTGCCCGATCTGCGGCATGGCGCTGGAGCCGCTGATCGCGGCGGCGGATGCCGGATCAAGCCCCGAACTCGCCGATATGACCCGACGCTTCTGGATCGGCCTCGTGCTCGCCTTGCCCGTGTTCCTGCTGGAGATGGGCGGTCACCTGATCCCGGCGCTGCACCATTTGGTGCCGATGCGCATCTCGATCTGGATCCAGTTCGCGCTGGCGACGCCGGTGGTCCTGTGGGCCGGATGGCCGTTCTTCGAACGTGGCTGGGCGTCGATCGTCAACCGCAGCCTCAACATGTTCACGCTGATCGCGATGGGCACCGGGGTCGCCTGGGGCTACAGCATCGTCGCGACATTCGCGCCGCAGCTCTACCCGCAGGCTTTCCGAGGCGCCGATGGCACGGTCGCGGTCTACTATGAGGCCGCGGCCGTGATCACCGTGCTGGTGCTGCTCGGTCAGGTCATGGAACTGCGCGCCCGGGAGCAGACCTCCGGCGCAATCCGCGCGCTTCTCAATCTCGCGCCGAAAACCGCCCGGCGGATCGGGCGGAACGATGCTGAAGAGGATATTCCTGTCGAAGCCGTCGTCATCGGTGATCGGCTCAGGGTCCGGCCCGGTGAAACCGTGCCGGTTGACGGCGTGGTCGAGCAGGGTCGCTCATCGATCGATGAATCGATGGTGACCGGCGAATCCATGCCGGTGACGCGTGTAGTCGGCGAAGCGGTCGTAGGAGGTACGCTGAACCAGACCGGCGCGCTCGTCATCCGGGCTGAAAAAGTCGGGCGCGACACCATGCTCGCCCGCATCGTCCAGATGGTCGCGGATGCCCAGCGCTCGCGCGCGCCGATCCAGCGCATGGCTGATCAGGTGTCGGGCTGGTTCGTGCCGGTCGTCATCGCCGTCGCGCTGCTCGCCTTCGCGGCCTGGGGTGTATGGGGGCCGGAGCCGCGGCTGGCGCATGGCCTGATCGCGGCCGTTTCCGTGCTGATCATTGCCTGCCCCTGCGCGCTCGGGCTCGCGACGCCGATGTCGATCATGGTGGGTATCGGCAAGGGGGCGGCCGCCGGCGTTCTGATCAAGAACGCGGAGGCGCTCGAGCGGATGGAGAAGATCGATACTCTGGTGGTCGACAAAACCGGGACGCTTACGCAAGGAAAGCCGGCGGTGACCCGGATCGTCGTGGCCCCGCGATTTGTCGAGGAGACCATCCTGCGGCTTGCAGCCGGCGTGGAGAAGGCGTCCGAGCATCCGCTTGCGCGGGCGATCGTGGCGGCTGCCGACGAGCGAAAGATCACCATCCCCGATGTCGCCGACTTCGACTCGCCGACCGGCAAGGGGGCGATCGGTCGTGTCGAGGGCCGGCATGTGGTGCTCGGCAGCACCACCTTCCTCGCCGAACATGGGGTTGATACAGCGCCGCTCGCGGCACAGGCCGATGAGCTACGCCGCGACGGCGCAACCGCCATCTATATCGGCATCGATAAAGCCATCGGCGGCATCTTCGCCATCGCCGACACGATCAAGGCGACCACGCCTGAGGCACTGAAGGCCCTGCATGCGGAAGGCATCCGCATCGTCATGCTGACCGGTGACAATCGCACCACAGCCGAAGCCGTTGCGAGAAAGCTCGGCATCGATGAGGTCGAGGCCGATGTGCTGCCGGACCAGAAAGCCGCGGTCGTCGAGCGCCTGAAGGCGCAGGGCAAGGTGGTGGCGATGGCGGGTGACGGCGTAAATGACGCGCCGGCGCTTGCCGCCGCCGATGTTGGTATCGCCATGGGATCGGGGACCGACGTTGCGATCGAAAGTGCGGGCGTGACGCTGCTCAAGGGCGATCTCACCGGCATTGTCCGCGCGCGACGCCTGTCGCAGGCGACGATGGCCAACATCCGCCAGAACCTCGCCTTCGCGTTCATCTACAATGCGGCAGGCGTACCGATTGCGGCCGGTGCGCTCTATCCCACGTTTGGGCTGCTGCTGTCGCCGATCATCGCTGCTGCCGCGATGGCGCTGTCGTCCGTCAGCGTCATCGGCAATTCGCTGCGGCTCCGGACAGTGAAGGCATGACGGACCAAGGCCCCGACCTTGTGGCGGGGTCTTGCGTGGGGTCTTAGTCGGCGCGCCTGCCGTTGGGGCGGGACCAGATCAGCGAGAAGGTGTCTTCGCCCTCGTTGTCGAAGAGGTTGGCATAGATCAGAGCGCCGATCTTCTCATGATGCCCTCGGCTGTCAGGGCGTCCGCGATCTGACGGTCGAGTGATCCCACAGCATTGAGCGTTCGCACCATCTCCTCGATGCGTGCGAAGTGAGCCAGATCGTCATAGTTGGCGGTATTGCGGATGATCACATGCTCTGTTCGCGCGCCGGTCTGCCACAGGATCGCGAACCAGATACGGCCTTGCGCACGGCTCTTGTCGACCGTCACGCTGTCGATCACGAGCCGCATCATCTCTTTGCGTTCGTCGATGCCAGCCCGCTTCGAGAACGCGGGCAACAGGGTCGGCAATGGTCAGGATACGCGTTCGCGCGGCGGCGGCCAGGGCGTTAACCTGCTCGACATGCCACCGCGCGTAATCCTGTTAGACGCGTCGGCTTCGCGTATTTTCTCTTCCCACAACGTTTCCAGCGAACGTGCGACGAGCCGCTTTTCCGACTCCACGGCATCATATTGTCGGCGTGCACGCTCCGCTTCGTAATGCGCCTTCTCCCGATTCAGCGCCCATTGACGTTCCAGCAGCCGGTTTTCGCCGTTCATCTGTTCATGAGCCGCAAGCGCAAGGTCGATGCGATCGGGTTGCAGAGCTTCGATCAACAGCCGCTCGACCTCTGCATCAACCTGGTTTGCGCGCACATTCTGGCAGTGCCCGCTCTGCTCGCTATCGATGCAGTGATAGACGGGGGTCTTCTTATGGGCAGAGTGAGTGAAGACCCATGCGGTGTCCGCATATCCCGCAGACCACGATGCCTTGAAGCATCGCTGCGCCACGCAGGGGCGCTCCGCGCCGGCCAGCGCTGAAGTTGCCGATATTGTCGGCGAGCCGCCCGACGTTGCTCATATATGCCTCCCATTGGCTATGCCGATGAGCCCGCGTAGGTGGTGACGCCATAGCCATATAGACGACTGGTCTATTATTCGTTATATATGCTGATCATGAATTTGACACCCAAAGCAGAAGCGACCCGGCAAAACATCCTCGACACGGGCTACAGCCTTGTGTTGAGCAAGGGCTTCTCCGCGCTCGGCCTTCAGGAAATCTTGAAGGTTTCCGGCGTGCCGAAGGGGTCTTTCTATCATTATTTCCCGTCCAAGGAGGCGTTCGGCTGCGCACTTCTTCGTGATTACGTGGACGGTTACGGCAAGAAACTGGACTCGCTGTTATCCGCGGAAGCCATAAGCGGTCGCGAGCGGTTGATGCGCTATTGGCGAGCGTGGCTCGATGATCCCGGGGAAGGTGATCAAGCCGGAGACGGCTGGGCCGAGGATTGCCTCGCCGTCAAACTGTCCGCCGAAGTCGCGGACCTGTCGGAGGCCATGCGGGCCGTTCTGAGCGATGGCGTCGCACGATTGCTGCAACGCATCGCCTCCATGATCGCCGAGGCGCGCGAGGACGGATCGCTTCCACCGGGGGCGGAGCCGTCCGCGCTGGCGCAGGTTCTCTACCAGATGTGGCTTGGCGCTGCGCTGCTCGCCAAACTCACCCGTTCTCGTGCGCCGATGCAACGGGCGATGATCGCCACCGAGCAGATTCTGGTCTGCACGCCGCAATCCAACCATCCGTGAAAGGAACCGAAGAATGAAAATTTTCTACAAGACCCGCGCAACGGCGACCGGTGGCCGTTCAGGCCACACGGCGCTCGACGACGGCAGCCTCGGCCTCGATCTCGCCATGCCGAACTCCGGCAAGCCGGGCGCCAACCCGGAGCAGCTGTTCGCGATGGGGTATGCAGCTTGTTTCGACAGTGCGCTCAACCATGTCGCCCAGCAGAAAAAGCTGGCGCTGATGGGTAGCAAAACGTCCGCGGAGGTCGGAATCGGGCAGACGCCTGAGGGCGGCTTCAAGCTGGACATCGACATTCATGTGGAAATCGCGGGTCTCGATGAGGCCGCCGCGCAGGAACTGGTCGAGGCGACGCATCGGGCCTGCCCCTATTCCAACGCCACACGCAACAACATCGACGTGCGCCTGCACGTCATCACGGTTTAAGGAGGCGTCATGCGTAGCGCCATTCACACCACATTCGGCGAACCGGCCGACGTTCTCGCTTTGGAAGAAAGCCCGGTTCCCGAACCCGGCCCGGGCCAGGTGCGGATCAAGACGATCCTTTCGCCGATCCACAATCACGATCTTTGGACCGTGCGCGGCAGCTACGGCTACAAGCCTGAACTGCCCGCTATTGGCGGTTCGGAAGCCGTCGGTACGGTCGATGCGCTCGGTGAAGGCGTGACCGGCATCACCATCGGTCAGCGCGTCTCGGTCGCCTCGGTTCATGGCTCATGGGCTGAATATTTCCTCGCGCCCGCTGCCGGGTTGGTCCCTGTCCCGGATTCGATCTCCGATGAGGCGGCGGCGCAGCTTATCGCCATGCCGTTCAGCGCGATCACTCTTCTGGACTTCCTCGAAGTGGCAAGTGGCGACTGGGTGATCCAGAACACCGCCAATGGCGCGGTCGGCAAAACGCTGGCAATGCTGGCGGCCGCGCGCGGTGTGCATATCGTCAATCTCGTGCGCCGCGATGCCGGCGTGGAAGAGCTGGCGGCTCTCGGCATCGCCAATGCCGTCTCGACTGCGACCGATGGTTGGCAGGATCGGGTGCGTGCGATCACCGGCGATGCGCCGATACGCGCGGCTGTGGATTCGATCGGCGGACAGGCCAGCGCTGAACTCCTGTCGCTTCTGGGTGAGGATGGGCTGCTGGTGTCCTTCGGCACCATGGCCGGAGAGCCGATGCAGATTTCCTCTGGCAATCTTATTTTCAAACAGGCCGTCGTGAAGGGCTTCTGGGGCTCCAAGGTGAGTGCCGCCATGCCCGCCGAAGCCAAGCGCCGGCTGCTTGGAGAACTTATCCGCCTCGTCGCCAGTGGCGAGCTGAAACTGCCGGCAGGGGCGGTATTCGGGCTGGATCAGGTCGCTGACGCCGTTCGCGCATCGCTGACAGCGGGCAAAGCAGGCAAGGTTCTTCTCAAGCCCTGAGCGACGAAGGAAAGACCGGCGATCGCCAACATCCTGATGTTCTCCAGCCATCAGCGTTGCCAAGGGCCAGACTATCCGTGGTTTGGTCAGGCGACGGAGAGGACGATCTTGCCCTGGATATTGCCACGGGCGGCGCGTTCGTGGGCACGGGCGGCGTCGGCGAGCGGGAAGATGCTGTCGACGACGATGCGGATGGTGCCGTCGTCAAGCAGGCGGGCCGCCTCGGCCAGTTGCGCGCCACTCGAACGGACCTGTGTCGTCGAGACGGTAATGCCCAGCGTCTCGGCTTCGGCATGTCCGGTGAAGCCCAGCGGATAGACCGGGTATAGAGAACCGCCACGCTTCAGGGTGCGGAAGAAGCGGCCGGTATCCGGTCCGCCCACGGCGTCGAGCACGACGTCCACGTCGCGCACGATCTCGTCGGCCGCCGTCCTGGTGTAATCGATGAACTGATCGGCGCCGAGCTCGCGCATCAGCGCCTCGTTCCTGCCCGACGCGACCGCGATGACGCGCGCGCCCTTCCACTTCGCCAGTTGCACGGCGAGGTGCCCGACACCGCCGCCGGCGCCGTTGACAAGGACCGTTCGGCCTTCGAGCTGCGCGTGTGCATGGGTAAATGACTGGAACGGGTTGGGTTCGTCATGACCCAGATCGATCAGGAACTGCCAGGCCGTCAGCAGCGACATGGGCGCAGCCGCCGCGTGAACATGGTCGATGCCCGGTTTGCGCGCGAGGTCCGATGCCGGCACGCTGACATATTCGGCATAGGCCTTGCTGCCTTCCATGACGTTTTGCGGGAAACGGACCATCGCGTAGACCTCGTCGCCGACGCTAAATCCCTCCACGCCATCGTCGAGCGCGGCGACGACGCCGGACACGTCCGATCCGAGGATCAGCGGAAAGGCGGGATGCGGTTGCCACTCGGGGGGAAGCGAGCGGTAGCCGTCACGGAGATACCAGTCCGGCGGATTGAGGCCGACCGCGTGGACGCGGACCAGTACCTCACCAGCCGCCAAGGTGGGGCGGGGCGCATCCTCGTAGCGGAGCACGTCCGGGCCGCCGAACGCGTGCAGGCGAACCGCCTTCATTGTCTCGCTCATCATTGCCTCCTTCGGAAACTTCTAAACTGAAGGAGATGTGGCGACGCGCATTAAGATTGATAATATTGGTAGAAATCGTTTTAGTATTTCCATGAAGGAACAAATAGCATTTGAGCGCCTCACGGGGTTGATCGCCTTCGCCCGTGTCGGGTCGCTGGGCAGCTTCACGGCCGCCGCCCGGTCGCTGTCGATTTCGCCATCGGCGGTCAGCAAGAGCGTCCAGCGTCTCGAGCAGACGCTTGGGGTGCCGCTTATCACGCGCACCACCCGTTCGTTGGCTCTGACGCCCGAGGGCCGGGATTTGCATGAACGGGCGCTCCTGCTTCTTCGCGACGCGGAGGAGATCGAGCAGATGGCGATCACGGCGCGCTCGGAGCCGGCTGGCACGCTGAGGATCGCCGCCTCGCTGCCGATCGGCATCCATGTGCTTGCTCCGAAGCTGCCCGCATTCCGGGAGCGCCACCCCCAGGTGATGGTCGAGCTTCGCCTGAACGACCAGTTCGTCGACCTCGTCGAGGCCGGGATCGATATCGCGGTACGGATCGGCGATCTCGCGGACACGCGGCTCCTGGCGCGCCGGCTCGCGCCGCATCGCTTTTGCTGCTTTGCATCGCCCTCCTATCTGGCATCCCGGGGCAGGCCGTCCCATCCGGACGAACTGGTTGGCCACGATACGGTGAACCTGCGCTACCAAAGCAGCGGCCAGGTGTTGCGCTGGCCTTTCCGCGTCGGGGATCGCGAGGTCGAGATCGTGCCGTCGTCGGGTATCGTCATGGACGCCAGCGAGGCGCTGATGGCGGCGCTGGCCGCCGGTGGTGGTGTCGGCATCAGCGCGGACTTCGTCGCGGCGCCTTACGTGGCGCGCGGCGAGCTGGTGCCGGTTCTGTCGGAATTCGCTGTCGAGCGGCACAATATCACGGCCGTCTGGCCGGAGAGCCGTCGCACCAATCCGGCGGTGCGCGCTTTCCTGGCCCATCTGCAGGGCACCATGCCACGATCAAAGAATATCCACCCCTCATGATCTTCGGCCGCGATGTGATCTGCCATCGCCATCTCGGTGGCGCGGCGCAGGAAAGCCGCCGGATCGGCCCAAGGTAACGCGCTGCCACCGGAGGCCAGTTCTTCGGCTATGATGCGACGGCCACGTTCCTCGACGATTGTACGGCCGCGCGCGCTCAACTCAGCCAGAAGAGTCGATTTCCCGCCGCTTGAGCAGCCCGAAATTGCCACAAGGCCTTTGTTCAACAAGCACCATCCTTTCGTGCCACGTCGGTGGCTGCGAGACGGGCTTCCAACCGCTTCCTGGCCGAAAGTCGCGACCACCGTTTCGATAGACAGAAACAGGGTGCGGCTGTCCTGCGGATAATCGATGAGTTCGGCGCAGCGCAAATAGAAACGACGTGCAGCGTTGTCCTTCGCGTGGACCATCACCGCGCCGAAGCCGATAATCCGGGACGGCGATGCGATCCGCCTCAGCGCATCCGACAGCACGTTCTCCCCAAGCCCCTGGCCGGCGTGATCGAAGCTTACCGCCAGCCGTCCCAACGGGAGCACATTATGCGGCACACGGGGATGCTTCTCTTGATATGCCAGCGTTACGTGTCCAAAACATCAGCAAAGGCTTCCAGATCCTTGGCAACGAAGTCCCAATCCTGCTCGGCAGAAAGATCGCTCGTTTGTTTGGGGCCGTGTTCGGTAATGCGGGGCACGCAAGCAGTCCTGAAGCCGCAATTCCTCGCGGCGAGAAGATCGCTGTTGTGCGCGGCCACCAGACAGACCTCGTCAGGACGCATTCCCAGTATCTCCGCGGTCCTCAGATAGGCTTCAGGGGTCGGCTTATAGGCGCGAGCGACTTCGGCACCCAGGATGGCGTCCCATGGCAGGTTTGACCGCCTGGCAATGTCGATCATCAGGCTGATGTTGCCGTTTGAAAGCGGAGCTATGATGAAACCGGACTTCAGCCGCCGAAGACCGGAAACGACGTCGGGCCAGGGGTCGAGCTTGTGCCAGGCCATGTTCAACGCGTCAATTTCCGAGGACGGGATCGTCTCTGGATCGAGCCCGACATCCAACAACGTCAATTCCAGATTCTCCCGATGCAGAACGTCCAGCCGGGTAAAAGGCCGGCGGCCACTGCGCACTTCCTCCATCGACGGGGAATAACGGCGGCGCCAGGCATCGGCGAACTCTGCCGGATCGCAAGCTACTTCGTATCGGCGGAGGAATGGCGCCACTTCACGCGCAACGCCGCCGCGCCAATCGACAAGGGTGCCAAAAACATCGAACACGAGGGCTCGCACGCCTTTCAGGATCATGGCGCCAAATCTCCGCTGTCAGTCTGAGACAATACCCGGTCGAGAGCAGCGATGAGCGTCCTGTCCGCGTCCTTCGCTATGCTCGCGAAGATTTGGGAGGCTGCATCGAAAATGCCGGAGGCCGGATCGTTTTCTCCCAGGAAAGCGGTGATCTCGCGCATTTCCGGAACCCATCGGTAGGCTTTGCCATACATGTCCGGAATAGCATGCATCAACTGGCCCCGGAGGTTGGGGAGGCTTTCACTCATTTGCTGCGACAGGGCCTGTGCGCAGCCGGCGCGCTCCGAAGCCAGAAACATCGCGGTCCCCAAAGCAACAAGTCCTTTGTTGATCCCGGCGTAGACCATCTTCAATGCCGATGCTGCACCCACCGGACCATCGATCTGGCGCAGCTTCAGGCCAAAGCTGGCGAGGACATCGGCACGACCGTCCGGGTCGCCGCTGATGTAGAATGTCGGGCCGTCCCGGCCCTGTTGCGGAGGAAGGCCGATGATCGCTCCATCCAGCACATCGCAGCCCGTTCCGGACAGTGCCGCCGACACGTCTTGCATGGTAGCCGGATTGATCGCGTTGAAATCGATGAACGCCGGTTTCGTCGGGCTCTGGCGCAGCACGGGTGCCAGCATTTGCGCCAGACCGATCGCCGCGTCCGGCGGAACGATCGACAGGATGAGGTCGCAGCCGGGCAGATCGGACAGGTCGGCGGCGATCATGCCTGCATCGCGTGCGCGCAACGTGCTCCGCTCACTGCGGCTGTCGATGACGGTCAGAACCTGCGCGCCTCTGCCGACAAGTTCGCGTGCGACAGCACTTCCCATCGCTCCCGGCGCGATGACGGCGAGACGCGTTGTCATCTGGTCTCCCTTCAGGTTGCCATCGTTGTGCTTTGAACTGTACATTCATCAAACGAGATTGTTTATGATATCTGCGATCTCGAATCTGGATGACAAAATGAACACGCTCGATCTCGATGCGGTGAAAATCTTCCTGATGATCGTCGAATTGCGCAGCTTCACCAAGGCAGCGGCGGCAATGGATCTGGCGCAGTCGGCGGTCAGCACAAAGCTCCGGAAACTGGAAACGGAACTCGGCCACCAACTGGTCGAGCGTACCCCGCGTTCCGTGCAGCTATCGGCAGCCGGTGCAATGTTTCTCCAGCCTGCCCGCGACCTGATCACTGCCCATGATCTGGCCCTGAGCTCCTTCGGCAGCCGACAAAGAAGGCTCTCCATTGGCTTCAGCAATCATATCTTCGGTCCGCAGATCCCGGCGATGCTTTCCCGCCTGCATTCTCAGGACCCCGGCCTCGTTCTGGAAATGAAAGTCGGTACGACCCGTGAAATCATGGAAGCAATGGATTGTGGTTCGATCGGTGCGGCCTTCGTGCTCCCGCTCGATGAAACGAGACGCGGGGGAGAGGTCGTCGGACAACAGGCGTTCGGCTGGATGGCAGCACCGGGATGGACATGGGACCGTTCGACGTCCTTACCCATCGCCGTTCAGCCTAGCCCCTGCGCCGTCCGGGCGATGACAATCCGTGCGCTTGAGGATGCATCTATTCCATGGATGGAAGCCTTCGTCGGCGGCGGGGTTGCGACGATTGCGGCTGCCGCCGCCGCGGGGCTGGCTGTTGCCGCCCTTGGGCGGCAGGTCGCACCAGCGGACGTGATCGACATGGGGGCGGCGCTGCACCTGCCACCATTGCCTGCTCAGGATATCCTTCTGTATTCCAGCTTGTCTGACGGAGCTTCGAGAAAGTCGCTGCGTCTGATCGGCGCTATGTTCGGCTCGGTCCTGTGACGCGGCACAGAGGAAAAGTCGCCTGACGTCATAAAGATCAGCGATTTCACACCGTTTCCCCTCAGCTTTGGATCAGGAAGGGGAGGGGAAATCGCTGGTCGACTGCGTATCCGACGCAAACAAGGTCGAGCAGTGTCAAGGCTGCGCCATGCGAATTGTCCTGCCCCGATCGGGAGCAACGAGGCCTCCGCGCTCCATGAAGGTTGCAAAGCGCCCCGTGTCGCGCTCGCTCGTCGGCTCGCGGTCATCATGCATGCCATGCTGCGCGATGGCACTTTGTTCCAGGCGTGAGGTAGGATAGAACCAGTTTGCCAGCGGTGCAGCGTCAAAGCTGATCCGAGGGCGGTGTCCGCAGAGGGAACGCAGGGACGAACGATCTGCGAAGGCAGTCAGTTGTTTCAAAGCCCGCACCGAGTCAATGCAACGTTCGCCTCTGTGAGACCCGATACAGCACGACCAAGCTCCAGTTCGGCCAGATCCATGAGAACCTTAAACGATCGGCACCGCCTAGCAACTGCAATTACAGATCCTGACCCTGAAGCGCGGGGGCGTCGCGGCGCTCGATTGCATGCATGCCACGAAAGACTATGGGCAGGGCATTGGTCATCGGCTAGATCGGGGCTGATCCGTTGCTCCTGAAAGATAGCGCAGTCCCTCTGAAGGTCATCACCAAAGCAGCCCCAGGAGGCTGTTCGCCCACTTGACGTATTGCCATGCAACCAAGTGTACCCGCGCTATCGCTTGGGAAGGTCAGCAAGTAATGCTGGTCTCGATCAGACTGACGCCATGACGTTCGCATGTGGAACGGAGATTCGGATCGTCGATCCGATCAGTGACGAAGAAATCGATCACATCCATTCCACACACGCGCACTGGAGCCGAGCGCCCCACCTTGCTGGAATCAGCTACAAGGATCACCTTGCGCGCGTTACGGATGATCGTCTGCGAGACTTCCACTTCATCGATCGCGAAATCGAGCAGACTTCCGTCAATATCGATCGCCGAGATGCCGATGAGCGCATAGTCGACGCGAAAATTTTCGATGAAGCGCATTGCGAGCGCTCCCACCACGGCACGATCGCCGGTGCGCACCTTGCCGCCTACGCAGACAAGTTCCATCGCCTGATGATCTGAAAGGGTGTCAACGACGTTGAGATTGTTCGAGACCACCATGAGGTTGCGATGATGCACAAAATTTGCAGCCACAGCCTCGGTTGTGGTGCCGATATTCACGAACAGGGAAGCGCCATTGGGGATCAGCGCGGCAGCTGCTGCCCCAATACGAGCCTTCGCATTCGATGCGACAGTCCGACGTGCGTCATAGGCCAGGTTGTCAACGCCGGAGGTCACCAGCGCTCCGCCATGAATGCGGGAAAGCAGCGACTGTCCGGCTAGCACGTTCAGGTCCTTGCGGATCGTTTGCGGTGTTACGCCAAGCCGCTCGGCTAGATCTTCAACGGCAACGCTGCCAGCGCTGCGGGCTATCTCCAGGATATGCTCTCGACGTGCTACGACGACATCGCCTTCAGCCGCGGTTCCTCGCTCCATTGCTCCTGCTTCCTGTTTCCTTGTGATCTTGCTGATCACTAAAGCGAAGCGACGCACCGGGAAAGTGTGCTGTAAGCGGGTCCGCGACCCCACCTTGCGGCGCTGAAGCACAGCGCCGAGTCTCCGCGCCCTGATTGGGTGGAAGCTGGTGCTATGACGATGTCATGTGATGATGCTGGCACTAGCCGGGTAACGCGCTTCGAAGTGTTCACCGGCGCGGGGCGCCGTCGGGATTGGCCGCCGGATGTGAAGGCATCGATCGTGGCCGAGAGCTTCTCCGGGCAGGAGACGGTCTGCTCGGTCGCGCGGCGCCATGGCATGAGCCCGTCGCAGCTGTTCACCTGGCGCCGGCAGCTCCGCAAGCAGATGGAGAGCCAGGGTGCGGGTGTGCCGGCATTCGTGCCCGCCGTGGTCGATGTTGGCTCGGCAGAGGAGCCTGGGGCAGCGATCCAGCGGCCGAAGCAGCGGCGGCGCTCGAAGGCGAGCGCCGTGGAACTGGAGATCGACGGCGTAGCGGTGAAGATCAGCCACGGTGCCGACGCCGGGGTGATTGCCGCGGTGATCGAAGCGCTCCGGGCCACCCGATGATCGGACCCGGATCAGGTGCGAAGGTGATGGTCGCCACGCGCCCGGTGGACTTCCGCAAAGGCCCAGATGCGCTGGCTGCGTTGGTAGGTGTCGAGTACGGCGGTGATCCCTATTCCGGCGTGATCTACGTGTTCCGGGCTAAGCGCAGCGATCGGATCAAGCTCGTCTGGTGGGACGGCACCGGGTTGTGCCTGATGGCCAAGAGGCTGGAGTCCGGCGGGTTCAAGTGGCCGGCAATCCAGGATGGCGTGATGCGGCTGACGGCGGCGCAGTTGGGCGCCTTGCTTGAGGGGCTGGACTGGCGCCGTGTGCACGGCGGACGCCGCCCGATTGCGCCGCAGATTGCTGGTTGACGGGATGTTCTGCTCCTGATTCACTGCTTCCATGCCCATGGAAGCGGACCTTCCCAACGATGTCGAAGCGCTCCGTGCGCTCGTCCTCGAGCAGGCCCGCGAGCTCGATGCACTGAAGGTTTTCCAGGCCGAGGTTGAACGCCTGAAGGCGATCATTGAGGCCCTGCAGCGGCACCGGTTCGGCCGCCGGTCCGAGCAGCTCGATCCCGATCAGTTCGAGCTTGCTCTGGAGGAAGTCGAGACGGCCTTGGCCCAGGCCCAGCACGCCGTGGACAAGGCGAGCCGGGCATCTGCGGATCGCCCGCGCAAGGCCAACCGCGGTTCGCTGCCGCCCCATCTCGAGCGGATCGAGCAGGTCGTCGATGTCGAAGATAAGGCCTGCCCCTGCTGTGGCGGCGCGCTCCACCAGATCGGCGAGGACGTGGCTGAACGGCTCGACGTCGTGCCGACCACCTTCCGCGTGCTGGTCACGCGCCGCCCGCGCTATGGCTGCCGCTCGTGCGAGGGCGCGATTGTCCAGGCACCGGCGCCGGCGCGGATCGTCGAGGGTGGTATCCCCACCGAGGCGCTGATCGCACAGGTCCTGGTCGCCAAGTACGCCGATCACCTGCCGCTGTACCGCCAAGCCCAGATCTACGCCCGCCAAGGTATCCAGCTTGACCGGTCCACCCTGGCGGATTGGGTCGGCCGGGCAGCCTGGTACTTGCGCCCCTTGCGCGATCAGATCCTAGAGCGATTGCGACGATCCGAGCGGCTGTTCGCCGATGAGACCACGGCGCCAGTGCTCGATCCCGGGCGTGGTCGGACCAAGACCGGCCAGCTCTGGGCCTATGCCAGGGACGATCGACCATGGGGCAGCGAAGATCCGCCTATGGTTGCCTATGTCTACGCCGCTGACCGCAAGGGTGAGCGGGCCGAGGCCCATCTCGGTGACTTCGCCGGCATCCTGCAGGTCGACGGCTTTGGCGGCTATGCCGCCCTGGCCAGGCGCCGGCAGCAAGTGAGCCTCGCCTTCTGCTGGGCGCACGTGCGGCGCAAGTTCTACGAACTGGCCGAGAGTTCGCCGGTCGCGGCCGAGGTGCTACGCCGGATCGCCATGCTCTACGCGATCGAGGACGAGGTTCGCGGCTCCTCGGCGAAGCAGCGCCGCGCCGTGCGCGCCGAACGGGCCCGCGTCATCGTCGATGACCTGCACATTTACCTCGCGGCACGGCTCCGTCAGGTCAGCGCCAAGAGCAAGCTCGCCGATGCGATCCGTTACGCGCTGACCCGCTGGGCCGGGCTGACGCTGTTCCTCGACGATGGCCGCGTCGAGCTGGATTCCAACACAGTCGAGCGGTCGGTCCGGCCGCTGGCCCTCAATCGCAAGAATGCGCTGTTCGCCGGCTCTGACGAGGGTGGCGACAACTGGGCAGTGATCGCCACGGTGATCGAGAACTGCAAGATATCAGGCATCAACCCGCATGCCTGGCTGACCGAGACGCTGACCAAGTTGGCTCATGGGCATCCCGCGAACAAAGTCGGCGAACTCATGCCGTGGACCGCCGTGGCCTGAGCACACCGCTTACAGTGTGCTGAGATAGGCATCGATTTCAGTCTCGGTCCCAGGCGGCACATGCAAGCCCAGCTTCGAGCGTCGGTAAAGAATATCCTCTGCTGTACGCGCCCATTCGGCCGCGAACAGATATTCTATCTCGGCGGCGTGGAGCCCGGCCCCGAAGTCCTCGCCCAGGTCAGCCGGAACGCTTGCGGCGCCAAGAATCTGGATCGCTTCTGTGCCATATGCCCGAGCGAGGCGGCGAAGCAACTTTGAGGGCATGGCTGGCCACCGCGATGACAGGTCAGCCACAAACCGATCAAAGTCCTGCCCCGGCAGATTTCCACCGGGCAGCGGTTCACCTGCTGTCCAGGCCTTCCCGGCAGTTGGGAACACTTCAGCTATATGCTCCATCGCATGCTCAGCCAATTTGCGATAAGTGGTGATCTTTCCGCCGAAGATACTGAGTAGTGGCGCCCGTGTTTTCTCGGGTTTCTCGAAATCGAGCACATAGTCACGCGTTACCGCAGAGGCGTTGGCAGCATGATCGTCATAAAGCGGGCGGATGCCGGCATAGCTCCACACGATATCGGACGGTGTAATCTCCTTTTCGAAATAGCGATTCACCGTCGCGCACAGATAGTCGACTTCGCCCTGGCTGATTTCAGCCTTGCCGGGTTCGTCCGTCCAGGGCTCATCGGTGGTGCCAATCAGTGTGAATTCGCCTTCATAAGGAATCGCGAAGACGATGCGACGGTCCGGATTCTGCAGCATGAACGCATGGTCGCCATCGTAGAGGCGCGGCAATATCATATGACTGCCCTTGACGAGCCGCACGCCGCGATTGTTGTTGCTGCGCCCGATACGGCCAAGAACCTTATCGACCCATGGACCGGCGGCATTGACCAGCATCCTTGCGCGCACCTGACGGACTGTACCGGCTTTCGTTTCGAGCGTTGCAATCCACTCGCCATTTTCGTTTTGTGCTTGCGTTAGCTGTGTGCGTGTTTCGATCCGGGCGCCGCGGGCAGCCGCATCCATTGCGTTAAGTACGACGAGCCGGCTGTCTTCCACCCACCCGTCTGAATAGACGAAAGCCTTGCCCCGTTTCTTGCCCTTCTGGGGCTTGAGCCCGATCCCGCCCGGGCTCCGGTCGAGGTTTATCGTTTCGGTTCCGGGCAAGTTCTTCCGGCCACCCAGATTATCGTAAAGGAACAGGCCAAGTCGGACCATCCAGGCGGGGCGGGGGGAAAGTGATTGCGGGAGGACGAACCGCAGCGGCCACATGATGTGCGGCGCCATAGCCAGTAACCGCTCGCGTTCGATCAAAGCCTCTCGGACTAGGCGGAATTCGTAATATTCCAGATAACGCAGCCCGCCGTGGATTAGTTTTGTCGATGATGAGGAGGTATAACTGGCCAGATCGTCCTGCTCTACCAGCAGGACCGAAAGTCCGCGGCCGGCGGCGTCGCGTGCTATCCCGGCGCCATTCACGCCTCCCCCCACGATCAACAAATCATAGGTTTCGACGTGCATACCGGTAGCAGGAGAGGGGGGCGGGCATGCGGTCATTCGATCTTCTCTCGATAGGAAGGCGGCGGAAGTGTCCTGGTTCGATCCGAAGGGCATCATTCCCAGGTTTCTTTCGATAGAAAATAATATGCCGAAACCGAAAATGCAAACGAAAGAGTTGACGTTAATATGAAAGCGTGTGCAGATGGGGCAGTTTCAGATGAAAATTGTTCCAACGTGGGGAGACTTGAAGGTGGAATATCGCCGCGCCCTGATCGGCGAACTCATCTCCGAGGCCTTGGCGGTCGCGATCATAATCCTGATCGGTGATGGTGCGGCAGCCATGATCACCCTTTATGACCCGAGTCCCTACGCTCAGGCCTATTGGGGCGTTTGCATCGCCTGGGGGCTGGGCGTGACAATCGCGATCTATGTCACGGGTGCCGTTTCCGGAACACACGCCAATCCAGCGGTCACGCTGGCGCTCGCTTTTTTCCGTGGTTTCCCCAAACGCAAGATTTTGCCTTATTGGATAGCGCAGGTGATAGGTGGGTTCATCGGTGCCAGCCTGGTGCTGCAACTCTATCATCCGGTGATTGACGCTTATAATGCAGCCCATGGCTTGACGCGTGCGACAGGTGGCGCCGCTGGGGTATTCTTCACTCATCCCGGGGAACATATCACCCCGATCCACGCATTCTGGGATGAAGTGATCCTGACCGGCCTCCTGTTGCTGGGAATCTTCGCCATCACGGACGAGTTCAACGATGTTGCGCCACGGGCGAATTCGAGCGCTCTCATGATCGGTCTGCTGGTCGCGACCATTGGCGCGTCCGCAGGATATCTGGAAGCCTGGGCACTCAATCCCGCTCGCGATTTTGGGCCACGGCTTCTGGCTTGGCTCGCCGGATACGATCAGGCCGCTTTTCCAAGTCCCGAGAATTACTGGTGGGTCCCGATTGCCGCGCCGTTACTTGGTGGAACGCTCGGCGCTGGTCTCTATCAAATTGCCGTCAAGCCATATTTACCTTCGCGAAGCAAGTCAGGTGCGCCGGGCGATACGGACATGCCTGTCAAGTAAACCTTTGAAGAAAAGCCCGGAGAGCCGCCTAATGCCTCAGCCTGTGCACATTCTGGCCATCGATCAAGGCACGACATCGACGCGCGCCATCGTGTTCGACAGGCACGCGCGTCCCGTTGCAAGCGCGCAATGTGAGTTCGAACAACATTATCCCGACCTGGGGTGGGTGGAGCATGACCCGGAGGACATTTGGCGCGACACCCTCCGTCTTGCCAAAGAAGCTATCGAGAAGAGCGGGGTGGGTACCGGCGGCATTGCCGGCATCGGCATCACCAACCAGCGCGAGACAGTGGTCGTTTGGGAGCGCGGTACTGGGAAGGTGATCCATCGCGCCATCGTGTGGCAGGATCGCCGTACCGCCAGACTATGCGCCGAACTCAAGGGAGAGGAAGGATTTGAGGCGGAAGTGCGCTCGCGTACCGGCCTTCTCGTCGATCCCTATTTTTCGGGCACCAAGCTCGCCTGGATTCTTGATAATGTCGGCGGCGCCAGAGAGCGCGCTGAAAGGGGTGAGCTTGCGTTTGGCACCATCGATAGTTTCCTGATCTGGCGCCTGACGGGTGGGAAGGTTCATGCCACGGACGTGACCAATGCTGGTCGGACGATGCTCTACAACATCCGCGAGCAACGTTGGGATGAGGAAATGTGTCGTCTGCTGCGTGTGCCGATGCAGGTGCTTCCCGAGGTGCATGATAATGCGCATCATTTCGGCACGACTGACGCTGCGCTTCTGGGCGCAGCAATCCCCATTGCCGGTGTTGCCGGGGATCAGCAGGCCGCGCTGTTCGGTCAGGCTTGCTTTGGCGTGGGAATGGCGAAGTCGACCTATGGCACCGGTTGCTTCATGCTCCTCAACACGGGTACCGAGGCATTGGAATCAAATAACCGCCTCCTCACGACACCAGCCTATCGCCTGAACGGGCAGATGACCTATGCTCTTGAGGGTTCGATTTTCGTTGCTGGCGCGGCGGTGAAATGGTTGCGGGACGGGATCGGCGTCATCACGCATGCTCGTGAAACGAACGATATGGCTACGCGGGTTCCCTCCAGTCATGGTGTCTATATGGTTCCGGCTTTTGTGGGACTTGGCGCGCCTCACTGGGATCCTGATGCGCGTGGTGCGATTTTTGGCCTGACGCTTGACGCGACCCAGGCCCATCTCGCTCGCGCCGCGCTTGAGGCGGTCGCCTACCAGACTATGGATCTTGCAGAAGCGATGGTCTCAGATGGCGGCGCAGCCCCTGCCAAACTGCGCGTCGATGGCGGTATGGCCGCCAATGACTGGCTTTGCCAATTCCTTGCCGACATGCTCGAGACGAAGGTTGAGCGGCCCGTTCATCTTGAGACGACAGCGCTTGGCGCTGCTTTTCATGCGGGCCTTGCAACAGGGCTCTGGGCGGATCTCAACGCTCTGGCCGAAACCTGGACGCAGGGACAGATTTTTGAACCGAAAATGGCGAATTTTGAACGCAAAACGCTCGTTGCCGGATGGCAAGATGCAGTTCGCCGTACGTTGCGTTAGCAAGACGATCTGAGCCAGAAATGCTATAACGGCGGCATTACTAATCTGATATCGGACGTGTCGTCGTACTTCGTCGCCATGATTGCGCAGCTCAACCGTGAGCGCTTCTTGCGGAAAGTCCGGCAATGATGTGCCAAAGCGAACGGGCAAGAGCACGCTGGCCGGCGGTTCTCCGCACAATCGCGGGAACGCTGGGGGCCTACGGCGTGACATCGCTTGCAACCGTGGCCCTCTCGCTGCTGTTGGTCCGGATCGGAATGGGGCAGGCCGAGGCCCTTATAGTCGCAACTTTGGCGAGCTTCGCAATGTTTGCCTTCATTGCCATGGCGACCTTCCATTTCCGCGGTGTTGCTGGTGTGTGGGGGTGGCTGCGACGCTTTCCGTTGTGGCCGGCATTGTCATCCTGCTGACGGCGCTCGGAACAAAGGTATGACGCTTGTGATACCCCAACCGCAACCCGCGCAATGCGGCGCGGCCCTGTCCGGGACAAGCGCTGCGCCGGCTATGCCGCCCGTATATGCATCAGCGTGGCAGCCTTCGAGCCGGTATGCCGATCAACCCATGAGGCTGGGGACGCGACAGTTCGGCATTGGGGGCGTGTCGGTGATCGGGCTGCTGATCCTGTGTGCGGCGTTGTTTACCTGGCGGACCTATAGCGCACCGCCTGCATCGACTACCCTTAACGTGTTCGACGTCCGGGCTCCCGCATCACCCCCAGAGATTCAGCCGGAAGAGAAGGATGCGCTCAGGCCGGTCGAGAGGACGGAAAAGTCTACGGAGCGGCCCAAGGTGCAACTGGTTGAACGCACGATCGTGCCGATCCCGCCGGTGTCGGTGCCCTTACCGCGAGTGACGCCCACGCCCACTCATCCGGCGCCAACGGAACCGGAGACGGCCGCGCCCGAGACCATGCCCGCGCCATTGGCGCCTCAGGTGGCAAGCCACGGAGCCGATAGCTGGGAAGGCCGCGTCCTTGCGGCGCTCAACAAGCATCGCCAATATCCGCGTGCGGCGATGGCGCGGGGGCAACAGGGAGCGCCCTGGATTCGTTTCGTGATGGACCGCGAAGGCAAGGTCCTATCATCCCGCCTCGAACGGTCTTCGAGCTTTCCTGACCTCGATCGCGAAGCGGTTGCGCTTGCAAAACGGGCATCACCACTTCCCAAGCCGCCCGACGACAAACCCGGCGAAACGCTGGAACTGGTCGTGCCGGTGGAGTTCTCCCTGACCCGGTGAAGGCGAGGTAACGTGATGGGCACCGTGTTACACCAGGCAGACCAAAAGTTTCTTCGATTACGCCCCTTCATCGACGATCAGGGGTGATATCATCCCATTCCATCTGATAACTGCTCCATTCTCATCGAGCTGAGGATGTGCCCGACTTCTCATGAGGAGATAATTTCCTCCCGTTTGCGCCATTCGAAATGTGGTCGAAAACGGTCGCACTGACGGCAACCAGGCAAGCCATTCCGCACGAACCCGTGCGAGATCGTCCGTGTGCATTTTGCTATACCAGCGATCAATTCTCTTTTGCATTGCTTCGCCCTCGATGTCCGTCGCTAATGGGCTGATATAATCTACGGTTCCATCAGGCCTGGCTGCCCAGGCAATCGTCGGACTCACTTCTGCAAGGTGCCGGAAATGCGCATCGCTAAGGTGAAGCTTGCGAATGATGTGCTTCTGTTCTGTGACATCGACTGTCACTAACGAAAGACCGATGACGTCGCCGCCTACATCGACAACCTTTTGTACAAATACTTGATAGTCTCGTTCGGCTATAACGACTTCCTGAGTGGGAGTATGGTCATTTTTCAGCGCTGCGTTCAATATTTCTCGGAGTTGGTCGAGAGTGGGGTCGGATAATACCTCATCAATTGTCTTACCCGTAATTTGAAATGAACTGGCTCCCAGCATCTTGGCGAAGAGATCGTTCACGCGTACGTGGCGCAAGTTCACATCCAGGAAGCATAGCCCCGCGGGGGACTGTTGGTACAGGGATCGGAGCTGATGGAGTTGCTGAAACGGCGAGGCGTCGAGTAAAGGTGGGGTATCGGTGTGAGGTGTTCCCAGTCCATCTACCATCTCGCGAGCCTCGTGGGCCGGCACTCCCGCACCAAAAAGCCAGCCTTGGCCCAGCGGACAACCAAGATCCGATAGAATCGAGGCTTCCTTCTCCGATTCTACGCCTTCTGCGACAACGGTAATTCCAAGGCTTTGTCCGAGACCAATGATGGCAGCTGCAATTCGCCGCTTCCCCGCATCCCGGTCCAGGCCACGTACAAAGCGAGCATCGATCTTGAGCTTTCTGAACGGAAAGGCTTCCAGTCTTGCGAGACTGGAATAGCCGGTCCCGAAATCATCGATCGACACTTTAACGCCCAGGGAATCCAGTTTCCGAAGCGTAGCGTATGCTGTTTCCTCCTGAGAATGGAGCGATCCTTCGGTGACTTCAATCTGAAGACGATTCAGTGGAAAACCTGCCCGAACTTCTTCCGCCATGAGCCAGTCAGGCATTTCCTCATGCAGGAGTTGACATGGGGAAATGTTGAAAGCGATGAAGAATGTGCCGGGCCAATCTCTGGCCTGCGCACATGAGGATCGTATCAAAGCCTTGGTAAGATCATCAATCAGATTATGCTTTTCCAGCAGCGGGATGAAGTGATCTGGCGGAATGTTCCTTCCCCCGGATGCCGTCCATCGAGCCAAAATCTCGAAACCTGCGAGATGTCCGGAGTCAATTGATACAATAGGCTGAAAAGCGGGCCAGATATTCCCGTTTGAGATTGCCGATTTGAGTCTGGCTTTAATATAATTATTGCTAAATCCTCTTGTTGATCTTCCTTCTACCGAGAAATTTACAGTGCGATTTGCTTTCGCAGGATTCGTTGCTATGGCCTTCTGTTTTCCATAAATCGCCATGTCATGGGCGACTCGGCTTACTCTCCGCCCCAAAGTTTAACTATCAATAAACTATAAGAGCCCGATCGGAAATTAAGTTGAGTGGTATCAGCAGGTTAGCTTGACGGCCTGACCTGTCGTTGATTCATGAGTTTCGCCAAAAACTACCATGGATACAACGATGTGGACCGATACCACTCGCGCCCTTCATGCGCGAAGCGGGCTGACTTTGCCAAGTGATATGACTGATGCCGAGTGGGCGGTTCTGGAACCATTGCTGCCACCAGCATCACATGTCGGGCGACCTCGCAAATGGTCGCTGCGGCGCATTGTCGAGGCTATCCTATACTTGCTGCGCGGGGGCTTGCCCTGGCGGATGCTGCCGCCTTGCTTTCCGCCTGTTTCGACCGTGCGGCACTGGTTCTACCTTTGGCGCGACAACGGGCTGTGGCTGACGATCAATCACACACTGCTGATGGTTGCACGCGAGGCGCACGGCCGGGAGGCTTCGCCCAGCGCCGGCGTGATCGACAGCCAAAGCGTGAAAACCACGGAAAGCGGAGGGCCTCGTGGCTATGACGCGGGCAAGAAGGTCAAAGGGCGCAAGCGCCACGTCCTCACCGACACCGAGGGAAATCTCGTCCATGCCGTGATCCACACCGCCGACATCCAGGACCGCGACGGCGCGCCGATGGTGTTGGCCGAAATCATTCGGCGCTTCCCCTGGCTGCGCCATGTTTTCGCTGATGGAGGCTATGCCGGAGACAAGCTCAAGGACGCTCTGCGCCGCTTCGGCAAATGGACCATCGAGATCATCAAGAGGTCCGATGCAGCGAAAGGCTTCGACGTGCTGCCCCGACGCTGGGTGGTCGAACGCACGCTGGCATGGCTGAACCGGAACCGGCGGCTCGCCAAGGACTTCGAACAAACCATTGCGTCGGCAGCCGCATGGCTCTTCATCGCATCGATCCAGCTCTTTGCCCGACGCATCGCAAGATCATGAAATCCGCGACGATAATTTTGAATCAGACACTAAGGGACGCATTCTGGGACTGGTTATATCAATCGTAATTCTGAGAGCAGCGATCAATGCTCAGCCCTGTTTGTTGGGCGCCTCATATCAGATGGCGATCGTTCAGGCCGCAATCGGCGCCTGGAACCATTCCCAACCACCCATGCGCTGCGATTTTCGACGGTAAAGCGCCTCATCAGCGCGCTTCACCAGAAGTTGCAGTTCATCGCCGTCCTGGGGGTACAGGCTTGCACCGACACTGGCGCCGACCGCGGCTATGCTTCCATCGATTATGACCGGCTGGCGCAGGGCCGCGTCAATCCGCTGGCAAATTGGTTCGACGGGCCATGGGCTTCGCAGGCCGGGTAGCAGTACAGCAAATTCATCGCCTCCTATGCGGCAAACGAGATCGCCTTCCCGAACGCATTCCTTGAGCCGCTGAGCCACAGTTCTCAGCATTTCGTCGCCTGCATCATGGCCCAAACGATCATTGATCGCCTTGAAGCCGTCCAGATCGATCACAAGTACAGCCATCATATTGTCTGCGATCGCGCCCCGTGTTGCGTGCTCTGCCCATAGATCTTGCAGCACCCGACGATTGGCAAGACCGGTTAGCGGGTCCTCAAACGCAATGCGACGTAATGCGTTCTCGGCCTCACGTCTGCTCGAAATGTCATCGAATAGCGCGATGCCGATGCCCATCTCGTGAAGGAGAATTCCGCGATGCTGAGCCGTTCTGATCCTGTTGTCAGCGCATAAAATTTCGACCTCGCAAACATCTATTTCCGAAATACCATCCGACTGCGCGAGCCAAAGATCGTGCCAAAGCCGACGGGTTTCCCGGCGGTGATGCTCATGCGGATAGGCCTTATCGATCCAGTCACTGACGTTTGTGAAAGTCCCTTCGGCGTAGCCGAACGTCTTTGTAAAAGCCCGGTTGACGAACTGAATCTCTCCTTGCGGTAAGGTGGCCCAGGACAGAGGAATCGGGAGCGCATCCAGAATGACGTGCAAGTCACGGAACGACAGGGCGCCGGCATTCGCCGCGCGTTCAAGAAATTCCTTCATGGTATACCTACTTCGCTAGGCTCGCTGAGGCCTTCATGGCTCCCATGCATACGCAATAGCATGCTTAACCGTTAAATCTTAACCCCGCATCTATGATCCGGGGTCGTGATCGGAAAAATAGACAAAATCGGTCCGGGGCGGCTTCGAAATTGCCTACAGGGGCGTAGGCCTCACCTGCAATCAGATGGACAGTGCGGCCTGCCCAAAAAACGGCGGTTGGCGTTGCTGTCCAGTTTTTACCAGCCACCTCCCAACGCCCGATAGAGCTGAACGGTCGCCGTTCCTTGCGCGATGCGGGTTTGCTCCATCTTGTCCTCGTCCGAGAGGGCATCCAGTCGGGCCTGCAACACATCGCCCAATTGGGTGCGTCCGGCATCGTACAATATCGCCAGTTGGTCGGCGCGTCGGCGCGCCATGTCGGATGTACGGATAAGCCCGGCCAGGCGTTCGTCCAGCCCCGTCCGAAAGCCATAAGCGGATTCAACTTCCTCGAGCGCCGACAGCATGGCCTGGTCATAATTGGCGAGAGCAGCCTCAAGTTCGGCATCGCCCGCCTTCACTCTGGCCTGCAACCTTCCGGCATTGAAAAGCGGCATCGATGCGGAAAGGCCGACCAGACCTCCGGTTCCGCCATAACCTGGCAGGCCGCCCAGTTCGATATGCCCGTTCTGCCCAAGGAAATGGATGGCGAAACGCGGAAGCAGATCGGCCTTCAGGCTCTTGAGGCGCGCCGCGCGCGCGTTCACCAGCCAAGATCGCGCCGCGACATCAGGCCTGCGAGCAAGAATGTCGGAAGGTAGCTGCCCCGTGGGCGCGCCCGGCGTCTCAAAAGTGGCGGAGGCGATCATGGCCGGCGCCTGTTCGGGCAGGTCGCCCGCCAGCACGGCCAGTCGCCGCCGGCGCGCATCGATGAGGGATGTGAGAGCCGGGCGGGAGGCGCGCAGCGCCTCAAGGCCATTGCGAGCGCGGGTGACATCGGCCGCTGTCGCAGCGCCCGTCCGCTGTCGGGCGGCTGCATAATCGACAAGGCGGCCCGCCGTCGCCTCGCTGCGATCAAGGACGGCGAGGCGACGTCTCAGCCCCTGCAACTGCTGATAATTCTCGACGACATCGGCGGCGACCATGAGCCTGACGGCATCAGCCGTTCGTGCGGCACTTTCGGAAAGCGCGCGCGCCATTTCGGCGTCTGCGTGACTTCCACCGAACAGGTCAGCCTCCCAGGTGGCTCCAAGACCTACCAGATATCCACTGCCGCTGTTTCCGGACAGCGATGGCAGCATGGCCTGCCACTTGTCATCGAGCCCGGCATCGCTCTGACTGGCCCAGGCTGTGCCATTTGCGGCAACGGTAGGATAAAGTGCGGATTCCGCGACAGTGACCAGCGCTCGCGCGGCGGCGACATGGGCCTTTGCAGCGCGGATATCGGCGTTTACTTCGAGCGATTTCTCGATCAGCGCATCAAGAGCGGGATCGCCCCACGCCGTCCACCAGCGGTCTGTCCCGGTTATTGCCGCGTCGTTCGCCGCCGCTGCGTCGAGGCGAGCGGGCGGAGTGACGCGTGGCGCGTGAGAAGACGTGTTAGGAACGCTGGCACAGGCGGTGAGCAGCAGCGCGAGCGAGGGGGGAAGCAATCGGCTATGCATTCTGATTTTCCTGGGTGATGTCATCCATGACCTTTAGCCCTGCCTTGAGAGCATCGAACGGAAGCGGCTGACGGCCATCGCCACGAAGAACACGCCCGAGCCGCAGATGATCGCGAGTTCCGGCAGGATCGTTCGCACGCCCGCGCCGCGATAGAGGATCGCCTGGGAGAGGCTGACGAACTGGGTGGTCGGCAGACACAGTGCAATCGTGCGGATCGCCGAGGGCATGCTCTCGAGCGGCGTCGCCGCCCCCGAGAGCAGATAGGCGATGGCATAGACGGGCACCGCGAAGAGCCCGAACTGCGGCATGGATGGCGCGAGCGTCGCCATCCACATGCCGAGCGAGGTGACCGAGAAGAGATAGAGGAACATTGCCGCTGTAAAGAGCAGGAGAGATCCGGTCAGCGGCACGCCCACAGCGCCATGAACGACGAACCAGAGGGACGCGATCGAGGCCAGCAGGATGACGAGGCCGTTGGCAAGGATCTTGGCGAAGGCGATCTCGCTGGCGCGCACGGGCATCACCAGCAGATGCTCGATCGTGCCATGCTCACGCTCACGGATCACCGCCGCGCCGACGAGGATGATCGAGAGCACCGTCACATTGGTGACGATCTGCATGACCGAGGTATACCAGGCCGACTGGGCGTTGGGATTGAAATGCATCCGGCTTTCGACCTGGACCGGCAGCGCCTCCAGGAGGCCCCGGGCATGGAGGAAGTCGAGCGTTTCCTGAGCGAATATCTGCTGGAAATAGGCAGCGCCCAGACCTGCCTGCGTCATGGCAGTCGCGTCGACGAGAATCTGGACGGAGGGCGACCGGCCCGCGAGCGTATCGGCTTCGAAGCGGGGCGGGATCTCGATCACGAAGATATATTGGCCGCTGTCCATCGCAGGGCCGATCGCGGATCGCTCGATGTCCTCGGGTGGTTTGAAATAGGGCTGCTGGATGGCATCGCGCAGTCGGCGCGACAGTTCGGAATGATCCTCGTCCATGATCGCGACCGAAGCGTTCATGACCTCTGCGCGCACCCCGTTCGCAACAAGCTGGATCGCCACGGTGAAAGCGAAGAGGATAAGCGCCATCAGCGTCACATCCTTCATGACACTGCGCAGTTCCTTGCCGCTCAGAAGCGCGACGTTGAGAATCCAGCGCGTCATTTCTCCTGCTTTCCCAGCATCAGGCGTGCGCCGCCCACGAAGAGCAATGCGAGCGCCATCAGGGCCAGATAGGCCTGGCCGAAACTGGCCATGCCCAGACCCTTGGTGAATGTGCCCAGACTGACGATCTGGAACCAGGAGGAGGGAAATGTCAGCCCGATCATATGGCTCGGGCCTGTCAGGGTCGAAACGGGGTAGAGGAGCCCTGAGAAGTTCACCGACGGGATGAGGCAGATGAGCGACGTCGCGAAGATGGCGGCGACCTGCGAGCGCACAAATGCGGAGATCATCAGCCCGAGCCCGGTGACTGACAGGATGAAGAGGAAGCCACCGATCAGAAGGGCCGGCAAGGACCCCTTGAGCGGCACTCCCAAAATGAAGACAGTCACGAGGATCAGCGTCACGAAACTGATCATCGCCAGAAGGGCATAGGGCATCTGCTTGCCGACCAGGAATGCGCCCAGGCTCGCCGGCGAGGCGTAGAGATTGGTGATCGAACCGATCTCCTTCTCTCTCACGACCCCAAGGGCCGTCAGCATTGCGGGAATGAGGATCATGCAGAGCATCAGGACGCCCGGCGCCATGGCGTAGATGCTGCGAAACTCCTGGTTGTAGATGAAGCGGGGTTCGATCGTGGACGAAAGATCAGGGATTGCGAAGAGCTGCGTGGACCGCAGTTGATCGATCGAATAGCGAAGGAGAATGGCCTCGGCATAAGCGCGCGCGTTCGACGCGGGGAAGGGGCTTGCGCCGTCGATCCGCACGTCGATCGCGGGCCGCCGCCCTGCGGCCAGGTCGCGTCCGAAGCCGGGGGGTATGTCCAGCACCATCTTGGCCGATGCCTCGCGCAACGCCTGCTCGGCGGCGGCGTCGCTTTGAAGTTCGGGCTCAACCCGGAAATAGCGTGACCCTTCAAAATAACGTTGCAGGTCGCGGCTCGCGGCACTGCAGTCATGATCGAGCACGGCAAGGCGGATATTCTGGACGTCGAAGGAAATGCTGTAGGCTGCAATGCACAGCAGGATGATCGGGCCGATCAGCGCGAAGGCGAGCCGGATGCGATCGCGCATGAGTTCGGTCGCTTCGCGCCGGGCAAAGGCCCAGGCAAAGCCCGGCCAGTTGCCGGCAGCGGTCGGCAATCGCGGCACGCCCATAGCCATCGCTCGCGCACCGGCGGCCACAGTCGGGGAAGCAGCCGAAGTGTCGGTCGGCAAGGTAGCGGGGGCCGCAGTCGGCACTTCGTCATTATCCTTCTCGAGGACAGCGATGAACGCATCCTCGAGCCGCTCCGCATCATAACGCTGCGTGAGTTCCGCCGGCGCGCCGACGGCCAGAACCCGACCACGATGCATCAGCGATATGCGGTCGCACCGTTCCGCCTCGTTCATGAAGTGGGTCGAGACGAATATCGTCACCCCTTCGTCGCGCGAGAGCCGGATCAGGTGACGCCAGAACATGTCGCGCGCGGCCGGATCGACGCCGGATGTCGGCTCGTCCAGGATGAGGATCTCGGGTCGATGGAGGCAGGCGGCAGCGAGTTGCAGGCGTTGCCGTATGCCGAGCGGAAGCGCCGAGGGAACGGCGTCGGCATGGGCCTCGAGCTCGAACTGGGCAAGCGCGGCCGAAACCAGTTCGCCTGCCTGCGCGCGTGGCACGCGATAGAGCCGCGCATGAAGGACCAAGTTCTGGCGAACCGAAAGCTCTTCATAGAGGGAGAAGGCCTGCGACATATAGCCCACGCGCATGCGCGTCTCCATGTCTCCGGGGGCGATCGGCCGCCCAAAAAGGCTGGCCGTCCCGTCCGTTGCATCGAGCAGGCCGGTCAGCATTTTCATGGTCGTGGTCTTGCCGCAGCCGTTCGAGCCCAGAAAACCGAATATCTCGCCGCGTCCGATGCGAAAGTTCACATGATCGACCGCTACGAAATCGCCAAAGCGCCGGGTAAGGTCATGCGCCTCGATTGCCGGCGCCTCGCCCTTGTCCTGCCAGGCCGGCACGACCAGCGCGTCGCCCGACGGCCGCTTGTCTTGCGGGAGCAGGCGTACATAGGCGGCTTCCAGCGTATCCGCGCCCGCTTCACGCATGATCTCGCCTGTATCCCCTTGCGCGATCACCTTGCCATCATCCATCGCCACGAGGTGGCCGAAGCGCTCTGCTTCTTCCATGTAAGCCGTGGAGACGAGCACGGTCATGTCCGGCCGCTCCGCGCACATCGCATCCACCAGTTCCCAGAACTGCCGTCGCGACAGGGGATCGACACCCGTGGTGGGCTCATCGAGGATGAGCAGGTCGGGATCGTGGACCAGCGAGCAACACAGGCCCAGCTTCTGCTTCATGCCGCCCGAAAGCTTGCCGGCGGGCCGGTCCGGAAAGGGAGCGAGTCCCGTCGCGTCCAGCAGGCGCCGCAGATGCGCTTCCCGCTCGGCTGCGGACAGTCCGAAGAGGCGCCCGAAGAAGTCGATATTCTCGCGGACGGAAAGCGTCGGGTAGAGATTGCGACCAAGCCCCTGGGGCATGTAGGCGACGCGGGCAAGGAAATCCTCCCGCTTGCGACGCTCGGCAAGATCGAAGCCGAGAACCGAAAGACGTCCCGTCTGCAGCTTTTTCACGCCGGATATGAGGCCGAGCAGCGTCGACTTGCCGACACCGTCGGGCCCGACCAGCGCGGTGGTCTTCCCCTTGGGCAGGGAGAGCGAAACCTCGTTCAGGGCGACGATACCACCGTATCGATGCGAAAGGCTTTCGATCCGTATCGCCTCTTCGGGGAGGATCTGAGCGGGCGGGATCATTTGTCGATCTTGGTGAGGTCGGGCCAGGGCTGGTGCGTATCGGTGCGCACGAACCCGTCCGCCGTCATGCCGGCCTTCAGCCTTCCGTCCAGGCGACGGGCGAGATCGGGCGCGATCTGCAGCTTCACCCGGTAGGACAGGTTCTCGCGTTCGCTGGCCGTCTCGACGAATTTGGGCGTGAACTGCGCATCGGGCGCCACAAAGCTGACGCGCGCGGGAATGGCGTCGCCAAAACCCTGCGGAAGAATGCGTGCCTCGTCGCCGATCCTGATCTTGCCGGCGACCGAGGCGGGCAGGAAGATGGTGAGCCAGGCATCCTCGGCATTGACCAGCGACACGATCTTGCCGCCCGGCGGCAACATGGTTCCAGGCTCGACGATCCGATATTCGACGCGCCCGGGCGTCGGTGCGATGATCCGCAGGTCGGCAAGGCCGGCTCTGGTTTGCGCGATCAGGGCGTCGGCCTGGGCAATGGCCGAGCGTGCCTCGCCGACACCGCCGCCCGCCGCCTGCGCGCCACCTTGCGCAGCGCCCAATGCCAGGCGACGCTGCTCCAGCTCGACGTTCGAGACCATGTCGCGATCACGAAGCTTGGCTGTCTCGACCCAGTCGATGCGGGCGAGCTGGGCCTGGCTGTCCCGCGCGGCGAGCTCCCCTTGCGCGCGCATGAGGGCGGACACTGCCTGTTCGCGCTTGGCAAGCGCTCCGGCGAGTTGTGCCTTGAGGTCTACGTCATCCTGCCGGGCGATGACCTGACCCGCCCGGACGAGATCACCTTCATGGACGTCAAGCGACATCAGGCGGCCGGGATATTTGGCGGCGATATCGGTGCGCGTCATCTCGAGACGGCCGTTGCCGCGCACGATGGTTTCGGGGAGCTTGTCGGTGCGTCCAAACATCCACCACAGCCCGAAAGCCAGGGCGATGAGGACGACGGCCAGAATGGGAATGACGATACAGGCCCGCAGCTTCACGCTATGCCTCCTTGAGCGTTCATCGCACAAGCGCCACGCCGATCCGCAGGCGCGTCACGTGCTTGTTATAGTCGAGCAGATTTTCGCCGTAGCCGGTGAAGCCCTGGCCGAAGAGATAGAAGTCCGGGCCTCCGCCCAGGATACGCCGGAACGGGTAGGAGAGATCGGCGGTCAGAGCTCCCTTGCCGCTACCCAAGTTCAGACGGGTAGAAGCCGAGACGCGCAGCCCATCATCCTCGCCGGCCTCAATGAAAAGCCCGCTATTGCCGCGATATCGGCGAATGTCAGGATTGTCCGAAAGGTCTCCGAGATAGAGCCACAGCCGCGGCGCGATCGTCAGCCTTCGGTCCTCGCCGAGCGAGAAGACGGCCATCGGGGCCACATAGAGCATGTTGAGGCTGCGCGAGGCCGCGCCATCGCGTCCATTGGACTCATGGCGAAGGCCGATCTGGCCGCTGATCGTGGCCTTTTCTGACACGGGCAGGGCAGGCGAGAGATAGAAGAGCTCGGGTTGATAATCGATATTTCGGAAGGGTGAGGATTTCGCCGCCACGTCCCAGAACATGCGCTGGGTATAGGCGAAGTAGAGGCCGTCGATCAGCGAGGGAGAGCGGTCCATCCGCGCTCGACTTCCGAACAGCTGATATTTGAAACTGATCTGGATGCGCGCGTCGCTGTTGGTGCCGGGGCCATAGACCGCATAGATCGGTTCGTAGACCGAGAGATTGGGGATGAAAGCATTGCCCCGGGTTCGGTCTGCCGGCGATGGTGTGACAGGGGCTGGCGATATCTGCGTAGAGGTCGGGGGTGTGAGCGAGGGCGCCATAGCCAGGGCGGCAGGTGCAGAGCGGTCGGCTTCAGGATCGACGCCGATCGTCAGCAGGATTTGCTGCGTTGACCAGGAGGGAATGGACAAGACCGCGCCGTCCATGACGTCCTGAAAGTCGATCCGGTAGAGCGCCGCCGCGAAGCCATTGGCCGGGATCGTCAGAACCGCAGCCTGTTTTTCGCCTCGTTGCAGCCAGACCTTTCGATACGTGCCGTTGCTGACCAGATCGGCCGCAACCTTGTCGGGAAGGCGAACCTCCTGCGCGGCTGCCCCGGCATTGAGAACGCGCACATCGACAAGGATATACCTGCTCTCATCGCGGTTGCCGGCGCGCTGGACGACATATTCCAGAGCGCCTTGCGCGTGCGCCTGCGGCGCCAGTACGGCGCTGGCCGCAAGGGCAAGAGGGGCGGCCCGAACGATCACGCGAAAAGATGCTGTCCGTTATCGACCGGAATGACCGTGCCGGTGATCCCCTTCGCGGCATCGCTGACGAGGAAGGCGGCCAGCGCGCCGACGTCGCTGACGTCAACCAATTTTCCTGCGGGAACCTGCGCGGCAGCCCGATCGAGCAGTTCGTCGAACCGGTCGATCCCGCTCGCGGCGCGGGTGGCGATCGGCCCCGGTGAAATGGCATGTGCCCGGATGGCTTTGGCGCCCAGTTCCGCGGCGACATAGCGCGTCGCGCTTTCCAGCGCCGCCTTGACGGGGCCCATCAGGTTATAGTGCTCGACCACCCGCTCCGAACCATAGAAGGTCACGCAAAGCAGGCATCCGCCCGTCGCCATCAGCGGTTCGGCGAGCTTCGCCATGCGAAGGAAGCTGTGGCAGGACACGTCCATCGCGATCGAGAAGCCTTGCGCACTGCTGTCGACCACCCGACCGTGGAGATCCTCCTTCGGCGCGAAGGCGATCGAGTGCAGCAGGAAATCGAGGCCGCCCCAGCGTTCTTGCACTTGGGCGAAAAGCGCCTCGAGTTCGCCGGGGATGCGTACGTCGCACGGCGCAGTCCATTCGATGCCGAGCTGGTCGACGACAGGCTGGACCCAGTCCTTTGCCTTGTCGTTGAGATAGGTAGCGGCAAGCCGGGCTCCGCATCGGGCAAATGCCTCCGCGCACCCTGCCGCGATGCTATGTTCGTTTGCGATGCCGATAACGAGGCCGCGCTTCCCTTTCAGATCCACAAGCGGTGTCATCAAGCAAACCCCTCCAACAGATTGTCTCTGTGAATTGCGATCATGCGTTGAATTGCGATCGTGCGTTTCTCGGCGATATGGTTCTGCCAACGCTTCGCGTGCCTCCGTGGCGCTCTGCATCGCGCCGTTGTCCAGATGCACAGCGAAACCGCGTCCGTCGGCAATCGCTCTGAAGCCTTTGAAGGCGTCGAGCGGCTTTGCTCCTTTTTTACCGTTGCGGCGGGCATGGCTCGCCGTGAAGCAACGTTTCGACAATGGTTTCTGCAATGAGGATCCGCGCGGCATCCGCAGGTATTTCAGGGGCAAGAGATTGCAGGACGGTCGGAAAACTTGCAGGTTGATTGGCTGCGGCACTTAGCAATGCGAAAAAAAGTGCTGGGTGACTCGCCCGGATAATGCCTTGAGCGATCCCGTCCTCGTAAAGGGCACGGCAGCTTTCATAGGCGGGATAAATGAGTTGCTCCGTGACCAACGTTGATCGTTCAGACCTGTCTGCAGCGTGCCGAACGACAAAGTCCCTGACGTAGGGGTGATCGGAGTAAAAATAGACTATGCGAGGAAGTACGTCGCAAAGGCGGTCGTGAACCGAACGGCTTTCGTCGGAGGCAATTTTCGAGATCTCGGAAATTATCCCGGCCGCACTTTTCGTTATTGTGTCAAGGCACGCATTCCAGAGCTGAGCCTTGTTTCCAAAATGCACGCGAATCAGGTTCTGGCTGACACCGGCCGCCGACGCGATTCCTCTCAGATCCGCGCGCTCAAACCCGTCATGCGAAAATGCACAAATGGCGGCAGCCAACAACTCTTGCCTGCCTCCTGCCATATCCTTGGGCCTACGCCCACGGGGCGGAGTGGCAGGAGGAAAGATGACTTCACTCGACATGCGTGCTCCATGATATGTTCAGTTGAACATATATGACGTATTGCGCCGGCACAATGCTCGTTTCAGATTTGGTGGAACGGCGGTCGCCTCATTGACCGCCAAATCCACAAGCGGCCTCATGCAAGCTTCTCGCTCAATATTTGCAAGGTGTGCAGCGCGATCATGCGCTCCTCGTCGGTCGGAATAACATAGACCTTGATCAGGCTATCGGGCAGACTGATCAAAGGGCCGTTGCCAGCATTGGCGATCTCGTCAATCTCGAGCCCGAGCCATTTCAGGCTGTTGCAGATGCGACTACGCATGCCGGCGTCATTCTCGCCGATACCGGCGGTGAACACGATGCCATCTAGGCCGCCAAGTGAGGACGCGAGCGCCCCGGCCTCCCGGCCAGCCCGCCAGGCGAAGAGGGCGATCGCTTCCTCTGCTGGCGCGGTCGTGCTCGCGGAAAGCGTGCGCATATCACTTGATAGGCCCGAGACACCCAGCAGACCGGACTTCCTGTAGAGAAGATCTTCGACTTGCGCGGTAGTCATGCCCATCTGTGTCAGGAGATGCAGCACTACGCCGGGGTCCAGACCGCCACAGCGCGTGCCCATCATCAGCCCATCGAGCGCGGTGAAGCCCATTGTCGTATCGATGCTTTGCCCCGCCTGCATGGCGCACAGGCTGGCGCCATTGCCGAGATGCGCGGCGATCACGCGCCCTGCCGCAAGCTCCGGATCGATTTGCGCGAGGCGCCGGGCGACATATTCATAGGACAGGCCGTGGAAGCCGTAGCGGCGGATGCCCTGGTCGTGGAGCGCGCGCGGCAGGGCGAAACGCGAGGCCAGCGCGGGCTTATCGTGATGGAAGGCGGTGTCGAAGCAGGCGACCTGCGGCAGTCCGGGACGGAGCCTTGCGATCGCGCGGATCGCGGCCAGATTATGGGGCTGGTGTAGCGGCGCCAGCGGGCACAGTGCTTCAAGCTTGTCGATGAGGGCGTCGTCGACGAGGAGCGGCGCGGCAAAATCGGGGCCGCCATGGACGACCCGATGTCCGATCGCGATGATCTCCCGGCCTTCGAGCGGATGATCCGCCGCCCAGGCGAAGAGGTCCGCCAGCAGATCGGCATGGCTGAGCGAAGCGCCGTCGGGCCAGTCCCGTTCGAGCACCATGCTACCATCAGCCGAACGGGCCGCAAGGGTCGGCGCAATTCCGATCTTCTCGATCTTGCCGCCGGCCGAGAGCTGAAGCGTGCCGGCCGGATCGACGACAAACAGCGAGAATTTTATGCTGGAGGAACCCGAATTCAGGCTGACGACCGCTTTCATGTATGCGGCTCCTGCGGCAGGCCCGGCGCGGCCCTGGTCGCCGCGCGCGCCATCAGCACCGCGACCGCGCAGGAGGCAAGCCGCGTGCGCAGGCTGTCGGCCCGGCTCGTCAGGATGATCGGCACCCGCGCGCCCAGCACGATGCCCGCGGCATCCGCACCACCCAGGAAGGTCAACTGCTTGGCCAGCATATTGCCGGCTTCGAGATTGGGGACGACCAGGATATCCGCCTTGCCCGCCACCGGCGAGACGATGCCCTTTTCTTTGGCTGCTGCTTCGCTGATCGCATTGTCGAAAGCGAGCGGGCCGTCGAGCAGGCCGCCGCTGATCTGTCCCCGATCGGCCATCTTGCACAGCGCCGCTGCGTCCAGGGTCGACGGGATGTCGGGGTTGACGGTCTCCACGGCGGAAAGGATCGCGACTTTGGGTTCTTCAATGCCGATCACCTGGGCAAGGTCGATGGCGTTGCGAATGATATCGGCCTTTTCCTGCAGCGTCGGCGCGATATTGATCGCGGCATCGGTGATTATGAGAGGGGCAGGGTGGTCGGGTACGTCCATGATATAGGCATGGCTGATCCGGCGCTCGGTGCGCAGACCAGTGGATGAACGAACCACCGCGCCCATCAGTTCGTCGGTGTGGAGCGAGCCCTTCATCAGCAGCCTGGCCTCGCCTGACCGGACGAGCGCCACGGCCTTGGCGGCGGCATCATGGCTATGGTCGGCGTGGACGATCCGGACGCCCGAGATATCCTTGCCGGCCTCTTGTGCCGCCTGCCTGATCCTTGCGTCGGGTCCGACGAGGATCGGGGCGATCAGTCCTGCTTCGGCCGCTTCGATGGCGGCGAGGAGTGCCGCCGCGCTGCACGGATGGGCAACGGCGGTGCTCTCCGGCTCGCCTTTCGTGAGGTCGATCAGCCTGCGATAGCCGTCATGATCGCGCAGTTGGATTTCGGGTAGCGTCGCGCGTGCGCGCCGGACTTTCTCCCTGGGCGCCTTGACCTCGGCCTGGCCGGAAATCACGAGTTCCCCATCCTGATTGACGCAGCGGCAGTCGAATATGACAATGTCGTGGTCCGGGCGCTTCTCAATGACTGTGACCGAGGCTGTAATCGTGTCCCCCAGGCCCACCGGCCAGGTGAAACGGAGCGACTGGCTGAGGTAGATGGCGCCCGGGCCCGGCAGCTCGGTTCCCAGCACGGCGGAGATCAGGCCGCCGCCCCACATGCCATGGGCGATCACCCGCCGGAACAGATCGGTCGCGGCATAGTCCGCGTCCATATGGGCCGGATTGACGTCGCCGGACACCAGCGCGAAGAGCTGGATATCCTGCCCGGTCAAGGTGCGGACTATGCTTGCGGTATCGCCGACACCGATCTCATCGAAGGTGCGGTTCTCGATCATGGCGTCTTCGCTCATGGCTCAGCGCTCCAGGACATAGTGACCGGGCGCATCCATGATCGGCGCATAGTTCTTTTCGGAGTTTCCGGTCGGCGGGGGTGCTACCGGCTCGCCGGAATGACGGCCAAGCCACTCGCCCCATTCGATCCACCAGCTTCCTTGCTTGCGCTCAGCGCGTCCTTCCCATTCCTCGGGGTCATAGGACAGGCCATCCGCTTTCCTGGTCAGCACCCGATAGCGGCGGCCCTTATGGCCCGGCTCGGAGACGATGCCGGCATTGTGACCGCCGCTAGTCAGCACGAACGTGATTTCCGCGCTGGTGAGGAGATGGATCTTGTGGACCGAGTGCCATGGGGCGACATGATCGCGCTCGGTGCCGACGACGAACAGCGGCTTGCGGACGGCTGAAAGCGCGATGGTCCTGCCATCGACCTTATACTTGCCTTCAGCGAGATCATCGTCGAGGAAGAGCCGCCGCAGATACTGGCTGTGCATCGCATAGGGCATGCGTGTGCCATCGGCATTCCACGCCATAAGATCGTTCATGGGCTCGCGCTCGCCCATCAGATATTCGCTGAGGATGCGCGACCAAACCAGGTCGTTCGATTTGAGGATCTGGAAGGCGCCGCCCATCTGGCTGCTGTCGAGATAGCCGCGCCCCCACATCATCTTCTCGAGCAGGCTAAGCTGCCCCTCGTCGATGAAGAGACCCAGTTCGCCCGGCTCGCTGAACTCGGTCTGCGCAGCGAACAGGCTGACGCTCGCCAGGCGGTCGTCGCCATCGCGCGCCATGGTGGCAGCCGCAATCGAGAGCAGGGTGCCGCCCAGGCAGTATCCAACGGCGTGGACCGACGACGCGCCGGTGATCGCGGTCACCGCATCGAGCGCGGCCACCGGCCCCATCAGGCGATAGGCCTCCATGTCGAGATCGCGATCCTGCGTTCCAGGATTGTGCCAGGAGATCATGAAAACAGTGAAACCCTGGTCCGTCAGCCATTTGACCAGGGAATTTTCGGGCGAGAGATCGAGAATATAATATTTCATGATCCAGGCGGGGACGATCAGGATCGGCTCCGGGCGGACCTTCTCCGTCGTCGGGTCATATTGGATCAGTTCGATGAGGCGGTTGCGGTAGACGACCTTGCCGGGCGAGACGGCAACATTCTCGCCGACGCGGAAGTTCTCGACGCCGACGGCCGGCAGTCCCCGGGCGAGATGCTGCATGTCTTCCAGCAGATGCTGGAATCCATCGACAAGGCATTTGCCTCCGGTCTCGACGATTTTTTGCTGAAGCAAAGGATTGGTCGCCAGGAAATTGGTCGGCGCCAGGACATCGAGCATCTGCCTGGCGGTGAATTGAAGCATGTCTTCATGATGGCTGGTGACGCCGCTCACGCCGGTGGTTGCGGCATGCCACCATTGCTGGTTGAGAAGGAAGGCTTGCGAGAGGATATTGAAAGGCGGCTGCTTCCAGGCCGGATCTGCAAAGCGCCGGTCCTGCGGCAAAGGTTCGATCGCGAGTGTCGCCCCGCTGTCGGTTGCGCTTCGCATCGCATAGTCGAACAGCCGGGTATATTTGCGCGCTACCTTGGCGCCCAGCTGCAACTGCTTTCCCGGAGAAAAGGCCAGGTGCAGTGCCCAATCCGAAAAGGCTTGCAGGAGCGTTGCAGGGGCGAGCCCGGCAGTCACCTGCGCAATAGCGGCACCTGCGGCATTGTCGAGGGTCTGGGCGATGCCGTCCAGCGGGTCGGGCGGTGATGTCATAGTCTCAGCGCTCATGATCGATCCTTGTCTTGTCGCGATAATTTACGGGTGAGTGACGCCGCCGCGGACTGGCTTGGCCTGGAGGCGGCTGCATATGTCTTCCTGGCGTGGCACCGATCGGCGGGCCGGCTCGAAATCAAGCGTCATTCCTCAAAATCCTTGCCGAGATAGAGCCGGCGCACGTCAGGGTCATGGAGGATCGCCCGCGGCTCTCCTTCGAAAAGCAGCCTGCCGGCATGGATGACGTAGGCACGATCGACCAGTTCGAGCATCTCGTGGACATTGTGGTCGGTGATGAGAACGCCGACATTGCGCCGTTTGAGCGCGCGAACCATGGCCTTGATGTCGAGGATAGACAGCGGATCGACACCCGCGAAGGGCTCGTCGAGGAGAATGACTTTCGGATCGGCGGCCATGGCCCTTGCTATCTCGCACCGGCGGCGTTCGCCTCCCGACAGCGCCCCGGACGGCGTATGGCGCACATAGGCGATGTTGAACTCGCCGAGCAGCGCGTCCAGCCGCTTCTCCAGCGTCGCTCGATCGCGGCAGCGCAGTTCCAACACCGCGCGAATATTTTCCTCCACGCTCATGCCCCGGAAGATCGAAGATTCCTGTGGCAGATATCCCATGCCCCGCTTGCCGCGTTCGCTCATCGCAAGTGCGGAGACATCTTCTCCTGCAAGCAGGATGCGGCCACCGTCCAATCGGAGCAGGCCCATGATCCCATAGAAGCAGACCGTCTTGCCCGCCCCATTGGGGCCAAGGAGCCCGACGATCTCACCGGGTGCGACATCGAGCGAGACGCCGTCCAGCACCTTGCGCTTTCCAAACGTTTTCTCGATGTTCATCACACGCAGCATGGGCGTGGGCGTGTCTTCGGGGCCGATGGCGCAGCCCTGTTGTCCGCCGACATCGATCTGGCAAGCGGGATCATCCGGTTTTCCGGCGAGCCATGCATGCGCTTCATCGAACATGCTCACCCTTTCGGGCAGCAGACCGCCCAGCCAAGGGCAAGCCCGGGATTGCCGTGTGCGCTGACCTCATGAGACGGCTTCGAGTGCGAGCGCGACGCCCTGGCCGCCACCGATGCACAAGGTGACAAGCCCGCGGCGCAGGCCCTCGCGTTTCATCGCGTGCAACAGCCGGGTCGCGAGCACGGCCCCGGTCGCGCCGATCGGATGACCATGAGCGATGGCGCCACCCTCGACATTGACCACATCCTCGGCGAGCCCGAGTTCGCGCGTCACGGCTATGGCGATGGCGGCGAACGCTTCATTGATCTCGACGCGGTCGAGATCAGCGACCGACCAGCCCGCCCGTTCCAGCGCTTGCCGGACGGCCGGAACAGGCCCGAGCCCGAACAGGCCCGGAGCGACCGCGCCGACACCGAAGGCGACGAGGCGCCCGAGCGGTGCCACAGCGTTGCGCTCGGCCCATTGTTCGCTGGCGACGATCATGGCTGCCGCGCCGCTGTTGAGGCCCGGGGCATTACCGGCTGTGATCGTGCCCTCCGGCCGGAAAGCCGGCTTGAGGCGTGACAGGCTCTCGAGGCTCGTTTCGGGCCGGTTCTGCTCGTCCTTTGCGAAGACCGTCGGCCCTTTGCGCGAAGGGATCTCGACCGCCACGATCTCCTCGTCGAACGTGCCGGCCGCCTGGGCGGCGCTGAAATTCTGTTGCGACCGGGCCGCCCAGGCATCCTGCGCCTCGCGTGAGATCTGAAACTGCGCGACAAGGTCTTCCGTCACCCATCCGCTATGCTGGTTGCAAAAGGCGTCGTTGAGGCCATCATGGAGCATGGCGTCGATGAGCTTGCCGTCGCCCATGCGGTAGCCCCAGCGTCCTTTCTCGATGAGATAGGGGGCCTGGTCCATATTCTCCATGCCGCCTGCCACCACGGCCTGGCTTAGGCCCAGCATGATTTCCTGCGCGGCCGACGCGATCGCCTGTGCGCCCGAGCCGCAGACGCGATTGACGGTGAGCGCGGGGACGCTGTCGGGCAGCCCGGCGGCGATGGCGGCCTGGCGGGCGGGATTCATTTTCGCGCCCGCCTGGACTACTTGGCCCATGACGGCGGCATCGATCGTGCTGGCGCCAACGCCCGCGCGCTTCAGCGTCTCGGCGATCGCGACGCTGCCCAGGGAAGGCGCGGTGATGTCCTTGAGCGTTCCGCCATAGGCGCCGATGGCGGTGCGGACGGGCGCACACAGGAAGACAGGGCTGGTCATGGGGAAGTCCTTTCCTTGATCCTGAAGCGATTCCCAGACAGTTGGATTGACCTGCCGACTTGGACGATCGCTTCGTGGCGATGGCGGTCAGCCACTACTGAAGATATTTGCCGCCGTTGATTGACAGCGTGGCACCGGTCACGAACCCTTGCTCGTCCTCGACGAGGAAAAGCACGCCGCGGGCAATCTCCTGCGGGGTGCCGAGCCGCCCGACCGGCACGCCCGCCAATACCGCCTTCAGCGCCTCCTCCGGCACGGCCGCGACCATTCCGGTGTCCGTGTAGCCCGGCGCGATCGCATTGACGGTGATGTTGCGGCTCGCGCCTTCGAGCGCGAGCGCCTTGGTGAAGCCGATCACCCCCGCCTTGGCGGCGGCATAATTGGTCTGGCCGAACTGGCCGGAGAGACCATTGACCGAGCTGATGTTGACGATCCTTCCGAAACGCCGCGCACGCATGCCCTCGATAACGGCGCGGCACATGTTGAAGCAGCCGCCAAGGTCCACGTCGATGACGCTTCGCCATTGTTCCTCGGTCATCTTGTGGAGCGTGCCGTCGCGGGTGATGCCGGCATTGTTGATGAGGATGTCGATCGATCCGAGTTCCGCGACGACCTTGGCGATTCCGTCCCGGCTTTCCGAGAAGCTGGCGACGTTCCAGCTATAGGCAGGAATGCCCGTCTCCTCGACGAACCGGTCGGCTTCCTCGTCATTGCCGAAATAATTGACGGCGACGCCATAGCCCTTCTCTTTGAGGAGCTTTGCGGTTGCGGCACCGATTCCGGTGACGCCGCCAGTTACGAGCGCAGTTCTGGGCATGGGCAATATCCTGGATTGAGGGAGAAGAGGACGCATCACCGGACGAGATTGTCGCCATCGACAGGGTAGCGGCCGCCGGCATTCAAGGAGGCTTGGCCTGAGAGAAGCGGGGTCCTGCGCCATTGCGTCGCCAGGCCCCATCGCAGCGCTGTCAGAATCACTGCCTTGCCCTCGAAATCGGACATGTGTGTCCTCCCGGCCGATATGAGCACCGCCCCGAAACGATATCGAAGGCGGCAAGGAGGAGCTTCAGGCCAGAAGCGACACTCCATGCCGAGGGCATACTCTCCTTGAGATTTCTGAGGCTTCTTGTGGCGCTTTTGTCGACGCGAGGCAGCGCGTCCGCCATTAGTAACTATACTTATAAGTTTCGTATTCCGCTGGTCAAACCGGATGGAGCACGGCCGCCCCTGATGGGGCGCGACATGCGACGGAACGAGCCTTGGCGGCGATGAAAAATCCACCGGTCAGATTTTAACATTTGCACAATTATATTGTGTAAAATATATCAACGCCTCAACCTGATCAAGGAGAACCTGGATGAGCGCGCTCTACAGTACCAAGGTGACTGCGGTGGGTGGCCGCGCCGGAACCGTCAAAAGCGACGATGGCCTGCTCGATCTTTCTCTCGCTCTGCCAAAGCCTCTCGGCGGCAAGGGGGACGCGACCAACCCCGAGCAACTCTTCGCGGCCGGCTATGCCGCCTGCTTCGAGAATGCTGTCATCCATGTGACGCGTGCGACGTCGGACAAGGTCAAGGACGACGATATCATCGTAGTGGCCGAAGTCGGCATGCAGCCGAACGGGCAGGGCGGCTTTGCACTGACTGTCGCGCTCGATGTGGCTATTACCGGCCTCGATTCAGCGACGGCCGAGGACATCGTTGCCAAAGCCCATGCCGTCTGCCCCTATTCCAACGCGGTCAAGGGCAATATCGATGTCGCTATCTCGGTGTCGGTGAACTGAGGATCAATGTATGAGCTTGCCGGTCAGCGACGACCCACTCGATCTCGATCGGCAGGTCTGCTTTCCTCTTTATGCCGCGTCGAACCTGCTGGCTCGGCTCTATCGGCCTGTTCTGGCCGATCTCGGGCTGACCTACCCACAATATCTGGTCATGCTTGTGCTGTGGAAGCACGCGCCGCAGACGGTCGGCTCGCTCGGCGAGGCGCTATATCTCGACAGCGGAACGCTGACGCCCTTGCTCAAGCGGATGGAGCAAGCGGGCCTGATCCAGCGGGCGCGGGACCCGCAGGACGAAAGACGGGTGCAGATTGATCTGACTCCCGAGGGGCGCGTCTTGCGTGCATCGGCCGAGACGGTGCCGGCGACGCTCGTCGCGGGCCTTTCCATCACAGAGGGCGAAATCGTGGGCCTGCGCGACCAGGTGCGGGCGCTCGTAGGCATCATCCACGGTTCGCTTGTCGAACGGAGTTGAACGATGACCCAAGAAACTGCCATGCTGACAGTCCACCATCTGGGAGTTTCGCAGTCCGACCGCATAGTCTGGCTCTGTGAGGAACTCCAGATCCCTTACTCTCTCATCCGGTACGATCGCGATCCCGTCACACGCCTTGCGCCCGCGGCCTATAAGGCGCTTCATCCCTCCGGCACCGCGCCGGTTGTGACAGAAGGCGGGCTTTGCCTCGCCGAATCGGGCGCGATCATCGACTATATCGTTGCGCGCCATGGTGGAGGGCGGCTGACCCTTCCGGCCAATCACGCTGACTTTGCAACCTATCTCTACTGGTATCATTTCGCCAACGGTTCGTTTCTGCCTAGCATGATGCTGTTGATGGCGAGCGGGGACATGGCGGCGCTGATGAAGCAACGATTTGATCGAGGCATCGCCGCGCTTGAAGCGCATCTTTCCCAGACTGGCCCTTGGTTGGCAGGCGAGGTGTTCACGGTCGCCGACATCATGATGATCTTCCCTCTTACGACCATGCGGGAATTCGTGCCGCTCGATCTCGCGCCCTATCCCGCTATTCGGGCCTATTTGCACCGGATTGCGCAAAGGCCCGCTTTTGTCAGGGCCATTGAGAAAGCGGATCCGGGGCTGCAACTCAAACTCGAGTGACGTCCAGGTGCATCAGAACTCTGCTGCGTTTGCGCGATTTCACGGATGTGCGGCGTGATCAGCCTTTGTCGGCGGACTGCCAAACGATTGACGCCGCGAACCCTCCTTCGAACGCTGGGCCAGATCATTTTGCGAAATACCGGCCTGGCCAGAACCGCCAACGCAAGGTTTACCATTCGATCTCAGGTTCCGCCGTAAGAACGTTTGTTGCCGTTCGGATATCTGAAAGGCCAAGGACCGCTTATTGCGCGGAGCAACCATCGCAGTTGCTTTCGCCTGTCGCGGAAAGATCCGATACCGCGTTCGTCGCGGCAATGACCGGTTGATTACCGTTCCAACCAGTCATCGGGCGTTCCAGAAGATCTGAGAAGTGTCTCCTTGTGAAAGACACGGGACCGAACGAGAGGGCATAACAAGCCTGTTGTTGGGGAAAGCCCGCCGGCGGCCCGATCTTGCTCGCGACGAAGACTTAAGCGAGACCGGCGGCGAGGGAGCAAGCCTGACCAGGCTTTGCAGTTCGCTTTTGCGTTCAATTCGTCTATTTCCCAGCGAGGAGAGGAACAGCTTGGGCGACCAAGTCCATCGTCCGCTCAAGATAGTCTGCCTTGGCCTGGGCAGTATTGGCCAAATCTCGTCGCCAGAGAATGCGTGTCCTTGGAGCTCCGACAAGTGCATCGAAAACGAAGCCTGCAATAAATGGCAGGTCGTCATCCCGAGAGTCGAGGTTAGAAGCGGCTTGCCGGAGGATGGGCAGGATAACCGATACTCCTGCCGTCGCGCCGATTGAGGGCCGCGGCCTGTTCGTTTCCAGTCCCTGCTTTGCAATCCAATCCACAAGGGTTTGTATGCCGATCAGTTCTTCACTGAGCGAAAGATCGAGCAGCTTCCTTGCGACATGGAGAACCTGTTCCCGCGGCGTTCCGTGCGGAATGGCCGACCTGATCGGCTTGAGGTGGCGAGCGGTTCCATGTTCGGTCGCCGCAACGAGAAGTGCCTTTTTCGAACCATAGCGCGTATAGAGCGTACGCTTCGAGACATTCGCCGCCGCCGCGATCCTGTCCATGCTCGCTCCTTCGGCGCCCTCCGTGATGAACTGCCGAAGGGCAACCTCGAGAATATGCTCGCCAAGGCGTGCCGCCAATTCAAGCGACGGCCGTCCACCCCTGGGATCGCGCGGCGGGAGAGGTTGGGGCCGAGATGGTTTCCTTACTGCCATATGCCTTGATAGCGGCTTTCGATCCGTAAGGGAAAGACTGCACCTGATCGTGGCCTGCTCCGGCGCAATAACAAAACCACTAAGTATACTTACGCATTTTCCGAAAGGGCGCTGCGATCGACTGTCGCTGCGTAACCTCAAGAAGGAACCGGAGAATCATGACGCATATTGCTCTCGTAACGGGTGGAACCCGCGGCATCGGCGCTGCCATCGCGCGGTCGTTGAAAGCCGCGGGATGGAGCGTGGGTAGCGTCTATCATGGCAACGAGAAAGCAGCCGACGCATTTCTGCACGAGACCGATATCCCGATATTCCGCTGGGATGTCGCGGACGAAGCGGCATGTCGGGATGGTCTGGCGAAGGTTGAAAGCGAACTCGGGGCGGTGAGTCTCCTCGTCAACAACGCAGGAATTACGCGGGATGGAATGTTCCACCGCATGACCTGGGCGCAGTGGCGCGACGTGCTGGCGACCAATCTCGATTCAATGTTTACCATGACCCGTGCAGTGATCGAAGGCATGCGCGAGCGAGGTTTCGGGCGGATCATCAATATTTCTTCGATCAACGGTCAAAAGGGTCAGGTCGGACAAGTGAACTACTCGGCCGCCAAGGCCGGGGTCATCGGCTTCACCAAGGCATTGGCCCAGGAAAATGCCGGGCGCGGGATCACGGTCAACGCAGTTTGCCCCGGCTATGTGGATACTGAGATGGTTGGCGCCGTTCCGCAGGAGGTCCGTGCGAAGATCATCGCCAGCATTCCAACCGGCCGGCTGGGCTTGCCAGAGGAAATCGCCGAAGCGGTGGCATTTCTCGCGTCACCTGGTGCCGCATTTTGTACGGGGTCGGTGCTGACCGTTAACGGTGGGCAATATATCGCTAACGGCTGATAGCGGCAGAGCCCAAGGCACTGCCACTACGTAAGAATCCCAATATCGCGCCGATTCACGGGCGCGGAAACTACCCTAACCAGTTCCCTTTATGAAAGGATCACTTCATGACTTATCCATTTGATCAGATCGCCGCCCTCGGCAAGGCCAATGGGCAGCTGGTTGTCGCGCTGGTCAATATTGGCCGGGAAAACAGCGAGACATATGCGCGTATTGGGGGCAAGACGACGTCCGCGCTTGTCGATCAGTTCAAGGATTGGAAGCTCGGCACTGTTCCCGACTTCAAGAGCGAGCCGCTCTCCATCTGTTACAGCGAGTTCCAGTCGTGCGGGGAGGACGCGGTTTCCCGAATCAAGTCCGCGTTCGATGAATGGCAGGAATGTAGCAGGGATGCGCTCACGCAGGCAGCAGAGGGACAGCAAGGTTTCGTGCAAACATGGGCGTCATGGATTCGCCCGGCTTGGCAAGCCTCTCCAGTTGAGCCGGCCGCGACCAAGAAAGCGCAGAAGAGCACGGCGAGTGAAACCTTGACGGCATCCTGAAGGTCGCGACTTCAGGTCGTCGGTCCCCTCTCGCAGGCGGGGCCGACGATCGCCATTTTTCAGCAACCGGATTCGATCAATCCTATGCCTTAGTTGCGATGAATATTGCTAGGCAGAAGCAGGGATGAGGTACTCTCGATCCAGACCATCGGTACGCTTTTTCTGAGCTGCCATTCGTTCGCGTCCATCCAGTGCCTACCCGCCGCGGTGGGTGACCTTACGTTCCGACCTGCGAAACTCAGATACGCGGAAAGACAGGCAGGCGTTCGAACATGAGTGACGCCAGGCTCCAGATGCTGGTGGCGACCAGCAGCACCCCGACAAGTTGCAGCAGTAGCTTGGGCGGCATGCGCCGTGTCAACCAGGCGCCGAAAGGCGCTGCCACGAGGCCGCCGATCAGGATGCCGGTCGCGGCGTTGGTGAACTGCAGGCCGTGAATGCCGACGAAGGCAGTGAGGACCGTGACGGTCACGAAGAATTCCGCAGCATTGGCCGTACCGACGGCTATGCGCGGGGTCATGCCCTGGGCCAGGAGATTACCGGTCACCAGCGGCCCCCAGCCGCCACCGCCTGAGCTGTCGAGGAAACCTCCGAGAAAGCCTAGCGGAGCAACCAGCCTGATCCTGCGGAAGGCAAACGGCCTGCGCGGCGCGCGCCATAACAGGTAGGCGCCGACCGCGATCAGATAGACGAGCAGCACGGGCCGCAAAATATCGCTCTTGAGGAAATAGAGCACCCAGATCCCTGCGACACCGCCGATTACGCCCGGGACTGCGAGCCGGGCAAAGAGCGGCCAGTCGACATTGCGCTGCAAGATATGCGCCATGCCCGCCGCGCCGCTGGTGAAGCTCTCGGCCGTGCGCGTCGCGGAAGAAGCCGCGATCGGTGGAGTGCCGAACAGGACAAGCAGGGAATTGGACAGCACGCCGAAACCCAACCCCAGCGCACTGTCGATAGTCTGGGCGAACAGGCCAATGAGAATAAAGGGCGCAAGCTCGGCCCAGGGGATCGCCGCTATGTCCATCAGCCGCGGTCGCTTTTCGCGAGCGCGGACACCGATCGACCGACCCGGCCGGTCGGCGCGGTCAGCGCATAGAGAAGCGGGAAGCATAGCGCCATCAGCGACAGGAACCCGCTGGCCATCGCGCCGGCGTCCGCGATCCAGGGGAGAATCGCTGCCCATATGGCGAGCGCCAGAACAACGATCAGCGTGCGCTCCTGTTCGCTGTCGTCGAGCGCGGAGAGATCGGTTCGCGACCGGCCTTCGAACAGCGCCCGCAAGCCGAGGCCCGTCCTGCTTCTGGCGTCCACCAACAGGGCGGGCGCCAGAGCCTGTCCCAGACAGTTCATGCTCGCCCCGAACAGCCGCACACCCATGGCGCTCGCAAACTCGCGGAAGTGCGTGTTGCGGTCGGTGATGGCGCGCAGGCCCGTGCGCCCGCCGAAGATCATGTCCGCCAGCACGCTACTCTCGGCGGCCGCTGGCGCGGGCGCCGGTGCATCCTGCGTGGCGACGATCCACTCCAGGATCGTCGCAGGCACGTCAAGCCCGCTTGCGCGCTCCAGCCCCTGGAAGCCGGGCGCGGAATTGGCCTCGCAGATCCGATAGCCTTCCTCATCGAACAATATGTCGATGCCGGTAATGTCGAGGTCGAGGATATCGGCTGCCTTGATGGCCAGCTCGGCCATCTCCGGGGGCGGGTTATAGGCGACGCCGACCCCGCCCAGCGACACGTTGGATTTGAAGCTACCGGTGAGAGAACGGCGCTCCATCGCCGCCACGACGCGCCCGCCCACGACGAGGACGCGAACATCGCGGCCGTGGCTTGCGCGGACATAGTGCTGCAGGATGAAATCGGCCTTCGCTTCCGCGCTTTCGAGAAGGCCCGCGAGATCCTCGAACTGGCTCCGGTTCTCGCATTTGAGGACGCCAGCGCCGCGCGTGCCCTTGAGTGTCTTGACGATCACGGGGAAGCCAAGCTCGCGCTCGACCAGATCGACATCCATCGGGAAGGTCCCGAGGATCGTGCGCGGGATCGGCAGGCCCGCCCGGTTCAGGCTTTGCAGCGTATGGAGCTTGTCGGCCACCCGCTCGATCGTCGCGGGCCCATTGATCAGCCGCACGCCGCGCCGTTCGAAGTGCCGCAGCAGCGCGAGCGTGTAATAGTCGGTCTCAGCGCCCGTCCGGCAGATGATGAAGTCGGGACGCCCCATCGGGTTGTCATTGTAGGTGACAGACCAATCCTCGTCGCCGCCGACGATCAGATCGAAGCGATGGGGATCATAGACCATGAGATCGATGCCCATCGCACTTGCCGCTTCCTGAAAGCGCAGGACTTCGGGCACCTCCGGGATCGCCGGATCCAGTTCATGATGAAAGAGAATCCAGCCTCGCAAATCTCTCACTCCCAGCCTCTTCTGATCCTTGACAAGATCGTGGGGGAAACCGGTACGACGCTATGCCATCAGATCGCCATGGACAGTATGAGATTGGACCATGGCGTTGCCATTACGTGAACGGCTTGATCACCCGTCGCTCGAAAGCCTTTCCCGACGCTCATGGCGCTCCTGGGCGTTGATCGTCATCGTGGCGATTGGGCGGGCTTCGAGCCGGCGAAGCGAGATTGGTTCACCTGTTACCTCGCAATAGCCATATTCGCCATCGTCGATCCTGCGCAAGGCGGCAGCGATCTTGGCAAGGAGCTTGCGCTGGCGATCACGCGCTCGCAGTTCTATCGACCAGTCTGCTTCACTTGAGGCGCGATCATTGAGGTCCGGCTCTCGCAAGGGCTCCATCTGCAAAACGTTGAGCGTGGCCTCAGAGTCATCGAGAATCTGCTTCTTCCAAGCGAGCAGGCGTTGCCGGAAATATTCGAGCTGCAGCGGATTCATGAACTCTTCTTCCGAAGACGGATTGTAGTCGATCGGGACTTGCACCTGAGGGTCAGTCCTGAGTGCAATTCCCTTTAGATTGGCGTGGTCGGGATTCACATTGATGGTGCTCACGATTCCAACTCGCATGTGATTTTTGCTGCGTGAGACATGACATGCATTGTCCCGCTGCAATCTTACCAAAAAACGGCGCTCTGCTCGTAATAGTCACTTTGTGGTCCCAGTGCCACGATAACAGGACAAGTGTATGCATTTTCTAAAGCAAATGAGGATCGGACCACGACATTCATTCGACGTCCGGAGTCCGGTGCCGCGGTCGGACCGGTTCAGGCCGTATGGAAAGACCAGCGGGAAACCGGGCCATCAGTCAGCGCATCATGGCATTTGAGCATCGATTTTTTAACAATGTCGAAATCCATCCAGAACGATCAGGTCGGCATCTTGCCGTATCCTCGCTTCCATTCGTCGCACGAAGCGGGATGTCGCCACGGACGCGGCCCATCTTTCATGACGTAGACCGAAGAGCAAAACGCTTCATCCCTTCAGAGATCACCAGGTAGGCGAGTACCAGAAGGGCGATCGCGCCCAGCAGCATGCCGCTCGGCGGCGCGAAATCCAGAAGCGGCGCGAAGGGAAGGAATGGCAGGGCAAGCGCTGCCAGCAAGCCGCCCAGAGCGGTCACGACCAGGGCAATATGGGCACGACCCGTCCAGGCGGGTCTGGCGGTACGAATGATGAAGACCACCAGGATCTGGGTCGCCATTGATTCGATGAACCAGGCCGACCGGAAGGTCGCGACGTCGACGTGAAAGATCTCGAGCAGGAGGGCGAAAGTCGCAATGTCGAACAGGGAGGAGAGCGGACCCATGATGGCGGTGAAGCGCACGAGGCCGGTCATGTCCCAGCCACGCGGCCGTTCAAGATCGCTCGCATCCGCGCTGTCGAAGGGAATGCCGATCTGGGACAGATCGTAGATGAGATTGTTGAGCAGCACCTGAACCGCGGTCAGCGGCAGGAAAGGCAGCACCAGCGAAGCGAGCGCCATGGTCAGCATGTTGCCGAAGTTCGAGCTCGTCCCCATGCGGATATATTTCATGATGTTGGCATAGGTGCGCCGTCCTTCAGCGACCCCGTCGGCCAGAACGCCGAGATCGGGCGCGAGCAGGATCATATCAGCCGCTTCCCGCGCGACATCGGTGGCGCCGTCCACCGATAGGCCAACGTCCGCTGCATGGATGGCGGGCGCGTCGTTGATCCCGTCGCCCATGAAGCCCACCGTATGGCCCCGCGCGCGCAGCGCCCGCACGACGCGCACCTTCTGGTCCGGCGTTACCCGCGCGAACAGATCGACGCTGTCGACACGGGCGGCAAGCGCTGCATCATCCAGCCTGGCGATCTCCTCTCCCGTGAGAAGGCCTTCGACGGGCAGCGCGAGGTTTGCAACGAGGTGCTCGACGACGGCTCCAGCGTCGCCCGAAATGACCTTGATACGGATGCCGGCGGCCTCGAGCCTGGCAACCGCATCGGCTGCGCTCGCCTTTGGCGGGTCGACGAACACGCAATAGCCCGCGAAGATAAGGCCATCCTCATCAGTGTCGCCGATGCGATCCTGGTCCGGCGCGGGCTTCCAGGCGACACCAAGCAGGCGCAAGCCCTGCGCGGCGCGTTCGTCGTGCAGGGCGATCAAGCGGCTTCGCAGTGCTTCGTCCATCGTGACAAGAGCGCCGGACCGATCCCGCGCCTGCCTACAGAGAGCGAGCATCGTCTCGGGCGCGCCCTTGACGATCTCAATCCGCTCGCCTTGGTGCTCGGCCAGCACCGACACGCGTCGCCGCTCGAAGTCGAACGGCCGTTCGTCCAGCTTCGTCCAGTCGCCCTGCGGCCGACCGGTCATATGCGTGATGAGCGCCTCGTCGAGAGGACTTTTGAGGCCCGTTTCGAACCGGGCGTTGATCGCCGCCAGTTCGGCGACGCGATCGTCATCCTCGCCGTCGATGCCCGGGTGGCCGACCAGCGTTATCCGCGCCTCGGTGAGTGTGCCCGTCTTGTCGGTGCACAGCACGTCCATCTCGCCAAGGTCATGGATGGCGGAGAGGCGCTTCACCACGACCCTCGCGCTCGCCATGCGCCGTGCGCCGCGCGCCAGCGACACCGTCATGATCATCGGCAGCAACTCGGGCGTCAGACCGACCGCGAGCGCCATGGCGAACAGGAAGGATTGCAGGGGAGGGCGGCCGAGCGCCAGATGCGCTAGCAGCACGAACAGTACCAGGAAGATCGTGAGCCGGGCGATCAGCATGCCAAGCTTGTGAATGCCACGCTCGAACGCGGTGGGTGCGGGCGCGACCGCCAGGGATTGCGCGATCGCGCCGAACCGCGTCCTGGCGCTTGTCTCCACGACCAGCATAGTCGCGGTGCCGGCGATCACCGACGTCCCATGGAAAAGCGCGCCGGTGGCTTCGGCGGGAGTCGAGGCTTCGGGATTCGCTCCGACGCGCTTCTCGACCGGATAGGGCTCGCCGGTCAGCAGTGCTTCATTGACCTGCGCGCCATTGGCGGCGAGCGCGATCCCGTCGGCGGGAACGAGATCGCCCGCGCAGAGCTGAACGACGTCGCCCGCCACGATGGCGTTGATCGGGATCTCGGTCGGGTGGCCATCGCGCAGCACGCTGGCATGGAGCGCGATCGAGCGTTTGAGCGCCGCAGCCGTGGCTTGCGCGCGGTGTTCCTGCACCATGTCGAGCAGCGTGGAGAGGATCACCACGGCCAGAATGATGAGGAAGCTCGCAAGATCGCCGGTGGCCCCAGCGATGGCAGCAGCGACGAGCAGAATGGCGATCAGCGGATTGGCGAGGCGGTGGAGAAGATCGACGACGATGTGCCGCGGCGCGGTTTCTCCGATCTCATTGGGGCCGTTGCGGGTCAGGCGTGCGTCCGCGTCCGTCTGAGCCAGGCCTTCACGTGCAGACAAGAGGCGCGCGAGCAGCGCATCCGGGTCGGATTTCCAGAAAGCGTCCCCGACATCCGCCGAGGGAGCCGGGGCGGCCAGGGCCCGGGACACGTCAATGGCCGAGAATGAGCGGCAGCTTGCTATGCGCGAGCATGCGTTTGGTCACGCCGCCGAAGGTCTCCATCAGCCGTCCTCGTCCATAAGCGCCCATAAGGATATAGTCCGCATGCCAGTTGGCAGCTTCGTCGGCGATCAGCTGGTCGGCTGCGGTCAAACCATCGTCGACGATCCGGATCGAGGCATGGATATTGTGGCGCGAGAGATATTGCGCGGCTTCGGTCGGCTCGGTCTGCTCCGCGCCGTCGCGGGCCATGAAGATCTGCACCTCTTCGGCCTGCGCCAGCAGCGGAACGCACGCCTGCATTGTCGCAGCCGCAGACCCCTGTCCGTCCCAGGCGATGAGTGCGCGGCCGAGGTTGAAGCCCCTGACATCGTCGGGCACGGCGACGACGGGCTTGCGCGCCTTCATGACGATGCGGCTCGCGAGCTCAGCGAAGTCGGGGTACGGAAACTGATCGAGCTTCCGATTGAGGATGATGAGATCGGCAAGCGCTGCCGCGTCGATCACGGCCTCGGCGGCGAACCCGGTCACATCGCTCCAGCTCCACACGACATCCTCGGAGGCCAGGCGGGCCTGGAGGCTGGCCTTGTTGTGGGCTTCGCGGTCGCGCTCGTCACCAAGCAACATCGCCGAGCCGGTGCCATCATAGTCACCCGCGATATTGGGCACCATCGTGACATCGATGCATGACAGGTGGCCATCCAGCGACCGGGTCAGGTCAAGCGCCGCCTGCAGCCGGGCCTCCTGACCCTCGTCGTCATGCACCAACAAAAGGATATTCTTCATGCGCGCCTCCGTCTCGATAGGCGGAGGCTATGGCGCGTCCCTGGCCGTCTATATGCGGGATATTACGGAGGTCGATCATATCTCCGCACAGGTGATTTCACTTCACGAACAGACGTTTGGACTATTCTTTGGGGTTATAGTGTACGATGAGCAGATCGCCTTCGAGTGTCTCGATGAGATTCTTCGCCGTGCTTCCGATCAAAGCGTCGAACAGCGCGCCGCGTCCATGGCTTCCAATGACGGTCAGATCGACATGCTGGTCCTCGACATAGTCGCTGAGCAAGCGCTCGGGGCTGCCGTGCTCGATGACGACATCCGTCCTGTCCCTAAGGCGACTGTCGACCCGATCGTCGGCCAGGAATTTCGTGCCAAGTTCTTTCTCCATGGCGCCGAGATCGCGCTTGAAATCCTGTTCGTCGAGATAGCCCGAGAAGGGGACGTCATAGCCATGGAACAGGGTCAGCGCGGCCGCCGGGAAGAACTGCGCCGTCAGCAACAGCGCCTGGAGCGATGCCTCGGAGAAGTCGGTGCCGACGACGATGTCGCGATAGTGCCGGACAGCGCGATCATGGACGACGAGCACCGGCGCCGGCGACCCGCGCACCAGCCGGTTGACGGTGTTACCGAGGAACATGCGGCCCAGCGTCTCGTCACGGGCAATGCCGGTGACGATGAGGTCGCAGCCCTCGCGCGCCGCCATGGAAAGGAGCACCTCGGCCGGCTCGCCTTCCTCGACCAGGATGCGAATGGTGTCGGCCGCCGTGCCCAGATCACGCTTGAGGCGCCATTTCATCCGGTCGACGGGGCTCGGAAGCCGCCGCCAAGAGGCGGGCGTCCGGTCGAACCGGAACTGACGGGTCTCCGCTGGATCGATGACATAGGCTGCGATCAGCTCGGCCTCCCACTCCTGCGCCAGTTGCACGGCCCTGTCGAGCGCCCGGTCGCAGCGGCAGCTCATATCCGTGGCCAGCAGGATTTTTCGCGGACGGGCTGGCGTGGTCATACAGCTTCCTTTCGAGAGTGAGGGAACTGGCAGTCAGTTGAGTTCCTCGAACCAGCCGAGGTGGCGCATCAGCAGCTTTTCGCCTTCGAGGCAGAGAAACAGTCCGATGCTCAGGGCGATGATGAGCGCACCATCCATCAGGGTCAGCGAGCGGCTTTCGAAGACCGCCTGCATGAACGGGGCATAAGTGTAGAGAAGCTGCGCCAGCACCACGACGGCGATCGCGCCGAGGACGGCGGGCGTGCCAAGCGCGCCGCGCCAGGTCAGCGATCGCATGTGCAGATAGCGGACGTTGAAGAGGTAGAAGATCTCGGCGACCACGAGCATGTTGACGACCATGGTGCGCGCGGTCTCGAGGTCGCGTCCCTGTCCCAGCGTGTAGAAGAAGACGCCCAGCGCGAGGACGGCCAGAAGGACCGACACCAGCAGCACCCGCCACAGCATGAACGGAGAAAGTAGAGGCGCAGATGCCGGCCGCGGGCGCCGCTCCATCGTGCCGGGTTCGCCAGGCTCGAACGCCAGAACCAGACCGAGCGTCACCGCCAGCACCAGATTGATCCAGAGGATCTGCGTGGCGGTCATCGGCAGGGTGAAGCCGATCAGGATCGCCAGCACCACGGCTACGGTCTCGCCGCCATTGGTGGGCAAGGTCCAGGCGATCACCTTTCGGATATTGTCGTAGACGGTGCGGCCCTCGCGGACCGCGGCGACGATCGACGCGAAATTATCGTCGAGCAGCACCATCTCGGCCGCTTCCTTGGCCGCCTCGGTGCCTTTGTGCCCCATCGCAGTCCCGACATCGGCTTGCTTCAGCGATGGGGCGTCATTGACGCCATCCCCGGTCATCGCGACGATCAGGCCGTGCGACTGCAGCGCGCGAACGATCCGCAGCTTATGTTCGGGGCTGGTGCGCGCGAAGACGTCGATGTCGAGCACGCGCGCGGCAAGCGCGTCGTCCGAGAGGGTTTCCAGTTCCTTGCCGGTGAGGCCTTGCGGATCCTCGCTGATCTGAAGCTGACGCGCGATGGCAAGCGCGGTGCCGAGATGGTCGCCCGTGATCATCTTGACCGCGATGCCGGCCGAGCGGCATTCGGCGATCGCCGCCCTGGCCTCTTCGCGCGGTGGGTCGATAAAGCCCATCAGGCCTAGGAACTCGACGCCGCCTTCAAGGTCATCGAAGGCGATGCGCGACTTGCCGGCTGGTATCCGTTTCATCGCGAAGCCGAGCAGCCGTTCGCCATGATCGGCCGCCTGTGCGATCCGCTGTTCCCAGTTTCGCGGATCGATCCCGGCGATCGCCATCACTTCCTCGGGCGCGCCCTTGAGGAAGATTACATGTTCGTCGGCCGGTCCCGCATGGAGCGTCGCCATGAAGCGATAGGCGGCATCGAACGGGATTTCGTCCAGCCGCTTCCATTCATCGCGCAGGTGACCGGCATTGAGTCCCGCCTTCATCGCCAGCGCGAAGAGCGCCCCTTCCATAGGATCGCCATCCACCTTCCACAGGCCGGCGTCACGCTTCAGCGTCGCGTCGTTGCAGAGCAGCCCGCAGCGCAGGATCGCGCTCGCCGCCGCAATCGCATCCGCATCGTCCTCGGCGACATCATCCTCGGCGCCTTCGCTGGTGAGCCCGCCCTCGGGCGCATAGCCCGATCCGCCGACGAGGATTGTGGCGCGCTCGATAAGCAGGCGCCGGACCATCATCTCGTTGCGCGTTAGCGTGCCTGTCTTGTCCGAACAGATCACCGAGGTTGCGCCCAGCGTCTCTACAGCCGGCAGGCGCCGGATGACGGCGTTGCGCGATGCCATCCGCTGCACGCCGATGGCAAGCGTGATGGTGATGACCGCTGGCAGGCCTTCGGGGATGATACCGACGGCAAGGGCCACGACGGCGATTAGGGCATCGATCCAGTGAAACTCGCGCGCAATCACGGCGAACGCGAACAGCAGCACCGAGCCGGCCATCACCAGCCAGGTGAAGCGGCGTGCGAAGCGATTGATCTGCCGGAGCAGAGGGGTGGTCACGGTCTCGACGGCCTGCAGCAAGCCGCTGATCCGGCCGATCTGCGTTTGCGTGCCGGTGGCCGCGACGACGCCGCTCGCCTGGCCGGAGGCGACCAGAGTGCCGGAGAACGCCATGCTGCGCTGGTCCGCGATGCCGGCCGCGTCCTCGACGGGCTCTTCCTGTTTCTCGACCGGCACGGATTCGCCCGTGAGTGGCGCTTCGTCGATCAATAAGCCGCGCGCGCGGAGCAGGCGCAGGTCGGCTGGAACACGATCGCCGGCTTCGAGCATGACGATGTCGCCGGGCACGAGGTCCGGGACCGAGACTGTCCGGCGCGCGCCGTCGCGCAGGACGGTCGCGTGCGGGGCGATCATGTCGCGGATCGCGCCCAGCGCTCGCTCTGCCTTGCCCTCCTGGGCGAAGCCGACGATTGCGTTGACCAGGACGACGACGCCTGTGACCAGCGCGTCGACGAGGTGGCCCAGCAACGCTGCCGCGAAAGCCGCTGCGAGCAGGAAATAGATGAGCGCGCTGTTGAACTGGGCGAGAAAGCGTAGGAGAGGGTGCGTCGCCGCGGTGCTCGGCAGTGCATTCGGCCCGTGACGGGCCAGCCGTTCTTCGGCTTCATGCTGGCTGAGGCCCGCGATATCGGCTTCCAGCCGGTCGAGCACCGAGTCAGCCGCCAACGCGTGCCAGGCTTCGATCTTTTCCAGCTTCACGCGTCTACCCCGCTCATCCGTGCAACTTCCCGGAAAGATCAGGGTCGGCGTGGCTCGGGAATATACGGGATCATACTAGGGCCGACCCGGGGGCGCTTACGGGAATATGCGTAATGCGAACCAGCAGGCCGTGTCGCAGGCTTGCCTGGGAAAGGGCGAGGACCGTGCTGGACAATGACCACAGCTATTATCTGAAACGCGTGCTGTTTCATCGACGTCGGCTTGAACAGGCCGGTTGCCCTGAAGCACGCCTTTGCCATGCCCAATTGGTGAAAGCCTATCAGCGCCGTCTGGCGGAAATCCGTGGCAATCGAGCGCTGGCTCCGATCAAGGCACCGATGGCGCTGTCTGCCCGCCCGACTTTGTCCCTCTTCAGTTCCGGCGGTGCGAAGTCCCCCATGAAAGAAACATGCTGAGAATGTCATGCGAACGGCACTTGTAACCGGCGGTACGACCGGCATCGGCGCGGCCATCTGCACCGCGCTTCAGGCTGCAGGCGCTCGTGTCGCTGCGACATATAGCGGCAACGAAGCGCGCGCGGCCGACTTTCCGCTGGGACGTGTCCGACCATGCGGCCTGCGCGGCAGGCGTCGCGCAGGTTGAAGCTGCGATCGGTACCATTGATATCCTGGTCAACAATGCGGGCATCACCCGCGGTTCCAGCTTGCTCAAGATGAGCGAAGAGGCCTGGAAACGGGGTGCTCGGTGTTGATCTCGACAGCTGCTTCAACATGGCGCAGGCCGTTGTAGGCGGCATGAAGGCGCGGCGATGGGGACGCATCGTCAATATCGCTTCGATCAACGGCCAGACGGGTCAGTTCGGGCAGACCAACTATGCTGCCGCCAAAGCCGGCATGCTTGGCTTCACCAGGCCCTGGCGCTCGAGGTGGCGCGCGATGGCGTGACGGTGAACGCGGTCGCGCCGGGCTATACCGACACCGAAATGGTCGCGGCCGTACCGCCCGAGATCATGGAGACGATCGTGGCGCGCATCCCGGTCGGGCGCCTCGCGCAGCCTACGGATATTGGACGCTGCGTTGCCTTCCTCGTTGCCGAAGAGGCGGGGTTCATCACGGGATCGACGCTGTCGGTCAATGGTGGCCAGGCCATTATCTGATGGTGAAGGCGCGACCGCGTCGGTGCAGGGGCTTGTACCTGCCCGCCTTGACGTTCACGGTGAAGCCGGCTGGTGTCCCGCCAAGCTCATTGCGATGCGTTCGCAAGGCATGTCACCAGGTTGAGCAGATCATCGTCATCGAGGGCGTATTGCCGGGGTTCAGCGACGACGGCGGCAATTCCGTAAATCATCATCTTCGCGCGGGCCTCTTCTGCCCGTGTATTGTCGTAGGCGAGAAGCACGGCGAGTTGGTCGACAAGGAGATCGACTTTCCCGGACAGGACGGAGCCGAGTGCCGGGCGATCAAAGAAGACAGTGCTGATGATGTCACGATGCTTGACCGTGAAGGCAGCATAGAAGTCCAGGGCGGAGCGAAAGTGTTCTTCGCGGGGCAGATCGCTAATCCGTGCAATCGCAGTTTCGGCATCCACCACCACCGGTTCCATCAACGCCTCGATGATGTCGTCGCGGGATTTGAAATGATGGTAGATGGCCGCCTTCGACACACCGAGCCTGTCCGCGATCATCTGCAGCGACGTACCCGCGAAGCGATGGGTTCGGAAAAGGTCGGTCGCCGCTTGAAGCAAGCGCTCGCGCCCGCCTCGCGTCCGTTTGAGCGATTGAAGGGCTGGATCGGTTTGACTCATCGTCACCCCATGCACGAAAACTTGACGATCGGTAAGTTCCTAAATACTTGCCGATCGTCAAGTTAGGCCGATAGCGCGGAGTCGCTTCGATGTATGATCAACTCATGGCCGCGTTCCGGCTCGACAACACGCCGCTGCTTGCGATCACGGCGGTGACCTTCCTGTTCGGCTATCTCGAATATATCTACAGCTTCGCGCTCATCTTCCGGGAGAAGAAGGCGCCCTATCCGATCTGGATGCATACCTTCTATCTGGCGCATGACAGCAGCTGGGCGATCATCATGTTCATGGCTGCGGCCAGCCATGAATGGCACTGGTTCTTCACCGCCACGGCGATCGCGCTGCTGGTCTGGAACATATTCGAGATCATCAACATATACATGGTCATCACGGTTGAGCGGCAGGAGGTTTTCGGGGAGGTCTTTTCCCGCCCGGTTACGCTCGGGAACGCACTGCTGAGCGTGGGCCTGCAATGTGGAGCGGCGTGCAAAAGGGACCCCGTTATGGGGGTGATCGGCGTCTAAAAGGGACCCCCATCTCGATGGTTTAGGTGCGTCCGCTTGGTTGTAGCCAGGCGGCGGGATCGGGATGTTGATTTTGGAGACGGTGGTAAGGATTCGGCGCGAGCACGCCGACGGTAAATCGATCAAGGCGATCGCGCGTGACCTGCGGGTGTCGCGCAAGGTGATAAGGAAGGCGATCCGAGCCCCGGAGGCGGGCTTTGCTTATCGGCGGTCGGTGCAGCCGCTTCCCCGGATCGGTCCGTTCCAGGAGCGCCTGGATACTCTGCTGACGGAGAACGAGGCACGGCCGCGGCGCGAACGGCTGCGGATGACGCGGATTCACGACCTGCTGCTGCGCGAGGGGTTCGACGGCTCCTACGATGCGGTCCGGCGCTATGCGAAGCGCTGGCTGGACGACCGACGCAAGGATGCCGGCGACGGCGCCGCGGCGTTCATCCCGCTGATGTTCCGGCCCGGCGAGGCCTACCAGTTCGACTGGAGCCACGAGGATGTGGAGATCGCCGGCAAGCCGATGCGGGTGAAGGTCGCGCATATGCGGCTTTGCGCGTCGCGGGCGGTGTTCGTGCGGGCCTATCCCCGCGAGACGCAGGAGATGGTGTTCGACGCCCATGCACGGGCGTTCGCTTTCTTCGGCGGCGTGCCGACGCGCGGCATCTACGACAACATGAAGACCGCGGTGACGACGGTGTTCACCGGCAAGGAGCGGGTCTTCAACCGCCGGTTCCTGATCATGGCCGATCACTACATGATCGAGCCTACCGCCTGCTCGCCAGCAGCGGGTTGGGAGAAGGGCCAGGTCGAGCACCAGGTGCAGACGATCCGGGGGCGGTTCTTCCAGCCCCGATTACGCTTTGCGAGCCTGGAGGAGCTGAACGGGTGGCTTGAGGCCGAGTGCCGCCGCTGGGCGGCGCTGCACCCGCATCCCGATCAACGCGAGCTGACCATCGCCGAGGCATGGGACGCCGAGCGCCCCTCGCTCCAGGTGATGCTGGCGCCGTTCGACGGCTTCCACGAGACGCCGCACGCGGTGACCGGCACTTGCCTGATCAGCTTCGACCGCAACCGCTACTCGGTCATGGCCAAGGCGGCCCGGCGGGCGGTGCAGGTTCGCGCCTATGCGGACCGGATCGTGGTCCGCCTCGACGATGAGGTGATCGCCGAGCATCCCCGCTTCTTCGGCCGGGATCGGATGATCCTCGATCCCTGGCACTACCTGCCGGTGCTGGCCAAGAAGCCGGGCGCCTTGAGGAACGGAGCACCGTTCCAGGACTGGGATCTCCCGCCGGCACTGGCGCGGCTCAGGCGCAAGCTGGGGACAGGCGATGAAGCCGACCGCCGGTTCGTGCGCGTGCTCTCTGCCGTGCTGACCGATGGCCTCGAAGCGGTCGAGGCCGCGATCCGCGAGGCACTCGCCGCCGGCGCTGCCAGCGATGACGTAATCCTCAACATCTTGGCACGGCGGCGAGAGCCGCCCCGGCCACTGACCATCGCCACGTCCGAAGCGCTAGCGCTCAGCCACCCACCGACCGCGGACTGCGCTCGCTATGACCTTCTGCGAGGCGCCCGTGCAGCGGCATGAGATGATCGCCGCGATGAGCGGCCTGGGCCTCAAGGGCATGGCTGGCGCCTTCGACGAGGCGGTCACCACGGGCATGCAGCGCAAGCGCACCGCCATCGAGATCCTGACCGATCTGCTACGCGCTGAGGCTGCTCATCGCCATGCGGCATCGATCCGCTATCGCATGACCGCGGCCAGGCTTCCGGTGGTGAAGGACATCGATGCGTTCGTGTTCGAGGGGACGCTGATCGATGAGCAGCTGGTGCGCTCGCTGCATGCTGGCTCGTTCCTGCCCGGTCAGCGCAATATCGTCCTGGTCGGCGGCACCGGGACCGGGAAGACCCACCTGGCCGTCGCAATCACTGCCAGCGTCGTGCGTGCCGGCGCCCGCGGCCGCTACTACAACACCGTGGATCTGGTGAACCGGCTCGAGGAAGAGAGCCGCCTCGGCAAGGCCGGCGCGCTTGCGGCCCAGCTCTCCCGCCTCGATCTCGTCGTGCTCGATGAGCTTGGCTATCTGCCGTTCGCCCGCTCGGGCGGCCAGTTGCTGTTCCACCTCGTCAGCAAACTCTACGAGCGCACCTCGGTGATCATCACGACGAACCTGGCGTTCGGGGAATGGCCGACCGTGTTCGGCGATCCCAAGATGACGGCCGCGCTGCTCGATCGCATCACCCATCACTGCGACATCGTCGAGACCGGCAACGACAGCTGGCGCCTCAGAAACCGAAGCTAAAACCCTCCCCCCGGACCCCCCACCCGGCGGTTGACCCGGTGGGTCCACAGGAACCTCCCACGGCCGGCACCGCCAGCGCTTGGGGGGCGCGCAGCGCCGGCCGTGGGTCCCTCCTATGGACTACCGGGACAACCGCCCGGCAACCCGAAAAGGGGGTCCCTATTGCACGCCGATATGGGGTCCCGGTTCGACGCCTATTTACAAACCGGGGTGGCAGTATAGCAGTTCGCCGTCCGATAGCGGAAGCTCTGCAAACCACCATATTTCGACGATCGGCGCGACCGTTTTCCGGTAGTGCGGATGACCTGATGTTTCGGAGATGAAATAAAAATGGGTGCGATCGGAGCCTGCAGCGGCTTCTGACCGGAATTTTATATTGTGTCCCCGTAATGCAGGTTGGTTGGCGCCCAATTGCCGACGTTGCATCAAGGCTCTAGAACGTACGCATGCAGCCCCCTTGGTCCGTTTTCCCCGACATTCCGCGAGGGTCAATCGGTTGGAGAATGGGGCCAGGGGAAGACTATTACGATGAATTTTATCGCTGGTTTTCAAACCTCTCCGCCGCCGAACAGGCGCATTATGCTTTGAACAATCCGCCGCCGGTGGATTGGGTTGATCTGTATGAAATAATCAAGGAACATCCTTGGATCTAACGATAGCTGCTCGCCATGTTCACGCGGGGTCAACAGCTTTCGGCCGCTTTCAGGTGCGCTGGAGGGTGCCGCGGGCAGCGGCTTGTGGCGCGAAGCGGACGAAAAGGCTGCGAACGGTGTAGCAGCCTCTGTCGCCCATTTGTGGACGTTGGCGCCTCGTCATCATCACGCGTCGAAGCCGATCAGGTTCCGATGCTTCTCCATGCGTTGTCCATCAACCATCAGGACGCAGATGTACGCGCGGTCCTGAAAGGTTTCTCCTATCGCGCCGGCAAAGGCACGAGCATTGTCCTCGCATTGTTGAATGCCAGTCGCATGTCCGATCATCTGGTTGTCCTTCTCGTCATCTGCTTGGAGATGTTGCCAGTACCAAACCTCGTAATCGGCCCTGTTTTCAACATACGAACACGAGTATTCAGATGCGTACTTGGAACAACCGCACGCGCTGAGCACGATGCCACTCACAAGCGATGCAAACGCCCTAGTCCTCATAACGTCTGCTCCTCACAGTTCTCCTGCAAACCGATAGCGCAACGAATGTCCGCTTCCCACCATTCCGCGCCGACGGACAGATGGGCGGGAAGCCCGCAGTCGCCGTCAGCGATGTTGGGCCGTGATCGAGGTCTACTTTCGGGCGCGCCGGAAATGCTCTGCCATAGCGGAAATTGGCGCGAAGCGGACCTCGCGCTGGATGCGGGTATCGGCCGAAATGGAAGGACAGTTCTGCGGTCTGCAAATGTGCGCCGATCTGGCGCCTTGCCTGGTAGAGCCCTTACCGCCATCCCCTATTTGACGCCAAATGGGCCTGACGGGGGAAAGCGACGTGAACGACGGGCGCGGGAAATGAGCCATATGGAAGACAAAGATGTGGACCGTCGCGTAGCGATGCTTCTGAAGCGTTATTCAGAGCCGGCCATTCTTCTGAACCGGCCCTATCCGCCCCAGCCTGCGCCGAGCGGGCGCTCCTACTTCGGCGGCCTCCCAACGTTGCCCGATGGTTTCGAATGGCCCCGTACAACCGGAGGCGTGCCGCTGCATTTCCTCTGCCAAGTGGATTGCGCGGATATAACGTGGCAAAATCCGTTACCGAACCGCGGGGTCCTGTTCTTCTTCGGTCGTGACGATGCTCAGCAAATATGGGGCGAGGGCGCTTTGGAAGACGATTGTCGCGTGCTCTACGCTGCAGAAAGTCGCGTGCTGGGTAAGGCAATGGAACCTCCAGCCGATCTGCCCCCAATCGGCTGGAGCTACCCGCGGAGTTCGTTCTGCGACATCTCTCTTGAAAGCGATTCGCCCCAGCGGCTGCATGTCAATTGGCCAGCGCAGCCACTGCGAATGGCTACCTTTCCCGACACCAGCGGCTTACCACCGGCCATCGCCGACACTCAACAGTCTTACTATCGCCTTATTTGCAAAACAACTATTGACGAAATTATACCCTACCTCAATCCGAGTCTTATTACGCGCTCGCTATTAGAAAGAGAGCCGGCAGATCGCCCGGCCTGGGATAGATATGACGAAGTTCTTCCCTTGGCACGCGCGCAGGCCTTTGAAGAAGCGACAGGACAGAAAACGTTTGAAGATCGACTCTTAGTCGGAATGTATGATGGCGCGCGCCGGATGTTCGACGATAAGTCATTCCCACAGTTTTGGATATTGATACATTTCTTCGCAAGAGCGGTGCTCCGTCGACATCGCGGCACCAGCGTGTTTGAAGATCCCGCGCTAACCCCCGAGCAGTTGACGGCGCGAGCAAGCGCAGACGACTTGCTCGATGAAGAGGCGCGAAGCTGGTTTGATCGCTCCTGCATTGTTCCCCTCTCGACGGTCACTAGTGACGACGAGCGTCGCGAATTTCGGGCATGGGCTGCCGGCATTCAGCGCTACCCAAGCGAAACGTCGCCCAGTTATGATACGCTGAAATGGTTGCAACTGGCTGCGTTGTGGGCAATCCGATTATGGGCTGGAGACCCCCATCTCGCAGCCAAACTACCTTCGTCGACCTATGAATGCGTTGCAGCCGAGTTTCACCTCAGCAGAGTTCAGAGGAGTCACGAGAGAGACTGGTATACGTTCGAATTCTCGCAGATGCTTGGACACGCTCCTGCGGCACAGGATGCGAAACCTGCCGATGATCCCTTGGTCTGTCTCCTCAATATCGCCACCGATCGAGGGCTTGGCTGGTCGTTCGGCGACGGTGCGGCATGCAGCTTCTGGATTACACAAACAGATCTCGCGGCGCGTGACTTCAGTCGCGTCCGCGGTACGATCGAGGGATACTGAGGCGGAAACTTGGTGCTTGTACAATGCGATGACCTCGCCTTGGCGGGCGCAGCAGGACGATCAGATGGTTTGGCGGCCGCTGAGGTGGCATTCGATACCTTTTCTGTTTGAACGATGGCAGACGTCCGATGCAACCGACGTCCGCAATGGGAACGTTTCCGACGGTCTGCTTCACGACGGCATCGCGGGGAAAGCTGCCGCCGCGGTTTTCGGCGGAAGGCCGCGACCGGACGATTCGCGCCCATCCGCAAGCCGCTCTTTCCCACCTCAGCGATCATAATCCGGCGGCGTCAGCTTTACCGGCCTGGGGTTGAGCGCCACCCATGCCACCGCCAGTTCGCACATCCGCCCTGGTTCGCCCGCGCGCTTGCGGATTGCCGCCGCCAACGCCGTGGCTTCGGCGAGATCGGCGGCGGGCAGGGGCTTGCCCGATCCGACATGCGCCAGCCACGTGTCGGTCATCCGGCGATATTGCGCGTCCCAGTTGACGCCGCCATTGCCGTCCAGTTCGCGGGCGATCCGGCCGGAGAGGCGGATCACCTCGCCCTGCACCGTCTCGGCCGCGCCGCTGGAGGGCACGAGCAGCTCCCACAATTCCTGATGCCGGTCTTCCCAGCGCGCGGCGGTGGCGACGATCGGCGCCCTGCCGTCGTGCAGCGCGCGGCGCGGCACCGGAGGCACGCCGAACAGCGCGTAGAGGCGCTGCAGGCCGGCGTCGGTCTCTTCCAGATAGTCCGGGTTGAAGCCGGCGCGGTGGAACTCGAAATTGGTGCCGATGCGGGTGATTGCCTCCGCCGCGCGATCGGTCTTCGCAGCGCCGGCCTGAAGCAGGAGGTCGGCCAGCTTCGCCCTCTGCGCAATCTCCGCGTTGCTGCAGCGGATCAGCGCATGTTCGAGGGGTGTGTGGCCCGACCGGTCGAGCGCATCGACATGCGCGCCATGCGCCAGCAGCACGCGGGCATTGTCGACATGGCCCGATCCCGCGGCGTTGTGCAGCGGCGTCCCGCGGCCGCCCTCGCCGGCATTCACGTCCGCACCGAGTTCGATCAGCACGTCGAGCCCGCCGCGCCAGTGACGCGCGCGCGAATGGAGCGGCGTTTCGCCATAGCTGTCGCCCGCGCCGATGTCCGCACCCTCGGCGACCAGCCAGCGCGACAGATCGTCCGGGCATTCGCTGAACGCCAGCGCGGTCTGCTTGAAGACGCCGCCGCGCGCGTCGCGTTCGCATGTCGCGAACACCGCCTTCAGCGCGGCGACATCGCCCGCCTTGAGCAGATCCTCGAAATCCTTGGGGAGCATCTTCTTCTTGCGGGCCATGCTTCGCTCTCCGACGGTTGATCCGCTGTCCTCCTCCGTGCCGCCGCAGCGGGTCAATCCGCGGGAAGGCAGGTGGAGGTGATGCTGCGTCAAAACATGGCTATGGCGATGCGGTGCATGCACCGTTCACCCGCTTCGCCGTCGCCGACTGGTCCGGCGCCAAGGGCAGCAGCCACAAGGGCATCGCGCTGGCGCTGTGCGAGGCGGGGCGGGCGGCGCCGGTGCTGGTGCCGCCGCCGGGGCGGGCCTGGTCGCGCGAGGGGATCGCCGAATGGGTGGAGGCGCAGGCGGACACGCGGTTGCTGATCGGCTTCGACTTTAGCTTCGCGCCGCCGCTTGTCGAACGCGGCGCCTATCTGCCGGGGGAGGGGGCCGACGTCCCGTCCGCGGCGAAGCGCTTCTGGGCCTATGTCGCCGCCTGCTGCGCCGATAGCGATCCCGATCTCGGCGCCGCCAGCTTCCTCGAACGCACGCACCGCCGCCATTTCTATTTCGGCGCCGCCGATGGCCGGAAGGCGGATTATATGCATCTGCGCCGCTGCGAGGCGCACTACAACGCGGGCGGCGGCGGCAAGCCTTCCACCGTCTATGACGCGATCGGCGCGGCGCAGGTTGCAAAGGCGAGCTTCGCGGGGATGCGGCTGCTCGACCGGCTCTCGCGCCGCGTGCCGGTGTGGCCGTTCGATCCGGTGCCGGCCGAGGGTGCGCTCGTCGTCGAGATCTATACGGCGATCGCCGCCCGCGCCGCCGGGCTGCGCAAGGGGCTGAGCAAGCTGCGCGACGGCGCGGCGCTCGACGCGGGCCTTGCGGCGCTCGGTTCCGAGCCCCACGTGCCGCTCGCCCGCTATGACGATCATGCCACCGACGCGATCCTCACCGCCGCCTGGCTGCGCGCCTGCGCCGCACGCGCCGACCTGTGGCATCCACGCGCGCTCACGCCGCAGATTGCCGAAACCGAGGGCTGGACCTTCGGCGTCGTCTGACGCATGTGGACCGCAGTGCCGCCTTAGCTCAGTTGGTAGAGCAACCGCCTTGTAAGCGGTAGGTCATCCGTTCGAGTCGGATAGGCGGCACCATTTCTGAACCCTGCCTGATCCGCCCCGTGCTTTGTGCGCAGGCCCCCATGTGCATTTCGCACGCATCGGATCGTCGTGCCGATGAAACATTTCGCCGCTCATGCGTTTTATCCCGACGATGGTCAGGGAACGTGACATGAGAGACATGGATGCGGAAGCGGGGAAGCGATTGGGCGGTTCCTTTCGGTTCCTCTATTATGATGGCGAAGAAAATCGCTGTCCCGGTTGCGGCGGCAAGCATTGGACGATCGGCCGGTTGATGGCCGAATGCGCCTATTGCGAAACCGCGCTGCCGCTGCAGTCGGCGCACGGCTTCGGCCATACGATGCGCATCTTCGGCCATGGCGCGCCCGGCTATGAGCCGGACGGCAGCGAAGCCTTGGCGATGCATTGATCTTTCCGCCGCGCAGGCTGCGCGGTAGGCTATGCCTGACCATCCGTCGCGGGCGCATCCCGCGCGCGGGGTCCGGAGGGAGCGGCCAGGAACGGTGATGCGCTACGCGATCGGCTATCTTGCGACGGCGCTGGTCTTCGGGCTGCTCGATTTCGTTTGGCTGACCCGCGTCGGCCCCGGCCTCTATCGGCCGATCCTGGGCGATCTGCTCGCGCCGCAGCCGCGCGCCGCCCCCGCCGCGATCTTCTACTTCCTCTATGTACTGGCGATGATGATCTTCGCCGTCGGCCCCGCGCTTAACGGCGGCGGCTGGCGGGCGGCGTTGCTGTGGGGCGTGCTGCTCGGCTTCTTCGCCTATGCGACCTATGACCTGACCAACCATGCGACATTGCGGGTGTGGTCGGTGAAGATCACGCTGCTGGACATGGCCTGGGGCAGTTTCGCGACCGGGCTGGGGGCGCTTGGGGGGTATTGGCTGACCGTGTTCGCGACGGGGCTGGTGACGGGCACGCGCACGGGCTGAGCTTTGGTCAGCATGTGAGCCCGGTCAGCAGGGGCGCAGCCGATAATGGCTGACGCCCCATTCCTCGCCCCTGGCGTGGCCGAACAAGCCGGCGGTGGCGAGGAAGAACAGCCGCCAGCGCCGCTCCCACAACTGCGCTTCGGCGCCATAGACCTCTGCCAGGATCGGCCGGATATCGTCGATCGCGCGGTCGTATCGCGCCAGCCAGTCTTCCGCGGTGCGCGCATAGTTGCGGCCGTTCCAGCGCCATTGCGCGTCGATCGCGAAGAGATCGCCGAACTGGGCCATCAGCCCGTGCGCGGGCATGATGCCGCCGGTGAAGAAATGCTGTGCGATCCAGTCCGCGCGGTTGGCCTGGTCGAAGCGATAGCTGTGCGCGCGGTGGGTGAAGATGTGGACGAACATCGCCCCGTCGCGTTCCAGCCAGCCATGCGCGCGTTCGAGCAGCGCGCGCCAGTTGGACATATGCTCGAACATCTCGACCGAGACGATGCGGTCGAATCGCTCGTCCGTGGCGAAATCGTTCATGTCGCACGTGACGACGCGCAGGTTGGTGAGGCCGCCCGCGATCGCCGCGCCTTCGATGTGGCGGCGCTGGCCGTGGGAGTTGGAGACCGCGGTGATCCGCGCGCGCGGAAACATCCGCGCCATGAACAGGCTGAGCGATCCCCAGCCGCAGCCGAGTTCGAGGATGCGCTGCCCGTCTGCCAGCGCGGCGCGCTCCACGCTGATCGCCAGCGCGCGCTGCTCCGCCTCCGCCAGCGACGTCGCGCCATCCTCATAATAGCAGCAGCTATATTTGCGCGCCGGGCCGAGGACATGGCCGAAGAAGGCGGCCGGCAGTTCATAATGCTGGGCGTTGGCGTCGTCGGTGTGCGTGGCCACCGGATAGTGCATCATCGTCGCGGCGAAGGCGCGCTCGGCGCCGGCACGGCCCGCCAGCCGCCGCCGGGTGCGCGCGCACAACGCATGGATGCCTGCGCGGGTGACGCGATCGGGCAGGGCGGTGCGCTCGACGAGACCGATGGCACGGGCGACGGCGGTCATGCTTCACGCCTCGGTGGCCAGGGAAAGAAGGCGCTGGTGCGCGCCTGATAGGTGCGGAAGGCCTCACCCCGGCTGCGCAGCATATGCGCCTCCAGCGGCGGGATGCCGCTGGCATGAACCAGCAGCACATAGATCAGCACGGGCGCGACCAGCGCGGCCCAACCCCACGGCCACGCGCCGGACAGGTCGATCGCCATGACCGGCCAGGCGAGCCAGCCCAGCCATTCGAAGAAGTAATTGGGATGGCGGGACCAGCGCCACAGCCCGCGATCGCAGACCTTGCCGCGATTGGCCGGATCGGCAGCGAAGCGGCGGAGCTGCGCATCCGCGATCCCCTCGCCGACGATGGCGACGGCGAGGATCGCGGCGGCGATCAGGTCGCGCAGGTCGGGCGCCGTGCGCGGCGCGTGCGCGCCCGCGAAGACCGCCAGCGCCAGCCCGAAGCCGCACAGCGCCTGGATCATCAGAAAGCCGTAGAGGCGCTGCGGCAGCCGGTCCCCCCATTGCCGGGCGAGATCGGCATAACGCGGATCGTCGCCGCCCCTGGCCGCGCGCAGCGCGATATGGCCGCCCAGCCGCAGCCCCCAGCCGCCCACGAGCAACGCCGCCAGCAGCATCCGCGCCGGCTGGCTGTGCGGCGTCGCCGCGCCGAGCGCGAGCAGCACCCCCGCCGCGGCGGTGGCGATCGACCAGCAGGCATCGATCCAGCCCGAATTGCCGGTGCGCATCCGCACGCCCCAGGCCACCGTCATCGCGGCGATGAGCACGACCAGCGCGATGCCGAGCGCGGCGGATGCCGCCATGACTGCTCCCTCCCGAACGTCGTTCCCGCCCAGCTACGCCGTTGCACCGGGTGCGGATGCGACGCTGCCGCGCGATTTAATCTGAAACTAGCACATGTTATTGACAATCACCTGTCCGGCCGAAGCATCCGGGAAGCGTTCCGATCCGTAGCTTGCCGAAGGGACAGGATCGGGCGGGGGACCATGCGGACAGTGGCCGATGGCAAGCGGATCGCGGTGATAGGCAGCGGCATTGCAGGCCTCGCGGCGGCGTGGAGCCTGTCGCGGCAGCATCAGGTGACGCTGATCGAGGCCGCGCCGCGCGTCGGCGGGCACAGCCGCACCGTCGATGTCCGCCTGCCCGACGGAAGCGCGCATGCGGTGGATACCGGCTTCATCGTCTACAACGACACGACCTATCGCAACCTCAACCGGCTGTTCGCGCATCTCGGCGTTGCCAGCCGGCCCACCGACATGTCGTTCGCGGTCTCGCTGGACGACGGCCGGCTGGAATATGCCGCGCGCGACGGGTTGCGCGGGCTGTTCGCGCAGCGCAAGAACATGGTCTCGCCGCGCTTCTGGCGGATGCTCCACGATCTGCTGCGCTTCTATCGCGAGGCGCCTGCGCATGCCGGCAAGCTGGGGCTGGCGACCCTGGGCGATTTCCTTGCCGAGCGCCGCTACAGCAGCGCCTTCCGCGACGATCATCTGCTGCCCATGGCGGCGGCGATCTGGTCCGCGCCGGCGCTGGCGATCCTCGACTATCCGGCGGAAGCCTTCATCCGTTTCTGCGAGAATCACGGCCTGCTGCGCCTTGCCAACCGCCCGCAATGGCGCACGGTGGTGGGCGGCAGCCGCGCCTATGTCGAGGCGCTGCTGGCCGATTTCGCCGGCACGGTCATCACCGGGCGGCGGGTGGTGCGGATCGAGCGCGACGGCTTCGGCGCGACCTTGACCGACGACGCCGGTCAACGCGAGCGGTTCGACGTGGTGGTGATCGCGACGCATCCGCCCGAGGCGCTGGCGATGCTCGCCACGCCCGGCGACGCCGAGCGGGCGTTGCTCTCGCCCTTCCGCTACACCCGCAACCGCGCGGTGCTGCATGCCGATCCGGCGCTGATGCCGCGCCGCCGCTCGGCCTGGGCGAGCTGGAACTATCTCGGCCGCGGCGCGGGCGAGGGGCGCGCGCTCAGCGTCAGCTATTGGATGAACGCGCTGCAGGGGCTTGAAACCGCAACGCCGCTGATCGTCACCCTCAATCCCTGCCGCGAACCGCGCCCCGATCTGGTGTTCGACGAGGCCAGCTTCGACCATCCCCTGTTCGATGGCGCGGCGCTGGCCGCGCAGCGCGAGCTTTGGCGGATCCAGGGCGCGGATCGCATCTGGTTCGCCGGCGCGTGGCAGGGCGCGGGCTTCCATGAGGATGGGCTGCAATCCGGGCTGGCGGTGGCGGAGGCACTGGGCTGCAGGCGGCCGTGGCAGCTCGACGATGCCGACGACCGCATCGTCACCGGCCCGCCGCTGTCGGACGCCGCGTGACGTGACCGCCTCGGCGCTTTACCGCGGCATCGTCGTCCACCGCCGCACCCGGCCGCGGCGCCACCATCTGCGCTACCGCATCTTCCAGATGCTGATCGATCTCGACGAGGTCGCGGCGCTGGGCGACCGCCTGCGGCTGTTCGCCCATAACCGCTTCGGCGTGACCGCCTTCCACGACCGCGATTACGGTGACCGCTCCGGCCGGCCGCTGCGCACGCAGGCGCAGGAGATGCTGGCGCGCGCCGGGGTGGTTGCGCCGCTCGGTGCGATCCGCCTGCTGACGATGCCGCGCGTGCTGGGCCATGGCTTCAACCCGCTGACGATCTGGTTCTGCCACGCTCAGGACGGTCTCCTCGTCGCGCTGATCCATGAGGTGACCAACACCTTCGACGAGCGGCACAGCTACGTGATCGCTGTCGCGGACCCCCACGCGCCGATCATCCGCCAGCGCTGCGACAAGCGCTTCTACGTCTCGCCCTTCCTCGATCTCGATCTCGTCTACGACTTCGCGATCCGCCCGCCGGGGGAAGGCGTCGCCACGGCGGTGACCGCCAGCGACGGGGAGGGGGCGTTGATGGTCGCGCGCTTCGAAGGCGAACGCCGCGCATTGACCGATCGGACGATCCTTGCCGCATGCCTCGCGCATCCGCTGCTCACCGTGAAGGTGGTGGCGGCAATCCATGTCGAGGCGCTGCGGCTTTGGCTGAAGCGCATCGATGTGCGGCGCCACGTGAAGCCGGTGGAGACGAAGGGATAGTCGGCAGCGCCGGCGGGTTCCGCCGCTGATCGCTGAAACGGCACGACTCGTGTATTTGCAAGGCACTTCATACTTAGCTACTCATTAACCAATGCGCGCCATCATAAGCGGCGGGGCATGGGAGGAATGATGAGGGACGATCGAACCTTCCGCCGTGCGGCGGGCTGGGCGGCCATGCTTGCGCTGGCCTCATGCGCGAAGCCGGCGCGTCACGTCGAGGCGCCGCCACCGCCGCCGCCGGTACCCGAGCAGGTGCCGCCGCGTCCGGCGCCGCCGATGGGGGCCTCTGCCACCACCCGCGTGCCGCCGCGCGCTGCCGATGGTCGCTTCCTGACGGTCAATCACGCGGTCGCGCCGGCGGAGGCGGCCTGGCATCTGCGCGCCGGGCTGAACGTCGCGGCGCTGGGCTGCACGGGCGCGCAGGGCGCGGCAATCACCGCAGCCTATAACGCCATGCTGCGCAGCCGTGCGAAACCGCTCGCCGCCGCCGATGCCGCGATCAAGGCGCGCCTGCGGGCGGAGCGCGGCAAGGATTGGCAGGATGCGCATGACGATCGCATGACCCAGCTCTATAATTTCTATGCCCTGCCGCCGGTGCAGCCGGGCTTTTGCGCAAAAGCGGCGGCGATCGCCGCGGCCGAGCCGGCGGTGGATGCGAACGGGTTCTCCGCCTTCGCAACCCAGGCACTGGCCGAACTCTCGGCGCCGTTCGACAGCTTCTATGCCGCCTATGACGACTATCGCGTCGCGCTCGCCGCCTGGGAGGCGCGCTACGGTGCCGGCGCGCCCACCCGTGTCGCTGCCAATGCGCCGGCCTCGGCGCGGGCGGCGGCGGTGGTGGAGGTCGATCTGCCGCCGGCGATCCCGGCGCGCACCGCCGGCCCGCGCATCGCCTATGAAAGCCAGGCCGCGCTCGACGACATCGGGGGCAGCGCGGCGATCAGTTGCGGCGATTGCACGCGGACGGCGGGCCGGCTGGCCGCGCGCGCGGTGACGTCGCGGCCGTGACCGGTGGGCGTCGCGCCCCCGACCGGCGGCGTGGCGTTCAGCGCGGCTTGATCGCGACGCTGCGGATGGTGAGCGTGGTGGCGCTGCCGATGGTGGATGCGCCGGCCTCGGCCGTCAGTCGCTGATAGGGGCAATCGTTCGCCACCGCGAAATCGAACTGCATCGCCGTCGCGCCGGCGCCCTGGCTGATCTCGGCCGGCGCAGCATCGGCTTCGACGCGTGAGGGCAGGCATTCGACGGTCCAGCGGATCAACTCCCGCGCTTGCGGGACGGCGCCGGCGAGCCGGGCGTCGAACCGATAGGCGCCCGCCGGAAGCGCGAGCAGTTGCTGGGCCACGGTGCCGCGACGCCGCGGATCGATGGCGATCGTCAGTCCGCCGGCGGGATCGAAGCCGGTGGTGATTCCCAGGGGTGCGCTGATCGTCCAGTCGAACGACTGGGCGGGGGAGGTGGTCACGTCGCCGCGCGCCGCGCTCTGGCGGAAATCGGGGTCGTGCAGGCGGTTGCCGTCCGCCGCCTTGGTCGCGCCGAACGCCAGATCGTAGATGCGATAGGCGCTGCCGATCGCGCCGGCGCGGATCAGCGTGTCGATATAGGGCGTAATCTCGGCGCGGGTCACCGGATGCGGCGTGCGGCGCAGCGCGCCCACCAGCGCCTCGACGCCCTGGCGCTGTTCTTCGGACATGGTGCGCGCATCGAGAAACAGGCGCGGGCGCCAGCCCGGCGCCTCCGCGAGCCGGGCGAGGATCGCCGGGCGGATCTTGGGATCGAGCGCGCCGGCGCGGACGAAGCCGAGCACCTGGTCCGAATATTCCTGGCGGCGCAGCAGCGCATCGGCGCGCTGCAGCGCGATTTCATACTCGCCGAGGCGCGAGGCCTTGTCGATGTACCAGAGCTGGGTCAGCGTATCGCGCCAGCCGAGCTGGCCGGCCAATGCCATATAGCTGGCCGCCGATTCGTCATCCGCGCTGATCGCCTCTCGCGACAGGCCGGCGACGCGCCACGCGACGACGTTGAACAGGCTGTGGGTGAGGGCGCGGTCGGCCAGCGCGCGGGCTTCCGCGTAGCGGCGGTTGCGGAAGGCGGCATCGCCGGCGGCGGCAAGCGTCTCGTCGGTGGGGTGCTGCGCGGCGGCGGTGGCCGCGTCGTTGCGGCTGAGCGACAGTGCCGAAAGCGAATCCGGCACCATCACCCAGGCCAGCGCCAGACCGAGCAGCCCGGCACCTGCCCGGGCTGCCCAGCGGCGGGCATCAGCCCGCGTTGGCGCGGTTTCCATATTCGTAGCTGTAGCTGTAGTTGTAGTTGTAATAGCCCAGCGCCGGGGCGTCGAACTTGGTCAGGATGGCGCCGACCACATTGGCGCGGCTGGTGACCAGGCGGCGGATCGCGGTCCGTGCGGCACCACGGTGCGCCACGTCGGCCTCGACCACGAACACCGTGCCCTCGGTGATCGCCGCGATCAGCGGCGCGTCGGCGAAGCCCATCACCGGCGGGGCGTCGATCACCACCACGTCGTAATGCGCCAGCGCATCGTTGAGGAAGCGGTTGAGCGACGCCTCGCTGAGCAGTTCCGCCGGGGCAGGCGGCAGCGGGCCCGACGAGATGAAGTCGAAGCCTTCCAGTCCGGTCGGCTGGCGCACGTCCATCACCGTCTTCTGGCCGGTCAGCAAGCTGACGAAGCCGGCATTGTTCTTGAGGTCGAGGAACTTGTGCAGCGTCGGCAGACGAAGATCGGCATCGACGAGCAGCGCGCGCTTGCCGGTCCGCGCCAGGTTCTGCGCGGTGGCGGTGGCCGAGGTCGACTTGCCTTCCGACGGGCGGCTGGACGTGAACACCAGGCTGCGCGGCACGCCGTGCGCGGTCGAGAGTTCCAGCGCCGTGCGGATCGACTGATAGGCTTCCGCCATCGCCGAGCGCGGGTTGCTGATTTCCTCGAACGGGTTCTCGCCGGCCTTGAGCAGCGGGACGGCGCCCAGCGCAGGCACGTTGAGCATGCGCTGGACATCGTCGGGCGTGCGGATCGCGTCGTCGAGATTTTCGCGGGCGAAGACGAACAGCGCGGCAAGGCCGAGGCCGATCGCGAGCGCGATCGCCATATTGACCAGCGGCCTCGGCTTGATCGGGCTGAACGCGGGCTCGGCCCGGTCGATGATCGAGACGTTGTTCGATTCGACGCCGGCCGTCGCGCTCAGTTCCTTGAAGCGCTGGAGAAGGCCGTTGTAGAGTTCGCGGTTGGTGTCGACCTCACGCTGCAGGATGTTCATGCGGACCTGGCGGCCCTGTTCCTCAAGCGCGGTGGACCGCAGCTGGCCGACGGTGGTGTCGAACTGCTGTTCCTGGCCGACGGTGAGCTGATAGGCCTCGCGGATCGAGTCCCGGATGTCGGTGGCCTGGCGATTGATCTGCGCATCAAGCTCGGCGATCTGCGCGTTGAGCTGGATCACCTCGGGGTGATCGGCCTTGTGGCGGCGGCGCTGCTCCTGCAACTCGCCGCGCAGGGTCGCGCGCTGGCCGACGAGGGCCTGCACCGCGCCGTTTTCGATCACTTCGGGCAGGCTCATCAGCGGCGCCCGCTGCGCGGCGCGCCAGCGCTGCTCGGCCTTGATGCGCTCGGCACGCGACGCCGTGTAGGCGGTGTTGAGATCGAGCAGCGCCGCCGAGGTCAGCGACTGCGGCTTGGATACACCCTCACCACCATTGGAATCGCCGCCGCTGGCGCCACCGGCGCCGCCCACCGTCACCAGATCGGATTCGCGGGCATAGGCGATCATCGCCCGCTCGCTGTCCTCGAGCCGCTGCTTCTGTTCGGCGAGCTGGCCGGCCAGATAGTCGCGTGCGTAGGCCGAGGTGTCGAACTTGCGCTCGAGGTTGCCGGTCACATAGGCATCGGCGATGCCGTTGGCGACCTGCGCGGAAAGGCGCGGATCGGGCGAGTCGAAGCGAAGCTGGGCGACGCGCGAGTTGGTCGGCAGTTCGACGCTGGTGTTGGTGCGCAGCAGGTTGATCACCATCTCGCGACGCTGACGGATCGCTTCGGGCGTGTTGGTCTGCGCGGCATCTACCTTCACGCCCATCGCGACCAGGAAGTTGCTGTTGTCGAACAGCTTCATCCGTTCCGCGGTGCGGATCGCGAGGCCGCGGCTCTGCAGGATGGCGAGCTGCGTGTTGAGGAAGCGGTTGGCGTCGGCGATCGATGTCGCCGGCTCCAGCATCTGCGTGTCGACGATCTTGGCGGTCTGCTGCTCGATCTGCACGCTCGCCGCCGAGCGATAGATCTTGGTGGCGAGCAGGGTCGCGACGAGACCGGCGATCAGCGCGAGCGCGACGATCACCGCCACCGGGATCCAGTTGCGGCGGAGGATGCCGATCAGGGCGCCGATGTTGAGGCGGAAGCCCTGATCCTGTTCATCATAGTCGGCGACGTAGGCCTGATAGCCATCATCGCGCGCGCGCACGGCGTGTCCGCCGTTTCCGTCGCGGCGATCGGGGAAGCTGGAGTCGTTCATCAGATCACCTTGAACGGAGCGGTTGTGAGGCGCGTGCGCATCAGAAGCGGGTGAAGACGCCGATCAGCGGCGCGGCCGAGATAAAATCCCGATAGACTTGGCGGAGGCCCGAATAGCCGACCACGACGACATCGTTGGGTTCGATGCGCGGATCGACCGCATCGCCGCGGCGGATCGCGGCGATGTCGAACACCGCGCCCATGCGCTGCCCGTCGACGGTGCGGAACACGATCACCTCGTCGAGACGGGCGACCTGGGTCGGCCCCTTGGCGAGCGCGAGCGCTTCGATGAGGGTGGTCTGCGGCCGGATCGGGAACACGCCGGGGCTGGTGACCGAGCCTTCGACGACGACCTGGCCCGGGGTGGCGGTGGTCACGTAGACCGAGACCTTGGGCGAAACGAGATAGTTGCGGCCGAGCGACTTGGCGATCTCGTCGGCCAGCTCGAAGCTCGTCTTGCCGGCCGCCTGCACGCGGCCGATCAGCGGTATGGAAAGGCTGCCGCCGGCATCCACGGGAACGTCCTTGATCGAAAGATCGGGTTCCTGGAACACGATGACCGACAGCGTGTCGCCCGCGGCGATGCGATAGTCGGTCACGACGGTCGGGGCATCGGATGCCTTGATGGTGCTGTAGGCCACCGGTCCGCGCGGCAGCGAGGAACGTTTCGTGCCGGCGCACCCACCCAACGTCAGCAGCGTGATTGCCACGGACACTGTAACGAACCTGCTCATCTCTTCCCCTTTACCGTACCCGCAGCGTCAATCGGCTCTTCCGGCCATCCGCCCGCATCGGCCACCCCGCGTGGAAGCAGATGCGGTATAAGTGTGAACGGTGGCCGATGCAATTCTCACACAGCCCCGCGCGCAAGCTCTTTCTACGCCATTTCATCCTCCTCTGCGCTCGAAGCCGGGCGCAGCGCCCGCACCAGCAGGCCACAGAGCAGAGCGAATAATGCTGCAACTGCGAAGGTGCGCAATGGATAATCGACGAGGCTATGCAACATTGCGAGGAATATCCCTGCCAGCGCGATCCAGCCGCGGCCGCCTTCGGGCCCCGGCTGCCGATGCCGCAGCATGCGCCATGCTGCGACCAGGAGGAAGAGCGCGAACAACGCCATCGCCACCACCGCGGGCAGGCCGCCTTCCAGCGCCAGTTCCAGATAGTCGTTGTGGGCATGGTTGATGAAATGGCTGCCCAGCGAATCGAGGCTCTCGATCGAGCGGAAATAGGGGTCGAACGTGCCGTATCCCGAGCCGAACGGCCACACCGAGCCGATCGCGTAGGTCACGTCGGGCCAGAAGTGAAAGCGGTTGTCGTCATCCAGCGCGAAGCGGCCCATCAGGCGCTGGAACGCGCCGGTCTGCACCAGGATCGCGACCAGCAGAACGGTCACCCCGGCGATGCTGCCGCCGATCAGCGCAGAGCGGCGGCGATGGCGCACCACCATCGGCACGAACACGGCCGCGAGCGCGAGCAGCAGCAGCACCGAGCCGGTGCGCGAGGCGGTGGCCAATGCTGCGGCTGCGAACAGCGCCATCAGCCCGAACAGACCCCATCGTATCGCCAGCGCGCGGCCCTTGCGCCGCCGGTCGCGCGCGAGCAGCCAGGCCGTGAGCAGCGCCAGCACCATCAGCAATGCCTGGTGATTGCGGTTGGCGAACACGCCGGTGGGCAATCCCTGCTGCGAGGTGTTGTAGAAATAGACGGCGTCGCTGTCGCCGAACACCGCCTGCACCATCGCGAGCAACGCGCCGGCAACCGCCGCACCGACGACGACCCACAGCAGCAAGCGGATCTCGCGTCCGTCCGCCTGCAGCACGGCGACGAACATCGTGACGGGCACGATCAGGGTCAGCCACATCGACACCGTCGCATCCGGAATCAGGCTGAGCGGGCGCGGCTGGTCGAGCGTGCCGGTGAAGTCGGCGGCCTGCAGCAGGAAATCGCGGCCCGGCAGTGCCCGCCAGGTCGCGGGCGGCAGCGGGATCAGTTGCACCAGCGGCAGCAGCAGCACCAGCAGCACGAAGCCGATTCCCAGCCAGTCGAACAGCGCGGCCCGGTCGCGGCGATATTCCGCGAGCATGTACACGAGCACGATCAGGGCTGTGCACTGCACAACGATCTCGGTGGCGGGGAAGCGCGCGCCGCCGCCGCCAAGGATCAGCGCGATGCCCAGCAGCGCCGAACTGAGGAAGGTGCGAACGGGCTGGCGCGGCAGCGGCTGGCCGATCGGGCGGAAGGGGGAAGTCGCCATTCTGCTCCGGTCTTGCTGCGGTTGGACCTGCGGTTGGCCGTCGATGTTCGCAGGCGCACATAGCCGGGTGCGGCATGTCCTGTCGAGCCTTGGCGTGCACCGCCCGCATCCTTGGACCGATTGCGGGTGCGGGCTATGCACCTCGCAGCGCAGCGGAAACGGCTGGTCATGCTGCATCTGCGTGATTAAGGATCGGCGCTCGACGAGGCTGCCGGAGGTCGGCGGTGCAGGCGGCGGGGGGCTCCGGCGATGGGCGTGGTCGGCAAGGCGATCGACAAGGCGAAGCTGTTCCGCTGGTTGCGCGATCAGGACGAGAATCGGGATTTGCGCCGGTTCTTCCGCGAACGGCACGGCATCGATGTCGGGCTGCACAGCTATGGCTGCTTCGATCGCTGGCGGATGCCGGGGCCGCTCGTCATCGGCCGCTATTGTTCCTTCGCGAAGACGGTACGCGTGGTCGATGCCAACCATCCGCTCGACGCGATCACCACCCACCCGATGCTGTACGAGAAGCGCTTCGGCGTGATCGAGCAGGACATGATCCATGCCGAGCCGCTGGTGATCGAGGATGATGTGTGGGTGGGCCACAACGTCGTGATCCTGCCCGGCTGCAAGTTCATCGGCCGCGGTGCGGTAATCGGCGCCGGTGCGATCGTCACCGCGAACGTGCCGGCCTATGCGATCGTCGCGGGCGTCCCCGCCAAGCAGATCCGCTGGCGCTTCGACGCCGAACTGCAGGCGGCGCTCGAGGCGAGCCGGTGGTGGGAGCTGGAGCCGCCGGCGATCCGCGCGCTGCTGCAATCGGACCCCGACGTCATTCGCAACCCGACCGCGGCGCGCGTCGCGGCGGTATTGCCGCCCAGAGGCTGATCCCGGCGCGCGAGCGCGTCAGGCTCAGCGCGTCAGGCCCGCCAGGGGCTCGTCGCCCGGCGCGCATTCACCGACATGGCGCGCGGTGACGCGCATCGTCACGATCACCGGCGCGGGTTCGGCCGGGCTTTCGGTCACGATGTCGAGCGCATAGCTGCCGGCATCGTAGCGGCCATTGCCGGTGAGGGTGAGCGGCCCGGCCTCGTCGGCAGTGCAGCGGCCGCGAAAACGGACCACGCCGCCGGCGATCTCGCTGTCGACGATCGCGCAATCGACGTTGGCCGGCGGCAGGATCAGCCGCGCGGCATTGGCCGCCTCCGGCGGCACGCAGCGCCGCCGGACGTCGGGTTCGGATCCCGCGTCGGGAACCGGCTTGCCGTCTTGCGTGGCGGAGACGAATTCGGTCCGCCGCTCCCACGCGCCGGGCCGCATCGCCTCGTCACCGGCGCCCGCGAGCAGCAGCGCCGCAGCCGCCAGCGCCGCGGCGGCGCGCATCGCGCTCAGGCGGGGCCGACGCGGAAGGCGCACAGCTTGTTCCCGTCGAGATCGCGGAAATAGGCGGCGTAGAAGGCCTGGTCGCCATCCCCGCCACGCACGCCGGGGCCGCCCTCGCAGGTGCCGCCGAGCTCGAGCGCGCGGGCATGGAGCGTGTCGACGGTCGGCCGCTCGCTGGCGACGAGCGCGATCATCGTGCCGTTGCCGATGGTCGCGTCCTGCTGGTCATAGGGCCGGGTCACGCCGAACATCGGCTTGTCCATCGCCACGCCCCACGCGCACATTTCACCCATTTCGAGCACCCGGCCCGCGCCGATCGTCGCGAACAGCGCGTCGTAAAAGCCCTTGGCGCGATCGAGATCGTTGGTGCCGACGAGCGTGTATCCGATCATGTCTGGTCTCCATGGAAATATCGGCGGATCAGGCCTTGCATTCGCCGATCCGCTCGGACCGGCTCTTGAGGCGCATGGTGATCGTCTTGCCCTGCTGCGTCATCACCATCTCGGCGGCGACGTCATAGCGTTCGGGCTGGTAGTTGCCGGACATGCTGATCTGCATCTCGCCCGGCTGCTCGGTGCCCTTGCAGCGCATCACCGCGTCGATCTTGCCGCCGCCCATCTGGAAGCGGTCGTAGCGGCACTCGCCATTGTCGCGCGCCAGCATCTCCTGCGGCTTGTCCGCCTCTTCCTGCGTCACGCAATCCTCGGTGGTCGAACTCTTCGCGGCCGACTGGCCGATCTGGTCGGCGACCTCCTTGGGCAGGCCCGGCACGTCGATCGAGACGAGTTCCGCGGTGGTGCGCCATTGGCCGGGTTTCAGCTTCACCGTCGTGGCCTTGTCCTTCGTCGCTTCCGCGACGTCGGCAACCGAGGCGTTTTCGAGCTTCACCTCGTCGCTCTCGCCGCAGGCGGCGAGCGCAAGCAGCGCGATGAGGGCGGAAGACGCGGTACGCATGATACTCTCCATCGACATGGAAAAAGGAATGCGACCCGTCCGTGCGGCGTTTTGCGGCGATGCTAGCAGGCCGCACGGCCAAGTCGAGGCCGGATCGCTCAGCCTGCCGGGCAGTCGCCGATGCGCTTGCCGGTGAGCTTCGAGGTGATGCTGACATCGCCGTCGCTGGCGAGCTGCGTCTCGACGATCTGCTGCGCGTCGATCGTCGTCGCGGTATAGCTGCCGCGCACGGTTGCGCCGATCGCGCCGTTCAGCCCGTCCTTCCGGCAACTGATCTGTGCCTGCAGCGTGCCGTCGGAGAAATAGTCGTTGGTATAGGTGCAGCTCGTCATCGAGGGCATGAAGAAAGCCGGCTGCGGCTTGGCGGCGTCGGCCGCGGCCAGGCAGACCTTGCTGGTCTCGGTGGCGCCCGCCTCGATCGGGAACACCGCCTTGCCCGTGTCGGTGTTGCGGCCGCTTTCGACGACCGTTATGATTTCCCACTGGCCCGCCTGCAGCGAAATCGGCCCGGCGGGCGCCGCCTCTTCCGTCGCGCCGCCCGAGCATCCCGCCAACATCGCGACCGCGATGGCCGCTGCCATCATCGTCTTCGTCATCCTCTTCCCCCTCCGTCCATAGTGTTTCAGCCGGTTTCCTCGTCGCCGCGGCACGCGCCGGTGCGGCGGCCATCCAGCGCCGCCTCGACGGTCAACTGGTGATCGCCGGCCGGGCCGCTAGCCGCCATCGTCATGCGGTAGCTGTCGCGGGTCCAGTTGCCCTGCGCAGCCAGGTCGCGGGGGCCTTCGTCGCTGGTCGCGGTACATTGCGCGCGGATCGTGAAACCGGCGGCCCCACCGGTCACCTGCGGCGCCGCGCACCCCACCTCGCGGCTGAGGATGAAGCCGAGCGGATCCTTGCTGCGCTCGGGCGTGACGCAGCGCGCGCGGGTCTGCGCCATCTTCGCCACCATGTCGGGGCCAAGCGGCGCGCCATCGAGCAGGACGCGCGAGGGGACGAAGCGCTCTTCCCAGCGGCCCGCCTCGATCGTCACATCTGCCTGCGCGATCAGCGGCAGCGCCAGTGCGGGCAGCGCGAGCCGCCCAAACCCTCTCATCGTGAAACCCGTCCCCGCCCGATTCGTGGCGGCAGACTAGCATTCCGTCGTCACGGTCGCGAACGCGTTTCGCACAGGGTTTTTCCAGGCTTATCCACAGCTTCATCCACGACCGTCGACCGCAGGCGCTACGAACCGACCCTCCTTCCCGAGGGGCAGGCGTTGCTCGACCGGTTGTTCGCGATCATGGCCAAAGTGGAAAGCGGCGTGCGCGCGGAACGCAGCGCAGAAGAACGGCAGATCTTCGATGCCGCGCGCGATCATATATATGCGGTGTTCCACCGATAAGCGCCGCTGGATATCGCTTTCGGACGAGTTGACGGCACCGTCAAATCATGGCCATCACGCAAGCGATGTCTCGGGAAAATACGAAGATCGGCGCCCTGGCGCCTTTGGTGGGTTATCATCTGCGGCGCGCGTCGAGCGCCTTCGCGGTCGACTTTGCGGCAGCGATGGAAGGGACCGGGATTCGCCAGGTGCCGTTCGGCATCATCGCGGTGGTCGCGGGCAGCCCCGGGATCAACCAGGGCGCGGTTGGGCGCGTGCTGGGCATCAAGCGCGCCAATATGGTGTCGCTGATCAACGAACTGGTCGACATGGGCCTCGTCGACCGCACCGTCGATGAGACGGATCGTCGCGCCTTCGCGTTGACCCTGACCCCGGCCGGCACCGCGATGCTGGAAGATTGCCTCGCGCGCATCGATGCGCATGAGCGGCGAATGCTGGCGAGCTTCTCGGATGACGAGAAAGCCCTGCTGCTCGATATGCTGCGGCGGATCGAGAAGGCACGGGTGATCCCGCTGAGCTGACGATCGCCTGCGGGGGGCGCTTCACTGCAACCCCAGCACCCGCGCGGCATTGCCCTTCAACATCTTCTCCCGCAGTTCGGGCTTGAACCCCGCCTCGTCATACGCAGCGATCCAGCGGTCGGGCGGGATCAGCGGGAAATCGGAGCCGAACAGGAATTTGTCGCCGAGCTGCGTGTTGGCGTAGCGCATGATCTGCGGCGGGAAATATCTGGGGCTCCAGCCGGACAGGTCGATGAAGATGTTGGGCTTGTGCAGCGCCATCGAGAGCGATTCATCGGTCCATGGCCAGCCGGGATGCGCCAGGATGATGCGGATGTTGGGGAAGCGCACCGCAACCTCGTCCACCAGCATCGGCTGGCCGTAGCGCAGCCGGATGCCGCCGCCGCCGGGCATGCCGGTGCCCATGCCCGAATGGCCGGTGTGGAAGATGGCGGGCAGGCCATAATGGTCGATCACCTCGTAGAGCGGCCACGCCATCGGATCGCCGGGATCGAAATCCTGCAGCGGCGGATGGAATTTGAAGCCCTTCACGCCATGCTTCTCGATCAGGTCGCGCGCCTCGATCGCGCCGCGCTTGCCCTTGTGCGGATCGATCGAGGCGAAGGCGATCATCACGTCGCCGTTCGCCGCGGCGGCCTCCGCGATCTCCTCGTTGCGCATGCGCTTGATGCCGGTCCCCGCTTCCATGTCCACCGTGAACATCACGAAGCCGATGTTGCGCGCGCGATAATAAGCGATGGTTTCGGGAATGGTCGGGCGCCGGCGATCGGCCTTGAAGTAGCGCGTGCTGGCATCGAGAAATTCGCCGAAGATCGGATCCTCCTGGTCGCAGCAGGAAACCTCGGCATGGACATGCACGTCGATCGCGGCGAGCTTGCTCACGTCCATGCGCATCTCTCCTATTCGGCGAGGATCAGCGCATCGAGCGCCACCGCGCCTTCGCCCTTGGGATAGACCACCACCGGGTTGAGGTCGACCTCGCGGATCGCGGGCGTGCCGGCCAGCGCACGACCCAGCGCGGCGATCAAGGTCGCGACCGCCTCGACGTCGAGCGCCGGGGAGCCGCGATAGCCGTCGAGCAGCGCGCCCTGTTTCAACAGGCGCAGCTCGGCGGCGATGGCATCGGCGGTGAGATCGACCGGCAGCAGCCGCACGTCGTGGAGCAGTTCGGCGGTGACGCCGCCGAAGCCGACGAGGATCACCGGCCCCCATTCGGGATCGTTGCGCGCGCCGACGATCAGTTCGGTCCCGCGCTTGCCCATCGCCTCGATCAGCGCGCCATCCAGCGCGATGCCGGGATCATAGGCGGCGACATTGTCGTAGAGCCGCGCCCAGGCGGCGTCGAGCGCGGCCGCATCGGCGATGTTGAGGATGACGCCGCCGGCATCGCTCTTGTGGCTGAGCGCGGCGGCCTGCGCCTTGATCGCGACCGGATAGCCGACCCGCGCCGCGACTGCCCCGGCCTCCTCCGCGGACGCCGCGAAGCCGCCCTTGGGGAAGGGGATGCCGAGCGGTGCCAGCAGCTCCTTGGCGCGATATTCGGGGATCACGCCGCTCGGCAGGTCGAGCGTGACCGGCTCGGCCCCCGCGCGGGAGACGTCGCGCTCTGCGGCGCGGGCGAGGTGGCGCAGCGCGCGGAAGGCGCGGTCGGGCGACGGGAAATAGGGCACGCCGATCGCGCGCAGCCGCTCGATATAGGCGGCGGGCACCGGCGCGCCGTCGTCCAGCCCCGCGAAGATCACCGGCTTGTCCGGCGCCAGCCTGGTCACCGCGTCGATGATCGCGGGGAATTTGCGCGCGCTGGTCGCCTCGTCGGTCTGGATGATGCCGAACACGAGCGCGGCGAAATTGTCGTCGGCCAGCAACGGTTCGAGCGTGCGGCGGTAGAGGTCGGGATCGACCAGCGCCTGCGCGGTCAGGTCCATCGGGTTGGAGACGGGGATGAAATCGGGGATCGCCGCGCGCATCGCACTGGCGGTGGCGCCGTCCATCGGCGGCAGCGCGAGGCCGATCTGCTCGGCCAGGTCGAGCGTCAGCGCCTTGAACGCGCCGGATTCGGTCAGCACCGCGGTGCCGCCGCGCCTCACCGGTTTCGCGCGGGTGACGAGTTCGAGCACGTCGCCGAGCGCTTCGAGGCTGTCGACCAGGATCACGCCGGCGCGCTCGACCTTGGTCTTCATCAGCTGCCAGTCGCCTGCCATCGCGCCGGTATGGGTGGCGGCGGATTCGCGCGCGGCGCTGGAGGTGCCCGGGTGGAGCAGCACGATCGCCTTGCCGGCGGCGCGGGCGCGTTCCGCCAGCGCCAGGAAGCGCGCCGGCTTGCGGAACTGCTCGACGATCATGCCGATCGCCGGCGTCGCCGGATCGTCGATCAGGTGCTCGACATAATCCTCGACGCCGCTCGCCGCCTCGTTGCCGGTGGAGACCGACACGGTGATGCCCAGCCCCTTCGCCATCAGGGTGGTGCCCAGCACCACCGCCATCGCGCCGGACTGGCTGACGATGCCAACCGAAGGCCTGCCCGCGAGATCGAGCACCGGCGCCTCGACGAAGGTCAGCGGCACGCCCGCGGCATAGTTGACCATGCCCAGGCAATTGGGCCCCTCGATCACCATGCCATGTTCGGCGGCGATCCGTGCCACCGCGGCCTGCGCGGCGAGCCCTTCCTCGCCACCCTCGGCGAAGCCCGCCGAGAAGATGATCGCAGCCCCCACGCCGCGCGCCGCCAGCGCCTCGACCGCCCCCAGCACCGCGCCGCCGGGGATCGCCAGCACCGCGGCGTCGACACCCTCGGGCAGTTGATCGATCGACTTCAGGCAGGGGCGGCCGCCGATCTCGTCGCGCTTGGGGTTGATCAGGTGGATCTCCCCCGCGAAGCGATGCCGCTCGAGGTTCTGCAGCACCGAATTGCCGAGCGCGCCGGGGGTAGGGGAAGCGCCCACGATCACGACCGAGCGCGGGGTGAGCAGGCGGGACAGGTTGGGCATGGTCATCCGATCCGTTCGGGCCAGTAAGCAGGGGGGCACGCACCTCCGTTCGCCCTGAGGAGCCATCGAGCGTGTCGAGATGGCGTATCGAAGCGCCCGGCTCCGGGCATGTCCTTCGATACGCGTCTTCGACTTCGCTCAGCCGCTGCTCAGGACGAACGGCTAAGCGTCGATCAGCCCGCGCGGTCCTTGTCATAAGCCCCGAGCCCGGGCTTGTAGCTCTTCTCGTCGATGAACTGGCGGATGCCTTCCTTGCGGCCGTCACTGTCGTAGGAATTGGCCGCTTCCTGCGCGCGGACCAGATAGTCCTCGGCATCGTCATAGCTCATCACGCTGACGCGGCGCACGGCGTCCTTGGTCGCCTTCAGCGCCACCGGGTTCTTCTTGAGCAGGACATTGGCCACCTCGATCACCCGCGCCCTGAGCGTTTCCAGCGGCACCGCTTCGTTGACGAGGCCCCATTCGGCGGCGGTGGCGCCGTCGATATTCTCGCCCATCATCGCGTGGTACATCGCCTTGCGGAACGGCATCAGTTCCACCGCCACCTTGGTCGCGCCGCCGCCGGGCAGGATGCCCCAGTTGATCTCCGAAAGGCCGAAGGTCGCCTCTTCCGCAGCGAAAGCGAGATCGCAGGCGAACAGCGGGCCATAGCCGCCGCCGAAGCACCAGCCATTGACCATCGCGATCGTCGGCTTCTGATACCAGCGCAGGCGGCGCCACCAGCCATAGCTCTCGCGCTGCGCCTTGCGCGTGCCGGCCAGGCCGAGCGCCTCGGTCTCGCGGAAATATTCCTTGAGGTCCATGCCGGCCGTCCATGCCGCGCCTTCGCCCGAAAGCACCAGGACGCCGACATCCTCGCGGAACTCGAGCAGATCGAGGACCTCCATCATGTCGCGGTTGAGCGTGGGGCTCATCGCGTTGCGCTTGTCCGGACGGTTGAAGCGCACCCAGGCGATCCCGTCCGCGACGTCATAGGCGACGACGCCGTTGCTGCTCGTTTCGGTCATAGCGTGTTTACCCCTAGGCCGAGCCCGATCGGGCTCATTCGACGATGTAGAATTGGATGAGAACATGGTCCGGCATGCGGATGCCGCGACCCACGAAGATCTTCTCGCGCAACCATTGATGCTTGCCTGGTGGCGGATCGAACACCGGTGCACTGCGGAAATAGTAGCTGGATGGATCGACCGTCTCGCCGCGCGCGATCCGCTCGCTCACTTCGGGACTGGCGACGCGCATCCCCGGATTGTGAATGCCGATCACCGTGCCGTCGGCCGCCTTGAGGAAATAGCGGGCCTCCACCCGGGTGAACCCGCCCGGATGGATGGTCTGCCAATCGCCGCCACCGTTCAGCACGGTGCCGTTCAGCCTCGGCCCCGTGACCGTGCCGCCGGTGATCGGCACGAAGCGGCGGCGGCCGCCGTCGATCTCTCCTTGCTCCACCGGCGGCGCCAGCTCGACGCGCACGGTGAAGGCGTAAGTGAGGGCGGGCGGTGTCTCGGCCGATACCGATGGCGCCGCGGCAAGCAATGCTGCTGCCAGTCCCGTGAAGCCTGTGCGAAGATCCGCCATCTGCGTCGGCCTCAGATCGGATAGTGCCCGGGCTCGGTCTCGATCGTGATCCAGCGCAGTTCGGTGAAGGCGTCGATGCCCGCCTTGCCGCCGAAGCGGCCATAGCCGGACGCCTTCACGCCGCCGAACGGCATCTGCGCCTCGTCATGCACGGTCGGCCCGTTGACGTGGCAGATGCCCGACTTGATCTGCCGGGCGACACGCAGCCCGCGCGCGGTGTCCCGCGTGAACACCGCGGCGGACAGGCCATATTCGGTGTCGTTGGCGAGTTCGATGGCATGTGCCTCGTCCCGCGCGCGGATCACGCCGACGACGGGGCCGAAGCTCTCGTCGCGGAACAGCTTCATCGCCGGCGTCACCCTGTCGATGACATGCGCGGGCATCAGCACGCCGTTCGCCTCGCCGCCATTCACCTGCACCGCGCCGGCGCCGACCGCATCGGCGATGAGGCTGCGGACATGATCGACGGTCTTCCGGTCGACGACCGCGCCCAGCGGCGTCTTGCCCGCGCGCGGATCGCCCACCGGCATGCTCGCCACCTTGGCCTGGAACCTGGCGACGAAGGCGTCGGCAACGGCCTCGACGACGATGATCCGCTCGGTCGACATGCAGATCTGGCCCTGGTTCATGAAGGCGCCGAACGCGGCGGCCTTCACTGCCTCGTCGAGATCGGCATCCTCGAGCACGATCAGAGGCGCCTTGCCGCCCAGTTCGAGCAGCACCGGCTTCAGATGCTCGGCCGCGCGCCTGGCGATGATCTTGCCGACCGCCGTGGAACCGGTGAAGTTGATGCGGCGGATGTGCGGATTGTCGATCAGCGCGCCGACGATCGCCGGCGCATCCTGCGGCGCGTTGGTGACGATGCTGACCGCCCCCTTGGGCAGCGCCTCGTCGAACGCCTCGGCGATCAGGCTGTGCGTGCGCGGGCATTGTTCGCTGGCCTTGAGCACCACCGTGTTGCCGCAGGCGAGCGGGGTGGCGACGGCGCGGACGCCGAGGATAATCGGCGCGTTCCACGGCGCGATGCCCAGCAGCACGCCCACCGGTTCGCGGATCGCCATCGCGATGCAGCCCGGCTTGTCGGAGGGGATGACTTCGCCACCGATCTGGGTCGTGAGCGCGGCCGCTTCGCGCACCATCGACACGCCCAGCATCAGGTTGAACCGGGCCCAGCCTTCGGTGGCCCCGATCTCTCCCATCATCGCGTCGACGAACTGATCCGCCCGCGCCGCCAGCGCATCCGCCGCCTTGCCGAGCGCGGCCCGCCGCGCATTGGGGCCCAGCGCGGACCAGGCGGGGAAGGCGGCCGCTGCCGCCGAAACCGCCGCATCGGCATCCGCCACCGTCGCCGCCGGCGCGGTGGTCGCGACCGCGCCGGTCACCGGGTTGAGTCGATCGAACGTGGCCCGGGTTTCCTGGGCCGGCGGTGCGAGTGTAGCCATCTGCGCCTCTCCAAATATTGTTATGTGATATAACCTAAGCGTCGCGCGTGCAAGCGCCTTCAATCAAGCCAGGCCGCAGCGGCGCGCAAGAGCGGCGCGTCGAGGATTTGCGCTGCAATCGCCGTGGCTTGCGCGGGCATGACCGGCGCGGCGGCATGGCCGGCGCAGCCGATGAACTTGGCGACCAGCGCCGAATCGGACAGCGGCCAATCGGGGTGGCCGGCGGCCTGCATCACGCGATGGAACAGGCGGCTGCCATCGTCGAGCAGGATGGTCAGGCTGCCGCTGGCGGCCTCGGCGCGGCCCCACTCGGGATTGCGGCGTTCGATCACCGACGCGCCGATGCGATGGAGGCCTGGATCGGCAAGCCGATCGGCGGTGAAGCTGTCGAGCGTGACGGCGCCGTCGCGCACTGCGGTGGCCACGGTGAAGGGGATGCTGAAGCGCGCGTCGATCGCGCTGGCCGGCTGCGCTTTCGCCGGTTGCGGGCGGATCAGCATCTCCTGGATGGGGCCGGTCTCGGCCTCGATCCGGGTGATCCGCGCAAGGTCGAGCGATGGGCGCAGCGCCAGCGCCGCCTCGATATAGGCATGGGTGCCGCGGCAGGCCGGCCAGGGCTTGAAGCTGACGAGATCGCCGAGGAAGCGTTCGCCCAGCCCGTCGGTGAGCGCGGCCGTGGGCGCGCCACCGGCATAGACGGCGAAGAAGCCCGCCTTGCCGCCCAGCGGGTCGGCAAAGGCGCGCGCGCCGCCGGCGGCAAGCAGCGCCGCTTCCACCGCCGCGCGCGCGACGAAGCCTTCGCGCACGCCCCGCAAGGGAGACGTGGAATCATATTTGATCTCGCCCGGGAAGGCGCCCTGCATCAGCGCGAGGCCCATTGCGTGACGGATGCCATCCGCGCCGAGCCCCAGCAGCTTGGCGCAGCCGGCCGCGGTTGCGATCAGGTTGACCAGCGGCGGCGGATACCAGCCGCGCGCCTCATAGGGGCAGGGCGCGGCGACGGCGAGGCGGCAGGCGAGGTCGCTCGCGCCCGCCATCGCGGCAAGGAAGCGGCCGCCATCGATGCCGCGGTCGGCGTCCGCCAGCGCGAGCAGCGCGGGGACCAGCGCGGCGTTGGGATGCGCCGGGCCGGCGTCGAAGGTGTCGCCGAAATCGAGCGCATGCGCGAGCGCGCCGTTCGCCAAAGCGGCAAGCGACGGGCTGGTTCGTCCGCTGCCGCCGAGCAATCGCGCGGGGCCGGCGCCTTGCTCGGCATGGCGGCGATAGGGGCGGGCGTCTTCGGCCAGCCCGCTTGCGGCGAGCATGACGCCGAGCGCGTCGAGCAACGCCCGGCGCGTGGCGTGGAGCGTGGCGGCGGGCAGCGATGCGGTGTCGATCGCGGCGAGATGGGCGGACAGAGTGCCCGAGATTGTTTCGTCACAGAACATTCTATGCAAACGCTTTCATCAACCCTAAGATCGATGCAAGCGAAAAGGAGAGGATATGCGCAGATCGATCGTGCGTGCGGTGGCGCTGATGCTGGCGACGGCGGTTCCGGCCGCCATCGGGGCCGATGATGGCGGCGTGCTGCCGGCGGGTGCGCATTGGGATGCCGCGGTTCCCGCCAACTGGAACGGCACCTTGCTGCTCTACAGCCGCGGCTACAGCGCCAATCCCGGCGCGCCGGAGGCCGCGCCGAAACCCCATCGCCAGGCGCTGCTCGATGCCGGCTATGCGATCGCCGGATCGGATTATGGCGCTTCGGGCTGGGCGCTGGAGGAGGCGGTGCCGGCGCAGCAGGCGACCGTCGCCGCGTTCGCGGCGCGTCACGGCAAGCCGAAGCGGGTGATCGCCTGGGGATCGTCGATGGGCGGGCTGGTCACGACCGCGCTCGCCGAACGGCGTGGCAGCGGCATCGATGGCGGGGTGGCGATGTGCGCCTCGATCGGCGGCGCGCTCGGCATGATGAACATGGCGCTCGACGGCGCCTATGCCTTCCGCACCCTGATCGCGCCCGATGCGGATATCCGCATCGTCGATGTCGATGACGATCGCGCGAACGGCCGGCGCGTCGCCGCGGCGCTCGCCAGCGCGACGCAGACCCCCCAGGGCCGCGCGCGCATCGCGCTGGCCGGGGTGCTCGCAGGCATTCCCGGCTGGACGCGTGCCGACGGCGCCGAGCCCGCGCCCACCGACTATCGCGCGCAGGTGGACGAGATCGCGAAGGCGTTCGTTATGGGCGTCTATCTGCCGCGCACCGATCAGGAGAAGCGCGCGGGTGGCGCCTTCTCGTGGAACAGCGGCATCGACTATCGCGCGCAGGTGGCGCTGTCGGGCCGGCAGCCGCTGCTCGCCGCGCTCTATCGCGAGGCGGGGCTGGATCTCGACGCCGATCTGGCGAAACTCAACGCCGGGCAGCGGGTAACGGCGAAGCCGGCGGCGGTGGCCTATATGCGCGCGCACTACACGCCCAACGCCCGCCCGCTCGTGCCGCTGGCGGCGGTGCAGATGATCGGCGACGGGCTGACATCGCCCTCATTGCAGCGCGGCTATGTCGAGGCCGCGAAAGGCGCCGAGAGCCTGTGGGTGCGCGGCGCGGGCCATTGCGGCTTCGATACGCCGACCGTGCTGGCGGCGATCCGCCATGTCGAGGCGCGGATCGAGAGCGGGCGCTGGGGCGCGCGGCCCGCGGGGTTCGTGGCCCATACGCCGCCGCCGATGCTGCGGCCCTGCGTGCGGGGCGGAACGTGCCGCTAGCCCGGCCCGAAGGTGGAGACTGACGCCGGCCGCTCGATGGATCAGGAAGCCTTCGTCCCGGATTGCCGGAACAGGTCGAGACAATGACAAGACGGCAGCCTATCCCGGGCCGTCATCGTTTTCGGGATGGCAGCTATCGCCCCGTACCGCCGTGCTCCCAGGTAAATCGATCTCCGACATCCGCTTCCGAAAGCACAAAAAGCGCTATCCCGGGCTGCGCCCGGGACGATGACATATCTGGATGGAGTCTGTCCGGATTGTCAGCCGCCGACATACATTTCGGGGATCATGCGTCATCCGCGTCTGTATAACATTATGTCACAAAATTTCCTTTGAACGATTTCTGGTCGATCGGCATTCTACAGCCACTCCCGGCTGATCGGCACCATCACGCTAGAGGGAGTGCCTCATGTCCAGAATGCCCGAAACAGCAAAAATTTTGCCTTTTCCTCCAACTTCTTCTACGCCGGTGGCGGTGACGGCGGGCCTGCAGGGGCCGCGTCGCCAGCCGGAGACCATGATGTCGTCGACGCTTCTCGACACGGTCAACGCCTTTGTCGAGGAACGCGGCGGGGGCGAGGGGCATTTCAGGACGCCGATGGCCGGCGTCCACATCATCCGCTCGTTCGCGCAGCGCATGCCGATGCGGCAGATGTACCGGCCGTCGCTGTGCGTCGTGGTGCAGGGCGCCAAGCAGATCATGTTCGGGGAAGACAGCCTCGATTATGGCGCGATGGAGTGCCTCGTGGTTTCCATGGAGCTGCCCGGCATCGGCCGCATCGTGCAGGCCAGCCCGACCGAGCCGTTCCTCGGCCTCACCATCGAGTTCGACATCGCGATGGTGCGCGAGGTGCTGCAGCAGATCTCGACACCGCCGGAGCCGAGCACGTCGGGCGGCCCCTGCGTGTTCGTGGGCAAGGTGGATGCCGGGCTGGCGGATTCGATCGTCCGCCTCGTCCGCCTCGCCGGCACGCCGGATGCGGTGGCGGTGCTCTACCCGTCGATCATGCGCGAGATTTCCTACTGGCTGCTCGCCGGGCCGCATGGCGCCGAATTCTGCAAGCTGGCGCTGCCCGAAACCCATGCCGAGCGTGTGGCCAAGGCGATCTACCTGCTGCGCGACAATTACAACCAGCCGGTGCGCGTGGAGCAGCTGGCGGATACCGCGGGGATGAGCCCATCCTCCTTCCACCAGCATTTCAAGGCGCTCACGGCGATGACGCCGCTGCAATATCAGAAGCAGTTGCGGCTGCTGGAGGCGCGGCGGCTGATGGTGGCGGATGCGGCGAATGTCGGCGAGGCGGCCTACCGCGTCGGCTATGAAAGCGCGTCGCAGTTCAGCCGCGAATATGCCCGCATGTTCGGCGTGGCGCCCAAGCGCGACGTGATGAACTACAAGGCGCTGCTGGCCTATGGGTCGCGGTGAATAAGCGTTTTCCTCCCCGACGCCGCGCGCCGGGGAGGAAAAAGAGGCCCCGCAGTATCAGGCAAATTTTCTCCCGGTTCCGGCATGGCGCTCCGCTGCCCCGGCCATATGTCCATGCGAGGCTTTTCGAAGGACATATCCATGGCGCGTTGGACGATCGCAGACATTCCGCCCCAGCATGGCCGCACCGCGGTGGTCACCGGCACGGGCGGGCTCGGTTATGAGGATGCGCTGGCGCTGGCGCGCGCCGGGGCGGCGGTGATCCTGGCAGGGCGGAATCCGGCGAAAGGCGCGGCGGCGATCGCGCGGATCCGCGCCGCGGTGCCGCCCGCCACGATCCGCTTCGAGGCGCTGGACCTCGCCAGCCTCGCCTCCGTCGCCACCTTTGCGGAGCGGCTGGGCGGCGAATGCGAGCGGATCGACCTGCTGGTCAACAATGCCGGCGTGATGCGGCCGCCGCGGCGGCTGGAGACCGCCGACGGGTTCGAGCTGCAGCTCGGCACCAACTATCTCGGCCATTTCGCGCTCACCGCGCGGCTGATGCCGCTGCTGGCGAAGGGGCAGGGCGCGCGCGTCGTCACCTTGTCGAGCATCGCCGCCGGCCGCGGCGCCGTCATCCATTTCGACGATCTCAACGCGCGGCGGCGCTACGATGCGATGTCGTGGTATAGCCAGTCCAAGCTCGCCTGCCTGATGTTCGCGCTCGAGCTGGATCGGCGCAGCGCCGCGCGGGGCTGGGGCATCGCCAGCCTCGCCGCGCATCCCGGGCTTTCCCGCACGGACCTCATCCCCAACGCGCCCGGGCCGCGGACCTTCACCAACACGCTCTTCTCGGCGCTGCGCCTGCTGATGCAATCCCCCGCGCAGGGCGCGCTGCCGACGCTCTACGCGGCGACCGACCCCGGCGCGCAGGGCGGCGGCTATTACGGGCCGGACCGCCTGAGCGAAACCCGCGGCCACCCCGCGCTGGCCGCGGTCCCCGCTCGCGCGCTGGACCAGGCCGCCTGCGCGCGGCTGTGGCAGATTTCGGAGGAGCTGACGGGGGTGGGGTTCGGGTAAGCGGGCTCACGCCACGCCCAGCCGCCCCCGATCGCCCTCGCGCGGCGTCGCCAGATCCTCCGGCGTCAGCAACGCCGCGAGGTCGGCGCCCTCGAAGAACGGCCGGATCTCGATCTCGCACGGGCCCGGCGCGGGATCGGGGCAGCGTTTGGCCCAGGTGACGGCCTCCTCGATGTCCTTCACCTCCCAGATCGAAAAGCCCGCGATCAGTTCGCGCGCCTCGGCGAAGGGGCCATCGGTCACCGTGCGCCGGCCGCCGTCGCAGAGGATGCGGCGGCCGTGCGCGCTGGGCTTGAGCCCCGCGCCCGCCACCAGGATCCCCGCCGCGACCAGGTCCTCGGTGAACCGGTCCATCGCCGCCCAGGCCTCCGCGGTGGGCGGTGTGCCGCGCTCGCTGTCCTCGGTGGCTTTCATGATCACCATCACCCGCATCGTCCATCTCCTCGTCGAGCCCGCCCGCGTGGCGCCTCACCGGCATGACGAAGGGGAGGGCCGGGAATCGACATCGGTGGCGCGGAGTGTGGATGATTTTTCGGGGGCGGGCGAATGCGGTGGCGTTGAACCCCTCGCGCGCGACGTTCAGGACGTCACCGCTGATCCGGCGCCGCGCCCTCCCGCGCCAAGGCCAGCGCCTTCACCGCCTCCTTCGCCGAATGCGTCTCCGGATCCAGCGCCAGCGCGCGTTCCAGCAAGCGGATCGCGCGCGCATCGTCGCGCGGGCGGCCCTTGCCGGTCTGATAAGCGCGACCGAGGGTGAAGCAGCTTTCAGCCTCGCCCAGGGCGCAGGCCTTGTCGAACAGCGCCAGCGCACGCGCGCGATCCTTCTCCACGCCGCGGCCATCGTTCACCAGCATGCCGAGATTGCCGCATGCGCTGGCATCGTCCGCCTCGCAGCTCGCGCCGAACAGCGCGGCGGCGCGCCTGAGGTCGCGCCGCACGCCCAGCCCGTCGCGATGGAGCACGCCGAGATTGTAGCAGGCATGGTCGTCGCCCTTGTCGCAGGCCTGGCGGAACAGCCCGGCGGCGCGGCGCTGGTCCCGCCGCACGCCCTTGCCCAGCGAATAGGAGGCGCCGAGATTGGCGCAGCCGGCGCGGCCGCCGAGATCGCAGGCCTTCCGGAACAGCGCGGTGGCGCGCCGGGCATCCCGTTCCACGCCATCGCCATCGATGTGCGCGAGGCCGAGGTTGGAACAGCCCGTCGCCTCGCCGCCGTGGCAGGCCCAGGCATAATAGTCGACCGCGCGCTCGATCGACTTTGCCGCGCCGCGGCCCTCGCCATAATAGAAGCCCGCCATCGCGCAGCCGCGCATCGCGCCGAGCTGGCAGGCGCGCGCGAACAATGCGAGCGCGGCGGCGTCGTCCTTCGCCACGCCCACGCCCACGCCCTCGCCTTCGGCATGGGCATCGGCCGCGGCAAGGCAGCCATCGGCGTCGGCGGGGTCGGCCGGGTTGGCTTCGGCGTCGTCCATCGGGCAGGCGGGGATCGCCGCTTCGGGCGCCGCAGGCTCGGCCCCGTGCGCGAATACGGGTGGCTGCAGGCCCAGCCACAGGGCGAGCGCGGCGAGGACCGGGAATTTTCGAGCGATGAAATTTTGAGCGATGACCATGGCTTGACCTAGCCCATGGCGCGGGCCGGGCAATGCCGGCGGTCACAGCCTGATGGCCGGATCGGCGCGCCGATGGCGATCAGGCGCAGCGATGGGGATCGGGCGCGGCGGGCGACCGCCGCGCTACGGCAGCGCTCAGCGGCTGCCCGGCGCCGTTTCGGTGGCCGTCGCCGCATTAAGCGCGGCCTCGACCGTGGCGCAGCTTTCCACGCCCTGCACGGCGAGGTCGATCGGGCGGCCGCCGAGCGTGTCGTCATGCGTGTTGAGGAAGGCGATCGCGCCGTCGCGACCCAGCCGGGCGAAGGCAAGCCGAGAGATGCGGCCCTGCCGTTCGGCTTCCTCGGGGGTGAGGCGGGGGGCGTTGAAGCGGCTCTTGAAGGGCTTGTTCATCGATTGGCGTCCTGCTGGCGCTGCTTGTCTGCGGCCTGGCTCTGCCGGCCCTGCTCGTTCCGGATCAGCCGGTCGGCCATCGCCTGCCATGCCGCCTCGGCGCGCAGGCAGCGCTCGCGGACATTGGAAAGGTTGGTCTCACGCGCGGCCCGCGCACTCTCGGCGGCCTGCGCGAGGTAGAATTCGCTGGTGGTGGAGATCGGCTTTCTCCTCGATCGGGGGGCAGTCGGCCCGGCGGGCCGGCGACGGTGCGAAGAAGAAGGCCTTGGCCGCGGCGCGGTGCACGTCGGCACCGCGCGCGGGTAAGGAGCGGTGCGACCGGCGGGATCCTGCGATCCGCCCGGCCGCCGCGCCTCAGGCGGCTTCGAGGTTGACCGCGGAGCTCTTGCCGCGACGATCGACTTCGATCTCGTAGCTCAGACGCTGGTCCTTCTGCAGCGTGACCATCCCGGCGCGCTCGACGGCGGTGATGTGGACGAAGCTGTCATTGCCGCCATCCTCAGGCGCAATAAAGCCATAGCCCTTGTCTGCATTGAAGAATTTCACGGTGCCGATCGGCATGGGGGATTCCTTTCAAGGAATGGATTATTCACCCGCAGAATCACGGGTGAAGCTGGGAGCGCGAGAAAGGAAAAAGAGCCGCAAGGCATCAAATTTCGTCGCCAGCGACGGTAGCGGGTCCAATATAGGCACGGGTACCGCAAAAATCAACGTCGATGGCAGCGCCGGGGAAACCGACGATCAGGCGATCGCCGATGTCGTGATACAGGCCGGAAATGATCCCGATCGCGCGCGATGACAGCAGCAGCCGCGCGGAATCCTTTGCGGCACCCGCGGGAAGCGACACCTGCCAGGCCGTGCCTTCGGCAATCCGGACGTCGCGATACAGGCTGGCGGCGTGCACCACGCCGCCGCAATGGTGCAGGCAGGCGCTGATCCGGCCGATCGCGTACAGCCGCCTGGTTTCGCCATCGATGGCGGGCGCGCGTTCGACGCTTTGCAGCTTGTGCGCGGTGTTGCGCATCCGCGCGATGCGGCGGCGGTCGCTGCCGGGGCCTTGGTGCAGGCCGGCGACGGCGTCGATCAGCACCGACAGCAGCCGGTCGAGTTCCCGCAGATGATTGCCCTGCACCCGGACCCGCGCCAGTTCCGCCAGCGGCGAGGCCGCCGGCAGCCGTTGCGGCGGTTCGCCCGCGACGAACGCGCAGCCCGCGGCAAGCGCGGCGTGCGCGCGGCGCAACTCGGTGAGGCGCTGTTCCATGCGCATGCTCCTGTTACAAGCGGGAGCATGATGCTCTCTCGGTCGCCGGCGCTTGGCCCCGGGCCGGCGATGCGCTGGCGATAGCAGAGGCGGTGGGCGGCCGACAGGGGCAATGGCGGCAAGGGCAAGGGGGGCGGAATGCCGCGCCGTCACACCATCCCGTTGGGATTCGCGCTTGTATCCGGGATGATCTGCAGCACGTCCCAATGCTCGACGATGCGGCCGGCTTCGTCGAGGCGGAAGATGTCGATGCCGGCATAATCATGGTCGCCGGGCCAGTGCTGCAGGCAATGGAGGATCACATGATCGCCGTCCGCAAAGGCGCGGCGGATCTCGACGCGCTTGCCCGGCCAGTCCCGCGCCATGCGTTCGAAATAGGCGATGAAGCCGGCCTTGCCGGTTTCGACATGCGGATTGTGCTGGATATAGTCCGCGCCGGCATAGCGCTCGATCGCCTCGCGCGGGCGGCACTGGTTGAACATCAGGTCGTAGAAGGCGATGACATTGGCCTTGTTGCGGGCGAGGTCGGGCATGGCGGCTCCTTCATGGACGCTTCGCGGGGCGGGACAATTGCAGGATCGCACCGTTTTGGCATGCAATTTCAGTGCGATATCGCGCTCGAACCGTGCCATGAGCGTCGACCTGGGGCAGTGGCGGGGAAACAGGGTTCATGAACGGAAACGGGTGCCGGCGTCGTGCCGCAACGGGCGCGGCGTATCGCCGGGCGATCCATAGCACGGCGATGGCCGCGCTGGCGCTGCTCGCATCCTGCGGCGGTGGCGACGACGACGCGCCGCCCGCGCCTCCACCGGCGCCCAATCAGGCGCCGCGCTTCACCTCGGCCGCCACGGCGCGCTTCGAGGAGAATGGCGCGGATATCGTCTATCGCGCCGCCGCTACCGATGCGGAAGGAAGCCCGGTGACCTTCTCGATCGCCGGCGGGGCGGATGCGGCCCGGTTCGCCATGGAGGCGAACGGCGAACTGCGCTTCGCGGCGCCGCCCAATTTCGACCTGCCCGGCGATGCCGATGCCGACAATGTCTATGAGGTGCAGCTCCAGGCGAGCGACGGCAGCGCATCGAGCAGCCTCGCGCTGAGGGTCAGCGTCACCAATTCGACCGAGGGCGTGACGGTGCGGCGGATTGCCACCGGCTTCGTCGATCCCGTGGCGGTGGCGCCGACCTCCCAGTCGCTCGGCGTCATCCTCGTGGCGCAGAAGAATGGCGCCATCTATCGCGTGACGGTGACGACGGGTGCGCGCGAGCATCTGATCACCATCCCCAATGTCGGCGGCGTCGGCGTGGTCGCGATCGCAGCGGGCCAGGACTATGCCGGCAACGGCAGGTTCTACGTGATGTACGCGACGGGCGGCGGGGTGGTGCTCGGCGAATTCGGCCAGCGCGCCGGCGGGCCCGTCTTCCAATCCGACTTCCGGCTGATCAGCGTGCCGGCGCCGGACTATGCCGGCGGCGGCTGGATCGCCATCGACGGTCGATCGCTGATGGTCGGCCTGGGGGATGGCGGCGGCACCGGCGATCCGACCGGCAGCGCGCAGAACGATGTCTCGCCGCTGGGCAAGATCATCCGCTTCGATCCGAACCCCGATCCCTATGCGGGCGCCTCGCCGAACTTTTATCTGAGCACGGTGATCGCCAAGGGGCTGCACCGGCCGGTCGGCGGCAATTTTCATGCGTCCGATGCATGGCTGGTCGTCGATGCCGGTGAGGACGTCGCCGATGAGGCGACGCTGCTGCAGGGAATCGGTCCGGGCAAGAATTTCGGCTGGCCGTTCAAGGAGGGCAGCAAGGCCGTGCGCGGTGCGCCGCCGTCCGGCCTGGTCGAGCCGGCACTCGAGCATCCGCGTACGGCGGGCGGGCAGGGCTCGGCGCTGATTGGCGTCGCGTTGAACTGGTCCCAGCAGGATTATGTGCTGATGGATCGATCGGGGGCCGTTTATGTCGTCCCCCGATCGTCGGTTGCGCCGGGCGCCGCGCTGCCCTTGGCGAACTTCGATCGCCGCACCGCCGATTTCGTGCCCGATCAGGGGAAGATCGACCGCCCGGTGCAGATTCAGAGCAGTGCCGGCTCGCGGATCTACATCGTCGATGGCGACGGCGATATCTTCGAGGCCGACCTGCCCAGCCGGCCGTCCGGCTGATCGCCGCGCGGTCACGCGAAGATTCTGCCCGAATGCAGGCGCCGGCGGACGGGTCCAGTGCGGCGTAGATCCTTGCTCGATCGCCGCAGCATTCTCGTCGCGCCCATCGCGCTTGCGCCCTGGCCGATCGCGGCTCGGGTTGCGCCGCTGGACCACCCCTGCGCGGTCCCGCCCGTCGCGCTCGTACCGTGGCAGCCGCCCATGGTCGTCAGCTTCGGCGACGGGCGGGCGAGGCTGCGCTTCATCGCCGCAAACCATGGCGCCGACCCGAAGGATGCCACGCACGGGCTGGTGCGGCGGGAACTGGCGCGTGGCGCTCCCCTGGTCATCGTGGAAGGCGTGCCGTCCGCGCTCGGGCCCAATCCGGCGCGGGTCATCGCCGATGGCGAGCATAGGCTGCGCGATGGCCGCATCGCCGAGCCGCTCTATGCATCGGTGCTCGCGGCGCGACGCGGATTGTCGTTCATGGGGGGCGATCTTGCGACGCCGGACCTCATTGCGCACAGCCGGCGCGCCGGCTTTGCCGACGCCGACATCCTCGGCGCACACGTGCTGCGCCGCCTGGCGGGCGAGCGCGATGCGTCGCCCGCCGCGCTGGTCGAACGCACGCGCCGCTTCCTGCCCGACGTCGACGCGTCATTCGATTTCGGGGCCTGGTTCCGGCGGGCCTACGATGGTCCCTATTCTCCGGCCGCGGCGCGCGGGTTGGGCACGGCCTGCGGCACGGATCTGGCCGCACGGATCGTGCGGGTCGAAACCGACGCGCGAAATGCCCATCTCCGGCAATTGATCATGCGCCATCTGGATCGGGCCGAAGAACTGCTGGTCGTGTTCGGCGCCAACCATCTCCTCGCACTTTACCCGGCGTTGAAGGGCCGTTTGCCGGAGGTGGGCGTTGAGCGGGAAGCGGCGTGAACACCAACTCCGAAGCGATGTCGCTGGGGCAGGTTCTGTTCTCCGATCATCCCATGCGCAGCGGAACTAGTTTCAGGGACACAATATGAAACTCTTCGACACCGCCCATGGACACTAGTTTCGGGGACGCAATATCCCTACTGCGTCATAAAGATCGGATATTGGATTGAGGCGCGAGACAGCAGGGACATCGAGCTAGGCGCCTGACGATGGCGGCGGCGAGGTGGATGCGGATGGTGGCGATGGAGTCATGGACATGGCGCTGCGGCCGAACGGGGAGCGCCGCGCGGGATATAGGCTTTGGGAATGGGAGGTTTTTGGCGGGATAGCGGATGGTGGAGGGCTGAGGGGGGAATCGTCTCCATTTGGGAGATGAGGAATCCGTAGGCGGCGATGCATAGGGTGACATGGTGGTGGAAGCCGCGCCATCCGCGGCCTTCATAGTGGCCGAGGCCGCATTGCTGCTTGAGATCGAGATAGTCGCGCTCGATGCGCCAGCGCAGCTTTGTGAGGCGGACGAGTTCGGTCGTGGCGATGTCGGCTGGCAGGGTGGAGAGCCAGAAGCGGGCGGGTTCGGGGTCGCCTTGTGGCCATTCGATCATGAGCCATAGCTCGGGGGAAGGATTGGCGCGCAGGCCATCGCCATTGGCACAGCATAGCCGCAGGAAAGCGAAGCGTCCGCCGAGCGGTTCGCTCGATCCCTGGCGGCAGGTCACGGTCTGCCACGCGCTGTCGGGCAACTCGAGCGCGAGCGCCTTGACCTGAACCGGTTGATGAGCGTGCTTGGGCAGCTTCTGCTCACCAGGCCGAGGGCCACGGCGGTGCGTTCTGGAGCGTGGCGGCGGCGCCTCGCCGGGGCGCCAGACATTGGTGATGGGGCGGATCGCGACCGCGTAGGCTAAGCCCAGATCGGTCACGCCCTGGCGGAAATCGGCGGCGCCGCCATAGCCGGCATCGGCCAGCACGACGCCTGGCGGCAAGCCTTGCGCGATCGCCGCCGCGAGCTGATCGAGCGCGATCCCGGTCTTGGACCGGAAGGGGATATCCTCGGGCACCCTGGCCTTGCGCCGCCGCTCGGCGTCGTTCGCCCAGGCCTCCGGCAGGAACAGCCGGTGCGCAACCGGCAGGCTCGCCGTCTCGGTCGCCAACGACAGGCTGACCATCACCTGGCAGTTCTCGGTCTTGCCGAGTTGTCCGCAATATTGCCGCGCCACGCCGACCGAATGCTTCCCCTTCTTGGGAAAGCCCGTGTCGTCGATGATCCAGGCCTCGACCGGGCCGTCGCGCTCCACCACCGGCAGAACCTGCTCGCGGACACACGCCATCAGCGCCTCGTCCGACCAGCCGCCCTGACCCACGAAATGCAGCAGCGACTGGTGTTTCGCCGATACCCGGTCAGGCCGAACCACCGCCGCCAGCGGCTCCACGCTCTTGCGCTCCACGGGAAGCAGCAGTCCCGTGCAATAATCCCTCAACGGTTCGGCTCGGTCCGCATGCCCGATCACTTTCACAAGACGATCGACATAAGCGTCAAAACGCGCTTCAATCTCCTCCGTCCAGCGACCCTCCATCCCGACCCTCCAGCTCAGTTTGAATCACCGAGCCTATCACATCTGCGCCGGTACCGAATCCCCCCTTCTTCTGACTCAGTAGGGATATGAAACTCTTCGACACCGCTGATCGCGGCGTTCGGCACCGCGGTTTTACATTATGTCTCCGAAACTTGCCGCGGATCTATTTCCTATTGTGTCCCCGAAATCACAGCCACGCGGGCAGGTTGATGGAAAACAGGCATTGTAAGGCGAAGGCGCCGCGCGCGATGTCGCGGCGCTCTCCTTGCCCGGCCGGCTCAGATCGTCTGCCCGCCGGACACCTCGATCCGCTGCGCGGTGACCCAGCGATTGTCCGGCCCCAGCAGGCTGGCGACCATCGGGCCGATATCGTCGGGCATGCCGACGCGGCCCAGCGCGGTCATGTCGGCGAACTGCTTGTTGAGGTCCGCCATGTCGCGCACCGCGCCACCGAGGAAATCCGTCTCGATCGCGCCTGGGGCGACGACGTTGGCGGTGATGCCGCGGCTGCCGAACTCCTTCGCCATGTAGACCGTCAGCGTCTCGACCGCGCCCTTGGCGGCGGAATAGGCAGCAAAGCCGGCGACCGACACGCGGGTGAGGCCGGACGAGACGTTCACGATGCGGCCGCCGTCCGCCAGGACGGGCAGCAGCGCCTGCGTCAGGAAGAACACGCCCTTCACATGCGTGTCGAACAGCGCGTCGAACTGCGCCTCCGTGGTGTCGGCGATGCTCGCCATCTCGCCCTGGCCGGCATTGTTGACGAGATGGTCGAAGCTGTCGCGGTTCCAGGTGGCGGACAAGGCGGCGCGGACATCGGCGGCGAAGGCGGGGACGCTGGCGACATCGCCGACGTCGAGCCGAAGCGCGACGGCCTTGCGGCCGAGCGCCTCGATCTCGGCGACGACGGCCCTTGCCTGTTCCTCGCCGTTGCGGAAGGTGAGGATGACATCGCCGCCGCGCCGCGCGATGCTGAGCGCGATGTTGCGGCCAAGGCCCCGATTGGCGCCGGTGACGAGCGAAATGGTGGTCATGGGAACGTCTCCTTGGGGTGGGGTTGGAACCCCATCCTTGTGCCGTGCGGAGGCGGTGCGTGGTTGCCGGATCCGACGGTTCTCTTGCCTGATCCTGCGGATGCGTTGCCAGCCCTGCCGCGAATAGCGGGTGCTGCGCCCGCCGGCGCCGTCCTTTGCCAATATGCCAGGCTCGAACGAATCGTTGATGTCGCACGGTGCGGTGTCGGACGATTTCGTTCCGATGCCGGGGTTTCGAAATGGACGCGCTCCCGGCCATTCCCCAACGGCCGGCGATCACCCCCGCCCCGCGACACCCCCGCGCCGGAGGTCCGCCACCGGTGCATTGCCGAACATCGCCTTATACTCCCGGCTGAACTGAGACGGGCTCTGGTAACCCACCTCGAACGCCACGCGCTCGACATTGGCGCTGCCGGCGGCGAGCAGCTTGCGCGCTTCCAGCAGGCGCATGTGGCGCTGGAAGGCGAGCGGGCTGTGGCCCGTCACCGCCTTGAAATGCCGGTGGAACGAGGTGACGCTCATCCCTGCCGATGCCGCAAGGTCGGCGATGACGACGGGTGCGTTGTTGTTCGCGCCCAGCCAGTCGGCCGCGGCCTTGATCTGCCGCACGCGATCGTCGCGCTGGCCGATCTGGCGCAGCGTGTCGCCCATCGGGCTCTGCAGCAGGCGGTAATAGAGTTCGCTCTCATAGTTCGGGGCGAGCATGGCGACATCGTCGGGGCTGTTCACCAGCCCGACGAGCCGCGCGAACGCATCGCCGACCGTGCTGTTCAGGTCGCCGGCGGCCACCGCGCAGGTCCAGCGATTTTCGCCCTTGGGCATGCCGAGCATGACCCGCGTCAGCCGGTCGATATCGAGATGGAGGCTGATCCCGACATAGGGCAGGCCGGGCGCCGCGCCGGTCAGTTCATGGGCATAGGGCAGGCCGAAGGACGAGGCCGCGCACGCGCCCGCCACCAGTTCGAAGCGGTTGGCGCCCATCGTCAGCACCTTGGTGCCGCGCGCGACCGCGTAGAACATCGGTTCGAACACCGCCGATACCGGCGCGGTGTCGCTCGTGCTCGACCAGACCATCAGCCGCGTCACCGGCGTCTCACGCCCCACCAGCCCCGGGCCGGACGCGGTCCAGGGGGCGACATCGTCAAGCAGGCGACGGGTGATGCGCTGGGGATCGGACATGGGCGGTAGATAGGCACTTGGCAGGATCAGGCAAGACTAAGGCATGATCGGGAATGTCGTTCCGGTCATCGCTCTCTATCTCCCGATCGACACGACATCCTCACCCAAACCAACTTTGGTAGAAAAGGACAGACCATGATCGATCTGAACGGAAAGCGTGCGCTGGTGACGGGCGGCTCGCGGGGCATCGGCGCCGCGATCGCGCTGGCGCTGGCGGAAAATGGCGCCGACGTCGCCTTCACCTACCAGAACTCAGCGGAAAAGGCCGCGGCGGTGGCCCGATCCATTGAGGGCACCGGCCACCGCGCCTTCGCCATCCAGGCCGACAGCGCCGACCCTGCGGCGATCGCGCGTGCGGTTGACGAAGCCGTCGCTGCGCTCGGCGGGATCGACATCCTCGTCAACAGCGCGGCGATCGGCGTCGCCGGCCCGATCGCCGACCTCGACGTGGACGCCTGGCAGGCGATGATGGACGTCAACGTCCGCGCGCCCGTGCTGTTTGCGAAGGCGGTGATCCCGCATCTCGGCGACGGCGGCCGCATCGTCTCGATCGGCTCGGGACTGGGCGAGCGGGTGCCGTTCCCGGGCGTGACGGCCTATGCGATGTCCAAGGCGGCGCTGACCGCTTTCACCCGCGGCCTCTCGCGCGAACTCGGACCCGACGGCATCACCGTGAACCTCGTTCAGCCCGGCTCGACCGATACGGATGCGAACCCGGCCAATGGCGATGCCGCCGATTTCCAGCGCGGCATGACCTCGCTGGGGCGCTATGGCGAGCCGCGCGAAGTCGCCAACGCGGTGGTGTTTCTCGCAAGCCCGGCGGCGAGCGTGATCACGGGGGCCGTACTGACGGCGGATGGCGGCGCGCTCGCCTGAACGGATCCGGCCATCGCCCGCGCGCCAGTCTCCCGTTTCCGGCCTCCCGTTTCCGGCGCGGCGTGGGCGGGGGGCAGCCTGCGCGCGCGCATGGACCTTCGCGACGCGTCCCCGAGTCTAGCCGAGGCCGGCAGATCAGTGTAGCCGGGATATGAGGGCCCTGGGCCGAGCGTTTTGCCCGGGCCGTTTTCCCGAGTGAAGGAGCGACCGACATACCACGCAAACCGAACTATGACTTCGAGCGGCGCGAGCGCGAACGCGTCAAGGCAGCCGAATCCGCGAAGAAGGCGCTGGCGAAAGCGGAGAAGCGCGCCGCCGGGCAGGAAACGCCCGATGCGGATCCGTCAGGCGATTGACCGGCCCGCTGACCCGATGACGGCAACGTCCGGATCCGGTCTCGCCCAGCTCGGCTGGAAACCCTTCTTCAGCGAACAGGTTTCCGCCGGGCCGGGCCACCATTGCGCGCCTGCCCGCGTCGTGTCGGTTCATCGCGGACGGGTGACCGTCTCGGGCGAAGGGTTCGCGGACTCGATCTCGTCCAGCCTGCCGGTGCGCGGCGGCGCGGAGGACCGACCGACCGTGGGCGACTGGCTGTTGATCGATCGCGACAGCCGGACCCTCGTGCGCATCCTCGATCGGGCGAGCCTGCTCAAGCGGCCCGCGCCGGGCGACGACCGCCGGGTCCAGCTCATCGCCGCGAATGTCGACACGCTGTTCATCGTCACGTCCTGCGACCAGGATTTCAACATTTCGCGGCTCGAACGCTATCTCGTGCTCGCGCGCGAGGCGCGCGTCCGGCCGGTCATCATCCTCACGAAAGCCGATCTCTCACCCATGCCGGGGAGCTTCGTCGATGCGGCGCGCGCGCTCCAGCCGGGGTTGCAGGCGGAACTGGTCGACGGGCGCGATCCGGCGAGCGCCGCGCGCCTCGCCGGATATTGCGGCTTCGGAGAGACGGTCGCGCTGGTGGGATCGTCCGGCGTCGGCAAGTCGACGCTCGTCAACACGCTCAAGGGATCGGCCAGCATCGCCACCCAGCCCGTCCGCGAGGGCGACGGCAAGGGCCAGCACACGACAACGGTCCGCGAGATGCATCGCCTGTCCGACGGCGCGGACGGCGGCGGCTGGCTGGTGGATACGCCCGGCATGCGCGAGCTGCAGATGTCGGATGTGGCGTCCGGCGTAACCGAGGTGTTCGAGGACGTCACCGCCGTGGCGCTCGCGTGCCGGTTCGCGAACTGCACCCACGCCGACGAGCCCGGATGCGCCATCCAGGCCGCGATGGCGGAAGGGAGCCTCGACCCAGCGCGCGTCGGACGGTGGCGCAAGCTGGCCGAGGAAGATGCCGTGAACAGCGGCGCCGCAGCGGTTCGCCGCTCCCGCCCGGCAAAAGGTGGAAACAGGAGATGATGCGTGGCTGATCTTTACCTTCGCGCGCTGGAGTCCGAGCGCAAGCGCCTGTGGGCCGAGTGCCGGCTGAAGGGCCTCTCCCGGGGCACGCCGGAGCGGCTCCGGATCGAAGAGCTCGATACGCTGCTGGCGGAGCATCGGGCGAAACGGGCTGGCTAGGCGGTTCCGGGGATGAACGGGCGTCCGCCGCTCGGACACCGCCGCGAACTGGGGCCCAAGCTCATCACCGTGAACCTCGTCCAGCGCGGATCGACCGACACGGATGCCAATCCGGCGCGGACGGCGACGCCGCCGATGTCCAGCGCGCCCTGACCTCGCTCGGCCGCTACGGCGAACCCAGCGAAGAGGCGAGCGCGGTGGTGGTCCTCGCGAGCCCGGCGGCATGTGTGATCGCGGGGAGCGGTGCTGACGGGGGATGGCGCCGCCATCGCCTTAAGAAAACCTCTACCTAAGCCTGCGCACCGATCACCCGCTTCAGGCGGATTCGGCGCCTCGTGGGCGATGCCGATCGGTCGATCGTGGCCGTCGTCGATGCCCGTACCGGCGCATTTTGTATCCCTACTGCGTCATAAAGATCGGATATTGGATTGAGGCGCGAGACAGCAGGGACATCGAGCTAGGCGCCTGACGATGGCGGCGGCGAGGTGGATGCGGATGGTGGCGATGGAGTCATGGACATGGCGCTGCGGCCGAACGGGGAGCGCCGCGCGGGATATAGGCTTTGGGAATGGGAGGTTTTTGGCGGGATAGCGGATGGTGGAGGGCTGAGGGGGGAATCGTCTCCATTTGGGAGATGAGGAATCCGTAGGCGGCGATGCATAGGGTGACATGGTGGTGGAAGCCGCGCCATCCGCGGCCTTCATAGTGGCCGAGGCCGCATTGCTGCTTGAGATCGAGATAGTCGCGCTCGATGCGCCAGCGCAGCTTTGTGAGGCGGACGAGTTCGGTCGTGGCGATGTCGGCTGGCAGGGTGGAGAGCCAGAAGCGGGCGGGTTCGGGGTCGCCTTGTGGCCATTCGATCATGAGCCATAGCTCGGGGGAAGGATTGGCGCGCAGGCCATCGCCATTGGCACAGCATAGCCGCAGGAAAGCGAAGCGTCCGCCGAGCGGTTCGCTCGATCCCTGGCGCCAGGTCACGGTCTGCCACGCGCTGTCGGGCAACTCGAGCGCGAGCGCCTTGACCTGAACCGGTTGATGAGCGTGCTTGGGCAGCTTCTGCTCACCAGGCCGAGGGCCACGGCGGTGCGTTCTGGAGCGTGGCGGCGGCGCCTCGCCGGGGCGCCAGACATTGGTGATGGGGCGGATCGCGACCGCGTAGGCTAAGCCCAGATCGGTCACGCCCTGGCGGAAATCGGCGGCGCCGCCATAGCCGGCATCGGCCAGCACGACGCCTGGCGGCAAGCCTTGCGCGATCGCCGCCGCGAGCTGATCGAGCGCGATCCCGGTCTTGGACCGGAAGGGGATATCCTCGGGCACCCTGGCCTTGCGCCGCCGCTCGGCGTCGTTCGCCCAGGCCTCCGGCAGGAACAGCCGGTGCGCAACCGGCAGGCTCGCCGTCTCGGTCGCCAACGACAGGCTGACCATCACCTGGCAGTTCTCGGTCTTGCCGAGTTGTCCGCAATATTGCCGCGCCACGCCGACCGAATGCTTCCCCTTCTTGGGAAAGCCCGTGTCGTCGATGATCCAGGCCTCGACCGGGCCGTCGCGCTCCACCACCGGCAGAACCTGCTCGCGGACACACGCCATCAGCGCCTCGTCCGACCAGCCTCCCTGACCCACGAAATGCAGCAGCGACTGGTGTTTCGCCGATACCCGATCAGGCCGAACCACCGCCGCCAGCGGCTCCACGCTCTTGCGCTCCACGGGAAGCAGCAGTCCCGTGCAATAATCCCTCAACGGTTCGGCTCGGTCCGCATGCCCGATCACTTTCACAAGACGATCGACATAAGCGTCAAAACGCGCTTCAATCTCCTCCGTCCAGCGACCCTCCATCCCGACCCTCCAGCTCAGTTTGAATCACCGAGCCTATCACATCTGCGCCGGTACCGAATCCCCCCTTCTTCTGACTCAGTAGGGGTATTATGTCCCCGAAACTGTGCGTCGCTTCGGCCGGCTGGCGCCACCTCGCTGATGACCAGTTTCGGGGCATAATGCTAACTCCAGCGACGCGTGCAGGCATTTAAAAACAGGGTTTGAGTTTTATATTGTGTCCCTGAAATTCACCACTAATTTCGGGGACATAATACTAAACTCCGGACCGCGCTCCAAGCTCAGGACTCGTCTTGCCCGTGATTTGTATTGCGGCGCCGACATTCAGAGGGAGGAGATCCGCGCCCGTTGGCATATGGTCAACTGCCAAGCTGTAGTGGGGCCGGTAGCCGGAGTGACCGATGATGGGTGATGTGGCGCAGAGATTTGCGATGTTTGTCGCGCTGGCGGTCCGTTTGGGTCAACGATATGCTTTGTTCATCGCAATCTTTTCCGGCCTTATCGTCGTGAAACTCGTGCTGCCGGATGATGCGAGCGATTGGCTTTCACTGTCAGTCAGTCTTCCCGTTACGCTGATCGTGTTTCAGCTGCTCTACAAATATGGCGCCACCAGCAATCGGCCCGGTCGGCACAAATGATGCTGGCAGTTGGAATGGCCGGGCGGAGAACTTGCGCTTCAAGGTCATAATGCGAAACGTTCCAGCGCAGTTAAGCCACCGCCGCCACGAACCCCTCCGCATCCACCCCGCATCCCGCAAGATACGCCAGCACCTCCGCCCGCGCAGCGTGATAGCGTTCGGCCGCGTCGTCGCGCTCGGTGGCGGGGCGGGTGCGGAGATCGGTCCAGCTGGTGGTGAGGGTTTGGGCGAGGGTGATGAATTCGGGGGCTGGTGGCATCATCGCGGGCTCCGTATCGAATGGCAGCGAATATATGAAAATCATATTCAAACGTCAACCGCAACGCGCAGTCGCGTCCAGATCGGATAGGAAAATTCCTGCGATGTTCCTTGCGGAATAGGAAAGCAACCGTCAGAACAAAAAGAGAACAAGGGAGTCGAGTCGCCCATGCGCGAGCTGGAGCGCGTCACTTTGCCCGATCCGGAATGCGAGGGCGGTTGCCAGCCCTGCTATCTGGATTGCGCGATGTGCCGCATCGTCATGATGGCAAGGCTTCGCGAAATCGAAGCGCTGCTGCGCGAGCGGCCATCGCGATCTGATCCGAAGAGGGCTCAGTGGAACCTTCGGATGGCAGAAGCTGAAGCGCATGTCGCAATGCTAGAGCCAAGGCTTCAGCAGCTGACGCCGACAGCGGGCCGGGCGGCGCCAGCGGCACAAGTGCCTGTAAAACCGGGGCGAGCGCGGCTGCACTGATCGGCGCGGGGGCGGGGGGAGGGCTGGTGCGCGCGCCGGCCGCGGCCCCCTCCGCCGCCCCGTCTCCCGCCGCGTCCAGGTCGAAGGCGGCGATCAGCGCCACCGCCTCGTCATAGCCCAGCTTGCGCCGCCGGCCGGTTTTCGCCGGATTGTAGAGCGTGGCCACATTGGGCTGCGCCACGCCCAGCACGCGCGCGATTTCGGCCTGGGTCACCCCGCGCGCCTTGAGCAGCGCCAATATCTCCTGCGCGGATTGCATGGCCAAGATCTACCGGCGCCGGTGGCGATCGTCCACCCACAGACGGGCTTGCATCGTATATACGATAATCGTATATTTCGACTCATGCTACAGACTCACCCCCCGGCCGGCGCCCCGCCGGCGATGAACCCGCGGATGGAGGCGCGCGCCCGCGCGCTGCTGTTCGCGATGTCCGGCACCGCCACGGTGCGCCAGCTTCGCGCCGAGGGCTTCGGCGTCAGTGTCGATGCGATCCGCCGGCTGCGGCGCGAGATGGTGGCCGATGGCAGCGCCCGCCGCCTCGGCGCGCGCGCCGACGGCCCACCGGTCGAGGACGAGGCCGATGACGAGGAGGAGCATCCCGCGCGCTGGGCGGAGCAGGGATCGCGGCTGCTGCTGCTGCGGATGCTGGAAACCGGGCAGCATGCGCTGGCCGATCGCGCCGCGTTCGAGGCGGCCTGCGCGGCGGCGGGCCTCGATCCGGCCGGCATCGGCGCGGGCAGCGCGGGCGGCGCGCGGTGAGCCGCGGCGGCGGCGATGATGCGGGCGCGCTCGTCGCCGCGCTGGTCGACGCCGGGCTGGCGCCGGCGCTGCTGGCGCGCGTCGCGCGGCTGCTCGGCCGGCTGGACGCGGCGGACGCCGCGCTAGCCGCCGCCGCGATCGATCCGGTGGCGGAGCGTCGCCGGGCCTATGATCGCGAACGGAAGAGCGCAGGGGCAGGGGGCGGGCGCTCCACTGGAATTCCGGCGGACCGCGCCGCGCCACCCCCCGATAAAGAAACGCCCCCCACACCCCCCAAAGAAATTAACCCCCTCATCGACCCCGCTGGCGGTGCGCCGCGTGCGCGCCGCCGCACCACCGCATCGCGGCTGCCGCCGGACTGGCAGCCCGCGCCGCTCACCCCCGGCACCATCGCCCACGCCACCGTCAACGCGTGGGAGCCGGGGCGGATCGAGCGCGAGCTGGCACGCTTCCGCGATCATTATGCCGCCGCCCCCGGCGAACGCGGGCTGGCGGCGGACTGGCAGGCGCGCTGGCGCACCTGGATCGGCAACGCAGAACAATGGGAACAGCATCGCAATGACAACCGCACGCGCCATCGGCCCCCGCGCGAACGGCCGCTTCACCGATCTTCCGCCGGATCCGCCGCCGCTGCCGGTGACGATCCCGCCTTCAACAACCCGCTGCTGGGCGCCGTGCTTGCCGCCGCGGCTGGGCGCAGCGCTGGAGGGGGCTGAGCGATTGTTCGACCTGCCGCTGCCGACGCCCGCCGAACGCGGCGCGCTGGCCCGCGCCATCGCCGAGATCGAGGCGGCGGGGCGGGGCGCGCCGGTGGCCGCGATCGACATCGCCATCGGCAAGCTCGCGCTCGCCTTCCCGCCGGTGAAGCAGAGCGAGGCCGCCGCCACCGCGCGGCTGGCGCTCTATCGCGAGGCGCTGGCCGACCTGCCGGCGGACATATTGGCGGAGGCGGTCGCCGCCTGCATCCGCCGCTGCCGCTTCTTCCCCACCGTCGCCGAGATTCGGGAGGGCGCGCGCGGCCCGCTGGCGCTGCGCGAATGGCAGCTCGGGCGGCTCAGGATGCTGGCGTGGCGGCATGACCGGGAATTTCGAGGAGAGAAGCAATGACCAGTATCGCAGGCCATGCCGGGCTGACCGGGCTGTCGTGGAACGAACTGACCATCTACCGCGCGCTGGCGGAGGCCGCGGCGGCGGGGGCGCAATGCCCCAATGCCGATGCGCTCGGCGCGCTGATCCGCTGCGCCTCGCCCAGCACCACGCCCACCATCGTCGGCCGGCTGGAGCGCAAGGGGCTGATCCGCGTCGAGCGCTACCAGCGCAGCCGCCGCGTGCAGATCGTCGCGACGGGGGCGTGGACGGCGGAACCGCCCAACCAGTCCCCCCACTGGCGCGAGCGGCCCAAGGCGGGCGTGCCGGCGCCGGCGCGCACGGTGGTGGCGACGCACCAGCCGACGGTGGCGGCCGAGATCGCGGCGTGGGCGCAGAAGCGCGGCGTCTCACTGGCGGACGCGCTGTGCGACCTGGTGTTCGTGGGATGGCAGGTGGAACAGGAGCGTGGGTGAGGGGGCGCTTGTTGGTAGCCCCTCCCCTTCAGGGGAGGGGTTGGGGTGGGGGCGAGCGAAGCGAGCTTCCGCGGCAGCGGAAAAAGCGTCGCCGGGGGCATCGAGCCCCCGCCGACGCTGCTCCACCCCTTCCCCCTCCTCTGAAGAGGAGGGGCTGAAGAAGGGCAAGGAAGGGGAGGGGCAGAACAAGCTCCCCCGCCGCTATGACCGCGCCGCCGTCATCCCGCGCATCTTCGCGGAGGTCGCCACCGGCCGCTCGCTCTCCGCGGTGCTGCGCGCCGGTGCCGAGCGGATGCCCGCCGAGCGCACCTTCTGGGGCTGGTACATGGAGGACGAGGCCGTCCGCACCGGCCTCGCCCGCGCGCGCGCGGCGGGGGCGGAGGCGATGCTCGACCAGGCGCTCGACATCGCCGACGGCGTCACCGAGACGGGCAAGGACGCCGCGGAAGCGGTCGCACGCTCCAAGCTGCGCATCGACACGCGGCTGCGCTACGCCCAGCTCGTCGCCCCGCGCCGCTATGCCGGCCGCGATGACGGCGGCGCCACCCCCGAAGACCCGCCCGAGCCGATCGACGAGGTGCTGGCGCTCACCCGCCTCGCAGCCCTTGCCGATGCGCTGCAGCGCCGGCTGGGGGCCAAGGAACCATGCGACGCGGAGGAATGAGCTGATGATCCCCAGCACCCCGGCCGAATGGGAGCGGCTGCTCGCCATCGCCTCGCCCGCGGAACGCGCCGAGATCGAGGCGATCCTCGCGGCGGACCTGCGCGACATGCCCTGGCGCCCGCAGGTGGGGCGGCAGGCCGAATGCGCGCAGAGCGCGGCGTTCGTCACCGGCTATGGCGGCGCGGCGGGCGGCGGCAAGACCGATCTCATCGCCGGCCTCGCGCTCACCCGCCACCGCCGCAGCGTGATCTTCCGGCGCGAGAAGATCCAGACCGAGGGCGTCATCCAGCGCCTCGCCGAACTGCTCGGCTCCACCGCCGGGCACAACGGCCAGAAGGGGGTGTGGCGGCTGCCCGGCGGCGGCATGGTGGAATTCGGCGGGCTCGACGCGCCCGACGATCACCGCAAATGGCAGGGCCGCCCGCACGACCTGAAGGCCTATGACGAGGTGACCGAGATGCGCGAGGCGCAGGTGCGCTTCACCATGGGCTGGGCGCGATCGGCGGACCCGGCGCAGCGCTGCCGCGTGCTGATGACGTTCAACCCGCCCACCACCAGCGAGGGCCGCTGGGTGATCGACTATTTCGCGCCCTGGCTCGATCCCAACCACCCGCGCCCCGCCGGGCCGGGCGAGCTGCGCTGGTTCACCACGCTGGGTGGGCGCGACGTGGAGGCGGCGGGCCCCGAGCCGTTCGTGCTGTTCCGGGGCGAACCGCTGACCGATTTCGATCCGGCCGAATTCCCGCCCGAGAAAGTGATCGTGCCGCTCAGCCGCACCTTCATCCCCAGCCGCGTGACCGACAATTATTTCTACGTGAAGTCGGGCTATCTCAACACGTTGCAGGCGCTGCCCGAGCCGCTGCGGACGCAGATGCTGCAGGGCGATTTCGCCGCCGGCGTGGCGGACGACCCGTGGGCGGTGATCCCGGCGAGCTGGGTGGATGCGGCGATGGCGCGCTGGCGCGCCGGCCCTGCGGCCCCGCCCGGCGCGATGGACAGCCTCGGCGCCGACATCGCCGCCGGTGGCCGCGACGACATGGTGATCGCGCGCCGCCACGGCGCCTGGTTCGACGTGCCGATCATCATCCCCGGCCGCGACATCCCGCAGGACCGCGCCGGCCCGGAAGCCGCCGCGCGGGTGATCATGGCCCGGCGCGACCGCGCGGTGGTGCATGCGGACGTCGTCGGCTGGGGCCTTTCCTGCGTCAATTTCCTGAGCGCCAACGACGTGCAGGTGGTGCCGGTGAACTTCGCCCGCGCCAGCCGGGAACGCACCGCGGACGGCCGCCTGGCCTTCGCCAACCTGCGCGCCGAAACCCTCTGGCGCCTGCGCGAAACCCTCGATCCCACCGCCGCCACCCCCGCCGCACTCCCCCCACACCCCCAGTTGCGTGCAGACCTCACCAGCTACCGCTGGGACCTGCGCCCGACCGGCATCTTCATCGAACCCAAGGAAGCGCAGAAGACGCGGCTGGGACGATCGCCGGACTTCGGCGACGCCTATGCGATGGCCAACATGGCGACCTTGAAGACGGAGACCTGGAAAGAACTGCGCGCGGCGGCGAAGGGCGGGGACCGCTATGCGGAGCTGGAGTGAGCTGAAAGCAGCGATTGCCGCACGCCCCGAGGGGAGGGGGGATGGTTTGGCGCCTGTCTCAACATTCCGGGCAAACAAAAAAGGCGGCGCCGGAGCGCCGCCCTTATCTGGTGCAGACTGGCTGCTTGTTAACCGCCAGACCACGATCTCTGAAGTGCTCAGGCTAGCTGTTCGAGGTCGCCGGTCAAGCCCTGATGACGAAATCTCATCGGGTTTGGAGTGAATCCAGGCTTGCCCCGCCCGCCGAACCCTGATCGGTTCCCCGCATTGGGGGAGGATGGATATGGCGTGGCGGCTCGGGCTCGATCTTGGCACCAATTCGCTTGGCTGGGCGGCGCTGTCGCTCGATGCGGCGGGGGCGCCGGATGCCATTCTGGCAGCCGGATCGCGCATCTTCGGTGATGGCCGCGATCCGCAGTCGGGCACGTCGCTGGCGGTGGATCGCCGCGCGGCGCGGGCGGCGCGGCGGCGGCGGGACCGGTTCAAGCAAAGGCAGCGCGCGCTGCTGAAGCATCTCGAGGCGGACGGGCTGTTCCCCGCCGATCCCGAGGTGCAGCAGGCGCTGGCCGCGCTCGATCCCTATGCGTTGCGCGCGCGGGCGCTGGACGAGGCGCTGAGCCTGCATGAGATCGGCCGGGCGCTGTTCCACCTCAACCAGCGGCGGGGCTTCCAGTCCAACCGCAAGGCGGATCGCGGCAAGGATGAGGATGCGGGCAAGATCGCGATCGGCGTCGATCGGCTGAAGGATGCCATCGCGGCGGCGGGCGCGCGGACGTTCGGCGAATTCCTCCGCCAGCGCCGTGCGGGCGCCACCGGCGAGAATCAGATACCCAGCGTGCGGACGCGGCTGCGCGCCGAGACGGGCGAGGGGGCGAAGGGCAGCGGCTATGATTTCTATCCCAGCCGCGCGCTGCTGAAAGACGAGTTCGACGCGATCTGGCATGCGCAGGCGGAGCATCATCCCAAGGTGCTGACCGACGAGGCCTATCACCGCCTCCACGAGATCGTCTTCCGCCAGCGCCCGTTGAGGGCGCCGAAGGTGGGCGCCTGCACCCTGGTGCCGGGCGAAGCGCGGCTGCCCAAGGCGCACCCGCTGTTCCAGCGCCGCCGGCTGCTTGAGGAACTGAACGCGCTGATGATCGTCCGCGCCGGCGCGGTCGCGGAACGGCTGACGCCGGAGCAGCGCGACCTGCTGCTGCTCAAGCTGAAGGACAAGGGTAAGGTCACGTTCAAGAGCCTGCGCGAGAAGGTGCTGAAGCTGGACGGCGATGCGCGTTTTAACAAGGAAAGCGAGCACCGCACCGAGTTGAAGGGCGATGAGGTCGCCGCGGAAATGGGCGGCAAGACGCGCTTCGGCTCCTTGTGGCCGCACCTTTCCACGGAGCAGCAATGGACGGTGATCGAGCGGCAGCAGGCGCTGGAGAGCGATGCCGACGAGGCGGCGTTCCGCACCTGGCTGGTCGAGACGCACAAGCTGACAGCCGAGCAGGCGAGGGCGGTGGCGGGCGCGCGGCTGCCCGCTGGGCATGGCCGCTTCGGGCTCACCGCCACCGCGGCCCTGCTCGCCGCGTTGCGCGATGGCCGCACGCCCGAGGGGCGCGGCCCGAATGCGCCCGCGACCGAAGCGGGCCGGGTGGTGGTCTATAGCGAGGCGGCGGCGATCGCCGGCTATCATCACAGCGATCACCGCAGTGGCGAGGTCTTCACGGACGCCAAGGGCCGCCCGGCCTTGCCCTATTATGGCGTGCCGCTGGATCGGCATATCGTGCCGGGCACCGCAGACCCCGACGAGCCGGATGAGGCGGCGCGCATCGGCCGGCTGACCAACCCGACCGTGCATATCGCGCTCAACCAACTCCGTCGCGTCGTCAACCGGCTGATCCGCGTCTATGGCCCGCCCGCCGAGGTCGCGCTGGAACTGGCGCGCGAACTCAAGCTGTCCGAGGATGAGAAGAAGGAGCGCAACCGGGAGAACAGCCGCAACCGCCTCGATGCCGAGAAGCGGTCCTCCAAGCTCGCCGAACTCGGCCAGCGCGACAATGGCGGCAACCGCGCGCTGCTCAAGCTGTGGGAGGAACTGAACCCCGAGAATATCCTCGATCGGCGCTGCATCTATTCGGGGCGGCAGATCTCGATCGGCATGATCTTCTCGGGCGCGGCGGAGGTGGACCATATCCTGCCTTTCGACGCCACGCTGGATGATTCCAACGCCAACAAGATCCTCTGCCTGCGCGAGGCCAATCGCGACAAGCGCAAGCGATCCCCGTTCGAGGCGTGGGGCGGCACCCCGCAATGGGAAGAGATCGCCGAGCGCGCTTCCCGCCTGCCGCGCAACAAGCGCTGGCGGTTCGAGCCCGACGCGATGGAGCGCTTCGCCGAGGAGGGCGGCTTCCTCGCCCGCCATCTCGTCGACACGCAATATCTCGGCCGGATCGCTCATGACTATCTGCGCTGCCTCTATCCCGACAAGGGAGACGGCAGCAGCCATGTGTGGGTTTCGCCAGGCCGGCTGACCGAGATGGTGCGCCGCAAGCTGGGGCTGAACGGTCTGCTCGGCGACCATAATCTCGGCGCCGAACAGCCCAAGAACCGCAAGGATCATCGCCACCACGCGATCGACGCGGTCGTCACTGCGATCCTCGATCGCTCGATGCTCCAGCGTATCCAGCGGGCTTCGGGCGAGGGGGCGAGCGATGCCGAGCTGCTGCGCATCATCGTGCCCGAACCCTGGACGGGGTTTCGGGACGACCTGCAACGCGCGGTTGACCGCATCGTCGTGGCGCACCGTGCGGACCATGGCACGGTGGCCAAGGCCGCGACGCGGGGACGGGACCAGACCGCGGCCCGGCTGCACAACGATACTGCCTACGGCTTCACCGGCGAGGCGGATGCCAAGGGCACGCCGATTGTGGTCCATCGGGCGCCGCTGGGGGCGCTCAAAAAGCCCGAGCATATCGATCAGGTGCGCGATCCGCTGCTGCGCGCGGCATTGCACGATTTCACGGCGGGGCTGAGCGGCAAGCCTTTCGAGGATCGCATCGCCGCCTTCCCCCGGCTTGGGCCGCTCGACTATCGCGGCATCCGCCGGGTGCGCGTGGTGGAGCCGCTGCAGGTGATCCCGATCCGCGACGCCGCCGGCCGCGCCTACAAGGGCTATAAAGGCGATTCCAACTATCGCTACGATGTGTGGGAACTGCCCGACGGTAAATGGGAGCAGCGTGTGCTGCAAATGTACTACGCGCATCAGTCCGGCGAGCCACCGCGCCCGCATCCAGCGGCGCGCAAGGTTCTGAGCCTGCACCGGGACGATGTGCTCGCGATCGAGCGAGGGGAGGGGGGGCGAGAACTCGTCCGCGTCGTGAAATTCTCGACCAATGAGTTCACGCTAGCGCCGCTGAATGAGGGCGGGGCGCTGAAGTCGCGTCATGCGGACAAGGGAGATCCGTTCAGATATCTTTATCCCTCACCCTCGACTTTGAAAGCGTGGCGCGCACGGGAGGTGCGCGTGGACGAACTCGGCCGGGTGCTCGATCCCGGCTTCCCCGCGCGCAAGCGGCGGCGGGTCACGCGGCCCGGCCGCGCGGACGCGGATTGAGACGCGGCGGCGATGGAACGGATCGTCGACATCGCCACCGATGGCCGCCACCTCTCGGCGCATCGCGGCTTCCTGATCGTGGCGGAGGATCGCACCGAGGTGGGCCGCGTGCCGTTGGACGATATCGCCGCGGTGATCGTCCATGCGCACGGCGTCACCTGGTCGACCAATCTGATCGTCGCGCTGGCGGAGCGCGGCGCGGTGATGCTGCTATGCGGCAGCAACCACCACCCGGCCGCGATCTGCCTGCCGATCGACGGCCATCATGCGCAGAACGGCCGGATGCGCGCGCAGTGGGAGGCGAAGCGGCCGCTGGCGAAGCAACTCTGGCGTTCGGTGATCGTCGCCAAGATCCGCTGGCAGGGCGCAGTGCTGGAAGCCAACGGCCGCACCGCCGGCGCCTTCGATCTGCTCGCGCGCAAGGTGGGATCGGGTGATCCCGACAATGTCGAGGCGCAGGCGGCGCGGCGCTATTGGGGCCTGCTGATGGGCGATGATTTCCGGCGCGACCGGGAAGCGGGCGGAACCAATGCGCAGCTCAATTATGGCTATGCGGTGATGCGGGCGATGTGCGCCCGCGCGGTGGTGGCGGCCGGGCTGCATCCTTCGATCGGCATCCACCACGCCAATCGCGGGAATGCCTTCGCGCTGGCGGACGACCTCATCGAACCGTTCCGGCCGCTGGTCGATGCGCTGACGGTGCGGCTGAACGCGGCGGGCATCGCCGAGGTGACGCCGGCGGCGAAGCGCGCCTTTGCGGGCCTGATCGCGCTCGATCTGCCGGGAGCGGGCGGGTGACCACGACCGTTTCGATCGCCGCCACGCGTGCCGCGCAAACGCTCGCCAAATCCTTCCAGAGCGGCCGCGCCGCCGATCTCGTGCTGCCGCAACCACCCTCGGCGCTTGAACTCGCCGGGCTCGACGCACTGATGCGATGAGCGCTAGCCAATTGAGCGGATATCGGCTGATGTGGATCTTCGTGATGTTCGATCTGCCGGTGGGGACCAAGGCGCAGATGCGCGCCGCCACCAAGTTTCGCGAATATCTGCTCGACGAGGGGTTCGAGAAAAGCCAGTTCTCGGTCTATGCCCGCTTCTGCAACGGCAAGGAGCAGTTCGAAGCCTATATGCGGCGGATCGAGGCGAACCTGCCCGACAAGGGCGACGTTCACATCCTGAGCTTCACGGACAAGCAATATGAGAATATCATACGCTATGCCGGCCAGCGCCGCCGGCGGACGCGAAAAAATCCGGACCAGCTCGCGCTGTTCTGAGGAGATTCGAGGATGTTCCTGCTATGCCGACCGGCGATTATCTCTTGCGTTTGCAAAGGGATAATCGCCGGTCGACCATAGCTGTTCAGAGATCGCGGTCCAGCGGCAACAGCGCGGCATCGCCACCGTCTATTTCGCCGACCATAGCTGTTCAGAGATCGCGGTCCAGCGGCAACAGCGCGGCATCGCCACCGTCTATTTGGCCGACCATAGCTGTTCAGAGATCGCGGTCCAGCGGCAACAGCGCGGCATCGCCACCGTCTATTTGGCCGACCATAGCTGTTCAGAGATCGCGGTCCAGCGGCAACAGCGCGGCATCGCCACCGTCTATTTCGCCGACCATAGCTGTTCAGAGATCGCGGTCCAGCGGCAACTGCTCGCTTGCGTTGGCGTTATCACCTTTACCATAGCTGTTCAGAGATCGCGGTCCAGCGGCAACAGGTGGGTGAGGCGATCATCAAGAAGCGCGACCATAGCTGTTCAGAGATCGCGGTCCAGCGGCAACAAGACGAACCCGTGAGCATCATGGTCCTCCACCATAGCTGTTCAGAGATCGCGGTCCAGCGGCAACATGTGGCATAAGGTGCGGGCTGCGGGACGGACCATAGCTGTTCAGAGATCGCGGTCCAGCGGCAACACAGCACGAACCACAGTCTTTGCCACCCGCACCATAGCTGTTCAGAGATCGCGGTCCAGCGGCAACCCGGAAGCCTGCGGAGCGCCGCGCTTCGGCACCATAGCTGTTCAGAGATCGCGGTCCAGCGGCAACATTCGGCACCGAGGCTGATCTTGTCGTCCAACCATAGCTGTTCAGAGATCGCGGTCCAGCGGCAACCGGTGACGAGGGCGAGTGGGATGGCGTCAAGACCATAGCTGTTCAGAGATCGCGGTCCAGCGGCAACTTCGATAGCTGCGCGCATTACGACGCCAAGACCATAGCTGTTCAGAGATCGCGGTCCAGCGGCAACGCAGTTCGCTCTCACTGGTCATGGGTGGTGTACCATAGCTGTTCAGAGATCGCGGTCCAGCGGCAACGTCACCGCGGCACAGGCGTTGCGCAGCCCAACCATAGCTGTTCAGAGATCGCGGTCCAGCGGCAACGATCCTCGAGCCGAGCATCGCCCAGGCAGAACCATAGCTGTTCAGAGATCGCGGTCCAGCGGCAACTCCCGCTCATGCAGCAGGACACCTCGCAGACCATAGCTGTTCAGAGATCGCGGTCCAGCGCAACGAGATGATCCTCGTCACGACAATGCGGCGCGCCCATCCGCGCGGACCATGGGTTCGGTCGGCTTTCGCCATCGCCGCCACCCCCGCGAAACCCCCACCTACCCAAGCCCGTCGAAATGTCCGATCATGTTCTTATGATAGAGGGGGAAATCGAGAAGGCTGCGGCCGCCTTCGGCTGTTCGCTGGAAACCGCGCGGGCGGTGATGGTGCAGGCGCGGTGTCAGGCGCATGCGGCGCGGACCATATTGGTGCGGCAGGGGGAGCGGGCGGAGGAGGTGATCCTCATGCTGTTCGGGCGCGCGCGCGCGGTGATGGTGACGATGGACGGGCGCTCGTTCCGGCTGGGCGACTACAAGGCCGGCGACCTGTTCGGCGCGGTCGAGCGCGGGGCGAGCCAGCGCGCCGACGTGACCGCGACCGAAGCGACCGAGACCGCGCGGTTCCACGCGCCGGTCTTCTTCGAACTGGCGGAGCGGCACAATTGCGTGGCGCTCACCCTCTCGCGCTCGCTGCTGCGGCAGATCGCGCATCTGTCGGACCTGCTCGGCGCGCGGGTCAGCCTGTCGGCGGCGGGGCGGGTCTATGCGGAGCTCGCGCGGCTGGCGGATGCGGGCGGGGCCGCCGCCGGGATCGGGGCGGGCGGCGTACAGCGCGTCAGCCCGCTGCCGTCGGTCACCGAACTCGCATCGCGCGCGCAGACCACGCGCGAGACCGCCTCGCGGGCGCTGAGCGCGCTGGAGCGGCGCCAGATCGTCACCCGGCGCGGCACCGCGCTGGATATCGTCTCGCGGCGGCGGCTGGACGAGCTGATCGTGTGAGCTGATCGTGTGACTGGCGCCCGTGGCGTCAGGCGCCCGGCGCCATCACGCTGTACAGCTCCATATCCTCGCGATCGGCGCTGCCGGGAAGTTCGCCGATGAATTCCATCCGCGCGCCCTCGCTGCCCACGCCGCGGGCGGCGGCGGCGAAGGTACCGCTGGCGAGGAGGGTGTCGGGGCCGGCGAGCTCGGCGATGCGTTCGGCGAACTCGAAGGCGGGGCCGGCGAGGATCGTGTCCGTGCCCGGCGTGGCGCCGATGCCCGTGCTACCGATCCCCGTGCCCCCGATTTCGGTCACGATGCCGATGTGCAGCCCCAGCCGCACCGGCCCGGGCGCGGCGGCGCGCAGCGCGAGGCCGGTGCGCAGCGCCTCGGCGGGATCGCGCCAGGCGAGCAGCAGCCGGCTCGACGACCAGCGCGGCGGTGCCGCCGGCGGCGCGGCGGCAAGCAGGGGGGCGGCCGCCGCCAGCAGCGCGTCCGCGCCGGCCAGCGCGGCGAGGCGCGGCGCATCCTGCGCGCCAGGCACCACCGCGAGGATCGCGACGAGGTGGAGGCGGTCGGCGGGCGGTGCCACCGGGCTGTCGGTGCGCGCGCTGGCGATGATGTGCTGGCGGCGGCCGGCACGGCGCCACAGCCCGGCGCTGCGCGCGCTCTGGCCGGGCGACGGCGGCTGGCCCGGCGGGCAGGCGACGGGGCCGATCACCAGCTGCACCGCCTCCGACTGGAGCGCCGCCGCGTTCATCACCGCGCGGCCGGTGGCGACGAGGTCGGTCAGCCCCACCAGCAGCGCGAAGCCGCCGTCGCCGGCATCCTTCGCCTCGTCGACGATGATGGTCTGGGCCGCCGCGTCCAGCGCGCGGTCGAAGCGGCGCACCCACTGTTCGCCATGCGGGCGCACCGATCGCTCGACGAAACCGGCGACGTCGAGCGGCAATATCAGGTTGAGTTCGGCGCCGCGCGCCAGCAGCCGTTCGGCGACGATGATGTCCGCCCCCGCCGCAAGCGCGCCATAGCCGAAGCCGATGCCCTCCGCCGCGAGGATGCGGTCGATCCGCGGCACGATCTCGGCCTCGGGCAGGCTCAGCGCGAGGTGGCCGGTATAATGGAGGCTGCGCGGCGGGCGCAGCGGATCGAGCCAGCCGGCGTCGCCGCCGCGTTCGCGCAATATCGCGGCGAACTGGCGCAATGTGGAGGCATGATCCTCCCACGCTTGCGGCGCCGCGGCGATCGCGCGGGTCAGCGCCGCCTTCGCGCCGGCCTCGTCGCCCTTCAGCAGCAGCGCTTCCGCCTCGGTGGCGGTGAGCCAATAGGGCGTCTCGTCGGGCACCCCCTGCGCGATCAGGCTCAGCGCCTCGTCCGCGCGGCTCACCGATTCCGCGCGGTCGCCGGCGATCAGCGCGAGGGTCGCGGCGTTGATCAGCGGGTAGGGGGCGGGCTGGCGCGCGGCGGATGCGGCATAGGCATCCCCCGCGCGCCGCGCCTTTTCCCGCCGCGCGGCGCCGCCTGCCAGCAGCGCCTCGTCCTTCAGCAGCCGCCCCTTGAGGTTGAGGATGGCCGGGTCGTCGTCGATCCCGTCGAACCCCGCCGCGCGGAACATCTGCCAGGCATGGTCGAGCGCGCCGCTACGCGCCGTTGCGATGATGCGGAAGATGGCGGGGCTGGACGCGGTCATGCTCTATCCTCGCAGCGAGAGGTGCGGCTTCTGGCGGACGCGGACGCGGACGGGGCGCGGCGATCAGATCGGTTCGGGGATCAACTGCGCGCCGGGATATCGCACGCCCGGATCGAAGATCACCGGCAGGCGCCCCGTGGGCGACGGGCTCCCCGGCGAAACGTCCTGGATCAGGTCGATATTATAGTCGACCAAGTCATGATACTGGGTGGTGCCGATGGGCGGCTTCACCTTCACCGCGAAGCGCGCATAGACGCAATCCGGGATGGGCGTCACGCTGCCCTGGCCCGCCGCGTCGTAATGCATGATGCCGCCATAGCGCAGCGCCGGAAACTTCTTCAGGTCGAATGCCGGCACCGTGTCGCTGAAGCGCATGTTCACCAGTTCGTGGAAGCCGATATAGACCCAGCTGTCGCCGTTCAGCACGATATCCAGCGGCTCTTCGCCCAGCGTGGGTTTCGCCGTCGCCGGCCTGGTGAGCATGAAGGCGTGCGCGTCCGCCTCTGCCGCGAAGATCTGCCCGGTGAAATATTCGAAGGCGAGGCTGACCGGGGTCGAAGCCGCGCCGATCGTCAGGCAGATATGGTCGGGCGTCGCGCTGAACCCGGTGGGCAGCGCGGCGGAAATGGGAATGTCGGTCATTCAATTGTCCCCTTGGTCGTCAAATCCGATAGCAGGCGTTCGACATGCTTGCCGCGATTGGCCCAGATCGCGTTGGCGGGATCGAACGCGCGCATCTCGGTGATGACCGTGCGCGCGCGGAGCAGCCGCGCCCGCGCCTCGGCCGCGCGACCCGTCTGCGCCTCTATCCTGGCGACGCTGAATGCCGTCACGACCGCAATCTCGCGCAGGTCCATGTTGCGCGGGTCGTCGGCGAGCAAGCGGTCGGTGATCTGCGCCTGCGCGAGATAGTGCGCCTCGGCTTCCTTCGGATCGCCCGCCATCAGCAGCGCGCCCGCCAGCCACGCGTGATAATTGCCCACCTGCACCATCACCGGGTCGACCTTGTCGGCCGGGGTGCGGCGCGCGGCATCCTGCATCAGTTCGAGCGCGCTGCGGCAGATGGCGACGCGCGCCTGCGCCGCGGCCTTCTTGTCCTCATGGCTCAACGTGCACAGATTGCCGTCCGCATAGGCGGCCTCCTGCCGATAGGTCGGGTTCGCGGGATCGATCGCGACGAGCCGCTGCGCGAGCCGGCGATAGGCCTCGAAATAGGCGCGCGCGGTTCGCAGGTCACTACGCTGGAGCGCTGCGAAGCCCAGCCAGAATTCGCTCTGGGCGTGGCCGAAGATGCGGTCCCTGTCGTCGGGCGCGCGCGCCAGCAGCGCCGCGGTGGCGCGGTGCGCCTCGCGCCATTTGGGCACCGCGCGGTCGAGATGCCCCGCCCGGTCCTCGTCGGCGCCCATCAGGTGGAGCAGCCGCGCGCGCCGCTCGATCGAATCGACGGGCAGCGCATCCAGATCCTGCGCGGCATAATAGGCATGCGCGCGATCGTTGACGGTGCCGAGCACGTCGAGCCGGCCGACGCCTTCCAGCTTGCCGCGCAGATCGGTCAGCATGAATTCCACCAGGCCCTCCGCGCGGTCGCGCTCCGCACTGGCCTGACGCTTCGCGTCAAACGCCACCACCGCGACCGCCGCGAAAATAAGCATGCCGAGCAGCGCAAGCAGCGTGACGGCTATCACGCGGCGCAGCCGGCGCTGCGCATCGCGCCGCACCAGCGCATCCAGCGGCACCCCGGCAATGCCGGCGACGAGCTTGAGCAGCCCGTAGCGCGCGCCGTCGCCGGCCGGGTTGAAATCCGCCGCGATCGGCTCGCCATCGCCGAACAGGTCGGCCAGGCAGGATGGATCGGCGCCCGGCACCAGCGCCGCCAGGATCGGGCGGCCGGGGGCGACCTCCTGGAACATCTCGATCTCGCGCCGCACCCAGCGTGACTGCGCCGCGGCGGGGGAGCACAGGATGATCAGGCTGGCGGCCTGGGTGAGCGCGCGGCCGACCTCTTCGCTGAGGTCGGCCGCGGCGGGAAGCTCTTCGCGGTCGCGAAAGATCGGCGCCAGCGTGGGCGGCAGCGGGCCGAGCGCGGTGGGCCGGCCGACGATCGCCCTGGGAATGCGCCAGGTTTCCAGCCGCCGGTGGAGCCGCGCGGCAAATCGCGCATCCCTATGGCTGTAGCTGAGAAACGCGCGATAGCGCGTGCCGATCACGGCCCGAGATGCGTCCATTTCTGCCACCCCCCCGAGCGCGTTCTGCAATGCGGTGGCACGCTCTCAGGAATCGTACCGCGATGCAATGGATATGCGTGCGCGTGACGGCCGTCACGCGCAAAGCCGGCTGCGAATCGCCAGATGGTCTGCACCGCATCGGGGCGAAAGGCCGTGCCCGACCGGGGAGATGGGGAGAATCATGATACCGTCCGACTTGACGCGCGAGGAAGAAGCCGGGTTGCGATCGGTGCTGCAATCGCTGGGTTTGCGCACCGATGGCGACATCGAGACCGTGGTTGCGGCGGCGCTGCCCGAATTGTTCGGACGATATTGGCCGATCGCGCGACGGATACTGGAAGCGATCATCGGCATCCCGATGATTCCGCAAGGCGTGCAGGACTGGCTGACCGGCTTGACGCGCTTTCTCGACATGATGTCGAAGCTGATCCGCCGCGGACCGACGCATTGAACGCATAAACCGTCGGCCCTTGTCCGTGGGGACGGGACGGGGCCGTGGTTTTCGTGGGGGGGGCGTGCACGGCAGCGTGCGATCGCCGGGGTCCGGAGCCCCGGGGGAGCGCCGCGCCGTGCCGCCTCTTCACCCCGTTTCGGGGTGTGCCCGGAGCGCCCGTGGCGTTGCGGTACGTGAGACCAGACCGTACCGAAACGCCGCGTGCCAATGGGAGGGTGGGTAAGGGGATCTCGGTTTCCCCTCTCCGGCGAGCAGACGCCGGGGAGGGGAAATTGCGTCGTTCCGATGGTTGTTTTCGCCGCGGTGTCGCACCGGATTTGCGGCGATGGCCACCAGACCATCGGTCATCCCGGCTCGAGACCGGGATGACCTGGAATGGGGCATGTCCGACGTCAGGCCCGCGGAGACGCGATGACGACCCTGACGCGATGACGATCCTACAGCGTGACCTTGCGCGGTTCGCTGGTTTCCGCGGCGTCGGGGCCGCGCACCTTGGCGGCGGTCATCAGCGCAGGTGCGCTCTTGAGGACGCCGCCGAGGCCATTCACCTGCAGGCCAAGCAGCGACCCCGCGGTCTTGAGCGAGCCGACGCGCGAGATCGTCTCCGGATTGGCGCTGGCGCTGCCGACCATGCCGCGGGCCTGGCCGGCAAGCTTCACGTCGCGCGCGAGGCCGATCAGGAGGTTGCCGACCGCCACCGAGATCAGATCCTTCTGCTTCTTGTCCGACGCCTGGTAGGCCGCCGAAACGTCCGCCGACAGATCCTTGCGTTCGTTGAGGACGGCCATGTCCTTCTTGAACTCGGCGGTGTGCGCGTTGAGTTCGCCGATCGACTGCGCGTTCTGCAGCGCGTCGATCTGCGCCTTGCGGCTCACCATCTGGGTGCGGTCGGTCACCGCCTGCGCGAGCAGCGCGGCGGAGATCATGACGTTCTTGGTGGAGAGCGTGGCGTTCTGCAGGAAGCCGTCCGGATCGGCGGCGGCGCTGCTGCCGGAGCCGCCGATGCCCAGCTTTTCCTTGGCGGCGCCCAGCGGGTTGAAGCCGCCGAACTGCGCGAAGCCCTGCGCGGGCAGCGAGAGCGCCAGGGTGGCGGCAAGCATCAATATGGTTTTCTTCACGAAAATACCCCTTCGTTGCAGATGATCAGTTGACGGGCTTGAGGGCGGCGGCGGCGCTGATCGCAAGCGGCAGCGCGTTGGCCATGAGATCCTGTTCGAGCATTGCGGAGCGGCTGGGCGCGGGCGTGCCCGCCGGCACCTCGGTGGGCGAGAGCATCGCCTCCAGCCCTTGCCCCGCGACCTTGGTGGCGCCGCGCATCAGCGTGTAGCCCACGGTCATGCCATATTGCGCGCCGCCCTTGCCGCGGCCGGGATCGAAGGCGATCACCGGGCGGAAGCATTGATCGGTGGTGACCGGCTGCGCCGGCGCGAAGCTGTCCCACCCCGCGAAATCGGTGCGGTAGCGCGCGAGCAGCCCGGGCAGGCCGGCGATCCGTACCGGCGCGGCGAACTGGCCCGCGAACGCGCTTTCGGCGGCGATCGACCACCAGCCCGCCGCCACCGATCCGCGATCGTCGACGGGGGCGGCGCACTGCACCAGCGCGCGGCGCGCGAGCAGCGGCTTGCCCGCCTGGTCGATCGCCACGACATCCTTCGCGCGCAGCGAGATCTTCGCGGCATCGGCGTTGACCGCGATCAGCCCGCCCTCCGCCAGCTCAACGGTGCGGACGAGGCCGACCGGCGCGAACACCGGCCCCTCGATGCCGGGCTTGCGCCCCTCGTTGCGCAGCACGACGAGCTGTGCGCCGAGCGGCAGCGCGCCGCCCTTGTCGGCGATGAGGATGCGGTCGGCGCCGGCCGTGGCGATCGGCAGCTGCAGCGGCTGCGGCTTGAACCTCGCCAGCTTGGCGGCGGCATCGATCAGCGCGTTGCGCACCACCGTGTCACGGCGCTGGTCGGGCGAGAAGCGGGTGTCGCCGGAAATCTGGTCGGTGATCAGCCCGGTGCCATGCGCCGAATAGACGACGCGGCCCGAGCGATCGACGAGATCGACGAACGCATCCGCCTGGTGCCGCTCGATGGTGACGCCGGGGATGTTGCTGGCGAACACCGCGGAAGGCAGCGGCACCACCGAGACGCGCGCGACATAATCGGGCAGCGCGCGCTGGCGGCCGGCCTCGGCACCCGCTTCGCCCACCGCCGCCGCGCGCAGCCGCGCAAAGCCGGGGGCGACGGGCATCGGCGCGAAGCCGCCGCCGGCGCCCAGCGCATCCTGCAGGATCTCGGTGAGGTAGAGGCGGCCATAGCCGCGCGGCATCCGATCGACCGCGACCAGCACCGAAGGCTTGGCGAGCAGCGCCACCGGCGTCACCGCGGTGCGCGTCAGCACCTGGCCTTCCCGATAGTCGCCGAGCAGCGGGCGGACGATCGCATAGCCGGCGCCGGCATAGGCGACCTCGCCCTCGGCGACATCGCTGCCCACCGACGCACCGGCGCGGATGCCCTGCGCACGGCCGCGATCGATCACATAGCCGGCATCGACCTTGCCGACGATCTTCGCCGACTGCGCATAGGGTTTCCACGCCGCCGCCGCCTCGGTGACCAGCGCCTGCATCGTCGCATCGAGATGCGCCGGCAGCTCGGCGCGAAGCCGCTGTTCGACCTGCGCGGTGGGATAGACGCCCTGGCCGACCGCGGAACGCGAGCGGGTGAACACCACCTCGCCGGTATCGGCATTGGCGATGTCGAGCGTCAGCGTGACCGGCAGGAAGCCGTCGCTGCCCGCCGCCTTGTCGACCCGCCACATCGTCGCGCGGGTAAGGCGCAGCGAGGCGATCAGGGTCGCCTTCAGGCGGGCGTTGGGGGTGGTGCCCGCCGGCAGCGACTGCGCGAACTTCGCCTCAGCGCCGGGGAAGCGCGCGAGCATCGCCTGCTGGAACCGCTCGGCAAGCGGCGCCTGCGCCGCCGCCACCGTCGCACAGAATTCGGGCGCGATCATCGCGGCCTCGAGCCCGGCCTCGGTGCCGCAGCTCTGCGCATCGAAGCCATAGACGCCGCGCACCGCCCACACATGCGGCGCCGAAACCTGCGCCGCGGCGGGGGAGGCGGCGGCAGCGGCCGTCACCGCCGCCGCCGTCGCCAGCAGAAGGCCGCCGCGCATCAGCGTGCCGAGCCGCAGCCGGAGAGGCAGAGCAGCACGCTGCGGCCGTTGGCGGTCGACTGCATGTTGGCGAAGCCGGGGCGCCCGCGCAGCTTCTGGTAGAGCGCGAGCTGCAGCGGCACCGATCCGGCGTAGCGCACGGTGAAGCGCATCTCGTTGCCCGCCTGCGAGACGAAGTTCTGGCTCTCCACGCCCTGCGTCGCCTGCAGCGCATCGAGGATGTCCGCCTGCATCGCCATGTCGAGCCGATCGGAGCGCAGGGTCAGCGCATAGTCGTTGAGCTGCTGGGTGTTCTGGCCGCGCGCCGCCTCCACATTGGCGATGCGGCGCCAGTAGTTCTGGATGCGCGGGCCTATCGAGGTGGCCGCGGCCAGCGCCAGCCGCTTGGCGACGACGCCCTCGCACAGTTCCGGCGTGGTCGCGCGTGCCTCTGCATTCACCGTGTCGCTGCCGATGTCGCGGCCGTCGGCGGTGGCGGAGGCGCTGGCGTCGAGCGTGCCGGTGCACACCGCCTCGCCCGTCGCCGGATCGCGGCCGGCATGGGTGATGTTCATCGTGCCGCCCATGAAGAAGGGGGCGTTGCGGCTCTGCAGGCTGTCGAGGAAGCCCTGGTAGCGGGCGTCGCGCTTGAGCATGTCGTAGCGCGGCGGCTGGCCGTCGAAATAGCCCGAGAGCGCCGCCCAGGAATCCGCGAAGGCGACGCCATAGTCGCTCAGCGACCCGCGCAGCGCCGCCATGCCGGTGTCCGCGGCGGAGCCCTGCGGCGGGCGCTGCCAGATGGTGTGGCGGCGATAGCGGACGCGATCATATTCGGACGCGCGCACGTCGCTCTTGCTCGCGCTGGCCTGGGACGTGCGCGCGGCGGCGGAGGCGCTGTTGGCATAGCCGCCCGCTTCGCGGCCCGAATAGCCCGGGCCGTCCTCCGCCGCGCCATAGCCGCCCGCGCTGCGCACGCTGACGCCGCTCGCCGACTTGCTCTGCGAGACCTGCGCGGATTGCGCGCTGATCGCGGCGCCCGAATCGCGCTGATAGTCGACCGTCTCCTCGACCGGGCGGGAATCGTCGCGCGCGGTGCCGGTGTTCTGGTCGAGCATCACGAAGATCAGGTAATTGTCGTTCATCGCGCGCTGCGACGAACTGTCGATGCCCTTGTTGGAGAGCAGCCCGCGGAACCAGGCGCCGTCGATATCGGCGGTGAAGCGCACGAAGAAGTCGTTGCCCTCGCGGCCGCTCTCGCGATCGGTGATCATCTCGGGGCGGATCTGCGCGGCGAGATCGTCGATCGTCGCCTGCGGCACCTCGGCCACGCGCGGCGCGCCGATCGTCGCCTCCAGCATCTGGACCACCACCGCGCGGCGCGCCTCGCGCTCGGCGCGGACGCGGATGGTTTCGACATCCTTCGACTTGCCGACCGGCACGGTGCCGGTGCCGCTGACGACCTCGGCGGAAAGCGGCGCTGCGGCGAGCAGCAGCGGAATCAACGACGCACGAGCGAGCTTGGTCATTTCGATATGTCCTGTGAAGGAAGGGGTGAGGACGGCCGGACGGCCGCCCGGGATCAGAACGGGATCAGAAGTCGCTGCCGAGATCGACGTCGCCGGCGCGGACGACATCGTCGCCGATCTCGACGTCGCCGGCGCGCATCGGCTTGAGCGGCTTGAGCGGTTCGAGCGGGGCGATGCCGCCGTCGCCGGCGGGTGAAGCGGCGCGGCGGCCCCCGCCCGCCGCGCGGGCGGTGGGCGCCGCGGTGGCGGCGACCTCGGGCGTGTCGGACACGGGCCGGTTGAGTCTCTGCGGAGCGGCGCGCCCGGCGATCGCGGTGAAGCGCACGGTGCGGCGGATCTCGTCGAACGCGGGATCGCGGAAGGTGGCGACGGTGCCCGGCAGCCCGGCGGCGATCGCCTTCTCCAGCGCGGTCACCGCGCGGTTCTCGTTGCCCAGCAGCGCCTCGGCGCGCGCCAGCTCGAACAGCACCTCGGGATCGTCGTCATGACGGATCGCCAGGGCCCGTGCCTGCTCCACCGCCACGCCATAATCATGCGCGACGATCGCCGAACGCACCTCCGCCAGCGCGGCCTTGGTATCGCCGGGCAGAAAGCTGCTCACCATCCCGCAGCCGGCCAGCAGCAGCGCCGAACACGGCGCGAGCCATCGCATACTCATCGAACCCCCTTGGGCGCTTAATCCTGCTCGGACGGCGGGTTACAACCGTAACGCGCCCGAGTCTGTGCAAAATATCACTTCATGTTGAGCGGGTTGCGGGTGGCGGCAGGGGGAGGGATGGGGGCGCCGGTTTCCGTCGTTCCGGGTATGGGGCGGGGTGATCGCAGGCGTCGCGACGCCGCACCTGTCGGGAGGGGGCGAGCGGCGGATCAAGCGCGCGCCGCCGAACGCAGGTTTCGGCAAACTGCCGCCGGTGCAACGACGATGGCGCACTCATCGCGCATGGCCCGGATCGTTCCTGCGACAACCGGTTCGCGTGGAGACCTGCATCCGTTCATTGCGATCGGCAGATCGCTTGCCGCGCCGCGCGCGGCGGTTCTGCGCGCCGTGCCCGCAGATGGTGTCGCCAAGGTCCGCGTCGCCGGGCAGCGCCGATCCTGCCTGGCGACGCGACCATCTGTGCGCGGCTGGACATGGGCCGGGAAGAGGCGGCCGCCGTGCATTACGGGGACACAATATAAAATTCTGATCAGAAGCCGGTGCAGGCTCCGATCGCGCCTATTTCGCATTGTGTCCCCGAAATATCTTGTGTCCCCGAAATATCCCGACGCTGGAGAGGCGCCGTATGTTGACCGATATGGTTAGTGGGGGCAATCTCGCGCCCGTGGGGCTGATATCGCCGCTTTGCATAATGGTCACTTAAATCTGTTATTTCATAGTACTGCATTGCGGTGGAAAAGATGAGGGGGATTAAATGAACGCGCTAAAGATGTTCTGCGCCGCATTATGCGTGATCTGTTCACAGTGTTTGACCCAGGCCGCGCATGCAAAATCGGAAACCGCCGTCTCTACGTGGATCGTTGAACCTCCTCAGATCACGTCTGAGCCTATCACGCTTACGAAGGGCGATTTTCTGCAGCGTGCACGATTGCTACCTATCGGGCTTATCGAACTGACTGCAGATGCCCACGTAGGTCCGAACGTCGACGATGTAATCCGTGCAGGTGAGCAACTCTTCGAGTTGGCGGGTGGGACGATGTATAGGCCAAGCCGGTCATCGGCCGGCGTATTTTGTCAAGTAAGAACATTTGATACGGAATCAAAAGGGCTGATAGGAAAAACAATAGTATCGTATAGGCATTGTCTCGTCGATCGCGAACGGGACGGCCAGATCGACGATGCTGTTCTAGCTTTCTCATGTCCATACGATATTCCGATTGTCGGGGTAAAGGTGCCTAGCGGCCCGCCAACACTTGCGGGACCAACCTACCGTCGTCTATCTATCAAAGAGTTTCGCGATGGGCCGATGGTCGGCATTGCATTTGGCGGGATTGCGCTCTTGGATGGCGATCCGCGGTTCATCCGGGCTTTCGGTTCTGGGAACCCGATCCCGCTTTTTGGCGAAAAGCACAGTCGATCGGGCGATGATCCCGGCCAGCGAACTTCCTTTGGTGCGGCTTTTACGATACTGCGCGTTGAGGAGCAGACGGTTACGATCCGCAACGACAGGCCGATTCCCGTGCAGCCGTTTGGAATCATCCGCACAGGCCCTTGCAAGCGCTGATATGCCGAGATCGGCACTGTTCTTCGTAAAACGGGGTGTGCTTTGCGCCAAGAACCGCCCGCCCGCGCGCTTCCAGCCCCGTCTAGAAGCGGACATGGCATTACGGGGACACAATATCAAACGCCGGTCAGAAGCCGCTGCAGGCTTCGATCGCACCTATTTCATATTATGTCCCCGAAATATCCTGAAACGTCAAGGTCAAAAGAATGCTTAAGACTCTTGCAGGCATCGTTGGCGCAACGATGCTCGTTCTCCCTTCTTCTGCTCAGAAACCGGCCATCCCACAAGCGCGTGAATCAATCGCTAGCCCCGCTGAGGCGGCTTCTTCTGCCATCGCGCTTTGCGAGAGCTCCGTAACGACTGGAAAAATGATCGGGAAATTTAAAACTGATGTTTACACCGAATATGAGGTTGCAAGTAGAGTAAAGAAAATTGCCGACTTGCCTGCACTGGTGACAAGATTCATTTTGACAAACGGCAATGGAGCTCATCCGAGCTTGGTGTTGAATATTCTGACACAGGGAGGGGGTGTCTGGGCAATCCCACGGCGGGGCCAAGCATCCTGTGATATCTTGATCACTGGATTTCACGACAGGTCATTCGAGAGCCAAATGCTGTCAGGTTTTTCGACATCGGCTGGGTGGCAAGTCGTCGACAGAGGATCTAAAGATCCCTCTGCACATCTTAAACAATACTATTTTATCAAGCGAATGCCCAATGCTGAATCTGATGCTTTCGGCGTTCTAGTGGATTGATTCCAACGTTTGGTGCCCGCGCCTGACGGCAGCGATAATGTGATCGGGATCAGCCTTCCATACAAACGGCCTGGGTTCCTGATTATGCTCTTTGATGAAGCGGTTGATGGCGGCCTGGAGATCGACGACGGAGCAGAAGACGCCGTTCTTCAGGCGCCGGCGGGTCAGCTTGGCGAAGAAGCCCTCGACGGCGTTCAACCAGGAACACGACGTAGGCACAAAGTGGAAAGTCCAGCGCGGATGCCGGGCGAGCCAGGCGCGAACCTTCGGCTGTTTGTGGGTGGCGTAGTTGTCAAGGATGACGTGGACGGCCTTGTCTGACGGCAGTTCGGCCTCGACCGCGTTCAGGAAGCGGATGAACTCCTGGTGCCGATGCCGCTGCATGTTGCGCCCGATCACCGAGCCGTCGAGGACGTTCAGCGCCGCGAACAACGTGGTCGTCCCGTTGCGCTTATAATCATGCGTCATGGTCGCCCCCCGGCCGCGCTTGAGTGGCAACCCCGGCTGTGTGCGGTCGAGCGCCTGGATCTGGCTCTTCTCGTCCACCGACAGCACGATCGCGTGCGCCGGCGGCGAGACGTAGAGGCCGACCACGTCGTGCAGCTTCTCGGCAAACGCCTTGTCGTTGGACAGCTTGAAGCTGCGCCAGCGATGCGGCGCGAGGCCGTGGTCGTGCCAGATCTTCACGACCGAGGACGCTGCGATGCCCGCCGCCTTGGCCATCGCGCGCACCGTCCAGTGCGTCGCCTCCTGAGCCGGCGCCTCGAGCGTCAACGCCACAACCTTGTCGACGAGCGTCGTCTCGAGCGGCGCGATGCCAGGGGGGCGGGTTTTGTCGCGGAGCAGGCCATCGACACCTTCGGCCATGTACCGCTCCTGCCAGCGCCACACGCACGTTTTCGACTTGCCCGTCTGCGCCATGATCGCAACGGTGCCCAGCCCATCATCCGTCAAAAGGACGATCCGCGCGCGCCATACATGCTTCTGGGGCGACCCACGGGCCGAAACGAGAGCTTCAAGCCGCGCCCGATCCGGTGCCGTGACGACGAAGGTGATACCACTACGCATACCGACTCGTCGCACAATGTCGCGCTCAGCGGAATCCACAAAACGGACTCTTCCGTTCCGATCAATCCACTAGCACATGTTAGGAGCCTTGGCACTGATGCTGCGACCTCTGACGGTGTCCAAATGGACGTCAACATGATTGCAGGCGCTATCCAGTTGCCGTCATCCGATCGCACGGGCTTATCAAAGCCTCAATAAACGAGATTACATTATAGAACGTGACCAATGCCTAAAGTTTGCGACAGACCCAGTTGCCGGTTGGACGTCCGCTTCGCGCCAGAACCTGCTGCCGCGTAAGCGTCTACCCTTGAATGTCGACGTCAGGAGCGGACGATATTGCCAACGTTGCCGTGAATCGCGCTCATTATGTTTGGCCGACGCATGGCGCTAGTCAGTTTCACGCTTTTCGGCTTTGCGAACGAACTCGACTGTCTCGACTTCGATCTCGCGCCAGTAGCGACCGCAGGTTTTCTTGTAGCTCATGCTGAACTCGAGGCCGTCAACGAAGTGATCATGGCGACATCCCGGAATTGGCACCTCGCCATCGGCATCGCACGAGATGACGGTCGCACCATTTTCGAGCTGATCAGTGTTCAAGAGGCAGACGAAGTCCCTAGTCGGCGAAATTGAGCGTGGATCGACCTTGAGGCAGTTGAGGCCATTCCATCGAATTGGCGCTTTGGGCTTGAGCGTGTAACTGAGATAGTTGTCGATTTTGCGTTGAGCATACGCTTGAAGTGTATCGCCTGGATAGGCCTCCCCCAGAAGCAGTCGCGTTCCAACGTGAACCGGCGTCCCGCTAGGCGTGTAGGTTCGGCATTCCTTCTCACGCTCTCGGCTGGACGGGATTTCCAGCAAGATCGCACTTGGCATATTGGGACGTGGGTCCGGTGGACTATCAACCATTGTCAACGGGAAGCAATATGTGCGGTCAGCAATTCTCTGGCACGCTTTGGTCCCTTCGATTCGCCACCCGTGGTTTGCAGTGACGTCTCGTGCTGCTTGCGATCCATCGCAACTGGCGCACAACGGCATAGCGAGAAAAACGCCCACCAAGCGCCAATTTAGGGCTGACAAAATTAAGCCTAGACGCATCGTCCGAGACTGTCCGATGCGTTGAAGGCGGTCAAGACTGATCGTCCCCTGGTTCGGCGGACACGCCGGTTTTCCCGTCATGCTCTGCTCGGCTTGTTCGGTGCGAGATAGCCGAGTGCATGCGGTGCCGGTTGTGATAGCCTTCGATTTATCCAACATTGCTTGCCTCGCTTCTGCATGCGTCGCCCATCGAATTCAATGTCAGCAAATCGTTCGCCATCGCTCGAGCCTAGGGCCGCAGGATCCAGTCGGCCGCGCCCCATCCGCTGGTCACGGCGATATGGCTGTCGATCTGCATTTCGAGCAGCGCGGCGCGTCCCGGCTGCCCACCGGCGATCGGTAGAATCCGGCTCTGCTCGTTTAGCGTAAGACCGCCGCCCTCGCGCATGCCCTCCCGCGGGCCCGCCTTGGGACTAGCACAAGGAGCATGACTGATCGGGCGAACGTCCGCAATTGAGCGCCAACCGCCGCACCACATTCGCCGCACCCGATGTCCGCTTTGCGCCAGTTCCGGTCGACCAGCGCTGCTCGGGCCGTGCCTGGAAGCTCACGCTCAGGTTGACGGCCGCGTCAATTACAGCTTCCCTGCAGTCCATGCTCCTTGAGGTGGGCGCGGCGCGTTTTTGAGGCGCGTGGCCGCACGGTGCCGACGAGCCAATTCTGGCCGTCATTTGCCGGGATGCCGATGCCGATACGGACCGGCGATCGGCACGCCCCGAACGGATTGGGTAGACGCATCGCCGATCAGCCGGCCGCAATGCAAGGCGGATATCAGCCGCAACGCCACCTGAGCGCATCGGCGAGCGCACGCAGCGCGGGCGTCACCTGACGGCTGGGATAATATAGGAACAGCCCGGGGCCGACCGGGCAATATTCGTCCAGCACCTTGATCAGTCGCCCGTCGGCGACCTCCTCGGCGACGTCGCTCTCCCACATATAGCCCAGCGCCATGCCCGCGCGGACGGCGGCGGACGCCACCGTCTCGTCATTGACGATCAATTGTCCGCCGGGGCGGCATCGAACATCGCGGCCGTCCCGTTCGAACTCCCACGGCAACAACCCGCCGCCGACCATGCGATAGTTGGCGCAATTATGGGTTTCCAGTTCCTCGGGCACCAAGGGGCGCGGATGTCGCGCGAAATATTCGGGCGTGCCGACCACCACCGTGCGGAGGTCCGGGCCCACCCGCACCGCGACCATGTCCCGCTCGACGCTCTCCCCCAGCCGGATGCCGGCGTCATAACCTTCCGCGACCAGATCGACCAGGCGGCTGTCGACGTTCACTTCGACCGAGACGTGCGGGTGATCGATCAGGAACTGCGGCAGCTTCGCCGCCAGGATCATGCGGCCGGCGGACGAGAAGGTGGTCAGCCGAATACGCCCGGATGGCTCTCCGCGCCAATCGGCCAGCGCCGACAGGCCGCGCGCGACCTCCGCCAGCGCGGGGTCGAGCGAGCGCAGCAAGCGCTCGCCCGCCGGCGTCGGCGCAACGCTGCGGGTTGTGCGGGCCAGGAGCCGCACGCCCAGGCGCTGCTCCAGCCCTCGCATGGCATGGCTCAGCGCCGACGGTGAAAAGCCGAGTTCGGCCGCGGCGCGCGTGAAGCTGCGGGTCCGCGCCACTGTCGCGAACGCCGCCAGATCATCCAGTTCGCCACGCTTCATTGCTGCAAATCCTTCACAAACCCATGCGGCGAACACCCGCTAATAACACCGACCGTCCGGCACTACCTGCTGATCCATCGCAGGAGATGCAACGATGAGCCTCACCAATTACCGAACCCTTGGCCGCTCCGGACTGGTCGTCAGCCCGCTTGCGCTCGGCACCATGACCTTCGGGGCCGGCCGCTGGGGTGCCGACGAAGCGGCCGCGCGCGCGATCTTCGACGCCTATGTCGGCGCCGGCGGCAATTTTCTCGACACCGCCGACGTCTATTCCGGCGGCGAGAGCGAGGCGATGCTGGGGCGCTTCCTCGCCGAGACGGGCGCGCGCGACCGGCTGGTGATCGCCACCAAGTCGGGTTTTCCCCGCCGTCAGGACACGCCGCTCGCCGGCGGCAACGGCGTGCGCAACATCCGTGACGGCATCGAGGGGTCGCTGGGGCGGCTGGGCATCGACTTCATCGACCTCTACTGGACGCATGTGTGGGATCGCACGACACCGCCCGAGGAAGTGCTCCGGGCGCTGACCGACGCGGTTGGTCGCGGCGACATTCTCCACTACGGCTTCTCGAACGCCCCCGCCTGGTATGTCGCGCAGATCGCGACGCTTGCCCGCGCGCACGGCCTGCCGCAGCCGATCGGACTGCAATATTCCTATTCGCTCATCGATCGCGGCGTGGAACTGGATCTCATCCCGGCGGGCAGGGCGCTCGGCCTGGGGCTGGTGGCGTGGAGCCCGCTCGCCGCGGGGATGCTCACCGGAAAATATGGCCGCGAGAAACTGGCCGATGCCGGCCCCGCCGGCAGCCTGCCCAACCGCTCTGCCGAGACGCGGGAGGGCGGCAGCGACGGGCGGCTGAACGGCGATAATCCCTATGGCGGCATGTTGTTCACCGAAGACAATTTCGCCATCGTGGAGGTGCTGAGGACGGTTGCGGCGGAGATCGGTCGCCCGATGGCGCAGGTTGCGCTGGCATGGGTGGCTCGCCGGCCGGGGCTTTCGGCGGTTCTGATCGGCGCCAGCCGCGTGGCGCAGGTCGAGGAGAACATCGCCTCGCTCGACATCGTCATCTCGCCGGAGCAACAGGCGCGGCTCGATGCCGCCGGTGCGCCGCCGATGCTCAACCCCTACTTCATCTTCGACCTGCCGCGGGACCGCATCTTCGGCGGCCATGCCGTGGAGGCCTGGACATCGGCCGGAACCTGACGATCCGCCCCGCTATCTCGTCGGGTCCGCCTTTCGGTCGATGCGGATGAACAGCGCGCTGGCGGATCCATGCCAAGTGCGAACCTTCGCGGTCGGGTGACCGCGATCCTGAACGAACGGCGGCGTTGCGGGAATATGCGCCGGGCGTCGCAGCGTCGCGCCAGTAAATCGTCCTCATCTCCGGTCGTTGCCGGTGCCGGGCAGGGGCGTGTCGGCGATCAGTCGGCCCGCAGCACCCGGTTGCCCGCGCCGGTCGCCTGAACCTTCACCCTGGCGTCCTTAGGCGCGGTCCAGCGAACGCGATTGCTGGCGCCGACCAGCGTGATCGTGCCGCCGGGCGCCATATCGACCTGGATGGTGTTGGATGCGCCTTCGACCTCGAGGGCGGTGCAGCCCCCGGAGATCGACACCTCGTTGCTCGCGCCTTCGATGCGCAGGCTGCCGCCGTCGCAATCCAGCGCCGTGCGCTGGCCGGCGCCGCTGAACGTCTGGTCCGCCTCCGCGCGTGCGGGCGTCGCAATCACCATCGCCGCGACGATTGCCAATCCGGTGTTGCGCATCATTCGCCTCCTGCCCGTTGCGGGCATTGGCCAACGCCTTCCCGGCGCGTCGGTTCCGGCGGCGCGAGGAGGGGACTGCGGATGCGTCACCCCGTCGGCCGCCCCCGCCGCGCCGCCACCGCCTGGCTGACGCGCCGGCCGAGCGCGGCGGAAAGATCGCGCGCGGCATAGGGCGAGCCGCTTGCCTGCGCGGCGGGTGCGCTGTGGTCGATCGCGGTGGCCAGCCGGTCGATCGCGGCGCGGCCGTCGCTGCGCCACGCACGGCATTCGGCCGCGTCGAGCGCGATCAGCCACGAATAGCCGACGGCGCCATGGTTGCAGTTGACGTCGAGATAATAGTGCCCGTCCTGTTCCAGCAGGAACCAGTGATGCGGGGCGTGATCGACGACGGTCATGGCGGCCATGGCGCGCTCAACCGCCGCGCACCGCCGCGAACGCCATGGCCACGGCGAGCGGTCCCAACGAGACCAGCGCGAGCGACGGAAGCGCCCATCGGCTCGCGCGCGCATAGAGGATGACCGAAAGGACCAGAAAGCCGGGGAGCGATGCGGCGTAGACGCGGAATCCCCATGCGTTCCGGGCAAAGCAGGCCTCGATCTCGGCCTGCGTGTTGCTGAGCTGGCACTCGTTCATCGCGAACGGAAACGCGAAGATGAGCGCCGGCACCAGCGCGACGATCGCGAGCAACCAGAATATCACGTGCCGCATCGCCCAAGCCTTCTTCGCCGAATGGATGTCGCAGGTGCTTCAACGTCCGCTGCCGGGCGCAGGTTTCAGGCGCACCTGATGGGGTTTCGGCAAGGCTGCGCGCGCCGGGAACTGTGGAGAGATTTGTATCCCTACTGAGTCAGAAGAAGGGGGGATTCGGTACCGGCGCAGATGTGATAGGCTCGGTGATTCAAACTGAGCTGGAGGGTCGGGATGGAGGGTCGCTGGACGGAGGAGATTGAAGCGCGTTTTGACGCTTATGTCGATCGTCTTGTGAAAGTGATCGGGCATGCGGACCGAGCCGAACCGTTGAGGGATTATTGCACGGGACTGCTGCTTCCCGTGGAGCGCAAGAGCGTGGAGCCGCTGGCGGCGGTGGTTCGGCCTGACCGGGTATCGGCGAAACACCAGTCGCTGCTGCATTTCGTGGGTCAGGGCGGCTGGTCGGACGAGGCGCTGATGGCGTGTGTCCGCGAGCAGGTTCTGCCGGTGGTGGAGCGCGACGGCCCGGTCGAGGCCTGGATCATCGACGACACGGGCTTTCCCAAGAAGGGGAAGCATTCGGTCGGCGTGGCGCGGCAATATTGCGGACAACTCGGCAAGACCGAGAACTGCCAGGTGATGGTCAGCCTGTCGTTGGCGACCGAGACGGCGAGCCTGCCGGTTGCGCACCGGGGTTTCGCACAGAGTTTGGTATTATGTCCCCGAAACCGATGTTCCCGAAACCGAGAATGTTTCCGGCCCGCTTCAGGAACCGGCCAGCGGATCCCCGCCGCGTTGCGGAGCGGGCTCCAACCCTGCACCCTCGTGCCGTTTTGCCCGCGGTACCGCCACCAGCACCCCCAGCGCGCACAATGCCGCGACGATGGCGATCGCGAACACCACGCCCGGGAAGCGGAACGGCGCCTCCGCGCTCGTGAACCACGCCAGTGCCGGGCTGTAGGCGATCGGCGCCACGATCGCGCCCAGCGACATCAGGCTGCCGCCGAACCCCTGCAGTTCGCCCTGCCGGTCCGCCGGCACGCGGCGCGACAGCATCGCCGAGAGCGCGGGCTGGACGACCGATTGCAGCGCCACCACCGCCATCGCCGGGAAGGCCATCCAGCCCTGCGGGATCAGCATGAACAGCGCGAAGCCTATGATGGCGCCGACGATACCGATCTCCGCGGTGCGCCGTTCGCCCACCGCCGCGACGATCCGGCCGGTCAGCCCCACCTGCACGATCACCATCGTCAGGCCGACGAAAGCGAGCGAAGCACCGATCATCAGGCTCGACCAGCCGAAGCGCACGATCGCGAACCACGACCAGGCGGTGGGGTAGACGAGGCTGGCGAGCTGCCAGAGGAAATAGACCGCCGCGATCGGCAGCAGCCCGGGAATGGCGGAAAAGGAGATCAGCGCCCCCAGCGGATTGGCACGCTTCCAGTCGAAGCGCCGGCGAAGTGCCGGCGGCAGCGTTTCCGGGAAGAAGAACAGCCCGTAGAGCAGGTTGAACGCGGCGAGCGCCGCCGCGGCATAGAAGGGCGCACGCGGGCCGAAGACGCCGAGCAGTCCGCCGACCGCGGGTCCTGCGATGAAGCCGATGCCGAACGCCGCGCCGATATAGCCGAACAGCTTCGCGCGATCGGCCGGCGCCGTGGTGTCCGCGATCGCCGCCTGCGCCGGGCCATAGGTTCCGCCGAACACGCCCGCCAGCGCGCGGCCGACGAACAGCCAGGCGAGCGTCGGCGCGAATGCCATCAGCACATAATCCACGGCATAGCCGGCGAGCGCGCCCAGCAGGACCGGGCGCCGCCCGAAGCGGTCGGCGAGGTTGCCGATCGCCGGCCCCAGCAGGAACTGGAACAGGGCGTAGAGCAGCGCCAGCCAGCCGCCGATCCGCGTCGCTTCGGCAAGCCCGACCTTGCCCACCGTCATCACCAGATCGGGCAGGACGGGAATGACGATGCCGAAGCCGATCGCGTCGATCAGGATCGTCACCAGCACGAAGCGAACGGCGGGGGAGGGCGCGGACATCGCGGTTGATAAGCGGTGCGCGATGGGCGACGTCAATCGGCGGATTGCGGCTGAGCGGCGGGGACGCGAAAAGATGATCAACCGGCTGGCGATTGCAGGGTATCGGTCGTTGCGCGACATCGTCGTGGAACTCGGCGCGCTCACCATCGTCACCGGCGCGAACGGCGTCGGCAAGTCCAGCCTCTATCGCGCGCTGCGGCTGCTCGCGGAAATCGCGCAGGGGCGCGCCATCGCCTCGCTGGCGGCGGAGGGCGGGCTGCAATCGACCTTGTGGGCGGGCCCCGAAAAGTTCAGCCGGGCGATGGTCGAGGGCAAGCAGCCGGTGCAGGGCACCCGGCGATCGGCGCCGGTCGCGCTCAGGCTCGGCTTCTCCGCCGATGATTATGGCTATGCGATCGACCTCGGGCTGCCGATCCCGTCGCTGTCGCGTTTCGCGCAGGATCCCGAGATCAAGGCGGAGGCGGCTTGGACGGGGCCGATCATCGGCCGTGCGAACGTCTTCGCGGAACGGCGCGGCGGTCATATGCGCCTGCGCAGCCTCGTGGATGGCCGCTGGCGCGACCTCGACCACCCGCTTGCCAGTCATGACTCCATGGTTACGCATGCCGCCGATCCGCGCGAGGGGCTCGACCTGCTCCTCCTCAGGGAGCGGATGCGGGGCTGGCGCTTCTACGACAATCTCCGCACCGATCGCGACGCGCCCGCGCGGCGCGCGCAGGTCGGTACCTACACGCCGGTGCTGGCGGGTGACGGCAGCGATCTCGGCGCCGCGATCCAGACGATCATCGAGGTGGGCGAGGGCGAGACGCTGGGCGAGACCATCGCCGACGCGTTCGACGGCGCCACCCTGGCGGTGGGGGATCGCTTCACCGTCGAGATGCGGCAACACGGGCTGTTGCGTCCGCTCGATGCCGCAGAGCTTTCGGACGGCACCCTGCGCTACATCCTGCTCGCCGCGGCTTTGCTCTCGCCGCGCCCGCCCGAACTGATGGTGCTCAACGAGCCCGAGGCGAGCCTGCATCCGGACCTGCTGGCCCCGCTCGCGCGGCTGCTGGTGTGCGCGGCGCGGACGACGCAGATCGTCGTGGTGTCGCATGCCGCGGCGCTGGTCGAAGCACTGGCGGCCGCGGGCGATATCCGTTCCATCCGCCTCGCGAAACGTCTCGGCGAAACCATCGTCGACGATGCGGCGCCGGCGTGGTGCTGGCCCTCACGTTAATCCGTTTGGCGAGGGTGACGATGGCGTTTTCAGCGCCTATGTGCGGTGCACCATCCCAGCCAGATGCAGTGCGAAACAGAACAGGAGACGGTTCATGAGCGAGCTTCACCCCGAAATTGCCGCGGTCACCGCGCGCGTGGTCGAGCGTTCCGCTGCGAGCCGCGCCGCCTATCTCGATCTGATCGCGCGCGAGGCCGACCAAGGCATGGACCGCGCGCATCTTTCCTGCGGCAATCTCGCGCACGGCTTCGCCGCCTCGGGAGACGACAAGCCGGCGATCCGCGGCGGCCGCGCGATGAACATCGGCATCGTCACTGCCTATAACGACATGCTCTCGGCGCATCAGCCCTATGGGCGCTATCCCGAGCAGATCAAGATCTTCGCTCGCGAGGCCGGCGCCACCGCGCAGGTGGCGGGCGGCGTGCCGGCGATGTGCGACGGCGTGACGCAGGGCCAGCGCGGCATGGAGCTGAGCCTGTTCAGCCGGGACGTGATCGCGCTCTCCACCGGCGTCGCGCTCAGCCATGCGATGTTCGAAGGCGCGCTGCTGCTGGGCATCTGCGACAAGATCGTCCCCGGCCTGCTGATCGGCGCGCTGCGCTTCGGCCATCTGCCGATGGTGCTGGTGCCCGCAGGACCGATGCCCTCGGGCCTCGCCAACAAGGAAAAGGTCCGCATCCGCCAGCTCTATGCGGAGGGCAAGGTCGGCCGCGAGGAACTGCTGGAGGCGGAGTCCGCCAGTTATCACGGCGCCGGTACCTGCACCTTCTATGGCACCGCCAATTCGAACCAGATGATGATGGAGGTGATGGGCCTGCACGTGCCCGGCGCCGCCTTCGTCAACCCCGGCACCAAGCTGCGCACCGAGCTGACCCGCGCCGCTACCCACCGCCTCGCCGAGATCGGCCATGGCGGCAATGATTTCCGCCCGCTCGGTCGCGTCGTCGACGAGAAGGCGATCGTCAACGCCGCGGTCGGCCTGCTCGCCACCGGCGGATCGACCAACCATGCGATCCACCTGCCGGCGATCGCGCGCGCCGCGGGCATCGTCATCGACTGGACCGATATCGACCGGCTCTCGGCGGCAGTGCCGCTGATCGCGCGCGTCTATCCCAACGGCCAGGGCGACGTGAACCATTTCCAGGCGGCGGGCGGCATGGCCTTCACCATCCGCACCTTGCTCGATGCCGGCATGCTCCACCGCGACGTGCTGACCGTGTGGGACAGCGATCTCGACGCCTATACGCGCGAACCGGTGATGCAGGGCGATGTGCTCGCCTGGTCCGATCCCGTCGCGGAAACGCGCGACGAGGCGATGCTGCGCCCGGTCTCCGCGCCGTTCCAGCCCGATGGCGGGATGCGGCTGGTCGAGGGCAATCTCGGCCGCGGCGTGATGAAGGTGAGCGCGGTCGATCCGGCGCGCTGGACGATCGAGGCGCCGGCGCGGATCTTCTCCGAGCAGGATGAGGTGGTGAAGGCGTTCAAGGCGGGCGAACTGGAGCGCGACGTCGTCGTCGTCGTGCGCTTCCAGGGGCCGCGCGCCAACGGCATGCCCGAACTGCACAAGCTGACGCCGCCGCTCGGCGTGCTGCAGGATCGCGGCTTCAAGGTCGCGCTGGTCACCGACGGCCGCATGTCGGGCGCGTCGGGCAAGGTGCCGGCGGCGATCCACATCAGCCCGGAGGCGCTGGGCGGCGGCCCGCTCGCCAAGCTGCGCGACGGCGATGTCGTGCGGGTCTCCGCCGAAACCGGCGAACTGACCGCGCTGGTCGACGCGGCCGAATGGGAAGCGCGCGAGCATGCGCCGGCGCCCGCCCCGACGATGGGCACCAGCCGCGAGCTCTTCGCGTTCATGCGCCATGGCGCCGACGAGGCCGAGCGCGGCGCCTCGGCGATGCTCGCCGCTGCCGAGCTCTGAGCCCATGGAAATCGTAGCGGTCGACATCGGGGGGACGCATGCCCGTTTCGCGCTCGCCGAGGTGGAGGGCGGTCGCGTCCTCTCGCTCGGGGAGCCGGTCAAGCTCAAGACCGCCGAACATGCCAGCTTCAAGACGGCGTGGTCGGCCTATGCGCAGATGCTGGGGCGGCCGATCCCGCGCCACGCCGGCATCGCCGTCGCCACGCCGATCGGCGCGGCGACGCTGAAGTTCACCAACAATCCCTGGACGATCCAGCCCGCGACGCTGGACGAGACGCTGGGCATCGACAGCCATGTGCTGGTCAATGATTTCGCCGCGGTCGCCCATGCAGTGGCGCGGCTGCCCGACGACGCCTTCCAGCATGTCTGCGGACCGGATGTGCCGTTGCCGGAAAAGGGGCCGATCTCGATCCTCGGCCCCGGGACCGGGCTCGGCGTCGCGCAGCTGCTGCGCACCGGCTATGGCTATCATGTCATCGCCACCGAGGGCGGCCATATCGATTTCGCGCCGGTCGATTCGATCGAGGATGCGATCCTCGTGCGGCTGCGCCAGCGCTACCGGCGGGTCTCGGTCGAGCGGATCGTGTGCGGGCCGGGGCTGGTCAACATCTATGAGGCGCTCGCCGCGGTCGAGAACCGGCCGATGCTCGTTCGCGATGACAAAAGCCTGTGGGCCGCGGCGCTCGAAGGATCGGATGATCTCGCGGTCGCCGCGTTCGACCGCTTCTGCCTGAGCTTCGGCACCGTCGCCGGCGACATCGCACTGGCGCAGGGCGGGCAGGCGGTGGTGATCGGCGGCGGCATCGGCCAGCGCATCGCCGATCGCCTGCCGCATTCGGGCTTCGCGCAACGCTTCACCGCCAAGGGGCGGTTCGAGGCGATGATGGCCGGCATTCCGGTCAAACTGATCCTTCACCCCGAGCCCGGCCTGTTCGGTGCCGCGGCCGCCTTTTCCAGGGAGCATGGTTGATGAATGTCGAGCAGGTAATGCGGCTCGCGCCGGTGGTACCGGTGCTGGTGATCGAGGATGTCGCGCACGCGGCGCCGATCGCCGAGGCGCTGGTGAAGGGCGGCCTCAAGGCGCTGGAAGTGACGCTGCGCACCCCGGCCGCGCTCGACGTCATCCGGGAAATGTCGAAGGTGGAGGGCGCCGTCGTCGGCGCCGGCACCGTGCTCAATCCGAAGCAGCTCGATGCGGCGCTGGAAGCGGGCGCGACGTTCATCGTCTCGCCCGGCCTCACCGAGCCGCTCGCCAAGGCGGCGATCGCGGCCGGCACCGCCTTCCTCCCCGGCACCGCGACCGCGGCGGACATCATGCGCGGGTTGGATCTCGGCCTCACTCACTTCAAATTCTTTCCCGCCGAAACCTCGGGTGGCCTCAAGGCGCTCAAGGCCTTGGCCGCGCCGTTGCTGCAGGCCCGCTTCTGCCCCACCGGCGGCATCACCGTCGCGACCGCGCCGGACTGGCTGGCGTTCGATCCGGTGCTGTGCGTCGGCGGTTCGTGGGTGGTCCCGGCTGGCGCGCCGGACGTGGCGCTGATCGAGGCGCGCGCAAAGGAAGCCGCGGCGCTGGGGCGGTAAGGACAAAGGGCCGGAGCCAGCGCGTTTCCTTCCCGGCGCGGCGCGCCGGGAAGGAAAGATGTTGCGCTCCACACACCCCACACAAATCCATCAGGGGTTACCTTCGCGCCCCAACCCGTCTATCCGCCCCCAATGCAGTCAGACGCTCTCGTCATCGCGCTGATCGGTGCGCTTGGCATCGGCGCGCAGTGGGTGGCGTGGCGAACCGGGTGGCCGGCGATCGCGTTGATGCTCGCCGCCGGTGTCGTCGCGGGCCCGATCGCCGGGCTGGTCGAACCCCATGCGCTGTTCGGCGAGTTGCTCGAACCGATGATCTCGATCGCGGTCGCGCTCATATTGTTCGAAGGGGGCCTCAGCCTCAATTTCCGTGAGCTGCGCAAGACCGAGGGGGCGGTGACCCGGCTGGTCGCGGTCGGGGCGCCGGTCGGCTGGGTGCTCGGCACGCTTGCGCTCTATTATGTCGCAGGGCTGGTCTGGCCCGTCGCGATCCTGTTTGCCGGCATTCTCGTCGTCACCGGGCCGACCGTGGTCTTGCCGCTGCTTCGCCAGAGCAATGTCGCCGCGCGGCCGCGCGCGATCCTGAAGTGGGAAGCGATCGTCAACGATCCGATCGGCGCGCTCCTGGCGGTCGTCACATATGAGTATCTGCGCCGGTCGGAGGAGGGCGGGACGCTGATCGCGGTGGTGGTGGCGATGATCGGCGCGGCCATCGTCGCCGCGCTTATCGGCTATGCCGCCGCACGCGCGATCGCCTGGGCCTTTCCCCGCGGCCATGTGCCCGAATATCTGAAGGCGCCGGTGCTGCTCGTGTCGGTGATCGGCACGTTCGTCATCTCCAACCTGATCCAGCAGGAAACCGGGCTGCTCACCGTCACCGTGATGGGCATCGCGCTGGCCAACATGCGGCTCGATAGCCTGCGCGACATTCATCCGTTCAAGGAGAATGTCACCGTCCTGCTCATCTCCGGCCTGTTCGTCCTGCTGTCCGCCTCGCTCAATCTCGAGGTGCTGCAGAAGTTCGAATGGCGCTTCCTTGCCTATCTGTTGGTGCTGCTTTTCGTCGTTCGTCCGCTGACGGTGATGATCAGCCTGGCCTTCACGCGGGTGCCGTGGAACGAGCGGATGCTGATCGCGTGGATCGCGCCGCGCGGCGTCGTCGCGGTCGCGGTCTCCGGCCTGTTCGCGCTGCGGCTGACGCATCTCGGCTATGGCGACGGCAGTATCCTCGTCACATTGTCCTTCGCCGTCGTGATCGCCACGATCATCGCGCACGGCTTCAGCATCCGCATCGTCGCGCGCTGGCTGGGCGTGATCGGCGCGATGCAGAAGGGGCTGCTGATCGTCGGTGCTACGCGCTGGAGCCTGTCGCTGGCCGAGCAACTGCGCCAGCTCGGCGTGCCGGTTACCGTCACCGATACCAGCTGGCAGCGGCTGGCGCCGGCGCGGCAGGCCGGCATTCCCATCTTTCACGGAGAAATCCTGGCGGAATCGACGGAAGAGAAGCTGGATCTCGACCAGTTCCAGGTTCTCGCCGCGACCTCCGACAATGAGGCCTACAACGCGCTGGTGTGCAGCGAATTCGCGCCGGACATCGGCCGCGACGCGGTCTACCAGTTGGGCGACGCCGCACGGGACGATCCGCGCAGCCTGCCCGAAGCGCTCAGGGGACGGGCGCTGTTCACCTCCGGGCTGGGCGTGGAGGAGATCGCAGCGCGCGAAGCGGCGGGCTGGGCGTTCCGCAAGACGCGGATCAGCGACCAGTTCGATTTCGAAGCGGCGCAGGCGCATCTGCCCGACGATGCCGACATGCTGCTGCTGGTCCGCAAGAATGGCGCGCTGCGCTTCTTCACCCACGCCTCGCGCCCGACGGCGCAGCCCGGCGACGTGGTGATTTCCTATGCGCCGCCCAAGCATGCCGAAACCGGGGCGGCGATCCCGGACAAGGAACTGGAGAAGGAGAACTCATGAGCGCGCGATCGATCGGCAGGGTGGCGGTGGTGGCGTTGGCCGGATGCGCGGCATCGGCATGCCAGCCGCAACCGGCGCCCGAACCGGTGGTCAACGAGGCCGATCCCGCCGCCAATGCGAACGCGGTGGAGGCCCCCGAGCCGGCCGTGGTCGCAAGCCCGTCGCCCAAGTCGATCATCCGCGAAGGCGTGTCCGCGGAGGCCGATGAGGATGCGGTGCCGCCGCTCGAACCCGCGAGCCTGACGGTGCCCTTCGGCGACCGCATGACGACGACGCTCGACGACGCCGCCCGCGCCGCGATCGACGGGCTGCTGGCGAATCCGGTGGTCACGGCGGGCGGCCCGATTAGCGTGCGCGGCCATTCTGACACGCGCGGCAGCGACGGCGACAATCTCGCTGCGTCGCGCCGCCGGGCGGAGACGGTGCGCGCCTATCTGGTCGAAAAGGGCGTGGATGCGAAGCGCATCACCATCGTCGCGCTGGGCGAGAACCGCCCCGTCGCACCCAATATGAAGCCGGACGGCAGCGACGATCCGGAAGGCCGCGCGAAGAACCGCCGCGTCGAGGTGGAGGTCCAGCCGCCCGCCCCCGCGGCCGATTGAACGACCGCGACCGTCCAGCGTTTCTCCTGGGCGGGTGGCCACGGAGAAACGCATGAGCAAGGTCTATGACGAAGTCGGCACGGTCACCGCATCGGAAGGTCATGTGCTGGTAAGCGGCCCCAACGGCGTCGCGGTGACGCTGACCGCCGACGCCGCATCGGCAATGGCCGAACAGCTTCGCGAAGCCGCGCGCATGGCCCGCGAGCAATTGCCGGGGAATGAAGGCTTCCGCGCCGGATAGACCCCTCATTCTACCCCGGTAAACACCAGTTTCTGCACCCGTCGTCCCGTGTTTACCTCGGTGACATAGAGATTGCCCTTCGAATCCACCGCCATGCTGTGCAGCCAGGTGAATTCGCCGGCATAGCGGCCGATGCGGCCGATCGCGGCGATGGGTTCGTGCGTCGCGCGCAGCAGGATCCAGATCCGGCTGTTCATCATGTCCGCGACGTAGAGATATTTGCCGTCGGGGGAGAGGGCGATGTCGGTCACCGTGCGGGTGCCGCCGGTCTTGGGTGCGATCACCACGTCGCGCACGAAGCTGAGCGTGCCGTCCGCGGCCTGCCGGAACAGTTGCGCGCGGTTGTTGCGGCGGTCGCAGACATAGACATGGCCGTCGCCCGTCGGCACCACACAATGGACGATGTCGCCGAAGCGCCGCGAGGCGGGGTTCGCGCCGCCGTCCGCGGTGCTCGATGCCTGGCTCTGGTCGAAATGGCCCGAGCGGCTCTCGCCCGATGGCGCCTCGGCATAGGCGCCCCAGAAGCCGCCGAAGCTGCCATCCTTGCCCAGAAAGCGGATCACCCGCTTGTTGGTATAGCCGTCCGCCACCAGCACCTGGCCGTTGCCGGCATAGACGTCCGCGGGGTTGCCGAGCAGCGCCTGGTCCTGGTTGCCGTTGGTCCGCTCGCGCTTGCCAAAGCTGCGGATGAACGTGCCGTCCGCGGTGTAGTTCAGCACCGCATGGTCGCCGTCGCCATTGCCGCCGAACCACACCGTCTTCGCCGCATCGACATAGATGCCGTGCACGCTCTTGGGCCATTGGTTGACGCCGTCGATCGTCGGCGCGCTCTCCGGTCCGCCCCAGCCGGCGAGGTAGCGCCCGTCATTGGCGAAGCGGACGACGGTGGGCGCTGGCTTGCAGCAGACCGCGATCGGCGGGCTCTGCGCCGCGCCCGTGTCGGTCGGCGTCAGCGAATGCGGGCGGTGGACGACCCAGACATCGTCATCCTTGTCCACCGCCACGCCCGAGACCTGGCCGAGCAGCAGGTCCGCGGGCAGTTGCGGCCAGGCGGCATCCACCTTGAAGCGGGGGAAGGGTTTGCCGGCGGCGATCACCTCGGTCGCCATCGGCACCAATGCCTGCGGCGGCGCGGCGGCCTTCTGCGCGGGGAGCGAGCTGCCCGCCAGCGGCGCGGCTGCGGCGATGACGAACAGGCCGATGCGGGTGATCGTCCGGCCAAGTGCGCGCATGTTCCTGCCTCCCTGTATTGTTCTATCCCGCGAGAATCATGGGGTGCATGATGCGGTGCGGCAGGATCGAGGGCAATGACGGGCGCGCATGCGGGCAAGGAAATGGCATGAGCCGTCGTGACGGCGGCGAAATGGCGGTTTATGCGGCGCCATGATCGTTCAGATCGAAACCCTGCTGCGCGTGCTCGACATCGCCGGCATCGCCGTGTTCGCGGCGTCGGGCGCGCTGGTGGCGGCGCGCGGCCGGCGCGATTTCGTCGGCGCCTGCTTCTTCGCGCTCATCACCGCCACGGGCGGCGGCACCGTGCGCGACCTCCTGATCGGCGCCCCCGTGTTCTGGATGCACGATCCGACGCCGGTGGTGCTCTGCGTGGTGATCGCGGTCGCCGCCTGGGCGATCCCGCTGCGCTGGTGGCCGGCGCGCGCGCTCGACTGGTTCGATGCCCTGGGGCTCGCCGCCTATGCCGTCTACGGCGCGGGCAAGGCGCTGCATTATGGCATCAGCCCGCTCGCGGCGATGACCGCGGGGATCATCACCGCCTGCATCGGCGGCGTGATCCGCGATATCACCGCGGGCGTCCCCTCGATCCTGCTCCGGCATGAGCTTTACGTCACCGCCGCCTTCGCCGCCGCCGCCACCTTCATCGCGCTCACCGCGCTGGGGCTGCCGGCGCCCTGGCCGGCGCTGATCGGCGCGGTGCTCGGCTTCGCGATCCGCGCTGCGTCGATCCACTGGAAGATCAGCCTGCCCCCGCACCGGGGGCATTGACCGTGCAGCGGGCGCGCGGCGAATCCCGCTTGTGAACAACAGTCACCCCGTCCGATCCGGAGCCATGATGCGCCTCGCCTCCCTCACGATGTTCCTCGCCGCCTGTCTCGCCCAGGCGACACCCGCCGCCGCAAAGCCGGCCGCGCCGCCGCCAGCCGCGCCGCCCAAGCGCCTCGTCATCGTCGACGACGACATCATCGGCCTCAACGGCGTGCCGCTGCTGATGCTGCAGGCGCCCGATGTCGAGCTGCTCGGCATCACCACCACCAGCGGATCGGTGTGGCGCGACACCGCCACCGCCTATGCGCTGCGCACGTTGGAGATCGTCGGCCGCACCGACGTGCCGGTCGTCCCCGGCGCCGTCGTGCCCTTGGTCAACACCGCGGAGGCGACGAAAGCGTGGGAGGCGCAGTATGGCCGCCTCGTCTTCAAGGGGCCGTGGACCGATTACTGGCCCGAGGGCACCCTCCAGGACCATCCCGGCGCCGCGCGGCCGGAGGTGGTGCCCGCGCTGCCGATCGGCAATCCGACGATCGAGGCGAAGGATGAGATCGCCGCCGCCTTCCTCGTCCGCATGGTCCGCGCGCATCCCGGCGAGATCACCCTGTTCGCCACCGGCCCGATGACCAACATCGCCATCGCCCAGAGCCTCGATCCCGGCTTCGCCGCCAATGTGAAGGAGCTGATCTACATGGGCGGCAGCCTGCTGCCCCGCCAGACCTTGCCCGGCGCCTCCGCCGAGCAGTTCGCGCGCGAGTTCGTCAATTCGCCGCGCCGCGAATTCAACATCCGCTGGGATCCGGAAGCCGCGCGGATCATGGCGCACGCGCCCTGGCGCAAGGTGACGATGATCCCGGTCGATCCCTCCACCGGCACCCAATGGACGACGGACTTCTTCGCCAGCCTCAAGCCCGCGGGCACCCGGCTGACCGAACTGATGCAGACCGCGATCGAGCCGGGCTTTCCGATGTGGGACGAGATCGCGGCGATGGTCTGGCTCGATCCCGCGATCGTCACGCATGAGGCGCCGCTCTACATCGATTTCGAAACCAGCCAGACCGCGGCCTATGGCGACACCTTGTCGTGGACCGAGGCCTATCGCCCGAAGCTGGGCGAGCGCGAGCAGCGCGTGATCCTGTCGGTGGACCGGGCGAAGATGGAGGCGGGGATGCGCGCGCTCTACATGCGGCGAATCAAGTGAGCCAAGGGGCGAGTAATGGCGGGCCGCGCCGGCCCGTTCCCAAGCAGAACGCGGCGCATCTGGCCCGCGGTTCACGCTGAACAAGGTTCCAAGATAGCCGGCTTCGTTCAGGGCGTACAGCAATTTCGTGATTTCTGTAGGCCGACAGTGAAAATGAACGCGGGTTACGAAATTTAGAGTGTATCCCTCGGGAATTCGATTGACCGCGTCCATTCTCCCCTTAATTTGCGGGTGAGAGGATGACAGTGTTTCTGGAATTTCTTGGGCAGGGTGAGAATATCGCGTTCAGTGTCGCGCTGGCGCTGATGGTTTTGATCGGACTGGTCGAGGCATTGGGGCTTGGTGCGGCATCGATCGATGTCGATCTTGATCTTCACCTGCCCGATGCGGCCGCGCCGCTTCACTGGCTGGGCATCGGCCGCGTGCCGCTGCTTGTCCTCCTCATCGCCTTTCTCGCCGCGTTCGGGCTGGTCGGGCTCGCCGGCCAGCAGCTCGCGCAGGAACTGACCGGCACGCTGGTCTCCCCCTGGCTCGCGATCCCCGCCGCCGCGGCGGCGGCGCTGCCGGTCACCGCGGCCGGCAGCCGCCTGCTGGCGCGGGTGCTGCCGCAGGACGAGACCACCGCGATCGACGTCGCCACATTGGTCGGGCGCACCGGCCAGATCGTCGTCGGCACCGCCCGCCGGGGTGCGCCCGCCCGTGCCCGCGTGCGCGATGAACATGGCCAGTCGCACTATGTGCTGGTCGAACCCGATAATGACGGACAGGCGATTGGGGAGGGCGAGACGGTGCTTCTCGTCCGCCGCGAGGCGAACCTGTTCCGCGCCATCGTCTACGACTCTCCCCGCTTCTCCAGCTGGACGGAATGATGACCGACATTTTGCCTGCCACATCCGCTTCTTCCGGTTTGATGACCATCGGCTTCATCGCCGGCGGCATCTTCGTCGTGCTGCTGATCATCGGCCTGCTGATCGCGCGGCTCTACCGGCGCGCCTCCAAGGAAATCGCCTTCGTCCGCACCGGCTTCCGGGGCGAGCAGGTGGTGATGAACGGCGGCGCGATCGTGCTGCCGGTGCTGCACGAAACCATGCCGGTGAACATGAACACCGTGCGCCTCGCGGTTGAGCGCAAGAACAATGACGCGCTGATCACGCTCGATCGCCTGCGCATCGACGTGAAGGCCGAATTCTACGTCCGCGTCCGCCCCGATCGGGAGGCGATCGCCACCGCCGCGCAGACGCTGGGCATGCGCACCATGCACCCGGAACATCTGAAGGAGCTGGTCGAGGGCAAGTTCGTCGACGCGCTGCGCTCGGTCGCCGCCGGCATGACGATGAACCAGCTGCATGAGCAGCGCTCCGACTTCGTGCAGAAGGTGCAGCAGGTCTCCTCGTCGGATCTCGCGATGAACGGGCTCGAGCTGGAATCGGTGTCGCTGACCGGGCTCGACCAGACCTCGATCGAGCATTTCAACGCCAACAACGCGTTCGACGCCGAAGGTCTCACCAAGCTCACCGAGCAGATCGAACTGCGCAAGAAGGCGCGCAACGACATCGAGCAGGACACCCGCGTCCAGATCGAAAGCAAGAATCTGGAGGCGCAGCGCCGCTCGCTGACGATCGCGCGCGACACCGAATTCGCGCGGCTGGAGCAGGAACGCGAGATCGAGGTGCGCCGCGCCGAACAGTCGGCGGAGGTCGCGCGCGAACAGTCCGAACGCCAGCGCGAGGCCGATCAGGCGCGCATCGTCGCCAAGCAGCAGACCGACTCCTCCCAGATCGAGGCGGATCGCACGATCCAGCAGGCCAAGATCGCGCAGGCGCAATCGATCGAGATCGCGCGGCAGGAACAGCAGATCGCGGTGCAGAACAAGAGCCGCGAGGAAAGCCAGGCCAAGGCGGAGGCGGACAAGGCCCGCGCCGCCGCCGTCGCCGCCGAGGAACAGGTCGTCACCGCGCGCGAGACCGAGGTTGCCGAGCGCGTCAAGCGCATCGAACTGATCGACGCCGCCCGCGAGGCCGAACGCGCCGCGATCGCGGTGAAGGTGCAGGCGGAGGCCGAGAAGAAGGCCGCCACCGACCGCGCCGAGGCCGTCCGCGCCGTCGCCCAGGGCGAGGCCGAGGCCGAAAAGCTCCGCGCCGAGGCCGCCCGCGTCCGCTTCGAGGTGGAAGCCGCCGGCCAGCGCGCGGTCAACGAGGCGGCGAACCTGCTCTCCTCCGACCAGATCTCGCTGCAGACCAAGCTGGCGCTGCTCAAGGTGCTGCCCGAGGTGATCCGCGAGGCCGCCAAGCCGATGGAAGCGATCGACAGCATCAAGATCGTCCAGGTCGACGGCCTGACCGGCAGGGGCGCCGGTGGCGGCAGCGAGGCCGGCGCGGGCGCGGGCGGCGGCGACGGCAACCTCGCCGACAGCGCCGTCGCCGCGGCGCTCCGCTACCGGGCGCAGGCGCCGGTGCTGGACGGGTTGATGAAGGAATTGGGGCTGGACGGGAGTTCGCTCAACAGCCTGGTTGGTGGGGCTGCGGCGAGGGGGGAGTAAGGGGTCTCCATTCTTCTCAGCTCTTATTGAGATGGGTGGTAAGTTCCGACCAAAACGCGTCGTTCGCGCTCGGATTTTGAACGTCAGCTCCTGCCAGAACCCGCCGCTTGCTAAGGGCGATGCAGCCTGACAGCGACGCGCCATAGATTCGGTCATTCCGCGAGGCCTGGTGCGATCCTAAAACCTGCCGCGAGTTCATCCAACCTCGAGTGGCGGCCCGAACGAATGACATTGGAACTTTCCTCATAGCAGTCGCTCGCCTCAACTGCTCGTAGCCCTCAGCGCATCAATCACCGCGCGAAGTCCAGCGGAAATATAGCGTCGTGTTGGATAGTACAGATAAAGCCAGTCCTCTGGCACGATCCAGTCGTCGAGGCAGGCGATCAGCCGCCCGGTTTCGACATAAGGCCGCGCCCGATCTTCCCACACATAGACCAAGGCCACGCCCGCCAGAGCCGTTTCGATCATAAGCTCATGATCGTGGAGAGCGACCGGGCCTTTGACCTCAACATCGATCTCCTCACCGTTGCGCCCAAAAGACCAAGGATAGCCAACCCCGCTCGGGTACATATTGCGCACGCAGACATGGTTGGTCAGGTCGGCCGGAGTCTTGGGCACCGAGCGCTCGGCAAGATAGTCGGGCGATCCCACCACAGCGAACTTCAGCCGCGGCTTGATCTTCACCGCGGTCATCCCGTCGCGCAAGCTTTCACCTAGTCGGATGCCGGCATCGAACCCCTCCTCGACGATGTCGACCAGCCGGTCGGTTGCGACGATTTCCAGCTCGAGGCTGGGATTGGCGGCGATCAGCGGCCCGATAATCGGCCCCAGCACGAACGGAGCGATTGAATTGGGCGCGTTGATCCGCACCTTGCCGAAAGGCGTGTCGCGAAACTGGTTGAGCGCATCGAGCGCCGAGCCGATGTCGCCAAACGCTGGCGAGAGCTGCGACAACAGCATCGCCCCGGCATCTGTCAGCGACACGCTGCGCGTGGTGCGGTTGAGCAAACGGATGCCGACCCGCGCTTCCAGATTGCTGACCGCATGGCTGATCGCGGAAGCTGTGACGCCGCGCTCCTCGCTCGCTCGGCGGAAACTGCGGTGCCGCGCGACCGCGTCGAAGGCGGCAAGTTCTGAAAGATCGGTCGTGCGCATTGCTGATTCTCACTCAACACTGATTGGAATACTCATCGTCTAATCGCAGCGATCAAACCAGCGCAAATAGCTCCTGTCAGCCGGACAACGGCAAACAGGAGCAAGACGATGACCCTCACGATCCAACAGGCAGATGCGATGATCGTCGCCGGCTCCGCCCGTGCCCATGATCTCGGTATCGCCGCCAATATCGCGGTACTCGACGCCGCCGCCCATCTTAAAGCCTTCGCTCGGATGGATGGCGCGATGCTCGGCTCGATCGACCTCTCGATCGGCAAGGCGCGCACCTCTGCGCTATTCCAGATCAGCAGCGAAGCGGTCTGGGATTACTGCAAGCCCGGTGCTCCCGCGCACAATCTTGAAGCCAGCAACGGCGGCCTGATGCCCTTCCCGGGTGGCCTCCCGGTTGCTGCAGCCGACGGCACCATCATCGGCGCAATCGGCGTGTCGGGCGGCGCCCCGTCCCAGGACCTCGACATCGCCGAAGCCGCGGTCGCCGCGCTCATCGGCTGAACCCTCAACATCGCGACCAACCCTCACGTAAACACGAAAGGATATTCGATATGACCAAGACCATCCTCATCACTGGCGCCGGTTCGGGCTTCGGCGAGGCCGCTGCGATCGGAATGGCCAAGGCTGGCCACAACATAATCGCGACCGCACAGATATCTCCCCAGGTGGCAGCGCTGCGCGAAAAGGTCGCCAAGCTCGGCCTAGACAATCTGCGCGTCGAGAAGCTCGACCTGACCGACCCCTATGATATGGCTTTCATCGCGAAGCTGGATATCGATATCCTGTGGAACAACGCCGGCTATGGCGAGAGCGGCCCGGTATCCGAAATCCCGCTCGATTTGGTCCGCAAGAATTATGAGATCAACGTCTTCAAGCCGCTGGAGCTGACCCAAGCGTTCATCAAGCGCTGGGTCGTCGAAGGCGGAAAAGGCAAGAAGATCGTCTTCACCTCGTCGATGGGTGGGCTGTTCACGCCGGCCGGCTGGGGCACCTATGTCTCGACCAAACACGCGCTGGAATCGATTGCCGAAGCGATCGCTCAGGAAGTCGCACCCTTCGGGATCAAGGTCCAGACGATCAACCCGGGTGCCTATTACACCGGCTATAACGAGACGATGGCGGACACCGCGTTCCGTTGGCTCGATGCCGACAAGAACTTCACCAAGCCGGCTGAGCTTCGCACCACCTTCGATGCGCTGCTCGCCAGCCCGATGGGCCATATGGACGCGCAGGAACAGATCGACCGCATGATCGCGATCGTCCCCGCCGATACCGGCAAGGTCCGCAACGTCAGCCCCAAGGCGGTCGAGGACATGCTGAAGGAAGCACAGGCTGCCGCTTGGGACGCTGAAATCTAAGCCCACCCCCCGGAGCGGCGGTACCCCCTCCGCCGCTCCCGCCATCACCGGAGAAAGACAATGACCAGCAATACCCGTTTCTGGGCGCCCTTTGCCGCGCGCTTTACCCTTGGGGTCGCCGCCTCCAGCGTGGCGATCCTCGCCCTTACGCCCCGCGCCGAGGCGCACACCCCGGCACAGAACAAGGCAGTGGTCGAAGCGAGGTTCGACGCTTGGAAGGCCGGCACCGGCAATCCCTTCGAACTGCTCGCCGATGAAGCCAACTGGACGATCGAAGGCAATTCGATCGTATCCAAACGGTACCCGGCCAAGGAGGATTTTCTCCGCGCCGTCATCCGCCCGTTCAACGCCCGGATGTCGGTCGGCATCAAGCCCGCCGTCCGCAGCATCACGGCCGAGTCCGACCGGGTCGTCATCCTATTCGATGCCGCAGGCACAGCCAAAGACGGCAAGTCCTACGTCAACACCTACGCCTGGTTCTTCCGCATGAAGGCCGGGCGCGTGGTCGAGGCCAACGCCTTCTTCGACGCCATCGCGTTCAACGACCTCTGGGCGCGCGTCACGCCCACCGAGTGATCCCCCGGACGCACCATCAAGCCACCTGAACTCAAGAAAGGACAATCCTCATGGCTGACTTCATTCCTCCTGCGCCGAACAGCGCCTCACCCTTCGCAGATATGCGCGGCCACCATGTCGCGGTGCGCACGCCGGACCTTCAGGCCGCACTCGACTTCTACGTCGGCACGCTCGATTTCCGCGTCGTCGCCAAATGGGACTATGCCGACGAGCAGCTCGCTTATGTGTCGCCCGCGACCGACGATCATTTCTACGTCGAGATCCTCGGCGGCGGCGATCCCCAGCCGCAGGAGGTGCGGACCTATACCGACCTCGGCAGCAGCCTCGGCTGGGCGGGCTATCACCACTTCTGCCTGAACGTCGACAGCGTCGAGGCGACCGTCGAGACGCTCCGCACTCGCGGCGTGACCATCGTCGCCGAGCCGTTCGTGCTCGAAGCGATCAGCCGCAAGCTCGCCTTCTTCTGCGACCCCTTCGGCAATCTGATCGAGCTGGCCGAGGTGCTCGCCTGATCTCCCCCACACGCTGACCGGCCGTCCCTTGCATGAGGGGCGGCCCGCCGCACCAAAACGCAAGGAATACCCCCATGTCCAACTCCATCATGATCATCGGCGCCGGCCCCGGCATCGGCCAAGCGGTTGCCCGCAAATTCGGCCGCGAAGGCTGGCAGGTCGTCCTGACCGGCCGCAACGCCAACCGGCTCGCCGACCTGAACGCTGAACTCACCGCCGATGGCATCATTGCCCGCGCCATCCCCGCTGACGCCACCGATCCCGCCGCGCTCCGCGCCGCCGTCGCCAAGGCCGAAGCGCTGACTGGTGGCCTCACCGCGGTCCACTTCAACGCCGGCGTCGTGCGCAACCAAGACCTGTTCTCGATGACTGACGCCGAGATCGCGAACGACCTCGCGATCGATGTCACCGCCGGGTTCAACACCATCCGCGCCGCCACCGAAGGCTTCGGCGCTCGCGGTGGTACCATCCTCGTCACCGGCGGTGGCCTTGGCGTTCACCCCAGCGCCGACTGGGCCGTCCTCGGCGCCGGCAAGGCGGCTTTGCGCAACATGGTGCAGGGCCTCGCCGAGCCAATGGCTGAGCGCGGCATCCGCATTCGCCTCGCCACCGTCGCCACGCTGGTCGCTCCCGAGTCCAACGAAGCTCGCGGCGCTGCCGATGTCTTCTGGACCCTCGCCACCGATCCCGCCGCCGCCTGGGAGGCGGTCTATCCAGCCGCCTGATCCCGCGCGCCGCAATGGAGTAATGTCATGACCAAGACTATCGTCATCACCGGCGCGACCTCGGGCATCGGCTATGCCACCGCGCTCGCCTTCGCCCACACAGGCGCCAATGTCGCCATCTCGGGCCGCCGTGCCGACCGCGGCGCGGATGCCGTCGCCGAGATCGAGCGGCTCGGGGGCACCGGCTGGTTCCAGACCACCGACGTCCAGGACGCCAGTCAGATCGAAGCCTTCATCGCGGGCGCTATGCAACGGTTCGGACCGATCGACACACTGATCACCAATGCCGGGATCGAGCCGCCGCATGTGCTGCCGCTCGCCGAACTCAGCATCGAGGATGTCGACGCGGTGCTGTCGACCAACCTACGCGGCACCTTGCTCACCGCCAAATATGCGATCCCGCATCTGCGCCGGCCGGGCGGATCGATCATCACCGTCTCCTCGCTCTGGGGCCGTCAGGGTGGCGCGCTCCTCCCGGTCTATTCGGCGACGAAGGGCGGCTCGGAGTCACTGACCCGCGCGCTTGCGGTCGAACTCGGTGGTGACGGCATCCGCGTCAACGGCATCGCACCCGGCTTCATCAAGACCGAAATGTCCGATCGCTTCACACAGGGACGCGACATGCGGCACTTCTACGAATTCAATGTGCCGCTCGGCCGGATCGGCGAAGCGGATGAGATCGCCGACGCCATGGTCTGGCTCGCCTCCGACCAGGCCTCCTACGTCAGCGGCCAGACCATCACGGTCGATGGCGGTCATAACATCAAGATGTCGGTCGCCAATCTCTGACCCGGCCATCCCCATCCATCAAAGGAACACCATCATGACTTCGCAACTGACCCTGATTGCCCGCCTGACCGCCAAGCCAGGGACCTCCGACGAGCTCGGCAATGGCCTCAAGGCCCTGATCGCACCGACGCTCGAGGAAGAGGGCGCCATCGGTTATGTGCTCCACCGCGACAATGACGATCCCAATGTCTGGGTGCTGTACGAGACGTGGCGAAGCAAAGCCGATCTCGATGCTCACTTCGGGCAGCCCTACACCAAAGCGATGATGGATCGGTTTCCCGATCTTCTCGCCAAGGAGATGGAGCTGACCTTCGCCACGGCGATCGACCTGCGCAGCTGATCCCCCTCCGGTCGGTCACCCTATGAAGGGCCGTGCAGTCAGGCTGCCCGGCCCTTCTCTTTGCCCGCCATTCCGATTGATGAACTTCGCTCAGCATGGATCGGAATGTTCATCGGATTATCGCGCCAATGCCTAGGTCGTATTTCAGATCTCAAGCCGAACGGAACCTCCGGCACCGGCCAAGCTGAAAGGAAATCCCCATGAAGACCTGGTTCATCACCGGCGCCTCGCGCGGCTTCGGCGCCCTCGTCACCAACCTCGCTCTGCAGCAGGGCGACGCGGTCGTCGCGACCGCCCGCAACCCGCAGCAGATCACCGATCGCTTTGGCGACCATCCCAATCTCCTCGCCGTCGCGCTCGATGTGACTGACGAGACCCAGGCCAAGGCAGCAACTGATGCCGCCATTGCCAAATTCGGCCGGATCGACGTGCTGCTCAACAATGCCGGCTTCGGCCTCATGGGCGCGGTCGAGGAGGCCAGCGCCGCCGAGGTGGAGGCGGTCTATCGCACGAATGTGTTCGGGCTGCTCAATGTCACCCGCGCCGTGCTCCCGCACATGCGCAAAGCGAAAGCGGGCCGCATCCTCAACATCTCGTCGATCGGCGGCTATCGCGGCGCGGCGGGGTTTGGGGTCTACTCGTCGACCAAGTTCGCGGTCGAAGGCCTGTCCGAAGCGCTCCACGCAGAACTCGAACAGCTCGGCATCCATGTGACGGTCGTCGAGCCGGGCTATTTTCGGACTGACTTCCTCGACGCGACGTCGCTCAGCGTCAGCCCGACCGTCATCGAGGACTATGCCACGACCGCCGGCCGCGTCCGGGGTGTCGCAACGGGCCTCAATCATAACCAGCCCGGCGACCCGGCACGCCTTGCCCAGGTGCTGATCGACTTCGCGGATGCGCCCAATCCGCCGGTGCGCCTGCCGCTTGGCAGCGACACGGTCGCCGCGATCGAGGCCAAGCATGTCTCGGATGCCGCGATCCTCACCAACTGGCGGCAGGTGTCGGTCTCGACCGACTTTCCGTCCGACGCTGCAGCCGCCTGACCCCGGGCGACCGCGTGCCCGCCACAAGCTGAGCGCCGTCGGTTCACCACTGGCGGCGCAGGAGATCGACCATGTCCGCTATCACGCTCGCCAGCCCCTGCTCCCGCACCGTCACACCTGTCCCGACGGGCTGGTCGACCACGCATCGGGGCATCGCATTCGGCCTTGCCGCCGCGCTGATCTGGGGCAGCTATATGGCGTTCTCCAACCACGCCGTCGCGGCAGGCCTGTTGCCGAGCGATCTCGCGTTCATCCGTTATGCGACCGCCGGTCTGATCCTGCTGCCCTGGCTGATCCGCCATGCGCCGCTTCGCTTAGGCGGTATCGGCTGGGGCAAGGGTTTCGCGCTGGCTGTGCTTGCCGGACCGCTGTTCGTGCTGATCGGCACCTCGGGCTATCGCTTTGCGCCGTTGGCGCACGGCGCGGTCATTCAGCTGGGGTCGCTGACCGTCGCGAGCTTCCTCCTCGCCTCTGCACTGGTCGGCGAACGCGCCGGCCGGCGGCGCCTGACGGGCCTTGGCATAATCATCGGCGGCCTCGTCGTCACGGCGGGACCGAGCCTGCTCGCCGGCGGCTCGACCGCCTGGGTGGGCGATCTGCTGTTCATCGTGGCCGGCGTGATGTGGGCGCTGTTCACAGTACTTCAGCGCCGCTGGGCAATCGATCCGATGGCTGCGACCGCAGTGGTGTCGGTGGTGTCGGCCGCGCTCTATGTACCGGTCTATCTCGGCACCGAGGGCCTCTCCCACATTGCTGCGGCTTCGCCCGCCCTGCTTGTTGAGCAGATTCTTGTCCAAGGCGTGTTCGGCGGCGTGGTCGCGCTGTTCGCGTTCAGCCGCGCGGTGCAAGATCTGGGCGCTGGACGCGCGGCACTTTTCCCGACGTTCGCGCCGGCCATCGCCATGCTGGTTGGCATCTCGTTCGACGGCGGTGTCCCTACGATAGTCCAACTCGCGGGCCTGCTGATCCTAACGGCCGGCATGCTGGTCGCGGTCACGTCGACCAGGTCGGCACCGAAGAGAGCCTGATCACGCCCGCTGCCATGTTTCTAAGTGGCGTCGTGCTTGGCAGTTGAAGGACCCTTCCCGACTGGCTCATTGATTTAGGTGTTGTCGCCGCGATCCGTGCCAAGGCGATGGCAGCTGTCACGATCCCGCCAACCTAAACCTTCGGCTCGATCTCCGTCGCTTTCCGGTGGGGGTTGGGGCAGACCCGGATGTCTGCTTTTGGTGAGATTTGCCGTTCGACACGTCGCTGGGGAACGGCAGAAATGTCCGTGCGCCGTGCCAAGGCGGCGCTTTCCAGTGGGTGAAAGCCCCACCCGGCAACATGCTCCAGCCGGAAGCAACCGGGGCAGGCATGGAGGTGACGAAATGTCTGAAGCCCCCGGATGACGGTCACATAGGTGACCGTGCGAGTGTGCAGGCCGCAACGTGAGTGAACGCTGAGCAAACCTCGAAAATGCCGATGTGTGGGCCGACCCGGCCGGACTTCCGGGGAAGGCTGATACGGATGGGGGAGTTTGAGCGACGCTGAACCCATCCGCCACACCGGGGTAGTGGCGGCAGCATGTACACAAGGAAAGCGCACGCAACACGGGAAGCCCCATCACGTGCTCGGGGACGAGCAACCGGACGCCCGCGAGGGATGGGACGGGCGCGGTGGGGTGGCGGAGAGGCCCGTAGTACCGGGGAAGCCGGGTAATGCCGGTGGAGGGAAGGAGCCTCAGTTCAAGGCGAACGCACCAAGTAGTGAGGGACCGCGAGATTGGGAAACCTATCAACTCCGAAAAGCGTCCAGAAACTGCAGACGGCGTTGCACGCGAAAGCGAAGGTGGAAGCCGGCTACCGCTTCTACGCGCTGTACGACAAGATCAGCCGCGACGACATTCTGGCTCATGCCTATGCCCAGTGTCGCTCCAATAAGGGCGCACCGGGGATCGACGGTCAGGACTTCGCGGATATCGAGGCGTACGGCGTCGAGCGGTGGCTGGCGGAACTGACGCTTGCCATCAGAGAGGAGACGTATCGACCGGAACCGATCAGACGGGTCCATATACCGAAAGCCAACGGCAAACTCAGGCCGCTGGGCATTTCCACCGTGCGGGATCGGGTCTGCATGACAGCAGCGATGCTGGTGCTGGAGCCGATCTTCGAAGCCGACCTTCCGCCAGAGATCTATGCCTACCGAACTGGGCGTAACGCCCAGCAGGCCGTGATCGAGGTGGAAGACCAGCTGTTTCATGGCCGTCCCGATGTCGTGGACGCCGACCTCGCCGACTATTTTGGCAGCATTCCCCATCCCGAACTGATGAAGTCCGTCGCCCGCCGGATCGTCGATCCGCGCGTGCTGCACCTGATCAGGTTGTGGCTGGACTGTGCTGTCGAGGAAACCGACGACAAAGGCCGGAAGACACGAACGACGGCGGCCAAGGATCAGCGACGCGGCATCCCGCAAGGCTCACCCATCTCACCCTTGCTGGCAAATCTTTACATGCGCCGGTTCGTGCTGGGATGGCGGAAGCTCGGTCTTGGGCAACGCCTCGGCGCTCGGCTCGTCACTTACGCTGATGACCTCGTCATCCTATGCCAGAAGGGCAACGCGGAAGCCGCGCTCGATCATATGCGCAGGTTGATGGGCAAGCTGAAGCTGACCGTGAACGAGGAAAAGACCCGCATCTGCAAGGTGCCGGACGAGACGTTCGACTTTCTGGGATACACCTTCGGTCGGATGTACTCTCCGACGACAGGAAGGGCCCGCATGGGCTACCGACCGTCGAAGAAGAGCATCAAGCGCACCGTGGATAAAATCCACGCGCTGACCGAGATGACGTCGACATGGCAGGATCCCGCAGTACTGATAGCGAAGATTAACCGGGCGCTACGCGGTTGGGCCAACTACTTTTCGGTCGGCACAACAAGCAAGGCGTACCGGGCCGTCGACAGCTACACGTTGGTGCGGGTGCGTCGGTGGCTGCGTATCAAACATCGAGGCAAGCGACGCAGGGCTCGGGTTTATCCAGACGAGTACCTCTACGAGACCATTGGACTCGTACGCCTGACCAGACTTGGACGTAGCTCGCCATGGGCGAAGGCGTGATGTCTTGTTCGAGAGCCGGGTGCGGGAAATCTGCACGCCCGGTTCGCCGAGCGGGGGGTGAAAACGGAACGTCTGGTAAGCCCTACAGGCGCACCGCACGTCACCGCGTCACCTCCCGACTCTACCAATTCTCGCTATTTTGTGTGGTTCAACGCGATCTGTATCCATATTGCGGCCGTGGACTCCCACCCCGGAGGCCATCCCAGCCTCCGGCGCAAGTCACCCAACCCTCAGCTATGCGTCGCGATCCATTCCTCCAGCACCGGCGCAATCCGCGTGCGCCACTTGCTGCCGTTGAAGATGCCGTAATGGCCCACGCCCGCGGCCATGTGGTACTTCTTCTTGTCCTCGGGCAGGCCCGTCGCGATGGTCAGCGCGGCCCTGGTCTGGCCGAGGCCGGAGATGTCGTCGCGCTCGCCCTCGATCGCCAGCAGCGCGATGTCCTTGATCGCCGCCGGGTCCACGCGGCGGCCGCGGTGCATCATCTCGCCCTTGGGCAGCTGATGCTCCTGGAACACCACCGTGATCGTCTGCAGGTAGAACTCGGCGGTCATGTCGCAGACCGAACGATATTCCTCGTAGAAATCCTTGGTCGCCTCGGCGCTCTCGTCGTCGCCGGCCACGAGGTGCTTGAACATCTCCCAATGGCTCATCAGGTGGCTGCCGAGGTTCATCGTCATGAAGCCCGCGAGCTGGAGGAAGCCCGGATAGACCTCCCGCCGGGCGCCGGGATATTGCAGCGGCACCGTCGCGATCACATTCTGCGCGAACCAGCTGTGCGGGCGCTCGGTGGCGAGGCGGTTGACGGTGGTCGGCGCCTCACGCGTGTCGATCGGGCCGCCCATCATCGTCAAGGTGCGCGGGCGGTTGGGGTTCTCGTCCGCTGACATCACGCAGGCCGCGGCATAGCAGGGCACGGTCGGCTGGCACACCGCCAGCATGTGCGCGCCCGGGCCGATCTGGTCGAGGAAGGCGATGATGTAATCGACATAATCGTCGAGGTCGAAGCGGCCCTCGCTGGTCGGCACCAGCTTCGCGTCGCGCCAGTCGGTGATGTACACGTCATGCTTGGGCAGCATGCGTTCCACCGTGCCGCGCAGCAGCGTGGCATAGTGGCCGGACATCGGCGCGACGATCAGCAGCTTGGGGCCGCCCTCCACGCCTTCGCGCACGAAGCGCTTGAGCTGGCCGAACGGCTTGCGCAGCACGATCTCCTCGCGCACGGCCACGGTCTTGCCGTCCACCACCGTCTCGGTCAGCCCGAAGGCGGGCTTGCCGCGCGGCGCGGATGCGTGCGCGAACACCTCGAGCGCGGATGCGAACACCGGCCCGCCGCCGAAATAGGCGGCCGGATTTGCCGGGTTCTGCAACAGGTTGGCGCTCATGTCGGCAAAGGCGCTGACGCCCGCCAACAGCGAACGCTGCATCTCATAAGCTTGGTAAAGCATCTGGTCCTATCCCACAGACTCGACCGCGCGTTCGCGTGACGAGTCGGACTTTCTAGCGCCCTGGATCATGGTGGTGCAACGTCGTACTGTGGATTTGCGTTCCAGAATGCGACGAATTTCATGCCGCAGGTGCGAACGACGCAAGCGATCCCCGCATTCCCGTTACTTGCGCGGCGCGCCTGGGCGAAGGCCTCTGCCGCGAAGTGCAGGAAAGGGCGATTCGGCGTATGTTTCGAATATCGGCGCCATTCCCGCACCCTCTCCGGTCTGGGGATCCGATGGCCCGATCCTAAGCGCCATTGAGGGCCGCCGCGCGCGCTGCTACGCCCCGCCCATGGCGGAGACCAAGGCAGTGGCCAGCGAGAACAAGGCAGTAGCCATCGAAAATGCGGCCCGCGACGCGGGCGGGGGAGGGGGCGGGCGCCGGCTGGGCAGCCTCGCGATGGTGTGGACGGCGGCGATCCGCTATCCGGGCCATATCGTCGCGGCCAGCCTCGCGCTGCTCGTCGCCGCGGGGGCGACGCTCGCCATCCCCAGCGGCTTCCGGCTGGTCATCGATCGCGGCTTCGCGGCGGGGGCGGATATCCATGAGATCGGCCGCTGGTTCACCTATCTGCTCGGCATCGTCGCCCTGCTCGCGCTGGCGACCGCGTGCCGCTTCTATTTCGTCTCCTGGCTGGGCGAGCGCGTCGTGGCGGACGTGCGGCTGGCGGTGCAGCGCAACCTGCTGCGGCTGTCGCCCGCCTTCTTCGAGGAGAACCGCCCGTCCGAAATCGCCTCGCGGCTGACCGCGGATACCACGATCATCGAGCAGCTCGTGGGCACCACCGTCTCGGTGGCGCTGCGCAACATCATCATGGTGGTGGGCGGCATGGGCTATATGCTCTCGCTCAGCCCCAAGCTGACCGGGCTGATGCTGGTCGGCATCCCCACCGTCGTCGTGCCGATCGTGCTGCTCGGGCGGCGGCTGCGCACCGTCTCGCGGGACAGCCAGGATCGCGTCGCCGATGTCGGCACCCAGATCAACGAGGTGCTGGGGGCGATGAAGATCGTCCAGGCGTTCGGCCAGCAGGCGCGGGAGGTGGCGCGCTTCGGCGCCGCGGTGGACAGCGTGTTCGCCACCGCGCGGCGGCGGATCCTGTTGCGCGCGGCGATGACCGCGATCGTGATGGGGCTGATCTTCGGCGCGATCACCCTGGTGATGTGGCAGGGCGCGGTGGACGTCGCCTCGGGCCGGATGTCCGGCGGCACGATCGCCGCCTTCGTGCTCACCGGCGGGCTCGTCGCGGGCGCGTTCGGCGCGTTGAGCGAGGTCTATGGCGATCTCGTGCGCGGCGCGGGGGCGGCCAGCCGCCTCGCCGAACTGCTCGCCGAGCAGCCGACGATCGCCGCCCCCGCCAGCCCCGCGGCGCTGCCGCAGCCGGCGCGCGGCGCGCTCGCCTTCGATCGCGTCGATTTCCGCTATCCCACGCGGCCCGAACTGCTCGCGCTCGACGGCTTCTCGCTTTCGGTGTCGCCGGGGGAGACGGTCGCGGTGGTCGGCCCCTCGGGCGCCGGCAAGTCGACCCTGTTCCAGCTCATCGAGCGCTTCTACGATCCCGAGCGCGGGCAGGTGCTGCTCGATGGCGTGGCGCTGACCGCGGCGGATCCGGCGGAGGTGCGCGCGCGCATCGCGATGGTGCCGCAGGAAACGGTGATGTTCGCCGCCTCCGCGCGCGACAATCTGCGCTACGGCCGCTGGGATGCGGGCGACGACCAGCTCTGGGCGGCGGCGGAGGCGGCCAACGCGGCCGATTTCCTGCGCCGGCTGCCGCAGGGGCTCGACACCTATCTCGGGGAGGGTGGCGCGCGCCTCTCCGGCGGCCAGCGCCAGCGCATCGCCATCGCCCGCGCGATCCTGCGCGACGCGCCGCTGCTGCTGCTCGACGAGGCGACCTCCGCGCTCGATGCCGAATCCGAACGACTGGTGCAGGTCGCGCTGGAACGGCTGATGCAGGGGCGCACGACGATCGTCATCGCCCACCGCCTCGCCACCGTCCGCTCCGCCGACCGCATCGTCGTGATGGACCATGGCCGCATCGTCGAGGAAGGCGCGCATGACGTGCTGATCGGCCGCGGCGGGCTCTATGCGAAGCTGGCACGGCTGCAGTTCGACGGGCTGGCGGCGTAACGGCGGGGTGTCGCTGGCGTTGCCGGGCGCATGCTGTTCGAGGATGGAATAGGCAATTCTGGCACAAGAGCTGCCGCCCCCCTTCTCTCTCTCTCTCTTTCTCTCTTTCTCTCTCTTCTGACTCAGTAGGGGTATTGTGTCCCCGAAATAAGTCAGGGCAGCGAGTTTAGTATCCCTACTGAGTCAGAAGAAGGGGGGATTCGGTACCGGCGCAGATGTGATAGGCTCGGTGATTCAAACTGAGCTGGAGGGTCGGGATGGAGGGTCGCTGGACGGAGGAGATTGAAGCGCGTTTTGACGCTTATGTCGATCGTCTTGTGAAAGTGATCGGGCATGCGGACCGAGCCGAACCGTTGAGGGATTATTGCACGGGACTGCTGCTTCCCGTGGAGCGCAAGAGCGTGGAGCCGCTGGCGGCGGTGGTTCGGCCTGACCGGGTATCGGCGAAACACCAGTCGCTGCTGCATTTCGTGGGTCAGGGCGGCTGGTCGGACGAGGCGCTGATGGCGTGTGTCCGCGAGCAGGTTCTGCCGGTGGTGGAGCGCGACGGCCCGGTCGAGGCCTGGATCATCGACGACACGGGCTTTCCCAAGAAGGGGAAGCATTCGGTCGGCGTGGCGCGGCAATATTGCGGACAACTCGGCAAGACCGAGAACTGCCAGGTGATGGTCAGCCTGTCGTTGGCGACCGAGACGGCGAGCCTGCCGGTTGCGCACCGGCTGTTCCTGCCGGAGGCCTGGGCGAACGACGCCGAGCGGCGGCGCAAGGCCAGGGTGCCCGAGGATATCCCCTTCCGGTCCAAGACCGGGATCGCGCTCGATCAGCTCGCGGCGGCGATCGCGCAAGGCTTGCCGCCAGGCGTCGTGCTGGCCGATGCCGGCTATGGCGGCGCCGCCGATTTCCGCCAGGGCGTGACCGATCTGGGCTTAGCCTACGCGGTCGCGATCCGCCCCATCACCAATGTCTGGCGCCCCGGCGAGGCGCCGCCGCCACGCTCCAGAACGCACCGCCGTGGCCCTCGGCCAGGTGAGCAGAAGCTGCCCAAGCACGCTCATCAACCGGTTCAGGTCAAGGCGCTCGCGCTCGAGTTGCCCGACAGCGCGTGGCAGACCGTGACCTGCCGCCAGGGATCGAGCGAACCGCTCGGCGGACGCTTCGCTTTCCTGCGGCTATGCTGTGCCAATGGCGATGGCCTGCGCGCCAATCCTTCCCCCGAGCTATGGCTCATGATCGAATGGCCACAAGGCGACCCCGAACCCGCCCGCTTCTGGCTCTCCACCCTGCCAGCCGACATCGCCACGACCGAACTCGTCCGCCTCACAAAGCTGCGCTGGCGCATCGAGCGCGACTATCTCGATCTCAAGCAGCAATGCGGCCTCGGCCACTATGAAGGCCGCGGATGGCGCGGCTTCCACCACCATGTCACCCTATGCATCGCCGCCTACGGATTCCTCATCTCCCAAATGGAGACGATTCCCCCCTCAGCCCTCCACCATCCGCTATCCCGCCAAAAACCTCCCATTCCCAAAGCCTATATCCCGCGCGGCGCTCCCCGTTCGGCCGCAGCGCCATGTCCATGACTCCATCGCCACCATCCGCATCCACCTCGCCGCCGCCATCGTCAGGCGCCTAGCTCGATGTCCCTGCTGTCTCGCGCCTCAATCCAATATCCGATCTTTATGACGCAGTAGGGATATAAAACTCAGGCAAAGCGCTGTGCGCGCAATGCAGGCCAGCGAGTTTAGTATTGTGTCCCCGAAATAAGTCGTGTCCCTGAAATAGGTCAGCTCACCACCCCGCTGCCGCTTTGACGCCGCTGCCCGTCGCGGGCATGTCGTGCCGCACTGACATCCCCCACGAGGCAAGGCCCCCCATGATCACCCTCGATCCGCACGACCTTCAGATCTGCCTGCGCGCAGGGGAGGATGTCGCGGGGCAGGGCGGCATGGTGTTGCCGCCGATCGCGCAGGCCTCGCTGTTCCGCAAGGCCAGCATCGAGGATCTCCATCGCGATCTCGCGCAGGAGCATCGCGCGAGCACCTATTCGCGCGGCACCAACCCGACGGTCAGGGTGCTGGAGGACGTGCTCGCCGCGCTCGAGCGGGGGGAGGCGTGCAAGTGCTTCGCCTCGGGCATGGGGGCGATCGGGGCGCTGCTGTTCGGGCTGCTCAAGGCGGGCGACCATGTGCTGTTCGTCAACGACGTCTATGGCCCCACCTTGGAGCTGGCGCGGCGGCTGGAGGATTTCGGCGTCAGCCACAGCCAGAGCTTCGCCGCCACGCCGGAGGCGATCGCACCGCTGCTGCGCGCGGAAACGCGGCTGATCTTTCTCGAAAGCCCGGGATCGACGCTGTTCCGCCGCGTCGACCTGCCCGGCATCGCCGCACTGGCGCGCGCCCGCGGCATATTGACCGCGATCGACAATACGGTGGCGACACCGCTGCTGCAGAAGCCGATCGACCTCGGTTTCGATCTCGTCGTCCACAGCTGCTCCAAATATATCGGCGGGCACAGCGATGCGGTGGGCGGCGCGCTGGTCGGGTCGGCCGCGCTGATCGAGCGCATCTTCCATTCCGCCTATATGCTGCTGGGCGCGGTGATGCCGCCGTTCGAGGCGTGGCTGTTCCTGCGCGGGCTGATGACCTTGCCCGTGCGCATCCGCCAGCATCATGACGACGCGCTGGCGATCGCGCGCTTCCTTGCGCAGCATCCCGCGGTCGCCGCGGTGTATCACCCCGAACTCGATGCGGCGGACGCGCCGCCGGGCAACTGGCGCGGCCATTCCGGGCTGTTTTCCGTTGTGCTCGCCGAGGGCGGCTTCGCGCGCGCGGTGGCGGTCGCCAACCGGCTGCACTTGTTCGGCAAGGCGGTGAGCTGGGGCGGGGCGGAGAGCCTCGTCATCACCGGGCACAAGCGCGATCCGGGCGACGCCCCCGCGCGCGTGCCCGCGGGGCTGCTGCGGCTGTCGGTGGGGCTGGAGGGGCGCGAGGCGCTGATCGCCGATCTCGATCGGGCGCTGGCATGATCGTCGAGGAGGAAGCGGCGGCGCGGCGCCTGCCGCTCGCGCGCGCGCTGCTGCCGATCCTCGCGCTCGCCGCCGCGATCGCGCTGGCGATGGCCACCGGCGGGATGGGCGGCGACGCGCTGCTGCTCGCGATCCTCTTCGCCGCGACCGTCGCCGGGCTGGTCGCGCGCCACGCCGGCGCGGGGTGGGAGGCGGTGCAGGCGGAAACCGGGCGGCAGGTTGCCGAGGCGCTGCCCGCGATCCTCATCCTGCTCAGCATCGGCGCGCTGATCGGCGCCTGGATGTTCGGCGGCACCATCCCGCTGCTGGTGGTGCTGGGGATCGACCTGATCGACCCGCACTACATGGCGCTGACCGCCTTCGTCGCCACCGCGATCATGTCGCTGATCTCGGGCACCTCCTGGGGATCGGCGGGGACGATCGGGGTGGCGCTGATGGGCGCGGCGGCGGCGATGCAATTGCCGCTGGCGCCGGTCGCCGGCGCGGTGGTGTGCGGCGCCTATCTCGGCGACAAGCTATCGCCGCTGTCGGACATGACCAACATCTCCGCGATCGGCGCGGGCGCCGAACTCTACGCGCATATCCGCCACATGATGTGGACGAGCGTGCCGCCGGCGCTGGCCGCGCTGGCGCTGTTCGCCGCGCTGGGGCTGGCGGGCGGGCCGGCGCCGGCGATGGCGGCGGGGCAGGCGGCGCTGATCCGCACCGAATTGCTCGCCGCCTTCCGCCTCGGCCCGATCGAGGCGCTGCCGCTGCTGGTCGCGCTCGGCGGCATCGTGCTGCGCAAGCCGCCCGCGCTGGTGATCATGGCCTCGTCCATCCTCGCGCTCGTCATCGGCGTGGCCCACCAGGGCTTCGGCGCGGCGCAGGCGGTGGCGTGCGTCGTCAACGGCTTCGATGCCGCCGCCGCCTTTCCCGGCCGCGCGTTCGCGCCCGCGATCGACATCCTGCTCAACCGCGGCGGGCTGATGGCGATGGCGGGCACCCTGCTGTTCATCGTCGCCGCCTTCCTGCTGGCAGGGGCGATGCGGGTGTCGGGCGCGCTCGACCGGCTGCTGGAAGCGCTGCTGGGCATGGCGCGCTCGGCCGGCGGCCTGATCGTCGCGGCGATGGCGGCGGGCGCGGTGATGGTGGGGGTGACCAGCCATGGCGGCGTCACCGCGCTCGTCGTCGGCGGGCTGTTCCGCAAGCCCTTCGCCGAGCGGCTGCTCGCGCCCGAGAACCTGTCGCGCGCGGTCGGGGATTCGGTGACGGTCACCGAGCCGCTGATGCCGTGGACGGTTTCCGCGGTGTTCATGGCGACCACGCTGGGCGTGCCGACGCTGGACTATGCGCCCTGGGCGCTGTTCTGCTGGGCGAGCCCGCTGGCCTCGCTGGCGGTGGCGCTGTGCTTCGCGCCGGCGGCGCGGGGGCCGGTCAGGCTGGTCGCGGAATGAGGCTCAGCGCTCGCTGACCAGCGGATGGTCGAGGCGGACGGTGTCGAGCAGGCTCTCGACCGCGGCGATCTCGCCCGCGCTGCCGGTGGGGTGGAGCGACCAGTTGCAGTGCGGATGCGTCGCGCGGTCGTGGATCTGCAGCGGCCCCAGCACCTGCCGCCAGCGGCGCTGGTTGCCGCCCACGCGGCGCAGCAGGATGGTGACGATATGGTTGTGGAGCTGGGTGGCGTTCATGGCCGGCGCTATGCGCGCGCAAGGGGCTGTGGCGCAACCGGGGCGGGCGCGCCGAGGCGCCGGGCGGCATGCGCCTCCGCGCGGGCGAGCAGCAGCACCAGATCCTCGCGCGCGACGTCGAAGGTTTCGCCGAGGTCCGCCAGCGCCTGGTCGACATCCGCCATCACGATGCCGGCGGGCGGGGCGGGGGGCGCCTCGCGCCACTTCACCGGCACCGGGCGGTGCGGATAGCTGTGCCCCGAATAGCGGTGGAACGCCCAGCCGAGCGCGACCAGCAGCACCGAATTGATCAGGATCGGCGCAGCGAAGGCGGCGAGGTCGGGCGCGGTCAGCGCGGGCGCGGCAAGCACCGTGCTCAGGGCAACCGCGCCGCCCGGCGGGTGGAGGCAGCCGGTGAGCGACATGGCGAGGATCGCCAGCGCGATCGCCGGCGCTGCCGCCAGCGGTTCCTGCGGCAGCAGCGCGATCACCGCGATGCCGACGACGAGCGAGATCGCGTTGCCGCCCACCACCGACCAGGGCTGCGCCAGCGGGCTCGCCGGCACCGCGAACACCAGCACCGCGGAGGCGCCGATCGGGGCGGCGAGCAGGGGCGTGGGGAAGGGCGAGACCTCGCGATAGGTCAGCGCCGCCAGCAGCACCCCCACCAGCGCCCCCAGGCAGGCGACCATCCGGTCGCGCAGCGTGCCGCCCGCCAGCAGCGGCGAGAACCGCGCGTTCCAGATCCGCCGCATGATCTTCCTTCCGTTTGCCGCTGCGGGCGGCGGATAGGGGCTGCGCGCCGGGCCGGGAAGCGAGGAAGGCTTTCAGGGGCTAAAGAGGGTGGGCTTTCATCCTATTTACGGCCGCTTTTCCCCTCGCCCCTACGGGGAGAGGGACAGGTCCGCGCAGCGGACCAGGGAGAGGGGCAGTCGCGCCAAGCGTACAGGCCTTACACGTTCGCTCTGAAAAGTCGGCGGAGTCGCAATGCTGAACCCTCAAAACCGTTCCGCCTTGCGCGACTTTCCCCCTGTCCCTGTCCCTCTCCCCGTAGGGGCGAGGGAACGCAGCGGCAGCCCCGCTCAATCCATCGAAGATGTGTGAATCTGATAGCCCCCGAGGGGCGACGAACCCTGTCCTCAGCGCCCGTCGCTGCGCAGCGTCAGCACTTCCACCCCGTCCGCCGTCACCGCCACGGTATGCTCGAACTGCGCGGAAAGCTTGCGGTCCCTGGTCACCACCGTCCAGCCATCCGCCTCGGTGGCGACCAGCCGGGTGCCCTGGTTGAGCATCGGTTCGATCGTGAAGACCATGCCCTCGCGCAGTTTCATGCCGCTGCCGGGGCGGCCATGGTTCAGCACCTGCGGTTCCTCGTGCATCGCGCGGCCGATCCCGTGGCCGCAATAGTCGCGCACCACCGCATAGCCATGCTTCTTGGCGTGGCGCTCGATCGCGAAGCCGATATCGCCCAGATGCGCGCCGGGGCGGACCTGGCCGATGCCCTTCCACATCGCCTCCTGCGCCACCCGCACCAGCCGCCGCGCCGCCGCGGGGGCGTTGCCGACGATGTAGGTCTTGCTCGAATCGGCGATGAAGCCGTTCTTTTCCAGCGTGATATCCAGGTTGATGATGTCGCCGTCGCGGATGATCTCGGCCGCGTCGGGCACGCCATGGCACACGACATGGTTGATCGAGCAGTTCAGCACATATTTGAAGCCATATTGCCCCTTGCTCGCGGGGCGCGCGGCGAGATCGACGGTGATGAAGCGCTCGACCATGTCATTGACCGCCATCGTCGACATGCCGGCCAGTTCCTGCGTGTCGAGCATCTCGAACACCTGCGCGAGCAGCCGGCCGGAGGTGCGCATCAGCGCAATCTCGTCGGACGTCTTGACCATCAGGCGGCGGCCAGCGTCGCGCCGAAGCCGGGGGCGGCCGCGGCCTCCATCTGCAGGCGCACGATCTCGGTGAACGGCAGCGTCGGGTTGGCCTCCGCCAGCATCCCCATCCGCATCCAGAACTCGGCCTGCGCGTTGATCGAGCGGCACATCACCGTGCTGGCGCGGCGCGCCTCCTCGTGCAGCGCGTCGTCGATCTTCACGATGCCCATCTCGCCTCCGGCACTATGGTTGATATACGAATCATATATTCTCCATATATGTTCGATATGCCGCTGCGGCAAGCAGGACCGCGGGCGCCAGCCGCCACGCTTCCTCATCGGCCGGCAACGCTGCGGCAATGCAATCCGCCGAAATGGAGTGCACCGGCTGCACCTAGACGGCCGGACAGACCGCAGGAGAAAGCAAGATGAGCATGATGATCGTCATTCTGGCGGCGGCGCTCACCCAGCCGGAGCCCCATCGCATAACCGTCGACCATGGCGGAAAGGCGCTCGAGGTCGTCTATCGTGGTGAGGTGACGACGCGCACCCGCCCGGTCGGATCGGCGCCGCCCACGCGCAGCGGCCATGTGCGCTGCGACTGGACGGCGACGGTGCGCGTCCACCGCCAGCTCGCCGGCGATGGCGCCGCGGCGGCACATCCGGTGGCGGGCGAACGCCGCATCAAGGGCAGCCGCGCCGGCGACTGCATCACCAACCGCGCCGCGATCCGCCGCGACATCGCCGCGCGCAGCGCCGAGGTGCAGACCCACGTCGCCGCGCTGGCGGCCGAGGATCGCCCGGCACTGATGGCCGCGCTCACCGCCGGCGGCCAGCGCGAGGTGCATTGAGCCCGGTTTCCCCTCCCGCGTGCGGGAGGGGAGATCACGGCACCGCGATCGGCTCCTCCGCGGGTTGCGGGAAGCGGCGGAACAGCGCGCCGGCGAGCTTCACCGCGACCTTGTCCTCCGCATTTTCGGGCGAACCCTCCGTCTGCACCGTCACCGCGCGGCCGCGCCACACCGGCTGGCCATCCTTGCGCGACACGATCGTCACGTCGAGTTCGGTCGCGATCAGGTCGCGCAGCTTGCCCTTGTCGGCGGGCAAGGTGACCGAGAGGCCCCAATTGCCGGCGCGGGCGCGCGCAGGATCGCGCTGGTCCGCGGTCACCTGGCCGCGGCTGGTGCGCGTCACCGCGACGCGGGCGAGGTAGCGGCTGGCGCCGCGATTGGGCAGGGTCAGGAATTGCGCATCGAGCAGCCCGGCCTCGACCGCGTCGACGAACGGCGATTGCGTATCCGCATCGGCATCGCTGCCCTCGATCACGATCGTGCCGGGCTCGACCGGCCCCGACGGCGCATCCGGCGCGGCACCGGCGGCGAGGATCGTCAGCAGGGTCGCAAGCGCGAGCGGCAGGGCCATAACCATCTCCATGCCCGAACGGGGCGGGCCGCCACCCTAGAGCCAAAGCGCCGCCCCGGCCACCGTCGCGACGCTGTGCACTATAGTGCACATCAGCCTTTTCCGCCCGGATAGGGGGCCGCCTTCAGCAATCCGGCCAGATGCGCGGCATTGCCCGCGACCATCGCCGCGGCCTCGCCGATCTTGTCGGGCGTGCGCGCCAGCGCTGTCAGCGGCATCGATCGTCTCCCCGGCCATGGGCTGCCGCGGGAATGCGATCAGCCGTTCACGGCCGGGAGAACTCCCGGCGGGCCGAAGGGTTCTTGTACGCAAAGGAGATGCCCCATGGCCGACACCGACGAGATGATCCACGAAGACGCGCTGCCCGGCCACGAGAGCCGGCTGGAGCCCAAGCCCGAATGGCAGCCGCGCTACCCGGGATCGGGCAGGCTCGCGGGCAAGGTGGCGATCGTCACCGGCGCGGACAGCGGCATCGGCCGCGCGGTCGCCGCACTCTATGCCCGCGAAGGCGCGGACATCGCGATCGTCTATCTGCTCGAAGACGATGATGCGGCGGAGACGAAGCGCATCGTCGAAAGCGAGGGGCGCAAGGCGATCACCATCCGCGGCGACATCGGCGAGAAACGCTTTTCCGAAACGGTCGTCGCGAAGACGATCGAGGCGTTCGGCCGCATCGACATCCTCGTCAACAATGCCGGCGAACAGCATCCCGACAAGGACATCCGGGACATCACCGAGGAGCAGCTGCGCCGCACCTTCCAGACCAACATCTTCGGCATGTTCTTCCTCGTCCAGGCGGCGCGGCCGCACCTGAAGACGGGGGCTGCGATCGTGAACTGCACGAGCGTGACGATGTACCAGGGCAGCAAGGAACTGCTCGATTACAGTTCGACCAAGGGCGCCATCACCGCCTTCACCCGTTCCCTGTCCGAAAATCTGGTGGGGGAGGGGATCCGCGTCAACGCGGTGGCGCCGGGCCCGATCTGGACGCCGCTCAACCCGTGCGGCGGCGCGACCCCCGAGAAGCTGGAGACGTTCGGCGAAAGCACGCCGATGGGCCGCCCCGGCCAGCCCAACGAGGTCGCGCCGGCGTTCCTGTTCCTCGCCTGCGAGGATTCCAGCTATATGTCGGGGCAGGTGCTCCACCCCAATGGCGGCACGATCGTGAACGGCTGACGCGCCGGTCCGGATGCCGCTCCCGCTCAGGCGGGGGCGGCGATCCAGCGGTCGACCTGCGCCTCCAGCACCGGCAGCGGCACCGATCCGCGGCCGAGCACGCATTCGTGGAACCTGCGCTGGTCATAGCGGCTGCCCAGCGCCGCCTTGGCCTTGTCGCGTAGCGCCAGGATGCGCTGCATGCCCACCTTGTAGGAGGTGGCCTGCCCCGGCATCACGAAATAGCGGCGGATCTCTGAGCGGATCTTGCCGATCGGCTGCGGCGAATTGGCCGCATAATAGGCCAGCGCCTCGTCCTCGCTCCACCCCTTGGCGTGGATGCCGGTATCGACCACCAGCCGGATCGCGCGCCAGATCTCCCGCCCCAGCCGGCCGAAATCGCTGTAGGGATCGGTGTAGAACCCCATCTCCTTCGCGAGCCGCTCGACATAGAGCGCCCATCCCTCGGCATAGGCGCCGTAGGAATAGTTCTTCCGGAACTCGGGGGTGCCGACCATTTCCTGCGCCAGCGCGATCTGCATGTGATGGCCGGGCAGGCCCTCATGATAGACGGTACCCTCGATCTCGTAGGTCGGCGTCGCGCGGGTGTCCGCCAGATGGACGTAGAAGATGCCGGGGCGCGAGCCGTCCGGCGCGGCGTGCGCATAATGCGCGGCACCGCCCGGCTCCTCGCGAAACGCCTCGACGCGCTTGACGATCAGGCCGGCCCTGGGCAGCCGCCCGAACTGCTCGGGCAGGCGCGCGCGCATGCCGGCGAGATAGGTATCTGCCAGCTTCAGATAGGCGGCGCGGCCGGCATCGTCGTTGGGCACGTAGAAACGGTCGTCGCCGCGCAGCAAGACGAAAAAGTCCTCCAGCGTGCCGGCGAAGCCGATCCGCGCCTTCAGCGCCTCCATTTCGGCGCGGATGCGCGCGACTTCGGCAAGGCCGAGCGCGTGGATCTCGTCAGCGGTCATGTCGGTGGTGGTCTGCCGGCGCAGCGCCGCGCGATAATAGGCCGCGCCATCGGGCAGCGCCCCCGCGCCCTGCGGCTGCGCGCTGGCCTGCGCGCGATCCGCGGCCAGCCAGGCGCTCAGCCGGTCATAGGCGGGCTTCATCGATCCGGTCATCGCCCCGGCGACGCGCGCGGTAAGCGCATCCGCCGCCGCCGCGTCGATCCTGCCCGCGGCAACCAGCCCCGCCGCCTTCTTCTTCGCATCGGCATAGAGCGCATTGTCCGCCCCGCCGTCGAACGGCGCGCCGCTGACGAGCCGGCCGATCATGTCGATCGACTGGTCATAGGCGAAGCCCGGCATGCGGATGCCCCTCGCCGCCGACGCCTTGGCGCGGACGAGATAGGCATCGAGCGTGGGGCCGAGCGCGGCGACGCGCGCGACATAGGCCTCCATATCCGCGGGCGTATCGACGCGATGCTTGTTGATCAGGAAGTTGGGCAGCCCGGTGTGCGGCCCGTTGCGATCGAAGATATACTCATGCCCGCGCCACTTCAGCGCGTCCTCGGCGCGTTCCAGCTCCAGCACCCACATGTCGTAGGACACCAGCGCATCCTCGCCGAGCGCGGCGCGATCGAACCGCGCCCTCATCGCCGCGACATTCCCCCGCCGCCACGCCAGCCGCGCCGCCGCGGCGGCATCGCTGGGATCGGTGAACCGATCCTGCTGCTCCTTGCGCCCGAGCCCGGTGAGCTCCTCCGGATCAAGCGCCAGCTGCGCCTCGAACGCGGCATCGAGAAAGGCGGTGAGTGCGGCGTCGGTGGTGCCGGCGGCTGCAGGCGCCGCTGTGTTGCCGGCGGCGCGTGCCGCAGGCGCCAGGACCATGCTGGACGCCAGCGCCAATGAGAAATCGCGTCGTGACAGGGACACGGGAGCCCTTTCCTTATGCTTCATGGGGGCGGGGGTACCGTGGGGGAGGGATCGGGGCCAAGGGTAAAGTTGGGTGGGGCCGCGTCGCTCATTGGGACAATCCTGCCGGTTCCGAGTGACGTTTGTATCGGCAGCTAGCAGTGAAAGCCGACGTTAGGCTCGGCGCAATGCGAGCATCATTGTCACGGGGCTTCGGGGACGCTGCCTTTCGCTGCGTCGCGCGATGTACACTTATGAAGTTGGGCGTGCGCATACCGTCGCGAGGAGAACCACCGACATCTGCTAGGCACGATCGCACCGCTACGTTGCAATTTGGATCTGCGCCTGCGCCATTGCTGCGATGCTGGTCTGGACCTCGGCGTACAGCTCGGCTTCGATGTTCTCGGCATCGATCTCGACAATCAATGCGAAGCGAGCCTTGGGCGGCTCGCCTTTGAGCAGGGCCTTGTTTTTCCACCAGCCGGCGACCGGATGGACAGCGATCAGATTGCGGCGCGCGAGATCCGATGCCTTGCTGGTCAGTTGATCGATGTGCAGCGAGCCTACGTCTCGCCGGACGCTGCCGAAATCCCAGCTGTCGTCTTCCTCGCTCATTGGACCTTCCACGGGATCGGCCAGTTTGCTTATGCGCGCGAGAAATTGCTCGGCCTTCTCGCTCGCCCGATTTAGCTTGAAGCGAAGATTGTGTGACGCATAGCGGTAGCGAGAGCCACGGGACGCTTCCGATGGGTTGGGCTCGACGAACGAACTCAGCGCAACGCGAAGAGTGATTTGCGCATTGCCGAGTTTGCGTAGTTCCTCGACTGGCCAGGGGAGCTCGAAAAGCCGCATTTCCTTGTGGATATCGCCGCCGGTAGCGTCGGAAAGTCCATAGGGAATGATCTCGTCCTGGATTACCAGGGTCAACGCGTTGGACGCGCTGCGTCGCGCACGCGCCATATCTGGCACGCCATAGCCGTAACGCCGGAACAGCGGCGCATACGCTCCCTTGACCGCGTTAGCGGGCAGATGCGACTTCATCTGATCGGTCCAGCGCGCCGAGGCGACATATAGCGCACGGATCGTCTCGGGCCAGAGCTGGGGATATTCCGACCACAATTGCGTGACCTGTCCCGCCGCCAAAGCGGTCGCCGCGCTGGTATCGTGGCAGAGGGTGAAGGAGCGGATCGGATATTGGTGACTGGTCGTCAGCAGTGAGAGAGCGCCATGGGTCATCGGAGGTGTGGCCGAGGTCCAGTTGCCGCCTTCCATAACGATGTCGGGCTTGAGCGGCCACTGCGACGACCAGGACGCAGTTCGCGAGGCCGGCGAGAGATCACCGAATGGTGCCAGCGCGGCTATCGCCTCACCGGGAGGCATCATGGTCTTCTCGGTGAATGCACCTACACAGATCGCGTTCCAGGCCTGCGCGGGCGACTCTAGTTCACTGTCCGCGTGATCGCAGGTCTCGAGATAATGACCAGCCCCGAAGCTGTTCGCGTCGGTATTGCCGGCCGAGTTGAGGATCAGACGTGGCGCATCGCCGATGCCCGATACACCCGCCGCGAGTTGATCGATCTCGCTCGACCATGAGGTCGGCGCGCCGTCATGCGGCGTGTCGTCGCTAGTCGTCGTTGCCAGAGCGAAGGTTCGCCTTCTCTCGGTCACTTCGACAGCATCGACACCATTGCGGGTAACAGCACCCAACAAATGATGCGGATTGAAGCCAGCGTCAGGGATCAGCTTCACTGACTCCAGTCGATAACCGACTGTGAACGGAAGCATATCTTGAAGCCGGGGCGTCAAGTCTCCGAGCAAAGCGAGACCGGCGAGCGCGGTACCATGTCCCTTTAGATCTTCCACGCCCCAGCCCGGATTGGCGGCATGCCGGTCCTCGGCAGCCAGCACAGGCTGGATCAGCGGATGTGCCCGGCTGATGCCAGTATCCATCAAGGTCAAATAACCGACATCCGCGCCATCCGGCCAATTCGCACGCTGCGCGAGGTCGCTGACCCAAGCGGCTTGTTCGACAATGTCGAGCTCATCGAAAAAGTCCGCGGTGACCGTCGGCGCCGCTAGCGCGCGAACCGCGCCCAATCGTCGCACGGCGAGCGCGAGCTGGTCGCGGCTGGCCTCGCCCGTAACGACCGTGTCCTCGGGAAAATGCAGGCGATCGGCACCTATCGCGATGCCATAGTCTGCCGCCCTGGTTACGAAAGCCTCGGCCTGATCCGGCTCGAGCCAGATTTCCCAATGCACGGAACCCGCATCGGTGGGAAACTTGTCAGGCGGGCTCCGCCAGAGCGCTCGCAATCCGGCTTCGACGATTGCCCCCAGGCTCTGCACCAGATCAGCGTTCTTGGGCCGTCCAGGCACCGTCACGCCGTCCTTTTCCTTGTCCGGCATGTTCTCGGCGCCGAACTGCTCGACCTTCTTACGGAGATTTTCGACGCCTTTGGCGGTTGCGAATACCGTCGCGGTCTCAGTTGTGACGCCGTCGGCCACTTCTGACGCGACGCGCAACAGCTCGACGCCGCTTGAGCCCAAACTGTCCTTCTTCAGCTTTTCCCCCGGCCGGCTTCCGACCTCAAGATAGAGGCCCGGCATTTCCGTAGATATTGCGGGTAGCGTGTCGATCGCGTGGAGCAGGGCCTGGGCATGCCCGGCGCGATCCAGAACGTCACTCGGAGGCTTTCCCCCGCCGCCTCCCTTTGACCGGAACGGCTGCGGCGTTCCCAGACCCTGCAGAAGAAAGTGCGGTAGATCGCGTGCCATTGCCGCCTCGTCCTAATCCTTGCAGCGAGCGGCGGCGCTCCAGCGACTCCAGCAAGTCTACGGTGGTTATACGTTCACGATCGCCAAGGACCGCACGCCGCGCGGCGTCTTCGGCGGCCGCGATAACGTCGGCGGTGGAAAGACCGTTTGCGCAGTCGGTGACCCTCTTCCACGACAAATGCGCCGTAGAGAAACCGATCAGGCGCCGCTCAAGGGCATGGCGGATCGAGGCAGTGTCCGGTAGCTCGTAGGAAAGCACGAGATCGAACCGGCGTAGCACCGCGCGATCGAGGATCTCGGCGAGATTGGTCGTGGCGATCACCACGGACGGACCGGTATCCTCGTCGAGAAATTGCAGGAATGAGTTCAGGACGCGACGGGCTTCTCCCACATCGTTGCCGTCGCCACGCGTCGCGGCCAGTGCGTCGATTTCGTCGAACAGATAGACGCCGCGGGTTGACTTTACGGCATCGAAAACGAGCTTGAGCTTTTGCGCGGTCTCTCCCATGAATTTGGTGATCAGCCCGTGCAGCATGACCGTGAACAAGGGGAATTGCAGTTCGCCCGCCAGGCCGTGCGCGCTGAGAGTTTTGCCCGTGCCGGGAGGGCCTGACAGCAAGATACGGCGACGCGGCTTGAGGCCCTTCTCCTCCAGCTTATCCCGCAGCTTCTGCTCGACGACGATGTGCCGGAGTTCATCCTCGATTAGCTCGGGCAAGATTAAGTCACCGAGCCGCGTCGCGGGATAGGATGCTGCCAGAAACTGGGCCAGATCGCCGCGCGGGGCAGCGATCGGCGTCAGCTTAGGCCCTGCCTGCGACGGACGCTGCCCGGCATGCGCCCATTGCCGCAGCTGCTCGGCGAGGCGCGTATGCCCCTTCTGATCCTCGGCCGCAGAAAGCTGCATCGCGAGATCGAAGAATCGATCGGCGTCACCTTCCGCGTGGCTCTTGACGAGACCAATAAGCTGTTGCGCCGATGCCATGCCCCAACATGTATCGCGGGATCACCGCAGATACATCCCCTTTTGGGCCTCCATATCGGAAGCTCGGCTCGGCGTCAGCCTCCGACGCCTAACATATGGCACTTCGGAAGGTCTAGAATCAGATTGGGGTGCGTCGCTGTCAGACGGCTTCGTGCTGAGCGAATGGTAGATTCTGACAAGAGCTGCCGTTCAAAGCCTGCCCGGCGGATAGCGGATTTTGGTCGGGAGCAGCCGGAAATTGGGTCAAGTCGCATCCGCGGTGCACCGCAGCCGGCCGTTCGGGTCCATCGACCGGCTGCCGGGAACCCGACATCGAGGGTCGGGTGCGCCGTCGGAGGGCCGGGAAGCGTTCAGCCGGGACATCGGCCGAATGGCGACGTGGCTCGGTCTCCATGCCGGCGTCGCTTCGACCGGCGCTTACGGCTGAGGCGCTGCCTCATCCTGGCCCGGCGGTTGGGCCGCTTGCGCCTTGCGCATTTCCTCGATTTCAGCCGCGGTCTTGAAATCGATCAGCTCGACCTGGAAGACGAGGTCGGAATTGGCCGGGATCGTTTCCGATGCCTGCGCGCCATAGGCCATCGCCGCCGGAATGCAGAGCCGCACGATCGCGGTTCGGCTCAGCAACTTCAATCCTTCCGAGAAGCCCGGGATCACCCCGCCGACCGGCATCGGCGTCTGCATGTTCTGGTCGAACACCGCCCCGGTCGCGGCGAGATATCCGACATAGTTCACGAGGACCATGTCCTCCCCCGCCGGCTGCGCGCCCGTCCCCGCACGCAGCATCGTGTAGCCGAGCCCGGACGGCGTTTTGGCGGTGCATGCGCGCTGCGACGCGGGCACGATCGGCATCAACGGTAGCGGGATGATCCCGGCATTCGGTTCCGCCGGCTTCGGCGAAGCGGTGGCGGGCGCCGCTGCGCGAACGGCCGGCACGCCGGCGAGCAGCGGCATGACCAGCAATGGCATTACCAGCAATGGCAGGGAGATCCGGGAGATCAGGCGGGGCGTCAAGCGACGGAAGGCGTTCATGATCGGGCCATAGGCAGGATCGACGCGTTCGGGCAAGCGGAAGGCGATGGGCCGGCCCCAAACGAAATCGCCGGAAGCAGCGCAGGCAAAGCACCCACGCCACCCCCGGCAATCCTCACATCACATCCCACGCGAAACGCGCGCTATCCGTCAGTCTCTCAGAACTGAACCGACCGGCCCCCCACCGCGCCCACCGCCGGCGGCGCGAACTTGGTCAGCTCGATGCCGTCGACGGCGGCCTTATATTCCGCGGCGCTCGGGGTGCGGCCGAGGATCGCCGACAGCACCACGACCGGGGTCGAGGCGAGCAGCGATTCACCCTTCTTCTCGGCAGAATCCTCGACGACGCGGCCCTGGAACAGGCGGGTGGAGGTGGCGAGCACGGTGTCGCCCTTCTCCGCCTTCTCCTGGTTGCCCATGCACAGGTTGCAGCCCGGCCGCTCCAGATAGAGGATATTCTCATATTCGGTGCGGGTGGCGGTCTTGGGCTTCACGTCGTCGAACTCGAAGCCCGAATATTTCTGGAGGATATCCCAGTCGCCCTCGGCCTTGAGCTCGTCGATGATGTTGTAGGTCGGCGCGGCGACCACCAGGGGCGCCTTGAACTCGACCTTGCCCTCGGTCCTCTCGATGTTCTTCAGCATCTGCGCGACGATCTTCATGTCGCCCTTGTGCACCATGCAAGATCCGACGAAGCCCAGATCGACCTTCTTGGTGCCGCCGTAATAGGAAACCGGGCGGATCGTGTCATGCGTGTAGCGCTTGGAGACGTCCGGGTTGTTCACGTCCGGATCGGCGATCATCGGCTCGTCGATCACGTCGAGGTCCACCACCACCTCGGCGAAATATTTCGCGTTGGCATCGGGGGCGAGCGCGGGCTTCTCGCCCGAGCGGATCTCGGCGATGCGCGCGTCGGCCTTGGCGATCAGCCCCTGCAGCGTGCCCGCGGCGTTCTCCATGCCCTTGTCGATCATGATCCGGATGCGCGACTTGGCGATCTCCAGCGACTCGATCAGGGTCTCGTCCTGCGAGATGCAGATCGAGGCCTTGGCCTTCATCTCGGCCGTCCAGTCGGTGAAGGTAAAGGCCTGGTCGGCGAGCAAGGTGCCGAGATGCACCTCGATGATCCGGCCCTGGAACACATTGTCGCCGCCGCACTGCTGGAGCATCTGCGCCTGGGTCGCGTGGACGACGTCGCGGAAGTCCATGTGCGGCTGCATCGTGCCCTTGAAGGTCACCTTGACCGACTGCGGGATCGGCATGGTCGCCTCGCCGGTGGCCAGCGCCAGCGCGACGGTGCCCGAATCCGCGCCGAACGCGACGCCCTTGGACATGCGGGTGTGGCTGTCGCCGCCGATGATGATCGCCCAGTCGTCCACGGTGATGTCGTTGAGCACCTTGTGGATGACGTCGGTCATCGCATGATAGACGCCCTTCGGGTCGCGCGCGGTGATCAGCCCGAAATTGTTCATGAAGGCCATCAGCTTGGGGATGTTCGCCTGCGCCTTCTTGTCCCACACCGAGGCGGTGTGGCAGCCGGACTGATAGGCGCCGTCGACCAGCGGCGAGATGACGGTCGCCGCCATCGCTTCCAGTTCCTGCGCGGTCATCAGCCCGGTCGTGTCCTGCGAGCCGACGATGTTCACCTTCACGCGCACGTCCGATCCGGCGTGCAGCACCTTGCCCGGCGTCACGCCCACAGCGTTGCGGTTGAAGATCTTCTCGACCGCGGTCAGGCCCTGGCCCTCGACGCTGATTTCCTTGTTCGGCGCATAGACCGGGGTCGGCTCGACGCCCAGCGTCTCGGCGGCGAAGGTCTGGAGCTTCTTGCCGAAGACGATGGCATAGGAACTGCCCGCCTTCATGAACTCCATCTTCTGCGGCGTGAAAGCGGCGGCGATGTCGACCAGTTCCTTGCCGGCTTCGTCGCGGAGCTTCTTGCCCTTCACGTCGATCTTCAGCACGGTGCCGGTCTCGACCGAGAACTGCTCTTCCAGCACCGGGTTGCCGTCATTGTTGAGGATCGGCTTGCCGTCCGCGTCGAGCTTCCTGGTCCAGTTCTTCAGGTTGATGCCGATGCCGCCGGTCACGTCGACGGTGGTCGCGAAGATCGGCGAGATGCCGTTGGTGCCCGCGACCACGGGCGCATAGTTGACGAAGGGCACATAGGGGCTGGAGCGCTTGCCGGTCCACAGCGCGACATTGTTCACGCCCGACATGCGCGAGGAGCCGACGCCCATCGTGCCCTTTTCGGCGACCATCATCACCCGCTTGTCGGGGTGCTGCGTCTTGAGCGCGACGATCGCCCGCTGCGCCTCGGGCGACATCATGCACTGGCCGTGCAGCTCACGGTCCGATCGCGAATGCGCCTGGTTGCCGGGGGAGAGCAGGTCGGTCGAGATATCGCCCTCGCCGGCGACGAAGGTGACGACCTGGATCTCGTCCTCGACGTCGGGAAGCTTGGTGAAGAACTCCGCCTTCGCATAGCTTTCCAGCACATCCCTGGCGACCGGGTTGCCCGCCGCATAGGCGCCGCGCAGGCGGAACATGTCGGCGTCGTAGAGGAACACCTGGGTCTTCAGCACCGCGCCCGCCTGCGCGGCGATGGCGGCGTCGTCGCCCAGCGCGATGTCGAGCAGCACCTTGACCGAGGGGCCGCCCTTCATGTGCGAGAGCAGGTCCAGCGCGAAGGCGGGGCTGATCTCCGGCACGATCGCCTCGCCGAGGATGATCTGCTTGAGGAAGGCCGCCTTGGCCGCCGCGGCGCTCGTGGTACCGGGCAGGGTGTTGTAGACGAAGAAATGGAGCGCATCGGCGCGATGCGCGCTGCCGGCATCCTCGATGAGGGCGACGATCGCCTCGATGAGTCGGCCGTCGTCGATCGGCTTGGGCGCGAGCCCCTGGATTTTCCTGCTTTCGATTTCGGCGAGATAATCCAGGTAGATGCTCATTATAAATCCACTGCCATGAAGTGCATGAAGCCGGGCGCAGCACCACCGGCCGGCCGTGTTCGGCCCGGCCTGCGGCTGACGGCTCGCGCGTACGCCAACCGCGCCTGACTGGCAAGGCGGCGCACGCCCGCAAAACAGGCGTTTCGGGGGTGCGCCGGGGGCCGCGCCGCATCGCACCGGCGCTGCCCCGCATCGCGATCATGGCCAACGCCGTCCATCGCCGTTAGGCTCGCGCCGGCCGCCCGCTCGCGCCCCGCCCGGAACATCCGGTCGCGTTCGCGAGTCTGGCCGGCGCGCCGGTACATTGGATCGAGACTTTCGGATGAACGCTGCAGCCAGAATATCGCCCTTTTTCACCACCGCGCGGCTCGGTGCCGCCATCCTCGCGCTCGGGTTCGCGGCGAGCGCCCCCGCGGTCGCGCAGACCTATTCCGCGAAGGAGGTCGGCAACTGGACGGTGGCGGCGAGCAAGGACGGGCAGGGCTGCTTCCTCACCCGCACCTATGAGCGCGCGGGGCGCACGACCTTGCTCGTCGGGCTCGAGGTCGATGGCGGCAACCATGTCACGCTGCTCAACGCCAACTGGTCGATCAAGCCGAAGGACCAGGTGAAGCTCGATTTCCGCCTCGCCAGGGCGCGCTATGCGGATCATTTCGCGGTGGGGATGGAAGCGGCGGGCAAGAAAGGCTTCGTCACCAGCTTCGATGCGAAGTTCCTCGCCCATTTTGCCGCCTCGGGCGCGCTCGACGTGTCGCGCGGCAAGGTGCCGGTGGAAAAGCTCGCCCTCGACGGCAGCGCCGCGGCGGTCAAGGAATTGCGGCGCTGCGTGTGGATCCACAAGGCCAACGGGCTGGGCATCGAGACCGGCAAGGACCGCGCGGACGGCATCCCGGCGGACCCGTTCGCAGCCGATCAGGGCCGCAAGCCGAAGAAATGATGTGGGTGGCATGGCCGGAGATTCGCGCGGTTTGCGGCGAGTGGTGCCGCGCTCACGCCGAAAAAATGGCGGTTTTCCGCTGATCGGAACGGATGCACGGCCGGTCAGAATCCGATTGGCGGAACTTTGGCGGTCCGCTTGGATTGTACCGTTGGATTAACGATACGGAATAATATATGTCGCACTCTCTGATGAAACTGGCTCCCGCGGTTGTGCTTCTGGCCGGCGCGGTCGGCCTCAGCGGCTGTGCAACCAAATCCTTCGTGAGGGAGCAGATCGCGCCGGTCAGCCAGCGCGTGGACACGCTCGAAGCAAGGCTTCAGGAGACCGACGGCACCGCGAAGACGGCGCTGGCGGAGGCGCAGGCCGCCTCGCAGACCGCGCAGGCCAACGGCCAGCGCATCGACCAGCTCGGCGCCCGCGTCGATGGCGCCGAACAGCGCATCGCCGCACAGGAAAACGCGCGCAAGCGCCCCCGCAACTAATGGTTTCGGGTCGGCCCCTGCCTGCCGGCCCCGCATGATGAGTCCCCCGAGACGGTCGTCGCTTCCCGTGGCGGCCGTTTCCTTTCGAGCGCTTGGACATCGATGATCAACAGCTTTCCGGCGCTGGCGGCGCTGGCACTGGTCCTTCCCACCGCGGCCGTGGCGGTTCCCCCTGAAGCGACGCAGCAGGCCGCGGAGAGCGCCGTCGTCGAGGAGAAGCCTGGCCCGTCGATCGGCGCGCAACGCGTCGCGGACTGGATCGCCTCCTCGGGTGACAATGCGTCGCTGCCCTATCTCGTCATCGACAAGCCGACCGCGTCGCTGCGGCTGTTCGATGCCAAGGGCAAGATGCTGGCCGAAGCGCCGGTGCTGATCGGCATCGCCGCCGGCGACGACGCCACTCCGGGCATCGGCGCCAAGAACCTCTCGGAGATCGGCCCGGCCGAAAAGACGACGCCGGCGGGGCGCTATCTCGCCAAGTTCGGGCTGGCGGTGGGCAGGGAACGCGTGCTGTGGGTCGATTATGCGACCTCGGTGGCGATCCACCCGATCCCCAAGACCGCGCCGAAGAAGGAGCGCCGCCGCCAGCGGATGCTCTCGGCGACGTCCGACGACAATCGCATCACCTTCGGCTGCATCAACGTGCCGATCGCCTTCTACGGCAAGACGCTGCGGCCGCTGTTCCAGAAGAAGGGCGGCTATGTCTACGTGCTGCCCGACACCAAGACGGTGGAGGAGGTGTTCCCGCGCCTCCGCGTCGAGGCGCTGAGGGCCGGCAGCACGGGCTGATCCGCGCCGCCGGCCCGCCGCGCCCGATCAGGCGGCGGCGTATGTCGGCTGGAGCACGGCTTCGACCAGCGCCGCCTCGCGCAGGTGGCCGGCCTTCTCGTCATAGTCGGGATCGGCGACCATGTCCGTGAACGCCTTGCGGCTCGGGTAGCGCACGAGCGCGACCATGTCCCACGCCTGGCCCTCCTCCGCCGACAGCGCGGGCAGGCCCTCGCCGACATAGACCAGCTCCGCGCCATAGCGCCCCAGCAGCGGGCCGACCGCGGCGATATAGTCGTCATAGCGCGCGCGCCCGCCATCGGGGCGGAAGCGCAGCAGGTTGAGCATGACGATGGGCCTGTCGTCCTCGACGGCGGCAAAGCGCTGCAATTCGCTTTCGATCAGCGTGATCATGGTCGTTCCTCTTGGTTGTGGCCGGCGGGTTGGGACGCGAGGCCCGCCAGGAACCCCGTCAGCACCGCATTCACCTGCGCCGCCGCTTCGAGCTGCGGCCAGTGTCCGGCCTGTTCGATGGTGAGAAAGCCGCGCAGCCCGGGCAGCGCCGGGCGCAGTGCCGCTTCGCTGGGCTGGCGCACCGCGTTCAGCCCGTCGCGCCCGCCCGTCAGGAAGAAGGATGGCTGCCGGATGACCGCGCCGGCATAGGCGCGCCCGGCAAGCGCGTAGAACGGGTCGATCGCGCGGTAATAGTTGAGCCCGCCGTGGAAGCCGGTTTCGGCGAAGCGCGCCACCGCTTCCGCGATATAGACGGGGTCGATCGCGGACAGCGGTTCGGGCGCGGGGCGCAGCAGCCCCCGTGCCGGATCGAACGGATCCCAGCGCAGCGCCGCGGGCGCCTGGCCCGACGTCCAGTAATAATTGCCAGGGATAGTGGTGGCGGCATCCACCCAGGCGGCGTCGGCTTCGGGCCGGATCTGCGCGAACATGTAGAAATCGTCCATACCCGCGGCGCGCAGTTCGTCGAGGAAGGTCGGGCCGCCGGGCTGGATGAAGGGCACGCTGATCGCGAACACCGCGGTGAAGCGGTCCGGCCGCAGCATGGCCGCGTTCCAGGCGACGTTCGCGCCGAAATCGTGCCCGGCGACAACCGCGGTCGCGATGCCCAGCGCGTCGAGCACGGCGACGAGATCGCCCACGCAGTGCACCGCCATATAGGCCTCGGCCTCCTCGGGCGCGTCGCTCTCGCCATAGCCGCGCATGTCGAGCGCGATCGCCCGCCAGCCGGCATCGGCCACCGCCTGCATCTGCGAACGCCAGCTCGACCAGATCGCCGGAAAGCCGTGGCAGAACAGGATGGCGGGGCCGCTGCCCTGTTCGACGACGTGCAGCCGGATGCCGGCAGCGTCGATGTGGTGATGGCGCATCTCGCTTCTCCTCGGCGACCCTGCTAATACAGATGTATTGGCTTGGCAATACGAGTGTATTGGAGAAACTGCGTGGCGGACGATCAGCGGGAGGCTTTGCTCGAAACCGGGGTGGCGCTGGCGCATGCGCGCGGCTTCGGCGCGACCGGGGTGCGGGAGATCACGGCGGCGGCGGGGGTGCCGCAGGGCTCCTTCACCAATCACTTCCGCTCCAAGGAGGCGTTCGGCGTGCTGCTGCTCGATCGCTACGCCGCGCGCATCGAGGGCATCATGCGCGAGACGCTGGAGAATGAGGCGCTGGCGCCGGCCGACCGGCTGACGGGATATTTCGATCGGATCGCCGCGAATGCCGCAGCGCTGGAATGGCAGCGCGGCTGCCTGGTCGCCGATCTCTCCGCCGAGAGCGCGTCGCACGGCGAGGCGATGCGCGCGGCGCTGCAGGCGGCGCTGGAACGCCAATCGGCACGGTTTGAGGCGACGGTCGCCAAGGTTTTTCCAGGGAACGATAGCGATCTTGGCGCCGTTCTGCTGGCGGCGTGGCACGGCACGCTGCTGCGCACCAAGGTGGAGCAGACGCCGGCGGCGATCGATCGCTTCCGCCGCGTGCTCGCCGGGCTGATCGCAGCGAGCCAGAAAGGATAGGGTCGCAATGTCGGATAATCCACGGTCGGTCTCTTTCAGGAATGGCGACATCGACATCGCCGGCGCGCTGCACCTGCCGCCCGGCTTCGATGTGCAGCGCCGCTATCCGGCGCTGGTGATCGCTACGCCCGGCAGCAGCGTGAAGGAGCAGATCGGCGCGGTCTATGGCCGCGAGCTGGCCGCGCGCGGCTTCGTCGCGCTGGTCTTCGACCCGGCCTATCAGGGGCAGAGCGGCGGCTTGCCGCGCGACCGCGAGGATCCGGCGACGCGGATCGAGGACATACGCTGCGCCGCCGACCATCTCGTCACCCTGCCGTTCGTGGCCGAGGACCGGATCGGGCTGCTCGGCATCTGCGCGGGCGGCGGCTATGCGGTCAGCGCGGCGATGATCGACCGGCGCTTCAAGGCGCTGGGAACGGTGGTGGCGAGCAATATCGGCCGCGCGTTCCGCCAGAACGAGGCATCACCCGACGCGGTCGACGAGATGCTGGAGGCGGTCGCCCGCCAGCGCACCGCGGAGGCGCGCGGCGCCGCGCAGCGCCGTGACAACTGGCTGCCGGACACGCCCGAGGACGCCGCGGCGGCCGGCATCACCGATCGCGACATGCTCGACGCGATCGACTTCTACCGCACCCCGCGCGGCCGCAGCCCGCATTCCACCAACCGGCTGCATTTCGAAAGCATGAGCCGCATCCTCGGCTTCGATGGCTTCCACCTCGCCGAACAGCTTCTCGTCCAGCCGGTGCTGGTTGTGGTCGGCGGCCGCCCCGGCACGACCTTTTCATACGCAGACGGCAAGCGCCTCTATGAGCAGGCGCGCAACCGTCAGGGGTTCGTCGCGGTCGAAGGGGCGGGGCATTACGACCTCTACGACAAGCGCGAATATGTCGATCAGGCGATCGAAGCGCTCTGCCCGTTCTTCAAGACGCAGATCGCCGCCGCCTGACGCCGACACGCTCACCCGCTCGGCATTCGCGGCTCCAGCGCCGGGAATGCGTGAATTACGGTGACATTGCCCTTTTCTTGATCTTTGGCCAGCGCCTGGCGGGCCTTGGATCTCGTTCGGCGCCGCAATGGTCAGCCAGCGGGTCGCGATACAGGCGATAATCCTCGTCGCGGAAAAAGACCCGCTGCCGGCCGTTGCCCCGCTGCGTCACATGGTGGGGGATGCCGGGAATGATGAAGCGGGGCAGTTGTGCCATTCCGCCTGGCTCTGCTCAACCGGGGAGCCCGTCAATTTGTGCATTGTCACCGTTCCTCGAGACCAATCATCGAGGCATGGTGGAAAGATTATCCAACCGTTGCAGGTGAGACTTACGCGCGGCACTCTGCAATTAGACGCTCTATTTTGCCAGCAACCTCATGGAGGTCACTCTTTAACATAAACGAGTTGATCCTGACGGAACCACAATCGTAGATACGAAGCCGTCTGAACAAAACATATTCTCTATTGAAATTTGACGGATGTCTCGCACAGCGATTTTGCGATGCCCCAAGATTGATATATATCCATCGCAATAAACCATATATTGGCGCCGATGTCTTATGTTCGAGGCAAATTCAAGGCCAGCGTAAGCCATGGCTCCATAGAACATAGGGTACACTAAATATCCGAAAGCATCAAAAAAGATGGTTTTTTCAGACCGATACCGTGAAAATCAAAATATACAGTCGCCACTACAAAAGCCGAAACGGAAGTTACGACAGCCGCATTTGTCAATACATTGGACTCGGATATAACAATTTTGCGCTTGTGCGTCATATTTGCTACGTGCCAATTTATTGGACGATCGGAATTACGGTGACGCTGCACTTTTCGTGATCTTTGGCCAGCGCCTGGCAGGCCTTGGATCTCGTTCGGCGCCGCAATGTTCAGCCAGCGGGTCGCGATACAGGCGATAATCCTCGTTGCGGAAAAAGACCCGCTGCCAGCCGTTGCCCCGCTGCGTCACATGGTGGGGGATGCCGGGAATGATGAAGCGGCGCAGTCGTGCCATTCCGCCTGGCTATGCTCAACCGGGGAGCCTGTCAATTTGTGCGCCGTCAACGTTACACGTGCACCGTTACCCGTGCCGATTCGAAAGTCGACGGAAACCTGCCGTTATCCCTTCGCGAAATTCGGAGAGGTTGGACCCCGCCCAGCTTCTGCTGGGTCAAGCAATCGAATTTCAGGAGGCTCAGCGCTGATCACATCCAAACAATGGTTCAGTGTTGATAAGGCCCAATGCTGTAATGGTCCGGGATAGTCATCGGTCGCGAAAGTCGTAGAAGTCACGTATCGCATGAACGCCGAATTAATGCGACGAGAGAGGTGTCCGGAAAAATCTGGCTCGCCCTCTTCGCGAATCCAGTAGCTCTCGTTTCTTACAGCATATGCAACATAGTTACTCCAATAAAGCTCCCATGTGAGACTTTGGCTTGTCACCTCAATCTGACGAACGTTCTCGATCGCAAAGATCGGGTCGTCGATGATCGTGCTTTTGCCAAGCGAAGCCTGCCGAACGACGATTCGAAGCTGGTTATCGAGCGGTTCGCCAATCTCGGTTAGGTACAGGTCGAGCCGTCCCGGGGGAAATTTTATATCGTCTTGGTCGGTTGCCATGTGAACAGCCTAGCCGATGTGCGAACGACCGTAAATGAGCGCGGACGGCCATGATCCGCTTCCCGGCCTTCCGTCTGTTTTGTGCCAGATCTCGCTGCCATCGACGCCTGCCAGCGCGCCTGAAAGCGGCCAAAGCCCGATGACCTGACGTGAGCGGCAGGTCTTGGCTACGCTGCACCGAAAGCGGCCGAGCCGGTTCGCCCCCGAAGGAGGCTCCCAACGAAAATGAGCTTTGCGTTGGCTAAGAAGGGCAGCGCGCGTAGCCGGCAATGCCGATGTCAGCGAGACGTGGTTGGTCGACTCGCGCCTGCATTACGGCTGTTTCATCACTGATCACAATGGCATTATCGTGATTTCTATCGATAAACACGCCGTACAAGACGGCCCTACCGGTCTGCAGATCTTTTATCCATAAATGATAATGGTCACGTTCGCCAAATTTTATCTGAACGAGTGGGTGAATTTTACCGTAGCCCCAGTCCAATCCGCTTGAACTAATTACAAGATATTTCTCACCCGGCTTATCTCAGGCCGGCCTTGCGGTTAGATTTGTGGCGAGGTATTTGCCAAAGACATCGGCGTCTGTCTTCGTGTCCTGGACGGCGAGCATCGAGCCAAGGATGAACAGCAGCAGCATGCGACGCCCCTTGAGGCAGGAAATGCGCGGGGGGCAATATCCACCTTTGTCACATTGTGTAGCGCGACCGGCCAATGTCAGCAATTGAGACCGAGGAGCTATGGTCCAGCTTTCCGGCGTTACGACCGCTTTGCGGCAAGCCTCGTCGTCGCGGCCGCCCGGGCGGCCCGAAACCGGACCGTGCCAAGCGGCCACCAGCAGGGCATTACGGGGACACAATTTAAAACTCCGGTCAGAAGCCGCGGCAGGCTCCGATCGCACCTATTTTATATTGCGTCCCCGAAACATCGGCGTCCCCGAAACATCGCGTCCCCGAAACATCCCCGGACGCTTCTAACTAAACCTGCCGCGATGCTCGCAGAGATGCCCCAATGTAGGGCGAAAGCAGTCGATCGAATTCTTGATCACTCAAGCCGTCCTTCCCTACAAGCTGCTTCGATGTGCTCGCTTCCATCAATGTGCGAATCGGTGTACAGGTAAAGGCAAGCTTGAAGTAGCTGATGAATTCAAACTGGTTTGGAACTCTGCCAATCTCTTGCGAGAGCGTTTGAATTAGCATGTGAGGCAAGGCATGAGCTGCTTGTTCTTTCAGCCTTGTCGCGACTTGTTCATTCATCGCAGCGCAAATTCACACGGATAGTGGGTGATCGTCGTGTTCTACGTACTCCTAAATTCGTCCGCAATAGGGCGCGAGCTGCCGCCGAATCATTTTTGGCCCATGATGTCCGCTTCGCGCCAGAATCCGTCGATCTGGCGCCGTCAGGCCGCGCCCGAGAGCGGCGATAGCGCCGGCTAAGGGCGGATAGCGGCTCGCTGCCTCCAGAGATCGAATCCCGGGCAGACGATCATTTCGCCTTCAGCCCGGACCGCCCCGCCAAGCCGTTTGATCGGAGCACGGACGAGCAATTGCTGGCGCCGGCGATCGCTCTCGGCGCTCTCGGTGGCGGTGCCGCAGGCGTCGGTGGACGCGCGATTTTCCTGCGTCAGGATTCAGAGATCGTTTCGTCCTCGATCGCTGCCAGAATCATCCGCTCCCAGATGGCAAGGTCGCCGACGGCTGCCATCCTTCCACTGGGCTCGCGCAACGTTCTCAGCACTGCGAGCGCTGCACCGGTAAAGTCCGGCCAGAGCTTATTCACTGCCTCACCCGCCGATTCCATATCTCCCTCGCCATTGCGGCTGAGTTCATACCCTGCAAGAACGCGGGCGACACGCTCGACGGGAGCGGTATTGGCCGTGTCCATATGTCGCCTCCATTCACACCGATCCAGCACGTCCAACGATCCGGGCCTGGCCAAGTTGCGGCAACACGAAATGTCTCTGGTGAGGCCGGCCGCCCGGTCGCGTTGCGCAGCCTCGATCCGATCGATCGGTGGCTATCCCGAGCCCGGACGCGACGCCCATTGGCCGCTGTAGCAGACGGACGCGTCATCGCTCGATCGGATACCAACGCCTGGTGCCCACGCCTGACGGCGGCGATGATCTTGTCGGGGTCGGCGGTCCAGCGAAGGGGCTTTGTGCCGACGGCATGGTGCCCGGCGACGAAGCGGCCGATGGCGGCCTGGTATTCGATGAGCGCGTGGAAAGCGCCGCCTGGCCTCAGCGCGCTTCCCCCGGCAGGCTCAGGATCTGCGCCTCCGCCGTCAGCCGGCTGCGCAGCTTGGCATAATCCACATCCTGCACCGCCACCTTGTCCGCAATCGCGATGTCGGCGGCGGCCGCGGCGGACTGGCCGAGGATCATGAACACCGGCTCCATCCGGATCGATCCATAGGCGATGTGCGAGGCGGAGAGGGCGACGGGGACGAGCAGGTTGGTCGCCTCGCGCTTCTTGGGCACGATCGCGTCATAGCTGATCGGATAGGCGCCGCCGGGATCGACCTCGATATTGCCCTCGTTGCGGGCGAAGCCGCGGGCGTCGACGATGCGCTGCACATTGTGCGAATCCATGTTGTAGGATCCCATGCCCACCGGTCGCGGCGTCTCTTTCGTGCCGCGCAGATGCGGCTCGGCCATCACGAAATCGGAAACCATGCGCCGCGCCTCGCGGACATACATCTCGCGCGGCCAATGGCCGTTGGCGGCGAACTCGTCCCTGCACAGCCCCCAGCGCGACATTTCCGCGCGGGTCTCGGCGGGCACGCCCGGATCGTTGGCCATGAACCAGAGCAGCCCCTGCTGGTAGGTGCGATGCTCCGCCGCGATCGCCGCGCGCTCGGCGTCGCTGCCCTCGGGGTAGCGATAGTTCATCCCGATATTGTCGAAGGAGAAGGCGCCGTAATTGTTGGTGTCGGTCTTGCCGTTGGGGATGCGATCGAACTTCTTGAAGAAGGTGCGATAGCCGGCATCCATATAGCGCTTGAGCAGCGCGTACTGGCCGGCGTCGTAGCCCGCCGGTTTGGGCAGCGGCACGCGGTTGGCGGCGACGTCGGTCAGGCACATGCGGAAGGTATAGGCCTGGATCTTGTCGTCGGCGGTGCCGTCCGGCGCCGGGCGTTCGGCGCTGATCCGCGGCAGCAGGCCGGACTTCGGATCGCCGGGCACGCGATAGGGATCAACGTCGCGTTCGAACTGGTGGTTGGTGGTGTTGGCGAGCTGGACGCCGTTCAGCGTCTCGCCATAGGTCGCATTGGCCTCGCGCCCCACCGCGAAGCCGACGCCCGCGCCCGCCATCAGATCGCCCTCATAGCTGGCGTCGATGAAGACCTTGCCGGCAAAGCGCGTGCCCGCGGTCGAGCGGAAGGCGATGATGCGGCCGCCGCTGGTCTCGACCCCGCCGGCGCCGCGGTCGATCGGCTGGGCGCGGACGACGGTCGCCCCCGCCGCCTTCACCCAATCCTCGAGGATGCGTTCGGCGACATGCGGCTCGAACTGCCACATCGCCGCGCCATCGACGAAATTCTCGGCACGTTCGGGGCGCTTGGCGAGCGTCCACGCGGCGGGATCGTCATAGTGGCGCTTCACCCGGCGGTAGAATTCCAGCGAGAGTCCGCCGATCGCGCGGTGGTTGCCGGTGTCCGACCAGCCGAGGCCGTTGGTGGTCATCCCGCCGAGATAATCGTCGCGGCAGACGAGGGTGACGCTGCGGCCGAGCCGGCGCCCCTCGACCGCGGCGATCACCCCGCCCGCGGTGCAGCCATAGATGACGATGTCCGCGGGCGGCGGCGGCGTTTCCGCCTGCGCGGGGGCCACCGGCGCGAGCAGCGTCAACAGGGTTGCCGACAGTGCGGCGGTGCGGGTTCTGGCCATGACTAGGTTCCCTGGGTCGTCTCGCGTTGAAACTTGTCCGTTGGTGCCGAGCAGCGGCTGGGCGAAGCCGAAGACGCGTATCGCAGCACCCGCTCCGCGCCCGGCCCCTCGATACGCCATTTCGACTTCGCTCGATGGCTGCTCAGGCCGAACGGGGTTGGGGGAGCGTCGCGCTTCAGAACGTTGCCGCGACGCCGAAGAAGATGCGGCGATCCTCGCGCGAGGAATTGAGCAGGCGCGCGCGCGTCTGCAGATATTGGCGGTCGATCTCGCGGGTCAGGTTGATTGCCTCCACCGTCAGCCGGATGTTGCGGGTGAGGTTGATCTGGCCGGAGATGTCGAGCTGCCCGCGCGCCTCGGCATAGGAACTGCCGCCCGCCGCGGCGCCGCCCTGGCCGAGCAGGTAGGAGCTGCGGTAGATATAGGCGGCGCGCAGCGAGAAGGTCTCGTCCTCATAGAAGCCGATCAGGTTGTAGCTGTGCTTGGAAAGCCCGGGCAGCGGCAGTTCGGCCTGCGTCGCCTCGTCGATCAGAGGCGTCTCGCTGTCGACATAGGTGTAGTTGGCCTGGATGCCGAGATTGTCGAACGGCGCCGGCAGGAAGCGCAGCGACTGCTGGTAGGCGACTTCGAACCCCTTGATCTTGCCCGCCTCGCCATTGACCGGCTGGGTGATCTGGAACGTCCCGAACTGTTCGGAGAGGCCGGGGATGAATTCCTCCTGGGTCACGTTGATCGTGAAGGAATCGACGTCCTTGTAGAAGGCGGCGAAGGTCAGCGCGCTCGACGGCTGGAAATACCATTCCAGCGTCACGTCATATTGCGTCGCCTCGAACGGCCGCAGATTGGGGTTGCCGCGCGATCCGGTGCGCGAGACGAACAGCGGCACGAAGCTGACGCCGACGTCGCTGAGGCTGGGCCGCGCCACCACCTTCGCCGCGGCGGCGCGCAACGTGAGGTTGCGGGTGAGGTCGAGCGACGCGTTGGCGCTGGGCAGCCAATAGTCGAAGCGCGATTTGGATGCGGTCGCCTCGGTATCCGAGAGGAAGCCGGACGAGATGCGCTCGAAGCTGATATAGCGCACGCCGGCATTGCCGGAGATCGGCAGCGATCCGATCTCGCCCTCGAAATTGCCCTTCGCGTAGAAGGCGATCGTGTCCTGATCGACGTCCTTGATCGAGACGCGGCCGAACGGGATGTTCTCCGCGCGGGGGATCGGCAGGTCGAAAGCGTCTCGCGCGGCATCCTTGTCGGTGGTGCCGCCAAGGAAATCACGGGGGAACGTGCCGCTGACGCCGGGGAAGTAGCTGCCCTGGCTGTTGTCGTAGACCAGACCCGGCAGCTCATCGACGGTCAATATGCCGTCGCCGTTGCGGTCGCCGATGCCGAGCAGGCTGGCGGCGGAGGGGATGTTCTGCGGCGCTTCCGAATAGAATTGGATCGTCTCGAAGCGGGTGCCGGTCTCGATCGATTTCAGCGGGCCGAAATCGGTCATGATCTCGAAATCGACGCGCGCGTCATAGCCGACATTGTCGGTGATGAAGTCGTTCTCGAAGATCGAGGCGAGCTGATACTGGCCGGGATCGTCGCGGTTGAAATTGGTGTCGAGCGACAGGTCCGGTACCGGATTGCCCGCGGAGAGATCGTAGCTGGCGTTGGTGACGTTGCCCGCGCGCGGCACGACGACATAGGTGAAGGAGGCGCCGGGGCCGCCATCGGTGCCCTGACCCTTGCTGTAGGAGGCATCGACCGACACCTTCACCCGATCGCCGTCATATTTGGTCGAGAAGCCGAGGTTGGTGGAGCGGAACTCGGTGGGCTCGTCATAGATCAGCGGGCGCAGGGTGACGCCGTTGAAGGTGCCGCTGACGACGGTGCCGTTCTCGTCCGCCACCGCGCCGACGTCATTGTCGTTGAACAGCACCTGATAGTTCTGGCTGTTGCGCTCGCGCTTCAGCCGCGAATAGGTGCCGTCGAGGATGATCTCCCAATCCTCGGCCGGGCGGTATTGCAGCGATCCGTTGAGCGTCAGCCGCTGTTCCTTGCGGTCGTAGATGCGCGCCATGAAGCGGTTGGGGCGGAACAGGCCCGGATCGTTCACCCCGTCGCCATCGCCGTCGATATTGTTGGTCCGCGTCCAGCCGCCGCTGTCATAGGAATAGCCGCGCGTCTGGATGTCCGAATAGGCGGCGCTGGCGAGGACGCCGAAGCGGTCGCCGAAATTCTTGGAGATCAGGGCCGATCCGCGATAGCCGAGATGATCGGCCTGATCGGTATAGGCGCCCTGCAGCCGGCCGCTGGCGACGAAATCGTCGAGTTCCAGCGGGCGCTTGGTCTTGAGGTTGACGGTGGCGCCGAGCGCGCCCTCGGGCATGTCCGCCGAGGGCGATTTGGCGACGACGATGCTCGAGATGATCTCCGGGCTCACCGACTCCAGCGAGGCGCTGCCGCCGGCGCCGGGCCCCAGGAAGGTGCGGCCGTTGATCTCAAGCCGGTTCTGCGAAATGCCGCGCACGGTGAAGTTGGATCCGTCGCCCTCGCGCCGGGTGATCTGCACGCCGGTGATGCGGCTCATCGATTCCGCGACATTCTGGTCGGGCAGCTTGCCGATATCCTGCGCGGTGATGACGTCGACGATCGTATCCGCGCGCCGCTTGACGTTGATCGATTCCTGCAGCGAGGCGCGGATGCCGGTGACGACGATGTCCTCGGCCGGCGCCTCGGGCGCGGGGGGCGGGGGCGCGTCGGCGGGCGCTGGCGCGGGCGCATCCTGCGCGGCGAGGCTGGCGGGGGCGAGCGTGGCGCGCGCCACGGTCTGGCGCCGCTTGAGCACGATCGCGCCACCCGCCTTCACCGGCACCAGATCGGTGCCCGACAGCAGCATGGAAAGCGCGGTGTTGACGTCGATCGTGCCGCGCACGGCGTTCACGGTGATGCCGTCGGCGATCGGGCCGGAAACGAGGATCTGGATGCCCGCCTGGTGCGCGAACAGCGGGATGCCGGTCTGCGCGGCCTGCGCGGCGACGTCGAACCGCCGGACCTGCGCCGCGGCGTGGGTGGGGGCAGCCGCGCACATGATCGTCGTGGCGATCGTGCCGAGCAGGTAGCGCCGCATATGGGCCATCATCGTCTCTCCCTGTTGGTCGGACGCACCTGTCCCCGGTGCGCTCCCGACGATACGAGTCGGTGCGGCGGCGTTTCCGTCAGGGTGTCGGCGGTTTTTTGCGCGAAAGCCGGATTTCGGTGGGCGTGCTCGCCACCTCGACGTCGATCGAAGTGGAGAGCGTCGCGGCGAAATCCTCCGGCTTGTCGATCTGGAACAGCCCGACGAGGCGTTCGCCGGCAAGGCTCGGATCGGCGATGACGAGCTGGCGATGGTTGTAGCGGTTGAACTGCTCGACCGCGCTCGCCAGGCTTTCATTCTCCAGCGCGATCTCTCCGCTGCGCCACGCCAGCGCGCGCTCGATCCGTGCCGGCGCGGTGCCGACGGCGGGGGCGGCGGCGCTGGCGGTGAAGTCGGCAAACTGGCCGGCCTTCAGGATGGTCATCGTGCCGTCCGCGTCGCTCGGCCAGACCGCGACGATGCCCTCGGTCACCGTCACCTGCACGCCATCCGCGCCGCGGCGGACCGAAAAGGCGGTGCCCACCGCGCGCGCCTGGGCGATGCCGGCGTCGACGATGAAGGGGCGGGTGCGATCCTTGGCGACCTGGAACCAGGCCTGCCCGCTGTCGAGCGCGACGCGGCGCGTCTCGCTGCCCAGCATCACCCGCATCTCGCTGTCGGTGTTGATCGTCGCGACCGATCCGTCGCCCAGCGGCAGCCGGCGGATCTCGCCGCGCGCGGTGACGAAGCGCTCGCCGCGGGTGCCCCGCCAGCCGATCATCCCGGCGACCGCGGCGGCCATCGCGCCGCCGATCCCGGCGAGCAGCAAGCGGCGGGTGGGCTGGCGATCGTTCGCCGTCTCGACGTCGGCCGTCTCCGGCACCAGCGCCCGTTCGATCGCGCTCAGCCCCGCCATCGCGCGCAGCAGGGCGCCGGCATGGCGCCGGTCACGGGCGAGCCACGCGTCGAGCGCCGCCTGTCCCTCCGCGTCGAGCGGATGGCGCAGCGCCCATGCGGCGGCTTCCTGCTCAGCGCGTTCGTGCACGGGATGCTGCCTGTTTGGCGGGAGCGCTCTGGCCCTCGGCGGGTTCGGTCATCAGCTTCAGGATCGCGCGCAGGCTGCGGCTCGCCTCGTTCTCGACCACCATCTCGCTGATCCCCAAGGTCGCCGCGATCTCCTTCTGGCTGATCCCCTCGACGCGCCGCATCAGGAAGATGCGGCGGGCACGATCGGACAAGGTGGCGAGCGCCGCCTGGACGCGCCCCAGTTCCTGCCGTGCGACCGCGACGCGCTCGGGCGAGGGAAGGTCGCTGTGGAGATAATCCTCATCTGCGTCGGCCAGCGGATCGATGCGCACCACGGTGGCGGTGCGGCGCTGGCGATGCGCCAGGTTGCGCGCCATCGTGAACAGATAGGCGCGCGGCGAGCCGATCCCGGACACGTCGGGCAATTGGGCGAAGCGGCAATAGCATTCCTGCACGATATCCTCCACGTCGTCCGCAGCGACGAAGCGCCGCTGCAGCCAGACCCGCAGATCGCGTTCATGCGGCAGGATCTCGCGCCCCACCCACTCAGCCAACGCCTCGCGTTCCGTGATTCTTCTCCTCTCCCATCCCCCTTGAGCCGCGGGGGACGATATTCCGTCAGCGGGTGCGGATAAATTTGGGGGCGGGGCCAGCTAGCCCGACTTCGCCGGCACCGGCAAGGCCGGCCCGGCCGGTCGCGATCACCGGCAGCCCCGCCTCGCTCGGCATCGGGATGCCGGAATTCCCGGCAAAGGACGCCGCCCCCCGCCACCCCGGCGGGGGGCTACAGCGCCTCAGAACTGCGCGCGAACGCCCAGGCTGATGCGGCTTCCCGAGAATTCGTAGGTGGTCGGGAAGGCGGGATCCATCGTGTAGCCGGTGGTCTTGGCGTTGCCGATGTTGATGCCCTGCAGCTCGACGCGGAAATTCTCGGTCAACTGATAGCTCGCGGCCAGGTCGAACTGGCCATAGGCATCGCGATAGACCGGATACATGTTGCGCTCGATCCGCTCCACATAGGCGCCCTTGCGGTTGTAGGAGACGCGCATCGCGAGCGGTCCGCGTTCGAAATAGATGGTTGCATTGTACGTATTGTCGGCAAGGCCGATCGGGGAGGTCGGGATGCCAAGGTCGGACTGGCCGGTCAGCGAACTGTCGAGGAAGGTATAGTTGGCGTTGATGCCGAAGCCTTCCAGCCACGGCGTGAACATGCCCAGCGGCACGATGGCGTTGAGTTCGACGCCGCTCACCTTGTACGATCCTTCGGCATTGACCGGCTGGTAGACGTCGAAATCATAGACGCCGTCGATTGTGCCATTGGCGTTGTACTTGGTCACATCCGGAACCACGCCGGTCAACTCGCTCTGAACGACGCCCTTGATCTTCTTCCAGAAATAGGATGCGGCAAGGATGCCCCCGCCGCCGAGATATTTCTCGACGCCCGCTTCCCACTGGTCGGCATAGGTGGGCTTCAGGTTCGGATTGCCGTCCGTGAAGCGGAAGTCGTTCCAGCTTGCGGTGCGCTTGTAGGCAAGGTCGGTCAGCGCCGGGCGGATCAGCGTCTGCGAGGCGGCGGCGCGCAGATAGAGGCTGTCGGTCAATTCGGCATGCGCGTTGAACGCGGGCAGAAACTTCTCGTAGCGGCCGCTGCTGGAAATCGGGGCGTCGGTATAGCCGGTCGAACCGTCATCGTTCTGGACCTGGTGGAAGCCTTCGGAATGGACCGTGGTGCGGACGTAGCGACCGCCCGCGTTGACGAACAGCGGCACCGGGCCGATGTCGAACTCGAAATCGATCATGGCATAGGCGGCGAGGGTTTCTTCCTTCACCTGATAATATTGGCCGTCGTCGAACGGAGTGACGAAGCCGTCGGGCCGGAAGAAATCGCGCGCATAGCTGTTTGAAATCTGCTGCCAGTCGAGCTCTCGGGCCTGATAGGATTTGCCGCCGACGATGTCGGTCACGCTCTCGAGCGGGCTGTCTCCCAGGGTGCGTGTGTTGACATAGGCGACGCTGCCGCGGGTCGGGCCCTGGATCTTCTCCTCGCCATAATGCCGCTCATTGGCCTTGTTGGTGTAGCGGCCACCGACGTTGAAGCGCTTCAGCGCGGGGAAGGCATCGAAGTCGAAATTGTAGGTGACGTCGATCTGGGCGGCATATTTGTCGTCCTTGATCCGCTCGAGCGTCGTTTCATAGGCCTCGAACAGGTAGGAATCCGGCGCATTGTACATGTCGATCGTGCGCGGATCGTCGCTCGGGATCGTCTCGCCGCCATTCTCGGTATAGCGCGTGCGCGACGGTGCATAGGCGACATGCTTGAGATTGGATGCGTCCAGCGTTTTCCGTGCGCCCGAATAGCCGCCGAGCAGGTTGATACGCCAGTTGCCGGTCTCCCAGTTCATCTCGCCGCCGAACTGGCGATAGTCGGTTTTGTTGATGAACTCCTTGCTCAGGAATTCGTGCTGGGTGTTGGTGTAGGAGACGTCCCGCAGCACGACGATCCCGTCATCCGACAATGTGGTCGCGTCGAAGTCGTGGATCGTATCCAGCGTCGAATTGCTCGATGCGGAATAGCCCGCCGCATCATATTCATCCTCGACCGTGTCGTAGGAGCCGATGAAAGCATCGAAGCTGAGGCTGAACTGGTTGCTGGGCTTGTACTGGATGGAGCCGGAAATGCCGAACCGATCCTGATCGTTGAGGTAGACGCGGTCACCCACCTTGTCGAGAAAGACGATGCGGTTGACCTCGTCCTGATCTTTGACGTCGTCGATGGTCACGCCGGCATCGCGTTGCAGCACGGCGATCGCCTGCCGGGCATTGGCATTGTTGCGATCGGTCCAGCGCGAGATCGGGCGGAAGTTGATGCCCGAATTGGAATCCGTGCGGTTTGTGCGCTTCTGCTTGGCGACCGAGATGAGCACGCCGAAATCGCCGAACGTGTTGCTTGCGAGGAAGGAGAATTGCGGATCGACCTTTTCGGAGATCGAGTTGTAGGCGCCCTCGGCCGAGCCGACGACCCGCAGGCCGGGATTGTCGAACGGGCGCGCGGTGCGGATTGCGACCGATCCGGCGATCCCGCCTTCCTCGTCGGCTGCGGTCGGTGACTTATGGACGGTGACCGACTGGATCAGCTCGGATGCGAAGATGTCGAATTCGACGTCACGGCCGCCCGACCCGGACGCTGTCGCCAGCTTGTTGATCGAGACGAAGGTGAATTCGGTCGGCAGACCGCGCACGTTGACTCGCGTGCCGAGACCCTTGTCGCGCTCGATCGTCACGCCGGGCAGGCGCTGCAGTGCTTCGGACAGGTTCTGCTCGGGGAAATCCGCGATGTCGGTTGCGATGATGGAATCGGAGAAACCGATCGTATTGCGCTTCATGTCGATCGCTTCTTCGAGGCTGCGGCCATAGCCGGTGACCACGATATCGCCGTCACCGGCCTCCCCGGCCGGCGCTGGCGCGGTCTGTGCAACGGCCGGCGCGGCGGCCAGCGCGGCAATGGCTGCGCCGAGCAGAAGCGGCGTCATTCGGCCAAGGCGATTGTCCATGCGGTTCATCTGAATTCCCCTTGTTGATTGGTCGGCCGGCGTTCGCCGGATGGATCGCAAATCGATCCCGCCCCCCGTCCGTCGAAACGTCGGGGATTGTCGTGGGCTGGGCAGTGTCGTGGGCTGGGCGGTGCCGTGGGCCGGGCAGTGCTGCCGGCGGGGCGGAGGCCGCCCGGCGTTCAGCGGATCGCGATGATCATCGGCGTCGGCCGGTCATTCCGGAGCCGCTGTCACGCAGCGGCGCCGGTGCGCGGTCATGACTGTAGGAACGGCGAAATGCCGGTGTGCGATACACTGCAACCCCCTGCCTTTGTGGCTTGCCGAGCCCGGTGGGGGAAAGTTGTGACGTGGATGTTACGGTGGCCGAGATTATTCGAAGCGCGATGCCGGTGCTCAGTTTCACGACAGCGTGGCTGTCGCCCTATGAATCACGCATCTGCGGCGTTCCGGGGATATATCCGTTCACACCGTCTGCATGTCGTAAACCACCACCCGCTGCCACAGATGGCTGCAATTCTTCACGAACGCCTGGTGGATCTCATGATCCTGATACGTCTTCTGGTCGGCGGCGTTGTCGAAATACATCAGTTCCGACACGTCGTAGCTCGCGTCCACCACGTCGCGGTTTTCGGTGGGGGCGGGGGTGCCGATCAGCAGGGTGCGGATCACCGGGATCGCGCGCAGCGTCTCGAGGCCGGCGATCAATTGCGCGCGGTCGGCCGCGGCGCCGGGGTTCTTGAGCCAGAAGAAGACGTGGTGGACGAGCGCCGCGGTGGGCGGGGCGGCGCTAGCCGTCGTCGGTCCCAGCGCCGCGCCGGCGCCGCCAATGGCCATCATCGCTGCAATCTCCCTTCGGGTGACGTCCATCCATAGTCTCCTGTGATCGGTTGCGGCCGGGGGGCCATCGAGGTGGATTCGCGCTCGACGATGCTGTGTTCGAACAGTTCGTCGGCGGTGGTTGCGCTGCCCATGCCGTCGAGCGCGGCGATCAGGCATTGGGTGGCGCGATGGGCCATGTCCTCCACGGGCTGGCCGACCACGGTCAGCGGCGGCCAGATGCGCGAGGCGACGATGGTGTCGTCGAACCCCGTCACCGCAAGATCGGCGGGCAGCCGCAGCCCCAGATGATTGGCATGGGCGATCACGCCGGCGGCGAGATCGTCGCTGGTGCAGATGATCGCGCTCGGCGGGGCGGGGCGCTCCAGCAGCACGCGCCCGGCGAACAGCCCGGCGGCATGGTCGAATTCCAGGCCGTGCAGCACGAGTTCCGGATCTTCGTCCAGGCCGTGCGCGGCGAGCGCGGCGCGGAAGCCGCCGAGCCGCGCCTGCACCACGCTATATGCGTCCGGCCCGGCGACATAGGCGATGCGGCGATGGCCGCGCGACATCACGCGCTCGGTGATCGCGACCATCGCCGCGCGATTGTCGATCCTGACGGTGGTGACGCCGGGCAGGCGGGTGCCGGTCGCGATCGCCGCCACCGGCACGTTGAGCGCGGCCAGCGCGGCGGAGCCGCTCAGCAGTTCGGCGACGGGCGGGATCAGCAGCAGCGCGTCGGCGCCGGCACGGACCAGATCCTGCGCCATCCGCTCCGCCTCCGCCCGGTCGGCCCCTTCGCCGCCGCGCAGGGTGAGCTGGAGCCCGTGCGCATTGGTCGCGCGCAGCGACCCCACCAGCACCGCGTCGAGGAAGGGGGTCCGGCGGTTGCAATAGACCAGGCCCACCGTCGTCGCGTGCGCCTTGGCGAGCCGCCGGGCGGCGAGGTTGGGGACATAGCCGAGCTCGGCGATCGCCGCGCGCACGGTGGCGACGGTCGCCTCGCTCGCGCGGTTGACGCCGTTGATCACGTTGGAGACGGTCATTGCGGACACGCCCGCGCGTTCCGCCACCGCCCGGATCGTCACCCCTTCCTGTCGCCGCCTCGCCATCCGCCCCGGTTCCTTCGCGCACCCTGATAGCGCATTCCGGCCGCCCGCAAAGGCGATGGCGGGCCGGGGTGCGGATTATGGCCACGGCTTTCACGCATCGGCGCTGGCAGCCGCAATTTCCCTCAAATCGTCCCCGCCTTCATCGCCGCCACCGCATGGTCGGCGGCGCGCGCGGTCAGCGCCATGAAGGTCAGCGACGGATTGACGCAGGCGATCGACGCCATCTGCGCGCCGTCCGTCACGAACAGGTTGGCGGCATCGTGCGCCTGGCTCCAGCCGTTGAGCACCGACTTGCGCGGATCCGCGCCCATGCGTGCGCCGCCCATCTCGTGAATGGCGTCACCGGGCACATGCTCCTTTTCCTTCACCTTGACGTTCTTCAGCCCGGCAGCGCGCAGCATCTTCTCGCCTTCCTTGCCCGCGTCGGCGATCAGGCGGAGCTCGTTGCTGCGGAAGGTGACGTCGAAGCGCAGCATCGGCATGCCGAAGCGGTCGAGCTTGTCGGGGTTGAGCGAGATGCGGTTGTCCTCATAGGGCAGGCATTCGCCGAACGCGCCGATGCCGAACTTCCAGCCGCCATAGCGGCGCATGCCATGCTTCATCGACGCGCCGAAGCCCTCGGGCTCCGCCGGCTCGCGATAGGCGCCGCCCTGATAGCCATAGCCGCGGCTGAACCCCAGCCCCTCGTCCTTGCCCAGATTGCGGAAGCGCGGGATGTAGATCGCGCCGGGGCGGCGGCCATATTCGATATACTCCTCCATCCCCGGGATATCGCCGCTGACGCCGACGCGGAAGATATGGTCCATGATGTAGCGGCCGAGGGTGCCGCTGCTGTCGAAATGGCTGCGGTCGCTGCCCGGCGCGCGCGAGTTGAGCAGGATCTGGGTGGAGGCCATCGCCGACGCGCACAGGAACACGATGCGCGACCGCACGACCTCGGCCTGCCCGGTCTTCGCATCGACGAAGCGCACGCCCGTCACCCGCTTCGTCGCCGGATCATATTCGAGGTTGGTGACGACGGAATCGGGCCTGAGCGTCAGCCGCCCGGTGGCGCGCGCGGCGGGCAGCGTCACCGCCTGCGTCGAGAAATAGGCGCCGAACGAGCAGCCGTTGCTGCACTGGTTGCGGAACTGGCACTTGGTGCGGTTCTGCTCCGGCTTGTCCTCGGTCATGTTGGACACGCGGGCGTTGATCATCTTGCGGCCGGGAAATTCGCTTTCCAGCCGCTGCTTCAGCCATGTCTCCGCGACGTTCATCGGGATCGGCGGCTGGAACTCGCTGTCGGGCAGATAGGGCAGGTTCTCGCGCGAGCCCGAGATGCCGGCATATTTCTCGACATAGGAATACCAGGGGACGAGATCGTCATAGCCGATCGGCCATTCGCCATCGATGCCCTCGCGCTTGTTCGCCGCGAAATCGTCGGGCGACCAGCGGAAGCTCCAGCGCCCCCAGATCAGCGACTTGCCGCCGACCGCGGCGGGGCGGATCCAGTAGAATTTCTCGCCATTCTCGTAATCGTAGGGGTTCAGTCGGTCATTGTTGTAGAAGGCCTGGTTGCTGGGCGAGACATAGCCGTGCTTGGCGATGAAATAGTCGCTTTCCTCCAGGCGCTCGGGCATCTGGTTGCGCGCGGGCACCTCGTAGGCAGGGCGCCCGTCATAGGTATAGCCCTCGCCATGTTCGACCATGAAGCCGCGATCGAGCATCAGCACGCGCAGGCCCTTCTCGGTCAGCTCCTTCGCCGCCCATCCGCCGCTGATCCCCGATCCGATGACGATCGCGTCGTAGCTGTCGGTTGCTGCCATATGTCTGTCCTTCCTGTCCGACGCGTTCAGAAGCGCAGCGCGCGCAGCGTCTGGAAGCTCTTGGTGATGTCGGGAATGTAGGGCGCCGGGGCCTGGTCGTTCTCGACGTAGAAATGCTGCACCCCGGCGGTCGCGTTGAGCGTGAACAGGCGGGCGAAGTCGATCGTGCCGGCGCCGACCGCCGTCATCTTCCGGTCGGGGCGCATGTCCTTCACATGATAGGAATAGATGCGGCCGGGGAAGCGCTTGATCAGCGCCTCGGCATCCTGCCCCGCATAGATCGCCCAGTAGAGATCGAGCTCGATCTTCATCAGCGCGGGGTCGACCGCCTTCACCAGCCGGTCGAACAGCGTCTCGCCGCCCGGCGCCACCGTGAATTCGAAATCATGGTTGTGATAGGCGAAGCCGAACCCGGCCTGCTGGATCTGGCCGGCGATGCGCGCGATGTTGGTCACCGCGACCTGCCACGCCTCGGCGGTGCGATGCTTGTCGACCATATAGGGCAGCACGATCGTGTCGGCGCCCAGCGTGCGGGCCATCGCGACGCTCGCATCGAACTGTTCGAGCAGCGCGTCATAGCCGATGTGGACGGAGGGCGACTTCAGCCCCAGCCGGTCCATCGCGCCGCGCAGCATCGCCGGGTCCATCTTGTCGTAGCCGCCGCCGCCGAACTCGACCTCGCGATACCCGACCGCCGCGACCTTCTGCAGCGTGGCGACGGGATCGGCGGCGAACAGGTCGCGCACCGTGTAGAGTTGCAGCCCGATCGGGCCGAGCTTCGCCTTGGCGGCGGCGAGGGCGGCGGGGGCGAGGCCGCCGAGCATGGCGGCGCCCGCCGCGCCGAAGATGAGCGAACGACGATCGATGTTCATGCCGAATAGACCTTGTTGACCTGCGAATAGGGGAAGGCGCCGTTATATTCGCCGGGCACCGGCAGATATTCGCGTTCCTGGGTGATGCCGATCTCGGACGTATAATAGCCGGTGATCACGAGCTGGCGGAAATCCTCGAAGAAATCCTCGCCATTGGGGATGCGGTTGTTCATCGCCAGGGTCAGCAATGCATCCTGCTGTTCGGGCGTCGCCGCCGCGCCGGAGACCTCGTAGTCGCGCTGGCTGCGCGCCTCCAGCGCATCGAGCCCTGCCTTGATCGGCTTCAGATCCTTGGGAAGCGCCCAGTCCGCGAGCAGTTTCTCGATATAGGCCGGCACTCCCGCGGCGATCGCGCCCGGCGTATCCGTGGTGGGGATGATCCGCTCGCACAGCGCGGTCATCAGCGCGCGCTGTTCCGCGGTGAAGATCTGGACGCTGGGCGGCCCCTGGTCGATCACCGGCGGGATGCCCGGCGCGGGCACCCCCGCGGCGCGGGCGATGGGGGCGAAGAGATTGGCGCCGAACATGGCGACGACGCCGGCGAGGGCGGTTCTGCGGTCGATCATGGCCGGTCCTTCCCGAGATCCTGGGCGATGGCGTCTTCCGGCAACGGGCGGACCCAGATGTTGCGGAACGACACCGGGCTGTCATGGTCCTGAAGCTGGATCGGCGCGGCGTCGCCATGCGCCTCGTAGCGCCCGACCTTGCGCCACATCGTCGTGCCCAGCATCGCCTGATGGTTCTGCACCAGCACGCCGTTGAGCAGCGCGGTCACATAGGCGGGGCGGACGAGGCTGCCGTCCGCGGCGAAGCGCGGCCGTTCGAAGATGATGTCGTAGCTCTGCCATTCGCCCGGCGGCCGCGACGGGTTCACCAGCGGCGGCTTCCACGCATAGACCGCGCCCGCCGCGCCGTCGGCATAGGTCGGGTTGTCATAGCTGTCGAGGATCTGGACCTCGTAGCGCTGCATGAACCAGATGCCGCTGTTGCCGCGATCCTGCGAGCTTTTCTCCGCCGGCTTGGGTGAGCGGAACTCGAGGTGCAACTGCACGTCGCCGAAGCTCTGCCGGCTGATCAGGTTGTTCTCGCCGCCGCTCTGCGCGCGCGTCGGCACCGTCATCACCCCGTTCGCGATCGTCCACGGGCCGCGCTCGCCGCGCCACGCGTCGAGCGACGTGCCGTCGAACAGCACGACGGCATCGGAGGGGGCACCGCCGGGCTGTGCGGGGGGCGTGACGACCGTTGCCGGGGGGCGATCGGGGTCATGGACGTGCCACTTGCCGCCCGGCAGCATCGGCGTGTCCTTGAACCCCGGCTTCTCCTGCGCGGTCGCGGCCGCGGCGGAAAGCGTCAGCATTCCCGCCAGCAGCGCCCGTTCGATGCGGATGCGCGTCATCGTCCTTCCCTCCCTCACGCCGCGTCGATCGCGCGATAGGCGGCGACGAGCCGCTCCTCACCCGCGCGGTCCGCGACCGAATTGCCATGTTCCATGCCGATCACGCCGCCATAGCGGCGTGCGCGCAGCCAGCGGACGATGTTGGCGTAGTTGATCTCGCCGGTCCCCGGCTCCTTGCGGCCCGGATTGTCGCCGAACTGGATGTAGCCGATCTCCGGCCAGCAGGCCTCCATGGTGGGGATCAGGTTCCCCGACTGGATTTGCTCGTGATAGAGATCGGCGAGGATCTTCACCCCGGGGCTGTTCGCCCCCCGCGCCACCGCATAGCCGCGCGCGATCGACTGCATGTAGACGCCGGGATGGTTGGTGCGGGTGTTGAGCGGCTCCATCACCAGCACCAGCCCGTGCGGCGCGACGATGTCGCCGGCGCGGCGCATCAGGTCGATCACCCGCGCGGTCTGGATATCCTCGGGCACGCGGCGATCCATGAAGCCGGTGACGACGGTCATGTGCTTCGCGTCGAGCCGCTTGGCGATCTCGACCGACGAGGTGATGTCGGCGAGGAACGCGTCGCGCTCCGCATCGTCGTTGCCGCCCAGCAGCGGCCGGAAATCGGCCCATGCGGGCATGCTCGCCACGAACACGCCCATCGTCATGCCGCGGTCGGCAAGCGCCTTCGCCATCGCATTCTGCTGCGCGATCGGCCGCTTGCGCGCTTCATTGTCCTCCCAGGCGCGAAAGCCCTGGTCGGCGGCGAAGGCGATCTGTTCGATCAGCCCGCCGCGGCTGGCGAAGCTGCCCTCGTGCGGGGCATAGGCGAGCGAGAAGCGCGCGGCGTTGGCGGATCCGCCGCCGCCCTGCGCCGCGGCCAGCGCCGGCGCCGCGGCCGCGGCGATGCCGGCCGCGATCATCGTCCGGCGCGAAACGATCATGCCGGCTGCTCCGTCCGGCGCGCCGCGCGCCGGTCATTGATCCAGATGAGGCCGAACACCACCAGCAGCACCAGCGGCACCAATGCCAGCCGCGCGAAGGATTGCGACGCGGCCGCATCCTCCACCGCGCGCAGCGCATCGCCGGTCAGCCGGGTGAAGGCTTCGGAGCCGCCGGCGATCTCCACCTTGGCCTGGTCGAACATCTCGCCGAGACGCGGCAGCACGAAGAAGCTGGCGAGCGCGCCCGCCGAGCCGACGAGGCCGAGCGCCCAGGCGTCGCCGCGCGGATAGCGTTCGGCGACCGAGGCCAGCATCGTCGGCCACATCGCGCACACGCCCAGCCCCCACACGGTCGAGGCGATGAGCGCGGAGACCGGCGATTGCGCCTGCGACAGCATGTAGAGCCCGATCGCGGCGAGCAGGCTGGAAATCCACAGCAGGCCCGGGTTCGAGAGGCGCCCCGCCAGCTTGCCGGCGAAATGGCGGAACACGAACATCAAGGCGCTGACATAGACGAGCAGCAATATGCCGCGCATGCCGACGCGGTTGCTGAGCGCCACGTCGAGCCACTGGCCCGGCGCCAGTTCGGACGAGGCGGTGAGGAACATCGCGCCGAACCAGATGAAGAAGCTGGGGCGGCGGACCACCTCCAGCATCATGCCCTTCATGCCGGCGGAGGTCGCGGTGGCCGGCGGTGTCGGGAAGCGGGTGGTGAGCGCGATCAGGATCACGCCGATCGCGGGCAGCAGCACCAGCCCCATGATCGCCTGCCAGGGCAGCAGGGAGGCGAGGAAGACGCCGGCGAGCCCGCCGACGATCATGCCGCCGGGAAACCAGGCGTGGAGCACGTTCAGCCGGTGGGTGGTGTCTTCGGGATAGAGTCGCGCGGTCAGCGGGTTGATCGAGGCTTCGGCCAGCCCCCAGCCGACGCCGCTGACGAGCATGCCCAGCCAGACGAGATGATAGATCGCCATGCCGCTGGCGATGCTGCCGGCGCCGACGATCAGCAGGGTGCCGGCAACGAAGCACAGGCCGCAGCCGGTCAGGATCCGGCGCATGCCGATCCGGTCCAGCAGCGCGCTGGCGACGAACAGGGTCAGCGCGAAGCCGAGGAAGGCGGATCCGAGCGCAGCCCCGATCCGTTCACCCGCCGCGATCGGATCGATCGGGTCGATCCATTCCGCCTTGAGGCTGCTCGCCACCGCGGAGCGCAACGCGGCGCTGACCGATGCGGTGAACAGCGCAAGGACGCTCAGCCAGAACAGCCTTCGTCGATCGACACCCATTTTATCCGTCCTCTCCCTTGGTCCCGTTCGTGTTTTATGAATCAGGATCGCGACGTTTCCGTCAGTCCAGCCCCAGCCAGCGACGATTATCGGCGGGATCGCTGCCGCCGGCGAAATCGTCGAACGCGCGTTCGGGGCGGCGGATCATGTGCGCCTCGATGAAGGGCGCGCCCTCGCGCGCGCCGTCTTCCGGGTGCTTGAGGCAGCATTCCCATTCGAGCACGGCCCAGCCGGCATAGTCATATTGCGTCAGGCGGGAGAAGATGCCGGTGAAGTCGACCTGCCCGTCGCCCAGCGAGCGGAAGCGGCCGGGGCGGTCGACCCAGTCGGCATAGCCGCCATAGACGCCGGCGCGGCCGGTGGGGTTCAGCTCCGCATCCTTGACGTGGAACATGCGGATGCGGTCATGATAGATGTCGATGAACTCCAGATAGTCCATCGCCTGCAGCACGAAATGGCTGGGATCGTAGAGGATGTTGGCGCGGGCATGGCCGCCGACCGCGTCGAGGAAGCGCTCGAACGAGAGCCCGTCGTGCAGATCCTCGCCCGGATGCAGCTCGAAGCAGAGGTCGATGCCCTCGTCCTCGAACGCGTCGAGGATCGGGCGCCAGCGCTTGCCGAGTTCGCCGAACGCCTCGTCGACCAGCCCGGCCGGGCGCTGCGGCCAGGGATAGATGAACGGCCAGGCGAAGGCGCCGGAGAAGGTGGCGTGCGCCGACAGGCCGAGCCGGCGGCTGGCGCGCGCGGCGAATTTGAGCTGTTCCACCGCCCAGGCCTGGCGCTCGGCGGGCTTGCCGCGCAATTCGGGCGGCGCGAACGCGTCGAACGCCTGGTCGTAGGCGGGGTGCACCGCGACGAGCTGGCCCTGGATATGGGTGGAAAGCTCGGTGATCGCCACGCCCGCCTCGCGGCAGCGGCCGGCGAGCTCGTCGCAATAGGTCTGGCTTTCGGCGGCGAGCGCGAGATCCATGCAGCGCGGATCGTTGCTGGGCACCTGAATGCCCTTGTAGCCGGCGGCGGCCATCCAGCGCGCGGCATTGTCGATCGTGTCGAACGGCGCCGCGTCACCCATGAACTGCGCGAGGAAGATGGCGGGCCCGCGCATCACTTCGCCGCCTTCAGATAGGCGATGATCGCCGCGCGCTTCGCCGGATCCGGCGTGGCGATCGGCATGCGCGTGCCCGGCACCTTCTTGGCCGGGCCGGCGAGATAGGCGTCGAGCGTCGCCTCATCCCACTTCAGCTTCGACGATTTCATCGCGGGCGAATAGTTGAACCCGGGCACCGACGCGGCCGGCCGGCCGACGACGCCGTAGAGATTCGGGCCGAGCCCGCTCTTGGCACCTTTCTGCACGACATGGCACGCGCGGCAGGCGTTGAACGCCGCCGGCGCGGCGGGAGCTGCGGTCTGCGCGCGGATCGGCGCGAGCGCCGCGGCGGTTGCCATCACGGCAACCGAAAACAGGATCAAACGGGTCGGCTGACTCACCCTCGACTCTCCAGTCGTTTATCGTTGGCTTCAATTTACCGGTAAACTATGCAGGATCAAGGCGGTGCGAAAAGATTGTCGCCTTGGACGAGGAAGGATGGAAGATGGCGAAAGGTCGTAAACTGCGGCTGGGCATGGCAGGCGGCGGCGAGGGCGCGTTCATCGGCGCGATCCACCGCGCAGCGGCGGCGCTGGACGGGGACTGGCAGCTGGCCGCAGGTGCGTTCAGCAGTGACGCGGCGCGCAATGCGCGCTCGGGCGAGGCGCTGGGGCTGGATGCGGCGCGGGTCTATCCCACGTTCGATGCGATGCTGGCGGCGGAGCGGGCACTGCCGGCGGATGCGCGAATCGATGCGGTCGCGATCGTGACGCCCAACCATCTCCACATGCCGATGTCGGTCGCCGCACTCGGCGCCGGCTTTCACGTGATGTGCGAGAAGCCGATGGCGCTGGACCTGGCGGAGGCGGAGGCGATCGCCGCGGCCGCGGCGGCGTCGGGGCGCCAGTTCGCGCTCGCCTTCACCTATAGCGGCTATCCGCTGGTCGAGGAGGCGCGGGCGCGGGTGGCGCGCGGCGATTTCGGCGCGATCCGGCTGGTGCAGGTGGAATATTCGCAGGGCTGGCTCAGCCGCCCGATCGATCGCGACGGCAATCGCCAGGCCGAATGGCGGACCGATCCCGCGCGCGCCGGCCTTGGCGGCTGCCTGGGCGATATCGGCACGCACGCCTTCCACCTGGCCGAGCATGTCTCGGGGCTGCGCGTCGAATCGCTGTGCGCGGACCTGACGACGCACGTCGCCGGTCGCCAACTCGACGATGATGTATCGATGCTGCTGCGCTTCGCCGGCGGCGCGCGCGGCGTGCTGAAGGCGACGCAGGTCGCGGCGGGCGACGAGAACGGCCTCAAGCTGCGCGTGCATGGCGAGTCGGGTGGCCTCGAATGGTCGCAGATGGAACCCAACACGCTGGCGCTGCGCTGGCTGGACCGCCCCGCCGAACTGGTGCGCGCCGCCGGCCCCGGTCTCGCCGACACCACCGCGCACCGCCTGCGCACCCCCTCGGGCCACCCCGAAGGCTATATCGAAGCCTTCGCCAACCTCTACCGCGCCTTCGCGGCGCGCATCCGCGCGGGCGAGGGCACGCCGGAGCCGGCGCTGGGCGCCGCCGACTGGACGCCCGGCGTCGCCGACGGCCTGCGCACGATGCACTTCGTGGAGCGGACGATCGCCAGCGCGGCGTCTGAGAGCAAGTGGACGGCAGTGTAGGGAGGCGATCGAGCCCGCTGGCGCGACGCGCATCGGCGGGCTGACGCGGAGAATTCACAATCGGCATCGACAGTGGCGACGCGTCGGGGCGGTACATCCGCCTCATGTTCGTCGCGTGGATGATGTCGGAGGGTGGATGAACTGGATCATCGGGCTGTCGCTGGTTCTGGCTGCACAGCCGCTGGCCGCCGGCGATCCGACGCCGCCGGCGTCGAGCACGATCGAAGCCGATCTCGATCGCCTGGCGCAAGCGGGCGCGTTGCTTGTCGTCAACCGGCAGGAAGACGGCACCCGCACCGAGAAGCGCGTCCAGAAGGTGATGCTGATGGACTGCGACCTGTGGCTCCAGATCGGCACCTTGCCGAACGGCGGCCTCGTCATATCCGGTGCACGGCTGGGTGAGGGCAGCACGATCGGGCCGGCAGGGCCGGGCGGCGAGATCGCGATCCAGGGCGCAAGCGCATCCGACCGCGCGACGATCAGGGTGACACGCTCCGCGGATGCGGTGGTTGCGTCGCTGCAGGCGGCCCAGCGCAAATGCGCGGAGCCGGCGATCTTGTTTCCGGCACCGGGTGGTGGGCGCGGTAGGCGCCCCGGCTAGGCGCTGCTTGCGCCTTCGTCCAACTCACGGATGCGCTCGACGATGGCAGCCTCGAGCTTGTAGATGTCGGTCAACGCGCTCACCCTGTGACGCGTTTCCGCTTTCCCGCTGAACGTGCCGACATAGCGTGTCGTCAGGCTGTTGAAGTGCAGCCGGGCAAGGGGCTTTCGGTTGTTGTCGTCCAGCAGGATCGCGCAGTAACTCTTCGAATCCCTGATGATCGCCCGCTGCGGATCGATGTGCCGGGCCGCGATTGCCTGAACGATGCGGAAGCCGGCAATCTCATCCTCGGTCGTGATGATCCCGTCACCGGCGTCGGACATATCGTCCGTCTCCCCTTCGGGAATGACCTCGGATGCGGGGTTGGCGACGTTCAGAGCGCTGGTGAGGCGATCGTTGACGCGGTCTCGGATCAACGATCCGATGGATGCGACGATAACAGGTTGAAGCTGCTCCTTCACCGCCGCAGTGAACCTGCTGCCCGGCAGAACGCGCGCCGCCATGAGCCGCACGAACTCGTCTGACGGAGCGGCGAACTCCTTTTCGACTTCTATCCTCATGAGAGAGGCCAGTTTCAGCCTGCCAGCCTCCGCCACGATCGCGTCGATGTCGAACTGGCTCTTCGCGAAGCGCTCCAGCGTCGCGGGATCGGAGCGGCGGATCCCATCCATCGAGAAAATGAAGAATGGCTTCGCATCCATCACGTTCGGCTGTTCGATGTCCGAATAGAATTGATAGGTCACGCCGTTGGTCAGGACCGCGATCCGCGCCGGCGTGGTCGAGAAATAGCGATAGAGCTGGCTGGCGTGCTTCGGGTCGAGATCGACGGATGAAGGCTTGCACTCGAGAAGAAGTGATACCTTGCCGTCGATGCACAGCGCATAATCGACCTTTTCGCCCTTTTTGATGCCGACGTCGGCGGTGAATTCTGGAATCACTTCGGCCGGGTTGAACACGTCATAGCCGAGCGCCTGAAGGAAAGGCATCACCAGCGCGGTCTTGGCAGCTTCCTCGGTCAGCAGCAGCTCGCGATGCTGCGCCGTCCTCTTTTCGAGTTCGATGAGTTTTGTCGCCAGATCCATGACCATGCCCCTCCGTTGTGTAAAGAATATGCAAAACTTTGGTGCATAGGGAAGGGCATATGATGCGCCATGCCGAAGACGGTTGGGCGTTCGTGAAATGTACCGATGATTGTCGTTTGTCTTACTCGGTTATGGCTATGTCAGTGCATTGTCGCACTGTGCGTCGTATTACGTGCGGCCTAGGTCAGGTATAAAACGGGGGGTGTGTATGGAAAATAAATTATGGAAAGTGAACGCGGATCAGATGGCTTGCTACAATGTTTATCGAGCGAGGGTTGAAGCCGAGGATCGATGGATTGTGGCCAGAATACAGATCGTCGTTTTGAGTCAGGGATTTTTGTTTGCAGGACTTGCTGCTTTCTCTCCGGCGATTATTAGATCTGACAATATATATGATCTTAAAGCGGCATTGGTGATTTCCGTGATCGGATTCTTGATCGGATTGTTTGGAGTTTGGGGTGTTCACGATGCAGTTGCGGAGATAGGTAATCTAGAAAAGCAGTATGAAGCTGCTCAATATCGCGATCGTCTTGTGGGCTTGCCGTCGTTGCATTCCCATTCCATCCTTCATCGGGGTGGCGCTTATAGGGCGATAGCTTTCAGCTATCTTCTCGGCGCAACCTGGCTCGGATTGTTGATATTCATCTTGTCCCGATTGTGAATCAGATCGGCGGGCCAACGCGCGTGGCGAGGCAGAGTCGCGGGCGCGACGGTAGGGCAGGGCGTGTCGGTCTCGGCATCCGTGAGGCTTCCGGCGCTTGGATCGTTCACCGAGGGCACCATGGCCGGCCGGCTGCGCCGGCGCGATATTACCTGCGCTTCCATTGGCTTATCTCTCTGCAGGATCATGTCGCGATCCCGGTCTATTCTGCGCAATAGCCTCTGCACCCTGATTGCGCTAAGAAAAGGCGGGGTGCAGGAGCCCGCGAAGAACAAGGTGAGGAGAGGGCAGGATGGGATTCATCAGCGGCTATGACGTGGTCATCGACCGGGCGACCGGGCGGCTTGACCTGACGATCGGCTATGTGGTTGCCGGGGCCTATTACCCGGAGATCGGCGAATTCGGCGAATATCTCTATTCGTCGGACTGGACGGGCACCTATGTGGAGGAGACCGTTCCCGGCCAGCGCCTGTTTCAGGGCGGGCGTTATCAGGAGCTGGAAGGCAATGCCACCGCCGGGCCGATGGCGCTGGGGCTCGATCCGAACCCGGCCGGCCCGCGCACCTATCTGCTCAGCTTCTACGCGGTGGAAAGCACGGGCGATAGCAGCGACGACGTGATGCAATATTTCCAGGTGCAGAGCGCGGCCTATCTCACGTCCGGCGTGACGCTGGTCGGCCGCGACTCGCCCGACGGGGTGTTCCCCAGCTCCGACATATTGATCGGCGGCAGCGGCGCGGATCTGCTGCAGGGGCTCGCGGACGACGACCTGCTCGATGGCGGCGCGGGCAATGACCGGCTGGAGGGCGGCGACGGCGATGACGTGCTCGACGGTGGCGACGGCCGCGACGTGCTGGTCGGCGGCGCGGGCGACGACGTCTATATTGCAGAGTTTGGCGATACGTTCGTCGAACTGCCCGGCGGCGGCAACGATCGGGTGGAGACCTATGCCAATGCGATGACCTTGGGCGACAATGTCGAGACGCTGGTGCGGCTGGGCAGTGCCAGCTTCCGCGGCACCGGCAGCGCGACCGCCAACACCATCATCGGCGGCAGCGGCATCGACATCCTCGATGGCGCCGCCGGCAATGACGTGCTTCAGGGCGGCGCGGGCAACGACACGCTGGTGGGCGGCTTCGGCAGCGACGTGCTCGACGGCGGCGACGGCTTCGACACCGCGGATTACAGCGCCTCGAACCGGGGGCTCTCGGTCAACCTCGCGCTCGACATCGTATCGGGCGGGCAGGCGACGGGCGACACGCTGATCGGCATCGAGGCGATCAGGGGCACCGCCTTCAGGGACATCCTGCGCGGCGACGGCGCGATCAACGCGATCTACGGCAATGATGGCGATGACGACATTCGCGGCGGCGGCGGCAACGACGTCCTCGTCGGCGGCGCCGGTATCGACTGGCTGGCGGGCGAGGCGGGCAATGACCGCCTGACCGGCGGCGCGGACACCGACGTCTTCCTGTTCGGCGGCAATGGCGGCCGCGACTTCATCACCGATTTCGGCGCCGGCGCCGCTTCGGGCGACCTGATCCGCATCGGGCCGGGGCTGGCGTTCGACACGTTCGAGCAGATCATGGCGGTGACCGCGCAGCAGGGCGCGGACACGATCATCCGCTTCGATGCCAGCAATTCGGTGACCTTGCAGGGGGTGACGATGACCGACCTCAATGCAGGGGATTTTCTGTTCATCTGACGGATCGGCGTTCCTCCCCGAACTCCCTCGGGGAGGAACGTCACCCGCTCTCCCGATAGGACTGTCATCACCCGGCATCATTTACCTCTGAAAGATTGCGACAGCATCTCAATAGCGCTAGGGCCCGCCGCTATCGGGAATGACTCGCAATTGAGAAGGGGTGAATATGCAGGGGATCAGGCGGTCGGCGCTTGCGGGCGTGGCGCTTTCGATGCTGTGGAGCCAGGTCGCGCGCGCGGAGGATGCGGCGCCGGCGGAGGGTGAGGATGATCGCATCATCGTCACCGGCGTGGTCACGCAATCCTATGCCGGCACCAAGACGGATACGCCACTGATCGAAACGCCGCAGCCGATCACCGTGGTGACCGAGGAGATGTTCACCGCGCAGGGCGCGATCAGCGTGTCGGATACGCTGAACTATGTCGCCGGCGTTACCGCCAACACCTATGGCCCGGATTCGCGCGTGGACGGGGCGACGGTACGCGGCGTCGATCCGCTGCAGTTCCGCGACGGCATGCGCGACATCTTCAGCTATTATGCCAGCATCCGTTCGGACCCGTTCAACTTCTCGCGGATCGAACTGGTGCGCGGCCCCGCCTCGGTGCTGTTCGGGCAGGGCTCGATCGGCGGCATCATCAACCTGGTGTCCAAGACGCCCGAGTTCGAGACGCGCGGCAGCGTCGACCTCGTCTATGGCAGCTTCGACCGCAAGGAGGCGCTGGTCGACGTCACCGGCCCGCTGGTCGACGGGCTGGCCGGGCGGATCGTGGCGCGGGTGCGCGATGCCGGCACGCAGGTGGATCATGTGCCCGACGATCGCGTGATGATCGCGCCCTCGCTCACCTGGCGCGCCAGCGACACCACCGAGATCAGCTTGATCGGCCTTTATCAGGAGGATGATGGCGGATCGACCTCGCAATTCCTGCCGATCGTCGGCACGCTCTATCCCAACGGCACCAACCCGCGGCTGCCCAACAACACGTTCATCGGCAAGCCGGGCTGGGATCGCTATGACGGGCGCCTGCTGCAGGGCACCGGCATCGTCCGCCAGCAGCTCGCGACGGACGTGACGCTGAGCCTCAAGGCGCGCTACATCGACAGCGACCTGACCTATTTCACCCATTATCCGGACAGCTACAGCAACCCGGCCGACCCCTATGTCGAGGGCAGCGGCGGCCGCGTGATCGGCCTTTACAGCGATGCCAGCATCGCCCGGATGAACATATTCTCCACCGATAACAATATGCAGGCCAAGTTCAACACCGGTGCCGCGATCGAGCACACCCTGCTCGCGGGCATCGACTATAGCTGGAACGAGGTCACCAAGCGCGGCGGCATTGGCTATGAATTCATCGACATCTACGACATCGACTATGACGCGCTGACCGTCCCGACGCCCGATCAATATGCCACCCGCGAAACGCAGAAGCAGCTCGGCGCCTATGTGCAGGATCAGATGCGGCTGTGGGATCGCGTGTCGGTGGTGCTGGGCGCGCGGCGGGACTGGGTGCGCACGGGATCGGACAGCAGCGAAACCCGCAAGGACCACGCCACCACCCTGCGCGCGGGCATCATCGGGGAAATCGGCTGGGGCTTCTCGCCCTTCTTCAGCTACACCGAATCCTTCTTTCCGATCGCTGGCACCAACAGTTCGGGCAACGCCTTCGTGCCGCAGCGCGGCACCCAATATGAGGCGGGCATGAAGTGGCAGCCCGACGCCTGGACCCTCGTGACGGTGACGGGGTTCCATATCAAGGAAAGCAATCGCCCGATCGACGACCCCTCGACCCCCGATCCCACCGACCGCACCCAGTCCGGCGAACTGACGACGCGCGGCTTTGAGATCGAGGCCTCGCGCAACCTGCCGGGCAATTTCGACATCCTGCTGAACTATGGCTACAACAAGCTGAAGGCGAACGACAACGCCTCCGCCTTCAGCTACCTGCCCCGCAACACCGCCTCCGCCTGGGGCACCAAGACCTTCAAGGTGAAGGACGGCCTGTCACTGCGGCTGGGCGCCGGCGTGCGCCACAACAGCTCCAGCACCTCGGTCGGCAGCTGGACGATCCGCACCCCCGCCTACACCCTGGTCGATGCGCTCGCCTCGATCGACTATGGCGACTGGCGCTTCTCGCTCAACGCCAACAACCTGCTGGGGGAGACGTTCTACGCGTCGTGCCTGGCGCGCGGGGACTGCTTCATCGGCGCGGATCGGAATATCCGGGCGACGGTGGGCGTGCGGTTTTGATCGCCGCGGCGGGCCGGTTTCCGGCCCGCCTTTACAGGCCGGCCGCCGACTTGCCGGGCTGACGTTCACCGGAAGAGGGAGGTGCCGCGATCCGGTGCGTCGCATCCCCCCGCACCGGCGCCATCGCCCGCCGCTCCACCATCCCGGCGCCGAACAGCTCCGCGAGCGCCAAGTCCTTCAAATGGCTGTACCCGATATGGCAGTTGCAACTCAGCTTCGGGCACGTCCGCGGGCGTAGCGCCTGCTCGAACCCCGCGTCGTAGATATTGCCGATCGGCGTATCGACGAAGTGGCAGCGGCGGGCCTCGCCGTCGCCGCGGACCGAGATCGCGGTTTCGCCCGCGGCGCAGGGGCGGCCGAGGCTGGGCCAGGCGCGGTTGTTGAGTTCGAACAGGGGGTCCACCGCCACCAGCCGTTCGACCTCGGCTTCGGTGTAGCAGCCCTGCAGCGCCTCCTCCGCGTTGATCCAGAGATAGGCGTTGGCGGGGAGGTCGGCGCGGAGGCGTTCGATGTCTTCGAAGTGGCTGCGCAGCGCGACGACGCCGACGCTGTAGCGCACGCCCATCGCTTCCAGCGCGTGGATGCGCTCGAGGAAGCGGGGGCGGTTGGTTTCGCCGGGGTGGTAGGTCGTCCAGAACGCCGCCGAGCGGCGGTCGCACGCGGCGATCCAGTCGATCGGGGTCGAGAGGTTGGTCTGTACCGCCACCGTCTGCACATGCGGTGCGTGGCTGAGGCGGGCGATCGCGTCGCGATAATGGCGACGGACCAGCGCCTCGCCCCATGGCGTGAACAATATGGCAAGCGGATAGGGGCGGGCGAGCGCCCAGTCGGTGAAGCGCTCGAGCTGGGCGCGATCGGTCGCCAAGGTCGCGCGGCTGTCCTTGCGCTTGGCGAAGGGGCAATAGCCGCAGGCATAGTTGCAGCTCGAAAGCGGCCCGCGCCACAATATGGTGAGCGCGGGATCCATCAGTCGATGCGCGACGCCCGCATCAGCGCGCGCACCGCATCCGAATAGAACAAGGGCGGGATCGCGTCCGAATGTTCGAGGCCGCTTTCGGTGAGACGGATGGTGCCGGCCTGCGTGTCGGTCAGCCCCATCGCATCGAGCGTCGCGAAAGCGGCGAAGGCCTGTTCGGGCGTGCGGCCGAACAAGGCGGCGAAGCGCGCCGCGTCCAGCCCGTCGCGGTGGAGCAGCGACTTGAGCACGAAGCGCCGCATCGCCTCGTCCGGCGTCATCGCGATGCCGTGGTGGGCGTGGCGGAACGCCTGTTCGTCGCTCGCCGCGAACGCATCGAGAATGTCGAGCACGCCGCGCCGCGTCACCGCGTAGCGCGAGCTGTAATGCGCCGCCTGCGTATAGGATCGCGCGCCGGTGCCGAGCCCGAGCACGCCATCCTCCTGGCACGAAAATTCGCTGTCTGCCGCCCCGCCGCCGCCCGCCACCGGCCGCCGGAACGCGCGCATCGAGACCTGCTCATAGCCTTCCGCCAGCAGCAGATCGCGCGCGGTGCGATAGAGGGTGCGGCGATGCTCGTCCTCCACCGACGCGCGCCGGTCGAGCCCGGTGCGCGCGCGGACATAGAGCGGGTAGAGGAACATCTCCTCGGGCGCCCAATCGAGCGCGCGGCGGATCGAGTGGGCGAGGCTTTCGGGCGTCTGGTTGGCGGCGCCATAGATCAGGTCGATGTTGAGCCGGCCGAAGCGGTGGGCGCGGATCGTGTCGAGCGCCTGCGCCACGCCCGCGGGGTCCTGCGGGCGCCCCATCGCGCGCGTTTCCGCCTCGATGAAGGATTGCACGCCGATCGAGATGCGGTCGAAGCCGCGTTCGGCGAGCAGCGCGATCGTCTCCGGCGTCGCCGTCTTGGGGGAGGTCTCGATGCCGGCGGATACGCGCGCGGGATCGCCGTTCAGCCGCGTCGCCACCCGATCGAGCAGGCGGCCGAGCGCCCGCGCGCCGAGCAAGGTCGGCGTGCCGCCGCCGATCGCCATCTGCACCGGGCTGACCGCGCCCAGCTCGTCGCGCGCCGCCTCGATCTGGCGGTCGAGCGCGGCGAGATAGTGTTCGGTGCGCGCATCATCGGGGTTGGCGGCGGTGAACAGGTTGCAGAAGCCGCAGCGCATCTCGCAGAACGGGATGTGCAGGTAGAGGAAGATGCGGTCCTTGCGCTCGCCCGCCCACAGGTCGCCCAGCCGCAGCGGGGCCGCGAAGCTGCGATAGGCGCTCTTGTGCGGATAGCCATAGGCATAATCCTGGTAGAGCGGGCCGAGATCGGCGGGCGTCGGGCGGGCCGATGTGGCGAGGCTGCTCATGCGGCCACCCTCACGCGCTGCGGCAGGAGGGTCTGCGCATAGGGCACCTCCCACACCGCGGGGTGGCCGATGCGGTGGCCCTGATAGCCATCCTCGCCGAAGGTGGTGCCGTGATCCGAACAGAGGATCGCCAGCACCGGCGCGCGCGCCTGCAGCGCGGCGAACAGCGCCGGCAACTGCCGGTCGACCGCGGCCAGCGCAGCGCGCTGGCTCTCGGCGGAATCCTGCTGACCGGCGCCGCGATAGAAATGATGGGGCGGGTGGCAGGCGGCGATGTTGACGAACAGGAACAGGCGCCGGTCCGCCGGCTGCGCGGCGATCCGCGCAACGGCACAGCCGATCTGGTTGGCGGCGGAGTCGCGGCAGGCGACGCCGAGATCCTCGTCCCACCAACTTTCGTCGAACAGGCCGGGCAGCACCGATCCCAGCGGCGAGCGCTTGTTGAAGAAGCCGGTGCCGCCGATGCAGACCGTGCGATAGCCATGGCCGGCGAAGCCCGAGACGATGTCCGGCGTGTCGAACACCAAGGTGCCGCCGCCGGTGGTCTCGCTGCCGGGGAAGCGCGCGGCGAACAGCCGGTGATGCGCGGCCGGGTCGGCCTCGCGCGGGGCGGCGGGGGTGGGGAGGAAGCCGGCGAAAAAGGCCTGGTGCGCGGCGAAGGTGAAGCTGGCCGGCGAATGGCGCTTCTCCCAGCCGCCACCGGGCAGGATCGCGGCGAGGTTGGGCGTCTCGCCCGCGGCGAGCGCCTGCGCGGCGACGTCGAAGCGCAGCGTGTCGAACGTCATCAGCAGCAGGTCATGCGTGCCGAGGCAGGCGGCGGCGTCGATCCTCATCGTCATGCCGCATCCCGTGCCGGGCAGGCGGCGCGCGCGTCAAGCCGGGCGCGGATGCGCTCCACCTGCGCCTCGTGCGGGGAGAGGCCGCCGATGCTGAGATCCTTCACGAAATCGCCGAAGATATTGGCCTCCAGCACGGCGTGGCGACGGCCGTCGGCGAGCACCGCGATGTCGATGCCGAGCGCATGGCTGGCGGGGAAGGCGGCTGCGGCTGCGCGCGCGGTGTCGAGCACCGCCGCCCACGCCGCCACGCCGATGCGCGCGACCAACGGCGCCACCGGACCACGATCGCCGCCGAGATGGAGGTTGGTCATCGGATGCCGGCTGGTCCTGAGCACGGGATAGATCGCGCCGCCTTCCACCAGCACCAGCCGCAGGTCGGCGACGCGGCCGGCGATACCGATCTTGGGCAGCCACGCCTCGACGTGCAGGCCGAGCGGCGCGAGCCGGTCGACCAACGCGGCGATGGCGGCGCGATCGGTGAGGCGCCGGACGGCGCGGGTGGCGTGGAGGCGGCCCTGGTCGTCGCACACCGCAGTGGTTACCGCCTGCCAGCGATCGCCGGCGCGGGCGAGCGCGACCATTCCCGCCGCCGCCGAACCATGGCGCAGCTTGACGAATACGCGAGCGGTGCCGGTGGCCGCCATCGCCGCGGTGAGCGCGTCGAAGCCGGCGATGTCGGGGAGGACGGTCGGGGTCGGGATGCCCGCGGCGGCGAGGCGGGCGAGCGTGGCGCTCTTGTCGAAGGCCAGCGCGGCATCGGCGGCGGATGTGGAGATCAGCGCGCCCTGGGTGGCGGTGATCGCCTCCGCCGTCGCGATGCCGGCGACGATGCCGGCGGCAAGCCCGCTGGGCGCGCCGATCGCACCCCCGGCGAGCGCAGCTTCGTCCTGCGGGGCGCCCGCGGCGCGATAGAGCGCGGCGAGCGCGGCGGGATCCTGATCGGGGCTGTCGATGCGGAGGTAGCTGCCGGGCGTTAGCATCTCGGCCAGCCGTGCCGGACTCGAAAGGAAGTCCGTCCACGAAAGGGTGCGCGGAAGGGCGCCGGTGCGGGCGAGGCAGGCGGCAGCGAAGGCGTCGCGCCGGGGGCCACTGGCCGGACCGAGGGTGATGATGGTCACTTTGGAAGCGGCTTTATTCTAGCCCCTCCCCTTCAGGGGAGGCGAAGGGGTGGGGAAGCGACGACGGGGGCTCAACGCCCCCGTTGGCGCTGTTTCCGGCTTTGCCGGACGCTCGCTGCGCTCGCCTCCACCCCAACCCTTCCTCCAAAGAGGAGGGGCCGAGACACCTTCTCACTCCGAAACCGCGATATAGAAATGCGGCTTCCCGTCCCAATCATCCGGCTTCTGCGGGTCTTCCGCCACCAGGTTCGGCGTTGCCGCGCGCAGTTCCGCGACCACCGGTTCGGAGACATAGTGGAACGAGATGTCCAGCTTCTCCAGCCGGCCGAGCTTGCCCGAACCGATCAGCGCGCGCGCGCCGTCGTCGCTGAGCGTGCCCATCGACAGGTCCAGCGTCTTGATGCGGTCGAGGATCGGCGCGGTCGCCAGCGCCTCGGCCAGCGCGTCGCTATATTCGCTGTTGCGCAGCGCCAGCGTTTCGAGCTGCGGGAACAGCTTGCCCTCAAGCAGATCGGCGAAGTCGGCGACCGAGGTGTCGGCGCCATAGTCGTCGGAGCCCAGCCACAGTTCGAAATGGCGGATCGGCGCTTCGGCCGCCAGCGCCTCGCGCGCCACCGTCGCGGCGAGGCCGCCGGTCTCGACCGCGAGGATCTGAAGCGCCGGATGCGTGATCGTGCCGAGCGACAGCTTGTTGCCGCCGCGCACGCGGAACTCGGTGAGGCGCGGGAAGGCGGCCCAGATCGCGGCGTAGCTGTCCTGCTCGATCCAGGAAATCTCATTCTCTTCGGAAATGATGTCGCCGAAGAAGAGCGCGGAGAGGTTGGGGAATTTGTCGCGATTGGCGACCAGCGCCTCGATCGCGCGCGCGGGGTTGACCTCATAGGTCTCGCCATTTTCCGCCCACAGCCCGAAGACGAGCGCTTCCGTCGCGGCGACGCCCGGCTCCTTCAACAGCAGTTCGAGCAGGTCGGTCAGGCTGTGCTCGCCATCATAGACGCAGCGCAGGCGGGGCGCGGTCGCGGCGAAATCCTTGATGTCGCCGGGCTCGTTGAAATCCGCCACCGGCTTCCCGGCGAAGTGCGTCAAGTTGCTGTGAACCGTCATGAATCTCCGCTCCACCAATGTTGTCGGGCGGCAGGTGGACGGGTGCAGCGGGCGCTGTCAACGACGGTACGATGACATGCGCCGGATCGGGCATGGGGCGAGATGGCCATGGCCGATGGCCGTGGGGAGATGTCGGCGATCCCGTCGCCCTCCGGATCGCGGACATGGGCGGCGCGGACCCCCTTGCCACGCTGCTGGCGATCATCCACCCCCTTGCCCGAACCCCGCATCCCCCGCTAAGCGCCGCACCATTCGCAAGGACCCGGTGAGATTCCGGGTGGCTCTTCCGGCCGCCGATCCGCCGGACAACGCAAGGCGCCGCACCGGCGCCGCAGGCCCATCCGAGAACCGATATCGATCGTGCGGGCGCGTGCGCCTGCCGGGTGGGCGACGTGGTGGACATGGCAGACAGTATCAATCGACAGGCGAACACATGGTTCGCGGGCGCCGAAGGCATCAGGCGCGACGTTCTGGCGGGCATCGTCGTCGCGCTCGCGCTGATTCCCGAGGCGATCGGCTTTTCGATCATTGCCGGTGTCGACCCGCGCGTCGGGCTCTATGCGTCGGTGGCGATCGCGGTGACGATCGCCTTTCTCGGCGGGCGGCCGGGGATGATTTCCGCCGCCACCGCCGCGGTCGCGGTGCTGGTGGGGCCGCTGGTGCGCGATCATGGCGTCGACTATCTCTTCGCCGCGACGATCCTCATGGGGTTGATCCAGATCGTCGCGGGGCTGCTGCGGCTGGACCTGCTGATGCAGTTCGTCTCGCGATCGGTGATCACCGGCTTCGTCAATGCGTTGGCGATCCTGATCTTCATGGCGCAACTGCCGCAACTGATCGACGTCGGCTGGCAGACCTATGCGCTGGTCGCCGCCGGCCTTGCGATCATCTATCTCTTTCCGCGGCTGACGAAGGCGGTGCCCTCGCCGCTCGTCGCGATCCTCGTGCTGAGCGCGGTCGGCATCGGCTTCGCGCTGCCGGTCAACACGGTGGGCGACATGGGCGCGCTGCCGCAGGGGCTGCCCAGCCTGGTGCTGCCGCAGGTTCCGCTCAATTGGGAAACGCTGCGCATCATCGCGCCTTACTCGCTGACGATGACTGCGGTCGGGCTGCTCGAATCGCTGCTCACCGCGCAGATCGTCGACGACATGACCGATACGGACAGCGACAAGAAGCGCGAATGCATGGGGCAGGGCGGTGCCAACATCGTCTCGGCATTGTTCGGCGGCATGGGCGGTTGCGCGATGATCGGCCAGTCGGTGATCAACGTCACCTCCGGCGGGCGCGGGCGGCTGTCGACCCTGGTCGCGGGCGCTTTCCTGCTGTTCCTGCTCGCGGTGCTGGGGCCGTGGGTCGGGCGGATCCCGATGCCGGCGCTGGTCGCGGTGATGATCATGGTCTCGATCGGCACCTTCAGCTGGAATTCGATCGCCAATCTGCGGCGCCACCCGCCGACCTCGTCGATCGTGATGCTGGTGACGGTGGCGGTGGTCGTCGCCACGCAGGATCTGGCGCGCGGCGTGCTGGCGGGGGTGCTGCTGTCCGGCATCTTCTTCGCGGGCAAGGTACAGCGCATGTTCGCGGTGGAGCGCAGCCTCGACGCGGACGGCGCCACCGCGCGCTATCGCGTGACCGGCCAGATCTTCTTCGCCTCGGTCGACCGCTTCACCCGCGCCTTCCACGCCGAAGACAGCGCGCGCGCGGTGGTGATCGACGTTTCCGCCGCCCATTTCTGGGACATTTCGGGCGTGGCCGCGCTCGACCGCATCGTCGCCCGCCTGCGCCGCGACGGCCGCACGGTCGAGGTCATCGGCTACAACCGCGCAAGCGCCGACATCGTCGACCGCTTCGCGCTGCACGACAAGACCGGGGTGGAGACGGGCGCGGTGCCGCACTGAGGGGGGATGGATCGAAACCGTCGCCTCGAACACCGAGCGATCAGTTTGCTTCGGCGCCGGCCCCTCCACCATTTGCTGCGCAAATGGTCCCCCTCCCCGACGCTGTGCGCCGGGGAGGAGAAATGCCTTCGTCCTACAGCCCGTAGGACAGCCGGATATAGCCGAAGCGACCCGGGATATCGTAGGTCGTCGGATCATAATTGTTCAGGCTGCACGAGAAGCAGGCCGGCGGATCCTTGTCGAACACATTGTTGATGCCCGCGGTCAGCGCCATTTTCGAGTCGAGCCAGCTCGGGCGGAACTGGAGCTGGACGTCGCCGTAGAAGCGGCTGCTCAGCGTGTTGTCTGCGGAGATTTCGTCGACATCGTCGATATAGCGGCCGGTGAAGGCGGCGGTGACCGGGCCGACCGTCCAGTCGACGGTGGCGAGGCCCTTGAAGCGCGGATAGGCCTGGTCGGGCGAGCCGCGTTCGGTGCCGCGATATTCGGTCACCGTCTCGCCGTCGGTCGAGGGTACCGTCTCACGATAGTTGAGCAGGTAATTGCCCGAGACATAGAGGCCGAACTGGCCGGCGCCGGTCTCCGTCGTGCGCATCGTCAAGGTGAAGTCGATGCCCTTGGTGCGGATGCCGCCGGTGTTGAGCAACTGGCCGTTGATGCCCGAGATGAAGCCCGCCGGGGTGCGCGTCACCGCCGCGCAGCTCAGCGCGTCGCCGGTCTCGGCGCAGCGGCTCAGCAGCACCTGCGCGGGGATCGAGTTGATCGCGTCCTTCACCTTCACGTCGAAATAATTGACCTCGAGGCTGAGCGCGCTGAACACGCCGCCCTGCACCCAGCGCGGGCTGTAGACGCCGCCGAACAGCAGGGTGCGCGCGGTCTCCGGCTCGAGCTCGGTATTGCCGCCGGTGAACACCGGCAGCTGGCCGCCCTGCGGCTCCGCATAGCTGCCGTTCGCCGGCACGCCATTGGCGATGCAGTTCTGCCGCACCGTGGCGTTGCCCGGGAACTGGCCGCCGGCGGCGCTGGTGCAGGGATCGTCGATCGACGCGTCGAAGCGCGAGCGCGCGCCGAACAGTTCGCCGATCGAGGGCGCGCGCAGGCTTTCCGCATATTGACCGCGCAGCAGCAGGTCGCTGACGGGCTTCCACAGCGCGCCGCCGCTGAAGGTGGTGTTGCTGCCGAAGGTGGAATAGTTCGAATGGCGTGCCGCGCCGTTCAGTTCGAACGAGTAGATCGCGGGAATGTCGCGCAGCAGCGGCAGGCGGACTTCGCCATAGACCTCGTCCACGTTGAACTTGCCCGCAGCCGCCTGCGCCGGAATGTCCGAGCTGAAGCCGGCCTGCGTCACCGGATCGGGGGTGAAGCTGCCGAACTGGTAGCGATGCTCGTAACCGATCGCGATGCCGACCGGGCCGCCGGGCAGGTCGAACAACTCGCCCGACAGGTTGGCGGTATAGTCATGCAGTTCCTGGCGGCTGCTGTTCTTCTCGTCGAAGCCCACGAACGCCAGCATTTCCGGCGTGACCGAGCCGAGCCCGCCGAAGATGTTGAACGGCACGCAGGCGCCGGTGCAATCGCTGATCGGGCCCAGCGCCTGCTGCAGGCGCTGCGAATTGACGTTGCCGGTGAACACCTGCTTGGCATCGTTGAAGCCGAACACCGCGCTCGCATCCCAATACCAGGTGCGGCCCAGCATCTCGAACTTGCCGTCGAGCGTGCCGGTGAGCGACATGGTGTTCACCTGCTGGCTGTAGGTGCGCTGCCCCGCCTCGACCAGCCGGCGATAGATGCCCGAGAGATTGCCGTTCTCACGCGACAAGGTGACGCCGAACGGGTTGTAGGGGTTGGTCGCGTCGATCGAGATGAAGTCGAGCAGGTTGCCGTTGCCGACGTCCGGCCCCACGCCCAGCGGCAGGAAGGCCGCCTGGTTCTGCGAGTTGCGGCGGTTGTAGACCGCCTTCACGCTGAGGTTCAGCGCATCCGAGAATTCGGCGCGGCTGTTGATGAAGCCGCCATAACGCTCGACCGGGGTGAGGAAATAGTTGAACGGCGCGAAGTTGAACCGGTCCGCCGCGCCGAAGGACTTGAAGTCGCCGCCGACCAGGCTCGGATCGTAATTGGGCGTGCCCGCCACCGGACCCTTCAGGGTCAGGCTGCGGCCCAGCACGTCGAAGCGGCCGAGCGGGGTGAAGCTGGAACAGCCGCCGACCGGATCGGTGCAGCTCGTCTGGCCGGGGTTGGGGAATTGCGAGATGCTGCGATCGGAGGCGCGCACCGACTGCTGCTTGGTGTAATAGGCGCCGGCGACCATGCGCACGCCTTCACCGCGCACGCCGTAGCTGAGCTGGTAATCCTGGGTCTCGCCATCGCCATCGCCCAGATACTGGCCATATTGTGCGCTGGCCTTCAGCCCATCCTGGTTGGACTTGGTGATGATGTTGACCACGCCGGCGATCGCATCCGAGCCATATTGCGGCGACGCGCCGGACTGGAGCACTTCGATGCGCTCGATCATGTTGGTGGGGATCGAATTGAGGTCGACGCTGGCGGGGATGCCGCTTGCCGAGGCGCCGTTCACCCAGCGCAGGCCATCGACCAGCACCAATGTGCGCTTGGGGCCGAGATAGCGCAGGTCGAGCACCGCGGAGCCGGCGCCGACGCCGCCGCCATCCGGCGGGTTGCCGAAATTGCCCGAATTGTTGAACTTGGAGTTGAGGCCGCCCGAGCTGGCCGGAAGCCGCTGCAGCACGTCCGCGATCGAGGCGAGGCCGGTGCGCGCGATGCTTTCGCCGTCGAGGCTGACGACGGGGGAGGGCTGGTCGAGCGGGCTGCGGCGGATGCGCGATCCGGTGACGATGATATCGTCGCCGTCGTTCAGCGCAGCGTCCGCCTGCGCCGCTTCGCCCGCCTCCGCGCTCGTGCCGACCGTCTGCGCGGCGGCCGGGCTGGTCCATATCGTGATCGCAAGTGCCGAGGCTGCTACGCTACACGCCAAACTCGCTTTCATCGTTGCGCTCCCTTTTTGCTATGCCTGATGCTGATTTCTCGGACGGTCAGGAGAACAGCCGCAAATTCATTACGCAAGCGGCTTTGCTGCAGTCGCAAAATAGTTCGTGACAACTGTGGCGCTTCTGCAACGTAAGGCGAATAATCAGGTGAATTCGGTTGTAATTATTTGGCAGCCGATCGAATATTTGCGCAAGTTCAAGATCATCCCCTTCAAGGCGGAAAGGCGCCGACATATGGCAATTTCGCACCCGTTCGTCGTTCCGGTGCCGCGTTGCGAAAGCCTGTTTCGCACGGGGTAGCCGATTTCGCGTTCGGACGGCGGTGGCTGGAGGTTGCGCCTCCGGGCGGCAGGCCTATGACGATCGCCTTCATGGACATGCCGACCGCCGCCTCCGCCGCGCTGCCCCATGCCGGGCGCCGCTTCGCCGCCTTCCTGTTCGACATGGACGGCACGCTGATCACCAGCATCGATTCCGCCAACCGGGCCTGGACGCGCTGGGCGGCGATGCGCGGCTTCGATCCCGCCCATGTCATCTCGATCATGCATGGCGTGCGCACGGTGGAAACGATGAAGCGGCTGGGGGTCGCCGATCCGGAGGCGGAGGCGGCGTGGATCACCCGCACCGAGATCGAGGATACCGAAGGCGTCGTGCCGATCGCGGGCGTGGCGGAATTCCTCGCCACCATTCCGGCCGGGCGCTGGGCGATCGTCACCTCGGCATCGCGCGCGTTGGCCGAGGCACGGCTCGCGCGCGCCGGCATCGCGGTCCCGCCGGTGCTGGTCACCGCGGAGGATGTCGAGCGCGGCAAGCCCGATCCCGCCTGCTTCCTGCTCGGCGCCGCGCGGCTGGGGGTCGATCCCGTGCGCTGCCTGGTGCTGGAGGATACGCTCGCGGGTCTGGCCGCGGCCGACGCCGCGGGCGCTGCCGGCCTCGCCATCACCGTCACCCACAGCCACCCGATCGCCACCGCGCACCCGGCCATTCGCGACTATCGCGGGCTCGCGGTGGCGGCCGGCGCGGATGGCCTCGCGATCGTTCGTTCCGGGCCGCACGGCGCGGGGTGAGCCGCGATCCCCGCGTCCCGCGCGCGCCGAACCGCGTTGCGTTTTTGCCCATGCTGCTGCATAGGCGGCGCACCAGGTCGCCCGAACGAGCATGGCTTGGCTGAGAGATGATATGCGCTCCCGCTTGATCGAGGGAGGCCGCATGTCGCGCGTCATCAATGTATCATTTTCCGAAGCCGATGTGCGCAAGCGCTGCGGCGAACAGGGCGTTCTGATCAGTGCGATCGAGCCGTTGCTGTCGGGCGGAACCCGCATCGTGCTGACGAGTGCCGAGGGAACGCTCAAGATGAAGCGCGTGTTCGGCGACAAGAACATCATCCCGGGCAAGGTGCGCCGCGCGCCGACGCGCCTGATGGGTGGGGCCTACTAGGACGACGTGCGCGCCGTTTCGCCTTGCAAAAAGGCGGACGGGCGGGCATTCGGGGCAATCGTTCGCATCCCCATCGTAGGCGCGGCCGGCTGAGAGACCAATCGCGCTCCCGCTTACAGTCCGGGAGTTCGCCTATGGATCCAGACACGCAACCCGATCGTCCCCACGCGACGACCCTTCGTGCCGCTATCCCTGCTTCGCTGCGTGTCGGCACGGCGCGCAGCGCGCTCGCCGCGGGCTACGCAGCCCGGATCGACGCGCTGCGGCTACGGCTGCGGACGGGCGAGGGCAGGGATCCGAAAGCGGCGCGGCCATGATCGCCCGGCCTCCCTTGCCCGACGCGGTGCCATCCGCGGAGGGATGCCGCGTCGATGCGCTATAGGCCCGGCGCCGATTCGCCGGCGGCTGGTGATCCAGGCGCCGCCGCGCGCGCGGCGCAGCCGCAGCGATGGACGCAAACCGATATCACCGATCTACGGCGGCGGCTGGCGCTGGGCGAAACCGAATCCCAGATTGCCGACGGCCTCATGCGGCCGCAGGAGGATATACGCCGGATGGCGGCGCGGCTTGGGCTCTTGTCGCGGCTGATCCCGCCGCAAGGCTGAGCGGACCGGGGGCGCCCGAGCTCAGCGATCGGTAAGGCGCCGCACCACCGGGCGCACCGTCGCGCAGGCGGGTGTGCCGTCCCTGCCGGTGCCGTTGACCGTCGTTTCGATAACGCTGCCGCCATCGACGGCGCGATCCAGCCATGCCGGATCGATATCGTGGATGTCGATCTTCATCCGGCGCGACCAGGGCGAGGCGGGGTCGCCGGCGAGATCGCCGATGCGGATATGGACGAAGCGCCGCACCGGGCCTTCGCGGCGCACCTGATCGCCGAAAAATCTGGGGCCGGGGCCGACGCGTATCGGCAGCTCGAACACCAGCGGCTCGCCGTTCCGCGAGGCTTTCGGATCGAGCGGACGATCATCCTTCGCCTGCAGGCTGTGGAGAACACCGACCACCGGATGCTCGACAATGATCCGCAGCCGGATCTCGCTTCGCTCTGGCATCGCTCGCTAGCGCAGCGTGCCGCGCCGCTGCATCGCAAGGGCGGATGCGGGCCGGTTCAGGACCGCGTCGAAACCACGAGGTCGGCGAAACGTCGCGCCTCGGCCTCGCGCAGGCCGGTGACCACGAGGCGCCGGGTCAGTTCGCTGCGATCGAGCCGATCGCCCCGATATGCTCCGACCCAGCGCCGTACCGCGATCAGCTCAGCGGTCGTCATGTTCGACATGCTGTGCGCCATGATCCTCTCCAAGATGCATGAGTCGCGGCGCATTATAATCGGGTTCGGGCGCCGCGGCACCTCTTTCGTGATCAGGCGCTGCCGCCCTATTTCTTCAGCATCTTCACGACCTCGTCGGTGGTCCACAGGCCGTTCGCCATGTAGCGGAAGTTGATGAGGGCAGAGAGGTTGCCGTCCCCCTCGGGAAGCTTGGGCGCGGCGATGGCATCGCGCACCACGCCCACCTCGAACCCCTCTTCCAGGAACTGGCGCACATGCGATTCGACGCACATGTTGGAAAGCATGCCGACGACGATCACCTGGTCGATGCGCTGCTTGCGCAACTGGAACGAGAGGTCGTTGACCTGCTGGCCGTAGAGCTTGTGGGGTGACGCGATGATCGTCTTGCCATCGAGGATATAGGGTTTGAACTCGGCGAGGAAGTCGGCGCCCGATCCTTCGAACCCCTCGAGCGTATAGGGGCCCTTGCGATCGAACACACCGATGTCGTGCTGGAAGATCTCAAGCGGCCCCTGCACCCGCCACTGATGATCCCAGCGATAATAATGGTGCGGGGAAATCGCGACGACCATGCCCGCCGCCTTCGCCGCCGCGAACAATTGGTGGAGGTGGGGGATCAGCCTTTGCTGCGTCACCGCTTCGCCCACCACCGGCCACGCCTTGCCCTTGGGATCCATGAAGTCGTTCTGCGGATCGATCACCACCAGCGCGGCGCGCGAAGGATCGGGAATCATCGAACCCTTCTTGAGCGCGGGGTTGGGCGGATCGGCATAGGGCGGAACCTGCGCCGACGCCGCGGCAGGCAGGAGCAGCAGGCCGATGGCGGCGGCGAAGGCGGCGAACGAAGCGGGCGCGCGAGGCATCAATCCCTCCAAATGCTGGGGCTGCCGGGCGCCGCCATTTGCTGCACCCGGCCGGTGCTGATTGTATTCAGCGCAGGCCGGCCGGCGCGACCATGCCGAGGGTGGGTTTGGATCGCCCCAAGGGCCAGGTGGGGCGGGCCAAAGGATTGGCTTGGCCCCAGAAAAAACGGCCCGGCGGAGACCGCCGGGCCGGAAGTGAGATCGATCCCTCAGAAACCGATCCGGGTCGCCCGCGCCCCATGGTGGAGGTGCGCGATTCGGGCAACCGCCGCTCCTGCAAACGACCAAAAACAGGCGACAAACGGCGCAACGCGCAATGCCGGGCGACGAACGACATGATGGGCCGGCGCAGGGGCACCGGCACCTTCCTCGCTGCTTTTTCCCACCCCCGGTCGGGAACCGCGCGACCGGCTCCGTCTTAGGTTCAGCTTCGCGCTGCTAGCAGCGCGAACCGAACAAAGGAGTTTTCGACGTCGTGATCCATGCTTCCCTTCGATCTCTGGCCCTGGCCCCGGCGCTTGCGCTGGGCGGCGCGCTTGCGCTGGGTGCCTGTGCGGCCGACACGTCCGGCATCGGCTCCACCCCCGCGCCCGCAGCCGGCGAGACGATCGCGGTCTCGGTCGGGCCATGCTTCGGCTTCTGTCCGGTCTATCAGGTCAGCATCGCACCCGACGGTGCGGTGACCTTCACGGGCGAACGCCACACCGAAGTGATCGGCGAGCGCAAGGCAGCGGCGGGGGCCGCGACCTACAAGGCGGTGGCGCGCGACCTGGCGCCGTTCCGCCCGGTCGACGGCACCACCGCGCGCGTGGATTGCGAGGCGGCGATCACCGACACCTCGACCTACACCATCACCTGGACCGACACGGCTGGCCGCCAGACCGTGGCGACGCACCAGAGCCGTTGCTCGGGTGGCCCGGGCAAGGCGCTGGATGCGGTGCTGGGCACGCTGCCGGAGCAACTCGGCATCGCCGGCTGGGCGAAGCAGGTCACGCGGCCGGGGGTGTCGCGCGGCTGATCCGACGGGTCGGCCTTCTCGGGCGTGTACGCGCGATCAGACTCTCCTCCCCGACGTTTCGCGCCGGGGAGGAGCGTGGCTGGGCCGTGCGATCCTCCCGGCCCCCGCTGCATCCGTTCCATGATCCGAAAAGGCGGCGGCGGGGACCATCTGCCCCTTCCGCGCGCGTCCGCACGGCCCCATAATGCGCCTCTCTCGACAAGGAGATCGCGATGAGCGTGCTTGATGGAATCCTGGGCCAGCTGGGCGGCAATATCGACGTCGCCAATATGGCGGCCAAGCTGGGGATCAGCCCGGCGATGGCGGAAAAGGCGATCGCGGCGCTGGGGCAGGCGCATCAGCAGCCCGGCGATACGGTGGCGGGCGCCGCCGCCAAGACCGGGCTCGGCACTGACATACTCAGCCAGATCGTGCATCATATCGGTGGCGAAGGATCGCTCTCGCGCTTCGCGAGCCTGCTCAACGAACACCCGCAGGCGGCCGGCATCCTCGGCATGCTCGACAAGGATGGCGATGGCAACCCGCTCAACGACATCGCCGGCATGGCGAAGGGGCTGTTCGGGGGCAAAAGCTGAGGCCCATCGGCGCGGGGGCGGCGGCGCGGCCGCCCATCGTTCCGTCCGGTCGATAAGGCGGGCGCCTGTCAGCCATAAGCGGACATGTCGCCCAACGGGTTCCGGGCATCGCAATATGCCAGGATCTCGTCGGGAGATTTGCCCTCGTTCATCATTCTGGCAACATTGCCGAAGCGGTCCCACATGAAGGAATGGGTCTGCGTGCCCTGCGCCCAGGGACCGCAATAGAGATACTCGTTGATGAACCGGCTGGCGTAGGCGAGGATATTGCCCATCTCGTCGATCCTCGCGGGCGGCGTGCACAGGTCTGTGTTCAAGAGCGCTGGCTGACCGCCGATATTGGGGATGAGCCTGACAGTGGTTTCGTCGATGGCGATCTGCCTGACGGTCGCGGGAATGAACATCGCGTGGATGTAGGGCGCGCGTACCGTTCCCATCGCCCGTACGATGGTGCAATCCGATCTTTGTGCCTGCGCGGGAATATATTCGAAAAGCGAAAGATAACCCGATTCGAAATAGTGGGGCACACCATCATAGCTCATATGCTGTGCCGGCGAGGTGTGGGTTCGATTGACGTTCGGCAGGGTGCCTTTGACGATAGGGTCATGGTCGGCGCGCAGGAATAGCCGGTAAGTGTCTGGCATGGATCGGTTCCGTAACAGGCGAATGGGTCGGGCAATGCCTTGCCTAGGCGGTGCCGCGCTACCGGAGCGCGCCCATCGCGCCGCCCGTTCGCTACGGTTGCAATCGCCGTGCCTACCAGTCGCGCATGCCCACCGCGCCGCTGCGATATTCGGCGATGCGCCGGCGCGTCGCGGGGGAGAGGTCGGCCGGCAGCGCGTCGGCGGCGAACCAGCGCGCCTCGGCGATCTCGCGCGGGTCGGCGGGGTGGAGGCGGGGCACCTGCGCCGCCGGAACGCTGGCGGCGAACAGCACGACATGGTCGTCCTTGCCCTCGCGGACATTGTGATAGACGCCCACGATCCGCTCGACGTGGATGTCGGTGAGGCCCACTTCCTCGGCGACCTCGCGGTGGAGCGCGGTCGCCACGCTCTCCCCCTTGTCCACGCCGCCGCCGGGCAGATACCAGTGCGGCATGTAGGTGTGGCGCACCAGCGCGATGCGGCCGTCCGCGTCGTGCAGCAGGGCACGCACGCCCAAGGTGCGCGGGCGGCGGATGCGCCACCACAGGCGCGCCGCCTTGATGATCAGCCGGTGATAGAGAGCCATGCGCATCTTCGATACCGCGACGGACGCCGCCGCGCGATCGGGAATCACGCGCTCCGGTCCGGCTTGCCGCGGGTGGGCGCCGTCACGCCCGCTTGACGCGCGGCGGGATTGCCAATTCCGAAAAGATGACCGATCCGTTCTGTCGAAGAAAAAGCGGGACCCGGCTCGCGGCGTCGGCGACGCGGTTCCGGGGCGCTCGGCGCAAACCGCGGGTGTCCGTAGCGGCGATGACAGGAGAGGCCCGACGATGTCCGAACCCGTGCTGCTCTCCGGCGGCAACCCGCAGATCCCCAAGGGCGATGGCGCCGCGCCGGTGGCGGCCTATATCGCGGCGATGCCGGGGTGGAAGCAGGCGGTCGGCAGCCGGATCGATGCCCTGATCGTGGCTGCGGTGCCCGATGTGCGGAAGGCGGTGAAGTGGAACTCGCCGCTCTATGGGGTCGCGGGGCAGGGCTGGTTCCTGGGCATCCACTGCCTCACCCGCTATGTGAAGATCGCCTTCTTCCGCGGCGCCGCGCTCGAGCCGCTGCCGCCGGTGGGATCGAAGACCCCGGACGCGCGCTATCTCCATATCCATGAGGACGATGCGTGGGACGAGGCGCAGTTCACCGCCTGGGTGAAGCAGGCGGCGGCGATACCCGGCTGGGTGCCATGAGCAGAGGCGCATGGGCGAGGATGCGAAGACACCGTCCGAACTGATCCGTCCGAACCATCGCGCCGCCCGCGAAGGGCGGGGTGCCGCGATTGGTGCAGACCCTGTGGTGGATGGCGGGACGATAGAATTCATGGCCGCCGGGTCGACCCGCCCCCCGATCGGCCGTGAACTGCGCCGCGGGCACGAAGGTGAGGTGGAAGCCGTTGTGCCGGCAATGCGCGCCGTTTCACGAGCTGGCCTTCGCCCGAGGCGCTCCCGCCACGATGAATGCCATCGCGCCGCCATGGCAACTGCCGGACGGACGATATTTTCCTCCCTTTTTGCGCCGAGTTGCGGCGGAGGATAAGCGATCGGTAAGGATTTGGCGCGAGAAGCGCATTTCCCGCAGCGGGCATGGCGGCCGGACCAGGTTCAAACGGTTCATGCCCGTGCGGGTGGTGACAGATGCTTCATGTGGGGGAAGCGCTATGGTTGCAGCGCTCGTCGATGCGCTGTTCCGGGATTATGGCGAAGCCGTGTCGAGCGGCGCGATCGAACGCGTCCAGCAGATGTGGTCGTTCCCGGCATTCATGATGTTCGATGGCCGGCAGGTCGTGCTCGATGCCGCGGCGTTCGGCGAAAACAGCAAGCGGCTCGACGCCTTCTATCGCGGGCACGGCATGGCACGGATCGATTATGACGTGATCGAACTGCTCTGCCTCACGCCGACGACGGCGAGCGTGCGCACGATCGTGCGGCTTTACGATTCGGAGGATCGCATCGTCACCCAATGGGCGCACGTCCATCTGCTGAGCGATACCGAGGACGGGCTCAGGATCGCGGCGGCGCTGCCCGATGAGGAAATGCGCGCCTGGGATGCTTTGGCGATGACGCCGGGCGGCCGGGACCGGCGCGCCGGCCCCACCCCCATGAGGCCCGGCAAGCGCGCCGTCGAAGGACGTCAGCGCTCGCCAGGCCTGACCTGAGCCGCGTTCGGGGGGGAGGGGGCGGCCCCGGTCGATCGGTAAATGGGAATCGCCGGCCGGGTTGCAAGGCCTCGCCCCGGGCAGGTGATCGGCGCGTGAATTCTTGCCTGATCGTTTCGGCGGCGGTGTTGCTGCGAAGCCGCATAAGTTCCAGAATTGCAGGCAATGCATGGGTTGGCATGCAAATCCCGCAAGACGCGAATTGACTTTATCGTCCGACGGGTGAAAGTCGACTTGCGACCCGAGAGGCACCCGAGTGGGGACCTCTCCACTCGGCCCGGCCCTTGTGGCCGGGCTTTTTTTTGGGCGTATCGCGGTTTTCGCGCGCTCGCCGCACCCGCGAATCAGAAATATTTCGTCAGAAAGCGGCAAAATATGCGACAGCACCGTCGCTTAGGCGCCGTGCATGATTTTCGCACGATCCCTTCGCCGCGCCCGCGCGCTCGGCCTTGCGCTGCTGACGCTGGCCGCCGCCCCCGCCGCCGCGCAGACGAGTCATGACGAGCAGATGTGGACCAACCTGACGGTGCAGGCGTCGCTGGCGGGGCCGCTGATATTTTTCGCCGAGGTGCAGCCGCGCATCGGCGATCGCGCGGACGGGCTGGAGCAGTTGCTGCTGCGGCCGGCGATCGGCTGGCAGCTTTCGCCGCGCCTCGCCGTCTATCAGGGCTATGGCTATGTCCTCTCGCCGGCGGAACGCGGGCGTGACCTGCGTGAGCATCGCAGCTTCCAGCAGGTGAGCTGGATCGCCGGCAAGCCGTTTGGGGGCGAACTCTCGTCGCGCACGCGGCTCGAGCAACGCTGGCGCAACGATGGCGACGACATGGGCTGGCGCCTGCGCGAGATGGTGCGGCTGGAAGTGCCGGTGCGCGCGCCGGGCAAGATCGCCGCGCTCGGCTATGCCGAGGCGTTCGTTGCGCTCGACGACACCGACTGGGGCGCGCGCAAGGGCTTCGACCAGCTGCGCAGCTTCGTGGGCGCGGAGATCGGCATGGGCGGCAAGTCGACGATGGAGCTGGGCTATCTGAACCAGTATATCGATCAGGCGGGCGGGCGCAGCCGGATGAACCATGTGCTGTCGCTGAGTATCTTCGTGCGGCCTTAGACCCTCCTCGGGAGCCATCGGGAGAGGGCTTTCTAGACCATCGCCGTCCGCAGCCGCGCATCCGGCCCGGTCAGCGCGCGCAGCAGGGCGAGGGCGCGCTCCAGCCGGTCGCGGGGGATGATGCCGCCGATCGATACGCGCAGCGCGGGGGTGGCGCCCGCGGGGTCGACCGCGAAGGCGTCACCGGCGACCACCGACAGCCCGGTCGGGCGCAGCGCGGCGACGATCCCGGCGGGATCGCCGCGTTCGGGGAGGTCCATCCAGAAATGATAGCCCTCGGGCTGGGCGCGATAGGATCCCGCCGCCAGGGTCGCGCGGACGATCGCCTGCCGCGCTGCCGCCTCGGCGCGCACCGCCGCAGTCAGCGTCTCCAGCGTGCCGTCTTCCGCCCAGCTTGCGACCAGCGCGGCGTTGAGCGGCGGTGCCATGATCGCGGTTTCGTGCAGGTCGCCCGCCAGCCGCCAGGCCGCGCCGACATCGGGCGCGCGCGCCCAGGCGACGCGCAGCCCGGGCGTCAGGATCTTGGAGGTGCTGGCGACATGCCAGGTCCGCGCGGGCGCGAGGCTGGCGAGCGGCGGCAGCGGCGCCTCGGGCAACAGGCCATAGGCATCATCCTCGATCAGGATCAGCCCGTGGCGCTCGGCGACCGCGGCGATCCCGCGGCGGCGGTCGAGGTCGAGCGTGATCGTCGTCGGATTGTCGTTGGTCGGCACGACATAGAGCGCGCGCAGCCCCGGCTCGCGGCAGGCGGCATCGAGCGCGTCGGGATCGATCCCGCCCGCATCGCCCGCGATCGGCACCAGCCACAGCGCGTAACGCCGCGCCAGCGCGAGAAAACCGGGATAGGTGCGCGCCGCGACGCCCACCGCATCGCCGGCGCGCAACTCGGCGCTGACGATCGCGTGCAGCGCATGCTGTCCGCCCGCGGTGACGAGCACATCATCCTCGCCGCAGGCGATGCCGCGTGCGCCCAGCAGCCGCGCGCCCACCGCGCGAACCGCGGCCATGCCGCCGGTCGGCTGATAGTGGAGGGGCGGGGCGGCATGGGGGTGGGCGAGCAAAGCCGCCATCGTCCGCTGGATCGCGGGTGCGAGCAGTTGCGGGATCTCCGGCGGCGCATTCATCCCGGTATCCACCGGCTCGCTCAGCGCCACCGCCGGGGCCGGCGCAGCGGCGGCGCGCACGAAGCTGCCGCGCCGGCCGTCGCCCTCGATCAGCCCCAGCCGCTGTGCCTCGCCATAGGCACGGGTGATGGTGGTCAGGTCCACCCCCAGCGCCTCGGCCAGCGCCCGCTGGGGTGGCAGCCGGTCTCCTGCCGCCAGCCGGCCGGTGCGCACGTCGTGCGCCAGCGCCTCGGCAATCGCGAGATATTTGGGGCCGTGGGCAGCGGTGAGATCGGGCGTCCAGTTTTGCATGGCAATTGTCTTGACACAAAAGCCATGCAAACACCATATGCCTATCCATGCAGAATCAGGCCCCCCATGAACAGGTGGCGTCGCAGGGCGACTGGCCGATCCTGCCGCCCTTCAAGACCGGCATTCGCGGGCGCTGCCCGCGCTGCGGCGTCGGCCGCCTGTTCGACGGCTTCCTGAAGCTGCGGCCCGGCTGCGACCATTGCGGGCTGGGCTATGGCTTCGCGGACCCGGCCGACGGCCCCGCCTTCTTCGTGCTGTGCTTCGCCTGCATCCCCGCGGTGACGATCGCGATGCTCATCGAGATCCGGTTCAGCCCGCCCTTCTGGGTGCATCTGGTGACATCGCTGCCCTTCCTGCTGCTCACCTGCATTCCGCCGCTGCGGCCGTTGAAGGGCTGGCTGATCTGCAGCCAATATTTCTTTCGCGCACGCGAGGGGCGGCTCTCCCCGGGCACGCCCGCCGGCCCCGAATGAGCGCGGACCCGGCGCGCGCCATCGTCGCGCAGTTGCTGCGCGCGACCGGGCGCGCGGGCGATGCCGCCCTGGTCGAAGCGGGCGGCGGCGACGATTTCCCCGAAGTCGCGGCGGCGCGGCGGTTGCTGGGCGCTGTGGTCGCGCGGCAGGAGCGGCTGGAGGCGGGGCTCGCCTGCTATGCCGATGACGCGTTCTGGGACGAGGCCCTGCCCGGCGGCGCGCTCGCCGCGCACGACCGCGGCGAGATCGCCCGCAACGTGCTCGCCGGCCGCGCGATCTTCGCGCACCGGGATTGACCGCGATGCGTGGGGTGGGGTGCGTGATAGCGCTGGCGGCGCTGACACTTACGCTCTCCGGCTGCGGCGATGGCGGCCGGGCGGAGCGGCGGGCCGCGCTGGGGCCGAACCCGACCTTCGCGGATTACAGGAAGGCCGCCGATCCGGCGCACGGCGCGCGGCTTTTCAACGCCTGCGCCGGCTGCCACCCGATCAGCCCCGGCGCGCTCGACCGCGGCGGCCCCAATCTGTTCGGCATCATGGGCAAGCCCGTCGCCACAGCGAGCCGCCGCTTCGGCTATAGCGGCGCGCTGCGCGCGGTGGGTGGGCGCTGGACGCCGGAGCTGATGGACCGCTGGGTGGCGGATCCGCGCAAGCTGGCGCCGCGCACGTCGATGAACTTCCAGGGGATAGGCGATCCGCTGGACAGGGCGGATCTGATCGCGTGGATGGAGACGCAGGGCAGGTGAATGCCCATATTTTCCTTCCAGGCGCGTCGTGTCGGGGAGGGGACGTCAGACCGCCGCGATCGCCTCGATCTCGATCATCGCCGCCGGATCATAGAGCGCCCTGACTTCGGCAATGGTGTCGGCTGGATAGGGCGCCGAGAAGAACCGCCGGCGCAGTTCCACCACCTCGTCGAACCGGCTCATGTCGGTGACGAAGATCGTCACCTTGATCACGTTCTCCAGGCGCGATCCGCCGGCTTCGAGCGCGCGGCGCAGGTTGGCGAAGGCCTGTTCGCCCTGCGCGCGGAAGCCGCCCTCGACGATCCTGCCGTCGTCGCCGGCGCCGGCCTGGCCGGAGATGAACAGCAGATCGCCGAAGCGGATGCCCTGCGAGAGCAGATAGGGTTCGTAATTGTCTGGCGTGGTGATGACCTGTTCGCGCATAGCGCAACTCCTTTGGAAACCCGGCGCCGTGCCGGGCGGTTGCGGCAAGGTGGCGACGGCGCCGATCATCGACAAAGGATGGTTTTTCAGCCAATGGATGAGTTCAATTCATCCGAGGGCGGCCGGATGCGATCCTATCTTCCTCTCGTCCGGTTGCGCGCGTTCGAGGCGGCCGCGCGGCTCGGCAGCTTCAAGCAGGCCGCCGACGAGCTGGCGGTGACGCCCACCGCGATCAGCCATCAGATCCGCGCGCTGGAAGCGCATGTCGGCACCCGCCTGTTCGATCGGCGCGCGCGCAAGGTGGTGCTGACCGCAGCGGGGGAGCGCCTCTATCCGGTGCTGCGCGACGGGTTCGACGCGTTCGATGCGGCGCTCGGCGGGCTGGTGCGGCAGAGCCGGCGCGGGCGGGTGACGATCTCCGCCACCACCGCCTTCACCGCGCACTGGCTGGTGCCGCGCCTAGCGCGCTTCCAGCAGGCGCATCCGGAGATCGAGCTGCGCCTGCATTCGTCGGAGGATGTCGTCGCGCTGGGGCGCGGCGCGGCGGATATCGCGATCCGCTATGGCCGCGGGCCCTATCCAGGGGTGGCGGCGGAGCCGCTGTTCGCGGATCGCTTCGCGCCGGTGGCGAGTCCACGGCTGGGGCTGGCGACGCCCGCGGATCTGGCGCAGGCTTCGCTCATCCATTTCGACTGGCGGCGGCCCGATCCGCACAACCCGACCTGGCCGGCCTGGTTCGCAGCGGCAGGGTTGGCCGAGCCGGCGGCGGGCGCCGCCCTGCGCTTCTCCGACGAGAATCTGGCGATCCAGGCGGCGGTTGCCGGGCGCGGCGTCGCGCTGCTCAGCGGCGCGCTGGTGGCGGAGGCGATTGCGGCGGGAGCGTTGGTGCAGCCGTTCGGACCAGTGCTCGAGGGGCTGGTCTATCATCTGGTACCCGCGGCCGGCCCGCCGCCGCGCGGCGCGGTGGCGGCGGCGATCGCGTGGTTGCGCACGGAGGCGGCGGCCGGGCGCTGATGTGCCCGGCGCCCGGTATCAATGCGTGCCGGCGCGCTGGATCACGCTGGCGCGGGCCGTGGCGGCGCGTGCGACCGCGGTCGTCCGGCATTCCGCCACTTCGCGATAGCGCCACAGCGGGGCGCCGCTCTCTTCCCGGCACAGCCGGCGCGCGGTGATGTCGATGCGGCGATCGAGCTGCGCCCGACCCTCCGGCCGGGAAAGGTCGAGGTCATTGGTGTGCACGATCGCCGAACGCTCGGCCGGTTCGGCGTGGAGCGGCGGATGCGCCAGCAGCAGCGCGATCAGGCCGGTGGCGGCGGTCAGCGAGGCGATCGGGCGGATCGTCGCGGCGGTATGAAACATGGCAAGGCACCTGAGCAATTGTCGTTGCCGGTGCCAATCGCTCGTTCTTGCTACGGGATCGCAACAACGAAGAGTTGCTCAGGTTACGAATGCAAATCGCCGGAGGCACGCCTTTGCGCCATCAGGCGCAGATCAGACCTTGCCGGCGTAGATCATCCGGCCCGGCCCCAGCAGGCCGATCACCTGCGAGATCAGGTGCGGCGCCACCGCGAAGCAGCCCTCGCTGCGGCCGGCCTTGCCCCAGCTCGAGACATGCGATTCGCTGACATAGTCGGCGCCGTGGACGACGATCGCGCGCGCTTCCGCATTGTTGTTGGAATAATCGAGCCCGTCCAGCCGCATCGAGACGCCATGCTTGCCATAATAGATGGCGCCGGTGCGATAGGTGCCCTCGCTGGTGGCCAGTGAATTGGGCTGGTTGGAAAAGCTTTGCAGGAAGCCCGAATGGCTCGGGTCCGATCCGCGGCCGTGCGCGACCAGATAGGAACTGGTCTGCCCGCTGATCAGGTCGACGATGTGAAAGCGGTGCTCGCGCGACGCCGCGTTGAAATCGGCGAGCGCGACGCGGTCCCGAAGCTGGAAGGCGCGGCCGTGGGTATCCATCGCGGCGCGGGCGCGATCGAGCAGGCGGGCGAAGGGGAGCTTGTCGAGCTGCGCGGCGGGCCCCGGCGTCGCGGGGACGGGCACCGGAACCGGCAGCCGGCCCAGCGGCGCGAGCACCGTTGGCGGCAATGCCACCGGTGCACCGGCGGCGCGCAGGGTCGATGACGGAATGATGGCAAGCCCGAGCCCCGAAACGGCCTGCCTCACGAATGTGCGGCGATCCATGTCGGGAATTTAACCCGGCTGGGCAGGATTTTAAACCCGGTGCTTAGGGGTTGGGGGCAGCATCGTTCCTCTCTTCGCCCGGCGGATAGGGCGTTTCGCCGCCATCGTCGTCGGGGAGGCGCGTCGTAAGGCCGGTCGCGTCCGCATCCTCGCGCATCTGTTCGTCGTCGCTCACCACCGGCGGCGGTGCGGGCGGGGGCAGGACCTCGGCGGTGTTGGTCTCTTCCTCCTCGACCTCGTTGATCACCGGGATGTTGACCGGTTCCTCGACGACCGGCGACTCCGACACGTCATTGCCGTCGAGCTCGGCGTCGGGACCCGAACCGCCACAGCCGGCGAGGGCGAGGGCGCCGGCAAGCGCCAGCAGCGGAAGCGAAACGCGCATGGATCTTACTCCTTGGAAGCGGTGACGACGGCCTGGGCGCGCCGGGTGGAGGCGTCGATCTTCGACGCCAGCAGCTTGTCCCACCCATAGGGATCGTCACGGAAGTTCATCGTGCTGTTGCCGCTGGCAAACGCCGTCCAGTAGAGCAGATAGACCGCGACCTGCTTGGGCAGCTGCACGCGCTGCGTCTTGCCGGTGTCGATCAGGGTCTGCACCTGGCCGTTCAGCGCCGGATCGGCCTGCACCATCAGTTCGGCCAGCGGCACCGGCTTTTCGAGGCGGACGCAGCCATGGCTCGCCAACCGGTCATAGCTCGAGAATTTGGCGCGTGCCGGCGTGTCGTGAAGATAGACCGCGAACGGATTGTCGAAATCGAACTTCAGCCGGCCAAGCGCGCTGTTGGGCCCGGCGGGCTGGACGATGCGTTCGCCGCCGCCCGGTGTCTTGACGATCTTGTAGCCCTGCGCAGCGAGCGCGGCGCGGCCCTTGGGCCACAATTCGCGCTTGGCGATCGAGGACGGCACGTTCCACGGCGGATTGACCACGATCGAATGGATGTTGGAAACCAGCATCGGCGTTTCGTTGCCGGGGCTGCCGGTGACCGCGCGCATCGAGGTGACGGGCTGGTCGCCCTCGAACAGGGTCAGCACCGCGGCGGCGATGTTCACCTGCACGCGATTGACCGGCAGGTCGCGCGGCAGCCAGCGCCAGCGCTCCATATTCGCCATGATCGCGGCGATGCGATCGCCGACCGGCACGTTGAGCGCGGCCACCGTGCGCGGGCCGAGCTGGCCGGTCGGCTCGAGCCCGTAGCGGCGCTGCGCGCGCTGGACGGCGTCGGTCAGCGGTTCGCCGTCGGTGACGGTGCTGTCTTCCACGCGCAGCCGCGCGCGGACGTCGGCATCGGCGGACTTGGCGGTGACCGCCTTCCAGCCGCCCTCGTCGCGAATCCGCTCATAAGCGGCGAGGCCCTTGCGGAGCCCTTCATAGCCGGCGTAGCGCGGGGTGAGGCCATTGGCCCACTGGCGCAGCCGATCGTCCTTCACCGCGGCGGCGAAGCCGGGGAGCGGATCATAGGCTTCCGGGCGCAGCGCCCACACTTCGAGGAAATCGGCGGTATCGATCCGGCCGCGATGGAGCGCGCTCGCGCGGTCGAGCGCGGCGCGCGCCAGCGCATCGCCCTTCAGGCTCACGGGCTTGGCCATGGTGCCGCTGGTCAGCCCCTGTTCGGCGCCTTCGGCCAGCCATTCCCGCAGGAAATCGGCCTGCGCGTCGCTGAGCTTCGGCAGCGGCTGCGCGGCCGGCGGCAAGGCCGGCTGCGGCGCGATGGGGGTGGGGAGGGGGGCCGGCAGCGTTTCATACTGCAGGGTCGGCGGGGATGTCTGCGCGGCAAGGGGCAGCGGCAGGGCGGCCAGCAGTGCCGGCAGAACGATGAGACGACGCGATACCATGCCGCCTGCTCTACTGCCCGCGCGGGCGGGGTTCAAATGCCATTTTTCATAGGGGGAAAGGAACCAAAGGGCTTTTGTGCCCGCCGTCACTGACCGCCGCCGCGCGGTGCGGCACGCTGGCGCCGCAATCAATGGAGGCGGGCGATGGCGGTGCTGCGGGACATTCCCTATGGCAATTTCAACTTCCTGGTCGATCTGGGCGACGGCAATACCGAGGGGGCCCAGGCCGGGTTCAGCGAGGTTTCCGGCCTGTCGATGACGGTGGAGGTGATCGAATATCGCCTCGGCAACATGGCCGAATCCGGGGCGATGAAGATACCGGGCCGGGCGCATTATGGCGACGTCACGCTGAAGCGCGGCATCATCGGCAGCCTCAACCTGTTCCAGTGGATCGATCAGGTTCGCAACGGCGATATCGCCGCGCGCCGCACGGTGACGATCAGCCTGCTCTCGGAAGACCGAACCGCGCCGGTGACGACGTGGAAGCTGCGCCGCGCCTGGCCGGTGCGCTTCGCCGCCGCGCCGCTGGTCGCCGCCTCCCGCGAGATCGCGATCGAGGAGCTGGTGCTGGCGCACGAGCGGCTCGAACTCGAATGAGCGGGGCGCAGCCGCTGGCGGCGTCGCGCTTCGTCGTCGCGATCGACGGGCTTGGCGAGGATGCCGGCTTCTCCGCCGTCACCCTGCCGCCTTTGCCCACCGTGCCCGCCGAACGCGGGGCGGCGGCGGGGCGGGTGGTGCTGCGGCGGCCGGCGACCGCCGATGGCCGGCTGATCGGCTGGTGGCAGGCCGAACGCGCCAAGCCCGGCAGCGGACGGCGCGACATTGCCATCATCCTGCTCGATGGCGCGGGCCGGCCGGCATTGCGCTGGCAGGTCAAGGGCGCGCGCCCGGTGTTGCTGACCCACGGCGCGCTCGATGCGGACAACGCCGAGGTGCTGAGCGAAACGCTGGAACTGACGTTCGAGGGGATCGAGATCGAGCTGGGTAGGAGGCTGAACTGAACGCAACCCCGGCCGCGTCGCCTACTCCGCCACCGGCGCGGCGCGAACCTGGTCCCGTCCGGCGAGCTTGGCGGTGTAGAGCGCCGAATCCGCCAGCCGCATCGCGGATTCGAGGTTGTCGGGATCGTTCACCGTCGCCAGCCCGCAGGAGAAGGTCAGCGGTTCACCGTCGAGCATCACCAGCGGCGAGCTGCGCATGCGGTGGCGGAGGCGGTCGAGCGCCTGGCGCGCGCGATCGGGCGCGATGTCGAACATCATCACCACGAATTCCTCGCCGCCCCAGCGGCCGACGACATCGGCCTCGCGCAGATTCTCGGTCAGGCAATCGCCGAAATCCTGCAGCACGCGATCGCCCTCGGCCATGCCGTAGCGCTCGTTGACCAGCCGGAAATAATCGAGGTCGAGCAGCGCCACCGCAGCCTTGCGGCCGGCCATCAGCCGGATCGAGGCGGCGCCGATGAAGCCGCGGCGGTTGAACAGGCCGGTCAGCAGGTCGCGCGCCGCCTCGTCGGTGAGCTGGTCGATCCGCGCCGCGGTGGCCGCGGCGGCCATGCCGACACCGGCGAGCAGTTGCCCGGCGAGATCCTTTCCGCCTGCCGGTACCGCATCCACGCGCTTGCCAGCCTGCACCGCGCTCAGCAGCACGGTGGCATGGCGGATCGGTGCAAGAAGCGCACCCAGCGCCGCGATTGCAATGACCGTACCCGCCAGCGTCGCCAGCAGGAGCGGCATGAAGATCTCGAGATGCCATTCGCCGCGTGCCGCCTCTGCCACGAGGAAGGCGACCAGCGGCAGATGTACGGATGCGAAGCAGATCACGAAGATACGCAGATGGTAACTGCGCGGGAACAGGAAGCGGGTCGCGTGATAAAAACGCATCGGCGTCGCATTCTGCAATGAGCGGGCGTGGCAGACGGGGATAGTCGCTTGATACTGCACTGCAACAAGAATGTCATGCCATTATGGACCGAATTCGTCTGGACGGATTTTTGCGGATGGACGCAATTCGCTGGATTCGCGCGGTTTCGGCGACGGACTCGGGGATCGGCACGGCTTGTAACGGGAGCGGGGGCACAATAGCACGAGGGGGGCGGCTCACGGCCGCGGGGGGACCGGATTTCATGACGCTGCTTGCCGCGCTGTTGCGCGCATCGATAATGATTGGACTGCCGCTGGCGGGTATCGCCGGGATGGCGCCGGTTCACGCGCAGGCGCCTACACCCGCCGACGGCCAGCCGGCGCGCATCGCCAAGGGCGATATCCCGGCCTGGCTTGCCGAGCGCGCGCTGCCGGAGCCGACCGCGGCGCAGCTTGTGCGGGCGCGGGGCGGCGCCGCCTATCTGCTGACCGACTGGCAGGTGCGCGGCAGCGACACCGGCCACCAATCCTATTACCGCGTCGCCTCCAAGGTGGTGGAACGCAGCGGGCTGGAGGATGCGGGCAAGATCGAAATCGACTTCGATCCGCGCTTCGAGACCGCGACGCTGAACTTCGTCCGCATCGTCCGCGACGGCAAGGTGATCGACCGTACCGCCGAGGCGGCGTTCACCATCGTCGAGCGCGAGGACCGGCTGGACGAGGAGATCATCAGCGGCCAGCTGCGCGCGATCGCGCATCTGAAGGACGTCCGCGTCGGCGACGTGGTCGATTATGCCGTCACCCATGATGTGCGCAGCACCTTGTGGCCGGGCCATTATTTCAATGCGCTCACGGCGCGTTATTCGGTGCCGCTCAGCCAGCGCAACGTGCGCATCCTGTGGCCGCACGCGCGGCCGCTGCAGTTCCGACCGCGCAACACCACGATCGGCTTCACCAGCCGCCGCGAAGGCGACATGCAGCTTTGGGAATGGATCGGCACCGATCCGCCGTTCGAGCAGGACGAGAAGGATGTGCCGAGCTGGTATCCGCAATATGGCAGCGTCGACATTTCGACGATGGCGCGCTGGTCCGAGGTCGTCGACTGGGCGGTGCCGCATTACGCCGGCGACGTCAGCCTGCCCGCCGATTTCGCCGCGAAGCTGGATGCGATCGCCGCGCGCTGGCCGCGCCCCGAAGACCGGCTGACCGAGGCCACCCGGCTGGTACAGGATACGATCCGCTACGTCGGCGAGGAGATGGGCGAGGGATCCTACGTTCCCCGCCGCCCCGCGCTGGTGGTGGAACGCGGCTATGGCGACTGCAAGGACAAGGCGCTGCTGCTTGCGGTGGCGCTGCGCCGGCTGGGGATCGACGCGGTGCCCGCGCTGGTTTCGACGCGGCCGGGCTATGACCTGACCGAAAGGCTGCCGTCGCCGCTGGCGTTCGACCATGTCGTGGTGCGCGCGGCGCTGGGCGGGCAGGTGACATGGATCGACGCCACCGCATCCTATCAGGGCGGCCGCGGGCTTGCGCTGGTGCCGGCAAGCTTCGGCTATGCGCTGCCGATCCGCGCCGGGCAGACCGCGCTGGAGGAGATGAAGGGCCGCGGCGAACGCGCCGGCGCGATGGTGGTGGTCGAGCGGTTCGCGGTCGACGAGGCGGCGGCGACCGCGCTGACCTTGGCGGTGGAGACGCGCTACACCGGCGGGCAGGCGGATTATGCGCGGTCGCGCAACGCATCGCAGCCGGTCGCGGATCAGGCGCGCGCCAATCTGGAATTCTACCAGAAGCGCTTCCCGGGGCTGGTCGAATCCGTGCCGCTGGCGATCCGCGACGACCGCGACGGCAATGTCGTGACGATGGTGGAGACTTACACGCTCTCGAAGGCCGCGTTCGAGAAGGGCAAGATCCTCGCCGACCTCGTGACCAGCGCCTATACCGTGGCGGACATATTGCCCGCCCGGCAGAGCGGTGCGCGGCGCAACCCGCTGGTGCTGCCGCGCAACCTGACGCGCGAACAGACGATCGAACTCGTCGTGAAGGGGCGACCGGCGGTGCTGCCCGACGATATCGACATGCAGGCGGGCGGCGTTTCCTTCGTCCGCACGTCGACGGTGACGGGCGAGACGCTGAAGATGGTCTACCGTCTTTCGAGCGGCGCCGGCGGATCGGTGCCCGCGACCGGGGCGGAGGGCGTGTTCGCGCTGTCCGACAAGATCGGCGAGGAAAGCGGGCTGACCTTCCATTTCGATCGTGTCGAAAAGAGCGCCGGCAAGAGCGGCGTTGCCGCGCGGGCGGAGGGTGAACCCGATCCCGCGATGCTCGCGCCATGGAAGGAGCAGCTCGATCGTGCCGGCACGCTGATGGTCGCGCCCGACCAGCCGTCGCGGATCGAGGCGCTGTCGATCCTCAACGCGGTGTCGGCGAAGGTGCCGCGCCCGTCGCCGGCGGCGGGCATCGTCGACGGCACCAAGGGCATCGTGCTGGCAGGGCTGGGGCGCTTTGCGGCGGCGCGGACGGCCTTGCAGTCCAGCGTGGAGCAATATCAGGGCCGGCCCGAATTTTTCCGGATGCTGATGGCGGTGCAGCTCGACGGCCGCGATCCCTCCGGCTTCGTCAAGACGCTGAAGCTGACGGTGGAGCATCATCCCGACGAGGTGGCGCGGATCGAGCCGGACTGGCTGCGCAGTTCGTTCTGGCCGCAACTGCAGGGGTTGAAACCGGCAGAGCGCAAGCGGCTGCGCGAGGAGGCCTGCACCATGTTGGCCGGTGCGGGCTGGCGGCAGCAGCCGGCGACCGAGGAAGGCGAGTCGATGGTCGGATGTGCGGTCAAGGTCGCGCTGGACCGTGGCGACGTGCCCGGCGCGCGGGCGCTGCTGGCGCGCGGGCTTGCGGTCGACGCGCTGGTCGATCTGGCGATCGACCGCCGTTACCAGGCGCTGTGGCCCGATATCGACCGGGTGCGGGGCAATGGCTTCCGCGCGCCGATCGAGACGGCGGTGGCCAAAGCCGCGGCGGCCGCGAAGGCGGCGCCCGACGATTTCGACGCGGTGCTCCGCCATGTCCGCGCGCTGCGGCTGGCGGGCGATCCGGCCGCGGCGGTCGCGGCGGGCAAGCGCCTGGCGGAGGATCGCGCGCGGATCGAGGCGACGGGCGGCCAGGCCTTCTGGCTGGTCAACGACTATGCCTATGCGCTGGTCGATGCCGGGCGCACCGACGATGCGGTGGCAGCGATGGACGCGATCATCGCGCTGGGGCTGGAGACCTATCCGCACCTCGTCTCGCAGATCATCAACCAGTCCGAGACGCTGATGGAAGCGGGCCGGTTCGACCGCGCGCTCGCGGTTCTGGCCATGGTCGAGGGGGAAGAAACGCCGGTCAGCGGCTATGGCCGGATGTGGATTCTCGCGACCAAGGCCTGCTCGCTGCGTGAACTGGGCCGTGCGGGCGAAGCGGCCGTGCTGGAGGCGAAACTGGTGGCCGAGACCAACCAGCCGGCGGCGGCGATGGCGGCGGCGTGTCGCGGCGACGTGGCGGCGATCGAAGCGCAGCTTGTCGCGCGGCTCGACGATCCGGATGAGCGCGCCGCTGCGCTGGCAGGCTTCATCCTTTTCAAGCGCAGCTCGCCCAATACCCCGTTCAAGGCGAAGCTGGCGAAGGTGATGGAAACGGTGCGCGCCCGCCCCCAGGTGAAAGCGCGGCTCGAACGCTATGGCCGCGCGATCGATGTCGACGGCGCCGGAACCTATTGGGGCAGCTTCTGATCCGGCGGGAAGGCGGGGCTCAGCGCTTCGCCCTCTTCGCCGGGTGCTGCGCGCGCCACGCCTTCACCGCGGCCAGCGTGCCGGTGATGTGGCCGCGCGGATCGCGATCATTGTGGACGTAGAGAATCCTGCCGTCGGGCGCGATCACATAGGAGACGCGCTCCGAACGGCCGGGCTCGACGGCCATCGCGACGTCATAGGCCTTGATCATCGCGCGGCTGGCGATGCCGACCGCGAACTTGTCCCGGCAGGCCTCGCGCGAGAAGCGCTGCAGTTCGGCGATGCTGTCTGCAGACATGCCGATCACGGTGGCGCCGAACGTCTCGAACTCGGGCGTCTTCTCGGCGAATTCATGCGCCTCGATCGTGCAGCCCTGGGTGAAGGTCTTCGGGAAGAAATAGAGCACCACCGGCCCCTTCGCGAGCGACTTCGCCAGCGAAAAGGCGAAGGGCTTGCCCGCCTGCGCCGCCGGCGTGCTGAACGGCGGCGCCTTCGCCCCCTGCGGCAACGCGGCCTGGGCAGCCGGCATGGCAAGGGCGAACGGCAGGGCGGCGATGACGAGGCGGCGGAGGAGCATCGGGATTACCTTCGGCTGAACTGCACCGGATCATAGGCGCGGGACAATGAAGGGAAAAGCCCGATCTCCGCTGCCTCTCCCCCGAGGGGGAGAGGGCCAGGATCGCGCTACTTCTTCTCGCCGGTCGCCCCGTCGATCGCGCCGCCCGCCTTTTCCGCGGTCGATTGCACCGCTTCCGCGGCACCGGTCACGGCATCGCTTTCGCGCTTGTCCTGCACCACCAGGAAATAGACCGCCACCGCGGCGATCACGACGAGCAGGGCAGCAATCAGCGCGGCCGCACCGCCGCCGCTGCGGCGTTCGATGATGGTGGTCGTGCCCGGTTCCACCCGGCGTTCTTCGGTATGAGCCATTTCGATCCTCCTCAGATCCCCCGTTGGGGGCAAGAACCGCGCAACGCCGGCCAGGTTCCGGTCGGGTGCCCGTCAGGTGGTTGCGCGGGCTGCGCCGATGTGCAGACTTGGCTCCGGGGGATCGCGGGAGATGAGTGAATGAGGGTGACGCAGTCGGCCGCGCTGCCGTGGCGCCGTCTGTCGGATGGCGGCATTGCCATGCTGCTCGTCACCTCGCGCCGCACGCGCCGCTGGATCATCCCCAAGGGCCATATCGAACGCGGCATGACCGCCGCGGCCTCCGCCGCGAAGGAGGCGCTGGAGGAAGCCGGGGTGACCGGGCGGATCGGCGGCAAGGTCGGCACGTTCGACTATGACAAGCTTCTGACCTCGGGCGCGGCGCGGCGGCTGCGGGTGAGCGTGTTTCCGCTCGAGGTGGTGGAGGAACTTGACGAATGGGAAGAACAGGCGCTGCGCGAGCGCGCCTGGTTCGCGCCCGAGGAGGCCGCCGCGGCGACCGCCGAGCCCGAACTGCAGGCGATCATCCGCCGCTTCGCCGCGCAGCTTGTGGTTTGACCGCGGGCATCGACTGAGGCCGCGATCCGTGCAATTCGTGGCACCGGCACCGGGGGGTGCCTCGATCGGGCGGGGACGAGCGGGCGATGCAGGCTGCGGCCGATTTCCATGATGCGCTGCCGGCGGGCACGGCGGTGGGCGATTTCGTGCTGGGCGAGGCGATCGGCCAGGGCGGGGAGGGCATCGTCTATGCCGCGCGCCACCCGCGCTTCGGCGCGGTGCTCGTCAAGGAATATTGGCCCAAGCAGTTGATCTCGCGGGCCGGCGGCGGCGTCGCCGAAGCCTCGCGGGCGGCCTGGGCGCCCGATCTCAGGCGCGGGGTGGAGCGCTTCCTGGCGCTGGGCGAACGGATGGCGGCGTTGCCCGACCATCCCGGCATCGTCCGCATCCATGCCGCCTTCCCCGCCAACAACACCGCCTATCTGGCGATGGAGCGGGTGGCGGGGCGGCCGCTGGCGACGGCGCTGGCGGAAGGCGCGCTGCGCGATCCCGCCGACATCATGACGTTGGCGGACCAGCTTTCGGATGCGATCGCCTTCCTCCACCATCAGGATCTGTTCCACCGCGACATCGCCCCCGACAATGTGATCGTCACGCCGGGGCGTGACTGGCGCGCGGTGCTGATCGATTTCAACGCCGCCAAGGATCTGATGGTCGAGCTGACGCGCAGCGTCGCCGCGGTGGTGAAGCCGGGCTATTCGCCGGTCGAGCAATATCACGGTGCGGGCAGCGAGGCGCCGGGGCCGGCATCCGATCTCTACAGCGCGGGCGCGGTGCTCTATCGCGCGATCAGCGGCGAGGCGCCGCAGGAGGCGAGTCGGCGGCTGTATCGCAGCGATCACAGCACCCTGGTGGCGCTCTCTCCGCCCGGGTTCGAGCGCGGCTTCCTTGCCGCCATCGACCATGCGCTGCAGCCGCGGCCGGAGGATCGGCCGGCGAGCGCCGACATCTGGCGCCGCGAACTGGGGGTGGTGCCGGGCGGTGCTGCGGCGGAAGGGGGTGCGACGCGCCCGGCGCCGACACCGATGGACATATGGCGCCTGCGCGCGTCGCGCGACGAGGCCAGCACGACGATGCACGGGCCCGCGGCACCCGTGCCTCCGGCGCCGGCTGCGGCGCAACCGACCATCGCGCAGACCACCGTGCGGGCCACCGCGCAGGATGCGCCGACCGCACCGTCGCCGCCGCGTGCGGCCGCGGGGGCGAAGGGCGGGCAGGGGCCGGTGACGCTGGCGATCCTCGCGCTGGTGCTGCTCGCCGCGCTAAGCGCCGGGGGGCTGCTCGCGTGGAATGCCGGCTGGCTGGGCGGGGGCGCGGCGGAGAATGCGGGCGATCCGATCATCAACATGCTCGATGCGGCGGCGGAGGAATTGAGCAATTCCGCCGATGCCGCCGATGCCGCCGATGCTGCCGATACCAGCGCCGCTGCGAACGGCGCGGCCGAGGGTGCGGGGCCGGCGGTGACGCCGCCCAAGCCGCTCAACGCACGGATGTGGCTGGGCGAGGCGGATTATCCGCAGGGCGCCACGCGCAACGGCGATGTCGGCATCGCGGTGGATGTCGACGCGGTGGGCAAGCCGGTTGCCTGCGAGACGGTGAAGCGGTCGGGCATCGCCGCCTATGACAGCGCCACCTGCCGGCTGGTGACCGCACGCGCGCGCTTCGATCCGGCGCTGGATACGGCGGGCACCAAGGTTGCGGGTCGCTATACGGGCACGGTGAAGTGGATGCCGCCGGAGTGGCAGGCGGAGCCGGAGGGGGAAGCCTATCCGGAACCCGCCGCCGTGAGCGGGCTGGCCGCGCCCGGCCAATGCGCACTGGGGCCGTACATCGTCTTCTTCGATTGGGACAAGACCGACATCACCCCGGAGGCTGCGACGATCCTCGATAATTTCATCGGCAACTGGCAGCGCTGCAAATCGCCCGAGATCATGCTGGCGGGCCACACCGATCGCGAGGGCAGCGCTGCCTACAACGCCGGGAAGTCGCGCCGGATGGTCGCCTCGGTCAGCGCCTATCTGGCGTCCCGCGGCATCCCCGCATCGATCATCAGCGCGGAGAGCTTCGGCGAAGGACAGCCGCGCGTGCCGACCGCAGACGGCGTGCGGGAGATGCAGAACCGGCGGGTGGAGTTGACGACGCGGTAGGGCGGAGAGGGCATGTCGTCCTCCGGTCGTCCCGCGCGACGTCGAGCGTCGGGCTTGAAGGTCAAGCGTATGCGATCTCCCCCCTTGCCGGACCCCAACAAAGCGGGATTCTTCCACGCGAGAAAATCGCGCTTACAAATTCAGCCGTTCATCGCTATATCGAACGCGCTGACGTCGCGTGCGACGGATATCGGGCTGCCTTTGCTTTCCCTTTGTCCCTTTCTAGCTTTCGAAGCCGGGATGCGCTGCTTTTGGCGCATGCCCGTCATACATGGGATAAAGGATACCCATATGATCACCGGAACCGTAAAATTCTTCAACCCTGACAAGGGCTTCGGCTTCATCGCGCCCGAGAGCGGCGGCAATGATGCATTCGTCCACATTTCGGCTGTCGAGCGCGCCGGCATGCGCACGCTCGATAAGGACCAGCGCGTCTCCTATGAGCTCGAGACGGATCGCCGCGGCAAAACCTCCGCAGTGAACCTGCAGGCAGCCTGACGGTTTGGGCGAGCCTCGCGCTCGCCCAGCCACCCGCAGGTGCACAAGCGTGCGGCCTGACGCGTCAAGGCGTGCGCGCCATGTCCCGAGCGATCAATCAGAACGCGAGGCAGGGCCATGTCATCGCCGCTTGCGCCAAGCGCAAGATCGGCATCGGCGCCATCGAAACCCTTCAGTCCGGCGGTACGCGTGTTGTGATGAACAACGCCGAGAATATCGCGGAAATCGCCAAGCCTATGGATCGAAGGTACTCGCGGGCAATCTTGTCCGGATTACCCCGCGCCTGGCACGGCCGTAAGCTATATTGGAGATAGAGTGCCAGCATTTAAGACCCCGACATTTCAGGAACGCACCGCAGCTGCGGCGACGGCCAGGAGCAGGGCGCTCACGCTCCTGCGCTCGAAGCCTCAAGCCGATGCGGCGTCGGTCGCCGCCGCCGTTGCGCGGCGCGCGGCACGGGAAGCTGCCGAGGCCGAAAAGCGGGCGGCGGCTGCTGCCGCGCGTGCCCTGGCTGCGGCGGAGAAGCAGGCCAGCAAGGCCGAAGCGGCCAAGATCGCCGCGATGCCCGAGCCGACCGAGGCCGACCGCAAGGCCGCCCGCGACGCGCGTTACGCTGCACGCAAGGGGCGCAAGTCTTCGCGCTGATGCGCATCGGCGCGGAAGCTTCGCGGGCATTCCGCACCTGGCGTCCGGTCAGTCGCAGGCTGACAGGACGCCCCCCAGCGTCGACAACAGCTGGTAGCGGCGCCCCCGGAACGCCCTGCGACGATCTGCGGATCCCGCTCTTTACCGGTCGCCGCGTGCTGGTGGACGCGCAGGCAGGTGGAATCGATGATGACCGGTTCGCCGTCGAAACCCGCGGAAACTGCCGCCGGCAGCCGGTCCCATACACCGGTTTTGCGCCAGCGGACGAAGCGGTCGTAGCAGGTCGTCGGCGGTCCGGAGCGCCGCGGGATTTCCGCCTATGGCGAGCCGATCCGGAACCACCGGAGACTGCCGTTCAACACCCGTCGACCATCAACCCTCGGCACGCCTCGCGGCTTGTTCGGCAACGGCGGCGCGATGATCGTCCACGCACGATCCGTCAGTTCGCACCGTCGCCGCGCGATCCAACCTCATCGTGAACGACGAGGCTGGATCACGCACACGCCAAAGCTCAAGCCCGTTTATGCGTTTGCGACCCAACCCCCTCAATTCACCCGCGCGCCTTCGGGACGCTGTTCCAGCGCCTTGCCCCAGATCGTGACGGTGAAGTCGAAGTTGCCCGGATCCCAGGCGATCAGCCGCACCGCGACGGGGACGAAGCTGTTGCCTTCATATTCGGGTTCCACCTTGTAGCGGCTGAGCTTGCCGGAGGCGGCGAGCGGAGCGATCACATTGGCATCGGTGCTCGCCTTGAGGTCTGCGGCGAAGGGGGGCACGTGGAGGATGTTGGGCGCGACCGCCTCTCCGCCGAACGCTTCCGGCAGCAGCAGCATCGGCACCAGTTCGCCCCTATCGACCAGAACCTGCACCTTTTCGCGGGAATCGACCGCGGAATAATCGGGGCCGGTGCCGCCGCCGTCGCCGGTGCCGCGCGTTTTCCTGCCGAACCATCCCATCGCCTGCCTCGCCGGTTGTTCGTGACGGAGCGAGGATGGAAGCCCTGCGGCGCGGGTCAATCGCGACGGGGCGGAGCGACCCGGGGCTGCGGCGGCCCGTGACGGCACGAAGATCCGGCGCTGCCGATTCAACCATTTGCGTTCGCCGCTTAGCCGGTGCTGCCGCCATCATCATCGCGCGAGGAGCCCCCGCTTATGTGCGCTTCCACCCCCGACGTTCCCACCATCCCCGAACGGCAGGCGAGCCGCCTGCCCGACCAGGGCGCCGCCCCGGGCGCGCGCGATCGCCGCGCCCGGCTGGGGCCGCTGCTCGCCGCGCTGACCCGCGCCGACGGCCTCGGCACCCCGCCCTCCACCGCCCGGCCGACGCTCGGCTGATGGTGCAGCCCCTCCGCCACGCGTGCGAAACGCGGCTCAAGGCCATGCAGGCGATCCGTACCGACTATGAGGCGGAGTGGAAGGAGATCGCCCGCTTCGCCCAGCCGGCGCGCAGCCGCTTCCTCAATTCGGAAACCAACCGCAGCCGCCGGCTGCGCAACGGATCGCTGCGCGACGAGCATGGCATCGTCGCCTTCCGCACGCTGGCCAATGGCATGACCAGCGGGCTATCCTCCTCCTCGCGGCCGTGGTTCACATTGACGCTGGGTGATGCGACGCTGATCGACGAGGACGGGGTGAAGCCCTGGCTCTCCGAGGTCGAGCGGCGGCTTTACGCCTTCCTGGCGCAGACCAACTTCTATGGCGCCGCCAAGACCGGCTATGCTGAAAGCGGTTTGTTCGGCACCGAAGCGGTGGCGCTGGTCGAGCATGCCGACGTCGGCATGGTCGCGCATGCGCTGACCGCGGGCGAATATTGGATCGCGCTCAGCGACGCGCTGGTGCCCGACACGCTTTATCGCCGCGCGCCGATGACGGTGCGGCAGGCGGTCGACAGCTTCGGCAAGGCGGTGAACAGCCGCGTGCGCACCGCCTATGACGGCAGCCGCTACGACGAGATGGTGGACGTGTTCCACGCGATCGAGCCCGATCCCGACCATGACGGCCGCAATCCCGCCTCCAAGCCGTGGCGCTCGGTCTATTGGGACGAGCGCGCGTCGGGCGACGAGCTGCTGCGCGTCAGCGGCTATCGCGAGAAACCGTTCTGGGCGGCGCGCTGGGACACGACGGGCGCGGATGTCTATGGCTATTCGCCCGGCATGGAGGCGCTGCCGGCGCTGCGCGAGCTGCAGCTCCAGGTGAAGCGGCGCAACGAGGCGATCGACCTGCTCGTCCACCCCGAGAAGGTGGTGCCGCCGGGGCTGAAGCTGACCGGGCAGCCGCGCAACCTCGTCTCCGCGGCGGGCGTCGACAAGGATGCGATCCTCGTGCCCTACCAGCTGCCCTACCAGGCGGTGGCGGCGATCGGCGACGAGGTCACCAAGTGCAAGGCGCAGATCGACGCGGCGAGCTTTGCCGACCTGTTCAACGCGATCACCAACATGGCCGGCATCCAGCCGCGCACGGTGGAGGAGATCGCCGCGCGCAACGAGGAGAAGCTGACCCAGCTCGGCCCGACGATCGAGCGGGTCTCGACCGAGAAGCTTTCCGCGGTGATCGACCGCGCGTTCGGCATCATGGAGCGCGGCGACCTGCTGCCGCGCGCGCCGGAGGTGCTCGAGGGGCGCGAGCTGCAGGTGGAGTTCGTCTCGATCCTCGCGCAGATGCAGCGGATGGTGGGCATCGGCCAGATCGAGCGCACCACCGGTTTCGTGGGGAGTCTGGCGGGCATGGCGCCGGATGCGGTGGACAAGCTCGATATCGACGAGCTCGTCGACGAATATGCGGCGCGTGCGGGCGCCCCGGCGCGGATCATCCGCCCGGCGGAGGCGGTGGCGGCGATGCGCGAGGGCCGGGCGCAGGCGGCGCAGGCGCAGCAGTTGGCGGCGATGGCGCCGGCGATGAAGCAGGGCGCGGATGCGATGAAGGTGCTGGGGGAGATGGGCGCGGGCTGAGGTGGGCGCTTGAACCCTGTTCCCCGACCGGGCAAGGCGGGCGGGGGCGCATGAACGGAGCATGCCAATGACCCTGCCCGACCTGCCCATCGAGGGTGGCTGCCGCTGCGGCCGCGTGCGCTTTCGCGTTTCGCAGGCGCCGTGGATGGAGACCATATGCCATTGCCGCGGCTGCCAGCGGATGAGCGGCAGCGCCTTTTCGACCACATTGATCGTTCCCGCCGATGGTTTCGAGCAGATCGCCGGTGAGACGGTGATTGGCGGCCTGCATGGTGACGAGGCGCACCACCATCACTGCGACGGCTGCAAGAGCTGGGTGTTCACCACGCCCGCGGCGGATCTTGGTTTCGTCAGCATCCGCGCGACCTTGCTGGACGAGCCGGGCTGGTTCGCGCCGTGGATGGAAACGCAGACCGCGGAGAAATTGCCCTGGGCGGCAACCGGCGCCGTGCGCAGCTTCGAGCGGTTTCCGGGGATGGAAGACTATCAGGCGCTGATCGCGGCATATCGCGAGGATCGCGGGATTTCGTAGCTTCGAGCGGGTCTGCCGCCTTGGCTGCGCTCGGGGCGAACGGAAAAATTATAGGGCTACCCTCGATTTCCTTGCCCCCGTTCGTCCCGAGCGCAGTCGAGCATCTGTCTTCCAGGTCAAGCGGGTTTGGGCGCCCACACGCGATTTTTGGTGATGAGGGTGTTGGCAAGCGCGACGAGTTTTCGTGCGACGGCGATGAGGGCGAGCTTTGGAGCTTTTCCGCGCGCGAGAAGGCCATCGTAGAAGCGCTTCAAGTCGGGGTTGCGGCGGCTGGCGACGAGCGCGGCCATGTAGAGGGTGGATCTGAGCTCGGCGCGTCCGCCGCGTATGGATCGCTTGCCGCGCATGCCGCCGCTGTCGCGGGCGAAGGGCGCGAGGCCGACGAGGGCTGCGGCCTGCTTGTTGGTAATGCGGCCGAGTTCGTGGAGGTATGAGAGGAAGGCCTGGGTGCTGATGGGGCCGATGGCGGGGATGGATCGCAGGATTTTGGCTTTGCGCGTCATCTCGGCATCAGCCTTGATCAGTTCCTCGATCTTCACCTCGATGCGATCGATATGCGTGGCGATCGAGCTCAGCCTTCTTTTATGTTCGCTCTTGAGGAAGCTGCCCTGCGTGACGCTGAGCCTGTTGCGCAGCGCGGTCTGTTCGGCGAGCGCCGCGGTGCGGGCGCTGACGAGTTCCTGAAGCTCCTCCTGCCGCCGGCTCACCGGCTCGGATGCCGAGAGGCCGAAGCGATCGGCCATCAATGCCAGCATGGCGGCATCGATCGCATCGGTCTTGGCGAGTTTGCCGGCAGCCTCGGCGAACAGCCTGGCCCTCAGCGGATTGACGAGCGCCACCGGCAGTCCGGCATCATGCAGATGGCGTTGGACGTCCCGATGATAGCGCGACGTCGGCTCCATCAGCACCAGCTTCACCGCGAACCGGCCGAGCACCTCGACCAGGCGGTCATGCCCGGCACTGTCGTTGCTCACCCGCAGCTGCTCGCCCACCGGGTGAATGTGGATGTCCAAATTGGCCTTGCTCACATCGACGCCGACATGGACCTCCGGCAGCGACTTGTCCTCGACCTTTCCTTGCATACGGGACTTGCTCCCCTTCATCTGTTCAGGCCAGACTTGAAGGGACGGACGGACCGATCTCGACTACGGCTCGAACCAAGGGACACTCGGTCCCGTCCGTCCGACCGCCGGGGGTGGCCACCCCCGGCGGTCGCCCTTCTGGACTACCAGATCGGGCTGACCGCAAGATGCAAGGGACGGGGAGGCCCGCGCGATAATTTCCGGCAGTCTTCGTGTGAGTCGTCCCTCGACTGCGCTCGGGACGAACGGAGATTGGGGGGCTGAGGGTGCGCCCCTCACACGCCCGGCGGGAACGGCGGGAAATCCACCGGAGACACCGCGGCGCCCGGCGTCCCCGCCGTCACCCAGCCATACACCGCCAGCCCGAGCGGACTGAACGCGATCGGCGCCATCGCGACCTGGGTCGCGACGATCGCGCCGGTGCCCCACCACCACGCCGGATGTACGCGGCCGCGGGCGCGTTCGCGGCCGACGCCGATCACGGGGAAGATCATGATCGCGGCGAACACCGCCCAGCCGGCCCAGGGGATGAGCAGCGGCATCGGCAGCAGCCGGCCGAACGCCGGGCCCATCAGAACCGTCATACCGCAGAAGAACAGCCGCCGGTGCCAGTCGGTGCGCCGCCGCAGCAGGATCGCGGCGGTGGCGAGCGCGCCGAAGCAGAGCACGCTGAGGCTGTTCATGAACAGGAAGTAGACGGGTTCGAAGAAGAAGGGCGATGCCCCGCGCCGGACCATTCCCACCGTCATGACGATGCCGAGCAGCACGATCGCCGCCGCCCAGCCTGCGCCGATCCAGCCGAGCCGGCGGTGGAGCGCGACCGCGCCGGTGGTCGCCAGCGCAGTCTGCAGCACATAGAAGAAGGTCCAGCCGAAGAAGGCGAAGGTATGGACGTGCAACAGCGGCGGCGCCGCGAAGGTGGAGCGGCCCATCGCGAACTGCAGCGAAAAGCCCGCGACATTGACCGCCGCCATCGCGATGGCGCCGAGCAGGAAGAAACGATGTTCGGCGGACATCGGCGCCCGCATTGCCTGTGTCGCCATGCCATTCCTCCACGGCGCCGCGCCGATCGTGCGGAGCGGGACGCTAATGGTGTGCGGAGCGTTGCTCAATGGGTAAGTGCGGGCGGATAGTATCCGTTCGTCCTGCGCGCAGTCGAAGGACAGGAAAGGCCCGGTCGCCACTTTCCATGACTTTCGCGTGACTGGCTGCTCGACTGCCCTTCGGACGAACGGCGATTGCGGAATCATGCTATGCCCATGCTTCGCAACAAGGGAGGATTCGATGTTCGTCGATGCCCAGCCGGTCGGTTTCGTTTCCACCACCGAAACCGAGCGGGCGCGCCGCTTCTACACCGATGTCATGGGGCTCAGCCTGGCCGACGATGGTTTTGCGCTGGTTGCGTCGGTGGGCGGGGGCAAGCTGCGGATCACGACCTTGCCCGCCTTCGCGCCTTCCGAAATGCCGTGCTTCGGTTTCCTCGTGCCGGACGTGACTGCGGCGGTGCGCGGGCTTGCAGCGAAGGGGCTGGCGTTCATCCGCTACGACTTCCTCGGCGACGCCCAGGATGCGGACGGCATCTGGAACGGCCCCGATGGCGCGCAGGTGGCGTGGTTCAAGGATCCGGACGGCAACCTGCTGTCGATCGGGCCAACCGGCTGACGTGCTGCCCTGCAACATGACTGAAGCTTAACAGCTGCGTTCGGCTGGGGTTCAGACCCGCGTACCTAAAGTGATTCCCAGCCTGCCGCCGTTGCCATACGGCATGGCGCGCGGGTGAGAAACATGCTGCACTGCGGAACGAAGCTGTGGCTGGAGCATTCAGTGGGAAGGTGCGAGGAGAACCCTCATGGCCGACGGACGACATATCGACAGCCACGAATGGACCGATGTCGATCTCGACAGGGTGGCACGGTTTCATGATCGTGGCTTGTCCGCGGAGCAGATCGCGGCGCAACTCGGGCGCCCGCCCGCGCAGATTTCCGAACGGCTGAAGATCGTCATCAACCGCATCGGCCGTTTCCACTGACGATGCGCAGGCTGGCCGGGGGCTGCCTGTGCGGCACGGTCGGCTACGACGTGGCCGACGCCTTCGGCTATGCGATGAACTGCCACTGCGGCCAGTGCCGCCGCGCCACCGGCAGTGCCTTCAAGCCCTTTGCCGGTATCGAACGCCAGCATCTGCGGCTGACGCAGGGTGCGGACGCGTTGCTCATCCATGGCGACCCCGGTCAGGCGCATGACGTGCATTGCGGGCGCTGCGGATCGCTGCTGTGGTCGGTCGTGCGCGAGAATGCTTGGGTGCATGTGACGCTGGGGACGCTGATCGACGTGCCGTCGATCCGGCCGCAAATGCATATCTTCGTGGGATCCAGGGCGGCGTGGCACGAGATCGCGGACGATCTGCCGCAGTTCGAGGCGTTTCCGGCGTAGGCACGGATGCCCCTCTGCGTTCAGGAGCGAGGCGGCGTGGCGGCGGCGCCTTTCAAGGCGTTTCGCGTTCGGCCAGTTGCTGTTCCGCCGCCCCCATATAATCCCTGACCAGCGGCAGCGCCTCGCGCCGGCGGGTGAACTGGATCTGGAAGTTCACATGCGCATCGTGGCGAAATGCATTGGTCGCGCCCGCCAGATAGAATTGCCACATCCGGAAGAAGCGCTCGTCATAGAGCGCGACGATCTCCGCGCGCACCGCCGCGACGCGATCGTACCAATGATCCAGGGTCAGCGCGTAATGCAGCCGCAGCACCTCCACATCGGTTACCCACAGCCGCGCGCGTTCGGCGGCGGGGGCGATCTGGCTGAGCGCCGGGATGTAGCCGCCGGGGAAGATGTAGCGCGCGAGCCAGCGGTCGGTGGGGGCGGGGCCGTCCGACCGGCCGATGGTGTGCAGCAGCATCACGCCGTCGTCGATGAGCAATGACCGGCAGGTCTCGAAGAAAAGCTGGTAGAAGGGCGGGCCGACATGCTCGAACATGCCGACCGAGACGATGCGGTCGAACCGGCCCTGCACGTCGCGATAGTCGCAAAGTTCGAAGCGCACGCGATCGCCGACCCCCGCCGCCGCGGCGCGCGCCCGCGCCGCCTTCAACTGCTCTTCGGACAGGGTGATGCCAAGCACATCCACGCCGGCGACGCGGTTGAGATAGAGCGCGAGCCCGCCCCAGCCGCAGCCGATATCGAGCACGCGCTGCCCCGCCCGCAGATCGAGCTTGGCGGCGATGTGCGCGCGCTTGGCGGCCTGCGCTTCGTCCAGCGTCATGTTCGGCCGCGGAAAGTAGCCGCAGCTATATTGCCAGTCGGCATCGAGGAAGAGCGCGTAGAGCCGGTCCGACAGGTCGTAATGATGCGCCACGTTGCGGCGCGAGCGGCGCTGCCAGTTCCATGCCGCGAACGGCCCCGCGCTGCTGCGCCACGGCCGCCAGACGTTCAGCCGAACCGCATCGTCATCGTCCCAATGCGTGTTGCGGCCGATCAGGTCGAGAAACTGGCGGATATCGCCCGCCTCGATCAGCATCCGCCCATCCATCCAGGCCTCGCCCAGTGCCAGCGCCGGGTTGAGCGCGGCGCGGCGCGGCGTGGCGTGATCGGTGAAGCGGATGGTGACGGGCGGGCCGTCGGCGGGGCTGCCCACGAAGCGATGCGTGCGGCCGGCGGCGTCGATGACGGTGAGCTGGCCCTTGCGGATCAATGTGCGGAGCAGCGCGGCGAAGAGCTTCATGGCGCAGACGATAGAGGGGGACGCGGGCGGAAGCGATGACGAACGCGTGGCGTTGATGCGCGGATGTCGTCCGGTCTATGGTCGGGGCGCCGGCTGCGCCGATCCGCGCCTTGCGAACGGAGTGCAACGATGTCCGAACCGGAAATCGATACCGACCGCATCGACGAGGCGGTGCTCGCGTTGATGTTCCTCACATTGCACCGCGAATATGATGAGGACTGGTCGCCGTGGCGGGCGTGGAAATCGTTCGACTGGGACGCGCTGGGGCGCCTGCACGGGCAGGATCTGATCCACGATCCGGTCAACAAGGCGAAATCGGTGGTGCTGACGGCGGAAGGGCGGCAGCGATGCGAAGACGCCTTTTATCGGCTGTTCGGCAAAGGCGAAGGATGACCACCCGCACCGCCTCCTGCAGTTGCGGCCAGCTCCGCGCCACCTGCGCGGGGGAACCGGTGCGGGTTTCGATCTGCCATTGCCTCGAATGCCAGAAGCGCACCGGCAGCATTTTCGCCGTGCAGGCGCGGTTTGCGCGCGATCAGGTGGTGGCCGAGGGGCGCTCGACCGCGTGGACGCGGGTGGGGGACAGCGGCGCGGCCGCCACCTTTCATTTCTGCCCCGTCTGCGGATCGATCGCCTATTGGGTTATGAGCGCCGCGCCGGGCTTCATCGCCGTGCCGGTGGGCCAGTTCGCCGACCCGGCGTTCCCGTCGCCGCACGTGTCGGTCTATGACGAGCGCCAGCATCCGTGGGCGATGGCGGCAGGGGAACTGGCGATGGAGCATTTCTTCTGAACGCTTGGGGAAACGCATGCGGACGCGACCCGGCATCTGCCTGAGGAAGAAGCGCTTCGCGACCGAGGAGGCCGCGTGGATCGTGATCCGCCGGGCGGACGTCGTGCTGCGCCCCTATCGTTGTGCGCTGTGCCGGCAATTCCATCTCACCAGCCGGACCAAGGGGATGCGGATCCGGCTTCCGGATCGGCACGGGGGCGGGTGAGGCTCGGCGCATCGTCGCCATTCCGCCGCCGGCGCGGTTGTGGCATGGGCGCACCATGATCGGCATCCTCCTCGCACTTCTCGCAGGCGCCCTTGCGCAGCCGGCGGAAGCCGCCCAGCCGCCAGCGCAACCGAAGGTCTGCGGCTACACCGTCGAACGCAGCTTCCCGCATGATGCCGACGCTTTCACGCAGGGGCTGATCTATCGCGACGGCAATTTGATCGAGAGCACCGGGCTGGTCGGGCAATCGACGATCCGCCGGGTGCGGATCGCGGATGGCCAGGTGCTCCAGCGCATCGATATTCCCGCGGGGCTGTTCGGCGAGGGCATCACCGACTGGAAGAATGAACTGGTCAGCATCACCTGGCAGAACGGCAAGGGGTTTCGCTGGGATGCGACGTCGCTGCGCCGCAAGGGCGAATTCGCCTATCCGGGCGAGGGCTGGGGGATCACGCAGGATGGCCGCCAGCTGATCCTGAGCGACGGGACGCCCGCGCTGCGCTTCCTCGATCCCGCGACGATGCGCGAGACGCGGCGGATCAGCGTGACCGTGCAGGGTCGGCCGGTGCGCAACCTCAACGAGCTGGAATATGTCGATGGCGCGATCCTCGCGAACGTCTGGCACAGCGACTATGTGCTGCGGATCGATCCGGCGACGGGCGCGGTGCAGGCGGTGATCGACCTTTCCGGGTTGCGCGAACAGGCGGGGGCCGGGGGCCCGGAGGCCGTGCTCAATGGGATCGCCTATGACAAGGCCGGCAAGCGGCTGTTCGTGACGGGGAAGAACTGGCCGAAGCTGTTCCAGATCAAGCTGACCGGGTGTTGAGCGGATACGTCGGCGCCTATTTCAGGGACATAATACTGAACTCTCCTGCTGGCGTATTCGCCTCGGCCATTGCAAAAAATTGTGGTGCGCATAGTCATTTACTTTATGCGTAAGAAATTGGAAGGATGTTCCCCATGTGGCCATCGCATCAGTATTTTGGCGACATCAGGGGGGTGTGAATGAATTTAAAGAGCTTGAATACTTGGATCGCTACCGTATCGATGTTTGCGCTCATTGCAGGCTGCGGCGGTGGGGGATCGGGTGGTGGCGGAGTGGTGGTCGCGCCCGGCAATCCGACGCCTTCGCCCAGCCCCACGCCAACGCCCACTCCGACAGCGACGAGGTTTTCCGCGGTCGCCGTGGGGCCTTTACTCGGATATGTGCAGATAGATGTAAGCGGCAACAATCAGTTTTTCGACGAGGGTGACGCCTACACTTATACATCCAGGTCGGGCTCCTTCGGTCTGGATGTTGTGTCTGGCCGCCCCGATCAAACTCGCGGTCGGATTCCTTCGGCGCCTATCCATAGCATGTTGGTCGGCGGTCTGGATGAAACGACCGGTATGACGGTTAGTGGATTGCGCGCGCCGAAAGGTGCCACTGTCATCTCTCCACTCAGCACACTCATCTTCGTGCAGGGTAATGGATCCACCGTGCTTCGGGCGCTAGGTCTCCTGACGGGCAGCAACGCCCTGCGGAGCGACACAAACGTCCTGACCCTCAACCCCGGGGAGGGGATCAAGAGTCCTAATGCGGCGGTGTCTGAAGACGCAGCGCGGATTGCAGTTGTCAACATCCAGCTGTTGGCCCTTTCGCCGCTTCTTAAAGACACCACGGGTGATACCGTCGACGGACTTGCGCCGATGGATGAGGCTGCTCGTTATCTCACTGAGGTGATCGACGAAACGGGTAGCGTCAGGCTGTCAGAAAAAGCGACCATTCTCAAATTGCTCAAGAAAAGCAGAATAGGATCGACTGCTCCTGAAAGGGAGATTGACGTAGTCGCGGATCTTCTTTCAAAATATTTCTCGGCCATGCCGGAACGTATCGCGGATGCGGCGATCGCCAGGTCATGGGCATACGCCTTTCGCTTCTATGTTTTTCCTGAGTTGCGTTATGTCCTGAGTCAAACGCCTTCGTTTCAAATTGAGCGCGTGTCAGCAATTACCCGTGACGAAATCCGATCCGTTGCCGCGGATTTTGCGAAGTCCGAGGTGCCGGTGATGTCCGAACTCGTTGCTGTCCCGAATTATTACGAACTCTCGTACGATAGTAATCCACCTTATCGGAGAACGCTGATAGGGTGTTCTTACCATAATGACTATGATCATCCCGGTTGCAACGATTACACGCTTTTTGTGGGGGCGGAGGAAACGGGAACTGTCATCTCTGTTGAATCTCAGAATGCCAATGCTATCTCGGTGAGACTGGAGAGCAATGGCGATGTTACAATTTCTCGCGTCGGCAACTTTACCGGGCTTGCCTCCTTTACGTATACGACGCGTTCCCGGAGTGGTGCAACGGCGAAGGGTACGGCGTTCGTGAGAGTGTGGGGATTGTAGAGTCGGACGGACGCTTCTTCTTCACCCGCTGTAACCCGAGGGCTGCGGGGAAGATGGTGGGGCACCTTGGCGCCGTCTTCACATCCCCCGCACCCCCATCACCTTCACCTTCACCTTCACCTTCACCTCCGCCGGTGCCAGTCCGTCCGCCTCGACCCGCAGCGCCATCGCGCCGCCACGCCCCGGCATCGCACGTACGATCGCCAGCGCCAGGCCGTTGAAGGCCTTGCGCTGGGGTTCCGGGAAGGCGGTCATGTCGGTCGGGTCGCCATTGTCGGTGGCGACGATCTCGCCGGGGCCTGACACTGTGAAGCGCACCGCCGGCTTGGCGTCGGGCACCAGGGCGCTGTCCTTGTCGAGCACGCGGACCGTCACGAAACTCAGGTCGCGGCCGTCGGCGGTGATCTCCTTCCGGTCGGGGATCAGTTCCAGCTTCGCGGGCGCGCCGGTGGTGCGAACGGACGCCGTAGCCCAGGGCTGGCCGGCCTTCCAGGTTTCCACGCGGACCTCGCCCGGGGCGTAGGTGACGTAGTCCCAGCGGAAGCGATATTCATAGTCGCGCTTCTTGATGCGGCCCTGCGACTTGCCGTTGACGAACAGTTCCGCCTCGTCTGCCGAGGAGAAGACGTGGACGGGCGTGATCTGCCCCTCGCGGCCCGCCCAGTTCCAGTGCGGCAAGATGTGGGCGAAGCGCAGGTCGGGCCGCCAGCGCGCCTGGTAGAGCCAGAAGCGGTCCTTGGGGAAACCCGCGAGATCGATGATCCCCGAATAGGAACTGCGCGAGGTGTAATAGGGTGTCGGTTCACCGAGATAGTCGAAGCCGGTCCACACGAACTCACCGGCGACATAGGGATGCTGGTCGTCGGCAGCGAAGACGCGGTCGGGGGAGGAGCCGAAGTCCGCCGCGTGCATCTCATAGGCGCTCACCTGGTGCGTATCCGGGTTGCCGCCCGACCAAGGGCGCACCGGGCCGCTGATATTGCCCGCCACCGGGAACAGATATTCGCCCCGGCTGCTGAGCGCCGAGGCGCTTTCAGTGCTGAGGATCACCTTGTTCGGAAAGGCGGCGCGAAACGCCGGATACTGGCCGATGATGCCGCGGATGCCGGTACCCTGATAGTTGAGGCTGATCACGTCCACCGCGCCGGGCAGCGGCATATCCGCCTTGGCATAGTTCATCGCGTTGGTGGTGGGGCGCATCGGATCCTCCTCGTGCACGATCTTCACCAGCTGGCGGGCGATGTCCGCCCCGGCCTCCCCGGTATATTGCTCGCCGACCTCGTTGCCGACGCTCCAGATGATGATCGAGGGATGGTTGCGATCCCGCCGCAGCATCGCGCGCAGGTCCGGCTCCTGCCAGTCAGGGAAGATCAGGTGGAAGTCTAGCGGGGTCTTCTTGCGCTCCCAGGAATCGAACACCTCGTCCATCACAAGGAAGCCCATCTCGTCGGCGAGGTCGAGCAGGGCGGGGGCGGGCGGATTGTGGCTCATGCGCAGCGCGTTGGTGCCCATGTCGCGCAGGATCTCGAGCTGGCGCTGTGCGGCGCGGCGGTTGAACGCGGCGCCGAGCGCGCCGAGATCGTGATGATTGTTCACTCCGCGCAACGGGATGTGCTCGCCGTTGACGATCACGCCGCGGTTGGGATCCATCGCGATCGTGCGGATGCCGAACGCGGTCTCGTAGCGATCGACGACGCGGCCGCCGCGGCTGATCGTGGAGACCGCGACATAGCGGTTGGGCTGCTGCGTCGGCGGCGGCCCCCACAGGCGCGGGCTGGCGAGGCTGGTGCTGGCCTTGAGCACCGCGCTGGCGCGCGCGCCGATGCTCGCGCGCTGCGGCGCCAAGGTGGCGACGGGCTTCGCGGCCCGCGTGCCTGCGGCATCGAGTGCATAGATCGAGGTGGTGGCGCTGACCTCGGCGGGCGCCGCGCCGTCGTTGTCGACGGTCAGGTCGACCGCGATCGTCGCGCGATCCTTGCTGACGTCCGGCGTGCGGACGATGCCGCCCCACTGGCCGACATGGACCGGATCGGTCTTGGTCAGCCAGATGTCGCGATAGAGGCCACCGCCCGGATACCAGCGCGCCGAGGCGGGGGGATTGTCCAGCCGGATGACCAGGATGTTGGCGCCGCCGGGCACGGCATAGGGCGTCAGGTCCAGCCGGAAGCTGTTATAGCCATAGGGCCAGCCGCCGACGAGCTTCCCGTTGAGCCAGACGGTGGCGTAGGACATCGCCCCCTCGACATCGAGGAAGATCGACTTGCCCCTGTCCGCCGCGGGGATGCTCAGCGCCTTGCGGTACCAGCCGATCCCCCAGCTCGGCAGCCGACCCATGCCGCCATAGGGCCCTTCAGTGATGAAGGGGCCGGCGATCGCCCAGTCATGCGGCAGGTCGACGCGCTGCCAGTCTGTGTCGTCGAAGCCGGGCTGGACGTAGGAAACATCGCCGCCGGGGTTGCCGGCGGGGCGCTGGTGGCGTTTCGCGGGGTCGGCGATGAAGGCGTTGGCGCTGGGCAGGATCCAGGGCTTGAGCACCTTGAGCCCGGCATCCTCGGTGGCGACCGCTGCATCCGGCCGGGCATCGGCGAGCTTGCCGTCGCCGGTGTCGCTGGCGTCCGGGCGGATGTCGTAGCGCAGGTCGGTGGCGAGGCCCTGCGGGTCGCCCTTGGTGAAGCGCCAGTCAGCCGAGATCCGGATTTCCTCGCGCGCGGCGCGGGCGGGGGATGCAGTGACGGCGGCAAGCGTCAGCGCCAGCGCGATAGATGTCGTCCCACGTGCGATCATGCCGATCCGCCTCCGTTAGCGCTATCATTTTCGCCTTGTTTTAGGATCGGTGGCAGCAAGGAGCAACCTTTTGTAAAAAAGGGCCGTATCTGATCGATGTCGAAACATGTCCGGCAGATGCGGCTGCTTGACTCGGGGAGACAGCTACTCTCATCCTTGGATCAAGGACTTGCCGGAGGGGCCATGGCGGGGGTTCTGATATCCTGTACGCGGGCGGATGATGCGGTTGCCGGGCGCGTCGCCCGGGGGCTGGCCGCGCTGGGTATCGCGATCGAACAGGCGCAGGCTGCGCCGGTGGCCGGCGAGGCAGGGGCCGCGCCGCCACCGCCGGCGGCGGTGCTGGCGCTGTGGACGCCGGCCTCGATCAACTCGGATCTGGTGTGGGACGATGCCGGCGCGGCGCAGAAGCGCGGCGCGCTCGTCAACCTGCTGTGGGGCGCGGAGGAGCCGCCCTTCATGTTCGGCGCGGTGCCCGGCATCGCGCTCGATGGATGGCAGGGCGGCGGCGTGGCGCATGCCGGCTGGCATCGGCTGGGCGCGGCGCTGGAGGCGCTGGGCCTGGCTGCGCCGGGCGCGCTGACGCAGGCGATGGTGCAGACCGAGGCCGAGGCGCGCACGCGGGAGGCGGCGGTGGCGGCGGAGACGGATTCCGCGCGCCGGAAGGCGTTGCGGGCGGAACTGGACGACTGGGCGGTCGCGCGCGGTGCGGCGGGCCATGCGCCGGCGGTTGTGCCTGTGGCCGCAGCGGAACCGTCGCGGCCGCTGTCGCTGTTCATCCCCGCGGAACGGCTGGCCGAAGCCGGGCTGGCACTGCCCGATGCGCAGACGCAGGGCGCGGTGCCGGCCGGGGCAGGGGGCGGCGATGCCGGACTCGGCGCGCTGACCGCCGCGGTCGCGCGCGCGCTGGCGACGGGGCCGGATGGCATGCCGCTCGGGCGGGTGGTGCCGTCTCCGTTGCAGCCGCCGCCGGTGGTGGCGCGGGGGGAGATGGCGCCGCCGCTGCCACGGGATCCGGTTGCGAAGTCGGCCGCGGTGCCGGCGAAGCGCCCGTTGCCGTTGGTGATGCTGGTGCTTGCGGCGGTGGCGATGGCGGCGCTGGCGGCGATCGTCTGGTTTCTGATGCGGGCGTAGCGCCCCGAGGGAAGGGGTGGATGCGTACCCCCCCCGGCATCGCGCTCTGGCCCCCTGGCTCCCGACGCGCTACCGCATCCACCATGATCCGCATATCCGAACTGAAGCTGCCGCTCGACCATCCGGCCGAGGCGCTGCGCGAGGCCGTGGTGCGCCGGCTGGGCGTGGACGAAGCGGCGGTGCGCAGCGTCACCATCGCCCGCCGCGCCAATGATGCCCGCAAGAAATCCGCGATCCTGCTCGTCTACACGGTCGACGTCGATGCCGACGACGAGGCCGACATCCTCGCGCGCTTCGCCGGCGACAACCATGTCCGCATGACGCCCGACACCCGTTACCGCTTCGTCGCCCGCGCGCCGGAACCGTCCACCGCGCGGCGGCCGGTGGTGGTGGGGGCGGGGCCGTGCGGTCTGTTCGCCACCCTGATCCTCGCGCAGATGGGGTTCCGGCCGATCCTGCTCGAACGCGGCAAGGATGTCCGCCGGCGCACCAAGGATACCTGGGGGCTGTGGCGGCGCAGCGAACTCAACCCCGAATCCAACGTCCAGTTCGGCGAGGGCGGCGCCGGCACCTTTTCGGACGGCAAATTGTGGAGCCAGATCAAGGATCCGCGCTTCCTCTCGCGCAAGGTGCTGACCGAATTCGTCGAGGCCGGTGCGCCCGAGGATATCCTCACCGAGGCGCACCCGCATATCGGCACCTTCCGCCTCGTCTCGATGGTCGAGCATATGCGCGCCAAGGTCGAGGCGCTGGGCGGCGAGTATCGCTTCGACACCCGCGTCGACGATCTGGAACTGGCCGAGGGGGCGGATGGCAGGCGCCGGCTGGTCGGGCTGCACCTGCACGACGGCAACGTCCTCGAAGCCGACCACGTCGTGCTGGCGCTGGGCCACAGCGCGCGTGACAGTTTCGCGATGCTGCATGGTCGCGGCGTCTATATGGAGGCCAAGCCCTTCTCGATCGGCGTGCGCATCGAACATCCGCAAAGCTGGGTCGACAAGGCCCGCTTCGGCGCCTGCGCGAAGCACCCCGATCTGGGCGCCGCGGCCTATACGCTGTCGCACCATTGCTCGAACGGGCGCACGGTCTACAGCTTCTGCATGTGCCCGGGCGGGCGGGTGGTGGCGGCAACCTCCGAAGCGGGGCGCGTCGTCACCAACGGCATGAGCCAATATTCGCGCGCCGAGTTCAACGCCAATTCGGGCCTCGTGGTTGGGATCGATCCGGAGCGCGACTATCCCGGCCATCCGCTGGCCGGCATCGAACTGCAGCGGTGGCTGGAGGAAATGGCGTTCGCGGCGGGCGGCGGCGACTATCGCGCGCCGGCGCAGCGGGTGGAGGATCTGCTCGCGGGACGCGCCTCGACCGCGATCGGCGAGGTGGTGCCCTCCTACAAGCCCGGCGTGACGCCCACCGATCTCGCGACCTGCCTGCCGCCCTTCGTGATCGAGTCCCTGCGCGAGGCGATCCCGATCTTCGGGCGCCAGATTGCCGGCTACGACCATCCCGACGCGATCATGACGGGGGTGGAAACGCGCACCTCGTCGCCCGTGCGGGTCACCCGCGGGCGCGATTTCCAGAGCCTCAATGTCGCGCGGCTGTTCCCGGCGGGCGAGGGCGCGGGCTATGCAGGCGGCATCCTCTCGGCGGCGATCGACGGGATCAAGGTCGCCGAGGCGGTGGCGCTGAGCATCACCGGGGACGTGCGGGCCGCGGCGTAAGGGGTGAGGCCGCGGTCATGCGTTGAAGCCCGCGTCGACCGTGACGACCGAGCCGGTCATGAACTGAGCCGCCGGGCTTGCGAGATAGGCGACGGCTGCGGCGATGTCGGCCGGCTTGCCGTAGCGGCCGAGCGCGGTCATCCGCCGGTTGGGTTCGGCCCAGTCGCCGTCGGCGGGATTCTGGTCGGTGTCGATCGGCCCCGGCTGGACGAGATTCACGGTTATGTTCCTGGGGCCGAGTTCGCGGGCGAGCCCGCGCGTGAAGGCGAGCAGTGCCGATTTCGACATCGAGTAGACGGTGAGGCCTGGATAGGGCACGCGTTCGGCGAGGCAGGAGCCGGTCGTGATGATGCGCCCGCCCGCCTTGAGATGCGGGATCGCGGCCTGCGACGCGAGAACCGCGGCACGCGCATTGACGTTCATCAGATCCTCGATGTCGGTGAAGCGCATATCCTCCAGCGGCCCGGAGCGCGAGATGCCGACATTGTTGGCAAGGATATCGAGGCCGCCAAGATAGGCGACGGTTTGCGCGATGGAGCGCTTCACGGCCGCCGGATCGCCGCTATCGGCCTGGATCGCGGTGGCGCGACGGCCCATGGCTCTGATCTGCTCGACGACGGCGGCAGCCTTGTCGGTCGAGCGCAGGTAGGTGATCGCGACGTCGGCGCCGCGCGCGGCGAGTTCCAGCGCGATTCCCGTGCCGATGCCGCGCGATGCCCCCGTCACCAGCGCGCGCTTGCCGGCAAGCGCGCCGTGTTCGGGCCGGTCGGTGGATTGCGGTGCCGGGGTCAGTGCGGCCGCCGGCGCGGCGATGGCGGCCATGCCCGCCGACGCGCCGATCAGCATGCTCCGCCGGCCGATATCGATCTCGTTGATTGCCATCTCGTTCTCCATCGTTTCGCGTTCGGTCGAGGGGGTTTTTCGATGTCAGCTATCGCGGTTGCCGAAGCCGTTCAGCGACCAGCCCGGATATTCCGCCGGCAGGCGGCTGACGGCGTCGAGCCGGGCCAGATCGTCATCGTCCAGACCGATCCGGGTTGCGCGGATATTCTCGCGCAGCTGCTCGACCCGCCTGGCGCCGACGATGACGGTGGAGACGACCGGCTGCTTCAGCAGCCATGCGATCGCGATCTGCGCGGGTGCGCTGTCGTGCTTTTCCGCAATGGATCTGAGCACGTCGATCAGCGGCTCGCCCCGCACCCGGTCGATCGGCGGAAAGTCCAGCTCGGTCTGCCGCCCCCCATCGCCGGTGCCGCCGCCGGAATATTTGCCTGTAAGATATCCGCCGGCGAGCGGGCTCCACACCATGAGCCCCACGCCCTCCGACACGAGCATCGGCACGATCTCGCGTTCGAGATCGCGGCCGACCAGCGAGTAGTAGGCCTGGAGCGAGGTGATCGGCGCGCGCCGGCTGGCCTGCGCAAGGCCGATGGCCTTCATCACCTGCCATGCGGCCCAGTTGGACAGCCCGACATAGCGGACGTCGCCGGCCCGAACGAGGGTATCGAGCGTGTCCAGCGTCTCTTCGATCGGCGTCGCGGGATCGAAAGCGTGGATCTGGTAGAGGTCGATATGATCGACGCCCAGCCGCGCGAGGCTGGCGCGGCATTCGCTCAATAGGTGCCGTCGCGAGGCGCCACGCCCGTTGGGCCCGGGCCGCATGGAGGCGCCCGCCTTGGTGGCGATGATGATGTCGTCCCGGGCGACGCCGAGGTTGCGAAAGGATTGGCCGAGGATCTCCTCGCTGCGGCCATACGCATAGATGTTGGCCGTATCGAAGAGGTTGATGCCGGCATCGAGCGCCGCCTTGACGAGGGCGTCGGCATCCTCCTGCCCGAGCCTTCCCACCTGTCCCCAGATGCCCTCGCTTCCACCGAAGGTCATCGCACCGAAGCAAAGTTCGGAAACGAACAGGCCGCTATTCCCCAGCTTGCGCATACGCATCGTCAAACTCCTGCATGGGTGATCGGCGCCGATATCCCGGGCTACCGATCATGGTTTCCGGTCAGCCGGCGACGACCTGCCGCTCGCCGCTGCGCGCGGCATGCTCGACCGCGGCGACCAGCCGGCTGTTGTGAAGCGCGTGCGCGAAGCCGGGCGTATCATGGGTTCCGGCCGCCAGATCCCGCGCGAGCGCGGCATAGACTTCGCCGACATTGATCGCGGCGCCTGCCCAGAAATCGGCCGCAGTGGGCCCGGAACCGGTGGCGATCGGCGCCGCAGGCGCCTCGAACGGCACATTGGCGGACAAGGTCAGGTCGCCGACCTGCACGCCCGCGAGGTGATTGCCGGTGAGCTTCAGCCAGCCCTGCGAACCCCGGACTTCGAAGACGAAGCCTGCCGCATCCGCCGGCACCCCCGCCAGCACCTGGACCGAGACCGGGGCACCGCTTGCGGTCTTCGCGATCATATCGAGATGATCGGGCGTGTCGCGAACCGATGTCTCGCCGGTGTCGACGACCTCGATCTCCGGCCAGAGCAGTTCGGTACGCGCATCGACGTGCGTGATGTTGCCGAGCACCGCTTCGATAACGTCCAGCACATGGCCCGTCGTGATGGTCATGAAGGTGGCACCGGACGCCGCCTTGTTGAAATAGTCATAGGCTGCCGTCGTCTGCGGGCCGTAGCCGAAGGTCGTGGCGCCGACCCGCGCCGACATCAGGCGGCCGAGCCGGCCTGTCGCCACCAGCTCGGCGGCGCGGCGAACCGCGGGATTGTGCCGCCCCTGCAGCCCGATCGCGGTATGCAGGGAGGTGGCAGCCGCGGCCATTTCTTCGGTCTCGGCCAAGGTCGCTCCGAGCGGAGACTCGCTGTAGACCGCCTTGCCGGCCTTGAGCGCGGCCATCACCAGGTCGCGATGCGCCGGAACCTTAACGGCGACGGTGACGACATCGATGCCGTCATCGGCGATCATCGCATAGGGATCGGCGAACCACCGCCCCGCGCCGAAGGCCTCGGCCGCCGCCTTCGCGCTCTCTTCGCGTCGCGTCGCGACCGCTGCCAGGACAAGCGAGGGCTGCGCCGCAAGCGCCGGGACATGGGATGCGCCGGCCCAGCTCGCCTGCGTATCCGCCCCGATGATTCCAACGCGATAGCCGGTACGTGACATGCCTCTATACTCCGGGAAATGGCTGTGTTCGGACGCCGCTGGTCCGATGCCTGGAACATAGGGGTGGCCCGGGATCGGACCCTATGCAGATCCTATCAGGGATTGGCTCTCCACGATCATTCGACGCGCCGGCTTCCGGCGAATGAGACGAATGCACGCGACCTTGAGGGAATATGCATAGTGCCGGAGGGCGAAATGCGCTGAAAAGGCGGCGCGGCGATCGGTTGCGAGGCTGCTGGGCTTCGCGCCGAGCCGTGTGTTTTGAGCAAGGACGTCATACCCCGATGACCGGACCATCCTTTGCCGACCTGCGCGCCGTCATCGAGCGCCATGCGCGGTACGACTATCTGACGCCGATCGAGGGGCTGAAGGTCGGGCGGACCGACCTGCCGTCCGAAGTGGGGCATTCGATCTATCAGCCCTCTTTCGGGCTGGTCGCGCGCGGCGTGAAGGAACTGATGGTCGGCGAGACGCCATTCCACTACGCGGCAGGAGAGTCGCTGCTCTGCGCCGCCGATGTTCCGGTGACCTCGCAGGTCACCGAGGCAAGCCCATCGGCGCCTTATCTCGCGATTCACCTCGATATCGATCCGAATGTCGTGGCCGATCTCCTGCGCGAGCAGGCCGGCCTGCGCCCCCGGCCGGACGATGGCCTGATCGCGGGGAAATATGTGCTGGATCCCGACCTTTTCGATCCGCTCATCCGGCTGGTCTCCCTGCTGGACCGGCCGCGCGATATCCCGGTCATGGCGCCGCTTATCCGCCGCGAGATCCTGTGGAGGCTGCTGCATACCGACCATGGGCCGCTGCTGAGCCAGCTCGCCTTCGCCAACGGCCACGCAACGCGCATCGGGCGCACGACGGCATGGATCAGGGACAATTACGCCGAAGCGCTGCGCATCTCCGATCTTGCCGCCCGGGCGAACATGAGCGTTCCCAGCTTCCACCGGCATTTCAAGGCGGTCACGTCCCTCTCGCCCGTCCAGTTCCAGAAACGCGTCCGCCTGCAGGAGGCGCGCCGCATCCTTTCGGGTTCCACCACGATCGCGGCGGCCGCCTACGAAGTCGGCTATCAAAGCATATCGCAATTCAATCGGGACTATCGGCGGCTGTTCGATCACACGCCCAGCGACGACGCCGCGATGCTGCGGGCGACCTTGGGGCGCGAACCCTCGCATTCCTCTCAAGCCGTGACCGGCTAGCGTCGCACGGCTCGCCGGACGTCGTGATCGAATGGCGATTTGCCAGCGCGGCGCGAATCCCTGAATGACGCGCGACCGCGCAAGGAGAGGCAAGATCGAGGATAGCATGTTCCACCGGGTCTTTCGCGATGGCCGGATCACCCTGGGCATCGCGTCGCCGATCCGTGCCGGCGAGGAAGGCGCGGTGGATCCCGCCGAGCAACTCGATTTCGCGCGGCAGGCGGATGACCTCGGGATCGCGGCCTATTGGGTGCGTGACGTTCCGCTCAACGGGCCCTGGTATCCCGAATCGTTCGGGCACCTCGATCCCTTCGTTGCGCTCGCAGCAGCGGCCACCACCACGCAGCGGATCGCCCTCGGCACGGCCGCTACCGTGCTCACGCTCCGTCATCCGCTGCATATCGCCAAGGCGGCAGCGTCGCTGCAGATCCTGTCCGGATCGCGCCTCATGCTGGGGCTCGGCGCGGGCGACCGGCCGGAGGAGTTCGCCGCATTTGGCGAGGAGCATTCGGAACGGTCGCGACGGTATCGCGAGCATTGGGAGATGCTCGCCGCCGTGCTGCGCGACCCGAAGGTGATCGGGAGCGATCGGATTCAGTATGAATTGCGCCCTTCGACGTTCGATCGTCCGCCGATGATCGCGGTGGGATCGGGCGGCCAAACGCTGGAATGGATCGCGCGCAACGCTCGCGGATGGTTCACCTATCACCGCGAACCGGAACAGCAGCGCGACCGGCACGCGCTTTGGCGTCGTGCCGTCGATCGCTGGTCGCCTGAGGAATTTCGCGCATTCGCGGTGGCCATGCGGCTGGAGATCGCCACGCCGCATGTCTTCGAGCCGGGACAATTGGGCTACCGGACGGGTCGGGATGGCCTTGAGCACATCTTCGAGCAACAGCGGGATCTGGGCGTCCATCATCTGTTGCTGAACCTTCAGACCGCCCCGAGGCGCAGGGCGAGGCCTTGGCGATGATCGCCGAAGCTGCGTCACGGGCCGGTATCGATCGGGACTGATGGCCGATGCGCCCGTCGGCCGCTCGTGCCGACCGAAGGCGATCCAGGCCGGGGCGTTCGTTTCCTCGAACTGCCCGGGCGGCCGCACGGTGCGGTCGCCGCGCGACGAGCCGCCGCCGCTGGTGGGGTCGGCGGCTCGCGCAGTCGCTGGCGTTCACCCGCGCCCGGGCATCGTGTCGGTCAGCGTGCCCCGGGCGAAGATGCCATGGACGCTCATGCCGCCGTCGCGAGATCTTCGACGAGGCGCCGTGCGGCGGCGGTCGAGGAGGCCGGGTTCTGCCCGGTGATCAGCAGGCCGTCCTGCACGATGTACGAGCCCCAGTCCGGACCGCTCGAATAGAGGCCGCCCTTGGCCTTGAGTTCGTCCTCGACGAGGAACGGCACCACCTCGGTCAGGCCGACCGCGGCTTCCTCGGTGTTGGTGAAGCCGGTGACCGTCCTGCCCTCGACGAGGGGGCGGCCATCGGCGCCGGTCACATGACGCAGCACGCCGGGGGCGTGGCAGACGAGCGCGACGGGCTTGTTCGCCCCGATGAAGCGCTCGATCAGCGCGATCGACGCCGCGCTTTCGGCGAGATCCCAGAGCGGACCATGGCCGCCCGGGTAGAAGACGGTATCGAAATCGTCCGCATCGACCGCGTCGAGCTTCACCGTATTCGCCAGCGCCTCGGCGGCTTCGCTGTCCGCTTCGAAACGACGGGTCGCCTCGGTCTGGAAGTCGGGCTCGTTGCTCTTGGGATCGAGCGGCGGCTTGCCGCCCGCCGGCGAGGCAAGCGTGATATCATAGCCGGCATCCTTGAACACATAATAGGGCGCGGCGAGCTCTTCGAGCCAGAAGCCGGTCTTGCGACCGGTTTCGCCGAGCCGGTCATGCGACGTCAGAACCATCAGGACCTTCATGGATTGTCTCCTTCGCTGAATTTGGGATCCACCCAAGATGATTGAAAACATGATCTGCGTAGACCGGTCGTCTATTGAGTGGGCGTGGGGGATATCGGTCGGTCGAACGCCTATGTCCCGGTCAGTGCCTGGTCGGTCGCGGCCAGGGCTGCGTCGAACGGGTCACCGCTGCGCGCGATCTTGGCCATGATGCTCGCGCCGAGCCAGAGCTGGTAGAGCGACTCGGCGAGATCGCCTGGCGGGCGGCTGGCCTCGATCGATCCATCCGCCTGCCCCTGCGCCACGACGCGCGACAGCCTGGCGATGATCGCAGACGTGCCGTGCTTCAACGCGGTGCGCATCCCCTCCGAAATGTCGGAAACCTCTGCGCCGAGCTTGACGGCAAGGCACTTGCCTTCGGGATCGTCGCGTTCCTGGTTCTGTCGCCAGAACTGCCAGTAAGCGCCGAGCCGCTCGCGTGCCGGCACCCGTTCGTCAGCCAGGAGCGCATCGACTTCAGCAAGATATTTGCCGAAATAATGGTCGAGGAGATCGCGGCCGAACGCCTCCTTGGATGCGAAATAGTGATAGAAGGATCCCTTGGGCACGCCTGCGGCGGCGAGGATGTCGTTCAGGCCGACGCCCGAGAAGCCCCCCGCGCCGATCAGCCGCTGGGCCGTATCCAGAATGTGCGACCGGACATCCGTTGCCCTTTCGGATTTCACTGGCGCAGCCATGATGCGGTTTCCATCCTTGTAGACGACTGGTCTAATATAAGACGGCGTGCGATTGTTCAAGGGGCGGATCGTAAGACTTATCGCGGCACGATCGGGAGACAGCTGACCTTGTGGAAGCTGGTCGCAGCCCGCGGGTGGTTTGTTGGAAGATCAGGAGGCCTGTTCCGGCGCAGCCGCCGCTACGCGTTTCAGGCCGATCATGCGGGCGATGGTTCAGCATTGACCATTCTCCGACTCCCCCTTGGACATGGGGCGGACTGTCCGCCCGCTTCGTTCGCGTTGGGTAGGTCATCTGCGACCGGCGCATCCGATCCGGCGTTCCGGCGGAACGGCGCGCGCACCGGTTCATTGCGCCGTTCGATGCGCCCCCAAGGATCGCGATACGAATGCCGGTCTTACGGCGTCATGATCGCGCCGGTTCGGCACGATCGGTATGGACCCGCACCTCACGCTGCGGAAACGGAATGGCGATGCCGGCCTTTTTCAGCGCGGCGAGGATCTCGAGATAGAGGTCGGACCGCACGGTCATCCGCTGGTTCACATTCTCGACGAAGCACAGGATCTTGAGGTTGATCGCGCTGTCCCCGAGGCTGTCGAGGACGACGCTCGATTCGGGCTTGCGGAGCACGAGCGGATGGCCGGTGACGACTCCGAGCAATATCTTTCTCGCCGCATCGACGTCGCAGTCATAGGCGACCCCCACTGGCAGGGTGACGCGTCCAAGGCTGTCGCCATAGGTCAGGTTGGTCACGCTGCCCGAGATCAGATCGGTGTTGGGGATGATGACCTCGTGGCGATCGAAGGTTTCGATGTGGGTCGAACGGAAAGCGATCTTGTGGACATGGCCGGAGTAGGCGCCGACCTCGATCCAGTCGCCCACCTTGATCGGCCGTTCGATCAGCAGGATGATCCCGCTCACGAAATTGGCGACCACCGACTGCAGGCCGAAGCCCACGCCGACCGAGAGCGCCCCCGCGATGAATGCCAGGCTCGAGAGATCGAGGCCGGCGGCGGTGATGGCGATCAGTGCGGAGAGGGTGAGACCGAGATAGCCGAAGCCGGTGAGGACGGCGGCCCGCACCCCGGCGTCGACATGCAGCCGGTCGAGCACGGCGAAATGGAGCACGCGCTGCAGCCAGCGGGTCAGCGCATAGCCCAGCAGAAACACCAGCGCGAACGTCATGACGCTGCCGAACGACAGGCGGATCTGCCCAACCGCCACGCCGTTTTTCAGCGCCAGGATCGAATCGATGATGTTCTCGGCACTGACCCCCCACATGACCGCGATGATCGGGAGCGTCAGGAGAAACAGGAAGAAGCCGAACGCCAGCGGCAGCAACTGCGGAGTGCGCGATGTGGTTCCTTCCCGACGACGGAACAGGCGTTCGCTGGCTTCGGTCAATGACCGGTAGAGAAACAGCGCGGTGCAGATGACGGCCAGCGACAGCAGCGTCGATGTCAGCACGTAGCGCGCCAGCGCGACGAAGCCGTTCAGCGCCGCCAGCGCCGCAAACGCGGCCGCCGCCGACATCAGGCGGGTGGCGGGCCGGATGGCGTCGGTCGTGCGGCCGGCGTCGGGCCGTTCGAAGCCGGCTCCGCCGGCCGCTCTTCTCGCGCCCTGCGCATCCTTGAGGACGGCTGCAAGCCGCCAGGTGAAGACGCTGGTCGTCGCGACGATCGCGAACGACAGAAGCGCATCGAGCGCGGCAGAACTGCCCGGCTGCTCGTCGACATATTCGAGGAATTGCTCCGCCGCCAGGGCGAAGCCGAGGATCGTCATCAGCCGAATGGCCACGCCCGCCTTGCCCTCTGGCAACTGCACGAGCTGCGCGGCAGGAAAGGCCGGGGTGAACAGGCTCTGGCCCAGCCACCGCGCATAGATGACACTCAGGCCGTCGATGATGATTTCACCGCTTAGCGCCGTCAGCAGCGGAAGGTCGGCGGTCAGGAGGCTGATGGCGGCGAACACCAGCAAGAGCACTGCCGCCGGGATGGCGATGTCGAGCAGGTCGCGCGCAAAGGCCAGCCCGAGCTGGCTGCGTGGCGAACTGGCAGGACCGCTGCGCTGATCGATCGTCGCGCGGAGCGACCGGCGACATTGCGCCGCGATCCAGGCGGCGGCGAGGCCGGCCGTTGCCACCAGAAAGAGGCGAAACGGCAAAGGGATGCCGATCAGCGCCGACGGTGGCTGGCGGACGGACGTATGCCTGGCGAGATCGATCCGGCCGGTGCGCACGTCTCGCGTCGCGGCAGACCACGTCGCTGGGCTGACGACCGGATGGTCATGCGAAAACAGCTTCTGCCGCCGCTTCTGCCGCAGGATCTGGTCTATGTCATGGATCAGTACGCCATTGCGCGCGTCGATATCGCGCGCGGCAATCGTCGGTCCATCGGCGGATGCGACGGCCTGGTTCAGTTCGTTGCGCTTCTGCTTGATCCAGTCGAGTTCGAGCTGTCCCTTCGCCGAACCGGCGTCGAGCTGCGCAAGCTGCGCCCGGGCGATCCGGCCCTTCAGCGTTCCGCGATGGCCGAGGGTAATCGCCTCCTCGCGCTGGACCGTCAGGTCGAGCCGGAGATCCTCCCACTGGTCGATCGTCACCCTATCCCGCCGGGACAGCGGCAGATCGAGCAGCGCCTCGGCGTGGGCCGCCGTCTTGCGCCACGCGGTGATCGCCTTCCAGTCCTCCGGTGCGGTCTGCGCGGCCGCAGGCCAACACGCCGCCATGAAGCACATCGCCAGGCAGAGGCAATGGATCAACCAGCGGGCGATGAGTGCTGCCTCCCAGCCATTTCCGTTCAAGCCTTTAGCGGCAAGCGCGGCCGCGCAGAAGCCCGCCTGACGATCCAATGCCGGCTGGACCGGACCGTTCACGCCGACGGCTGCGCTGCGCGACGGTTGTGAAGGAACAGCGCGATAGTGGCAATGATGGCGAGCAGATAGGTGCCGAACTGGAAGACAGGAGACAAAGGCGCCCGGCCGCCCGATGCCTGCGCGGCGAACGACGTGAAGTCCCACGCGCCGTGCATCAGCATCGGCAGCAGGATCGTGCCGCTTACCCGGCGAAGGACGTAGAAGGCGCTGCCCATCAACGCGGCGAACACGCATTGGAGCAGGGCGGCATAAAGTTGGATGCCGAACAGGGCGTTGGGAATGTGCATGGCGCCGAACAGCGCCGAGGAGAAGAGCCACACCCGGATCTCGCTCGATGTCGAGCCGCGCAGCCCGGTCACCAGCACGCCGCGGTTCACCATTTCCTCGTTGAAACCCACCATCAGCCCCGCCGCGACGAGCATCGCCAGATGGGCGCCTGAAAAGCTCGCCCATCTCGTCGCCGACGCTTCCACGGCGACCATGCCGATCATGCCGGCCAGCACCAGTGCCGCCGCCCATATCGGACCGCTGCGATCGGCCTCTCGCATCGCCGGGCGCCACCATCCGAGCAGCGTCACGGCCGCGACGCATAACAGGGCGCCGAGACCGAGGGGCAGATCGAGGCTGGTAAGCGCGACCCGCGCCGACACCATGTCCGTGTATTGCGCGCTACCGAGGGTCCAGGCCGTGTAGATGATCGCGTTGTAGACCAGGTAGACGCAAAGGGCGGCGCGCCAGTTCGGCTTCATTCTCATCGCTCTTTCCGAGATCGAAGCGTCGGCCGATCGTCACGCAGTCCATCAATCGGGGTCGTACGGGCGACAGGCGTGAGGTGCACGCGCCCGTTGCCGAACGCTTACTTCGCCCAGACCAGATGGCCGACCTTGCCGCCGGTGCGCTCCTGCTCCGCGGCCTGGCAGAATGCCGGATGATCGTTGGCCGAAATCGCGATCTGGGCGCCGAATGCCATTCCGAGCGCTAGGGTCGCCTTATGCTCCAGCTCGCGGCGCTGACCGGCCTTGAAGCTTCGCGGCTTTCCTGCCGCGTCATCATAGATCAGGTCGAATTCGTTGGAGAACGCCTGCGGATCGATCGTGAAGTTCGAGCAGGTCGCCGCGACCGCCTGCTGGTGGCCAAGCGCCTGCAGCATGGCGATATACCCCTCGTCGAAAGACTCGGCGAGCACCGCGCGGATTGCGTCCGTCACGGCCAGGTCCATGTTGACCGTATCCGAGGGCGGGGCGGATGACGCGGGTGGCGTTGCCGTCTGTGCGGACAGGTGGGACGTCATCGCGACGGCGGCAACGAACGCGAGCCAATGAATCCGCATGTTCAGAACCCCCGCCGGTGAGGATCGTAGGGAAATTGCCGGTCCGTCCATTCGTAGGAGAATTGGTCGCGCACGAAGCAGCGTCGTTCTCCGCGGTAGCAACTGACGTTCGGCGCCGGCGAGAAATAGTCGCCGCCATAGCCGTATCGATCGGCGTCCCTGCGCTCGTCGGCCTTGCGCTTGTTCTTGGCGGCCACCGCCGCGGCGATTCCGAGCAAGCCGACACCGATGGCGACGCCCGCTGCGGTATTGTCGTTTCGATCGTGATGGCGGCGATCGCGATGCCAGTCATCATGCCGTCTGGCACTCGCCGGCGTGGCGGCGATCACGGCGGTAACGACGGCTGCGGCGACGAATCTGGTTACAAGACTCATATCGGTGCCCCCAATGTATGAGCATGAATAACATGCGTCAGAAGTCGCGCAATGGTGATGGTAGAAAATGCGCTCATGGCGGCAAGTTGCGAGATTTTTTACAATTTCTTCCCGCATACTTTACGCATTCCCGGCGAAGCGGCCGGCAATGGCTTCGAGTTGAATTCCGGACAAGGGCGATGTGGCTACCCCTTCACTTCGCATCATGGTCGTTCGTGAGCATCCAGCCGCGAGTCTTGTCTCGCCCGGCGTTCATGCTGGCCGGTGGGTCGGCGCGCCGGAGGACCCGCTTCAGACCGACGGCCAATTGCTTCCCGCGTTCGCGCCATCTGCCGACGCTCGGCCGATGGCGCGAACGCGGGAATGCGATCACGACAATATTGGACCGGGCCTGCCCTGTTCCACCACATAGGTGGCGAGATTGGCCAATCGTCCACGCGGCCGGTCGACTTGATCCAGCACCTTCATGTCTGCCCACCAGTGCCGCGCATCCACCCGATACAGTTGGTAACCCCGCTGGTTGTTCAGCAGCTTCACATGGGGGTTGTGGTCCAGCGTATGCAACTGATGGGGCTGACGGGGAGAGCCGGTTCCGCCCGAGGTGATGGACGTCGCCAGGAACTCGCTGGCGAGCGGCGGAGAGAGCGGGTCATCGAGATCTGTCGGCAGATATCCTGCAAGATGCTGATGCATGTCGCCGCTGCCGATCACCACATTGGTCAGTTGCCGATCGGCGATCAGCGCGGCCATGCGTCGGCGGGCGGCGGGATAGCCGTTCCAGTTGTCCGTGCTTCTGACAGCCGCATCAGCGCCATCGGCCCGAACGTCGAACGGCAGCATCAGCACCTGCTGGGCAATGAAGTGCCAGCCCGGTTCCCGATCCATGCCCTCTGCCAGCCACGCTTCCTGCGGAGCGCCCAGCATCGTGCGGGCGGGGTCATCCCGCTCCTCGCATACCAGGTCGTCGCCGCGCGCCTCGCAAAGCTGGTTGCTGCGGCATGATCGGGTGTCCAGCACATGCATGCGCATCAGCGCGCCGAAATCGAACCGGCGGAAGTATCGCGTCCCGCTGCCCGGCCTGAGCGCGCGGCGCACCGGCATATGTTCGTACCAGGCCTGGAGCGCCGCCGCCTTGCGCGCGGCGAACGCGGCGGTGGCGCCGCCGTCCTTCCCCCATTCGGCGGCCCAGTTGTCGTCCACCTCATGGTCGTCGAACGAACAGATGAAGGCGGCGCGCGCGTGAGCCGCGCGCAGGTCGGGGTCGGCCTTGTACTGGGCGTATCGGCGCCGATAATCCTCAAGCGTGACCGTTTCGTCCCCGGCATGGATACGCAGGGGGTTCCTCGCCCGCCGACCGAATTCATAGATATAGTCGCCATAGTGGAACACGGCATCGAGCAACGGCTCGCGTGCCAGATGGCCGAACGCGGTGAAGAAGCCGCTTTCATAGTCATGGCAGCCGACGCTGGCGATGTGCAGCCGGTCTACCAGCGCGCCGGGTGCGGGCAGGGTTCGGGCGCAGCCCACGTCGCTGACGGAGCCGCCCGCCTGAAAGCGATACCAATAGGGCCGCTGCGGGGAGAGGCCGGCAAGCTCCACGTGCAGGCTGTGCGCCTCCTGCGGCATGGCCAGCGCCTCGCCCGATTGCACGATGCGGCGGAAGGCGGGATCGGCCGCGCCCCCCCCCGCCCCCGCCGCGGGGGCCGGCGCCATGCCGCCGGCCGGCGCCAGCGGATCGGGGGCGAGGCGGGTCCAGATCACGAAGCCGTCCGGTGCCGGATCGCCCGACGCCACGCCCAGCGTGAACGGATCCCGGCGCATGGCGCCTGCACGACCCGACAGGGTGGAGCAGGCGCCCAGCAGGCCGATGGAGGCGCCCACCAGCGCCCGGCGATCGAGCAACATGCCGCGCATCCGATCAGAACCGCAGCGAGGCGCCGAAGGTGATCGTCCGGCCGCTGATCGTGCTGGTCATCAGCCGCCGCGCATCGCCGTCGGCATATTGGATGATCCGTTCGTCGCTGAGGTTCAGCCCCTCGACGCGCAATTGCAGCGCGGGGGTGACATTATAATAGGCGGTGGCATCGAACACGGTCGACGGCGTGAAATACTCGCCGATATTGCCGTTGCCGCCGCTGCCTCCGCGATAACGGGACCGATAGGCCACCGATGCACGTGCACCGAACTGCGGCGTATCATAGTAGAGCGTGCCATTGACCGACCATTTGGACAGGTCGGTCAGCGGCAGATGATATGCCACCCCGGAATAGAGCACGTCCGATGAGCCATCGGCATAGGTAATGTTGCCCTGCGCGCCCAGATTTCCCAATGCGCCGGGCAGGAAGTCGAAATTCCGCCGCGCCGCCACTTCGATCCCTTGGATCGAGGCGCCGGGTCCGTTGATCGGCCGGGTGAAGTTGAACACGGTGGATGGGTCCAGCCCGTCCTCCAGCAGCGACAGGGGATATCCGGTCTCGCCATAGGGAATCTGGGCCGTCTCGGTGGTGACGAAGGACTTCATGTTCTTGTAGAAGGCGCCCAGCGCCACGAAGCCGCGCGTGCCGTCATAATATTCCAGCGAAGCTTCGACGGAATCCGCGGTGTAGGGAGCGAGGTAGGGATTGCCCGCGCTGATCGTGCCGCCATAGCCGGGACCCGCACCGTGGCCGCCGCGCTGAGATCACCGAAGCCCGGGCGGCTGATGTTCCGGTTGGCGCCGACGCGGGCGATCAGGTCCGGCCGGAGGTTCAGTGCGATGTTGATGGCAGGCGGGAAGCCATCATAGCTGTTGCTGATCTTCACCGGGACCAGCCCGGCATTGGTCGCCGAGGAACCGCGGGAGGTGAGGCGGGTGTCGTAGTAGCGCACACCGGCGTCGATGCGCAGATCCATGCCGCCGATGCTGGTGTTCAATTCATACTGGGCGAAGGCAGCGATGGTCCGTTCGTTGACGGTATAGTCCGTACCGACCGACAGATTGCTTTCGTCCAGCGCGAAGCCCTGGTCCAGCGCGGCGTAGATTGCCGGCACATCGCCCACCACGAAGGGAATTTCGGCGGTGTAGGGGTTCACCATCGTGGGCAGGTCGGCCAGCGCGCCGGGATTGTTCCTTGTGGCGTTATATTGGTAGGCGCTGTTGTCGAACTGCTTGAACTCGCCGCCGAAGCGCAGCGTGGAGGTGTCCGTCACCTCCCAGCCGAGGGTCGCGCCGGCATTCCAGAATTCGCTCTCGATCCGGTTCTCGCGCCATTGCAGGCTCTGCAGGGTCCAGGCGGACGGGTTGGCGGGATCGAAATCATAGGTATTGACCGGCGTGTCCGTATCAAGCCCGGCGAAGCCGACCGTGTGCCCGCTCGACACCAGATAGGCGCGCTGCCAGGCGGAATCGAACGTGGATCTCGACCATCCGGCGGTGCCGGCCAGTTCCAGCCGGTCGGTCAGGTCGGTGCGGCCGTTCAGGGCGATCTGCCAGAAATCGGTGCTGTCCTGCGTCGGTTTCGCTTCCGATCGCAGGCCCACACCGCTGACCACGGCGTCGGTGATGCTGCCATATCGATCGATGGTGACCGATTGCAGAACCTGCGTGCCGGTGACGTCATTGGCATCCAGGCCGTTGGGGCCGGCATTGCCGATCACATTTTCCGCCCGGTCGTTGGTCAGGTGGCTGTACAGCACATCCAGCGACACGTCGGTTCCGTCGCCCGGATTATATTGCAGCGTGCCGGTCAGGCCCAGCCGCTCGCGATGGTTAAACCAACTGCCATAGGTCTGCGCGCGGCTGTTCCACACGCGGCCGCCGCCCGTGGCGTTGACCAACTGGTCACGAATATCGCCGGTGATCGAAGGGGCGACATTGGCCTCGCCCCAGTTCATCTGCGACCAGTTCCAGTTGCGATAGCCCCATTCGATCGTGTCGGCGGAACTATAGGCGGCGGAAACCAGCAGACCCACGTCGCCGCGACGCACCGAGGCGAGGCCGACGAGGCGCGGCGTCAGCGTATCGGTGTACTGGTTGACCTGTCCCTTGGCGCTCAGCACCATCGTGTCTTCGGCATAGTCGAACGGCTTGGCCGTCCGCAGCGCCACGGTGCCGCCGATGCCGCCTTCTTCCTGCGATGCGGACCAGGATTTCTCGACCACCACCTGGTTGAACAATTCGGATGCGAAGACGCTGTAGTCGAAGGCGCGGCTGCGGCTGACGCCGCCACGGCTGTCAAGGCCGGAGGCGGTGTTGCTGAGCACCTCCATCCCGTTCAGTTGGGTACGGGTGAATTCCGGTCCAAGGCCGCGAAGCGAGATCCGCCGCCCCTCGCCGCTGTCACGCGTAATGGCGACGCCTGGTACGCGTTGCAGGGCTTCGGCGAGATTCTGATCGGGAAAGGCGGCGATGTCTTCCGCGACGATCACCTCCTGCACACCGGTCGCGGCGCGCTTCATCGCCTGAGCCAGGTCCAGGCTGCGACGAAATCCGTTTACCACGATCTCATCCGGTGCGGCATCTTCCGGGACTGGCGCCGTCGTCGCAACGGCGCGGGAGGGGGCAGGCGCGACCGGTCCACTGGCCCGGCGCGCGGCGGCGGTCTGCGGGCGGGGCTGCACGATGATGGTATTGCCCATGATGCGCGCGGCGACCGGCAGGTCGCGGGTCATCCGCGCCAGCCCCTGCGCCGCGGTCATCTGCCCACGCACCGGCTTGCTGCGCAGATCGCGCAGCGCAGCGGGCGCTGCCGCCAGAGGCAGCCCCGTCACCCGCGAGAATTCGATCAGCGCGTCCGACAGATCCTGCGCCGGCGCATCGAAGCGAAAGGTCTGGGTCTGTGCGTTGCGCGTTTGCGCCTGCGCCTTGGCAACCGGAACGGCCAGCAATGCAGCACCCGCCAGCAAGGCGGCGAGATTCGCGTATTTCATGGTGAGACTTCCCGTTATGCTTCACCCCAGAAACGGAACGGGATCGCAAAACCGGACAAAGTTTTTTATTACATTTCAATGACTTTGATGACGGCTTCGTGAAAGCTTTCAAAAGCCGCCATGATCACCGGACCAGAATGATCGAAGGACGTGTCGACACGTCGACATCGTAGGCCTGTTTCAGCACGTCCAGGGTGCCGTCGACATCCGACACGTCAAACCGTCCGGTCACGCGCATTGAGGCCGCTTTGCCAGTCTCGATCCTGATCGGCCGCGGCGAGTATCGACGCAGCTTTTCCACCAGATCCGCCAACGGCGCGTCGCGCGCGACGAACCAGTTGCTGCTGACCTGCTGCTCAGGTTGGAGCATCACCCGTTCCGGCGCGCCGCCCATCAACTGAACGGCCTGGTTCGCGGCCACGGCCAGCGTCGCGTTGCCGCTGTCCACGCGGACCAATCCGCGTGATACTCCCATGACCATTCGGTCGGGGCCCATCCGGTCGATATGGAACGCGGTGCCCAGCACGGTCACGCGCGTCGTGTCCACCGTTACGGTGAACGGGCGGTGCGCATCGTGCGCGATGTCGAAACGCGCTTCGCCGTTATCCAGCGCGACCTTGCGCCGCCAGGGCAGGAACTGCACGTCGATCGCACTGTTCCCGCCCAGTTCGACCGTGGAGCCATCGGCCAGCACGACCTCGCGGATCTCGCCCGGTCCGCTGGCATATTGGCGCGGCACCGCCGGCACCACGAGCAGCGGAACAAGCGCGGCACAGGCTGCAGCTGCACCGATCGCGAACGGCCTGCGCCAGCGATGCCCCCTGGCGGACGGTGGCGGTGCGGCTGGCGCCGCCATCGGCGTCGGGGTCGGGCTGGCGCACGCTTCTGCGAGTTCCGGGCTGTCCCAAATAGCGGCGAGTTCCGCGAAAGCTTCGCGATGGCGTGGATCGGTGTTCATCCACGCATCGAAACGGCGCCCGTCGGCGCTGTCGAATGCGGGCCGGTTCATCCGGTCCAGCCACATGGCCGCCTCCGCGGTGATGCCATCGGTGCTCACGGGCTAGGCTTCCCACTCGGGATCGGCGCGCGAAAGGGCCTTGCGCATGTCCTGCAGTCCGCGGCTCACATGCTTCTCCACGGATGCGACGGAAATGCCGAGATCGGCGGCAATCTGGGCATGGGACCGGTTCTCGATCCGACGCTGCTCGAACACCTTGCGCCTGAGTCCGGGCATGGCCGCCAGCGCCCCTTGCAACAACGAAATACGTCGGCGCCCGTCGATCAGACGATCGGCCAATGGCGCCTCGCATGGATGGCCGTCATCCAACTCGTCCGCAAAGCCGCGTTCCTTTCGCTTGATGTCGACCAGGCTGGTCGCGGCGATTCGCAAGGCAAGGGCATATAAGCTCGCCGGGCGTTGATGCTCGCAATAGGCGAGCAGCTTGATGCAGGTTTCCTGTGCCACATCCTCCGCCACATCGGCCGGCTGGCCACGGCGAACTACGTAATGGACGATTGCGTCGCGCACCGCAGTCCATTCCGCCTGACGCGGGTCGGCGACGTCGCCGACGACAGGCTGACTGTCTGGGGAGGGTTGGGCGGACACCGCGGGGGCCAATAGGCGCGCTTTGTGTCATTTATGCTGCACGCCCAACGGTGCTTGCCACCGGATCTCTGGCGAGAGAGGGGGAGGGCGTCGGTCGCCGCGTGCAGCGATCCGGCGCCGCATCGCCTGGCCTGAACGCGCAGGCAGCGGGCGCCGTATCGTCGAAAAAGATCAATCCACCAGCGCGCGCAGCTTTTCCATCAGCGCCTTGATGCGCTCGGCCGCTTCGGTGAAGGTCGCCACATCGGCGCGGTTGTTGTTGCCGCGCGCTTCCTTGATCGCTTCGACATAGCTTTCCTGGTCTGCCTCGAGCGCATCGACGAGGATCTCGACCTCGTCGGACGACAGCGCAAGCTTGATGGTCTTGGACATGGAAAAGGCCTTCATGGTCTGGGAGACGCGCCAACTAAGGACGCTGGACGGCAATGGCAACCGCCCGCGTGACGCTTACCGCCCCGCCCGATCCGCGATCGATAGGGATGGCGGATCGCTCAATCGCCGCGCGGGCCCGGGATCAGAGGCTTGGTGTCACCAGCAGCCATGTCGCATAGGCGGCGAGCAGAACGCCGAGCGTGGCGGAGGAAGACATCATGCCCCAGCCGACCAGCGTCAGCGTGCGCGAATGCGGCCGTTGCTGGCGGACGTTCCGGTGGCAGCATGCCAGCACGAACATGCCGACCAGCGCGTAGAAGAACAGCAGAAGATCGCTCATAACCAATCCCACCCGGCTTGCGCGTATTCGCGCCTGATGCCCTTGAGCCCGAGGATAGCGCGAATCTCGCAACCGCGAAAAACCGATCGGCGGTGAAACGCCACGGTTGGCCGCGAGCCGTGCAACCGGAGCGGCGAGGCGTGCGTTTGAGACCGTTTATTTTCTGCCGGGAATGTTGAGCAGCCATGGTTTGATCGTGGTCGTCGGCCGGGGCTTGCCATCCAGTCGGCGCGCGCTGATCAGCCGCACCGGCGGCTGCAGCATCTGGCCCTTCATCGGCCCCACGCCGCCGCCGGTGCGCATCGCCAGGATGCGCTTGACCACATCCATGCCCGCCACGACATGGCCGAAGGCGGCATAGCCGGGCCGGCCGGGCTGCGCATCGAGCCCGGGCACCGGCCCGATCATGATGAAGAAATTGCCCATCGCCGAGCCCGGATCGCCGCCCCGCGCCATCGAAATCACGCCGTCGAGGTGGCGGATGCCGGTCATATTGGTCGGCTCATGATTGATCGGCGGCAGCGAGCGGCGCCGATCGGTGCTGATGCCGCCCTGGACGAAGCCGAACTTCGGATCGGTCCTGCGCCGCGCCGAGCGGTAGAAGCTGGTACCGTCGAGCCGGCCATCATCGACATAGGCGAGGAAATTGGCGCTGGTCTTGGGCGCGCGCTTCACATCCGCGGCGATCACGATCGGGCCCGCGCTGGTCTCTATCCGGACGCGGACATAGCCCGGGGTGGGGCGATTGGCAGGCGGCGCGGCCATCGCCGGCCAGGCGATCGCGGCGATCGCGAGTAGCAAGGGCAGCAAGAGACGGAGGAGCGGGGTCGATGGCATATGCTGCAACCGCTAACAACCACGGCCGGCAGCCGCAACCCGCACCTGGCGTGGCGCCGCGCTCCTGCGGCGGGGCGTGCGGCCCCGCTCAGCGCCGCTTGGTATCGCCGCGCAGCCGCTCCGCATTGACGGTGGCGCGCAGGACCTCGGCCCGGGTCTCGATCTCGCGGCGCTCGCTGGCGGAAAGATAGCCGTCGGCGCTGTAGCGATCCGCCAGCGTGTCGATCTGGCCGCGTTCGCGACGCGCACGCTTCGCCTCGCCGCGCGAGAGTTCGCCGCTGCGCCGGCCGTCGCGGATCGCGTCGCTGGCGCGGCCGAGACTGGGGCCGATCCCCGAAGGGCCCGGCAGCGCCGGGGCAGGAGCCGGGCCGGTCGATCGCTGCGCCGCGGCGGGCAGCGCCGGCACCAGCAGTGCGATGGCCGCGATGAAGGCGAATGCGCGCATGCATCTCTCCCGAAGCTGATGCGTTGAACCTAACATGCTGACGCCAGACTGCAAATCGCCGACCATCGGCCTTCGACATGCGGGCGGCGCAGGGCTATCCTTTCGCAGTGCTGTCGAGGGAGCTTGCGATGCGCGGAACGGTTCTGGGGTTCGATCCGGCGATCGGCGAGGGCGTGATCGCCACCGAGGATGGCGGGCGCGTGCGGTTCGTGCGCGCCGCGTGGCGCAGCCCGGGCGAGCCGCTGCCCGGCCGGCTGGTCGACTATGCGCTGGCGGAGGATGGCGCGATCGATATTTTCGTGGTGCCGGGCACCGCGGGTGCGCTGGTGGCGGGCGGTGCCGAGCCGCCGGAGCGGCGCGGAATCATCTACGGCGCGGTTTCGCTCTCCTGCGCATTGTTCACCTACATGCTGGGGCCGTTCGGTGTCCTGACCGTGATCCCGGCGCTGGTGTTCGGCATCATGGGGCGCAATGCGGGCCGCGGGCTGGCCGATCGTACCGGCTATTATCTCAGTACCGCCGGGCTTGTGCTCGCGCTGATCGCGCTGCTGCTGGTGGTGATGACGGTCGCGGCGGTGTTCGGCTTCATCAGCTTCTTCGCGTGGATGCACGGCTTTTCCTGACGGCATTGAACCGCGCGCCGCGGCTGTTAGGGTCGGCGGCAGGATGGGGCACGCGAGGGGGGAGCGATGCGTACGTCGGCCATTGTGCGGGTATCAGGATATGTCGGGCTGGCGGGGCTGCTGGCCGCGACGGCAGGCTGCGGCAAATTGCCGGGCCTCGCCGAAACCACGCTCGACCTGCTGGAACAGGGATCGCCCAAGGCCTGCGTGGCGGAGGATGTGCGCAAGGTGCTGCGCGGCATGATCCGCCCGGCGCCGGGCAGCTTCGCCTTCACCGGCATGGCCGACGCGGATGCGAAGCGGGTGATCGAGAGCTTCGCGATCGATTTCGAACAGACGACACTGGAGTCCAAGGATGAGGATGTTTCACGCGTGACATGCAGTGCCCAGGCGATCGTAAGCAATACGCGCGGCGTGCGCAGTTCGGGGCTGGCGATCCGCTATGACGTGCGCCCGGCCGCCGAATCCACCGACAGGTTCGTGGTCGGCGGCGACGTGAGCGGCGCGACCGCCTTTCTTTCCGGCGCAGCGCTGGCGGCGATCACCGCCGAAGTGCTGACCGGCGAGCGGCAGGGCGGGCCCGCGCCCGATGCCAGCCCCACGGGCGAGGCGACCGGCACGGCCGCCGGCGACGGGTCGATCCGCTGATGCGCGGGATAATCTTCGCGGCGGCAGGCGCCGCCACCCTGTTCGCGGGCCTGCCCGGCACCGCCGTCGACGCGCAGGGCCCTGTGTCCGCGCCCAGGAAATTCTTCATCGGGGTGACCGAGGGCAAGGGTTCGGTGAAGATCGTGCTGCACAAGGCGCGCGCGGTCCATGTCCGCTCGGTCGGCCGGGTGGAGAATGACGGCACGTTGGTGCTCGACCAGCGCGTGGAGCAGGAAGGCGAAAAGCCGATGCAGCGCCAGTGGCGCCTGCGCGAGGGCGCCGGCGGCCAGATCAGCGGCAGTCTGAGCGATGCGAAGACGCCGGTGGTCGGCAAGGTCGCAGGACCCGTGCTGACGCTGAGCTATCAGATGAAGAGCGGTGAGAAGGTGGCGCAGGTGATCACCTTGGCGCCCGACGGGCAGAGCGCGTTCAACAAGATGACGATCCATCGCTTCGGCATGAAGGTGGCGACGCTGGAGGAGACGATCCGGCGGAAGTGAGGGGAGCTTTCACTTTTTCGCTGGCGCGTCGGTCCGGATTTCTTGCTCGATGAAGCCAACAAGGACCGGATGCAGGACCCGTAGTGGCGCACCTTCTGCATCTGTCACCGTCACCGGATGCCACCGCTGGGCGAGGTGCTCGCAACCGATTTTGGCGAGTGGCTTCTCGTCAGGCTTGCTGCCTCCATCACAGGCCTCGATCGCACCTCGTGCACTGATAATTACATTCAATGCAATGATCGCGGGACTTGGCAGGCCTTGTGGAACATGTGGTACTTCAAGGCGGAAATCGGTCTGCTCCCGGGGGAGTGGGGTGCCGCTGCCCCGTTGCCAGAGAACAAACCGCTTGAAGACGCTCGCGATCGGACGTCCATTCTGATCGGTCGCCGGGGCGAAGTGCCCTCGTTCCGTCATCTTGGCACAGACCAGTTGATCCAGCCGCTGCGAACCGCTCGGCTGCGTGATATCGCAGCGCTGAACTGAACCATCCGCCGCGACGATTAACTGGAACCGCGTGTAGACCACGTCCTTCAGTTCGAGGTCCGCGGGATAATCGGAGGCACCGATCCAATTTACTGGATCGATAGGGGTGGGCGGCTTGATCATATTCGCCGCCGCGGCGAACAGCACTGCCGACAGCATGCCGGATCTCCGTGTGTCGGTCCAAGACCGAGCAGGGATGAGTTCGACTGATCTTGGTAAGCCCGTGCGCGACGGTATAATTGGGCGGGGCGGTGCGCGCTTGTCAACGAGGGCGCTTCCCGCGATTCAAGTCGCGCGCGACTCCATCTACCCCGCGCTTCGTGAAATCCCCGCCCCACCCCCATGAGCAGGATATGGCCCTGCTCCTCGCCGAACCGGCTTTTTGCCGGTTTCTCGCGCGGATGGTGCAGATGGCGGGGCTGCTGTCTCCCGCGAGCAATGGCGCCGATGGGCGCGATCTTCATTTTCATGAGGGGCGGCGCAGCCTGGCGTTCGATCTGTTGCGCGAGGCCGAGGCGGGGCAGCCGGTGGCGGCGCGGCATCCGCATGCGGTGGCGACTTTGGTCGCGGCGCTGACCGCCCCCAAGCCTTCCCATCCCCCACAGCCGGCGGCGCGCCGCGGCGAGGAGCCTGACCCACGCTATGACGACATCGACGACGAGCAACCCGATCCCGCTCTCGACGCAGGCGGGCGCCCCGCCGGCTGAGCCAACGCCCACCGCGCTGGGCGGCGAGGCGCCCGCGCCGGACCCCGCGCCCGATGATGTCGAGGCGCGGCTCTATCCCGCCGGCGCGGATGAGGAGGTGGCGCCGCCGCCCGCCGAGCCGGACGGCGTTCCCGAAACCTATGCGCTGGCGGCCCCCGAAGGCGTCGAGCTCGACGCCGAGCTGGTGCTGGAAGCGACGCCGGTGCTGCGCGAGCTGGGGCTCAGCAACGAGGCGGCGAGCAAGCTGGTGCCGGTGGCGGCGAAGCTGGTCGAGAGCGCGGGGACGCGCGCGCTCGACGGGCTGATTGAGGCGGGCGAGCGGCAGCGGCGGGACTGGCTGGAGGCGGCGCGCGCCGACACCGAGATCGGCGGTCGGCGCTGGAACGAGACGCTGCGCAACGCCGGCGTCGCGCTCGATGCGTTCGGGTTTCGCGGCGGGCATCCGTTCCGGCAGGCGCTGGAGGATACCGGGTTCGGCAACCATCCCGACATGATCCGCCTGTTCGCGCGGCTTGGCACGATGGTGGGCGAGGATGGCCAGTTCGTGCGCGGCGATGCCGGGGCGCGGGGGCGGCGGTCCACCGAGGATCTTTGGTACGGCGGGGAATGATCTTCATCCCCTTCCGCGCAGCGGGAGGGGCTGGGGAGGACCTGTTTTCTTCCCCCTTTTAAAGCGTTTCGTGGGCGGATGCCTCGGAGCCGAAGTGGCTCGCTCCGCTCGCGCACTCACCCAACCCCTCCCGCGAAAAGCGGGAGAGGGCTCACCAAGGAGCAGTGATACATGGCAACGATCGGCAACAGTTTCGTCAATCTGATCGATCTCTACCGGTCGATGGGGCCGCAGGGTGAGATCGATGCGAGCGTGATCGAGGTGCTGCATCGGCTTTCGCCGACGGTGAAGGATGCGATCGCCACCGAGTGCAACATGGGCACCACCCACAAGCACACGATCCGCACCGGCCTGCCTTCGGTCACCTGGGGGCGGCTCTACCAGGGCATTCCGCAGTCCAAGAGCACCAAGGCGCAGGTGGAGGACACGACCGGCTTCGTCGAGGGGCTCTCGACGATCGACGAGCGGCTGCTCGACATCTCGCCCAACCCGGCAGCGACGCGGCTGTCGGAGGCGGAGGGCTTCCTCGAGGCGATGGTGCAGGAGGTGGAGACCGGCATCTTCTATTCGGACGTCGCCTCGACGCCGGAGAAGTTCCGAGGGCTCGCCGCGCGCTACAACGTGTCGGGCGGCAGCGGCGCCGGCAACCAGATCGTCAAGGCGGGCGGAACGGGCGCGGACAATACCAGCATCTGGTTCGTCACCTGGGGCGAGAGCCAGACGACCTTGCTGTTCCCCAAGGGCACCCGCGCCGGTCTGCAGCGGCAGGACATGGGCCGTCAGCGCGTGCTGGATGGCGACAACAACGCCTATTACGCGATGGAGGAACAGTTCCGCTGGCATGTCGGCCTGGCGGTGCGCGACTGGCGCTACAATGTGCGCGTCGCCAATATCGACGTAAGCGAGGCGCAGGCGGGCAATGTCGACCTGTACCGCTTCATGCGCCAGGCCTTCTACAAGCTGCAGGGTCGCCGCGCGACCAAGATGGACGATCCCAACGCGGCGAAGAACGGCCGCACCGTGATCTACATGAACCGCGACATGCTGGAGGCGCTGGACGCGCTCGCCACCAATGACGGCGCCGGCGACAATTTCGTGCGGCTGACGCCGATGCAGCTCGAGGGGCAGGAAGTGATGTCCTACCGCGGCATCCCGATCCGCGAGACCGACGCGCTGGTGAACAGCGAAGCCTTGGTCGCCTGAGCCCCCTTTTCGACGGAGATACATGACATGATCATCGACGATACTCTGGTGCTTTCGGAAAACCAGGCGATCACCGCCGCCGCGGGCTCGACCAACGTGATCGACCTCGGCGCGATCGGCACCGCCTTCGGCCACGCCGCTCCGCTGGCACGCGACGTGGGCAAGGGCGGTCGCGTGCCGATCTCGATCGCGGTGACGGAAGCGTTCGCGGGCCTCACCACGCTGACGATCGCGCTGCAGGTGGACGACAATGCGGGCTTCTCGTCGCCCAGGACGGTGGCCAGCTCGGGCGCGATTCCCGTGGCGGCGCTGGTCGCGGGCTATCGCCCGAGCTTTCCGGATCATGTGCCGGAAGGAACGGACGAGCGCTATCTGCGGCTGTTCTACACGCCGGCGGGCACCGCGACCGCGGGGCGGATCACCGCGGCGGTTTCGGCGGGGCGGCAGAGCGGGTGAGGGTGCTGCTTGTGGGGTGAAAGGGGCGGGCCATTTGGCTCGCCCTTTTTGTTGCCATCGTCATCAAATAAACTTCGCAGGAGCGTGCGGATTGGGTGACTACGTGGTGTCTTTGGCATCGGCCGTAAAAGTGCACAACGTTTTACCTGCGGCCGGCTGGATCATCTGGAGAAAATCTGGAATCCATCGAGCAAAGCGCATCGCGACAGGGAGCATGAGTGTGAACAAGCTGGTTGGGTTGGGTTATGTTACTGTATTGGCGCTGAATCTGGCCGCGGTCGCGCCGCTTGGCGCACAGACCTCACCGGAGACGGCGGCGCCTGCGCCGGCAACGCCGACACCCGTCAAGCCGGAGAAGCCGATCTGCCGGACCGAGAAGCAGACCGGATCGCGCTTCGGCAAGCGCGTGTGCCACTCCGCGGCCGAATGGAAGGCGCTGGCCGAGGAAGCCCGGCGGGGTGCCGAAGGGATGGCGCTGCGCCAATCCCTTGAGAACCAACCGGGCTACTGATCGGCGGTGGAATGCGGTTGAGGGAAGGGCGGGCCGGTTGGCTCGCCCTTTTTTTTGGGGGGGGCGAGGAAGGTGTTGCAGGACGGGCCCTTACGCATACCTCAATTCCGTTCGGCCCGAGTGAAGCATGTCCCGAGCGAAGACGAGTGGTCGAGGGGGGAGACACGACGGCACTCTCCACCCGCACCCGTCTAGCGAGGCCGAGACGGCCGGCGTTTTGGCCTACCTCCGGCCGTCTCGGCTTCGCTCGACGGATCCCTCGACTGCGCTCGGGACGAACGGTTGGGTTGGGGGCTCCGAGGTATTTCGGGGAGGTATTTCGGGGACACAATATGAAACTTGAATCTGGTATTGTGTCCCCGAAACTCATCGCGCGGGACGAACGGGTCGTCGGGGGGGGCTTGGGACGAGCGGGGGCGGGGGCATCGAGACAAACGGCTTTTGAGGCAGCGAGGCGAACATGAGGACAGCAACGTCTCCCGCGATTCACGTTCCGCCCCACCGCCCTTACCCCCACGGCCATGGCAAGCAGCATATCCATCTGCAACATGGCGCTGGCGGAGATCGGCGCCGATGCGATCGCCTCGCTCGAGGAGGAATCGGTCAGCGCGCGCGAATGTGCGCGGGCGTTCGATCAGTGCCTGGGCGAACTTCTCGAAATGGCCGAATGGGGCTTTGCGGAGCGGCGCACGGCGCTGGCCGAACTGCCCAACGACCGGCCCGGCGAATGGCAGCATGCCTATGCGCTGCCCGCGGACCTCGCCAATGCGATCCGGGTGCGGCGGGCGGATGCGCGGGCGCCCGATGCGGCGCCGATTTCCTTCCTGATCGCGGGCGGCAAGCTCTATTGCGACGTCGCGCCGGCGCTGTTCGATTATGGTCGTGCCAGCGTTTCCCCCGCCGAGCTGCCGGCGCTGCTGGTGCGCGCGCTGGTGCTGGAGATCGCGGCGCGGATCGCCTTTCCGGTCAAGAAGGACGGGCGGCTGAAGGAAGGGCTGATCCGCCAGGCGGAGGTGGCGCGGGCGCGCGCCATCGCCGATGACGAAAACCGCAACCCGCGCCGCGTGCCCCATTATACCAGCCCCGTCGATGCGGCGCGGCTGGGCTGGGAGGTGGCGTGATGTTTCGCGCCGGCCAGGTCAATTTCTCCAAGGGCGAGATCGCGCCGCAGCTTTATGGCCGCTTCGACGTCGAGGCTTATGCCGCCGCGCTCAAGCGCGCGCGCAACATGATCGTGATGAAATATGGCGGCATCACCAAGCGGCCGGGCACGCGGCTGGTGGCGGAGGTGCTCGATGCGACGCGGCCGGTGCGGCTGGTGCCGTTCCAATTCTCGCTGACGCAGACCTATGCGCTGGAATTCGGCCATGGCTATATCCGCCCCTGCGCGGCGGGCGGCGCGGTGGTGGCCGAGGAATTGCGGCTGGCCGACGTCTCCAATGAGCCGCAGGCGCGGCTGACGGCCTATTTCCACGGCTATGCCGAGGGCGACCATGTCTATCTGACCGGCATTTCGGGGTCGATCGGCGAGCGGCTCAACGGCCGCTTCTGGCGGGTGGTCGAGGTGGTCGATGCGGACCGCTTCATCATCGATGCGGATACCAGCGCGCTCGACGTGTTCGCCGGTGCGACCGGAGGCATCGACCGCACCGCGCCGCCGGTGCCCGCACCCGAGGCGCCGACGGTGCCGCCGCCCGCGCCGCAGCCGCAGCCGCCCAGGACGGGCGGCGGCGGCGGCGGGTTCTGCGTCGCGGCGGACACGATGATCCTGATGGCGGACGGCAGCGAGCGCGTTGCGCTGGCGCTGAACGCCGGCGATCGGGTGATGACCCGCCATGAGGTGGCGATGGAATGGGGCGTGTACCCGGTCGCCGCGGTCGAGGTGGTCGAGGCGGAGGTGATGGCCGCGGCGATCGCCGGGCGGCGGCTGGTCGCGACGCCGGGGCATCGGGTGTGGACGCCCGCCAGGGGCTGGCACGAGATGCGCACGATCGGCACCCCCGCCGGCCGCGCGCTGGTGGTGAAGATCATGGTCGAGCACGCGCACACCTATGTCTCGAACGGCGTGCTCAGCCACAACATCAAGATCGTACGGGAGCATGAGGCCTGATGGGCGTCGCGCGGGCCTATCGGGCGGGATCGCCCTATAACGGCGTCGAACTGGCCGAGCTCGACCTCGAACAGAATGCCGACACGCTCTACCTCGCCCATCTCGATCATCCGCCCGCCAAGCTGGTGCGGCGCGGCCATGCCGACTGGGAAGTGGTGAGCCTGACCTTCGGCCCCGCCATCGCGGCGCCGACGGGCGTCAACACCGTCGCGACGGTGGCGAACACCGATTCCGAGAATGACGGCAACGGCTATTTCCCGCAGCCCGCCACCTACGTCGTCACCGCGGTGAACGATGAAAGCGGGCAGGAGAGCCGCGCCTCGACGCCGGACAGCGCGTTCAACGACCTGACCCTGAAGCGCAACTATAACGGCATCAGCTGGAGCGCGGTGACGGGAGCGAGCCGCTACAATCTGTACAAGGCGGATAATTCGCAATTCTACGGCTATATCGGCACGACCGAGGATCTGTTCTTCCGCGACGACAATATCGGCCCGGCGCTCGACCGCGCACCGCCGCAGGGCGACAATCCGTTCGCGGCGGCGGGGGACTATCCCTCCACCGTCACCTTTCACGAGCAAAGGCTGCTGTTCGCGCGCACGTCCAACCATCCCAATGCGGTATGGGGATCGCGCGCCGGCACCTCCGAATTCGAGAATTTCGATCGCTCGCGGCCGTTGCGCGACAGCGATGCCTACAGCTTCGCGATCGCGGCGGGGCGGGTGAATGCGGTCAACCAGCTTGTCTCCACCACCAGCCTGATCGCGCTGACCGGCGATGCCATCTTCAACGTCGATGGCGACGGGCAGGGCGGGGTGCTGACCGCCAACGCCCAGGCGGTGCGGCGGCAGGTGGGGCGCGGCTGCGCGCGGCTGAACCCGCTGTTGATCGACAATGTCGTGTTCTACCGCCCCTCGGTGGGCAATGCGGTGCGCACGCTGAACTATGCGTTCGAGGTGGAGGGGCTGAAATCCAACGACGTCTCGATCTTCTCGCCGCATCTGTTCGAGGGGCATGACATCGTCAGCTGGGCCTATGCGCAGGAGCCGCGATCTTTGATCTGGGCGGCGCGCGCGGACGGCAAATTGCTCTGCTTCACCTGGGAACAGGAACAGAATGTGTGGGGCTGGACCTTGTGCGAGACCGACGGGCGGGTGCTTTCGGTCTGCGCGATCAGCGAAGGCGGCGAGGACCGGCTCTATCTGATCGTCGAGCGCGACATGCCCGGCGGCACGCGCCGCTTCGTCGAGCGGATGGCGGCGGCGCGGTGGGAGGATGTGGCGGAGAGCTGCTATCTCGACTGCGCGGTTTCCGCCGAGTTCGACGAAGCGCAGGCGAGCTTCACCGGGCTGTGGCATCTGGAAGGGCGCAGCGACGTGGCGGGGATCGTCGACGGCGCGGCGGTGACCGGGCTCAGCGTGAGCGGCGGGCGGGTGACCTTGCCGCCCTCGATCGGCACCGGCCGCAAGGTGACCTTCGGGCTGCCCTTTGCCGCGGAGGTGCGATCCTTGCCGCTGCGGGTGAACATGGAAGGCGAGGGCTGGACGATCGGGCGGCGCCAGCAGGCGGGGCAGATCGTGCTCGACCTGGCCGACACGCGATCGATCCGCGCCGGCGTGGCGCCCGACAAGCTGTTCCCGGTGAAGCAGCGCCTGGACGAGGCGTGGGGCGATCCCGACGCGCTGATGAACGGCGCCTATCTGATCGACAGCGCCAACCATGTCTCCGGCGATGCCGAGGTGCATGTGCGGCAGGATGCGCCCTTGCCCTTCACCCTGCTGGGGCTGTTCATGGAGCCGGTGATCGGTGGCTGAGGTGCGCATCGTGCCCGCGCGGCCGCGCCATGTACGCCGCATCGCGCAAGCGATGCGGGACGCGGATCGGCGCGAATGCGCGGCGATCGGCCTCGATCCGCGCGCGGCGCTGCGGCGCGGGCTGGCGGGATCGGCCTTGTGCCGGACGGCGCTGGTGGACGGCGAGCCGGAGGCGATGTTCGGCCTGGTCGTGCGATCGGCGGTGGCGGGCGAGGGGATGCCCTGGCTGCTGGGCACCGACCGGGTGATGGCGCAAGGCCGCGCGCTGCTGGCGCTGGGGCCGGGGGCGATCGCCGAGATGCAGGCGGTGACGCCGCGGCTGGCGAACCGGGTGGCGGTGGAGAATGGCCGCGCGATCCGCCTGCTCAGGCGCTGGGGATTCGTGGTGGAGGATACTGCGCGGGAGGTTGGGGGCGTGATGTTCCTGCCGTTCGGGATGGGCTCGATCTAACCCCTCTTTGCCCTCGCCCCTGCGGGGAGAGGGAAAGGTCCGCGTAGCGGACCAGGGAGAGGGGCAGTCACGCCAAGCGTGAAGGTCTGACGGGTTCGCTCCGAACAAGGCCGACCAAGCAGCGGTGCCAAGCTCTCCGAACTTTTACGCGACGCGCGACTCCCCCTCTCCCCGACCCTCTCCCCGTAGGGGAGAGGGAGAAAGACCTCTCTCTTCAGGAGAAATTCCAATGATCGACGATGATCCCGTCGCCGCGCGTGCGGTGCGTCGTGATGTGCTTGAGGCCGCGCTGGCCGAGGCGCGGCAGGTGCATGCCGAGGCGGCTTATGCGGCGGAAACCGGCGCTGGTGACGGCAAGGCGCTCGACCGTGCCACCGCCGCGTTGCGCGCCGCCGGGGATCGCCTCGCCGCGCTCGACGCCGCGGGGCGCGAGGCGGAGGCGCGTGCGGCCGCCGTTGCCGTGGCCCAACGCAACGCCGCGCGGGCCGCCGCGCGCGCGGTCGTCGAGTCCGAACTCGCCATCCGTGAGACCGTCGCGGGCGAGATCGACGCCGCGCTGGCGCTGCTGGGGGAGGCGGCACGGCGCTACGACGCCGCCGGTGCGGCCATCGCCACCGCGCTGCGCCCCTTCGCCGACGCGTTCGGCGGCGCCACCGCGCTGGCCGATGCGATCGAGACCGTCCGCCCGCCGATGCGGCGCGAGCGGATCATCCTGGGCGGGCTGCTCGCACGCGCCGGGCTCGATCTCGGCCGCGTCGATTGCCGCGCGGCGGCGCTGCGGGTGGGTGACAAGGGGTTCGCCGCGCGCGTCGCCGCGCGCCGGCGGCGGGTGGCCGACACGCTTGCGCCGCTGGGCGGGGCGGTGCGCTGATGGCGCGGGTTCCGGTCTATGAGGGCGATCGCGTGGCGCCTGCGGCGCCGATGACCGCGCGGTTGCGGCCCGTCGACAATGGCGGTGGCGTGTGGGGCGGCGTGGCGCAGGGGCTGCAGTCGCTGGCCGGCGGGCTCAACCAGATGAGCGACGATGCGAAGGTCATTTCCGACATCAATGGCGCCAAGCGGCTCGATATCGAGGCGAGCGACGGGATCGCCGCGATCCAGCGCGACGTGCTGGGCGCGAAGGGCGAGGCGGCACCGGCCGCGGCGGCGGAGGCCGACCGGCGCCTGACGGAGATGACCGCGGCGATCGTCGAACGCGCGCGCACCGATCCGGAGCGGGCTGCGGTCACCCAGTCGCTTGACCGGCGTGTCGCGCTGTCGCGGCGGCTGATCGCGTCGCACCTCGACCAGGAGGTGCGCGCCGGCGCGGAGCAGGTCGCGCAGGATCGCGCCACGCAGAGCGCGCGGCTCGCGGTCGAGGCGGACGATGAGGAGGAGTATCACACCCAGCTTCGCACCGGCCTCGACGAGATCATGGCGGCGGCGCGGCGGCGGGGCGAGGATGGCGCGGCGGTCGCCGAGCGCCAGCGGGCCTATGCGAGCGACGTCGATCGCCGGCGGATCCAGCGCTTCGTCGATGGCGGGCGGCTGGGCGCGGCGGAGGCGTTGCTCACCGAACATGGCGCGGCGATGGTGCCGGCGGAACGCGCCGCCGCCGAACAGGCGCTGGAGGTGCCGCGCCGCAGCGCGCGGGTGCGGGCGATCGCCGATGGCGCGGAGGCGCGCGTAGCCGAGGCGCAAGGCGCCAATGACCGGGACGGCGGGCTGGCGGCGATGGCTCCGCGCGAGCGGCTGGCGGCCTTGCTCGCGTCGCTCGACAGCGACCGCAGCCTCGACCCCGCGGAGCGCAGCGCCGCCAAGGACGAGCTCGCCCGGCGCGAGAATGCCGCCGCCATCACCCGCCGCGCCGACGAACGCGCCGCCGAGCGTGCGGCGTGGGATTTCGTCGAGGCGCAGGGCAAGGGCGGCTTCACCAGCTTTGGCCAATTGCCCGCCGCGATCCGCGCGACGCTTTCCCCTGAAGCGCGCGATCAGTTCGACGCGCTGGCGCTGATCAACGGCGACCTGCGCCCGGCGACGGAGGATGGCGACGCGGCATGGACCCTGAAGGCGCTGGCGCATGAAGACCCGCAGGCCTTCCTCGACACCGACCTGCGCGGCTGGCGGGACGGGTTGACCAGCCGCAGCTTCGACGAACTGACGGAGATGCAGGAGCTGATCCGTACCGCCCCCAACGGGCCGGAACTGGCACTGCAGCGCCGGGTGTTCGAAGGCGTCGACCGGGCGCTGGGCGGTATGGAGGATGCGGGCGTCGAAGAGATGGCGCCGCGGTTCGACGATGGCGTGTATCGGCCGGGGGAGAGCGGTGGGGCGATGCTGCGGGCGGAGCCGTATAGGGTGCCGGCGGAGGGTGGGGCGGGGTTGTTCCGGCGGACCGGCGCGCCGGGAACAGGAACTGCGGCACGCCAGCCGCGCATCCGCATCATCGGTCGGCCGAAGCCTGCATATCCGCGCGATTGGTTGTCGTTCATCCGCAACAAGGCGGCCGATCTACCCTTTCCGCCTCCGCCTCAGCCGAATGATCTCGATGGCAAATTCGCGTCACGCTTGCCTCGCCCACATGATGTGCAGATCCGCGGTGAGGCCGAGCTTCTTGCAAAGGGTGCGCGCGTGCACGGCTACCCCAATGCTGGCCGAATGATGGATCAGTTCATCTGGCGCTACGGCAAGGCATATGATCCCGGTGTGTCGGAAATGATCGAGGGCATGCCGGTTTTCGCCAGGGAGGTCGAAGCAGGCAGGGAGAGGCTGAAGTCCTGGATCGCGAACACCGTGCGCCAGCAATATACCGGAAAGTCGGCGAACTTTCATGTCGGCACCGACTGGTCTGTTCATGTGGGGAATAGCGACGGCACGAAAAGCGAAAAGGATTGGTACTATGCCATGAACGGATTCAATTATGCGTTCACGGCATCTGTAAAGGTTGTTCCAGATAAAGATGGTGGTTCGATCGTGACCGTGGTGCCGACGCTCTATGTATTCGACCGTTATAATTGGGATCATGTTCACGCACCCGTCGATTATGATTTCTTTGGCATCATCAAAGGGCGGCGTAACTATAAGGACAAGGATTTTCGCGGTTTGCACGAGTCGGGTCTGGCGCGAAATTACGAGGTTCGGGGCGCCAAGGAGATGGGCCGCTTCTGGTTCAAGCTACCCCCGGCACCTGCTCTATAGGCCGTACCTTGGGCGCGCTCCCGAACCTGTCTCCGGCAATGTTTAAATCGATGTAACTCCCCGATGCCGATCGCTGCGGCTAACGTGCGTCGGCATATGTTGCGCATGGTCGGCACTGGCAGGGGAGGGTTCATTGCACTGGAGGCGCGATCGGAGGCGGAATTGGCAATCCATGCGTGGTCCAATCCTGGGGGCGCTGCCATTAATGGGCGCCATGCTGCTTGCCTCGTGCGACGGCTGGGAGGTGCTGGGGCCACCAGCGCCCGACGTGTCGCTTACGCCGGAGCAGGTCCGCGCTGTTCGCATGAAGGGCGGGTGGGGGCCGCTGCCGTCGTCGGCGGAGGATGTCCGGCTCTTCGTTTACGATCCCGGTACCGAATTCGAGACCCAGTTCATTCGCTTCCGGGCGCGCAATGACGAGGCGGACGCATTGTTCCGGCGCTTGTTCGGTGAGCGCACGGAATCGGATGCGGTGAACTGCCTTGAGATATTCAGCAAGAATATGGCGTGGTGGCCGAAGGATTGCCCCGAGGGAATCATCAAGGCACAGCGCCAGTGGCCGCCGGACTATCGCACGGCTCGCGCATTCTCCCAGCGTGGGCCAGAGAAGACAACGATGTGGCTCGCGCTCGGCGCCGGCTGGCATTGATGCTGGCACCATCGCGGCTCGCCGATGGGAGAAGGCGTCCAGATGCAGCATCGGCCTGGGCGGCATCTGACGGAGCCAGTCTAACGCACGGGCGTGCGCGCCTTTCGCCAGTGAATCGCGGTCGACGCCGGCGATTCACGGCCTGGGCACGCGGGCCTAGCCGCGGGGCATGGCCGATATCCTCACCCGCCGCGGGGGCGCCTGATGCCCCGGATCCCCAACCGCCGCGACGATGATCGCGAACCGATCGCGCCCGCGCCGATCGCCGAAGCCCCGCCCGCGCCCGCGACTCCGCCCCCGCCCACGGCTGCGTCTCAGCCCATGGCCGCGCCGGTTGGCGATCCGTCGCTGCCGGCGTCCGCGGCTGACGAGGCCGTCGCCGGGGCCGCCGATCTGGCCGGCGCGGGTGACGCAGGTGCGACGCCACCGGCATCCGCGCCGCTCCCCCCGATCATCCCGACCGAGGCGCATGAGGCTGAGGCCGACCTGCTGCTCGCCGACGCCGAAGATCCCCCGCGCGCCGCCCCCGCGCGCGGCTGGCGCACCGACGCCCAGCGCGTCTACCGGATGGTCTCGGACGAACTGCTGCTCGCCACCGGCGGCAAGCGCCTGCCCACCATCGAAGAGATCGACCGGGCGATCGAAGGCGCGGTCGCCCGAACCACCGCGCAGCATCGGGAGCCTGAGGCCGGACCGCCGCCCGCCGCTCCGCTCTCCGCGCCGGACATCGAAGCCGCCACCAACCGCCTCGCCGCCGAAGCGCTCGACCCCGCCTGGGCGGATGATCCGGAGGCGGTCGCTCGGTCGCGGCGCTGGGTGCGACACATGCTGGATTCGGGCGCGAGCGAGGATGAGGTGCAGGGCATGCTCGCGGAAACGGGCACGCGTGATTGGCTCAACCGATATGCGGCGAAGCTGGGGGATGGTTGGGATGATGAAGGGCCGGAAGCGCCTTCGGCCAAACTGATCCCCGCCGGATGGCAGCCCGCACCATCCGGAGCCGCGCCCGCACCCAATCCTCTCCCGATATCGGCCAGTAGCCAACCAGCTTCCGGAGCGGCGCTGCCACCCTTAAGCGATATCGCAACGATCCAGACGATCATGAGCGATCCGATCCAGAGGTCACGGTATGTTGAACTTGTCAATGGAACGCCCGCTCTGATTAACAACATTCTGATTGACGAAGTCGTTTACGCGCGCGTGAATGACGTATTATTGGATCAACTGAACATTCTGCCGCCAGCGCAGTCCGGCAAGCAGGCTTCCGGAAAAAAGGGTGGGTCGAATGGCGCCGTTGCCGGTGCTTCGAATTTTTCTGGTCTCAGTATCATGACCGTTCCAGATCAGAAGGCACTTAATAATCTCGAAGTGCTAATGATGAAGAATTTCAAAAATAAGATGCAATCTAAGCCGATGCATTTTGCTATGCCTCCGCTGAATGCTGACCAAAGTCTTAGATCGTTCTCGCATGAAATTGCCACTATCACGCTCGCCGCGAAGGTGAATGCTTTGTTCGTAGGCGAACGCTATGTGGGGATTGCGCGGCGAGCGAGTGACGGCAAACTGTTCATCACATCGGTAGCCACAGGAGCGGAGCAGGGTGGTAGTGCGTCGCACATGACGGGCTTTTCCCGCGGCCCCCAACTTCCTGCAGGCTATAAGATCGTCGCCTTGCTTCATACGCACGCCACCGGGCACCTGCTCAAGAATCCTGATTCAGGCAAAATGACTGACAAGATTGATCCCTTTCCCGGCCCAGGAGATCCGACGTCGGTCTGGTACGATGGCATTCCTGCTTATGTTGCCAGCTATAGCGGAAACTGGAAGAAGCCATTCGATCCGACAAAGGTTGTGCTTTATGAAGTCAACCGTGAAGGTTGTCCCAAAAAAGATAATCCTCGTGCGATTAAATACAAGACTATAGTGAACGATATAGATTCTGCAGGCAATGCAACGCCGAGTAAAGGTGCAGATAAATTCGTCAAGATATGGAAATTCAACAATTGGGATGTGAAAGTAACAAAGCCGTAGCGCGAAGCCATGGTTTGCTCCGAAACGGAGCGGAAATGGGTAGGCTCAAGAACGTCGGCTGCTATAGGGTTAGAACATTTAGAGAACATGGGGTGTTGGCAAAGTGGTCGAGGCCGTGGGTGATGGGGATGCAATGCGAGCTGGAACAAAGAGCCAAGCGACCGCTGATCATGGCTGCGTTCACGCCCGGCGCGCCGCATGATCTCCATGCGGTCAGCGATGGCGTGGTTGCTCACACGGCCCTGGTGGGCGCTGGCGATCTTCGTGCTGCTCGGCGTGAATCTCGCATTGGCGTTGCTGATCCTGACGGATCGCACCGGGCGGTCACCGCCGACTGCGGCGAGTGCGGGGGAGGGTGGTGGCCTCGAACCGCGCTCCGCCGCGCATGCCCCGCGCGGGTCCGGCGATGTTCGGCCGGGTTGTCCGCGGGGCGCGCTGCGCCGGGGCGGGGTGATCGATGTGACGATCGACGATCGCGGGCTCGGCATGCTGGGCGTGGAGGCGCCGGATGGGCGGCTGGTGCTGCTCGGCAGCGATCTCGAACATCGGTCGACCGATCCCGATCCCGCCGAGGCGTGGCGGACGGGTCCGTTCGCGATCCGGCGCGTCGGCGGGCATCGGCGGATCTATCGAATCGCTAGCGGCCAGTTGGAGGATCGGCGGTGGGAGGGAAGCGTGCGGCCGCTGTTCGATCGGCCCGGCACCTATGTGCTGCGCTTCGCAGGCAATGATCCCGACGCGCCAGACCCATGGCTGCGCGGCAGTTGCGCTATCCGGTTCGTCGGATGAGCCGCGCCATGCCTCGTGCGGTGCGTGCGACGATCCTGCTGCCGGCGCTGCTGCTCGCGGCGTGCGGTGCGGCGGATCCGGTGGCCGTGCCGGATCCGGCCGATTCCACTGCCACGCGCGCCACCGCCACCGCCACCGCCACGGCCACGCGGCCGCGTGATGCGCTGCGCGGCGATACGCCGCCGGAAGGCTCGCTGCCCTTCGAGGATCCGCCCTGGTTCCACTATGCCGTTCCGCGCGGTCATCCCGACCATGAGGCCGGCATGCGATGGTTCCGGCATGAAAGCGGCTATCGCACGCAGGGCGACGGCGACGATGTCCACAGCTTCGAACGCTATCTGAAGTCGATGGGGCTCGATCTCTCCATCACCCTGATGGATTGGGATGACGGCACCTCGCTCAGCGTTTCGGCCGGCGACTTCCGGTCCTTTCCCGGCAATGTGGGGCTGGAGGTGCTTGGCGGCTGGCTGGGCGTGCGCAAGCAGCGCGGATCGCGCCGCACCGACATCGTCCAGGTCGACGGCATCGAAGGGCAACTCGGCCGCCGCGGCAGGTTCCTGCTGATCCGCATCGAGGATCAGCAATCGCGCGCCTATGACTGCACCAGGGCGAGCCTGCCGGGGCATCCCGCCGCGGGCTTTGCCGATGATGCGGCGTTCGTGCGCTTTCTCACCCGGCACGATACGGCGATCGATGTCGACCGGTGCGAGCGACAAGAAAAGCCATGATGATGTCGGCGGGATAGGCGCCGCGCGGTGGCATTCCGGACGCGCCACCGCGATTTGCATGACGCCGCGCGCTGACCCTGCAGGCGATCGTCGCCGTCCGCCCGCGGCTCAGAACCGCGCCGCCACCGTCACCCCGCCGCCCTTGCTGTCGCCCCACGGCACCACCTGCACCTGCGCATTGCGGCGGGCGGTGATGAGGAAACCGGTCGCCTCGCCGATCGCGGCGCCCACCGCCACGTCATACCAATGATGCTTGTCCGCCTTCACCCGCGCGAAGCCGACGAAGGCGGCGGCGATCTGCGCGGGAATGCCTGCCTGCCAGCCGTGGCGGTTGTGCAGCGTCGCGGCGCTCGCGAACGCGACGGAGCTATGCCCCGAGGGAAAGCTCTTGCGATCGCTGCCGTCCGGCCGCCGTTCGGGGAAGGCCTCTTTCAGCCCATGGGTGATCAGGCTCGCCGCGGCGATGCTGCCTGCCGCCTGCAGCGCGCCATCGCCATCGCCCTGCACCAGCGGCGCGCCGAGCGCGGCCGCGACCAGGGCGTTGCGCGCAATGTCGCTGGCCTTGTCCCAATCCTTCTCGTCCGCCAGGGCAGGTGCGCTCCAGGCGGCACCGGCCGCGCAGGCCAGCGCCAGAACGGGCCGTCGCATCATCCTCGTCCTCCGGCGGGGTCGTCCTGTCGCCCACCCCTGCGCCGCGTCGATGCGCAGGTCTGCGCCGTGCTTCGCATCCGGCCGATCATTCAACATTCGACGCATCCCCTGCGGACAATCCATGTGCCGGAACGGTCCTGTCCGCCACTCTCTTGTCGCATGCCATAAAAGGGCGCAATGCCGCCCCGCATGCGCCGTCGCGGCATATCGACCCGATGTGCATCGCCGACGATCGGAAAAAGATCATTCCCGCCCGCGGTGGGCGATGCGTGCAGCGCCGGTGCAGAATTCTCGCTTTATCGGTTCGGGATCGCAAGCAAGGATAGTATCGGCAATCACCATCTTGCTTATCCCCGCACCGCAGACATTATGGCGACGACCAAGGGGGATGATGTGCGTCTTGCGATTTCAATGTGCCTGGCGGGTCTGATCGCCGGTGGGGCGGCTCATGCGGAAAATGGCGAGGTGCAGCGCGGGCCGGTGCCCGCCTGGGTGGTGACCGCCGAACCGATGCCGGTGCCGGCGGATGCCGCCGGCGCGGTGTTCATCCGCCGCCACGAAACCGAGGTCCGCCTCGATGGCCGGGGGGAGGCGGTTTACACCGGCTATCGCGTCAAGATTCTGCACGCCAGCGCGCTGCAGCTCGGCAACGTCTCGCTCGCCTGGAATCCCGCGGCCGGCGCGCCGGTGGTCCACATGATCCGGATTCACCGTGAAGGCGAGACGATCGACGTGCTGCAGAAGGCATCGTTCGAGATTCTGCGCCGCGAGGACCAGCTCGAGGCGGCGATGCTCGATGGCGTCCTCACCGCGGTGCTGCGCATCCCCGATCTGCGCGTGGGCGATGAGGTGGAGTTCGGCGCGACGATCCGATCGAGCGATCCCACGCTGGGCAAGGATGATGCGGGGCTGCTGCTGCTCGGCCCCGAGCCGGCGCCCGGACGCTACCATCTGCGCCTGAGCTGGGAAGAGGGGGCAAAGCCCATCGTGCAGATGAGCCCGGATATGAAGGCGGCCGCGCAGCAGGGTGCGCAGGCGATCGACTATCGATTCGACAATCCGCCCGCGCTGGTGCCGCCCAAGGATGCGCCGCCGCGCTACGCGTGGCAGCGGATCGTGGAGTATAGCAGCTTTGCCGACTGGGCGGGCATATCGCGCCGGTTCGCGCCGCTCTATGCCGCGGCGTCGCGGCTCGATGCCGGTTCGCCGCTCAGGCAAGAGGCCGCGCGCATCGCCGCGGCGCACCCGCAGCCGACCGACCGCGCGCGCGCGGCGCTGAAGCTGGTGCAGCAGGATGTCCGCTACGTCTATGTCGGGCTGAACGGCGGCAACCTCACGCCGGCGACCGCCGAGGAGACGTGGCAACGCCGCTATGGCGACTGCAAGGGCAAGACCGCGCTGCTGCTGGCGCTGCTGCGCGAACTGGGCATCGAGGCGCAGGCGGTGCTGGTCAACAACGGCGGCGGTGACGATGGCTTCGATGCGCGTCTGCCGAGCCCGCGGCTGTTCGATCATGTCCTGGTGCGCGCGCAGGTGGCGGGCAAGAGCTATTGGCTCGATGGCACGCTGCCCGCGGTCGTGCCGCCGGACGAGGCGCCCATGCTGCCCTATCAATGGGTGCTGCCGTTGACGGCGCAGGGTGCGGCGATCGAACGGCTGGATTGGAAGCCCGCTGCGCGGCCGGACGAGGTCAATCTGTTCGAGATCGACGCGCGCGCGGGCTTCGACAAGCCGGCGCGGATCACGAGCACCACGATCAAGCGGGGGATCGAGGGCCTGCAGCAGGAAGTCCAGTTCTCCGCGCTGACGCCGGCGCAACTGCTCGGCGGATTCCGCCAGCAGGCGATCGGAGACACCTGGCAGACGATCGAGGATGTCCAGTGGCGCTACGACGAGAAGGCGCAGGCGGGTGTGCTGACCATCATCGGCACCGGCGCGGTCGATTGGGAGGATGGTGGCGATGGCGTGAAGTCTCTGGTGCTGCCCGGCGGCGGCTTCAGCCCGCCCGAAAAGCGTGTGCGTGCCGCGGAGCAGAATCAGGATCTGCCCTATTATAACAAGCCGAAGTTCGGCTGTTACGTCACCACCGTCCGCCTTCCCTCGACGACGCGGCCGGGCCAATGGTCCCACAAGGATAACATCGATACGATGATGTTCGGCAGGGCCTATTATCGCGCATTCGATGTGCGCGATGGTGCCCTTCGCATGATCCGCGGCGACCGCGTCGAGCAGAAGGAAGTGGATGCGGCGAGCGCGCGGCGCGACAATGGCCGCATTCCCCGCTTCGACAACAGCATGGCGTGGATCACCTACGACCCCAACGGGGCAAGCGACATCACCGATCAGGGTGGGGCGCGGGTGCCGGCGACCTATGAGATCGACTGGACGGCGGACACAGTGCCCTGCCTGCCGGCAGAATTGATGAAATAGAAAAGGTGGCTGCGCGCTTCAGGTGCCGCGTTCGCTGAGCCGCGCCTGCGCCTCGTGGTGTGATCGCAGCGCCGCGCGCAGGCGATGGTCGGCGAGCTCGTCCGCGGTGGGGCGGCGCCAGCCCTGGCTGGTGCGGATCAGGCGCGTCTGGCAACGCGTGCACCAGCTCCAGAAGGTGTGGCCGTCATATTGGGCGCGCGGCCGATCCGGCTTGTGGCCACTGACCAGACAGCCAAGTCCCAAAACAACCCCCTCCAGTCGATCAAGATACCGCAACCATGCCCCGCGCCGCGGCGCCGGCGCGATCATGCGTCGATCGCGCCGGCCAAGGCAAGCCATTCCTGTCGTTGGGCAATAGCGGGATCGCGCCGGTGTCGCGTGGTCAGTAACCCTGCGCCTTCAGCTTCGAGAAGGAGGATGCGCCGCTGAGCGCGGTGGAGGCGGCGGAGAACAGTCCGCTCACCAGCGCGCCGTCTCCGGCGGAGCGCCGTGCCTTGGCCTCGGCACGCTGGTTGGTGGCGTTGATGTCGAACCCGCGCACGCTGTTGAGGCCCTGCGCATAGATGCGGCCGATATCCTCGCTGGCCAGCATGTCGCCGTCGGCGATCATGTCCGCGGCGGAACCGAAGCCGGCGTCGATGCCGTTGGCCGCCATTGCCGCGCGCTGCCGGCCCTGCACGGCGGCCTTGTCCCGATAGGCGGCCAGCGCCTGCTGGCGGGTGGCGTCGAGCGCGGAGGCGGCGGCTTCACCCTCCAGCCGGGCATTGCGATCGGCGATGCGGGCCTGATAGCGCGCCTGGGCGCGGGCCTGAACGGCGGACATGCCGGTTCCGATGGCGGAAGCGGAAGCGGAAGCGGCGGCGGCGGCGATGGCGAGGGCTGGTGCACACATGGCGCCGCCATGGCGGCATCGGCATCGGACATGAATCGCCGGCGCCGCACCGCCCCCGATTCACGCCGTCCACGCCGGATCCTAGGCAGCGCGTCAATCTTCCAGACTGGAGTGCCGCATGCCCGTCGAGACCGAGGCCAGCTTTACCGGACCCCTCGCCACCAACGGCGTGACCACCGACTTCCCCTTCGCGTTCCAGGCGGCGTCCGCCGCGGAGATCCGCGTGCTGGCGCGCGACGCCGATGGCACCGAGAGCGAACTCGTCCCCGACGCTTATGCGGTGACGCTGGCGGATGACGCCGGCGGCACCGTGCATTTCGCGGTCGCCCCCGCGGCGGGGCTGAGCCTGTTCATCGTCTCCACGCCCGATTTCACCCAGCGCATCGCGTTCGAGAACGGCTCGCGCTGGCTCGCCGGCCCGGTGAACGAGGCCAACGACCGCGCCGCGCTGCGCGACCTGAAGCTGCAGGCCGAGGTGAGCCGCGCGCTGCAGGTGCCGATCGGCGAAACCGCGGCGCCCCTGCCCGGCGAGGCCGACCGCGCGCAAAGCCTGCTCGGCTTCGATGCCGAAGGCCGCCCCTACGCGGCCCACGTGGCACCCGCCGCACTCGAAAACCTCGCCGCGGCATCCGGCGCGATCGACCTGATCGCCGCCAACATCGCGCCGATCGGCGTTGTGGCGGAGGATCTGGAAGGCGCCAGAGCGATTGCTGCCGTGGCGGGGAGCATCGGCAATGTCGATGCGGTTGGGGGACAGATTGGGGATGTGCAGATTGTTGCTGATGATCTTGCTCTTGGTGCAGCGGGAAGCCTAATTAAAGCGACGCCGCAAATTGCCGCCTATGCTGCGGAGCAAGCGGTGATAGCTTCGTCCAACGCGGCCCTTGTAAGTGCAGCTTTGACAGGGTTGCAGATACCAACGGCGTCGGCGTCGATCAAATTCCATGATCACAATGCTCAATACGACGGAGCATTTGGATTTGTGCAGCAATCTACGGCCAATTTCGGAAATTGGTTTGGTGCGGATGGCTGCTGGTGGGCAGAGATCGAAATTCCCCGGGAAAGAATGTTGTCCGCCCGTATCTTTCAATTATTCGGAAATGGTTTCACCGGGGGAAATAATATTGGCTGCCGCTTTTATGGATATGCCTATATCAGTGATCCAAATTTGCGCGGTGTATTCGAGTTTCTATGTCGTCAAACGACCCAGATCATTCGAACGCCGGCTATTCTGAGAAGTTTTCGACGCGCAATAATATATGCAGTTCGAATTGGTATGTCATGGCGATTAAGTGTAATAGATGTGGAAACAGCGGTTATCTATCAAGGGGCACTAGTCGCGATGACGGATGTCGCAGGTCTCTCCAATTTTAATGGCGGCGTTGTGTCCATTGGTAGCCATAGTTCGAGTGCAGTGGCGCCGACGCCGGTGATATCAACGGGATATTGGCCCGGTTCCATCCGGAGGATCGGGTATGTGTCAAGGGCAGTTGATGACGGCGATTTTTCTGCGATTTGCTTGGGCGCTGATCCGATCAGCCGCTTCGGTGGCAGCAACATGCGATGGTATCGCGATCTCAATGGCACGGACGCAAGCTTGGGAAAGCTTTCATCTGTGGTCGCAGATATGAGCGTGCCCGCGATCGTCGTCGGTGATGTTTATAGAGGTGGCCACATTGTGCCGCCCGGCGGAGTTCGTCCGGATAAAGATAGCGACGGTCAGGTATATGCTGCACGGCCTTCCACGTCGGCGGCCGTTTACCGCCGAAATGTTGTGATTCATAGTCATGGACCAAATATTCTTCAGATGCGTGTAGTGACAAAAAGTAATCGAGAGCATGTTGGTTGGAGCGATGTCGCCGGTGTGTCTGATGGTGTGAGCGAGGTAACCGTATCCGTAAATGTTCCGGTCACTCTGGAGTGGTGTCAGGTTATTTGGAGGCTGAAGGATAACGCCGAATCGACCTATCTCGATGGCGCTTGGGTCAGTTTTGGTGGGGTTGCCGGCGTGTTTGGTCAGTCTCAGCTGGCGAACCTCTTTTCCGGTGTTTCTCTTGCTCATTCCTACAGCGGAAAGGTGGCGGTCAGCCTATGTCAGACCGCGACCGCGACCGCGACCGTGTCTGGGACTCGGGGCCAAATTCTGAATCGAATTCTCCCTGGCTATGTCGTTGGGGACGGATTTGTGGCGGCGGTCGAGCAGGCGGCGCAACTGTACGGTGGTGCACAAATGTGGATCACCGACGGTGTGCCGAATTCATCTATGCAGCAATGGATTGACGATTCTGAAGGGTCGCGATCTTGGCAAGATACGATTGCAGCGTTTCAGTGGGGCGCTGGTCAGATGAGTACGATGCTTCTGCCTTGGTTTACGGCCATTCGATCGCCGGATGTCGCGTCGGTTTCTCTAGCAGGCTGCGGAAAAGGCGCTTTCGTTGAGCCGCTTGAGGTGATTCATACGCCTTCGGCTGAGGTTGAAGGATTTGAGATGCGCGGCGGCGATCACCGGAGCGAAGGGCTGTTTTCCTACGTGAGCTGCGAAGCCCGGGTCCCGGCGAACCATCCACTTCAGGCAATCCGCGCGATCGTCGACGAAGCTCTCGAGGTGATGTCCGCTGATTTCGATGCGATGTATTCGCGCATTGGCCGGCCATCGATCCCGCCTGAGAAGTTGCTGCGCGCATTGCTCCTGCAGGTTTTCTATATGATCCGCTCGGAACGCCAGCTCATGGAGCAGATGGATTATAACCTGCTTTTCCGCTGGTTCGTCGGCCTGGCGATGGATGCGCCGATCTGGGATGTGACGGTCTTCACCAAGAACCGGGAGAGGCTGCTGGCCGGGGACATCGCCGCCAGGTTCCTGTCCGCGATCGTAGGGCAGTCTCGTGTGCAGGCGCTCCTGTCAGACGACCACTTCTCGGTGGATGGCACCCTGATCGAAGCGTGGGCCAGCATGAAGAGCTTCAAGCCCAAGGACGGCGAGGCTTCGGGCGGTGACGACGACGACAGCGCTTCGGGCACCGGTCAGAGCGGACAGGCAAAGGCCAAGGGGCGGAACGCCGAACGCGATTTCCATGGCGAGAAGCGAACCAACGCCACCCACGCCTCCACCACCGATCCTGACGCCCGCCTGTTCAAGAAGGCACGCGGCCAAGCCGCGAGGCTGTGCCACATGGCCCACGTCCTGATGGAGAACCGGCATGGCCTCGTCGTCGATGCGACGCTCACTCACGCCACGGGCACGGCCGAACGGGAGGCCGCGCTGACCATGCTTTCCCGCATGAAAGGGCGCCATCGCATCACGCTGGCGGCGGACAAAGCCTACGATACAGCCGGATTCGTCGCCGCCTTACGCGACATTGGCGTTACCCCGCACGTCGCCCAGAACAATGCCAACAGGCGATCCGCTATCGATAGACGCACCACCCGGCACCCTGGCTACGCCGTTTCGATGCGGATCAGGAAACGGATCGAAGAGGTCTTTGGCTGGGCCAAGACCAGCGGAAACCTGCGCAAGACCCGGCATCGAGGGCAGGACCGCGTAGGATGGAACTTCACGCTGACCGCTGCGGCGTACAATCTGGTTCGTCTGCCAAAACTGATGGCGAGGGCGTAGCTATGCGAGGAATCCGCCACACGGCGGGTTCTGGCAGCCAACGATTGCCACCAGATGCCGACTTCCCCAACAACCGTTGCCTGATAAACCCTTCGAGCCCGGCGATCACCGCGCCTCAAGGAGGGTTTTTCCGCGCCCTGCTAGATGCCGCGGTGAAGGGTTCAGGGCCGAATGCCAAGGAGCATTGGGTTTTTGAAGATGGGTTTGCGCAGGCGGGAACGACTGTGGTCGTCTATCCTGGTGTCCGTGAGGATGTTGATGGAAATTTCACGTATGACGGTGATGGGCTGTCCGGCGTTGCTCGTCAGTCAATACGATCATGGGTTGACGACAATTCGGCCTTTGCGATTGCCGGGCAGGAGCAGCCGTTCGAGTTGCAAGACACGTATCATCCGCCCAACACGATCGATGGTAACATCGCGTTTGGCATCACATTAGGCGTTGGTTTCGCTCAGGGAATGCGGGCGTTTAATTACGAGGAGATGCACGTCGATCCATCATCGATAAAATTTGACGTTGGAAACACATCATTTCATTTCGACATCGTTACACCGTTAAATCGACCAATCCGGAATCGTCGAGGAAGTACCTGGACTTCTGGTGAGTACAGAGATGTCGGTGGTGTTGAAGTCTCGCTTGATGGTGGCGCCGCATGGTCATATGTTGGCTTTTCAAATTCGAGCAATGTGGGCCGTGCTTATATATCGGGACGCCGCCGCGTGACGGTTGCGAAGGCGGTCGGCGCATGGCCATCGCATCTGCGAGTTCGAATCGGAAAGGGCGGCCCTTTCGCTTACGGCACCGCTAATCCGGACGGGAACGAGGTGGCTCGCAATTACTGGCTGTATGATGGCGATCAACGGATTATCAATAATGGTATTGGCAGTCCGATGAGGCTTTCGGACGCCGTTTATACCGTGGCGGCGGCTTGATGGTGGTTTTTCTTACTGATGTGTTTCATCCACCTTTGCAGCGGGCGTTCCACAATTTTGTGTACAGCGTAGGTCGAACAAACGACGGCCAGCATCGTACCAATGTAAATTGCCTCGCCCGGAATTGCATCTCCAAAGTGGAACTTAGCGACTAGTTTGAGGCATACGCCGATGACGGGCACATGAATAAGGTACGTCGTGTAAGAGGCATCCCCCAGTTGCTCTGCTAGTGGAATTTTTACGCCTCCTCGGCGCCGTTCCCACGCGGCCATGCCAGCAATGATGCCGCCGAATGCTAAGCCGTAAGCGATGCCGCTCCAATGGAGCCTATCGATGCCATACTCGTAGCCGATGGTAAGTACCAGAAGCGCTGAGCCGATCCAGAAGCATGCGTTGCAAACTACTGTGCTGGTCCTCTGCATAACTAGGCAAGACGCAATCCCGATCATGAAGTCGAGATTAAAAGCAGCCAAATAGGTCTGGATGGGGCTCGGGCTGTCGGTAGGTGGATAGTTAAAGGTGATGGCCGTCGTCAACATCCATGCAAAGAATACAAGAAGGCCGGCGCGCTTGTTCAGGATTAAAATCGAGAATACGCCATAAAAGGCAATTTCGTGAAATAAGGTCCATGCTACGGCAAGAGGTGCTGTTACGTCTGACAGGCGGACTAAGAATATCGTCGAAACCCAGTCCCATAAGCTGCTAGGAAGCTGGGTTACTGTTCCGAATCCGAAGGCCACGAGTAGGCAAAATACTGCGGAATAAAGCCAATATATGGGATAGAGGCGTGAGAATCGGGCGTACGCAAAGTTTCTCCAGCGGCTGGGTTCGCCAATGTCCCGTTCGTGGATGAGCATCATGATGAAGCCTGAAAGGACGAAAAAGAAGTCGACCCCGAGGTTGCCGCGCCATGTGATGTCTCGAAACACGGGGGTGCCCCCATACCGAGGGTCTCCCATGGCGATCGACAGGTGAAACATCACAACGGCAAGGGCTGCTAGCCCCCGGCCAGCCTGTATCGTCCTCAGCATATTGCCCCCGTCGCACGTCAACTGCCCGATTGATGTTGCGGTGCAGCGATCCCTTATAGCGCTCCACTATCTTGCTTGACCAGCGCTCTCAATAGCCTGCCACGCACGGCGGCTCGCCCGCCGCCGCCGTTGGCACTTGCGTCTGTGCAACGCAGCACTCCAAAAAAGGAGATCATCCTTGACCTCTGATATCTGGACCCTGTTCGGCCAGTTCGGTCCGCTCGGGCTGGTGATCGGCTATCTCGTCTGGCGCGAAACGCATGCCGATGAGCGGCGGGCGGCGGTGGAGCGGGAGCGGACCGAGAGCGATCGCGCGCTCGCGGCGGCGCTCTCCGCGCTCACCGTCACCATCCAGCATCTCGAACAGCGGATCGGCCGGTGACCGCGGAGGCGCTTGCCGCGATCCGCGCGGTCACCGGCGCGGCGCATGCGTTGCGTGACGCCTGCGCCTCTGCGGCGCGCTGCATGCCCTGCCATTCGCCACCCGATCGCGCCGTGCCGCCGGCGGACGAGCTGCCGCTCACCGATGAGGAACGCGTGCTGATCGGCCTCGCGCCGTTCTGGCCGCTCGATGAAAGGAGTGTCTGACCATGGCGACCCCCGCCTATATGAACCCCGATCGCATCAACCATCTCACGATCCACTGCGCGGCCACGCCCGAGGGGCGTGACGTCAAGGCCGCGACCATTTCCCAATGGGATGTCGCGAAGTTCGGCCAGGTCAGCTACCACATCGTCGTCGAGCTGGACGGCAGCGCGGTGCGCACGCTGGCCGACGATCGCCGCGGCGCGCATGTCGGCGGGCGCAACACCGGCAATATCGGCATATGCTATGTCGGCGGCGTCGACCGGCGCGGCGTGCCCAAGGATACGCGCACCCCGGCGCAGCGGGAGGCGCTGCGCCGCCTCGTCGCCGAGTATCGCGCGCGCTACCCCGACATCGGCGTCCGTGGACATCGCGACTGGCCGGGCGTCGCCAAGGCCTGCCCCAGTTTCGACGTGGCGAGCGCGCTGTGACCGGCGCGGTGCTTGCCGCCGCGCGCGCCGCGGCCACGCTCGCCGTTCGGCACTGGCCGTGGGTGCTCGCCGGCACCCTCGTCGCCGCGCTGGCGCTGGCGCTGCTGCTGGCGCGCGGCGAGGCGCGGCGGTGGCAGGGCGTCGCGGCGGATCGCGACGCTGCGCTGGCCGCCGAACGCGCCGGCCATGCCGTCTCGCGCGCGTCCGTCGCCACGCTCGAGGCGGCGCTCGCCGAGAGCAATGCGCAAAGCCATGCGCGAGCGGACGCGCTTGCGGCGGCGCGTGCTGCAGCTGCAGCCGCGGATGTCGCGGCCGATGCGCGCTGGCAGGGCACCGCGGCGCAGGTCGCGCGCCTGCGGGCGCTCGCCGCGCAGCCGGCGCTGCCCGGTTGCGCGGTATCGAAGGCGCTGATCGACGCGCTGGAGGGGCTGTGATGCGGCGCCTGATGAACCGCACCGCGGCGCTCGCCGGCCTGTCGCTGCTCGCCGGCTGTTCTTCCACGCCGCCGCCCGCGGTCGCGGTGCGCACGGTGGAGGTCGTGCGGGAGGTTCAGCGGCCTTGCCCGGTCACGCCACCGCCGCGTCCGGCGCCGCTCGACCGGCCGCTGCTCGCGGATGCGGCTGCGCTGGCCGCGCTTCTCGGCGCGCGGCTTGCCGAATGGGCGGGGCCCGGCGGCTATGGCGAACGCGCCGATGCCGCGCTGATGCTGTGTACGGGAGGCCGCTGATCGCGATTCGCATCGCCCGGGTGGGGCTGGCCTGGAACAACGCTTGCCTGGAACAAAGCCTGCCTGGAACAAGGGGGGGGTCGCGGCTCAGGCCGCGGCATCCCCCTTGCCGCGCGCCTCCGCCTGTCGCGCATGGGCCCGTTTCTCGTCGACGCTCGGCTCGCGCCAGCCATCGATCGCACGGATCAGCGGCGTGCCGCAGCGCTTGCATATCGTCCAATAGTCTTCGCCGTCATGGCGTGCGCCGCCTCGATCGGGCTTATGCCCGCGCAGCTTGCACATGATGCCCATACTGTCCCCCCGGGCCAGCACCCTTATCGTGTGGTGTGTTGCGACCTAATCCGAGGGCGGATGACGTGTCAGGTGAAAAGTTGACACTCTTGATCGACGTTTATCCAATGGTTCCGGCGCGCCCGGCCTGCTCCGATCGCTTGACCGCCGCAGCCTCGCGGCGCATAGCCGCGCTCCCGCAGCGCGGGCGCTTAGCTCAGTTGGTAGAGCATCTCGTTTACACGGTGACGCGCTATGGTGCTGTGAGCCGCACATATCCTAGGCTTTCTTGCGTTCGCTGCTGGGAATTTCGGGAATATTCCGGGATTCCGACTCATCCAGCGCGTTTCTGACATCCTCATCCAGCACGTGGGCGTACCGGAGCGTCGTCTTGATATTGGTATGCTGGAGGGCCTTCTGAGCCGCGGCCAGCGAGCCGGTGGCGCGGACGATGCGAGTGCCCCGCGTGTGGCGCAAGTCGTGAAAGCGAAACCCCTCGATCGCCGCCGCTGCCTTGGCGGCCGCCCACACGCCGCGTATGGCGGTCGCGGTCATTGGGTAGCGCTCGCCTTTGCGCCGCTTCTCGCGCGACTTCTGGCAGACATAGGTGAATACGAATGCGCCGGCCTTGGGCTGGTTCTTGATGATCGCGATGAGCGTCGCGGTAAGCGGCCGACGCACGACATCGCCACCCTTGATCCTGGTCGTCGCTTGCATCGTGGTGAAATCGCAATCTGCCCAGCGAAGGCCCAGCACCTCGCTACGCCGCCAGCCGGATTTCAAAGCGAAGTCGCACACATCAACAAGATCGGCCCGGATCTCGGCGAACAGCCTCGGCTCTTCCTCAAGCGACAGTTCCCGCGGCGCCTTCTTCGGTACGCGGAGCATCAGCGCACGCCAGTCCGGCATTTCGCCAACATCGAAGCGAGCCTTGGCGGCGCGACGCCACATTGCCCTGCAAACCTCGACCTCACGATTGATCGTCGCGTTCGATCTGGTGCTGCGCCGCTTGGCGAAATAGCGCTGGATGTCGATTTGAGAGACCTCCGACAGAAACCGGCTCTTGCCCAGTCCCTTCACCATATCGTTCAGCATATATCGGGTTGTCGGCCAGCTTGGCTGCGTCTCGGCGTGGTCCTGATATAGCCCGGCCGCGTCATCTACGGTGATCGGCTCGCGCTTGTTCGGCGGCTCTTTCGCCTTCGCCCGCTCCTGGGCTTCGACAATCAAGGCCTCTGATTTTTTGGCCTTGCCTGTCGAGCCGTAAAAGCGACGACCTTTGATGACGAAGTCGTATTGCCAATACGGCGAGTTTTTGGACCGGTAGACGGACATGCTGGCTGATCCTGACGGGCGCGTTCGATGAAGGATTCGAGATCGGAAATCGTGTACCTCACGGCACGACCGATCAAGACGTATGGCAGGCGGCCGGCATGGCGCTCCTTGCGCAGCGTGCGCGAGCAGAGCCGGAGCCGCTCAGCAGCTTCGTCTTCGGTAAGGAGCATCGCCTCTCCCACGGTTATTCCTCCAGTGCTGCGGTGATCATGGCGCGCCAGATATTGTAGAGGCGCGTCCGCTTCCCGCCATGTGTGCGGTTCTTTCCAAGCGCCGGATGGCATTTAATGCATCCGAGCGAAGCACCGCGCGTGAGAGACCCGGTCTCGACTGACTTCTCCGTTCCGCAGTCGCAGCGGCAATGCCAGCGGCGATTTCCCGCATAAGAGATCGCAGTCCAGCGCCCGAAGCGGCTGCCCGAAAGTTCAGCCCTCGCGGTCATCTATGTTTCCCTTCACTACGTTAAATTCGACCACTGCCACCCACGGGTTGGCATCCCAGGCGCCGGCGCCGTGCAGGCTGTTCCAGAGATGGCGGTAGGCTGCCGGGGGCGAGAGCCACAGGTGTTCGTGGTGCGGCTCGGGCCAGCGCCAGAACTCCTCGATCGCTTTGGACGCGAGCGTCAGACCTTCGGCGATGGCATCGCCGCGGCTGATCGCCTGCAGCGGCTGGCACCGGACATCCTCGACGATCAGCGTGAGGCGCGACGCCCAGCGCGGCATGTGCCTGCCCTGCCGGTGCCGACCGCGGCGGTCGCCGTCGGCTTCGCCCCAGTTCATCGTCGCATCGTCGGCGATGTAGAGCACCGGCTCGTCGCCGCCCATTTCGCTTGGCGCGAGATCGTCATAGGCGGGCGTGCTCCGCCAATGCTCGCGGACGTAGAGGCGGTCACCAACAGAGAAGCGCTGATCCTTGGCGATTTCCGCGCCGAACCGAACAGGGTCGGCCCAGCGGGCATAGCCGCCCCAGCTCCAGCCCGCGCCGAAGGTCGGGCCGGCGACAACCTCCGGCTCCCATATCGGCTGAGGGTTGATCACCCGCCGCGTCTGCGTCTTGCGCCCGGCCAGCAGCGCGCGCACCATCGGCGCGGAGAAGATGATGGGGCGATCCATCAGTTCGATTCCCGCGCAGCCACGATCTTGCCGCCGGCGACGTCAACGCCGCGATCCGTCAGGGCCTTCGTCCACAGCGCGCGCATCTCGTCGGAACAGTGCGCCATGGCATCGATCCACGTCGGTGCCCGGCCGTGTTCCGCCTGGAAGCGGATGCTGTAAAAGATGCTCTGCGCGTTGTGCGGAAGGTGCGGCTCATGCGCGGTGGCGCAGGTCTCGCACGCTCCCTCGCGCGCAGGCATCATGAACATAGAGCCTGCGGGCTGACCGTTCTGATCCTGCATAGGAAGCTGAATTGGCTTGCGCATCAAACGGCCCTCCTCATGAACTTCTCTTTCCATGCGATCTTGAGCGCGCCGATGACGCGTTCGCCCGGCCGAATGGTGAAACCGAAATCCCGCTCGACGGCGGGGCCGCCGATCAACGAAGACAGGATACTGAAACCGCCCGGCATCGGCTCGAGGCGATCCTCCTGACCTCGAAGGTGCGGGCAGACCGTGAGCGCGAAGTCTGCGCATCGGCGGTGCACCGGCGCCTCAGTCGTCATGAACCAGCCTTCGCGGACCTCGCCGAGTTGGAACCACCAGCGATCCCCTTCGGGCGCCTTCTCACCGCAGACGGTGCAGCGCATCTCCGCGATTGAGCGGCGCTGGCGCACCTGATGCGGCTTGGCAAAGATCGGGCGGCCGACCCCGGGCGTGTGTGGCATCCACATCGCCCGGCGCATTCCAACCCAACGGCAAGGCCGGATTTCGTAGTGCTCTTCCGACGACCAGCTGGCGTTCCAAGGGACGGCGATGTTCATGCCGGCACCCCGTTGTGCTCGACCCCGTCCAGCAGGCGGCCGGCAACCTTCTTGTCGACCGGCGAGACGCGAACGACCCGCTCCCCGTGGAAGCCCTGACCGCCCGCGAGGTTGAGCCACTGACCATTCGGCGTGGCGCGCTCGACCTCGCCGCACCGGCGCCAGTCCGGATCCTCGGCGTCGCGGTCGTAGACCGGCTTCCAGTTGCCCCACTGCTTGAAGAAATAGGCGATGCCGTTCGCCGCGCAGAAGTCGCGCGTCGCACGCTGCCAATCGGGATGGTTCGGCCGCGCGTCGGCCCGGGTGGTGATGCGGCGGATCATGCTGCGAGCCCCACGGTATCGGGGAAGCGCGGCCGGTTCGCCGCGACCAGTGCGCGGGCTACGTCCGGGCAGACGCTGTTGCCGATGGCGCGGATCTGCGCGGCCTTGGGCAGCGGGGCATGGACGAGCTTGCCGCGGATCATGCGCGGCACGACGGGATCGAGCACGTAGCTGTCGGGAAAACCCTGCGCCCGGGCCAATTCGCGCGGCGTCAGCATGCGCAGGCCGATGTCGACGATGACATAGGTGACCGCGTCGATCGTCACCGTGACGACGGCGAAGCGCTCGCGCGTCGTGACGGTGGCGAGGGGCTCGTCGACGCGGTGCGCGCCTGTCTCGCTGCCATAGTATTTGATTATGAACGCCGCGACGCGGACGGCCTTCGTCATCAACTCGGGCGGCAGTGCGCCCTCTTCGATCAGCGTGGTCTCGACAATGCGCTGCGTGCAGCCCTTGCCAACGATCGTGCTGAGTGGCTTTCGCGCGTCGTGCCCGACCATGCCGGTGTTCGCCTGCTCGACGTGCGCAGCGACCACGGCGCGATGTCCGCCGCCTTTGCCGCCGCCGGTGCGGATAGTGGGCAGCGGCTGCAGCGGGTCGCCCGCAGCGCCGCGCTTATCGCTGCCGTTGTAGCTGGACAGGAACGCGGTAACCGCCGCGGTCTTCCCGCCGCCGCCGGCAGTGGTCGCCGGCGCGGGCTGGTCGGCGGCAGCACCGACCGAGTTGCCAAACTGGCGATCGAGATGTGCGGCGACCAGCTGGGTCTCGACGACCGAATGCTTGCCGCCGGTCGCGATCGTCGAGAGCGGTGCGGCGAGGTCCTGCTCGCGCGGCTTCTCGCCCGGCCGGCGTTCTCCGTTCTGCAGCGGGGCCATGGCGGCGGCAACTATGCCCAGCGGCGTCGCGCCGGCATCCCGCGCGCTATCGCCGTTGCTGGTCACCGTCGGCAGCGGCGCGCCCATGTCTGAGCCGACCGAGCCGGTGTGGAACTTGGTGATGTGCGGGGCGAGCTGCACCTGCGAGAGCGCGAACTCTCCGCCGTTGGCGGTGGTGATCGTGCGGAGCGGCTCGGCCACGTCGTGCGCGCGCAGGTCTCCGCCATGGGTGACGGGGATGATGGTGCCGTCGACCACGCCATATTCCGGTTGCGTCGTGCTGGTGCGCAGGGGCTCATCAGGATCAAAGACGCGGCTGGCTCGCGTGTTCGCGAAGGCCGTGCCGACGATGAACGGCCGCGCCGCATTGACGACGTAGCGCATGACGCCATGCGCGATCCGCCGCTTGGTCGCGTCCTTCAGCTCGCGAATCCGCTCGAAGATCGACGGGCACCTGATCGACCAGTCGATGCATTCGGCCGCGGTGCGCCACGGCTGCAGCCGCCCGGCCGCGATCTCCCGCGCGTCGTTGTCGTTCGCCGGGTTGCCGTGCGTGCGCGCCGGCCACGTCACCGGTGCGCCGTCGCAACGCATGATGATGTAGAGCCGCTTCCGGCTGGTCGGCGCGCCATAGTCGCAGGCCCGCAGCTCGCGCCAGTCGATGCGATAGCCCAGCCGCTTGATGGTCTTCACCCAGCGGCGGAACTCGGCTCCACGCATCTCCTTGATGATGTGGCCGGTCTCGGGATCGAGCGGGCCCCACTGCTGGAACTCCTCCACATTCTCGACGAAGCCGACGAGCGGGCGGGTGTCCTTCAGCCAGTTGACCACCTCCCATGCGAGGTGGCGGATGTGGCGATCCTTGACCGGGCCGCCCTTCGCCTTGCTGTGTTCCTTGCAGTCGGGGGAAAACCAGGCGCCGCCGACCGGCCGGTGACGCGTCGCCGCGAGCGGCCACACTGCGCGGATGTCGTTGCAGTGATGCTCGGTGCCCGGGGGGTTGGCGGCGTGGATCGCGATGGCGATCGGATCATGGTTGATCGCGATATCGACCTCACGCCCGATGGCCTGGGCGATGCCGGTGGATGCGCCACCGCCGCCGGCGAAGCCGTCGATGAAGAGCCATGCGGGATCGAAGGCCATCAGCGCCCTCCCTTGAATGCGTCGGTGAACGCCGTCGCCGTCACGTCGGCGATGGAGCAGGCGGTGAGCATGCCGCCGATGATGCGCTCGGCGCGCGAGGGCTTGCGGGCGCGGTCGACGAGCGTGCGCGCGACGCGCAGGGCGAGGGTGGCGCGCTGCATTACATCGCCTCTTTCGCGCTCGGCTGCGTGCCAGGCGGCTGCGCGGGCTGGCCCTGCTTCCAGTACCGACCCTCCGGCCCGCAGGTGTCCGCGCCGAACCAGCGCCAGATGCGGGACCGCTCGAACTCTGCGGTGCGGGCATCGCCCGTAACCCCATGAACCACAGAGCGCCGCGAGCGCCGGAGGCAGTTGCGTGCGGGCATGCCATCGTGCAGCCTGCGTGCGAGCAGCGTGACGCAGTGCTGGCAGGTGGCGCAGGTCGGCGCCGCGGCCCGGGCGCCAATGGATTTTCCTGGCATTTCGGGCATCAGGCGTCCTCCCCGCATCCGCGACCGACCAGCTCACCGTTGTCGCCGGCGGTGAAGTCCTGCCAGTGCACCCAGCCGGCTTTCGTGCAGTGGAAGCCCCATTCGCGCAGGCGCGGGCCGGTGATGAACAGGGTGACCGCACGCTCGCCCGGCAGCACCTCGAGGCGGTGCGCCTGGCGGGCGCGGCGGAAGACGAAGGAGCCTGCCGCGCGCTCGGCACGGTGCTCGATACCGCCGGCGGCGATGGTGTGTTCGATGTAGCGCCCGGCCAGCACGACCGAGACGTTCCACCAGGGGTGGTCGTGCAGCGCGCGATCGTCATCCGACCGGAGCACGTCATGCAGGTAGAGGTTGAAGAAGCGGTTGCGCGGGATGATCCACCAGCGCCGCAGGTAAGGCCGCTCAGCCTCACCGATGACGAGGTCGGGCACGCGGCGCGACATGGTGCGTTCCGCCCAGCGGGGGAGCCTGATCCCACCCATCACGCGCGCGCCCTCTTCTGGCCGGCGGGCTGGATCGCAGCCCACACGATGGCCTTGCGGCCGCTCGCGTTGGCGCGGCGTTCGTGCGTGTCGCGGATCAGGCCGAGTGCGAAGAGCTCGGTGATGCGAGGCCGGATCGACAGGACGGGCAGCCCGACCTTGCCGGCCACCTCATCGGCGGTCAGGCCGTTGCTCGCTTCCAGTGCCGCGAGCGCGCGATCGCGGAAGATCTTCGCCCGCGGCGCGATGTCGGCGGCGGCGGCGCGGGAGGTGTCGCGCGCGCTGGCGCCCGGCGCGGGCGCCTGTCGGAGCAGGTCGGTCATGGCTTCCTCTTCTTTCGCGAGGGATCGGTGAGCAGCGAGCCGTCGGCGTTGACGACGATGCGGAAGCCGCCCGGGGTGAGGACGAAGACGCGGTTGCCGGGGCGGCGCTCGATGATCGCGCAGCTGGCCTCGACCATCGGGTATTCGCCGCCGATCGGGATCCAGAACTCGCGCGCGGTGCCGCGGCGCATCACCGTCATCGTCTCGAAGCTGTCGATGTCGTAGCCGAACCGCACCGCCGAGACGCGCTGGTTTCGCGTGAAGCGGTCGCCCGGCGGTATGACGCCGTCCCAGTGGCCGATCTTCGACGGGGCGGTGACGCGCATCATAGCGCGCGCTCGATGCTGCGGACCCAGCGGCGGGCGTCTTCCTCGGCTGCGGCGCGGGTGGCGTAGGGCAGATAGAGACTGCGCCCGCCGTGCCCGACCTCGAACATGCCGTAGCCGGTGGGGCGGACCAGCCGCTCGGCGCCGTGCCGGCGCGCGAACTCGCGGATCTCTGTGTTGGTCGCCTTCACCGGCGGCCTCCGGCGATCAGCGCGGTCACGCCCTGGGCGAGGATGAGGGTGACGACGAACAGGCCGATCAGGATGCCGGCGGTGGTTAGGATGTCGGCGATGCTCATGACACCTGCACCTTCCGATACGCGACGATATCGAACTTGCCGGTCTCATGACGCCAAGCGGCGGGATCGAACTCGCAGGCATCGCCGCGGGCGGTGATGCCGTCGCGATAGCGCACCTCAACGTAGACATGGCCGAGGGGACATGCGCCGCCTCCCCAGTCTTTCCATTGCGCCGCGGGCACGGCTTCCTCGCGCGCCGCGAGCATGGCGTCGGCCACTTCATAGAGGTTCTTCGAGGTCCGGAGCAGATCGACGGGGTCTGCCGGGAAGCTGATAAGATTCATCCGCCCGGCCAACGCCTGACCGGCAAACCAATCGCGCAGCGTCATGCCCGGCCGGCCTTCATAGGCGTTGCAGTCGCCCGGCACTTCCGGGAACGCGCTCGGGTTGTCCGGCGCGCTCACGACAGCACCGCCCGGAGCATCTGCCCCACGAAATAAAGCAGCGCGAACGCCGCCAGAGCGTAGCAGAGGCGCGCGGTCAGCCGGTCATGCCGCGCTGCGATCGGATCGGCCGGCTGGATAAGCCGGCGCTGGGCGGGCGGCTCGCGCCATCCCGTGCGGTTGTAGCTGCTGGACATGGAGCAATCTCCCTTCGGAGATGCTCAATATATGCTTATAGGAATATCATCAAGCCATAAAAATGCTGACAGGCATAATTCACCAATCAGGCGGGCGCTGATCTACCTCGCATTCATCGCCCGCCGGCGCATGCTTCGGCGCTGGCGGCAGGCGTGGCGCAGCGCCATCGAAGGCGCAGCGCACGATCGCGCCCCATTGCGTCGGCGCCTGGAAGATCGTGCGGACCTCGCGCCCGGCCTTGATGATGCCGCCGATGTAGGGCGCGCGCTCGGCGGTGATGTAGCCGATCTGGATATTGTCGGCAGTGAACACGGCCACCGCGCGCTCGTCGGCGGGGTTCTTCGGCTCGGGCCGCAGCTCGATCGGGTCGCCGGGGCGGCACATGGCGATGCCGAAGGCGCGGGTGGGGCCGCGCTTGTTGGGGTATTGCGCACCGACGACGGCGAGGCTCAGCTCGCGGGGCACGGCCTGGCCTAGAACAGGTTCTTGATGCGATCGGCCATGAGGACAAGGCCGCCGATCACGGCAACGCCGGTGGTCAGCACGCTGACAATGAAGCCCTTGCTGGGCAGGTGCGCGACGTGCGCCGTAAGGGTTGCGAGGTCTTTCGGAACATCGGCAAGGCTCTTCAGATCCTCGCGGACGTGCTCCATATGAGCCTCGAGCTTGATGATGCGACCTTCCATATCGCCACCACTACCACCGCCCCGAACGGGTGGCAATTTCGGTGGATCGCCGCCATCTATCCCCGCGTTGACCTTGTCGAGCAGCTCTTGGAATCTCGGATCAAGCTGCATCGCCGGCAACCTCCCTTGCCTTGAAGATCAGCTGATATCGATGATGATCGAGCAACTCCATTCTCAGGCGGATGTCGTCCATCTGTTTGAGAAGGTCTTCCTGATCCTCGCGAACGACCGCGACCAATGCGTTGAGCAGGTGCCGCATCATCTGATCGATCTCGCCGTACGCCGCCGCGCTTTCTTCGAGCGAGAATTTCAACTGCCGCTGCAGCAGCTCCACCTTCGCGGCCATTTCGTCCTCGGGCGGCGGTGCGTCTGCCGGATCATTATCGTCGCTCACACGCGCCTCCCCACCCAGATGATGCGCCCGAAGATGTAGAGATCCTCGGCATCGACCTCCTGATTCTCGACGTTCGGATTGTCGGAGATCACGAGCACACGCGTCCGGCCGATCGTCCGCAGTCGCTTGATCGCGCCGGCGCCGTGGATCGAGCATGCCCAGATGCGATCCTGCTGGTTGAGCTGGCGCTGCAGCGTGTCGATAAGCACCATGTCGCTGTCGAGCAGCGTCGGCATCATGCTGTCACCCTCGCCGCTGGCGACGTAGAGCCGTTCCGGCGGCGAGCGCGTGATGGTGCGCAGCACGTTCGGATCGAACTGCAGCTGGCCGGTCTCGGGGAAATCCTCAAGCGATGAGCCCGGCCCCATCGCATAGGCCATCTCGATTCTGGTCAGGTAGACCGGCCCGTCTTCGTCGGCCGCGCCCTTCACTGGTGGGATGTCAGGCCGCGGCGCGCTGGCGGCTGGCGGTGACCATGCCTCGTTCATGAAGGCCAGCACCGAAACGTTAGCCAACTTAGCCATCAGCCCCAAGCGGCTGGCGGCCGGCTCGACCCCGCGGCTCTCCCATTTGGAAACGTCCGGCTGCGACACGTCCAACTGATCGGCGAACGCGCCTTGGTTGAGCCCAAGATGGCCCCGCAATCGCTTGATATTCTCGGCCAGCACTGTTCGCTCCATGCATACGCGCATAACCTAAGAGCGGCATCCTCGCTAATTCCTACAGGAATATTCGGCTTGACCGATTATGCTTATGGGAATACCGTCGCGGCATGACTGATATCCGCGACATGCGCCGCCGAATTGGCGTCACTCAGACCGAGCTGGCGGCGCTGCTCGGTCTGAACCAGTCAACCATCTCCCGCTTCGAGGGCGGCTCGCTCCCGGTCGATGACCGGACGCTGCTCGCACTCGAGGCGCTCATCGCGCGTGCCGAGGCTGCGAGGCCAACGGCCCTCTGCACCCTCTGCGAGCGCCGCACGGACGACCCCGCCGTCAACAGCTGCACGGCGACCGACTGCCCGTGCGCAGCGCGGGAGGCTGCATAGGTGTTCGCCCTCGTGCTGAGCTGCATCGCTGTCGCGATCGCCGTCACCAATCTGATCATGATCCACCGCGGCAATCTCCGCCTGTGTGATGCCGAGGCCAAGCTGCGCTCGACGATAGCAGCCACCGTTCGCGAAAACGAACGGCGACGCCTGTCATGATCCTCTCCATTCCCCAGGTCCGCTTCGGCGGACGGCGCGCACGGCGGGCATCGCCGCCCCTTCCGCTGTCGGCCTGTGCGCGCCTATCTTCTTCCGCAGGCTCTAACCGATGACCGATCCGCAGATCAGCAGCCGCAACAGGGTTGTTTCCGCTTCTTCGCTGATTGAGGCCGCCGCCTGCGCTCTCTCCGCGATCAAGGATGAGGACGGCCTTACCGATGCGGAGCTCGGCGCCGTTCTGCATCGCGGTGCCGACCAGGCACAGCGCTACCGCACCGGCCTGGCCGAGATGGGTATGATCGCATTCCTGCGCGCCTGCTCGGCGTGGAACGGACGGTTCGCCGCAGAGATCGTCGGCAAGCTTGATCTCAAGCTGTCGCGCGTCGGCGCAGGTTCGCGGTCGGCACGTGGGTTCGCATCGCTGCTCGCCCGGCTACAGGTTGCAGTTAACGCCGCTCTTGAAAATGACGACGAGATCGACGGCGACGAGTTGCGGTCGATGCTCGCGCTGCTCGACGAGACCCGGAACGAGATCGAGGCGATGCAGGCGGGATCGTCGACGCTGCGGGCGGTGGCCTGATGCAGCGCGAGCATGCCTTTACGGAGACCGGATAACCCGGCGGCCGGGCCCGCCGACCAACCAGATCGAACCGCGCACCCGGTGCTTCCGGGAGCGCTTACGCATGCCCGACGCGCACCGGGCTCCTTCGTGCGCAAGTGAAGGGTAGATCAGATGAGCATTTGGATTGATGGGAGGCCGGTCTCCGCGGATTGGAAGCCGGCCCGGGGCGTGACCAGCGTCGGCGATGTCAGCCTCGATAGCGGCGCCACGCTCACCCTGCCTGAGGGCGTGACCAGCGTCGGCTATGTCCGCCTCGATAGCGGCGCCACGCTCACCCTGCCTGAGGGCGTGACCAGCGTCGGCAATCTCAGCCTCTATAGCGGCGCCACGCTCACCCTGCTTGAGGGCGTGACCAGCGTCGGCGATGTCAGCCTCGATAGCGGCGCCACGCTCACCCTGCTTGAGGGCGTGACCAGCGTCGGCTATGTCCGCCTCGATAGCGGCGCCACGCTCACCCTGCCTGAGGGCGTGACCAGCGTCGGCAATCTCAGCCTCTATAGCGGCGCCACGCTCACCCTGCTTGAGGGCGTGACCAGCGTCGGCGATGTCAGCCTCGATAGCGGCGCCACGCTCACCCTGCTTGAGGGCGTGACCAGCGTCGGCTATGTCCGCCTCGATAGCGGCGCCACGCTCACCCTGCCTGAGGGCGTGACCAGCGTCGGCAATCTCAGCCTCTATAGCGGCGCCACGCTCACCCTGCTTGAGGGCGTGACCAGCGTCGGCGATGTCAGCCTCGATAGCGGCGCCACGCTCACCCTGCCTGAGGGCGTGACCAGCGTCGGCTATGTCAGCCTCTATAGCGGCGCCACGCTCACCCTGCTTGAGGGCGTGACCAGCGTCGGCGATGTCCGCCTCGATAGCGGCGCCACGCTCACCCTGCCTAAGGGCTGCACGATCAAGGGTCATCCGCAGGCGGACCCGGCTGTGGCGAGGCAGCGACTGATCAATGTCGCCAGGCATGCGCTTGCGGAGCCGAAGCGGCTGCAGATGAACAATTGGCATGATAAGCGCGGCGGCTGCGGCACCGCGCACTGCATCGCCGGTTGGGCCGTCCATCTCGAGGGTGATGCGGGCTACGCGCTGGAGCGCGATGTGGGCCCCGCCGCCGCCGGCGTCCTGCTGCTCGGCATCGACGCCAGCAAGCTCTTCTTCCTGTCCAACGATGATGCCCGGTCTGCGCTGGAAGGCGTGCTGGCCGAGGCGGGCGAACCCGCGCCGACGATCGGCGCCTGAAGGGGATAGACAATGTCCAATGGACCCGTAGCAGCCGAGCAGCTGCGCCTGTTGATCGAGCGCATCGAGCGGCTCGAGGCCGAGAAGAAGGCGATCGCCGACGACATCCGTGGCGTGTATGCCGAGGCGAAATCGAACGGCTTCGACACGAAGACGATGCGCGCCATCGTCAAGCTGCGCAGCATCGATGAGGCCGAGCGCCGTGAGCAAGAGGCGCTGCTCGATACCTACAAGGCGGCGCTCGGGATGCTTGACGGCACGCCGCTCGGCCATTGGGCCCTGCAGCGCCTGTCGAAAGCCGATCCGAAGCCGGAGGAAGGCGAGGGCGGCGCCGGCGGGGAGCCAGACGCCGGCACTGTCGAGCCTCCGGCGGAAGAAGCGCCGCCGGAGCCGGAGACCACGCCGGAGCAGGCGCGCGCCATGGGTGCCGCCGCGGCGCGCGAGGGCAAGCCGGTCACCGCCAACCCGTTCCCGGCCCGGGACGTCGGCCGTGCCGCCTGGGACGAAGCGTGGTGTCAGGAGCTGGGCACCGACGGCATGGATATCCCCGACGCGCTGAAGCCGACCCCGAAACCGAAGAAGGGTGCGCCCGGCGCCGGCGGTGAGGGGGGCAACGACTGATGGCTGACAGCGAACCCGGATCGGCCCGGTCCGACCTCGAGCGCGACTTCGGCAAGCACGGAGAGATCGTTCTGCCCGGCGACGCCCAGCCGCCGATCCTTACTGCGCCTGTTCGTGCAGCGCTTCATCAGTGGCTGTTCGAGATGAACGCCGAGAAGGAGCTGCAGGCCGTCGGTCTGAAGCCGCGCAGCCGCTGCCTGCTGTCGGGGCCGCCCGGCTGCGGCAAGACGACGCTCGCCCACCACATCACCGCCCGGTTGGGCGTGCCGATGCTCGTGATCCAGAGCCACGAGATCGTCGGCAAGTATCTGGGCGAGAGTGGATCACGCATCGGCCAGCTGTTCCGCCAGGCACGACGCGATCGCTATGGCGTCGCCCTGTTCTTCGATGAGTTCGACGCGCTTGCGAAGAAGCGGGAGGCGTTGGGGTCGCAGGGCGCCGATAACGAGCGCGCCAACATCACCATCGCGCTGCTGCAAGAGTTCGATCGTTTCGACGGGCTGCTGTTCGCCGCGACGAACGTGACGAAGGAGATCGACCCAGCGATCTGGCGGCGGTTTCAGATGCAAATCGAGATCGGCCTGCCGGGCGCATCCGAACGATATGCCATCGTCAAGATGTACCTCGCGCCGTTCGAGGTCGCCGACGATGCGGTCACTGCAATTGCGGAGGCGCTCGACGGGGCGGCCCCCTCGCTCATCAAGGAAGGCTGCGAGGCGATCAAGCGGTCGATGGTTCTCGGCCCGAAGATGGGTCTTCCCATCGACCTGCCGTCGATCATGGATCGGTTCGCGAACAGCGCGTCCGCGTCTGAGGGGATGCCCGAGCCGGCGCTCTGGAGCTCACGTCGCTCGGTGCTGGCAAATCTCGCCCAGGTCGAGTGGCTGGCGTGACGCCTTGGTATCTCAAGAAGCCGCGCGTGCCAGCGACGGGGGCAAAGCGTCCCCGTCGCAAGGCGCCCGGCGCGCTTGAACGCCCGGTGCAGCGCGGCGTCATCGAACTGCTCGAGACGCTTGGCCTGCGCGTCGCCGCGGTACCGAACGGCGCGATGCTCGCCGGAAACGCCGCCAGCCGCGCGCGCCTCATGAAGGCGCTGAAGAAGGACGGGCTGCGCCCCGGCTTCCCCGACCTGATCGTGATGGGCCGCAAGCCCGGTCAGATCGGCGTGCTCGAATGCAAGCGCGAGAAGGACGGCCGGCTGAGCGTGGAACAGAAAGAGTGGCGGGATTTCTTCATCGAGGTGGGCCACCCGTGGGCGTGCGTCACCAGCGTCGATGAAGCCCTCGCTGCCATCAAATCGTGGGGATGGCTGGCATGAGCAGGAACACGTGGTGCCCGCCCGAATATCGGGCCGCCTATGATGCGCTGACGCGCAAGAAGATCCGCGCTGCCGATGCGCGCGCGATGATCGAGGAACAGATGAAGGTCGATGCCGCGCGGTCGCGGCCTGTGGCGCCGCCGACCGCAGAGCCCGAGCCGTCGTGCCCGCCTGTGGCAGACGAGCCCAGGCGCGCCGTCGGCAAGCCCGCGCCGCGGGTCGGCGACCTGGTCCAACTGCCGGAAAGCTACGACCCGATGATCGTGCAGATCGCCCTCAATCGCCGGAAGAACTGGCAGCGTGCCCGCAGCGGCCGTGGCGGCAACCATATGATGAAGGCCGCGCGGCTGATCATGGACGGTAATGCCGAGACGGTTCGCCGGGAGAGCGACCCTGTCGAGCGCGCGAAGAGCTATCTGCGGCGGCGGGGCTATATCGTCTATGACGGCGCCGTCCTCGAGCCCCGCCAGCAGGGCTTTGTCGTCGGCCGCCGCACTGTGCCGAACGCCGCAGCGCTGATCGATCTCGCGCGCAAGATGGGGTGGGCGGCATGACCCGCGAGACCGCCTGCAAGATGATCGAGCGCAACGCCCGTGGCGAGGTGGTGCGGGTGGAGCATCTCTACTTCATCCCGGCTCGAAACATCGGACCCGGTGCGCGAAATCTGCGGACGATGGGGCAGGTGCGATGAGCGCCGCCCCCAGCCTCTACGAGGCGTTCCTCGCCCGCAAGGCGATCGTCGATCCGCCAACCGGCATTGATGCCCCCGTCGACCTTCCCGATGCGCTGTTCGCTTTCCAGGCGGATATCGTTCGCTGGTCGCTGCGCCGCGGGCGCGCCGCCCTGTTCGCCGGTACCGGGCTGGGCAAGAGCCTGATGGAGTTGGCGTGGGGGCAGGCGGTGCACCGCGAGACGGGTCGCCCTGTGCTGCTGCTGACGCCCCTCGCCGTGTCCGCGCAGATGGTGCGCGAGGCCGAGAAGTTCGGGCTTTCCGCGCGGCAGGTGGCATCCGCGGACGACTGCGTCGCAGGCGTGAACATCGCCAACTATCAGAAGATCGGCAATTTCGATCTGGGCCGCTTCGGCGGCGTCATCCTCGACGAGAGCAGCATCCTCAAGTCGACGGACGGCCATTATCGCACGCGTCTGATCGAGGAATGCCAGGCGGTTCCGTTCCGGCTTGCCGCGACCGCAACGCCGGCGCCGAACGACTTCATGGAGCTGGGCAATCACGCCGAGTTCCTCGGAATCATGTCCTACACGGACATGCTCGCCACCTTCTTCACGCACGACAATGGCGACACCCAGAAATGGCGCCTCAAAGGGCATGCCGAGAACGAGTTCTGGAAGTGGATGGCATCGTGGTCTGTCATGCTCCGCAAGCCGTCCGATCTGGGCTATGCGGACGCAGGCTATGATCTGCCGCCGCTGCAGTTCGTGCAGCACACGGTCGGCGCCGATTACGCCCCCAACATCGACACCGGCATGCTCTTCCCGATGCAGGCGCAGACGCTCCAGGAGCGGATCGCGGCCCGGCGATCGACGGTCGATCAGCGGGTGGCGCTGGCCGCATCGATCACGCCGCCCGATCGCCCTTTCGTGTGGTGGTGCAACCTCAATGAAGAGAGCGCGCAGCTTGCGCGGATGATCCCCGGTGCCGTCGAGACCAAGGGCAGCGATCCGGACGACATCAAGGAGCGCAAGCTGCTGGATTTCAGTGAAGGCCGCACGCGGGTGCTCGTGACGAAGGCGGGCGTCGCGGGCTTCGGCATGAACTGGCAGCACTGCGCTGACACCGGCTTTGTCGGGCTCAACGACAGCTTCGAGCAGTTCTATCAGGCGGTGCGTCGCTTCTGGCGGTTCGGCCAGACGCGGCCGGTGACGGCGCATGTGATCGCCAGCGAGATCGAGGGCGCCACCACCGCCAATATCCGGCGCAAGGAATCCGATGCCGAGCGCATGGCCGCGGCGATGGTGATGCACATGGCGGACCTGTCGAGCGCCGCGGTGCGCGGGAGCGTGCGCGACACGCTGGCCTATGACCCGCGCCAGCCCATCATTCTTCCCAATTTTCTGGAGGCAGCATGAGCATCCTTGCCGTCGATCAGGTCGTTACCGACGACTATGCCATCTACCAGGGCGACAGCTGCGAAATCATCCGGGCGCTGCCCGGAGACAGCATCGGCTTCGGCATCCACTCGCCGCCGTTCGAGGGCCTTTACAAGTTCAGCAGCTTCGATCGCGACATATCCAACAATGAGGGCGCCGGCTTCTGGGAGCATTATGCGTTCCTGATTCAGGAGTTGCTGCGCGTGACGATGCCCGGCCGCCTGCACAGCGTGCATGTGATGCAGCTTCCGACCTCGAAGGTCCGGCACGGCCACATCGGAATGCGCGATTTCAGGGGCGAGGTGATCCGCGCCTATGAGGACGCCGGATGGATCTTCCATAGCGAGGTCTGCATCTGGAAGGATCCTGTCGTTGCGCAGCAGCGCACCAAGAGCATCCGGCTGCTGCACAAGCAGGTGGTCAAGGATTCGACCATCAGCGGGCAGGGCCTCGCCGACTATGTCGTGACGTTCCGAAAGCCCGGCGACAATCCGGACCCGGTGTCGGGCTGTTTCGATGCCTATTATGGCGATGGCGCAGGCCCTGACTTCACGAAGTACACGACCGATACCGATGGCCGGAACTGGTATTCGATCGAGGTGTGGCAGCGCTATGCCTCGCCGGTCTGGACAGACATCCGACAGACGCGGACGCTTCAATATCGCGAGGGGCGCGATGAGAAGGATGAGCAGCATATCTCGCCGCTCCAGCTCGACGTGATCGAGCGCTGCATCGATCTGTGGAGCAACCCAGGCGATACCGTGCTGACGCCGTTCCTGGGTATTGGCAGCGAGGTCTATTGCGCCGTCGAGATGGGGCGCAAGGGGATCGGTATCGAGCTCAAGCCCTCCTATTTCGTGCAGGCCGCGAAGAATATCGCGGCGCTGGCGTCGCGCAGCGCGGGGCTTTTCGAGTTCGCCGCATGAGCGCCGCCACCGCCACGCAGCCTGATCCGGACAGCATGACACTGCACTTCGGCCACAATGACCGGCCGACGTGGGCGGAGGAGGCGCCTGTCTATATCCGGTACCGCAATGGCCGCATCGTCGGCCCGCTGCCCGCGCGGACGCGCCGGTGGCGCATCTGGCCGAGCGGGTCGAGCGATTGGGACATCGTCGCTTGGCGCTATGCGGATGAGGCCGCCCGCATGGCCGACGATGCGGCGCGCCAGTCCGATGAGGGCGCTCGGTGAGCGTCATCGCCACAGCCGTTAAGCACCTGCTCGCCGCTGGCGTGACCGGCGACGCATTGGTCGCGGCCATCGCGGAGATGGAAGCGCAGCAGCATGCTGGTGCGGCCACAGACATGGTCGACACGGCGGCGGAGAAGCGGCGGGCGTGGGATCGTGACTATCGGCGCCAGCGCCGCGCCGCAGAGAAAGAGGCGGCTTGTCCACCCGACATCCACCCGACTCAGGTGGATCGGGTGGAAAATGCCGACAATCCTCCCCCTCCCTCCTCCCCTGATAAAAGCCCCCTAGAACCCCAAAAATTAACCCCTCCGCCCACCCCCACGCGCGACACCACGCGAGCGCGCGAGGCGAGCCGCTTGCCGGTCGACTGGCAGCCGGAGCCTTTCGGTGGCGAACTGGCGGAGGCGGTCTCTCGCTGGCCGCCCGGCGCGCTGGACCGCGAGTTGGAGCGCTTTCGCGACTGGGCGGCGAGCGCGAGCGGGCCGAACGCCCGGAAGAAGGATTGGCAGGCGGCATGGCGCAACTGGTGCCGCAGGGCCGAAGACGAAGGCAGGTATCGCAATGGACAACGTTCGACCGCTCAAGGCCGTGGTGGCGCGGGTGGCAGCCGGGATGCCGTCATCCGAGCCCTTGACGCAGACATCGCTCGCCTTGCCGACGAGCCTGCAGGACCTGGATCTCGACACGCTGCCGGCGAGGCTGGACGATACGACGCTGGCGATGGTCCGCCGCATCGCGGACGAACCGCCGCCGGCGCTTACGCGCTGCGATGAGCGGCACTTCAAGCAGTGCATGCGGGTGATGCGGACGACGCTGCCCAGCCGTGCGGCGGAGGACGATCTGAGCGGCAGCCTGTTCGCCACGGCCTATTACAAGTCGCTCGGCCATCGATCGAACGAGGCGATCTCCTTCCTGCTCGAGCACGCGCTGGCCGAATGCAGGTGGTTCCCGACGATCGTCGAATGCAACGCCATCCTCGCGCGCTGGAGCCGCGGCGACGACGCTTTCGCGCGGCATGGCCAAGCGACGGCGATCGTACGCCGCGAGGTGGAGGCGCGTTTCGCCGAGGCGTTCGATGCGCTCGAAGAGGGCAGGCTTTGCCAGGCCGAGATCGACGCGCTGCCCGACCAATGGAAGCGCATCGCGGCCGAGCGCTGCCTGCTCTGGCACCATGACGATGGCAGCTTCACCGATCGCACGGGACTGGCTGCCCGGGACGAGAAACAGGCCAACGCGAATGGGAGTCTCGGATGATGAAAGACGTTAATGGATGGTGCGTGTTGCGCGCAGCTGGTGGCAGCACGCTGCGGCTGGCGACCTCGCTCAACGAGAGCGGCATGGAGGCATGGACGCCCTCGCTGGTGATATCGCGCCGCATCCCGCGCTCGCGGGTGCGGATCGACAAGGCGGTGCCGATGCTGCCCACGTTCGTGTTCGCGCGGGCGCGGCATCTCGACGCGTTGCTCGGGCTGGCGGCGACCGCCAAGAAGGCGCAGCCGGCGTTCTCGGTGTTCCGCTATCAGGGGCGTGTGCCGGTCATCTCCGATGTCGGGCTCGAGCCGCTGCGGACGGCCGAGGCCAAGGCGCTGCCGAAGGACCAGCGGCACGCGTTCGCGGCAGGCGAGGCGGTGCGGCTGAGCGACGGGCCGTTTGCCGGGATGAGCGGCGTGGTGGAGCGCGCGCAGGGCGAGTTCGTGCTGGTCTGCTTCCCCGGCTTTCGCGTGCCGGTGAAGATCTCGTCTTTCCTTTTGCGGCCGGATGAGGCAGAACAAACCCAGCCCGATAAGGGCACCGCCGCACGAGCGGCATGATGCGGGCGAAGTCGGATGGCCATCGGCCTTACCGCCCCCGCCACCAACCGCGGGAAGCGTGCTTCTCGCGGAGTGCTGCTGCATATAACCGAGATCCGCGCGAAACCGGTCAGGTTGATCCGATCACCCAGATGGTGGTGAGCGGGGACTGAGCGGGAGTAGGACTGCCGGCGTGTCGAGCCACCGGCTGCAACGTCTGAGGTGCATGGACGTGACGGCGGGAGAGACCGCACCCAATCGGAGAACCCCATGACCACCACCGTCACCATCAAGACGCACGCCTGGCCGGTCGAGGTCACGACGACCGACGACTATGATAGCGGCGAGAGCCACGTCTATACAGCCGTCACCACCACGGTGCCGCCGGGCACGTCGGTCGACCTGTACCTGACGAGCACGCGCTCGCTGTCGCTGCGTGAGTTGCCGATCCCGCACGAGGATCAGCCGCATGTGAGCGATGCCGTCTCGGCCGCCTAAGCTTAACGGCAAGCCGAGGCAGGCCAAGCAGTCCAACTGGTCGCGTCGTGCTTCGCGCCAGTCGCGCGGATATGGCCGCGAGCATGAGCGGATCCGCGCTGAGCTGCTGCGGGATGAGCCGCTCTGTCGTGAGTGCAGGAAGCACGGCCGCGTCACCGCCGCGGTGATCGCTGACCATGTCGTGCCGTTGGCGCAGGGCGGTTCGGGCGAGCGGTCGAACTACCAGCCGCTATGTCGGCCATGCTCGGACGCGAAGACAGCGCGCGAGGCTGCTGCAGGAAGGACGAAGCCATGACGTTCGATGAGGTGGCCGAGGCCGCTATGCTGGTGGGCACGTACAAGCAGCTTGCCGATGCACGGGCGCGGGTGAACGAGACCGTGATCCAGATTGCCGGCGCGCTGCCCGCGGTACAGGACGCGATCAATAACACCGTGTCGTCTCAGGTGCAGTCGCAAGTCACCGCGGCGCTGGATGCCAGCATTGCGAGCACGGTTGATCGCCTCACCGCGATGGGCATTGAACTGCCGGTCGCGATCTGATGTTGCTGATCGAGATTCCGCGGGCCGCATCGATCGAAGAGGACGATCCCCGCTTCACGCCCGCGATCGTAGAGATCGGCCCATGGCTGAACATTGTGCTTGATGGTGTCGTGCAGCGCTTTGTCATCGGCTATGACATCGATGCCGGCACAGTCGATCGCCTCGTCGTTGATGAGAATGACCACGTCACGCTCAATGCGGCGAAGGATGCGGCGTTGACCGAGACGATCGCTGGCGTGGTTGAGGTGAGCTGGATTGGCGATGTCCCCGCGGCCGGCGGCAAGGTAGTCATCTCATGATCGACATGGATGCACTGGCACGTGCCGCCGAAGGTGATCCGAACGCAAAGGTGACGGTGAGCAAGAAGTGGCTGGCCGAAGTCCATCGGCTGCTCCAGCAGCGGGCGCGCGATAGACGGATGGACAGCGTGCTTGAAAAGGTGTTCAGCTACGGGCGCGGCGCTACACCCCCGGGGGGCGGGGCAAAAGTCTAGGGCGGCTCGTCTCAGGACCGTGCGTGAACCCAATTTTTCGCACGCCCGGATTAAATTTTTGGGACGAATTAAATTTCTGGGCCGCGCAAGCCGGCCGCAAGTATAGCGCAAGTAAAACCGCGATATACTTGGCGAATACTTGCGAGGTGCTATGAAGCGTGGGCCAAAGCCTGAAACGCCTTCGGCAAAATTCGAACGCGGAACGATCAAACCCTATCGGGATGGGGTTAAGACCGAGGTCATAGTGCCCGGCGATCCCCCCATAATGCCGGACTATCTAACGCCCGAGGCGATCGAGGTTTGGCATGAGGTGCTCGGCCGCGTGATGGCGGCGGGAGTGACCGAAGTCGATAGCGCGCTGCTCGCGCGCTACTGCTCGCTCGAGGCGCTCGTGCGCAAGGCGTTTGCCGCCGGCGGAGAACCGCCGCCAGCCGCGTACCTGACCGTGCTCCGTCAGCATGAGGAGCTTCTAAGAATCGCCGGGCCGAAGAGCCGAGTAGGTAGCGGAGGCGCCGCGGATGCCAGCAAGCCGGGCAACCCGTTCGCCCGCAACGGACACCGGGCACGCGCGTGATTATGCCGCCATCGCGCTCGCCTATGCGAAGCGCGCCGCGGCCGACAAGCAGCAGGTATCCCATTGCAAATGGGTGCGGCTGGCGGCGCAGCGGCATCTCGACGACCTCAAGCGGTCGCGGTCGAAGGACTGGCCCTATCGCTTCGACCCGTGGCACGCGAATGACGTCTGCGATTTCGCCGAGAAATTGCCGCACATCGAGGGAAACTGGTGCCGCTGCCCGCGCGCGGATGCGGGCGTCCACCTCGATCGCTGCGGGCTGATCGACCTCGAGCCGGCGCAGATCTTCATCCTCGCCGTCGTGTTCGGCTGGCGGCGCAAGGCGAACGGGCTTCGCCGCTTCACGGTGGTCTACGAGGAGGTGGCGCGCAAGAACGCCAAGTCGACCAAGACGGCGGCGGTCTCGCTCTATTGCCTCGCCTGCGAGAACGAGGTGGGGCCGCAGGTGCTGACCGCGGCGACGACGTTCGACCAGGCGAAGAAGGTTTTCCATCCGGCGAAGCGGATGGTGGAGAAGATGCCGGCGCTGCAGGAAGCGTTCGGCATCATCCCCTGGGCGAAGTCGATCACCTGCGCGGACAATGGTGGCTATATGCAGCCGCTGCACGCGAAGTCGAAGACGCAGGACGGCCACAACCCGCACCTGGTCACGATGGACGAGTTGCACGCGCACAGCGACCGCGGCCTCTACGACGTGATGCGTTCGGCCTTCGGCGCGCGGAAGCAGCCGCTTCTGTGGCAGATCACGACCGCCGGCTCGAACGTGCACGGCGTCTGCTACGAGCAGCGGACGATGGCGACGAAGGTGCTGGAGCGGTCGGTGATCGCCGAGCACATCTTCGGCATCATCTTCACGCTCGATGGCCCCAAGGATTTCGAGCCCGAGCGGAAGGCGGGCGACGACCCCTACGACGAGCGCAACTGGATCAAGGCGAACCCGCTGCTCGGCGCGGCGGTGCAACTGGACGAGCTGCGGCAATATGCGATCGAGGCGCAGAACAGCCCCCTGGCGGAGGGGGAGTTCAAAACCAAGCGTCTCAACCTGTGGATCGGCGCCGCAACCGCGTGGCTCAATGTCAGCCAGTGGATAGCGTGTTCGGATCCGACGCTGCGCCTGTCCGACTTCCGCGGGCTGGAATGCTTCATCGGCACCGACCTTTCGGACAAGGACGACATCACCGCGGTGGTGCTGGCGGCGATCGACCATGACGGGCGGCTGCTGATCAAGACGTGGTTCTACCTGCCCGAGGCGGTGCTGAAACGCGACAGCCAGTCGGAGAAGGATCAGCAGGCGCTCTATCGCCAGTGGCACGCATGGCGGAAGCTTGTGCTGACCAAGGGCGACTTCATCGATCACCGCGTCATCCGCCGGCGCATCGCCCGGCTGAAGAAGGCGCTGAACGTCCGCAAAGCGGTGGGCGACAGCTTCGCCGGCTGGGAGACGATGGCGGCCGGGCTCAACGACGATTTCGACGACGGCACCGGATTCGCCGTCATGCTCGCCAAGAACGCCAACAATTGCTCCGACCCGGCCAAGGATCTCGAGGCGCGGGTGAAGGCGGGGCCGGGCCAGCTGCGGCACGACGGCAACCCGGTGATGACGTGGATGGCCGGCAATGTCGTCGTCACGCGCGCGGTCAACGGCACGATCCTGCCGAAGAAGGAAAAGCCGATGAGCCCGAACAAGATCGACGGCATCGATGCGGCGGTCAACGCGATGGCGCCGATGCAGCGCGAGCAACCGCGTCCGCCCGAGTTTCAGATGATGGTTTTCTGAGGAGCATGGCCGTGACCAATCGGGCCTATTCGATCCTGTCGGTGAAGGCGCTCGACGACGCTCAGCGCGTCATCACCGGCATCGCCACGACCCCCACGGTGGACCGCGTGGGCGACATCATCGACCCGATGGGGGCCAGCTTCGCGGCGACGATCCCCTTCCTGTGGCAGCACGTGCACGACGCGCCGGTGGGTGAGACCAAGTTCGGAAAGCCGACGGCGAACGGCATCCCCTTCGAGACGAAATTCGTTCATCCCGACTCGGTCGAGAGCGCGACCCTGAAGGATCGGCTGCAACTGGCGTGGGACTCGGTGAAGACCGGGCTGGTGCGCGCCGTGTCGATCGGTTTCCGCCCGATCAAATACGCCTTCATGGATGGCGGCGGCATCGAATTTCAGGAAATCGAGATCTTCGAGCTTTCCGGCGTCACCATCCCCGCGAACGCCGAGGCGGTCATCACCGCGATCAAGAGCATGGACACCGCCGCCCGCAAGGCCGCCGGCGTGCCCGAGCCCGAAATCCCCGCCCACCCCGACGACAAAGCCGCGCCTGGCAAGAAGGTCGTCGTGGTGAAGCTGGTGGACCCCGCCCGCGATCGGGCGCCGCCTGTCGTCATCAAATCGATCAAACCGGTGCGAGCGACGCAGTAACCGAAGCAGACGGCCGCGCGCAGCGCCGCCCGATTCCCAAGGAAAACGAAGATGGATATCGCCGCTCAGATTGCGGCCTTTGAGGCGAAGCGTGCTTCGCACCAGGCGCGCATGACGGAAATCATGAAGAAGGCCGCGGGCGAGGGCACCACCCTCGATGAGGCCGAGCAGCAGGAATATGATGGGCTCGATGGTGAGATCCTCGCGATCGACGCGCACATCAAGCGCCTCAAGACGCTTCAGAAGACGCTGGCCACGACCGCGGCGCCAGTCGCCGGCGGCAGCACCGAAGAGGGCGCCGCGTCGCGCGGCGGCCAGCGCATCGAGGTCCGTGGGGTCAACCTGCCCAAGGGCACGGCCTTCACCCGCTATGCGATGGCGCTCGCGCGATCGAAGGGCAACCTGATGGTCGCCGCCGAGATCGCCAAGAGCTGGAAGGACAGCACGCCCGAGGTCGAAACGGTGCTGAAGGCAGCGGTCGCCGCCGGCACCACGACCGATGCCACCTGGGCGAAGCCGCTGGTCGAATACACGAACATGACCAGCGAGTTCGCCGAGCTGCTGCGCCCCGCCACCATCATCGGACGCATTCCGGGCCTGCGCATGGTGCCGTTCGAGATCAAGATCCCGCGGCAGACCGGCGGTTCGACCGTCGGCTGGGTCGGCGAGGGCAAGCCCAAGCCGGTCAGCGCGCTGGCGTTCGACCAGATCAGCCTCGGTCGCGCCAAGACGGCGGGCATCGTGGTGATCACCGACGAGCTGGCGCGTGCGTCCAGCCCCTCGGCGGAGCAGGTCGTGCGTGACGACCTGATCGCGCAGACCGCGCAGTTCCTCGACACCGAGTTCGTCGATCCGGACAATGCGGCGGTGACCGGCGTTTCGCCGGCGTCGATCACCAATGGCGTGACGCCGGTGGTCGCTTCCGGGACGGATGCCGACGCGGTGCGGGCCGATGCGAAGCAGCTGATGGCGAACTTCCTTGCCGCGAACCTGTCGCTGGCGGGCGCCGTCTGGATCATGACCGAGACCCAGGCGCTTGGCCTCGCGCTCATGATGAACCCGCTGGGCCAGCGTGAGTTTCCGGACATCAGCATCTCCGGCGCGAGCGGCGGCACGTGGCTTGGGCTGCCGGTGATCCTTTCGGAGAACATCCCCGCGCAGGCAGAGGTTACCGGCCCGCCGGCGATCCCGGCCGGTTCGCGCATCATCCTTGTCAAGGCGAGCGAGATCCTTCTCGCGGACGATGGCGAGACGATGCTCGACGTCAGCCGCGAGGCCTCGCTGCAGATGGACAGCGCGCCGACCGATCCCCCGGCCGCGGCCACCGTGTTCGTCTCGCTGTGGCAGATGAACCTGGTCGGCATCCGTGCCGAGCGGTACATCAACTGGGGCAAGCGCCGTCCGGGCGCCGTCCAGTTCATCACCGGCGCCGCCTACCAGTAAGCGCGGCAATCGAGGGGCTCGGCCGCCGGTGCGGCCGGGCCCTTTCGCGGGAGAGCGCCATGAAGCACCAATCCTACGTCACCCGGGCGCTCAAGGCGCGCGACCCGCGCTATGCGCGTGTCCTCGGCAAGCTCGGCTATGATACCACCGCCATGGCCGCCGAGGCTGTTGAGGGCGCCAAAGCCGGCGAATCCGGTGAGAGCAAGCCCGATCTCGACGCTCTGCGCGACACATACAAGCAGGTGATCGGCAAGCAGCCCTTCCATGGCTGGGATGCGGAGACGCTGGCGAAGAAGATCGAAGAGCGCCGCGCGGCCAAGTGATGCGCATCCTCGGCTTCACCATCACGCGTGAGAAGGCGGCGCCAGGTCAGCTGGTGAACGTCGACGGGCGCAACGGCTGGTGGCCGCTGATCCGCGAGAGTTTCACGGGAGCATGGCAGCGCAACATCGAGGTGAAGGTCGACACCGTCCTTTCGCACCATGCGGTGTTCGCCTGCCAGACGCTGATCGCCTCCGACATTGCCAAGTTGCGCATCAAGCTCGTGGCCAAGGACGATAACGGCATCTGGAGCGAGGTGACCAACCCGGCCTATTCGCCTGTGCTGCGCAAGCCGAACGGCTTCCAGAACCGCATCCAGTTCTTCGAAAACTGGGTGCTGAGCAAGCTGCAGGCGGGCAACACCTATGTGCTCAAGCAGCGCGATGCGCGCGGCGTCGTCGTCAAGCTGCACGTGCTGGATCCGGGCCGGGCGCGGCCGATGGTCGCGACCAACGGCGACGTTTATTACGAGCTGAAGACCGATCACCTGGTCGGCCTCGAAGGCGAGCTGGTCGTGCCCGCCAGCGAGATCATCCACGACCGCTTCAACTGCTTCTTCCACCCGCTTGTCGGCCTGTCGCCGATCTATGCGAACGGCCTTGCCGCGACGCAGGGGATCGCGATCCAGAACGCCAGCGCGCGGCTGTTCCAGAATGGTGCGCGGCCGGGGGGCGTGCTCACTGCACCCGGCGCGATCAGCGACGCGACGGCCGAGCGGCTGAAGGCCTATTGGGATGCGAACTTCACCGGCGAGAATGCCGGCAAGGTCGCCGTGCTGGGCGACGGGCTCAAGTTCGAGGCGATGTCGGTCAAGGCGACCGATGCGCAGCTGATCGAGCAGCTGAAGTGGTCGGCCGAGGTCGTCTGTTCGACCTATCACGTTCCGCCGTACAAGATCGGCGTCGGCACCATGCCGAGCTACAACAACGTCCAGGCGCTCAACACCGAATATTACTCCCAGTGCCTGCAGGCGCATATCGAGGCGATCGAGCTGTGCCTGGATGAGGGGCTGGCGACCGGCGACCGGCTGGGCACCGAGTTCGACATCGACAATCTGCTGCGCATGGACAGCGTGACGCAGATGCAGGTGCTGAAGGAATCGGCCGGCATCCTGACGATCGACGAGCAGCGCGCGAAGCTGGACAAGAAGCCGACCGAGGGTGGCGCCGCGGTCTATCTCCAGCAGCAGAATTACAGCCTCGCCGCGCTGGCGCGCCGTGACGCGCGCGAAGATCCGTTCGCGACCGCGCCGGCGGCCAACGCGCCAGCAGAGCCCGAAGATGGGTCGGAGGCGCAGGCCGCCAACGATAATGCGCGGCGCGCGGCGATCGCGCTGTTCGAGAAAGACCTGCGGGAGGCGCTGCATGCTTGATACCAAGGCGCTTGCCGAGGCGACCGCGGCGATCGTCCGCGAGTTCCTAGCGAAGGAAGTCGCGCCGCTCGTCGAAACCATCAAGCGCCTGGAGGCCGAGCTGCGGCAACGCGCGGCGGCGCCGAGCGCCGACGACATCGGCAGCCTGGTAGACGCCGCCGTCGTGCGCGAGATCGATCGTCGCGGACTGGTCTCGATCGATGTCGACCAGCTGCGTGAGAGCATCCCCACCACCGACCAGATCGTTTCCCGCGTGATCTCCACGCTTCCGGCGCCAGCCGCGCCGGTGGAGCCCGATATGGAGGCGATCCGCGCGACGATCGACGAACATGTGCGAACGGCGGTCTCTGCCATCCCGGCGCCGCAGGACGGCACCAGCGTGACGGTGGACGATGTCCGCCCGCTGATCGACGAGCAGGTGCGCGCAGCCGTGGCGGCAATCCCGGCGCCGCAGGACGGCGCCAGCGTGACGGTGGACGATGTCCGCCCGCTGATCGACGAGCAGGTGCGCGCGGCCGTGGCGGCGATCCCTGCGCCGAAGGACGGCATCGGCCTGGCCGCGATGTTCGTGAACCGGGACGGCGAGTGCGTCGCCACCATGACGGACGGCAGCATCCACACCCTCGGGCAGGTGGTTGGCCGCGACGCGGACATGGCGGCGCTCGAGCAGCAGGTGCGCCAGATGGTCGCCGCGATTCCCGTGCCGAAGGACGGCCGCGACGCGATGTCGCTGGACGACTTCACCGCCGAGGTCATGGAGGATGGCCGCACCATCCGCTTCGCGATGAAGGCCGGCGATACCGAGCGCGCCTATCAGCTGTCGTTCCCGGTCGTGATCGACCGCGGCGTTTGGCAGGCGGAGCGCGCCTATGAGGCTGGCGACGGCGTGACGTGGGCTGGCAGCTACTGGATCGCGCAGCGCGGTACCGACGCCAAGCCCGACACCGCCGATAGCGGCTGGCGGCTGAGCGTGAAGCGTGGTCGCGACGGCAAGGACAAGGTGGTCTGATGGTCGCGCTGGTCACGCTCGCCGAGGCGAAGGCTCATCTGCGCGTCGAAGACGACGATCAGGATGCGGACATCGACCTGAAGCGCCTCGCCGCCGGCGACATCGTCATCGACTATATCAAGCGGCCCGATCACGGATGGACCGAAGCAACCGCACCCTTCCTGATCAAGTCAGCGGTTCTTCTTATGCTCGGCGAGCTTTTCGCGAACCGTGAGACCGCCGATCTGCCTCCCGGCGCGCGGTCCATCTTGCACCGCTTTCGCGATCCGGCGCTCGCATGATCGGCGCAGGCGCGCGCAACCGACGCATCCGCTTCGAGCGGGCCGAGGTGACGCAGGATGCCTTCGGCGGCGAGGTGAGGACGTGGGTGAAGCTGTGCGACGCGTGGGCGCATGTGATCTTTGCCAAAGGGGCCGAGCGGCGTGAGGCGGCGCAGGAGCGCGCAGCCGCTGCCGCGACATTCATCGTGCTGCACAACCCGCGCACGCGCGACATATCCGTCACCGATCGGATCATTTTCGACGGCGCATCGTGGGACATCGTCTCGAATATCCCCAGCCGGGATTTCAATGCGGAACGCGAAATCGAAGCGGTTCGCGGGGTTCAATAGGAGATCATCATGGGATTGAATGCCACGATTGAAGCCAGCATCCGGGCGAAGCTGACTGCCGCCCCGGATATCGGGTCTGCCGCCTACGATATCGAAACGCGGGCGCGCTATCCGCTCACCGATGGGGTCGGCGCCAACCAAGCGAACAACGTGTTCAGCGACACGCGCACGCTGGCCGCATCCGCATCCGAGTCGATCGACCTCGCCGGATCGCTAGCCAACGTGTTCGGTGTGGTGCTGACCTTCACCGCAATCAAGGCGATCTACGTGAAGGCAGCCGCAGGCAACACCAACGACGTCGTTATCGGCGGCGCAGCCAGTAACGCTTTCGTCGGTCCGTTCGCGGATGCGAGCGACAAGCTTGCAATCAAGCCGGGCGGCTGCGTGATGCTGGTCAACCCTTCGGCCGCCGGCTGGACGGTCACGCCATCGACGGGCGATCTTCTGCTGATCGCGAACAGCGCTGCCGGCACGCCGGTTTCCTATGACATCGTGATCATCGGCGAAGCCTGATGGCCAAGCTCATCGAACTTGGAATGGGCAACTTCGTAAGAAGCTTGACCCTTAGCGTTCGGATTTCCGGACAAAAGCGCGCGGCGGCACGTATTTGGATCGGCGCCCAGATCATAAAGTTGGCCGCGCTCGCGATCGGTTGCTCGGTCGAGATCGAGGTCGAGAAACGCTGATGCGCATGTCTGCCCGGGTCGACGGGGCCCAAAGCCTCGTGCGGAAGCTGGATCGGTTTACCGAGGCGACGAGCAACAAGATCCAGCGTCAAGTGCTGATGGAGGCGGGTGAGATCATCGCCGATCGCGCACGTGAGCTTGTGCCGGTCGATAGCGGAGATCTGCGCGGCAGCATCACCGTCAGCGACAAGGTCAGGGCCTATGACGGCCAAGGATTGACGCTCGGCATCGGCGGCCCGGTGACGATCTACATCGGGCCGCAGCGCGGCAGCAAGCCGGACGGCTTCTATGGCCACATGGTCGAGTGGGGGACGGTCAAGATGGCGGCGCAGCCGTTCATGCGCCCGGCCTTCGATTCGACCAGAGGACAGGTCCAATCCCGCATACGCAATGACCTGGCGGCGGCAATCGCCAAGGCGGCAAGAGGTTGATCGATGGAAGAGGCGCTTCGCGATCGACTGCTTGCCAACCCAGGACTTTCCGCGCTGGTGGGCGACCGCATCTGGTGGGTCGAACGCCCGCAGAGTTCGGCGTTGCCCGCGCTCACGCTGCAACTCATCTCGCCGGGTCGAACCTACACCCACGACGGCCCGGCCGGATTCTACGGGCCGCGCGTGCAATGCGACTCGTGGGGCGGCTCATATGGATCGGCCCGCCTGGTGTCGCGGGCGCTGCTGGCCGCGATCGAGCCGGCCACCACGGTCGGCGGCGTCGAGTTCAAAGCGGCGTTCCTCGATTCCGAACGCGACATGCCGGTATCGGAGATGCCGGACAGGACCACGATCTTCCGGGTCAGCCAGGACTTTTTCGTGTGGTGGAAACTTCCAGCTTGAAGGATTGAGATATGACAGGCGTTCTTGGGTATGGCACCGCGCTCTACCTGACCAATGCTGCGGCGGCGCTGCAGAAGGTGCTCGGGCTGACCAACGTCAACCGCCCCAACCTTACGGTGGAGACGGTCGACACAACCACGCATGACAGCCCGGATGCGGTGCGCGAGTTCATCGCAGGCCTCGCGGATCCCGGCGAGCTTTCGGCGACGATCCATTATGAGCCCGGATCGGCAACCGATGATCTGATCCTCGAGCATCTCGCCTCGCGCGAGAAGCGGCCGTTCAACATCGTGACGATCGGCGCGGCCGGCGCGACCGAGAACAACGAGGGGGTGATCATCCTCACGTCCTACGAACCCGACGATGCGCCGATCGACGGCGTACGCACCGCTACGGTCACCGGCAAGGTGAGCGGCGCGATCACGCAGGAGGCGACCGCGTAATGGCGAACAAGATGCGCGGTGAGGCGACGATCAAGGTCGACGACCGGGAACTCACCCTCCGGCTCGACTTCAACACGTTCTGCGATATCGAGACCAGCACCGGGCTGGACATCCAGCAGCTCGGGCCGGCGCTGTCTAAGAACCCGTCCGCGACCGTCCTCCGCGCGCTCGTTTGCGCGTGCCTGCAGCACCATCATCCCGGCACGACCGAGCGGCAGGCGGGCGAGATCCTATCGATCGTCGATCATGAGGAGATCGGGGAGGTGCTGGGTAAGTTGTTCGAAGCGGCGATGCCCGCGCCGGACCCTCGCAACGGCGCGCCGCGGGCGGAGACGCGGCGTGGAGCTGGGAAGCGCTGATTTCGCAATGGACGGCTGAGGGCTTCGATCCTGAAACCTTTTGGCTGCAGACGCCGAGAACCTTCGTCGCGGTGATGAAGGGGCGGCGCGCAGCAGCCGAGCGTCTCTATGAGATCGCTGGCTGGATCGTCTGGCACGCAGGCTTGCTCACCGGCATCGGGACCAACGCCCCGAAAAAATATCCGAAGCTCGAGCGCATGATGGGGTTGAAGGCAAAGCCGGTCGCCAAGCCGCAAAGCGAGGTTGAGTTGAATGCCAACCTGCGCGCATGGGGGGCGCTGTTGAAGCGGGCGGCTAAAACTTCGTCTTGAAGTCGGGAAAGCCGGTGAAGGGGGAGGGGGTGCAGGTGCCCTGCCACTCCATTGAAAATGGAGTGGCGCTCAATCTTCTGACATGCAAAATCGAGTGCTCGCCCGTTTCTCGGTTAATCACATTGCGTGTCGATGATTTCGAGAACGGGCCATCCTCCTTCTTGTCCTTCAGTGTAATGCTGGCCGGCTGCACCGATGCAACCTCGTTAATGGATTTGCATTCCCCATCGCACCAGCGCGACTTCGACAGGTCTATGCGATAGACATAGTTATACGGTGCGCTCTTTCGATCATTGTACGAGGTCGTGGTGACGGTCCCGGTGCAGACCAGATTGAACGTCATCATCACCGCCGTCGCTGCACCACCCAACATCCGCCACCTCCCTGCCTGAGCCTGAGCGGTTCTACGCTCCGCGATCGGCTTGTTCAACGCGTGGCCCCGTACCATCCAGATCGAAGGAACAGAGCCGGTGGCAACAACCGAGATCGGCGGGCTGCGCATCAGCCTAAGTCTGGACAGCTCCAGTTTCCTCGGCGGCCTCGTGCAGGCGCAGCGTTCGATCGCCGCTTTCGCCGGCCGCGTCGAAGCGCAGTTCGCCCGGCTCAATGATTCGATCAACCGGATAAGCACCCGTATGACGGTGGCGATCACGCTGCCGGCGACGCTGACCGCGCGCGCGGCCGTTAACGCGGCGTCCAACGCGGCGGAGATGCAGAGCGCTTTCGAATATACGTTCGGCAAGATGGCGGGCGATGTCGAAGCGTGGGCCGTTCGCACCGGCGACGCGATCGGCCGGGCCACCGAGGAAATGCAGGCGGGGGCGCTCGCCTTTCAGCAGATGTTCCGGGTGGCGGCGCCGACGGAAGAGGCAGCGGCGGGGCTTTCCAAGCAGTTCGCGCTGCTGGCACAGGATCTTTCCAGCTTCTACAACGTGTCGGGCGATGTCGCGCTGACGAAGCTGCGCTCGGCGCTGCAGGGCGAGAGCGAGCCGATCCGCGATTTCGGCGTGTTCCTGACCGAGGCGGCGGTGGCCGAGGAAGCCGTGCGGATGGGCGCGGCGAAAACGACCAAGGAAGTTTCCGAACAGGCGAAGATCTTGGCGCGCGCGAACATCATCCTGCGCGACACGGTGACGGCGCAGGGCGATGCGACGCGGACATCCGGCAGCTACGCCAACCAGGTCCGCGCGCTGCAAAGCCAGTTCGCCGAGCTGGGGGTCAAGATCGGCAAGATCCTGCTGCCGATCGCCGAGAAGCTGGTGGGGCTGATGACGCGGCTGGTGACGTGGTTCACCAACCTGCCGGATGGCGTGCACAGGGCGGTGGCGGCGGTGGTGGCGTTCGCGGCGGCGCTGGGGCCGCTGATCGTGGTGGTGAAGGGGCTGGTGCTGTTCTTCACGGCGCGCTGGATCATGCGCAGCTTCGGCCTGCTGGGGACGGTTGTTTCCTACCTGATCGCGCCGATCCAGACGCTGGCGACGACGCTCGGCGGCCTGGCGCTTCGGCTGCTGAGCGTCCAAGCCGTGTTCCGGGGCGCCGCCGTGCTGATCGGACGACTGGGTGGGCCGATCGCATTGGCGGTTTCAGCGTTCCTCGTGTTTCGCGACTATGTGATCCCCGTGCTGCAGCAGTTGTGGGAGACGATGCAGGAAACGCTGGGTCCGCGGGTGCAGGCGATCGTCGCCTCGCTCGGCGCGGTGTTCGAGAAGCTGCAGAACGGTCCGGTCGGCACCGCGCTCAACTGGCTGATCAGCGCCCTGGGGGTGCTGCTGGACGTGATCGGCACGGTGACGGCGCTGATCGTGAGCGAGGTGGGTGGCCAGCTCATCAAAGCGCTGGAGATCGTGCTGATCACGATCGGCTATGTGGTCGATGCGATCGGCGGGCTGGTGGACGTCGTGTCGGGGCTGCTGACGGGCGACTGGCAGCGGGCGTGGACAGGCGCCGGCGATGTCGTGGACAGCGTGGCCGGTGGATGGATCGATACGCTGGGCGTGTTTTCCGACGCGGCGGCGGCCGAGTTCCGCAGCGTCTATGAGAGCGCGAAGAAGTGGCTGGTCGATGAGTTCGGCAAGCTGGGATCGGGTACGTCAGCGATCATCGAAAGCATCGTTTCGGCGTTCCGCAACCGCTTTCCGGTGATCGGGGAGAGCGCGCAAGCGGCCTATGTCGAAACGAAAAAGTGGCTGGTCGAGGCCTTCGGGCCGATCGCGACAGCGGTAGGCGAGTTCGTAGATCGCGTGATCGAGCTTTGGAACCGGTTCAAGATGAGCCTGGGGCTCGGTAGCGCCGGATCGTCGGTCGGAAAGTATATCGCCGATCAGACGAAGTCGCCGGCGGCGGAGCAAAAGCGGGTTCCGGCGCTGGCGTCCGACGAGAAGAAAAAGAAGAAGGGCCGCAGCGGGCCGACCGATGAGGATCGCCGGCGCAACTATGACGACGAGTTGAGCCGCATCGAGGATCGCATCCTCGATATGCAGCAGGAGCTGGCGACCAATCTCGAAGATCGCCTGCTCATCGCGCAGAAGCGTGCCGTCAACGATCTGGAGGCGTACGACGCCGAGATAGACGAGAAGGTCAAGCGCAAGGAACTGACGCCGAAGGCGGGCGAGGAACTGAAGCTGCGCAATGCGATGCTCCGGGAGCTGCAGGCGCAGCTGCACGCGCGCGAATGGGATCGCGAGCTCGACGAACAGGCGCTGCGCATCAAACGGGCGATGGTGGATGCGGAGACGGACCTGCTGCGCTCGCGGCTCGATCTGGCACGAACCGCGGCTGAGCGCCGCGAGATCGAGATGCGCATGCTGGAGGCGCAGCAGAAGGCTGAGCGCGACCAGCTGGAATTTATCAAGAAGCATGCCACCGATGATGGCGAAAGAAGCGAGGCGCAGGCCGGTCTCGACAAGCTCGACGAGATCCAACGCAACCAGCGCGAGCGCACCAGGCGGGACACGGCTGGCCCGCTCGAAAGCTATCTCGACAACATTCCGAGCACGATCGGGGAGATCAACGAACAGCTCGAGGAAATGGCGGTCAACCGGCTGAAGGCGATCGAGGACAGCTTTGCCGGCATCGCGCAGAAGGTGCTCGGTGTGAATGGGGCGCTCGGCGAGACGATCAGCATGCTGCTGCGGATCGTGGCGCAGCAGGCCATCCTCGCCGCTTCCAACGGCAGCGGCTTCGGCGGCTTCCTGAGCGGGGTCGGAAGCGCGCTCGGCGCCGTCTTTGGCGGCGGGGCTTCGTCCAGCGCAACGACGATCGCGCAGTCGAGCGCCGCCACCGCGGGAAACTGGTCTCTTTCCGGCTGGGCGAGCGGCGGTGGCGGCTGGATCAAGGGTCTGCCTGGCATCGACCAGAACACGCTCTCGATAAACGGCAAGCCGATCGCGCGGGTTAGCCGCGGCGAGATGTTGAGCGTGACGCCGGCGAATGACATGGGCCGTCAGCCGCAGGTCATGATCAACGCCGACTTCCGGGGCGCCAGCCCCGAGGCAGTGACCGCGATGAGCGCCCGGCTCGACCAGTTCGAGCAGAACCTGCCGGGCATGGTGATCCAGGTCGCCAGCAAGGGCAAGGAAAGGCGCTTCTGGTAATGGCGATCACCTATCCCCGGCCGATGCCCGAACTTACCGGGATGGCCGGTCGCCTGACGCTCGAGCGCGTGGACTATCTCTCGCCCGAGCGCACCGGCGTCATCGGCGGGGTGACGGCGGGTTGGCCGCTGTGGATGATGCGGCTGTCGTTCAACAACATGGCGTTCCGCGACGACGACGAGCTGACCGCCTGGCTGGACAGCCTGCGCGGATCGCAAAAGCGGTTCTTCGGCTATGACCAGACGCGGCCCGAACCGCGCTTCCATGCCAACGGGCGGCCCTACACGAAGACGACCGCGACATGGTCGCAGTCGATCGACAGCGAGGGCACCTGCAACCTGACGCTCGGCGGACTGCTGCGGGGTCAGGTGTTCTCGCCGCGGGACTATGTCGGCTTCGAGTGGGGCGACAATCGCCGCGCGCTGGTGCGCAGCCTCGAGCGTGGCGTGGTCAGCGTCGGCGGTACCGTGACGATCGCGGTGGAGCCCGCGGTTCATGCGGTCGTGCCGCCGACGGCAACCGTGCAGCTCTATCGGCCGTCGTGCCTGATGCGGATCCTGACCGACGATACCGAACTGATGGATCAGGGGCTCGCCTTCGTCGGCGCCGGCAGCCGCATCGCCGCCGTGCAGGACATCATCGCATGAAGACGATCGGCGTTTCCGCCGTCGCGGCGATGGCGCGCGGCGAGGCGATCGTGACCGCGGCGGTGTCGTTCTTCAGCGCCGAGCCGACCCATGTGTTCGGCGGCTATGGCGTGTTCGAGATGGGCGACGACGTCTTCCATGGTCTCGGCGACCGCGCCCTCGCCGAGGTGACGGGCGGCGCGATCGGCGGGTCGGAACAAAATGTCACGCTGACGCTCTCCGGTGTAGATCCGGAGGTGGCCGCGCTGATGGACGCCGAAGATGTCATGGGCGTGGGCGTCGTGATCTACCGCATGATCTTCGACGGATCGGGCCGCAACCTGCTCGACGTGCGGCCCTACAAGCGCGGCCGCGTCGACGAGATCGTCGTGGAAGAGACGATCGGCGGCACATCGACCATCACGGTGCAGGTGGAGAGCGCGGCCCGCGGGCTCGGCCGCAACAATGGCCGGATGCGCAGCGATGCCGACCAGCGGCTGATCGATCCCAACGATGGGTTCTTCAAGCACACTGCTTATGCCGGAGAGAAGCAAATCTACTTCGGAGGCAAAATCAGTTCCGCCGTCAGATCGTCTTTCTAAGGGGGCAGGAATGCGCGACCTGGTGGCACTTCGCCATTATCTGGCAGAACGTGAGGCGATGCCCTTCGATTGGGGGCGCCGGCGGAACGACTGCGGAAGCTTCGTGCTGCTCGGCATTGAGGCGCAGACTGGTCGCGACGTGCTGCCGGGCATCAGCTGGGCGACGGCACGCGGGGCGCTGCGTGTGATCCGCAGCCATGGCGGTCTCGACGGGGTCGTCAACAGCGTGCTGACGCCAGTCGCCTCCGCGCGCGCTTTGCGCGGTGACGTGGCGGCAATCCGTGTCGATGGCGAGATCAGCCTGGTGCTGGTGGAGGGCGAGACGCTTGCAGGCCCGGGCGAGAGTGGCATCGTCCGCCTGCCGAGATCGGCGATGGTTCTCGCCTGGAGCATTTGCTGATGGGAAAGGTGGTTCGCGCCATCGCCGGCGCTGCGATCGCCGGCATCGGCGTTATCATTGGCAACCCGCAACTTGCGCTTGCGGGTGGCAACCTGTTCTGGACCAGCGTAGCGGCGATTGCTTTGTCGCCGGGCCAAAAGGCGCCACGCGCACAACCTACCACGGCACAAATTGGTGAGGTTGCGAGATCAGGGATTTTCGGCAAGGCCGCCGTAGCGGGATCGCTGGTCGACGCTTACAATCATGGCGGAAAGTACGGCACTGACTGGACGGTGCTCATTATCGCGCTTGCTGACCATCGGTGCGAGGCGCTCGAGGGATTTTACGTCAACGATCAGTATGTCGCCTTCGCCGGCGATGGTATGGTCGCTGGCTATAAGGAGCAACTGCAGGTCTTTTGGCGACCGGGCACATGGGACCAGGCGGTTCCTTCCTACGTGCTGACGACCGCGCCGGTATTCCCGGCCGGGCACGCGCTGGCGGGACAGCCGACATGGACCGCGAACGACCGCGGGCGCGGCGTTTCCTATGTCGTGGTCGGCTACAAGGCCGACAAGTCCGACGCCAAGGATCCGGTGTGGACGTCGGGCCGCCCGCAGTTCCTGTGGGTGGTGAAGGGCCTGCAGGTCTATTCGGCGCGCGACGATTCGACGGTGGCGGGCGGCAGCGGCGCGCACCGCTGGGATGATCCGGAGACGCGGGAATGGTCCGACAACCTGATCGACTGTCGCTACACCTGGGCCCGCGGCATCTATGCCGGCGACCGGGTGGACGAACCCGACATGCTGCTGCTCGGCCGCGGGCTCACGGCGGTGGAGGCGCCGCCCGAGCATGTCGCCTTCTATGCGAACATCTGCGATGAGCCTGTCGCCCTGAAAGCTGGCGGAACCGAGCCGCGCTATCGTGCCAACGGCCAGTGGTCCGCGGATCAGGAGTTCGTCGACGTCGAGCTGATGTTCGCGTCGGCGTGCGGCGGTGTGCTGATCGAGCGCGAGGGCAGCGTGGAGGTTGAGCCCGGCCACGCCAAGTCGCCGGTATGGTCGATCACCGATGACGATCTCGTCGTCGGCACGCAGGTGACGCGGCGCGACGTGCCGACCCGCACGGACAATGACTGGGTCAACACCGTGGCGGCCCGCTACATCGAGCCTTCGCAGAAATACAAGCTGCACGGGGCGCCGGTGCGCCGCTCCACCGCTGACGTGATCGCCGACAAGGGGCCGCGCGAGGCGACGCCCGCGCTGGATCTGGTGACGTCGGGCACGCAGGCGCAGCGGGTCGCCGAGATGGCGCGCCGGTTGGGCAGGCTGTGGAAGCGCCGGTCGATCGTGCTGCCGCCGCGCTTCGCGGGCGTAGAACATGGCGACTGGCTGCTGTGGAACTCCGCCCGCTACGGCGGCACCATGCTGATGCGGGTGGAGAGCGATCAGCTCGGCCGCGAATGGAGGAACACCCTGTCGCTCCGGCAGGTCTCCGCGGACTTCGCGGACTGGAACGCTGCGCTCGACGAGCTGGACGACAAGAGCGTGGCCGTGAATCCCGATGTGCCGGGCGGCATCGGGGCGCCCGGCGCCGGCGCCTGGTCGGTCGCGCTCGTCGGCAACACACTGGTGATCACCGGCGCCGCCGATGACGATTATGCCTCGTCGATCATATTCGAGTTTGCCAGCGGTTCGGCGCCCGATCCCGACGTCGATGACGACTGGACACTAATTTCCACGGGCGGGCAGACCGCGACGCGCGCGGAGCTCGCCGGCGTGGCGGTCGATACCGACTATTATGCCGCGGTCTCCTATGTGGTCGACGGCGAGCGCGGTGACCGGCTCGTGCTGGGGCCGGTGAGTTATGCGTCGGAGGATGTGCCGCCGGGCCCGGTGACCTTCCTGAGCGTCACGCCGGGCGTCGGCGAGGCGGACATCGCGTGGCGCAACCCGACCACCAGCAATTTCGACTATGTGGTCGTCTATTCCGCCACGACGACCGATTTCGAGGACGCCGTCGCCGTCTCCGGCGAACTCCGCGGCGGTCTCGGTGCCGACGGGGCCTTCAATCATGTCGTGGCGGCGGGTGTGCGCTCGTGGTGGGTGCAGCCCTTCTCCGATGACGATGTGCCCGGCGCCATCGCCGGGCCCGTGACGGCCACCGTCACCTGACATCCTCCGCGCCGCCGGGCGCGGCGCTTCACGAACGGAGATTCTATGACCGAGCGCGTCGATCTGGCGGCGTCGAGGAACGTCGACCCGTGGGGTGATACCATCGATTTCATCTACAGCGGCGCGCCGCTGCCGCCGATCACCTCGATCGACATGGAGGTGCGCCTCTATCCCGGCGCGCCCGGCGCCGCGCTGCTGACGCCGACGGTGACCTTCGAGGATCTGGCCGACCCGACCGAGGAAGATCCGCTCCAACGCATCCTGCGCGTCATGCCATCGGCGCCGCAATCTGCGTTGGAGGGCATGCCGACCGGGCTCAACCAGCCCGATCCGGGCGATGCCGACCTGTTCTCGCACGACATCATCATCACCTATGCCGACACGGTCGAAGAGAAGCTCGGCTTCGGTGATTTCCTTCTGCAGCCGGGGGTTACCGTCTAATGGCCGACATTCGCAAAGTGCAGGTGCGCGGCCTGCGGGGGCCGGGGCTGAGCGCCGAGGATACGGCGGCGATCAACGCGGCGGTGGAGGCGGCAGAGGGCGCAGCGGAGGAAGCGGGCGCCAAGCTGGGCGAAATTACCGATGCGCTGGCGACGGGCCTCGCTGCGATCGATGCGGCGGTCGAAGACGCCGAGGAAGCCGCGGCGAGCATCCCGCTCTACACCTCGCCGCGCCTCGCGGCGATCGAGGATGCGCTCGGCCTGCCGGCGGTACCGCCCGAGGCGCCGTTCCATGACAGCTTCGCCGGCGGCGCCGGCCTGCTCAAGAACCGGCCGGGATATATCGTTCTGACGCAGAGCGGGTTCGCGGCGCAGGTCGACAGCCTCTCGGTGGGCGACGGCTTCATCGGCGGCACGACAGGCACCAGCGCCTGGGGACTGAAGACGACGGACAGCGTGACGGTGTGGGTGGACCGCATCATCGGCGTCGCGCCGATCACCTATCTGGTCGACCATGTCACGGTTTCGCCGCTGCTCGACCGGTTTCGCGCCGGCGGGACCTGGACAGTGGTCGGTGGTCTGAACACCGGCAATTACACGATCTCTCGGATCGACGACAGCAGCTCGCCAAGCAGTGTGCAGCAGCTCGGCAACCTGCGTGTCGAAGCCTTTGACGTCGTCTCGCACCGGTTCGAGGAACCGGCACCGGGCACGATCACGCTGACGGTCTGCCTCAACGGACGGCAGGCGGGCCCGCCGGTGGTAGTGAGCGGGCTGGGGGTGCCCTTCACGATGAACCACGGGATCACCGGCAATGCCGGCGCGCAGGCGCTGCGCTGGATCCAGATCGCCAAGCCGGCGACGCAGGCGCTCATCACGCTATTCGCGCCGAATCGCGTGGTGCACCGGAACGTGGACGGATCGACGACGTGGCGGCTGCGCGGGCAATACACGGGGGATGCGCCCAGGGCGCTCCGATACCTGTTGCTCGACCATGCAGCCGGCGTCGCGGTGTCCGGCCATAGCAATGTGCTGGTGAACGACCTGGTCGCGGAGAATGGCTGGTGGTCTGGCTGGTTCACGATCTCCAACGCCGCCTCGCTGGCGGTGAAGGATACGGGCGTCCGCCTTTTCGTCCGCCGCCGTGGGCTGATCGACGAGAATGATGCCGAGGCTACCGCGGATGCGTGGGGGCCGATCCAGTATCCGGGCGAAGTGAGCCCGGTGAATGGGCAGTCGCTTGGGGTGCAAGAGGGCCGTCAGGTGCTGGTAACAGCCGGCCTGTATCCGGCGCCGGCGCGTAGCTTCTGGATCGACGGCGAGCCATCGACGATGCAGCCGGAGGCGTTTTATCGTCGGCAACTGCCAATCACCGCGGACACCACCGTTGCGGCGTTCGCCGGGGTGGTGCAGGCGCTCACGGGTACCAGCGTGGCGACCTGCTCGGGCGGCGTTTCGTCAACGGCGATCATCGAGCGGACGGTGGGGACACCCGGCTATATCGCGCTGCGCGACGCGATCGAGCATGCCGGTGGCGCGGGCATCCTGCGCCACATCGACGGCCAGTCGGATATCGGCACCTCCGACGCCGATTACGAGACGGTGTTCCTCGCGATCTACACGGCGCTGATCGCCGAGTTTCCGGACCTCCGCGTGCTGATGGTCCCGTGCTCGTCGGCCTGGGCGGCCGGCGTCGGCAACTATAACCGCATTCGGCGGCTGCAATGGGATATCGCGCGGCGGCGCACCGACATCTGCGTGGGGCTCGGCGCCTATTCCAACGGCGTCCAGAAGCTGGACACGCTGCACAAGCCCGCCCTGGGCTATGCCGAGATCAGCCGGCGCAACGGCCACTGTTACAGGCAGGCGCGCGGCTATCAGCAGTTCGACGGCAATGGGCCGTGGTTCGCAGCGTTCAGCAAGGTCAGCAGCAGCCGCCTGCGCGGCGTGTTCAACCTCGGCCGCGGCGACAGCCTGGCGCTCAACAACAGCGGCTATGGGGGTGATTTCGCGGGCGCCATGCAGTTCGCCACCGCATCCACCTTCGCCTCGCCGATCGCGCCTACGGCGTTCACGATCGACGCGAGCCCGGTCGATATCGGCGGCGGCGTTCTGCAGCAGGGGATCGAGTGGGATTTCGCGGGGACGCCCTTCGCCGGCGCGGCGTTCGCCCGCGCCGCGATCGGCGACAACCCTTACAACCTCGCCAACAACGCGACGATCAACGCCGATCTGGTCAACCGCGCCAGTATGATCGTCGCGCTGAAGGCGGGCGAACCGAGCGTGGAAATGCAGCCCTATTACAGCCCGGACGGCAACGATTACCGCCAGGCCTGAGGAGATCGCCGACATGCCTACCGAACAAGATCCCGACAACCTCATCCCCGATGCCGAGCCGGGCGACGACTTCCCGGTGAGCGATCCGGTCGCGCCGACGTTCAAGCAAACCGAGGAGCTGCTGTTCGCCTTGCCGGATGCAACGGATGTCTGCGTCTCGCGGCCGGCCGATGCATGGTTGCCGGACGGCGTCGAGACAGAGCCGTTCGGCGATCGCGTCATCTTCAACATCACGGTCGGCGCGCTGAAGGCCGCCTGGGCCGCACAGGAAGGAGACTGACATGCCCGGAACACCCACCCCGACCCCGACGCCCACTCCGACGCCCACGCCCAGCCCGCGCCCGCAGAAGCCGGGCACCCGAAAGAAGAAGCGGGAGACCTGACATGATTGCCGCGTTCTTCGGAGCCTGCGTGGCGATTGTGCTGTGGCGGACGTGGCGCTTTGACGCGCTACGCCCCGTCGCGTTCGCATTGCTCGCCGGCTACGTGGAAGCGAACGCCGCTGCGATGCTGTGGCCGTTCCAAACGCGGGTCATTCTCGACATCTTCGCGGAGGTCATCGTCGGCATGACGACAGCCTCCGCGTGGATCACGTTGCGGGGCAGGGGCGGCGCACGGGCGGCGCCGATTATCATTCTGTCGATCCTGAACGTCTGCTGTGCCGTATCCTTGAGCTTCGTAGGGGCGAGCTCGGATGAGAGGCAGTGGCTCTACGTCGTCCTGACGAACATCTTCTTTCTGGTCCAACTGCTGCTCGTGGGGTTCTGGGGGGTGAAACATGCGCGAGCTGGCGTTGCTCGTTGGGGCCGTCGCATTGGTGACGTTGGCCCGGCTCCTGAGGCTCGTTCTCATGGGGGCTAAGCGGAGCGATGAGCTTTGATTGGTCCCTTCTTCTCGGGCCGTACGGGGGCGTCGTCGCAGGCGCTTTCGGCACCGGCTGCGCGGCGGGCTACGCGTTCTGCGTCCGCACCATCCTCAAGGTATCCGATGGCCGCCTCGACGAGTTTCGCGCGGAAATCGCCCGTGAGCGGAAGGACTGCGACGAGCGCATTTCATCGATCAACGACGATCGGCGGGAGGAACGCAAGGCCTATGAGGGCCGCATTTCTCGCTTGGAGAAGCGCGTCTTCGAACTGGAGGACCGATCCTACACCGGCCAGCTACGCCAGATGGCACAGGTCCGCCAGTCCTCGAAGGACATGGGAATTATCGAGCTTGGAGGCACCCCCGATGACGCCTGACGAACCCGAACCCGAAGACCCTCGCGAACAACCAGCGCCGCTTTGGCCGCTACCGGAGGACGTATGACGAGCATCAAGGATCTGCAGACCCGTCTCGGCGTGGACCCGGACGGCAAGGTCGGCCCGGCGACGCTGGCGGCGATCTACAAGGCGCTGGGGTGGGAGGCGACCACGCCCAGCCGCACCATCGCAGACTTCATCGGCGGCTTTATCGACGCGCACGAGGGCGGGCTGTCGATGGACCCTGCCGACAATGGCAACTGGACCGGCGGCAAACGCAACTCCGGCACGCTGGTCGGCTCCAAGTTTGGCGTCACCCCCGGCGCGGTGGCTGTCTATCGCGACGTGCCGGCATCGTCGCTCACCAAGGCCGACATCGCCAACCTGACGCGCGACGAGGCGGTCGCGATCGGCGTGGCGAACTATTTCAAGGCGCCCGGCTTCGACAAGCTGCCCATGAACCGCGTGACGCTCTCCGTGGTGGATATGGGCTGGGGGACGGGGCCGGGGCAGGCGGTCAAGCTGCTGCAGCGCATGGTCGGCGTGGCGGATGACGGCAAGCTCGGCCCGGCGACCGCGGCAGCCTATGCGGCATGGCTCGGCAAGGTCGGCGAGGAACATGGCGCGCGGCAGTGGGGCGATGTCCGCAACGCCTTCTATCGCGCGATCAATCAGCCGCGTTTCCTCAAGGGCTGGATCAATCGCACTTCGTCATTTTTGCCGGGAACGAAATGGTGGAGCGATTGGGCGGGGTTCGGGAAATGACCGCCGAGCGCACCACCTTCCGCTACACGATCGGCATCCTCGCCATCATCGGCGGGCTGGCTGGCCTCGGCGGGCTCTATTTTATCGAGGTCCCGTCCGGCAATCGTGAGCCGTTGCTGCTGGCGCTGGGCATCATCCTCGGCTGGGGCGGGACGGTGATCGGGTACGAGTTCAACTCCAGCCCGAGCGAGCGGCGAGCGGCCGATTCCGCGCTGCATGCCCCGCCTGTCGCCACCACGCAGACGGGCGATGTGAATGTGGAGACGAAGGGATGATTCCAGCCATCCTCGCATCATCGGCCGCGCAGACCGGCTGGAGCGTGTTCAAGCGCTTCTGGTGGGCCATCCCCATGCTCGCCCTGTTCGTGGCGCTGTTGGTCACGCGGGGTACGCTGGCGGGCGTCAAGGCGGAACGGGACGCGGAGAAGGCGGCGCACACGCAGACCGTCGTCAACTATCGCCGAGCCGCCGCCGAAGCCGAAGCATCCGACCAGGCCAACGCGCGCCGGGTGGAGACGCAACAGAAGGAAATCACCGATGCCGTATCGACGGATTATCAGTCTCAGCTTGCCGCTGTGCGTGCTCGTTACGAGCGGTTGCAGTCCGCGTCCCGCCCCGATCCCGGCGGTCGCGCAAGCCCGTCAGTGCCCGGCGTACCCCCTACCGCCGGCGGATCTGATGCAGCCGCCCCGCAAGCTGGACTTCCTGCCGCCGATGCCCTGACCGCGACGGAGCAGGCGCTGCAGCTTCAGGCCTTGCAGGAATGGGCCCGGCGGCAGGCGGCGGTGGACGTGAACGGAGAGAGGTAATGATCCACTGGCTTCCCCCGACCTACATCGTCGACATGCGCCGACCCAATGCGGCGAACAATCCGGTTCGCATCAAGATCCGTCGCGGGGCTCCATACCCCGGCGCTATTCTCGCCCAGGAACGATGGGAGTGGGGTTTCAAGATCCCGCTGTTTTTGCTCGGCTTCGTGCCGGTGCTGCTGACCCGAATTGGCCCGATCGCACGGCATTTGGAATTGATGGGCCACGCTGTCGAGGTGGCTGTGGCGACAACGTTCTATGGCGTCGCGGACATCAATGCCTACGAGGCCCGCGAAGCCGCGGCGATGAGTTCCTATCCTCAATTCAAGGGCTGGGATGCCGGCAAGATCGAGCTGGAACTGAAAAAGCGACGCAGCAAGGCGATGAAGTGGGTTGGGCGACACCGGAAGCTGATCGGCAAGTATGTGATGGCGTTCGCGCCCTAGACCGATTCCCGCCGATGTGGCATAAGGGCGGGGCTGCGGCGGGCTTAGCTCAGTTGGATAGAGCGCTGGTGAGAGCCGGGTCAGGCATGGGTTCAAATCCCATACTCGCCGCAGCATACTCCGACCGGTAGTCCTCCGCCCATGGCGAAGGTCGATGACCGGAAGGACGGAATGGGGTAGCTGCCGAAACTGATCTCGGTAAGGGGTATCCGGCCGAAGTGAACCTTTCAGAAGGGCGCCGGACGAAGCAGCACGTAGTGGCCCGCAGCTACCCCGCCACCCTGACCAACACCTCCGCGAGCTGTTTCATCACGTCGCACCGCTTCTCCAGCTCGCGCAATCGTTCGATCACTCTGGCTATGGTCTCGGGGCTGGTGTCTCCGGACTGGAGGGCGGTGATCAGGGAGGGGGTGTCGCTCATCGGAAACGCGGGTGTGTCACAGCGGCTAGCAGCATGTCAGTGGCGATCATCTTATTGACGTGCTGGCTTCTGCCATATTCACAGATGGCTGTCAGGCCGCTCGGGTGGGTGATCTTCACGCCTTGCGGACCGGGGCCGACGACCTGCCCGCCGGTCTGGCGCGGCGGCCAAATCTCGATCGTGCAGCCGGCGAGCAATTCAGCTTCGTCCATGCTATCCTCCTTTCACCGCATCCACGATCCAGAACGCGACACATGCCAGGCTGGCGACGAGAGCCAGCGCGGCGTGGGCGTAGCGGCGGATGATGAAGAAGGGCGGGAGGCGCATTAGCGCCACGCTTCGACGATCGGCACCATCATTGACTGGCCATAATGGTTCGTTACGAAGCCGTGGAGTTCGCGCATACGCTTTCCATAGATCTCGTCGTCTTCCTCGCGCCGCACGGTTACAGGATCGCCGCGCACCTCGTATCGATGCGACCAGACCGCCCACCTCACGACCGGCCCGGCGCGGAGCATGTTGCGCGCCTTCCGCTTGTTCGCTGTCCGCCAGTTAGCCATTCGCGCCGCCTCCAGTGCTTGCCGCTTTCTTGCAATCTTCGCTCATTCCCATTCTCCCGTAAATCTCTGACCCGAGGCGATGACTGCTGCGGCGAGGGTGATCATGAACCGCCCCGCGATTTTAGCCACGCGCTTTCTAGGCCTAGAAAGAATTGCGGAGACACGCCGAACGCCTTTCCCAACTTCGCGGCGGATTTCTCGCCAATTCGCATTGTCGGCTCATCAGGCCCGCATGCGTCGTAGAAGTCGAGCGACAGCCGGCAAATGCCGAAATCATGAGCGGAGCCGTCGCACATGCGCCACGCCAGTTGGTCCGCTGTCCAACCACGTGCGATCAATTCCTCCGCGATCACCTCGCTTGGGTGCGGCGCCAGGATCTCACTCATCGTCAGGTCTCCTGATTGCGGTGGCGATGTCGCGACACGCTTTCGCAGACTGATCTGGCGCGGGGATGGTGCGGCGGTTCCATGCGGCGATGGCGGCCTCAGGCGTCGAGCGCTGGATCACCAGCCCGCAACCGTCGCCGCGCTCGGCTTCGCACTCCACCTGCCACCATTCTATCCCGGCTTGCACTCGCCCTAATGTTCCGGGCTGTCCGCACAGGGGGCACGGTTCCAGCGCCGCCCGCAGCGCCTCGGTCTCACTCATGGGTGGTGTCCTTGTTGGAGGGTGTGTCGGCAGCTTCGTTCCGCCAGCCTATCCATGACTGCTTTTCAGCCGCCAGACGGATGCGCTGCACTTCGTTGAACCACGCTAAGGCTTTTCTTTCACGCGGGTCGCCAGCGAGGTCTTGCATCGCCTTGACGAGTATTTTCTCTAGCAGCCGGGCATCGTCATGGCCGTACAGATGGATCGGCGTCGCGATGACGTGACCGAATTTCCGGCTCGCGCTCAACTCAACCTCCTATTCAAAGTCTCAAGCCCGGCCGCGGCCGCCATCACCGCGCACCCGGCGACGATCCAGCCCCAATGCCGGGGCCGTCACGCTCCAGCCGATAGCGGTATGTGCTGCACGGTGAGATGATCGCGCTCGATGTCGCGAACAGATCCATCCCGCTCATTGATTCTCTCCTGAACACAGGTGAGGAAATGCCTCCCGGAAGGCCGCACGCCGCTTCTGCGCACCCTTATTCCAAAGGACGTGGATCACGGCGGCTACCCGGTTCGCGGCAATCTTCTGATTGGCGACGGCGACCGAGCGACTGTGGAGATAGTCGCCCTCCAGCTTGGCCGCGATATCCAACGCCGCTTGTTCCGCCTCTCGCAGCGCTGCTATGCGCGCTTCCTCGCGGTGACGGGCGAGGATTTCCACGAGGAGACTATCGTCCGCCCGGCCGCCGAGGATCTCACCCGAGGTAAAATCCTTCTCGAAATAGACGGCGCACTCGGCAGCCGCCTGTCGGTCCTTCGGCGTTACCGTATTCCCGCCATTCATGGTCGCATCCCTTCTCTGCTAAGCCGCGAAGGGCCCACCTCGTTGATGATCTCAGCCAGGATTTGGGCGCGCTTCTCCCCGTAGCCTGATGAGCCGCAGTCGATCAGAAAGCCGTCTGCCAGCAAAACCATGTGAACGACGGCACCGCCCTGATCGCAGTTGATCTCACGGCGGCAGACCAGCGCTTTGTCGCTGGCCAGTTCTTCCCAACGGCTCACCGTCCCTCTCCCTCGTCGGTGGTTGTGGGCGGGGTGGGAGGCTCTGGAAGCGGCATCCAGTGGGTGGGAGGATGCGCCCATTCGCGGACCACCTCGCCGCCCCAGATCCAAGCATCGTGGGCATCGCTGTAGTAACCGCTCGCCATGCGCCAGTTGGAAAAGCTGGGAGCGCTTGTGTCCGCCCACAGCAGTATCTCGCGCATTTTCGGCGCGGTGCCAATGTCCTGCCACTCGCTCATTTTCCAACTCCTGCTTCGATAGCCTGCCGCACCAATTCCTTATCCGCCTCGCTCAGCCCTTTCTCACGGGCATAGCGGTCGAGCGGGGTTTCGGGATCGGCGATGAGGTCGAGGTGGCGGAGGAGTTTCACGAACCGCTCGCCACCTCCTAAATGCACGAAAGGCGGATTCCATAAGGCCAGCGCTTCCTGCTCGCTCATCCGTTCGATCGTGACTGAGGTGGAGGGGGGTGGGGCACGCCGGTTCCAGTCGGAGACAGCTCCTTCCCGGCTCATACGGTGCTTGGTGATATGCTCTCCGCACTCCGTGCTGACACACATAACGGTCCAGACGCCGCGCTCTCCATCAAGGCAGGGCTTGCGTCCACAGAACGGGCAAGGCAGCAGTTCCTCCCCCGCGGCTTCGGGCTTGGCGAGGCGGGGGCGGTAGGCGATTATGTCGGTGCCGGAGCCTACATGCCCCCACCGATAGCGTGACACGTCATTGCCCGATAAAGGGCCATCTCGAAGCATGACCTCGACATCGCCCTCGACCGGCGCACCCGCTCCGCCCGACCAAGGCACAAAAGGCTGCTCGTCTGGATGAGCGGCGTTGTACGCGAAGACGGTGTTCGCCCAATGCGAGGCGGGCAGGCGGATCCACTGGCAGGACGGCCAGTCGACGTTAGGCGGGAAGAAACGACCTCCGTTACCGCATTCGCCATCCTTGTCCTGAAAGAACACCGGAATGTCGTGGGTCAGCCACCCCGGCCGTCCGGACACAGGGATCTCGGGGCCCCAGGTGATGGGCGATTGGCCCGCGGCTGTCTGGGGGGCGGTCATGCGGCCTCCATGGCGCGAATAGGTTGAGCCAAAATGCCGAGCCCATTCAGCTCGGCGTTTTCGAGTGCGCGCTGCGCTTTGTCGCCTGCGGCCCAAAGAGCAGTTCCATTGGACGGCGAGGCGCCCTCGCTCCCGTCAGGCCGGAGGAACCGGAGCTTGCGCGTGAACAGGACAGCATCAGCCTTCGCCCATGCATCCCAAAACCACGGCGCGGACGTGCGGTCCGGCGTCAGCGCGATGCCGTCGCCATGTGCGAAGAATTTATCGAGCCACGGGGCCAGCGCATTGCGGCCGCCAAACGGCGGGTTCATCCAGATGAAGCCATGCCACTCTCGCTCGAGACTATTTTCCCAGAGCCAGCGGCGCCCGCCTTTTGGGCTGGTCGGTATCAGGCGGTCGCCGATCCATGACGGGATGAGGCGCGGTGCGGCAACGTCCATGTCGAACCGGCAACCGAGCGCTTCGAAGACATGCGGCGGCGTGTACCATTCGTCGCTCGCGCCGGGGGTGTCCCAATACGCCATCAGAGACTTGCCTCCTTATCCACTAGCGGGTAAGTGACATAACCACTAGCGGATTGCAAGAGGAAAGCACTAGTGGAAACTGCAGATTCGACTAGCGGAAATGTTCCGGCTACATCCCGGCGCATGACGCGCCCGAAAGAGTTCGACGAACAGCTAGCGTTCCTCGTGAAGCGCGGGACGAAAGAGCGGATCGACGCGGCTCGGGGCGATATGCCGAAAGCGGAGTTTCTGCGCGCAGCGATCGACGAAGCGATCGAGCGCGCCCGCCGCAAGCGCGAAAAAGAGGCGCGGTGAGTGTCCGGGATTTTTCCGGGGATCGTTGTCCCGGAGCATTCCACGTGTTGCCGCTCTGTTCCGAAGCGTCTGGTTGACCGGCCCCAAAAAGCCCGTAAAAGCGCGGTTTCCCGAGTAGGGGCGCTTAGCTCAGTTGGTAGAGCATCTCGTTTACACCGAGAGGGTCGGCGGTTCGAGCCCGTCAGCGCCCACCAGCGGCTTCCCATATCGGCGACGATCCGATCGACATGTGCCGGCGACGCCGTGGTCGCCGCGCCGTGATGTCCGCGCCACCCGCAGAATGATCCGCTTCGGAGCGATATGATGCGGGGCGGTGAAGAATGTCGCAAGCAGCGACGCACCCCGGCCCGGTGATGCCGGAATGTCACGCCGTGCCGAGGAAAACGCCTGGCGAGCGGGAACGGCGATACTTCCGTAACGATCCCTGCCGAACAATGCTTCAAGCGCCGCCGAAACGACCGAACTGCGACATTGTTGCAACAGTTTCACCTTTTTGTGCGCTTGCGTTGAAACCTCCTGAGAGGTAGTGGGTTTTCGCTGTCCGAGTGACACTGTGAAAGGGGACTTCTATGCGGAACCTTGCCATCGCGATGGCATTGGCATCGACTGCGCTCGCCTCGCCCGCAATGGCGCGGGACGATGCGTGGTACATCGGCGTCGAAGCTGGTGCTATGATCGTCGAAGATATCGATCTCGATATCGGCGCGGTCGATAACGGCGCAACCATCGACTCCAAATATGGCTACGATGCCGATGGCATCATCGGCTACGACTTCGGCATGTTCCGCGCTGAAGCGGAAGTCGCCTACAAGCGTGCCAGCATCGACAGCCTGACCTCGACCGCCGGTATCCCGCGCGGCAACTCCGGAACGCTGGTCAACGGCGACTTCGAAGGTGCTGTCGGCACGCTGTCGGCGCTCAGCTTCATGGTCAACGGCCTGCTCGACTTCGGCGGTGAGGAAGATGGCCTCGCCGGTTATGTCGGCGGCGGTGCCGGTGTGGCCCGCGTGAAGTATGACGGGGTGACCGTCCAGACGTCGGAAGGCGGACCGTTCCTCGACGATTCCGATACCGGTTTCGCGTGGCAGGTCATCGCGGGCATCCGCGCGCCGATCACCGAAAACCTGGACGTCGGCCTGAAGTACCGCTTCTTCAACGTCGACAATGTCGACATGGTGGACCGCCTGGGTCGCGATGTGAGCAGCAGGTTCCGCTCGCACAGCCTCCTCGGCAGCTTCATCTACAACTTCGGCGCGCCGACCCCGCCGCCGCCGCCGCCGCCGGAGCCCGCTCCGCCGCCGCCGCCGGTAGAAACCCCGCCGCCGCCGCCGCCGCCGGTCGTCGAATGCACCCCGGGGCCGTACATTGTGTTCTTCGAGTGGGACAAGTCGGACATCACGCCGGAAGCGGCGTCGATCCTCGACAACGCCGTCACCGCTTATGGCAATTGCGGCCAGGCGCAGGTCATGCTCGCCGGTCACGCCGACCGCTCGGGCTCGGCCAGGTACAATGTGGGCCTGTCGGAGCGTCGCAACGCTTCGGTCCGTGCCTACCTCGAATCGCGTGGCATCGCGGGTGGCGTCATCACGACGCAGGCCTTCGGCGAGAGCCGTCCGCGCGTCGAGACTGCCGACGGTGTTCGCGAACTGCAGAACCGTCGTGTGGAAATCACCTACGGGCCCGGCGCCGGCATGTAATGCCGCGCCTGAACCTTCGGGTTCGGGGCTGGAAAATCGGGGAGTCGGTCGTCAGACCGGCTCCCCTTTTTCTTGTCCGCGCCCGGCGGGGGCGGGCGGGCAGGGCAGGGGCGCGGCGCCGCGCGGGCTATCCCGTGCGACGGCGCGGTCGAACAGAGGTTGCCAGCGCCGCGGCGCCGCGCCATGGGGCGGCCGTTCCAGCAAGAGCGAAAAGGCAGCGAACGTGAAGATCGTGATGATCGGGGCCGGATATGTCGGCCTGGTTTCGGGGGCGTGCCTGGCCGACTTCGGCCATGACGTGATCTGCGTGGACAAGGATGCCGGCAAGATCGCCGATCTCGAAGCCAACCGGATGCCGATCTACGAGCCGGGCCTCGCCCAGCTCGTGAAATCGAATGTCGAGACGGGGCGGCTGTCCTTCTCGCTCGATCTGCCGGCGGCGGTTGCCGATGCGGACGCGATCTTCATCGCGGTGGGCACGCCGTCGCGCCGCGGCGATGGCCATGCCGACCTCAGCTATGTGTTCGCCGCCACGCGGGAGATCGGGGCGGCGCTGACCGGCCCGACAGTGGTCGTCACCAAATCCACCGTGCCCGTCGGCACCGGGGACCAGGTCGAGCGGATCCTGCGCGACGTCGCGCCGGATATCGAGGCCGCGGTCGTCTCGAATCCGGAATTCCTGCGCGAAGGCGCGGCGATCGGCGACTTCAAGCGCCCCGACCGCATCGTCATCGGCACCACCGATGAACGTGCCCGCGCGGTGATGCGCGCAATCTATCGCCCGCTCTACCTCAACGAGGCGCCGCTGCTGTTCACCGCACGCCGCACCGCCGAGCTGATCAAATATGCCGCGAACGCCTTCCTCGCGACCAAGATCACCTTCATCAACGAGATCGCCGACCTGTGCGAGCAGGTCGATGCCGATGTGAAGGATGTCGCGCGCGGCATCGGGCTCGACAATCGGATCGGCCCCAAATTCCTCCACGCCGGCCCGGGCTTCGGCGGCTCCTGCTTCCCCAAGGATACGCTGGCGCTGCTCAAGACCGCCGAGGATCATGAAAGCCCGATGCGCATCGTCGAGGCGGTGGTGCAGGTCAACGAACAGCGCAAGCGCGCGATGGGGCGCAAGGTGATCCAGGCCGCGGGCGGCGACGTGCGCGGTAAGCGCATCGGCGTGCTCGGCCTCACCTTCAAGCCCAACACCGATGACATGCGCGATGCGCCGGCGCTGGCGATCGTCCAGACCCTGCTCGATGGCGGCGCGGAGGTGCGCGCCTTCGATCCTGAAGGGATGGAGGCCGCACGGCCGATGCTGCCGGACGTCACGCTGGTGGGCGATCCCTATGCCGCCGCGGAGGGCGCGGACGCGCTGGTGATCGTCACCGAGTGGGACCTGTTCCGCGCGCTCGATCTCAAGCGCGTTGCCCGGCTGATGGCGTTGCCGATTCTCGTCGATCTGCGCAACATCTATCCCCCCGAGGAAGCACTGGCGGCGGGATTCTCCTACACGTCGGTCGGCCGCAGCGCGGTTTCGGGGGATTTTGCCGCAGTGCAACCAAAGATGGCGGAGGACGCGGCGACAGGGTAATAGGACGGCGGAGAAACGGAACCTGAGTCGTGCATAACCGTTGGTCGCCTGAATCTCTGCTGCACTGCGATATGACACTTGCGTAATCAATTCATGTATGGCATTGCAGCATCAATCGAGCACGGCACACGAAGTCATGAGGGAGTGAAACATGGGTATTGGTAGGATCTCCACCGCGATTGCGGCTGTTCTCGCGCTTACGGCCACCCCGGTGATGGCTGCGGGTCAGTCGGTGCGTGCGTCCAGCTCGGCGCTGTCGGCGAAGGCGCTCAGCGGCGCCAAGGCCAACGCGCGCAAGGGTACTTTCCTGAACGAAGCCAGCAAGGCCACTTCGGGCGTGATCATGGGCGTTGTCGCTCTCGGTCTGGTGGTTACGGCGATCGTGATCGCTGCCGACGATGATGATGATGAGCCGACCAGCGACTGATCTTTCAGTCCTACCGGCTTGATTTAGAGAATGGCGGCCCGAAAGGGTCGCCATTTTTCGTTTGTCGTCAAGGGCGTCGCGACTCGGCGCGAATCAGCCCGCTCCTCCCCCTGGCGCTCTGCGGCATGAGCGTGACCATTCCATTCGCGCGGCAAAGGGCGGGGCGGCGGGCGCCGACCTTGAGGTGCGCTGATCGAAGCGTGTGCGCGGGCCGCGCCGGCAATGGCCCCTCCACCACGCTGCGCTTGCTCGGATGCGGCCGATGTCGCGGCTACGGCACGCGCGGCCGCCGCCAGAAACCTCGGGAGAAGCCGGGCCCTGGCTCACGGCCGGGGCGACGATCTGTTTGCCGCCTCGTCCTCACACCCCGTGATACGCCCGGAACCAGTCCACGAACCGCGGCACACCCTCCGCGATGGTCGTGGTGGGCTGATAGCCATGGTCGGCGCGGATCGTCTCGATGTCGGCGAAGGTCGCGGCGACGTCGCCCGGCGGCAGCGGCACCGCCTCGCGGATCGCGCTGCGGCCGCAGCTTCGCTCGATCAGCGCAATCACCTCGTCGAGCGGCTCGGCGCGGTGGTTGCCGACATTGTAGATGCGATGCGGCGCCTGGCTGCCGCCGGGCTTGGGCGCGCCATCGTCGGGCGGCGGCGAATCGAGGCAGGCGATCACGCCGGCGACGATATCGTCGATATAGGTGAAGTCGCGCTGGACGCGCCCGCCATTGCTCACCCGGATCGGGCGGCCGGCCAGGATCGCGCTGGTGAAGATCCATATCGCCATGTCCGGCCGGCCCCAGGGGCCATAGACGGTGAAGAAGCGCAGCCCGGTCAACGGCAGGCGATAGAGGTGCGCATAGCTCTCGCTCATCAGCTCGTCCGCGCGCTTGGTGGCGGCGTAGAGCGAGACGGGGTTGTCGGCGCGGTCGGCGACACTGAAGGGCAGCCTGGCATTGCCGCCATAGACCGAAGAGGAGGAGGCGTAGACCATGTGCCGTGGCCGCCGCGCGCGCGCCAGTTCCAGCAGGTTGAGGTGGCCCATCACATTGGCGCGGACATAGGCGCGCGGATCCTCCAGCGAATGGCGCACGCCCGCCTGTGCGCCGAGATGGACGATGCCCTCGATCTCGGCGCCGGCCACCGCCGTCTCCAGCGCCACCTCGTCGGTGAAGTCGGTCCCGACGAAGCGAAATGCGTCGCCGAACCGGGCGGTCAGGTCCGCCAGCCGGTCGCGCTTGAGCGACACGGCGTAATAAGGGTTCAGATTGTCGATCCCGATCACCCGTTCGCCTCGCGCCAGCAGGCGCGATGCGACATGATGGCCGATGAAGCCGGCGGCGCCGGTAACCAGAAACGCCATGGACGCAGCATCCTTCATCACAATTTTGCTGCGCCGCACAATTTCTCTCGCGACTCCAGCGGCGGTCGGTTATCATGTTGAAAACTCCCCTGGGATTATTTTATGGCCGTTGCGGGGTCGCAACCACCAGAACAGCCTGATTGCCGCCACTTAGGCGGAGTGAAACGCATCCTGCCCTTGGCGCCTTGCCCATCCGCACTGATGCGGTACGGCATTGCGCCGCAACATTGACGGAGCAACACCCTTGCGGATCGTGATTCTTGGCCTCGGATATGTGGGTTGCACGGCGGCTGGCTGCATTGCCAGCCAGGGCCACCATGTCACCGGCATCGACGTCTCGCAGTCGAAGGTCGACGCGCTGAATGCCGGCAAGTCGCCGATCACCGAGCCGGGCCTCGATGAGCTGATCGCCGAGGCGCGCGCCAAGGGGCTGCTCGAGGCGCGCACCACCATCGGCGACGCGCTCGACGCCGCGGACATCGCGATCGTCTGCGTCGGCACGCCGAGCGGCATCACCGGCGCGCACGACATGTCCTATGTCGCGCAGGTCACCACCCAGATCGCCCAGGCGCTGAAGGCGGATCGCGCCACGCCGCTGACCATCGCCTATCGCTCCACGATGCGTCCCGGCACCACCGAAACGCTGATCGCACCGATCGTCGCGGCGGCGCTGGGCGATGGCTGGAAGGATCTCGTCCAGCTCGTCTACAATCCGGAATTCCTGCGCGAATCGAGCGCGATCAAGGATTATTTCGAGCCGCCGAAGATCGTCATCGGCACCGAGGATGGCGCGCCCAACGAAGCGATGGAAGGCCTCCACGCCGGCATCGAGGCGACGACCTTCCACGTCCGCTATCGCGAGGCGGAGATCACCAAGTTCGTCGACAACACCTGGCACGCGGTGAAGGTGGCGTTCGCCAACGAGGTCGGCCGCGTCTGCGCGCTGCAGGGCATCAGCGCCCAGCAGGTCCACGCGATCTTCAAGTCGGACACCAAGCTCAACCTGTCGTCCTACTATACGCGCCCCGGCGGCGCGTTCGGCGGCTCCTGCCTGCCGAAGGACGTCCGCGCGCTGCAATATATCTCGGCGGAACTCGGCGCCAACACCCCGCTGGTCGACATGCTGATGCGCTCCAACGACGCGCACAAGCATTTCCATGCCGATCGCGTGATGAAGCTGGTGCCCAGGGGCTCGAAGATCCTGCTTGTCGGGCTCGCGTTCAAGGCGGAGACGGACGATCTGCGCGAGAGCCCCAACGTCGATCTGGCGCGCAAGCTGCTGGAAAGCGGCTATGAGCTGTCGATCTACGATCCGGCGATCGAGGCGGAGCGGCTGATCGGCCAGAACCTCGGCTATGCCCACTCCAACCTGCCGTCGCTGCGCAAGCTGCTGGTGACCAAGGACGTGGCCGAGGGCACGCGCTGGGATCTGGCGATCGCAGCCAACCGCACGATCAAATCGTTGACGGTGGATGCCGGCATCCTCGTCGACATCGACGCGATCGCCTGAACCCACGCGCCTGACCGCCGCGCCCGAACGAACGAACGCGCGCCCGAACGAACGAAGGAAGGCTGACCGATGGCTACGAACGCTCTGAAGAAGATCGGTGGCGATGCCGCGATGGCGGCGCCATCGCACGCTCAGCCCTTCTCGTCCCCGCTGCTCGATACCAAGCCGCTCGCCGGCAAGCGGGTGCTGATCGTGGTGGAAAACCTGCCGGTGCCGTTCGACCGGCGCGTGTGGCAGGAAGCGCGCACGCTCAAGGCGGCGGGCGCGCATGTCTCGATCATCTGCCCCACCGGCAAGGGGCATGAGGCGCGGCGCGAGACGCTGGACGGCATCGAGATCTACCGGCACCCGCTGCCGCTCGATGCCTCGGGCGCGATGGGCTATCTCGCCGAATATGGCGCCGCGCTGTTCTGGGAAACGGTCTACGCCTGGAAGATCTTCTTCAAGGGCGGGATCGACGTGATCCACGGCTGCAACCCGCCCGACCTGATCTTTCTGGTGTCGCTGCCGCTGCGCCTGTTCGGCGTGCGCTACCTGTTCGACCATCATGACATCAACCCGGAGCTTTACGAGGCGAAGTTCGACAAGCGCGGCTTCTTCTGGAAGCTGATGGTGCTGTTCGAAAAGCTCACCTTCAAGGCGGCGCGCGTGTCGATCGCCACCAACGAAAGCTATCGCCGCATCGCCATCGAGCGTGGCGGCAAGAAGCCCGAGGATGTGTTCGTCGTCCGCTCGGGGCCCGATCTCACCCGCGTCCGCGCGGTGCCGGTCAACCCGGCGTGGAAGAAGGGGCGGCGCTTCATGGTCGGCTATGTCGGCGTGATGGGCGACCAGGAGGGCATCGACCTGCTGCTCGAATCCGCGCGCCACATCGTCTACGACAAGAAGCGCGACGACGTGCAGTTCTGCCTCGTCGGCGGTGGCCCCAGCCTCAAGGGGCTGCAGGCGATGGCCGCCGAGATGGGCCTGTCCGATCACGTCACCTTCACCGGCCGCGCGCCCGACCAGGATCTGTTCGAGGTGCTCTGCACCGCGGACGTCTGCGTGAACCCCGATCGGGTCAACCCGATGAACGACAAGTCGACCATGAACAAGATCATGGAATATATGGCGATGGAGAAGGCCATCGTTCAGTTCGACGTGGCCGAGGGCAAGTTCAGCGCGCAGCAGGCCTCGCTCTATGCGAAGGCGAACGATCCGGTCGACATGGCCGAAAAGATCCTCGGCCTGCTCGACGACCCCGCCAAGCGCGCCGAAATGGGCGCCTTCGGCCGCAACCGCGTCGAAAAGGAACTGGACTGGTCGCGCCAGATCGAGCCGCTGATCGCCGCGTACCAGCGGGTGCTGCGGAAGTAGGGGGCGCTGCGGCGTTTTCATTCCCGTGTCGGGCGGGACGAAAACGCTCGCCCCCAAACCGCGCCTTCCGCCGCACCTAAAGCACCCAGTCGGTCGCCAGCGGCCGGACATCGCCGGTGACATGGATGACGAGGTCGGCGACGGTATCGCCATCGACGTCTCCCAGCAGCCTCGTGGTGTCGGTGTTTTCATCGAACACCATAGCCAGTTGTCCGGCCGTGCCGGTGAGTGCGGCGACGAGCGTGAACGTCCCGTTGCCTTGCGCATTCGAGCTGGCATCGATGGCGGAAAGATCGATGACGTCGGATTCGGCCAGATCGATGATCCGGTCGATGCCCAGTTCCCCGGGCGAATCGAGCAGGCTGGTGTAGATGAAGCGGTCGGCGCCTTCGCCACCGGACAGAATATCGCTGCCCCGACTGCCGATGATGGTGTCGTTGCCGCCGAGTCCGTTGAAGATGCTGTCGCCCCAGCTCCCCTCGATCAGATTGTCCAGCGCATTGCCGTCTGCGTTGACGCCGTCCGCGACGGATGACAGTCGGAAATCCTCGAAATGATCCGGCATGACGAAGTCGACGGGCCCTGTGGAGACGAAGAGTACGTCATGGCCTTCGTCAGGCTCCTCGTGGAGCGACGGCACGAGGGCCGAATAGATGGTGATATTATACCTGTCGTCACCCGCTCCCCCGATCAGCGTGTCGCCGCCGGTGCCCGAGAGATAGTCATTGCCATCGTCGCCGATCAGCGTGTCCCATACGCCCCTCGATGCACTGGCGATGACGTCGTCGCCGCCGCGCCCATCGAGAATCGCGCCGCTGGCAGTACCGTTTCCTACATCCTTGCCGATGAGTTCGTCATTGAAGGCGCCGGCGATGATGTGGTCGATGTCGATGAGCGTGTCATAGCCCTGCCCCGGGGCGATCGGCAGACCGGTAGGGCCGCTCAGCCTTACCAGAACTCGGCCGGCTGCCGCCGAATAATCCACCGTGTCGGAGCCGGTGCCGCCGTCGAACAGGTCGTTGCCGCCACCGGGCATGAAGAAATCGTCGCCGGCACCCCCGTACACCTGATCATTGCCGACCCCACCAGTCAGATGATCGTTGCCGTTGCCACCCCGGATGATGTCGTCGCCGGCGCCGCCGTCGAGCACGTCATTCGCTCCCGCGCCGTCGATGATGTCGTTGCCCCCACCGCCGAGCAGGATGTTGACCTGTGTCGATCCGACGAGCGTATCTGCATAGGCGGAGCCGGTCAGGTTCTCGATGAACAGCAACGTATCGACGCCGACGCCCCCTGTATCCTGCGCGGTGCCGAGGGCCAGATTCACCGAAACGCCGCCGGGCGCCGCAGCATAGCTCGCCGTGTCGGTCCCGGCGCCGCCGCTGAGCAGGTCGTTGCCCGCGCCACCGACCAGCAGATCGTTGCCGCCATTGCCGACCAGCATATTGTCGCCGGCATCGCCGGTGATTTGGTCGTCATGCCCGCTGCCGGTGACATTCTCGATGCCCGCGAACGTGTCGCTGCCGGCGGAGATCGTCGACTGCGCGGTGGTCAGCGCCAGATTGACCCGGATCGCGCCGGTGGCATTGGCATAGCTGGCGGTATCGACACCATCGCTGCCGTCCAGCCGGTCGTTGCCCAGGCCGCCGTTCAGCACGTCATTGCCAAGGCCACCTGCGAGCAGGTTGCCGAAGGCGTTGCCGGTCAGCACGTCGTCGAACGCGCTGCCCTCGACATTCTCGATGCCGCGCAGCGTGTCGATGCCGGCGCCGCCCGTATTCTGCGCCCACTGGCTGAGGAGGTTGATGGTAACCGCGGCGCCCGCGGTCGCATAGCGGGCGAGATCGGTGCCACCGCCGCCGTCGAGCAGGTCATCGCCGTCGCCGCCCGACAAGGCGTCGTCGCCGAGGCCTCCGAGCACTTCATTGGCGCCGCTGTCGCCGCTCAACTGGTCGGCAAGATTGGACCCGACGACGCCTTCGATACCGACGAGCGTGTCCGCGCCGGCACCGCCCGTATTCTGCGCGTTGCCCTGCACCGCAAGGTCGACGGTGACGCCGATCAGGCTGGATGCATAGTCCGCCCGGTCGAATCCCTCCCCGCCGATCAGCAGATCGTCGCCGAGGCCGCCATCGAGCACATCGTCTCCCGTTTGTCCGTCCAGCGTGTCGTTCCCACCGCGGCCGGCCAACCTGTCCTTCGCCTCTCCGCCCTCGATGAGATTGGCGATCTCGTTGCCGGACAGCCTGTCGTCATGGGCGGATCCAACGATGTTCTCGAACCCCGTCACACTGTCGATGCCCGCGCCGATGGTCGATTGCGCTCCGACGATGGCGAGATCGACTGCGATCCGCGCCAGTGCCGACGCGTAGCTCAGCGTATCGACGCCAGTGCCGCCATCGAGACTATCATTGCCGCTGCCGCCCTCGATCCTGTCCGCACCATCCAGTCCAGACAGGGTGTCGTTGCCGCCGAGACCGAAAATAATGTCGTCCGCCACGCCGAATTGATCGCCGGCGATCATGTCCGCATAGGCGGTACCGTTATAGACGGGCATTTCGGATCCTCTCCGTTATTGTCGCTGAACTATCGACGATGTCGGGCCGCGTACAACAGGTCTTCCATATAAGCGGGCAGGGCGGCGACCGGGAAGCGCGGAGCGTGGTCATCCGGACGATTTTTCGTGCAGCCAGTCCCTGGTGCGCGGTATCGCGGTCCTGCCCATCACGGTGCCGGCAGGCGATCGATGCGATGCCGCAAACGATCGGGCCGGAGGGATGTATGTCCTCATCATATGGATTTGAGTTCTACATATTGATCAGATATATCCGACGGACGGTGCCGCGGCCCGCGCGGCAACCGAACCGAGAGGGATGGTCTGACCCGTGCGCCCCGACGCTTCCGATACCCGTAGTCCGCCCGATCGCATCGCCCGGATCGACTGTTTCCCGGTCCGCCCGCGCTGGCTGTTCGTCCGCGTCGAAAGCGCCCAGGGCGCCGTCGGTTGGGGAGAGGCCACGCTCGAAGGCCATGTCGAGTCGGTCTGCGGTGCGATCGATGCAGCGCGCGACAGGCTGATCGGCCACGATCCCGATCGCATCGAGGATGCGTGGCAGTTGCTCTACCGGCTCGGCTTCTATCGCGGCGGCCCGGTGCTGATGTCCGCCATTGCCGGCATCGATCAGGCGCTGTGGGACATGAAAGCGCGCAAGCTGGGCGTGCCCGTGTATCAACTGCTCGGCGGCCGGGTGCGCGATCGCATCGCGGTCTATGCCTGGATCGGCGGCGATCGCCCGCACGACGTTGCCGCCGCTGCTGCCGCGCGCAAGGTGCAGGGCTTCACCGCGGTGAAGATGAACGGCGTCGAGGAAACCGGCTGGCTCGAAAGCACCGCGCATATCGACGGTGTCGTCGAGCGGCTGGGGCTGGTGCGCGATACCGGCATCGATGTCGGGCTCGACTTCCACGGCCGCGTCCACAAGCCGATGGCGCGCGCGATCCTCGGCGCGATCGAGCCGCTGCGGCCGCTGTTCGCCGAGGAAGTTCTGCTGGGCGAGCATCCAGCCGCGATCGAGCAGATCGCGCGCCACACCAGCGTGCCGATCGCGATGGGCGAACGCCTCTACAGCCGCTGGGATTTCCGGCCCTTTTTCGAAAGCGCCGCGATCGACATCGCCCAGCCCGATCTCTCCCACGCCGGCGGCATTTCCGAATGCCGGCGCATCGCTGCGATGGCGGAGGCCTATGACGTGGCCTTCGCGCCGCATTGCCCGATCGGTCCGCTGGCGCTCGCCGCCTGCCTGCATGTCGCGGCGGCGACACCCAATTTCGTGATCCAGGAAATGTCGCTCGGCATCCATTATAACGGCCCGGCCGAGGATCTGACGACCTTGATGACCAATCCGGAGATGTTCGCGGTCACCGGCGGGACGGTCGCGGTGCCCGAGGCGCCGGGGCTGGGCGTCGAGATCGACGAGGCCGCGGTGCGCGAGATGGCGCGCGATCCGCACCGCTGGCGCAACCCCGCATGGCGCGGGCCGGACGGGGGGCTCCGCGAATGGTGAGCCGTGGCGTGCTGGTGACCGGCGGTCTCGGCGGCATCGGCCTTGCCGTTGCGCGGGCATTCGCTGGGGAGGGGGCGTCGATCCTGCTGGTCGATGCCCGCGCCGACGATGGCAGCGCGGTCGCTGCGCTGAAAGCGGCCGGCGCCGCCGATGCGCGCGCTGTCCAGGCGGATGTTGCGGACGAGCAGGCGGTGGAGGCGGCGGTCGACGCCGCCATCGCCGCGTTCGGCAGCCTCGACGTGATCGTCAACGTCGCCGGCATGATGATCTACAAGCCCGTTGCCGAACTGACGGGCGCGGACTGGCGCCGGCTGCTCGACGTCAACCTGATCAGCGCCGCGCTGTTTACGGGGCAGGCGCTGCGGCGGATGCGGGCAGGGGGCGTGGTGGTCAACATCGCCTCGGTCCATGCGCGGCGCACCTCGCCTCTGGTTGCGCCCTATGCCGCGGCGAAGGCCGGGCTGGTCAGCCTCACGCGCTCGGCGGCGATCGAGGGCAAGCCGCTCGGCATCCGCGTCAACGCCATCCTGCCCGGCGCGATCGACACGCCGATGCTCCACGCCAGCCCCAACATCCGCTCGGGCGCGGAGGTGGTCGATCCCGCCGATCTCGGCCAGCCCGAGGATATCGCGGCGCTGGCGCAGTTCCTCGCCTCGGATGCGGCGCGCTTCATCACCGGCGAGGATGTCGTCGCCGATGGCGGCCGGATGGGGCGGCTCTGATGGCGGGGCCGGTCTATCACGATGCCCGCGGTGCCACGGGATCGGTGCCGGCCGCCGCCTCGGGCGCGGTGTGGCTGGCGGCGGCGGTCTCCGCGCTCGGCGGGTTGCTGTTCGGCTATGACTGGGTGGTGATCGGCGGCGCCAAGCCCTTCTACGAGGCGGGCTTCGGCCTCGCCGCGCCCGCCGACCAGGCCTGGGCGGTGAGCTGCGCGCTGATCGGCTGCCTGATCGGCGCGGTCGGCTCCGGCGCGCTGGGCGACCGCTTCGGCCGCCGCGCGGCGCTGCTGCTTGCGGCGCTGATCTTCGCGGTCTCGTCGATCGGCACCGCGCTGGCGCAGGGTTTCGGCGATTTCGTCGCATGGCGCATCTTCGGTGGCGTCGCGATCGGCATGGCCTCGGGCCTGTCGCCGCTCTACATCGCCGAAATCGCACCGCCCGCCAGCCGCGGCCGGCTGGTCTGTCTCAACCAGATCGCCATCGTCATCGGCCTGCTCGGCGCGCAGATCGTCAACTGGCTGATCGCCCAGCCGGTACCGGTGGGCGCCACCGCGGCGGACATCGCCGCGTCGTGGAACGGCACGGTCGGCTGGCGCTGGATGTTCGCGGTGGCGGCGCTGCCCGCGCTCGCCTTCCTGATCGGCTGTCTGTTCATCCCGGAAAGCCCGCGCTGGCTGGCGCAGCGCGGCCAGTGGGATCGCAGCGCCGCGGTGCTGCGCCGCTTCGGCGGCGATGCCTATGCGGCCGACGCGTTGGACGGCATCCGGCAGGCGCTGGCCGCCGCACCCGGACGCAGTCTGCGCGCCGTGCTCGGTGAACCGCGCTTCCGCCGCGTGCTGGCGATCGGCGTGGTGCTGGCGGTGCTGCAGCAATGGTGCGGCATCAACGTGATCTTCAACTATGCGCAGGAGATCTTCGCTTCCGCCGGCTATGCGGTGTCGGATACCTTGTTCAACATCGTCATTACCGGCGCGGTGAACTGCGCCTTTACCCTGGTCGCGCTGGTCACGATCGAGCGCTGGGGCCGGCGGCGCCTCCTGCTGATCGGCTGCGCGGGGCTCGCCGGCATCTATGTCGTGCTCGGCGGCTGCTATCTGGCGGGTGCGCAGGGCTGGCCGCTGCTCGCGCTCGTCGTCGCCGCGATTGCCTGTTATGCGATGACGCTGGCGCCGGTGACGTGGGTGGCGCTCTCCGAGATCTTTCCGGGCGAGGCGCGCGGCGCCAGCATGGCGATGGCGACCACCGCATTGTGGGCCGCCTGCTTCGTGCTGACCTACAGCTTCCCGCTGCTCAACGCCGCAGCAGGAACGGGGATGACCTTCTGGCTCTATGCGGTAATCTGCGTGGCGGGCTTCCTGTTCATCAGCCGTGCGTTGCCGGAGACCAGGGCAAGAGCCTGGAGGAGATCGAGGCGGGGTGGCGGTGATTTCGTAGCCTGCCCCCCCCCCCGCCGTTCGTCCCGAGCGCAGTCGAGGGACGAGTCACGCAAAGATCGCTTGAAAATCCGGCGCGGGCTCCCTTGTCCCTTGCATCTTGCGGTCAGCCCGATCTGGTAGTCCAGAAGGGCGACCGCCGGGGGTGGCCACCCCCGGCGGTCGGACGGACGGGACCGAGTGTCCCTTGTTCGAGCCGTAGTCGAGATCGTCCCTCTGCTCCCTTCAAGTCTGGCCTGAACAAATGAAGGGGAGCAAGTCCCGTATGCAAGGAAAGGTCGAGGACAAGTCGCTGCCGGAGGTCCATGTCGGCGTCGATGTGAGCAAGGCCAATTTGGACATCCACATTCACCCGGTGGGCGAGCAGCTGCGGGTGAGCAACGACAGTGCCGGGCATGACCGCCTGGTCGAGGTGCTCGGCCGGTTCGCGGTGAAGCTGGTGCTGATGGAGCCGACGTCGCGCTATCATCGGGACGTCCAACGCCATCTGCATGATGCCGGACTGCCGGTGGCGCTCGTCAATCCGCTGAGGGCCAGGCTGTTCGCCGAGGCTGCCGGCAAACTCGCCAAGACCGATGCGATCGATGCCGCCATGCTGGCATTGATGGCCGATCGCTTCGGCCTCTCGGCATCCGAGCCGGTGAGCCGGCGGCAGGAGGAGCTTCAGGAACTCGTCAGCGCCCGCACCGCGGCGCTCGCCGAACAGACCGCGCTGCGCAACAGGCTCAGCGTCACGCAGGGCAGCTTCCTCAAGAGCGAACATAAAAGAAGGCTGAGCTCGATCGCCACGCATATCGATCGCATCGAGGTGAAGATCGAGGAACTGATCAAGGCTGATGCCGAGATGACGCGCAAAGCCAAAATCCTGCGATCCATCCCCGCCATCGGCCCCATCAGCACCCAGGCCTTCCTCTCATACCTCCACGAACTCGGCCGCATTACCAACAAGCAGGCCGCAGCCCTCGTCGGCCTCGCGCCCTTCGCCCGCGACAGCGGCGGCATGCGCGGCAAGCGATCCATACGCGGCGGACGCGCCGAGCTCAGATCCACCCTCTACATGGCCGCGCTCGTCGCCAGCCGCCGCAACCCCGACTTGAAGCGCTTCTACGATGGCCTTCTCGCGCGCGGAAAAGCTCCAAAGCTCGCCCTCATCGCCGTCGCACGAAAACTCGTCGCGCTTGCCAACACCCTCATCACCAAAAATCGCGTGTGGGCGCCCAAACCCGCTTGACCTGGAAGACAGATGCTCGACTGCGCTCGGGACGAACGGAGCGGGGGAGATCGCCTCGCATTCATTCTCCTCCCCGATAAAACCGGGGAGGAGATCGCAAATCACCAGCTGTGCATCGTGCCGTCTTCCAGCCGGTTCACCGGCAGGAAGGCGCGCTTATAGTCGTAACCGGCGGCCAGCTCCTCATCGATGTCGACACCCAGGCCGGGCGCATCGCCCGGGTGCATCATGCCGTCCGCAAAGCTGTAGGCGTGCGGGAACACCGCGTCGGTCTCGGGCGTGTGCCGCATATATTCCTGCACGCCGAAATTGGGCACGGAAAGGTCGAAGTGGAGCGCGGCGGCCATGCACACCGGCGACAGGTCGGTCGCGCCATGGCAGCCGGTGCGGATTTGGTAGAGGTCGGCCAGCGCCGCGATCCGGCGCAGGTGGGTGATGCCGCCGGCATGGACCACGGTCGCGCGGACATAGTCGATCAGCTGGTTCTGGATCAGGTCCTTGACGTCCCAGATCGAATTGAAGATCTCGCCCACCGCCAGCGGCGCGGTGGTGTGCTGGCGGATCAGGCGGAACGCCTCCTGGTTCTCGGCCGGGGTCGCATCCTCCAGCCAGAACGGGCGGTACGGCTCAAGATCCCTGCCGAGCCGCCCCGCCTCGATCGGGGTCAGGCGATGGTGGATGTCGTGCAGCAGGTGCACGTCCCACCCCAGCGCCGCGCGCGCCGCCTCGAACAGCTCGGGCACGATGCGGAGATATTTGGACGTGCTCCAGACATTCTCGGTCGGCAGGTCGGCATCCGCCGGCTCGTAGAAATAGCGATCCTTGCTGACGCCATAGGTGCTCGGCATGCCCGGCACGCCGCACTGGATGCGGATCGCCTTGTAGCCCTGCCGCTGATAGTCGAGCGCGGCCTCGATCGTGTCCTCGATCGTCGTGCCGTTGGCATGGCCATAGACCATCACCCCCTCGCGGCTCGCACCGCCCAGCAGCTGATAGACCGGCAGCCCGGCCAGCTTGCCCTTGATATCCCACAGCGCCATGTCGACCGCGGCGATCGCGGTCATCGTCACCGGGCCGCGGCGCCAGTACGCGCCCTTGTACAGATACTGCCAGATATCCTCGATGCGGTGCGCGTCGCGGCCGATCAGGCACGGGATGACATGGTCGGTCAGGTAGCTCGCGACCGAAAGCTCGCGGCCGTTCAAGGTCGCATCGCCGACGCCGGTGGTGCCGTCGTCGCACTCGATCTTCAAGGTCACGAAGTTCCTGCCCGGGCAGGTGACGATCACGCGGGCATTGACGATCTTCGGCACGATCATTCCTTTAAATTGGTCAGGCCGGTCTGGTCTGATGTCTCTCCGCTTGTGTCAAGACGGCTGATGTGGAATCTCGGCATATGGCCAGCGCACCCCGCAAACTTTATCAGCGCATCGCCGAGGATATCGTCTCGGCCATCGCGGATCGTCGCTATCCCCCCGGATCGCGGCTTCCGGGTGAGCGCGATCTTGCCGAACATTATGCGGTCAGCCGGCCCACGATCCGCGAGGCGATGATCGCGCTGGAGATTCGCGGGCTGGTCGAGGCGCGGCAGGGATCGGGCATCTATGTCAGCGCCGCGCCGCAGCCGATGGCGGATCTGCCCGAACTGGATGTCGGCGCGTTCGAACTGGTCGAGGCGCGGATCATGTTCGAGGGGGAGGCCGCCGCGCTCGCCGCGACCGCGATCGAACCCGAAGGGCTCGCCGCGCTCGAAGCGGCGTTGGCGGACATGGCCGCGGCGCTGCCCGGATCCCCCGCGGACCTGCAGGCAGACCGTCAGTTTCACATGCTGATCGCTGAAGCGACGGGGAACAGTCTTGTCCAGTCGGTGGTCGAGATGCTCTGGAACGTTCGCGAGCGCTCGCCGCTGTGCGTCGCAATGTTCGATCAGGCGCGACACGAAGGCATAAAGCCGCGCGTCGACGAGCATCGCCTGATCGTCGAGGCGCTGCGCACCCGCGACCCGCAAGTGGCGCGCCAGGCGATGCGCACGCACCTGCGCCGCGTGACCGACGATCTGCTCGCCGCGACCGAACTGGAACTGATGCAGAAGGCGCAGGCGGAGGCGGAGGCGCATCGGCATCGGATCGCCCGCCGCGCCGCGTTGTAGGCGATCGGGCTTCGGGGTCGTTTGCCTATCGGCATCGAAACCAGCGGCTTTCCTGCCCGAGCTAAGGTCGGGGCAGAAAAAGTCCGGCCGCTCCCGTCAGTCGATCTGCCACCAAAATTCCCACATTACGCCTGACATATTGACAGAGTGGGAAGCCTCTTCTTAACTGGCCTTACCAATAAGGCGGAGACGATATGCTTCGCAAAGCCGCTGTCTCTCCCGATCGATCACGATCAGCTTCCGATCGCGCAACCGAAGGCCATATGATGTCCAAGCTCGCCTGCTTCACCGTGCCGGTGATCCTCGCCGCGGTTGCCGCACCCGCCTTCGCCCAGGATCGGCAGACCCGGCCGCTGGTCGACGGCTGGCGTTTCGAACTGGGGGATCATCCGGCGGCCGCGCAGGCGGGTTTCGACGACAGGGGCTGGCAGCCGGTCGTGCTGCCGCACAACTGGAACCGGATGGGCGGCACCGCCGAAAAGCGCAGCGACTATCAGAACGTCCACGGCCCCGGCTGGTACCGGATGCGCTTCCCGACGCCGGAGAAGATGGGCGATCGCCACGCCTGGATCGAGTTCGACGCGGCGAGCATCATCGCCGACGTCTGGCTGAACGGCGTCAAGCTCGGCCGCCATGCCGGCGCCTTCGCCCGCTTCCGCTTCGATGCCACCACGGCGCTGAAGCCGACGGGGGACAATCTGCTGGTGGTGCGCGCCGACAATTCGTCGCCGCGCGATCCGGGCTCGCCCACCGCCGAGATCCCGCCGATGAACGGCGACTGGCCGATGTATGGCGGGCTCTATCGCCCGGCGCGGCTGGTGCTGACCGCACCGCTCAGGATCGCGATGCGCGACATGGGCGGCCCTGGTGTCTATGCGCGCACCGAGGCGGTCGAAGGCGGCGCGGCGCGCATCGCCATCACGACGAAGCTGGAGAATGACCAGCCCCGCGCCGAGACCGCGGAAATCATCACCACCATCCTCGATGCGGACGGCCGCACCGTCGCCACCGCGCGGGGCAAGCAGCCGGTGGCGGGGAAGGGCAGCGCCGAACTGGCGCAGAGCCTGACCGTGCCGGACGCGAAGCTGTGGGATGTCGGCAGAGCCTATCTCTACCGCGTCCGCGTCGACATCGCCGATGCGAGGGGCCGGCTGCGCGACCGCGTCGAACAGCCGCTCGGCATCCGCACCTTCCGCATCGATGCCGATACCGGCTTCTGGATCAACGGCGCGCATGTCGATCTGAAGGGCGTCTCGCGCCATCAGGACCGGCCGGTGAAGGGCTGGGCGATCGACGCGGCCGACATCGCCGAGGATATGGCGCTGATCCGCGAGATCGGCGCCAACACGCTGCGCCTCGCCCACTATCAGCATGCCGATGCCGCCTATGACGCGGCGGACGAGGCCGGGCTCGTCACCTGGGCGGAAATTCCGCTGGTCGATCGCTCGGCGCCCTGGGGGCAGGAAAAAACCACCCCCGGCTTCGCCGCCAATGCCGAGCAGCAGCTCCGCGAACTGATCCGCCAGACCTACAACCACCCCTCGATCGCGGTCTGGTCGATCGCCAACGAGGTCAACCTCGAAGCCGCCAAGGGGCGCGGCACCTCCAACGCCAGGCCGCTGCTCGAACGCCTGCAGCAGGTGGTGCATGAGGAGGATCCCAGCCGTCCGGCCACGCTCGCCGATTGCTGCGGCTCGATCCCGTCCGAAGCGCGCGCGGGGCTGGATACGGTGGCGGGCATCACCGACGTGATCGGCTACAACCGCTATCATGGCTGGTACGCGCCCGACGTGACCGCGCTCGGCCCCGATCTCGACCGGCTGCATGCGCTCTATCCGAAGCAGCCGATCTCGATCAGCGAATATGGCGCCGGCGGCGCGCTCACCCAGCACAGCGATGATCCCACCGCGGCCCCGATCGCGCCGTTCGGCCGCCCGCATCCGGAGGAGTTCCAGAGCCATATCCTCGAGGAAAGCTGGCGGCAGATCGCGTCCAGGTCCTATGTCTGGGCGAGCTGGGTGTGGAACATGTTCGACTTCTCGAACGAGCTCCGCCTCGAAGGCGACCTCACCGATACCAATGACAAGGGGCTGATCAGCTTCGATCGCAGGACGAAGAAGGACGCCTTCTATTTCTACAAGGCGAACTGGTCGAAGGAGGCCTTCGTGCACCTGACCAGCCGCCGTCATGTCGACCGGCCCTATCCGCTGGCCGAGGTGAAGGCCTACAGCAACCAGCCGAGCGTGCGGCTGAGCCTCAACGGCCGCGATCTCGGCGCGGCGAAATGCGATCTCGGCATCTGCCGCTGGCCGGGTGTGGCGCTGGACGCCGGCGCCAACCTGCTGGAGGCCAGGGCAGGTGCGGTGTCCGATGCGATCGAATGGCAGTTCGCGGGCAAGCCCGGCGTCTACGCGATTCGCGCCGGCACCCTGGTCGGCAGGCGCGGTGCGGACGGTTTGCTGTGGGGGTCGGACGTGTTCGTTACCGGCGGCACCGGCCATTTCCGCGACCAGCCGTCGTCCAGCCGCGGCGGCCAGCCCGGCCCGGTGCGTCCGGTTGCGGGCACGAGCGATCAGGCACCCTATGAGAGCTGGCGCGCGGGCGACTTCGCCTACGCCATTCCCGTCCCCAGGGGCCGTTACCGCGTGACCCTGCATCTGTTCGAGCCCGACGCGGCGGTAAAACCCGGCGCTCGCCTGTTCACCGTCTCCGCCGAGGGCCGCCCCGCGCTGCGCGGGCTGGACGTGGTGAAGGCCGCCGGCGCGCCGATGACCGCGCTGGTGCGGACGTTCGAGGTGGCGGTGACGGATGACGCGCTGAACCTCGCCTTCAAGGGCGAGGCGGGTGAGGCGCTGGTGAGCGGAATCCGGGTGGAACGGGTAAAGTAAACTCCCCTCCCGCTTGCGGGAGGGGTCGGGGGAGGGCCTGTCCGGTGGATATGTGGCCCTTCCAACAGGCCCTCCCCTAACCCCTCCCGCAAGCGGGAGGGGGACTTACGCCGCCTGCGCCTCCGACGGCGCCGTCGTCCATCCCAGTTGCGGCACCGCGATCGTGCGCTTGCCGGCGAGGTCGGTGCGCGAGGCGATCAGGCCGCGCTGCTCGATGAACGCCAGCAGCCGCTTCACCCGCCCCGGCGATTGCGTGCCATAGACCGCGGCGATCGCATCGTTGGAAGGGCAGGCATCGCCTTCGCGCGCGGCGCGGGCGATCAGCAGGAAGGCGCCCAGCATGTCGTCCGGCAGTTCGGCGGCGAGCGCCATCGCCTGGTTCCAATCCTCGTCACCGGCAAGGTCGATGCCCGCGCGCGTCGCCGCGAGGCGGCGGCCGAATTCGGCGAGGCCGATCGACGCGGCGGAGACGCCCAGCATCCGGCAGCGCGTCTGGAAATCCTGAAAGAGCACGGCATTGGCGCGGAAGCCGCTGTCGGGGTCGGCGACGAGGTCGCGCAGCGCGCGGTCGATCGCCTCGGCCAGTTTCCCGGGATCGACCGGCTCCGCATCGGGCAGCGCGGCGGGGGCGGGGCGCTCGATTGCGTCGATCACCTCGGCGGCGGGCACCGGGCGCGGCGCGGGGGCGACCAGCGGCAGGGTCGGCTCGATCGGCACCGGCGCCAGCAGCAGGTCGCGCATGTCGGCGGCGGGGGCCTGTTCGGGCAGCGGCAGCAGCATCACGCCGCCGCTGCGCGCGCTGGTCTTCACCGGGCCGATCTTCACCGCCACCGGCCGGCGCGAGATGGCGGGGCCGAGCGCGAGGAACGAACCGCGCTGGAGGTCGCGGATCTGCTCGGCCTGGCGGCGGTCCATGCCCAGCAGGTCGGCGGCACGCGCCATGTCGATGTCGAGGAAGGTGCGCCCCATCAGGAAGTTGGAGGCTTCGGCAGCGACGTTCTTGGCGAGCTTGGCAAGGCGCTGCGTGGCGATGATGCCGGCCAGCCCGCGCTTGCGGCCGCGGCACATCAGATTGGTCATCGCTGTCAGCGAGGCGCGGCGGATATCGTCGGGCACGTCGCCGGCGGCGGCGGGGGCGAAAAGCTGCGCCTCGTCCACCACCACCAGCGCGGGGAACCAATGTTCGCGCGGGGCATCGAACATCGCGGCGATGAAGGCGGCGGCGCAGCGCATCTGCGCCTCCACGTCCACGCCCTCCAGGCTCAGCACCACCGAGGCGCGATGCTCGCGGATGCGCGTGGCGAATCGGGCGATCTCGCGCTCGCTATGGTCCGATGCCTCGATCACGACATGGCCGAACGGCTCGGCCAGGGTCACGAAATCCCCCTCCGGATCGATGATGACCTGCTGGACCATGCCCGCGCTGCCTTCCAGCAGGCGGCGCAGGAGGTGCGATTTTCCCGAACCCGAATTGCCCTGCACGAGCAGGCGGGTGGCAAGCAATTCTTCGACATCGATCGGCACGGAGCTACCCGTGCCGTCGGTCCCCATATCAACGCTGACGGTCACAGCGCCTCTTTGGCGCACTGGGGCGCGGATCGGCAAGCGCTATGGCATGCGATGCGCCGGATCGCGTATCGGGAACGCAGATGGCGATCGCGCCGTTCTCTGGTCGCAACCGAGGAGATGATGATGAAGGCAAGGCATATCGGCTATGCGATCGGAGCGGCCAGCGTGGCCGCGGGCGTGATCGACCTGGTCGTCCGCCGCCGCCGCATCGCCCGCACGCCGGCGCCCCTGGCCACGGCGTTCGCAGCACCGCCCGTGATCGCGCCGCCGGTGATCGCCGATCGCAGCGGGCCGGTGTGGACGCGCTTCGCCGCCGACGTCACCGATCTCGGCACGCTGGCGGTGGCCGCGGCCCGTTCGGATGGACAGAAGCGTGGCCAGGCGCTGACCGCCTTCGCGCTCGTCGCGCTGGTCGCGACCGCGGACTATCTCGCCGCCCGTGCGGTCCAGCGGCGGTCGCTGGGGCTGGCGTAGGGGCCGTTGCTACTCTTTTCCTCACCGGCGCGTAGCGTCGGGGCGGAAAAAGGAGCGCGGCGCCGGCCGCGATAACTCCGTCCCGCCACACCCTAGCCCCGGCGCGCTTCGCGCGGCATGGTTGCCCCGCGATGGTGCGTAAGATCATCCATGTCGACATGGACGCCTTCTATGCGTCGGTCGAGCAGCGCGACGATCCGGCGCTGCGCGGCCGGCCGCTGGCCGTGGGCCATGGCGGCGGGCGCGGCGTGGTCGCGGCCGCCAGCTATGAGGCGCGCGCGTTCGGGGTGCGATCGGCGATGCCCTCGGTCACGGCGCTCCGCCGTTGTCCGGAACTGCTGTTCGTCCGCCCCCGATTCGACGTCTACAAGGCGGTCTCGCAGCAGATTCGCGCGATCTTCCTCGATTATACCGCGCTGGTGGAGCCGCTCTCGCTCGACGAGGCCTATCTCGACGTGACCGGGAATCGCCGCGGCCTCCCCTCCGCCACCGCGACCGCGGAGGAGATTCGCGCGCGCATCCTCGCCGAAACCGCGCTCACGGCGTCTGCCGGCATCTCCTACAACAAGTTCCTCGCCAAGCTCGCGTCGGACCAGAACAAACCCAACGGCCAGTTCGTCATCACCCCCGCGCAGGGGGTGGCCTTCATCGCCGCGCTCGAGGTGGGGCGCTTCCACGGCATCGGCCCGCGCACCGCGGAGAAGATGAACCGGCTGGGCATCTTCACCGGCACCGACCTGCGCGAACGCGACCTCGCCTTCCTGCAGGCCAATTTCGGCAAGGCGGGCCGCTGGTACCACGCGATCGCACGCGGCGAGGATGATCGCGAGGTGACGCCGGACCGGCCGCGCAAGTCCTCCGGCTCCGAAACCACCTTCGCGCGGGATCTGACCGCACCCGCCGAGGTGGAAGAGGGCGTTGCCGCGATGGTCGACGATGTGTGGGGATGGTGCGAACGCAGCGGCGGCAGCGGCCGCACCGTAACGGTGAAGATCCGCTATGCCGATTTCCAGCAGGTCACCCGCAGCCGCACGCTGGGCAGCCCGGTCGACAGCCGCGCGACCCTGTTCGAGACGGCGGTGGTGCTGGTGCGCGGTCTCTATCCGCTGCGCGCGGGCATCAGGCTGATCGGCGTCACCTTGTCCAAGCTGGAGGATCCCGACGACGGCCCGGTGCGCGAGCCCGAACTGGACCTCGCCGGCTGATACCGTCCCGACCGGTCTGCCACCGATCGGGAGAGGGTTTCGCTCAGGTGCCGCGGGCTTGGCCGGACTATTCGAACTCGCGCGCCAGCGCCTCGGAATCGAGCGTGTCGGTGTTGCGCATCGCGATCGCGCCGCGGATGCCGTTGATGATGCCGATGCCGATGAACAGGTGAATGACGATCCCGAACACGCCGGGAAAGCCGATGAAGAATTTGCCGATGAATTCGAAGAGGAACACCAACAGCAGGATGCTGCCCGCGATCAGTCCGCGGTTACGGCGAAAGCGCCACGCGGCGACCAGCGCGATCACGATCTCGGCGCTCGCCGTTCCTGCCAGCCAGGTCATGCCGTCCTGCATCGACGTGACCGCCTGGCCACCGCCGGTGATCACGGCGACGGCGACGCCGATCACGCCAAGCGCCGCGAATGCCAGAGACGCCAGCATGCCGAGGCGGCAGCAGCGCATCGCATCGTCGATATCGATGATTTCCGGAAACGGCTTCGCCATATGATGATCCCCCGATCGCCCCGCGGCAGATGGTAGCGCAGGGCAAGGGAGGGGCAACAAAAAAGGGCGATCCCCCCCCGGGGACCGCCCTTTTTCGTATCTCGATCCCGTGCCGCGGTGCGGCACGGAAGCCGATCACATCGCGTTGGTCGTGTTGTCCACGACGTTGTCGATGGCTTCGGCAGCGTTCTCGGAGATGTTCTCGATCACGTCCTCGGCGTTCGCCGCAACGTCCTCGACGTTCTCAGCAGCGTTCTCGGTCGGGGTCGTCTCACCGCAGGCGGCCAGGGTCATCAGGCCGGCGGCAGCGAGAACAAAGCTCAGCTTCTTCATTCGTATTGCTCCCATAGCGTCTTGTTCGCATCCGGCCCGAATGCCGTTGCGAGCCGATCCAAATAAAGGGCTCGGTCCGGCCGTCAATGGGAATTTTACACGACCGGGCTCGGGATTTCTCCCGCTCGGTGAGGGGAAATAGCTGAACAACGGCTGAATTCCGTCACTTTTGCGGCGCTGCAGCAAGAGTTTCCGGTGCATTTGCGGCAAGCCATAACATTGTCGTCCAGGCCGCAACATTCTGCCTGAGCTGCGCCGGATCGACCTTGTCGAGCGTATCGTCGGGTGTGTGGTGGATGTCGAAATACCGAGTCCCGTCCTGTTCGAGGTCGATCACCGGCACCCCCGCCTTCACGAGCGGGGCGATATCCGCACCCCCGGTGGCCGGGGCCGGATTGCGGCCGATGCCGATCGGCGCCAGCGCCCGGGCGATGCGATCGCCCAGGGGAGCGGCAGCGGCCGGCAAGGTGAATTTCACCGCCCACACCCGGTCCGCGCCGAAATCCGATTCGGCCGTCAGCACATGCTTCTCGTCGCGATGCGCGGCGAGATAGGATGGGCCGCCGCAGCCGCCCACCTCCTCGGCGCCGTACCACACGACGCGGATCGTACGGCGCGGCTTGCCTGCGGCCATCACCATTTTCGCCGCGGCGGTGGTGATCGCGACGCCCGAGGCATCGTCGATCGCGCCGGTCGCGAGATCCCAGCTGTCGAGATGCCCGCCGATGGTGATGATTCCCGCCGCGGGATCGCTGCCCGGCACCTCGGCGATGACGTTGCCCGATTGCCCGGTGGCGCTGAACGTCGGCGTCAGCACCAGCCGCATCGTCACCGGCTTGCCGCGCTTGAGGATGCGCTGGAGGTTCTCGGCGTCGGGAATCGAGAGCGCGGCGGCGGGAATCGCGGTGCTGCCGGCCGGGAAGACGGTGCCGCCGGCATGCGGGTTGCGGTGATGATCGGTGCCGACCGAGCGGATGACGATCGCTATGGCGCCCTTGGCGGCCGCCACGGCGGGGCCGCGCCGGCGCACGGCGCCGAACACGCCGTAGGAGGATCCGTCCTGCGTCGCGGTCATCGCATGGCTCACGAAGGCGATCTTGCCCGCAAGGCTGCCCGCGGGCGCCGCATCGAGGTCGGCGAGCGTCTCGAACGCCACGACCTCGGCCTCGATCCCTTCGGCGGGCGTCGCCGCGCTGTTGCCGAGCGCGGTCACCGCCAGTTTGGCGGGGAAGGGCGCGGTCACCGCCGCCCGCTCCGCGCCGCGGGTCCACACCGGCATGTCGCAGGTCTCGATGCGGACGTTGCTGAACCCCAGCGCCTTCAGCCGCGGCACCGCCCAGGCACGCGCGCGCGCCTCCGCCTCGGTGCCCGCCATGCGCGGGCCGACCTCGGTGGTCAGCCCCTCGACCAGATCCCAGGCGACGGTGTCGCCGGCCAGCGCCTTGTCGCGCAGCGTGGCCGCCGTCGCGACCGGATCGTCGGCGGGGGCCGAACGGGCCGGCTGGCCGGCGAGGATGAGGGGAAGGGCGAGGGCGGGGAGGATGGCGCGCTGTTTCATGGCCTTGGTGTAACCCGATGAATCCCCATATGGGAACGGGTCCGTTCGCCTTGCGCGCGTTTGCCAATCGGCCTTGCGCGCGCTAGTGGCGGCGGCAGTTTTTCCAGATCAGCATTCCCACGGAGCCCAGACCCCCATGGCCGTCCAATACAGCTTCGTCATGAAGGGCCTGACGAAGACCTTTCCCGGCGCGAACAAGCCGCTGTTCAACAACATCCACCTGCAGTTCCTGCCCGGAACCAAGATCGCCATCATCGGCGTGAACGGCGCCGGCAAGTCGACGCTGATGAAGGTGATGGCCGGTATGGATACCGACTATCAGGGCGAGGCGTGGGCCGCCGAAGGCATGCGCGTCGGCTATCTGGCGCAGGAGCCGCAGCTCGATCCGAACAAGAATGTGATCGAGAATGTGAAGGATGGCGTGCGCGGCACCGCCGACATGCTCGACCGCTTCAACGAAATCTCGACGATCATGGGCGATCCGCCCGAGGACGCCGATTTCGACGCGCTGCTCGCCGAGATGGGCGAACTGCAGGAAAAGATCGATGCGGTCGATGGCTGGACGCTCGACAACCAGCTCGAGATCGCGATGGAAGCGCTGCGCTGCCCGCCCGCCGACTGGAGCGTCGAGAGCCTGTCTGGCGGTGAGCGCCGCCGCGTCGCGCTGTGCCGCCTGCTGCTCGAAAAGCCCGACATCCTGCTGCTCGACGAGCCGACCAACCACCTCGACGCCGAAAGCGTCCAGTGGCTGGAACAGCATCTGATCGAATATGCCGGCAACGTCATCCTCGTCACCCACGATCGCTACTTCCTCGACAATGTCGTGGGCTGGGTGCTCGAACTCGATCGCGGCCGCGGCCTGCCGTTCGAGGGCAATTATTCCGCCTGGCTCGAAGCCAAGGGCAAGCGGATGGAGCAGGAGGACCGCGAGGAAGCGGGCCGCCAGAAGGCGATCAAGGAAGAGCTGGAGTGGATCCGGCAGAGCCCCAAGGCGCGCCAGTCCAAGTCCAAGGCGCGTATCCGCGCGTTCGACGAACTGGTCGAAAAGCAGAATGCCCGCGCGCCGGGCAAGGCGCAGATCGTCATCCAGACGCCCGAGCGCCTCGGCGGCAAGGTGATCGAGGCCAGGGGGCTGACCAAGTCCTATGGCGACAAGCTGCTGTTCGAGGGGCTGGACTTCACCCTGCCGCCCGGCGGCATCGTCGGCGTGATCGGCCCCAACGGCGCCGGCAAGTCGACCTTGTTCCGCCTGATCACCGGCCAGGAACAGCCCGACGATGGCGAGATCGACGTCGGCCCGACCGTGAAGCTGGGCTATGTCGACCAGAGCCGCGACGCGCTCGATGCCAACAAGAATGTCTGGGAGGAAGTCTCGGGCGGGCATGACATCATGCCGGTCGGCAAGTTCGAGATGTCGACGCGCGCCTATGTCGGCGCGTTCAACTTCAAGGGACCTGACCAGCAGAAGAAGGTCGGCCAGCTCTCGGGCGGCGAACGCAACCGCGTCCACATGGCCAAGATGCTCAAGCAGGGCGGCAACGTGCTGCTGCTCGACGAACCGACCAACGACCTCGACGTCGAGACGCTGCGCGCGCTCGAAGAGGCGCTGGAGAATTTCGCGGGCTGCGCCGTGGTCATCAGCCACGATCGCTTCTTCCTCGATCGCCTCGCCACCCACATCCTCGCCTTCGAGGGCAACAGCCATGTCGAATGGTTCGAGGGCAATTTCGAAGCCTATGAGGAAGACAAGCGCCGCCGCCTGGGCGACGCGGCTGATCGTCCGACGCGGCTGGCATACAAGAAGCTGACGCGCTGAGATCGAGCTTGGGACCGCGCCGGACGCATCGGGTCTGATGACTCCGATTGTCCTCCCCGCGCTTTGCTCGGGAAGGACATATCCCATCGCGCGGCCCCTCGCTCCCAAGGGGAAAAGGCTTTACAGGAGCGGGCGCCCCGGGGCGATGCGGGTGCGCTCGATGTCCTGCAGGCGCTCTTCCTGCGCGCGGCGCGTCGCGATGAGGGCGGCCCGTTCCTCGTCGAGCTGGCGGCGCAGCCGGCGATTGCCGCCGCCGCGCATCATCATCCCGATGACGATGCCGAGCAGTAGCAGCAGCGCCATGATCGCCAGCGTCTTGGTCGAATAGTCCATCGCCGATTGCTCCCGTCGTTACGGGGCGACAACCGTCCTGCGGCCGGACTGTTCCGGTGCGCGTGCGGTTTGAAATCGCGGCGCGGTCATGCTTAGGACCGGCATCGATGATGTCCGCCGTTTCCCCCGATCCCGTTTCGCCCGATGCGCCGTTCGATCGCCGGTCGATTCCCGCCGGCGCCGTCGTCGGCCGATGGCGCGCGCCCGATGGCTGGGATCATCGCAGCTTCGCCTGGGATCCGGCCGGGGCGCCGCGCGGCAGCCTGCTGTTCCAGGGCGGCCGCGGCGACATCTTCGAGAAATATCTGGAGGCGTTCGATCATTGGCGCGCCCGCGGCTGGACGATCCGCTCGTTCGACTGGCGCGGGCAGGGCGGGTCGGGCCGGCTCGGCCGTGACGCCGGCGTCGGCCATGCCGAGGATTTCGCCGGCTGGATCGACGATCTCGCCGCCTATGCTTCCGAATGGATGGCGGCAACGCCGGCGCCGCACGTCATCGTCGGCCATTCGATGGGCGGCCATCTGGTGCTGCGTGCGCTGATGGAAAAGCGGGTGAAGCCCGATGCGGCGGTGCTCTCCGCGCCGATGCTGGGGTTGCGCAGCGCGCCGTTCACGCCCGGCATCGCCGGTGTCATCGCGCGCGGGATGACATGGGTCGGCCGGCCCGACCGCGCCGCGTGGAAATCGCCCAACGAGCGGCCGGGGCCGCCCTTCACGCCGCGCGCCCAACTGCTGACGCACAGCGCCGATCGCTATGCCGACGAGCAATGGTGGAAGGTCGAGCGGCCGGAAATCACCCTCGGCGCGCCGAGCTGGCAATGGCTGGCGCTCGCCTTCGCCTCCTGCGCGGCGCTGGAACGGCGCGGCGCGGTGGAGGGCATCGATACGCCGCTGCTGATCCTCAACCCGCTGGAGGACAAGCTGGTCGATCCGGCGGCGACGCGGCGGATCGCGGCGCGGCTGCCCGACGCGCGCATCCGCAACTGGGGACCCGAGTCGGCGCATGAGATCCTGCGGGAGGCGGATCCCGTCCGCAGCGACGCGCTCGCCGAGATCGACCGCTTCCTCGACGAGCGGGCGCCGGCGCGATGAGCGATGCCGACGTCCTGATCGTCGGCGGCGGCATTGCCGGCGCCAGCCTCGCCGCGGAGCTTGCGCCCTTCCTGCGGGTGCTGCTGATCGAGGCGGAGGACCAGCCCGGCTATCACAGCACCGGCCGCTCCGCTGCTTTCTGGGACGAGAGCTATGGCGGCCCCGGCGTACAGCCGCTGACCACCGCCTCGGGTGCCTGGCTGCGCGCGCCCCCGCCGGAGGTTTCCGAACATGGCTTCCTCGGCGATTGCGGCGCGCTCTACATGGGCCGCGCCGAGGATGTCGCGCTGACCGACGCCTATGAGGCGACATTCGGCGGCGCGATCGCGCTGCAACGGCTCGATCGCGCCGCGCTGGAGCGCCGCGTGCCCGGGCTCGATCCGCGCTGGACGCATGGCGTGTTCGAGGCGAGCTGCGCCGATATCGACGTCGGCGGCGTCCATGGCGCCTTCCTGCGCCTTGCCCGTCGCGCGGGTGCAGCGATCCTGCCGTCGCGCCCGCTGCAGGCGGCGGAACGGCGCGACGGGCTGTGGCATGTGCGGACGCCCGGCGGCACGCTGACCGCCGCGACCCTGGTCAACGCCGCCGGCGCCTGGGCCGATCGGGTGGCGGAAGCGTGCGGCGTCATCCCCGTGGGCATCGTCCCCTATCGCCGCACCGTCGTCCAGCTGCGTACCGATCCGGCGCCGCCGGCGGTGCTGCCGCTGGTGCTCGATATCAGCGGCACCTTCTATTTCAAGCGCGAGGGCAGCGGCCGGCTGTGGCTGAGCCCGCATGACGAGACCCCGTCCGACCCGCTCGATGCCGCGCCCGAGGAACTGGACGTCGCGATCGCGATCGACCGTTTCCAGGGCGTCGTCGACTGGCGGATCGACGCGGTGGAGCGCAAATGGGCCGGCCTGCGCAGCTTCGCGCCCGATCGGCTGCCGGTCTATGGCTTCGACCCCGGCGAACCCGGCTTCTTCTGGTGCGCCGGCCAGGGCGGCTTCGGCATCCAGACCGCCCCTGCCGCGGCCCGCCTCGCGGCATCGCTGCTGCTGGGCCGCGTGCCGGATGGCATCGCCGAAGGCATCGATCCGGCACCGTTCTCGCCGAAGCGGTTCGCGGCCTAGCCCCGCACGCGCGGGCTACCGGGTTCACACATTATGGTGTGAGCGATCGGATAGTTCCCCCCCTCCGGCGCCACTGTGCCGATGCCGTGGCGCGTTCAGCGGAGGCGGGATTCCGTCACCCCCGCCGCGCCGCATGGGCCGCGTCGCTGGCCAGCTTGTCGGCACGCTCATTGTCCGGGTGGCCGGCATGGCCCTTCACCCAGGTCCAGTCGATGCGGTGCGGCGCCGACGCGGCGAGCAGCGCCTGCCACAGGTCGGCATTCTTCACCGGCTTGCGGTCGGCGGTCTTCCAGCCGTTGCGGCGCCAGCCCGCGATCCATTTGGTCAGGCCGTCCATCACATAGCGGCTGTCGGTGGAAAGCTTCACGCGGCACGGCCGGTTGAGCGTTTCCAGCGCGCGGATCGCGGCCATCAGTTCCATGCGGTTGTTGGTGGTCGCCGGATCGCCGCCCGCCAATTCCTTCTCATGCGCGCCGAAGCGGATCACGGCGCCCCAGCCGCCGGGGCCGGGATTGCCCTTGCACGCGCCATCGGTGGCGATTTCGACCTCGGGCATCGGGGTCGTCGCTTCGGTATCGGTCATGGTCGGGTCAGGCCAGCAGGTCAGGGGTCTGGGCGTAGAATTCGAGGCGCCTCAGAAAGGCGATCGGATCCTTGCGGGTCACCAGCGCGTCGGCGGGCGTATTCAGCCAGTCCCATGCGCGGGTCAGCAGGAAGCGCAGGCAGGCGCCGCGGGCGAGCGCGGGGAAGGCGGCGCGCTCGGCGTCGGTGAGGCCGAAGCTGCCGCGATAGCCGCCGACCAGCGCCGCGCCGAGCGCGGGGTGATAGCCGGCACCATCATTGTCGAAGCACCAGGCGGCGTGCGTGACCGCCAGATCCCAGGCGCGGATTTCGGTGCAGGCGAAATAGAAGTCGATCACGCCGCTGACCGCGTCGCCGAGCATCAGCACATTGTCGGGGAACAGGTCGGCATGGACCACCGACCGCGGCAGGTCGCGCGGCCAGTGCGTGTCGAGCCAGGCGAGTTCGTCCGCGACGATGCGGCGCAGGCCCGGCCGGATCGCGTCGAGGTCGTCGCCGCAGCGTGCGGCCAGCGCGTGCCAGCCATCGATTCCCAGGCTGTTCGCGCGGTCGCCGGTGAAATCGGCGAGGGCGGCGTGCATCGTGCCCAGCGCGCGGCCCGCGGCTGCCGCCTGCACCGCGGTCGGCCGGCTGACGGAAACGCCGGGCAGGAACTCGATCAGGCAGGCGGGGCGGCCCGCCACCGTCTGGATCTGCATGCCCTGGCGATCGGCGATCGCGCGCGGCACCGGCGCGCCGGCGCCCGCCAGATGATCGAGCAGCGCGATGAAGAAGGGCAGGTCGGCGGCATCGACGCGCTTCTCGTAGAGCGTCAGGATGAAGCGCGCATTGCTGGTGTCGACCAGATAGTTGCTGTTCTCGACGCCCTCGGCGATGCCCTTGGCGGAAACCAGCGCGCCGACGCCCTCATAGCGCGCGAGCAGCGCCGCCAGTTCCTCGGCGGAGACTTGCGTGTAGACGGCCATCGGGCGATCAGGCCGCTTCGAGGCCGCGCGGCAGCTTGAACGCCATCGTCTCGATGGCGGTGGTCAGTTCCTCGCTGACGACGTCATAATGCGCCGACAGGCTGTCGATGACCTCGCGGACGAGCAGCTCGGGTGCGGAGGCGCCGGCGGTGATGCCCAGCGTCTCGACGCCGGCGAGCCAGACGAGGTCGATCTCCGATGCGCGCTGGATCAGCGTCGCACGCGTGCCCGAGCGCTCGGCAACCTCGACCAGCCGCACCGAGTTGGAGGAATTGGGCGCGCCGATCACCAGCATCGCATCGCATTGCGTCGCGATCGCCTTGGTCGCCGCCTGGCGGTTGGAGGTCGCGTAGCAGATATCCTCGCCGCGCGGCGCCTGGATCGCCGGGAAACGCGCCATCAGCGTCGCCACGATCTCCGCGGTATCGTCCACCGACAGCGTCGTCTGGGTCAGGAAGGAAAGCTGTTCGGGGTCGGCGACGTTGATCGTCAGCGCATCCTCGACCGTTTCCACCAGCGTCATCGCGCCCGGCTCGACCTGGCCGAAGGTCCCGACCACTTCCGGATGGCCGCGATGGCCGATGAACAGGATATGCTTGCCGGCGTCGACCAGCCGCTCGGCCTGGCGGTGAACCTTGGAGACGAGCGGGCAGGTCGCGTCCAGCCAGGTCAGCCCGCGCTCGGTGGCCTTGTTGGGCACCGCCTTGGGCACGCCATGCGCCGAAAAGACGACCGGCGCATCGTCGGGCACCTCGTCCAGCTCTTCGACGAACACGGCGCCCTGGGCGCGCAGGCTGTCGACGACGAAGCGGTTGTGGACGATCTCGTGCCGGACATAGACCGGCGCGCCATATTTCTCGATCGCCAGCTCGACGATGCGGATCGCGCGGTCGACACCGGCGCAGAAGCCGCGCGGCGCGGCGATCAGCAGCTTGAGCCGGGGCAGGGCGGCGGGGGGTGCATCGGTCATCACGCAGGCGGCTCTACGCGATTGCTTGCCTGCACGAAAGGCGGTTCCTATGATCCACCGGCCCGAGGGGCGGCAGATCCGGCCGCCGGCAATATAGTTCGAGGAAGACTTCGTGCCCCCCATCAAAGTGTCGTTTGCCGCAGCCGCCGCCCTGACCCTGCTCGCCGGCTGTTCGCGCGACAACGAGATCGTCGATGCCGCGGGCGGCATCGCCGTGACGCGATCCGCCTGCCCGGCGCTGGCGATCCCCGACTATACGGGGGACGTGACGCTGTTCAATCCGCCGGCGAGCCGCGATTCGCGGGCGATCGACGTGGTGGCGACGATCACCAACCTGCGCACGACCTGCAACGACAATGGCTCCGATCTTGCCAGCGCCGTCACGTTCGACGTGCTGGCGCGCCGCGAGGCCGGCAGCGAGGCGCGCGAGGTGACCCTGCCCTATTTCGTCACCGTCGTGCGCGGCGGCAATGCGGTGGTCGCCAAGCGGCTGGGCCGCGTGACGCTGCGCTTCGCCGAGGGGCAACAGCGCGCGACGGCGCAGGCGGCGGCCAGCAGCGTCGTCAGCAAGGCGGCGGCGACGCTGCCGGAAGACGTCCGCCGCCAGATCACCCGCCGCCGCAAGCCCGGGGATGCCGACGCCGCGGTCGATCCGATGGCGAACCCGCAGGTGCGCGCCGCGGTCTCGCGCGCCAGCTTCGAGATGCTGGTCGGCTTCCAGCTCGATCAGGATCAGCTCCGCTACAACGTCACGCGCTGACGCCACCTGCCGGCAGCCGGCGCGCGCCCACGAATCGAAAGGGCCCGGGCCGGTTTCCCGGTCCGGGCCCCTGGGGTTGCACGATGCGCGCGTTATGCGGCTTCGCGCTGGTCCTCGATCGTGACGCTCTGGGTCTGCGGCGCGTCGGCGATCGCGATCTTCTGGGGCTTCATCGCCTCCGGCACCTCGCGGACGAGGTCGATCACCAGCAGCCCGTCGGCCAGGCCCGCATGCTCGACGCGCACGAAATCGGCGAGCTGGAAGCGGCGCTCGAACGCCCGCGTGGCGATGCCGACGTGGAGGAAGCTGGAGCGGTCGCCCTCGGCCTTTTCCTTGCGGCCCGTCACGACGAGCAGGTTCTGCTGCGCGGTGATGTCGATCTCGTCGCGGCGGAAGCCGGCGACGGCGATGGTGATTCGATACTGGTCCTCACCGCGGCGCTCGAGGTCGAACGGCGGATAGCTGTCGGCCTGTTCGGGGCGCGACGTCCGCTCGAGCAGGTCGAAAAGCCGGTCGAAGCCGACGGTGGAACGGCGGTAGGGGGTAAAATCGGTGGTACGCATCTGGAATCAACTCCTCTGATCCGAGCAAATTGATGTGAACGGGCGCCCACGAAGCGACGCCCTTTTCCTTGGTGGCGCAGTACGATCCGTCACCGCGCCGACCGAGAGATAGGTGGAGGCTTGGCGGGTTCAAGCCCTTGCCCGCCAAGCGCATTTGCTTGGCGCGGCGGCGTAGCTGTGACAGGGAGTGATTCGTTCGTTTCGGTACCACGATCTGTCGTTCCGGGATCAAACCAGCGGGTATGGGGCACAGCCATGGCGATCAACGCGACTGAACTGGCGGGCATCATCGCGAAGAACTCGATGCTTGCGAGCTGCGAGACGGACGAACTGGAAGATATTCTCAGCCGCGCGCGGCTGCTGACGATGAAGAAGGGCGAAACGCTGCTCACCCAGGGGGACGACGGCGATTCGCTGATCATTCTGCTGGAAGGCACCGTGCGGATCAGCATGGCGACCAGCAACGGGCGGGAGATCGTGCTCAACTATTGCGATCCCGGTGAGGTCATCGGCGAGATCGCGCTGCTCGACGGCGAACCGCGAACCGCGTCCGCCACCGCGATGGCAGCGGGGCGCTATCTGCGCATCTCGCGCAGCGCGTTCGAAGCGACGATGGAGCGGTTCCCGAAATGGTCGCTCAGGCTGCTGCGCCAAATGGCGAACCGGCTGCGCCAGACCAACTCGATGATCGAGAATGATCGCGCCTTCACCTCCGGCCCGCGGCTGGCGCGCTACATCCAGCGGTTGATGCTGGAACCCGCCAACGACCGCCTCCGCCTCGACCTCAGCCAGAGCGAGCTCGGCAACTTCGCAGGCATCAGCCGCGAGAACATCAATCGCCAGCTTTCCGCCTGGGCCGACAGTGGCATCATCGCGTTGGAAAGCGGGCGGATCCGCGTGACGGATTACGCGATCCTCTCGCGAATCGCGACGTCGAGCGAGTGAGGGCGGGCACGCGCGCCTGACTTGATATTGCCCCGGGCACGGCTCGGGGCGGAACCTGTTGTGCTCAGCCCAGTTGTGAGATGAGGGGTGGTTCCATCGCGATGCCCCGCACATGCAAACGCCCGGACTGTTTCCAGCCCGGGCGCCTGCGTGACGATCGCTCGTCAGCCCCCTTCTTTGGCCATGGCCCACACGCGCGATACGGTCCCTTCTCCGTATCAAGCGGGGCTCCAGGCCTCCCCGAACCACGGCCGTTGCCGACGTTTCAGGCCTTCCGGTTACGCCCGGTGCCGGGGCTTGTCATGGGTGTATTGCTGCTTCGTGATCGATTGCCTTCATCCTGTGTTCATTTGGCAACAGGCTGTTTTGGTTGCCTCAACTCCATGCCCGACGTAGGGCATGGCCCTTGTTCCGCCTGCGAAGATTGCATTCCCAATGATCCTGTCCCGCTACGAGCGGATGATCGCCAAGCGCTATCTGCTGCCCGGCCGCGGGGAGGGGTTCATCTTCCTCGTCGCGTCGATCAGTCTTGCCGCCGTCATGCTCGGCGTCGCCGCGCTGGTGATCGTGATGAGCGTGATGAACGGCTTCCGCGCCGAACTGTTCGACAAGATCGTCGGGCTCAACGGCCATGCCGTGATCCAGGGCTATGGCGGCCGCCTGAACGACTGGCGGGAGATCATGGCGCAGACGAAGGCGACGCCCGGCGTCACCAGCGCGACGCCGATGATCGAACAGCCGCTGATGGCCAGCTATGACGGCCGGGTGGAGGGCGTGATCGTGCGCGGCATGGAGGTGCAGGACATCCGCACCAACGAGACGATCAAGGGCAAGGTGATCGGCCGGCTGACCGACCTTACCCCGGGCAGCAACAATGTGGCGATCGGTGCGCGGCTGGCCGAGGCGCTGGGCGCGACGGTGGGCGGAGAGATCAGCCTGATCAGCCCGCTCGGGCAAAGTTCGCCGTTCGGCACCGTGCCCCGGATCGTCAGCTACCGCATCGCCGCGATCTTCGAGGTCGGCGTCTATGATTATGACAAGGCGTTCGTCATCATGCCGATGGCGGATGCGCAGACCTTGCTGCTGCTGGGCGATGCGGTGGGCATGATCGAGGTGCAGACGGCGGATCCCGACAGGGTCGGCCAGATCCTGGCGCCGCTGGCGGAGAAGGTGGCGCGCGACGGTGTCATCAACGACTGGCGCTCGATGAACGCCTCGCTGTTCGAGGCGCTCTCGGTCGAGCGGGTCGTCATGTTCTGGATCCTCTCGCTGATCATCCTCGTCGCCGCGTTCAACATCCTTTCCTCGCTGATCATGCTGGTGCGCGCCAAGACGCGCGACATCGCGATCCTGCGGACGATGGGCGCATCGCGCAGCGCGATGCTGCGCATCTTCATGACGGTGGGTGTGACGATCGGCTCGCTCGGCACGCTCGCCGGCGTGCTGCTCGGCCTCGTCGTGCTGGTCTTCCGCCAGAACATCGTCAACGCGGTGCAGGCGATCAGCGGCCAGAACCTGTGGGATCCCTCGATCCGCTTCATCACCGAACTGCCGTCGCGCACCGATCCGTTCGAGGTGCTGGCGATCGCCGCGCTCGCGATCGGCTGCACCTTCATCTTCACCTTCTATCCGGCCTGGAAGGCCGCGAGCACCGATCCGGTGCAGGTGCTGCGCTATGAATGACGTGCTCAAGGTGTCGTCGCTGAAGCGCAGCTTCAAGCAGGGCGGCGCGGTGATCGATGTGCTGCGCGGCGTCGACCTGACGGTGGGCGAGGGGGAGATCGTCGCGCTGCTCGGCCCCTCGGGCTCGGGCAAGTCGACGATGCTGCAGGCGGTGGGGCTGCTCGAAGGCGGGTTCGAGGGCCAGATCCGCATCGCCGGCGAGGAAGCCGTGCAGCTCGACGATGCCGGGCGCACGCGGCTGCGCCGCGAGGCGTTGGGCTTCGTCTACCAGTTCCACCATCTGCTGCCCGATTTCGATGCCGTGGAAAATGTCGTCCTGCCGCAGCTCATCCATGGCGCAGCCCCCCGGGCGGCGCGCGACCGCGCCGAAAGCCTGCTCTCCGCGCTCGGCCTCGGCCACCGGCTGACGCACAAGCCCAGCCAGCTTTCGGGCGGCGAGCAGCAGCGCGTGGCGGTGGCGCGCGCGCTGGCGAATCGCCCCGCGCTCGTGCTCGCCGACGAGCCGACCGGCAATCTCGATGAGCGCACCGCGGACGTCGTCCTCGCCGAATTCCTCGCGCTCGTCCGCGGCGAGGGATCCTCGGCGCTGGTCGCGACGCACAATGAGCGGCTGGCGGCCAAGATGGACCGCATCGTTCGCCTGCACGATGGCCGGCTGGCCGAAGCCGTCATTCCCGATTCGGTGCGTTGACGGCCGGCCCGGCGCGCGCCGATGATCGCGGCGTTCATCCGGGAGGGGTTATGAAGACAGGGTTGGGCGATTTCACGGTGCGGCGGCCGGGCGGCGACGCGCAGCCGATGGCAGATTATGCCGGGCAGGTGCTGCTGATCGTCAACACCGCCTCGCAATGCGGCTTCACCCCGCAATATGCCGGGCTGGAGGCGCTCTACCGCAAATATCACGACCAGGGCTTCTCGGTGCTCGCGTTCCCCTGCAACCAGTTCGGCAAGCAGGAACCCGGCGATGCGGAGGAGATCGCGACCTTCTGTTCGCTGACCTACGACGTCACCTTCCCGCTGTTCGCCAAGATCGACGTCAACGGCGATGCGGCGGATCCGCTGTTCGCCTGGCTGAAGGCGCAGAAGCCCGGGCTGCTGGGATCGACGGGGATCAAGTGGAACTTCACCAAATTCCTCGTCGACCGTCAGGGCCGCGTCGTCCACCGCTACGCGCCGACGACCAAGCCGGAAGACATCGCGCGGGATATCGAGAAGATCATCTGAGGGGGAGGGCGTCTCCTAAAATTTCAGAATGAAATCGAGCATTTACCGCGCCGGGGTGACGGGGTTGTGGGCGAGCGCGGTGGCAAGCCCCCCTCACGCCGCCAGCTTCACCGCCTCCTCCGGCACCGACGCCGTGAACCGTTCCGCCAGCGCGCCGATCCGCGCTGGGTCGAACATCGTCAGATGGTCGCCGTCGACCGGCACGATGCGCAGCCCGGGGCAGTGCGCCGACCAGCCGAGATCGGCGCTGCCGGGGCGTTGCGAGCGGAACAGCAGCACCTCGCCATCGTCGATGTCGATCGCGCGCGCCGGGCCGGTGCCGAACCAGCGCCGCCACAGCCGGTCGAGCATGTGGATCTGCAGCGCGCTCTCGAACGCCAGCAATGCGCGTTCGCCCAGCACCCCGCGCCGGCTGTTGACCAGCCGCCGCGCCAGCCGCTGGACGGAGGCGCCGTCGAACAGCTGAACGCCCTCTGCCATCACCCGGAAGAAGCGGCTCGACTGGTCGATGCGGTCGAGCCAGCCGGGCACCGGCAGGCCGATGCGGCGATGCGCGTTCTGCAGCGCGGCGAAGCCGGCGCGGGTCAGCCCGCGTGCGATCCAGCGCATCCGGCGGACGAAGTGGATCTGCGGATAGAGGGGCGACGCCGCGCTGTCGAACAGCACCATCCAGCCGATCCGGCGGCCCCGCTGCTTCAGCGCCAGCGCGGTCGCGAACGCGACATAGCCGCCCTGCGAATAGGCGGCGAGGCGCACCGGCCCGTCCGGGCAGCGTGCCTCGATCTGGCGGCAGCAGCGCTCGACGATCGCCTCCGCATCGACGCCCTCGTCGATCCACTCCTGCCAGTCGCCGAACGCGACCTGTTCGAACGCGAAGCCCTCGCCGCAGCGGTCGGCCAGCCGCTGCAACCGGCTGTCCCGCCCGCCGCCGCCGGCGAACAGGAACACCGCCGGGCGCGCCGCCGCATCGGGCATCCGATGGTCGGTCAGCAGCCGCGCGACCGCGTCGGTGACCTCGTCGAGCGTGCGGTGTTGCATGAGGAATTCGGGCGACAGCTCGATCCCCAGCCGCGCCCCCAGCGCGTCGGTCGCCAGCACCGCGTCGATCGAATCGAGGCCATAGGCATCGAACGGCGTCGCGGGATCGATCGTGCGCCCCTCCAGCGCGAACACCTCGGTCAGCAGGTCTGCGAGCAGCGCGCCGAGCTGGGCGCGGCTCATCCGGCCGAAATCGGAAACGGCAAGACTGTCGGTCATCGAACGCTCCTTATGGTCAGCGAGGTGAGGCGGCGGATGGTGCGGCCGCGGAACCAGACGGGGTCGGCGGCAGGCTCGATCGGCGGCAGGTCGAGCAGGGCCTGCACCACGACGCGCCCTTCCAGCCGGGCGAGCGCCGCGCCGATACAGAAATGCTTGCCCTTGCCGAACGAGACGTCGGCGGGACGCTTGGCGTCGAGCTGCGCGGTATCGGGCGCGGGATAGCGCGCGGGATCGCGGTTGGCGGCGCCGAGCAGCAGCAGCAGCCGGTCGCCGCGGTCGATGGCGACGTCGCCCACCGTCGCATCTTCCAGGGCGATACGGCCGACGCGCTGGACATTGCTTTCCAGCCGCAGCACCTCGCTCACCAGCCGGTCGATCAGCGCCGGCTCGGCGGCCAGCCGGTCGCGCAGGCCCGGCTGCGTCGCCATCAGCCTGACGATCCCGCCGATCAGCCCGATCGTGGTCTCGGCGCCGACGCGATAGGCGAACAGCGCGGTGGCGGCGGCACGCTCGAGGCGCTCGGCCGCGTCGCCTTCAGCCTCGTCGTAGATACGGCGCAGCCCCGATCCGTCGGACGATTCGGCGATGCGCCGTTCGAGCAGCGCCAGCGCCTCGATCGTCCGGGCGTTGACGCGGTCATAGGTGGCGAGCGCCGCCGGATCGAACACCAATGTCAGGTCCGCGAGCAGTTCGCCGAGCTGCGGCACATCCTCCTGCGGGATGCCGAGGATGCGCGCCATCATCCGCTGCGGGAAGGGATCGGCAAGGCCCGCCACCGCGTCGAACGGCGCGCCCGAACGGATGGGGGCGGCAAGCCCGCGCGCGAGGTTGGCCGCGATCGGTTCCAGCGCGCTCAGCTTCACCTGGTTCATGATCGTCGCCAGCGTCCGCCGGTCACGCGCATGATCCTCGCCGGTCTTGAAGAACAGCGCGGCGTCGAGGAAGCGGATCAGCGGGCGATAGTCGCGCCGCGCGCGGCGGCCGACTTCGGCGAGGATACCGGCGGTGCGCACCGCGTCGAAGCGCTCGTCGACCAGCACCTGCTCGATATCCGCCATGCGGGTGAGCACCCAGGCGCCCATCGTCCGGCACCAGTAGACCGGCTGTTCGGCGCGCAGGCGGTGATAGGCCTCCCACGGGTCTGAGATCAGGCTCTCGGCGAAGGGATCGAAGACATAGGCCTCGGGCGAGGCGAGCTGGGCGGGTCTCATGCGGCGAGGCCTCCGTTCAGGCGAAGCAGGTCATTGGCTTCGTAGAGTTCGCGGGTCCGCGCGCGCTGCACCTTGCCGCTCGACGTGCGCGGCAAGGTGCCGGCACGGACGATCAGCAGATCGTCGATGCGCAGCCCGAGCGCGCCGATCACCCCGGCGCTGGCTGCGGCGGCGGCGGCGGTCAGCGCCTCGTCCGCCACGCCGCGTGCCGCGACTTCCTGCACCACCACCGCGCGCTCGCGCTCGCCGGACTGGCTGGCGAAGGCGGCGCAGCCCTGCTGGTGGAACAGCCCGTCGCTCGCCGTCACCACCGCCTCGATATCCTCGGCGGCATGGTTGGATCCCATGACGATGACGATGTCCTTCAGCCGCCCGTGGACGTGCAGCCCCCCATCGTCGAGCGTGCCGATATCGCCGGTGCGCAACTGCCGCACGCCGTCGACGGTGCGGAACAGGGCGGCGGTGGCTGCCTCGTCGTTCCAGTAGCCGGCGGTGATGTGCGGGCCGGCGATGCAGATCTCGCCCGGCTGCCCCGGCGCCACGGGAGCGCCGGTCTCCGGATCGGCGACGCTCACCGTCGCCGCCCCCCAGGCGCGCCCGCAACTCACCCGGCCTTCGCCGTTGGTGGCGATGCCGCTGCCCATCGCCCGGCTCGTCGCCAGCAGGCTGGCTTCGGCCAAGCCATAGCAGGGGAGGAACGCCTTCGCGTCGAACCCGGCGGGGGCGAAGCGATCGGCGAACTGGCCGAGCGTCGCCGCGTTGATCGGTTCCGACCCGCAATAGGCGACCCGCCAGGATGAGAGGTCGAACTCGTTGGCGGCGGCCTGCTGGATGTGGCGCAGGCACAGCGCATAGCCGTGCGAGGGGCCGCCGCTGGTGGTCGCCCGCCAGGTCGAGATCGCCTCCAGCCAGCGGCGCGGGCGCTGGAGGAAGGCGAGCGGCGACATCAAGACGGAGGTGCCGCCGACGAACACCGGCTGCAGCACATGGCCGATCAGCCCCATGTCGTGGAACAGCGGCAGCCAGCCGACCCCGCGCAGCTCCGCGTCATGGCCGAAGGCGTCGGCGATCATCGCATTGTTGGCGAGCAGATTGGCGTGGGAGAGCATCACCCCCTTGGGCCGGCTTGTCGATCCCGAGGTATATTGCAGCAGCGCGACCCGATCGGGCGAGACCATGGCGGGGTCGACGGCGTCGCCATTGGCGCTGGTCTCGTCGACATAGAGGCAGCGCAGCCCCAGCGCCTCCGCCGCGCTTTCGCGGCGCACGGTGAGCGCGGCGGCGGGCTGGGCATCGCGCGCGATCGCGCTGACTCGGTCCGCAGTGCGGCGGCCGGCGGTGTTCGGCAGGGGCACCGCGATCGCCCCCGCGCGGAAACAGGCGAACAGCGCAACGACGAAATCGAGGCAGGGCGGGAACAGCAGCAGCAGCCTTTTTCCGGCGAGGCCGGCGCCGACGATGTCGGCGGCGACCGCATCGACGCGCGCGTCGAGTTCGCCATAGCTCAGCCGCTCCGCCTCACGGCCCTGCGTATCCAGATGAACAAACGCAGTCTTGGAAAAGTTTAATGAAGTATTACTTTTCAAGGCGTCGGAAAGCGTTCGGGAACTTCGCCCGAAATACGGTAGTTCCGCCATCTGTAGTCTCCCCTATGTCAAGAGAAGATGGCATATTTATTGTAGTCAAACAATGAAAATGTGAAAGAATTGCTACGAGTTCTAAAGAGGGGGATGTCGCGTCGATACCGACCGTTGCGGCTTCGTATCGATCTGTTCGGCGGACGATCGTCGGGTGTTGCCGCGTTCGCGACGCCCGCCCTTTCCAGAATCGGTTGGCGGGCCCATAGTCCCGCGATGTCGCATTCGCCGTTCGTACCGCTTCGGATTTTCTCCGCCTTCACCATGCTCGAGGGGGCGATCGACCCCAAGGCCATCGCCAAGCAGGCCCGCAAGCTCGGCTTCCCCGCGGCGGCGATCACCGACCGCAACGGTCTCTACGGCGCGATGGCGTTCAGCGACGGCTGCTCGGCGTCCGGCGTGCAGCCGATCATCGGCACGATGCTGTGCGTGGCGCGGCCCGACCATCCCGATGGCGCGCCGCCCGCCTATGACTGGCTGGCGCTCTACGCGCAGGACGAGCAGGGCTATGACAATCTCTGCCGGCTCGTCTCCGCGGCGCACCTCGACCGGCCGGTCGAGGAACAGGCGCATGTCCGCTTCGAGGCGCTGGAGGGCCGCACCGACGGGCTGATCGCGCTGACCGCGGGCGGTGAGGGCGGGCTCGCGCGGCTGTTCGCCGACTATCAGCACGATCGGGCCTTCGGCTATTGCGACCGGCTGCAGAAGCTGTTTCCCGACCGCCTCTATATCGAGGTCGCCCGCCGGCTGGACGAGGTCGAGGGCCAGGCCGAACCCGAATTGATCGCGCTCGCCTATGCGCGGGATCTGCCGCTGGTCGCCACCAACCCGTGCTGCTTCGCCGAGGCCGATTTCCACGCCGCGCACGATGCCATGCTGTGCATCGCCGATTCCGCCTATGTCGACGCCACCGAGCGCCGCAAGAGTTCACCCGATGCGTGGATGAAGCCCTACAAGGACATGCGGCTGCTGTTCGAGGACCTGCCCGAGGCGCTGGCCAACACGATGGTGGTGGCGCAGCGCTGCGCGGTCGCGGCGCCCAAGCGCAAGCCGATCCTGCCCAGCCTTGCGGGGGACCGCGAGGGCGAGGCGCTCAAGCTGCGCGAGGATGCCCATGCCGGCCTCATGCGCCGGCTGGAACGCGCCGGCATCGCCGACGACGGCGCACGGCAGGCCTATGTCGAGCGGCTGGAATTCGAGCTGAAGATCATCATCCAGATGGGCTTCCCCGGTTACTTCCTGATCGTCGCCGACTTCATCAAATGGGCGAAGGACCATGACATTCCGGTGGGGCCGGGCCGCGGTTCGGGCGCGGGCTCGGTCGTCGCCTGGGCGCTGACCATCACCGATCTCGATCCGCTGAAACTCGGCCTGCTGTTCGAGCGCTTCCTCAACCCGGAACGCGTCTCGATGCCCGACTTCGACATCGACTTCTGCGAAACCCGCCGCGAAGAGGTGATCCGCTATGTGCAGGGCAAATATGGCCGCGACCATGTGGCGCAGATCATCACCTTCGGGCGGCTGAAGGCGCGCGCGGTGCTGAAGGATACCGGCCGCGTGCTGCAGATGAGCTATGGCCAGGTCGATCGCCTCGCCAAGCTGGTGCCCAACCACCCGACCGATCCGTGGACGCTCGATCGCGCGCTCAACGGCGTTTCCGAACTGGCGGCCGAATATAAAGATCCGGGCGTCAAGCGGCTGTTCGACCTGGCGATGAAGCTGGAAGGCCTGCCGCGCCACAGCTCCACCCACGCCGCGGGCGTGGTGATCGGCGATCGCCCGCTCGACCGGCTGGTGCCGCTCTATCGCGATCCGCGTTCCGACATGCCGGTCACCCAGTTCGACATGAAGTTCGTCGAGGGCGCGGGGCTCGTGAAGTTCGACTTCCTCGGCCTCAAGACATTGTCGGTGCTGCAGAAGGCGGTGGCGCTGCTGGCGAAGCGTGGCATCGGCGTCGACCTGGAGGGGCTGGAGTGGGACGATGAAGGCGTCTACGCGCTGCTCCAGAAGGGCGACACGGTGGGCGTGTTCCAGCTCGAATCGGAAGGCATGCGGCGCACGCTGGCAGCGGTGCGGCCGACCAATTTCGGCGACATCATCGCGCTCGTCTCGCTCTATCGTCCGGGCCCGATGGACAACATCCCTATGTTCGGCGCGCGCAAGAACGGCCGCGAGCCGATCGAATATCCGCACCCGCTGCTCGAGGGCATCCTTTCCGAAACCTACGGCATCTTCGTCTACCAGGAACAGGTGATGCAGGCCGCGCAGGTCCTGGCGGGCTACTCGCTGGGCGACGCCGACCTGCTGCGCCGCGCGATGGGCAAGAAGATCAAGGCGGAGATGGACGCGCAGCGCCAGCGCTTCGTCGACGGCTGCGCCCGGCAGGACATCAGGGCCGAAAAGGCCAATGAGCTGTTCGACCTGATCGACAAGTTCGCGGGCTATGGCTTCAACAAGAGCCACGCTGCCGCCTATGCGCTGCTCGCCTATCAGACGGCGTGGCTGAAGGCGCATCATCCGCACGAATTCTACGCCGCGTCGATGTGCTTCGACATGGCGCAGACCGACAAGCTCAACATCTTCGTCGACGACATGCGGCGGATGAGCGTGCCGTGCCTGCCGCCCTGCATCAATGCCAGCGAGGCCGAGTTCACCGTGCAGCCGCATGGCGAGGATCATGCGGTGCGCTATGCGCTGGGCGCGCTGAAGGGCGTGGGCGAACGCGCGATGGAGGCGCTGGTCGACCAGCGCGACAAGACCGGCGCGTTCAAGTCGATCGACGATTTCGCCGCGCGGGTCGATCCCGGCGTGCTCAACCGCCGCCAGCTCGAAAGCCTTGCCGGCGCGGGCGCGTTCGATGGGATTTGCCCCGATCGCGCGGGCATGTTCGCGGTGTGCGAGACGGTGCTCGCCATCGCCGGCAGCGCACACGCGCAGCGCAACAGCGGGCAGGGCGGGCTGTTCGGCGGCGACGCGGCGGTCGCCACGATCAAGCTGCCGCGCAACGCGCACTGGACGCTGGCGGAGCGCATGGTGAAGGAGAAGGAGTCGTTCGGCTTCTATTTCTCCGCGCACCCGGTCGATCGCTACAGCCATATCGCGCGCGCGCATGGCGCGCAGAGCTTCGCGCAGCTCGCGGCGATCGCCGCCCCGGCCGAGGCCTGCCGCACCGGCGCGATCATGTCGGGTCTCGTCGAGGATGCGCGCTGGCGCACCTCGGCGCGCGGCCGGCGCTATCTGCTCGCGACGATGTCCGACGAGAGCGGCCAGTTCATGGCGAGCTGCTTCGAGGAGGACGTGGCCAAGCAGCTCGAGGAAGCCGCGCGCAACGGCGGCTGCGGGCTGCTGACGGTGGAACTCGACCGCCGGCCGGGCGAGGATACGCCGCGCGTCGCGGTGCGGCGCATCCAGCCGTTCGAGGCGCTCGCCAACAATGCGCGGCTGACGCTGACGGTGGCGGTGTCCGATCCGGCCGCGCCGGCGGCGCTGGCCGAGATGCTGGAAGGGCAGCGTGGCGGCCGCGGCGAGATCATCGTCCGCACGACGATGGCGGACGGGGAGGAAGCGCGGCTGCGGCTGGGCCGCGACTATCTGCTCGATGCCGAACTCGCCGCACGGATCGAGCGGCTGGAGGGTATCGAGGATGTCAGCCTGCAGGCGACCGACCCGCCCAGGCTCGCGCTGGTCTCCTGATCCGCGCGGTCGCCGGGCGAAGCCGTTTCTTCACGAACCGCGCCGGCGCGTTTGACGATGAGGCCGACCCCGGCCGGCAGCCCCTGCTGCTTGCCCAGACGCGCGCGTACGCCGGCAGGGAGGGTTGCTGACCGCATTGCGTCGGCCGCTATCGAGCGGACGAGCGATCGCTGACGCGCCCTTCCCGCATGCGTGACGGCGGCGACCGGATCGATGGTGCGAGGACCCTGCGATCAGCGGGCCAATATTTGCTCCAGCCATTCCGATATTTTCGCCAGAACATCGCTCATATGTGCGTTTCCCTGGCGATCGACCATGGTGTGATCATAGTCGGGAAACTCCCAATATGTAACGTTGCGAAACCCCGCCTTTCGAAAATTGGCAACAAAGGCCCTTGCGGATATGACGGGGTTCGACTGGTCCCGGCGCCCCTGGACCACGAGAAACCGGGTCGATGTGGCGCGCATTGCGTCGTCCGAAAGCCGCCTGTCCATAATATCCGACCACCACCGATGGCTGTTCGCGAGCCAGGTTTTCGTGCTGGTGGGATCTTTTCTGATTGCAGCTATCTGCCTGGGCACCGTTATCGCCTCCGAAGGGGGCAGCACGCGAACGAACGCCTCACGGAATGGCATTCCGGTTGCCGATGAAAAGATCACGGCGGCGTTCGGGTGGACTTCAGCGGCAAGGATCTGCATCGCCGCTCCACCTTCCGATCCCCCGAATAAAATGAGTTTCCCGTTCCACCACCCCTCGTTCCGCAAGCGGGCGATGACCAATCGGTAATCGGCCACTCTTTGGCTAATGGTATGGTGCGTCATATAAGAAGGCCTGCAGTGCTCCGGGAAAGCCTTTGGCGCATCGCCTTTCAGAACGCCGTATTTTTCGACAGTAACGATGGCGGCGGTCGGCAACAGCTTCTTGGCGGCCTCGATGTTCGCATTGGATATCACCGACGTACATCCAGATCCCTGAGCGAGGACGAGGATAGGCTGCCGGGCCTCCCCTGCCTGCCGATCCAGATACCATATGATCGTGCTGCCGTCGGGACGAAGGCTGGAACGGGTGAACGGCTTTCCTGCGGCCGCAGACGCGACGGTCAAAAATGACAGTGCGATAATCCAGCGCCACGGCAGCATATGGCACCTCCTCGATATGGACAGATATGCCCGTCAATAATATGTATGACCATACATAATTGTAAAGGATGGATGCTGGACGTGGCTGAAGGTGATGAACGGGCCGGGGATTTCATCACGGCCGGGGGGCTGTTTTTCCTCGCGCATCGGCTGCGCCGGCTATCTGATGCGCTGGTGATCGAATGCGAGCGGTGGTTCGTCGAAGCAGGAATCATTGCGCCGCCGCGAACGACGTCCATGCTCTATCTGATTGAAAATGAAGGGCCTCAGCGTATCACCGCGATCGCATCCGCCCTCAAGCAGTTCCACCCGGTCGTCATAGATTGGGTGAGCAAGCTGAAGAAGCTAGGTCTCGTGACGACAGCCGTCGATGCCGATGATCGCAGACGTACGATCGTTTCCCTCACGCAGTCAGGTCGACGCGAAGTCGCCAAAATACGCAGGGCCGAAGATGCAATCACAGCAGCCTACGTGACGCTGCAAAACGAAACCGGGGCGAGCCTGATCGACGGGATCGCACTTTGGGAGTCGGCTCTATCTCGAAGATCCTTGTTTGTCAGGATCGGCGAGCACGAGGCTCCGCCGCCCGCCTGACCCGCTCCCGGGATCGTGCGGTCTGAACCGGGCGACCGGGGGGGCGTCCATTCTCCGCGGTCGTGTCCGGCACCGCCATGATGATCCCGCAGCCGTCGTCCCAATTGCTGCCATGATCTCCGGGCAGGTAAGCATGCCATGACGATCATCAGGCATGCCATCTTTCCCGATGATACGGCTTCGGTGCTGGGTATCTGGCGGGAGTTTATCGCCCATTCTCCGGTCAATCTCGATTATCAGCGAAATGACGCCGAATTTGCGGATCTGCCCGGGAAATATGCGCCTCCCAGAGGATGCGTTTTGCTCGCGGATCGGGACGGTGAAATCGAAGGCTGCGTCGCACTTCGCGACGTTCGCGGCGACATATGCGAGATGAAGCGGCTGTACGTTCGTCCTCATGCACGCGGCAATCGGGTGGGCCACAACCTCGTCGCGCGATTGATCGCGGAGGCGCGTGCCATCGGTTATCGCGAAATGAGGCTCGACGTGCAGGAGAAGTCCGTTTCCGCCCGGAAGCTCTATACCGCCTTCGATTTCGCCCCGGCCGCGCCGATCTCCTTCAATCCCGTTCCCGGCGCGTCCTTTCTCGGCATTTTCCTGTAGCTGGCACGGATCGCACACGCTCCATTCGATCGCGCTTCGGCGACGGCTGGGCTGGTGTCATGAGCCCTCGCGATGCGATCGCATCCTTTGCTTTCGATCGTCCGGACGACGCCGCGATGGCAAGCGCCTGCAGCGATCCGGGAATGCGCCGGTTCGGTTACGCGCCGTGCGTCTGCCACGTCACCGGGATGCGGAGATAGGTGACGCCGTTCGCCGCCGCTGCGTGGAAATGGCCCGCACGGATGTTGACCTGGATCGAGGGCAGCAGCAGCTTCGGTACGGACAGGCCCGCATCACGCTGCCGGCGCATGGCGACGAACGCATCTTCGCCGACGCCGTCATGGACATGCACGCTCGACCGGCGCTGCTCGTCCACGGTCGTCTCCCAGCGATAATCGTCGCGCCCCGGCGCCTTATAGTCGTGGCACATGAAAAGCCGGGTCTCGCCGGGCAGCGCCAGCAGCCGGCGGATCGAGCGATAGAGCGTGCGCGCATCGCCACCGGGGAAGTCGGCGCGCGCGGTGCCATAGTCGGGCATGAACAGCGTGTCGCCGACGAACGCCGCATCGCCGATCCGATAGGCGACGTCGGCAGGGGTGTGGCCGGGCACATGCAGCACCTCCACCTCGAGCGCGCCGATCGCGAACCGGTCGCCGTCCTCGAACAGCCGGTCGAAGTCCGAGCCGTCTGTCTTCAGATCCTCCATCGCGAAGACCGGGCGGAAGATTGTCTGCACGTCGCGAATATGTGCGCCGATCCCGATCCATGCGCCGGTCTGCGCCTTGATGAACGGGGCTGCCGACAGATGGTCGGCGTGGGCATGCGTTTCCAGCACCATCGCGATCCGCCAGTCCCCCGCGCGCGCAAAGGCGAGGATCCGCTCCGCGGAACGGGTGTCGGCGGATCCGCTGGCAAGGTCGAAGTCGAGCACCGGGTCGATCACCGCCGCGGTCCGCGTCGCGGGGTCGCCCACCAGATAGCTGATCGTGTTCGTCGTCGCGTCGAAAAAGGCCTCGATGAGGGGCTGGGTCATGATCGTCTCCGTTGTGCCTTGCATATATATTAGCATATGCTACATAAGCAATCACTAATGGAGAAGCGACGATGCTGAAGCCGCCGATGGACCTGGCGACGTTCGAAACGAAGGCAGAGCATGTGGCCGCTACCCTGAAGGCGATCGGCAATGCCCGGCGGCTCATGCTGCTGTGCAAGCTCGTCGAGCATGGCGAAATGACGGTCGGTGACCTCGCGCGCGACGTCGGCCTGTCGCAATCGGCCTGCTCGCAGCATCTGGCGAAGATGCGCGACGAAGGCCTCGTCACCTACCGGCGCGAGAGCCAGACGCTCTGGTACGCGATCGCGGACCCCCGCGTCGAAACGCTGCTTGCCACCCTCTATCAACTCTACTGCAAGGAGTGATGCAATGACGCCCGCTGCCCTTTCTCCCGCCGAAACCCGCACCGCGATCGGTGCCGGCGCGCGCCTGGTCGACATTCGCGGTGCCGACGAGCATGCCCGCGAGCGCATCCCCGGCGCGGTGAACGTGCCGATCGACCGGATCGACGATCTGCCACGCGACGGACGCCCGGTGGTGTTCCACTGCAAGTCGGGGATGCGGACCGCTGCCAATGCAGCGCGCCTCGCGGCTGCCGCGGCCGGTGCTCCCGCCTATATCATGTCCGGCGGCATCGATGCGTGGCGCGACGCGGGGCAGGCGACGGTCGTCGATCGGTCGCAGCCGCTGGAAATCATGCGGCAGGTGCAGATCGCCGCCGGCGCCCTGGTGTTGGCCGGCGTACTGCTGGGGCTGCTGGTTGCCCCCGCCTTCTTCGGCCTGGCCGCGTTCGTCGGCGCCGGGCTGATGTTTGCGGGCCTGACGGGCTGGTGCGGGATGGCGAACCTGCTGCGCGTCATGCCGTGGAACCGGCGCGCGGCCGCCTGAGGCCGTGATGGGCATGACCGCCATCCTCGCCGCCCTCGTCTCGGGCGGGGTGATCGGCCTGATCCTCGGCCTCGTCGGCGGCGGCGGGTCGATCCTGGCGGTGCCGCTGCTGATCTATGTCGTCGGCGTCGGGTCGCCTCACGCCGCGATCGGCACCGCCGCGGTCGCGGTGACGGTCAACGCGCTTGCCGGCTTGGTCGGCCATGCCCGCGCGGGGCGGATCAAGTGGCGCTGCGCGGCGGTGTTCGCCATCGCCGGCATGGTCGGCGCGGCGCTGGGGGCGGAACTCGGCAAGGCGTTCGACGGCAAGCGGCTGCTCATCCTGTTCGGTATGCTGATGATCGGCGTCGGCCTGTCGATGCTGCGCGCGCGGCGCACGGCCGACGCCCCCGACGTTCGCCTTACCCGCAACAGCGCTGCGGTCCTGCTGCCCCGGCTGATCCCCATCGGGCTGGGCGTCGGGCTGGCGGCCGGCTTCTTCGGGATCGGAGGCGGTTTTCTGATCGTGCCGGGACTGGTTCTCGCAACGGCGATGCCGCTTCGCTCCGCGATCGGCACCTCGCTGGTCGTCGTCAGCGCGCTCGGGCTGACGACCGCCACCTCCTATGCGGCGTCCGGGCTGGTCGATTGGGGCGTGACGGCGCTGCTGGTGGCGGGGGGCGTGGCCGGCACGATTGCCGGTAACGCGCTCGGGCGGAAGCTCGGTAACCACAAGGGACTTTTGGAGTGGGGCTTCGCCGGCGTGGTCATCGCGGTGGGCGGCTATGTCGTTGCCTCTTCGATATGATGCCGGATGCGTGGCGACGAGCCGAAACCCGCCAGCATTGTCACTCCCTTGCGTCGGTCGCGCAGCGTAGAACGGCGCCAGCGATCACCGGGCGGAGGGCAAGCATGGCAATGGCGTCTACGGCAGCGCGCTGGCTGGGGCTGGCGGCATCACCCGCCTTCGCACTGATGGCGCTGGCCACCGCGGCGGACCCGTCGCGCCCGGCGTTGTGCGGCGGCGCCGGGATCGTCCCGATCGACGCGATGACGGCGATGTATGCACTGATGAGCCTGTTCCATTTGCCGCCTTGGCTCGGGCTGCGCCGGGCGGCGAACGGCGGCTGACCGGTGGCTTTTCGAAGCGGTGCAGTATATTGCACAGGCTCACGCTACCCAGGAAAGCGAGGACAGGATGACCAAAGCCCCTGCACTGCTCGCGCTGCTGTCGCTGGCCGCGGCGCCCGCCGCCGCACAGCCGCCGGTGGGTCCGCACGATCGGCAGGAGGCGGTAAAGATCATCGCCGACCTGCGCAGGATCGTCAGCCCGGACGGGCTGCAGGCGATGGAGACGATCCGCGTCGGCGGGATCGACCAGCTCGTCTCGATCCGCAGCCAGGATCTGCGCAACCCGGTGCTGATCTATTTCCACGGCGGCCCCGGCTTCGTCGAAATGCCGCTCGACTGGTGGTGGGGTCGCGGGTGGGACGAATATTTCACCGTCATCCACTGGGACCAGCGCAACGCCGGCAAGACCTTCACCGCCAGCGGCGCGAGCGACCCCGCGAGCCTGACCCCCGAGCGCTTCCAGGCGGACGCCGAGGAGGTGGTGCAATGGGCGCTCAAGCGCTTCGGCAAGCGCAAGTTGTTCGTGCTCGGGCATAGCTGGGGCAGCGTGCTGGGGCTGAAGCTGGCGGCGGCGCACCCCGACTGGCTGCACGCCTATATCGGCATGGGGCAGGCGGTCGACGGCCCCGAGAGCGAGCGGCGCGGCTGGGCGTGGACGATGGCGCAGGCGCGCGCCGACGGCAACCGGGCGGCGATCCGCGACCTCGAATCGATTGCCCCTTATGCCGAGGGCCGGGCACCGATCCCGGTGCCGGCGATCATGCTCCAGCGCAAATGGCTCGGCCATTATGGCGGTGCCGCGTGGCGGCGGACGGGCGGCGATTTCGAGGCGGCCGCGTTCAGGCTGTCACCCGAATACAGCGACGAGGATGTGCGCAACGCCTTCAAGGGCCAGCCGGCGGTGACCCAGGCGCTGCTTCCCGCCATCCTCGCCACCGACCTGTCGACCGTCCGCAGCCTCGAGACGCCGCTGATCCTGCTGCTTGGCCGGCACGACATCAACGTGTCGAGCACGGTGGCGGCCGAATGGTTCGCCACGGTGAAGGCGCCGGCTAAGCGGCTCGTGTGGTTCGAACGCTCGGGGCATCACATCACCAGCGAGGAACCGGGCAAGCTGCTGACGACGCTGGTGACCTATGCGCGGCCGATCGCCGCGAAGGCGGGGGATGTGGCGCCGTAGGCCCTCTCCCGCGAAGGGCGCTATCGGGCACACAGATCATGTACGGATGAGGAAGGAGCTGCCGCCGCGCTCCCTCTCCCCTCCGGGGAGAGGGGAGTCGCGCGTTGCGTCGTGGTTTGGGGGCTTGGCACCTTCGGTCGCGAACCCGTCAGACCTTTACGCGTGGCGCGACTGCCCCTCTCCCTGGTCCGCTGCGCGGACCTTTCCCTCTCCCCGTAGGGGCGAGGGGCAAGAAGCGGCCGCGCGGGCTTTCTATCCCAGCAACGCCCGGTGCTTGACCAGCGCGCGCACCAGCCGCTCGACATCGTCCGCGTCGTTGTAGAAATGGAACCCCGCCCGGATCTTCCCGTCGCGGCTGGAGGTGATGACCTTGTCCGCCGCCAGCAGTTCCACCAGCCGCGTCTCGTCCGACGCGGGAATCGCGATGAGCGGGCCGCGGCGGGCGTCGTCGTCGGGGGTGGTCACGCCGATGTCCTCGGCGGCGAGGCGGTCGAGCGCGAGGCGGGTGATGGCTTGCACGTGCGCGCCGATCGCGTCGATGCCGAGGTCCAGGATGATGTCCAGTCCGGCGCCGGCGCCGTAGAGGCTGGGCACCGGCGGGGTGCCGCCCTCGAAACGCCGCGCGGTGGGGCTGGGGGTGTTGGCGAAGATGTCCATCGCGTCCGGTTTTGCCTGCGCGAACCAGCCGGTGGTGCGCGGCGTCAACGTCTCGATCAGGCCGCGGCGGACGTAGAGATAGCCGATGCCGCCGGTGCCGATCAGATATTTGAGCATGCCGCCCACGCACGCGTCCACGCCCAGCGCGCGCGGATCGATGCGTTCGGAGCCGGCGGACTGGTAGCAATCCAGCACCACGATCGCGCCGCGCGCATGGGCGATGCGGACGATCTCGCGGATATCGGCGTCGGGGATCTTGCCGCCATGGCGGTAGCAGATGTGCGAGATGGCGACGACGGCGGTGCTCTCGTCGATCGCCTGCGCGAACGCATCGAGCGGAACGATGCCTTCGGGCGCCTCGGCGACATGGACGATGCGGGCGCCGGCACCTTCCTGCGCGTGCCAGATCTGCGCGCTGGTCGGAAATTCGAAGTTGGAGAGCACCACCGTGTTGCGCGGCCCCGAAAAGTCGATCGCGCTGGCGAGCGCGTTGATGCCGGCGGAGGCGGAAGCGGTGATCGCGATCTCGTCCGCATCGACGCCGAACAGCGCCGCGACCTGGCCGCGGACCTTTTCCAGCCGGCCGACCCATTCGCCCCAGTCCGCGCCGCTCGCCACGCGATCGTCGAGATAGCGCACCATCGCCGCGCGGACGCTGTCCGCCAGCAGGCCGTAGGAGCCGCTGCTGAAATAAGCGAGGTCGGGCAGCGACGCGAAGCGCGCGCGGATCGCGGCGAGATCGGCAATCAGGGGCACGGGACAGGCACTCCGGAGAAGGAAAGGGTCACGCCAGGATGTGGATCATCAGCCCGACGATCGCGGCGGGGGCGACGATCGCGACGGCGAAATGCCAGACGCGATAGCCGGTGGGCGACAGGTCGGTTTCGGCCGGCGTGATCGTGCGGCGGATCGCCCAGCCCGCGAACAGCGCGATCAGCAGCGCGTTCAGCGGCAGCAGCAGGTCGGCAATGCCGAAATCGAGCACGTCGAAGAAGGTCTTGCCGGCGAAGGGCGGCAGGAAGCCGAGCGGATGAACGTCCTTCAGCAGGTTGAACGACAGCATCGAGGGCAGGCCGACCGCGTAGATCGCCGCGGCGGTCAGCCAGGCGAGCGGGCCGCGGCGCCAGCCGGTGCGCTCGATCAGCCAGGCGACGACGGGTTCGAGCATGCCGACCGCGGTGGTGAAGGCGCCCAGCGCGATCAGGCAGAAGAAGGCGATGCTGACGATGCGGCCGCCCGGCATGCCGCCGAAGGCGACGGGCAATGTCACGAAGATCAGGTTGGGGCCCTCGGTCGGCTCCAGCCCGTAGAACAGCACCGAGGGAAAGATGGCGAGGCCTGCCATCATCGCGATGAAGATCACCGATCCCGAAACCAGCGCGGCGGACTGCGGCAGCGAGACGCCCTTGGGCAGATAGGCGCTGTAGGTCATCAGCACGCCCACGCCGATCGCGGTGGAGAACAGCGCCTGGCCGAGCGCGGTCAGAACCCCGGTGCCGGTCATCCGGCTGAAATCGGGGTAGAAGAGGAAGTCGAGCGCGGGGCCGAGGCCCACCGTCACCGCATTGTAGAGCACCAGCCCGAGCAGCACGACGAACAGCGCGGTCATCTTGATCCTCGAGACCAGCTCGATCCCGCGCCGCACGCCGCGGGCGACGACGAACGCCACCGCCGCGATGAACGCGCCCTGGAAGGCGACCTGCCGCCACGGCGACCCGATCAGTTCCTCGAAGAGCGCGCGCGAGCCGTCGGCGTCGATGCCGGTGAAGCCCTGCGCGATCGCCAGCCGCGCATAGTCGGCGCCCCAGCCGGCGACGACGCTGTAATAGGAGAGGCCGAAGAAGGGGATGGTCAGGCTGAGCCAGCCGATCGCCAGCCAGGCGCGGGAGGCGCCCTCCGCGGCGACCAGCCGGCGCATGCTGCCGATCACGCTGCCATGGCCGCGGCGGCCGACCGCCATCTCGCCGATCATGATCGGCAGGCAGATGATGCCGACGAACAGGATGTAGAGGATGACGAAGGCGCCGCCGCCATTGGCGCCGGCGACATAGGGAAAGCGCCAGAGGCTGCCCAGCCCGATCGCTGCCGCGGCGGTGGCATAGAGATAGGCGAGCTTGGAGGTCCAGACCTCCCGATTCGCGCCGTCGCCTGCGTCCGTCATGCCGTTCCCCTGTTCGTCACCGATCGGTCTATATGCAAATATATATCCTTTTGCATATAGATTTTGTCGCGGCGACATGAGATTGACGCGGACGAGAGGATGAAGGATCGCGTTTTCATGGCCAAGGACTCACGACCGGCGCGCTCCGTCGCCACCAAGACGCTCGTTGCCGGCGACCGGTGGATGGATGATTATCTGCCGTATCAACTCTATCGCGTGACCAATCGTTTGAACGTCCGACTGCAGGGGCGGCTGAAATCGATCGGCATCAATCTTTCGCAATGGCGCGTGCTGAGCGTTTTGCGCTCCTTCGGCACGCTCAGCATCAGCGGCATCGTCGAACATACGCTGATGGAACAGCCCACGGTCAGCCGCGTCGTGGTGCAGCTGGAGCAGGACGGAATGGTCGCCCGGCAGACCTCCGCGGGGGATTCGCGGATGACGGACATCACCTTGACGGCGAAGGGCGCCGAGACCTTCGACAGCATCCGCGAATCCGCCTATCGCCATGAGAAGATGGCGCTGGACGGGCTCGATCCTGCGCGGCTGGAGGCGCTGCGCGAGACGTTGCGGCTGATCGAGCAGAACATCGAACTGTATGATTGACAGCGGCGCTCCCGCTTGGCCCTAAGGGCGGCCATGCCCAGACCGCCCCGGCCAGCCACGCCGCCATGCCGACGCCGATGACCGAGCGCCTGCCGATCCCGTCGATCGACGGGGTGCTGACCATGTTCTATTATCGGGATCTCGCGGCGGCGACCGACTGGTACGAACGGGTGATCGGGTTCGAAAAGATCCTCGCCTTCGAAGGGCTCAGCCTGTTCCGTGTCCATCAGGGCAGCCAGCTCGCGCTGGTCGGCGAGGGCTTCGGCAGCCAGCAGCCGATCGCCGGCACCAACAAGGGTGCGATCCTCTCCATCCAGACCCGCGTCCTGCAGCAATGGCATGAGCGGCTGTTCCGCTACCAGGTGCCGGGCACCGGCGAGGGGCTGCAGAGCGGCGGCGGCGGGCTGACGATCGAGTTCAAGGTGCGCGATCCGGAAGGCTATACGATCGAGTTCTTCGAGTGGATCGAGTGAGGGACGTTTAGCCCCTCCCCTGAAGGAAAGAGGCTGATCCCCTCTCCAAATCTCACATTCATATTCATTTTCATATTTGCTTTCGTCCCGATCCGCGATAGCGTCCGCGCAGCCGTACCAAGCGGGGGTCGTTATCATGCTTCTTCGTCTGGCGGGCGCGAGTGCGCTTGCCCTCCTTGTCGCCGGCGCCGCGCCGGCCGAGACCACGCCGGTGCCGGGCACGCCCGCGCATCCGTCCGCGCCGGTCGCCGTGGCCACCATCATCCATGCCGGCCATCTGCTCGCGGTGCCCGGCCAGCCGGCGATCGCCGAGGCGACCATCGTCACGCAGGACGGTACGGTGCGTTCGGTGCAGCGCGGCTATGCCGACGCGGCGGCGCTGGGGCTGCCTGCGGGCACCGCGGTGATCGACCTCAAGGACCGGTTCGTGCTGCCCGGCTTCATGGACATGCACGTCCATCTGAGCTCCGGCGGCGCCGCGCGCAGCCCGATGACGCGGCTGCGCGAGGGCCCCGAATATTTCGCGATCAACGCCTATGCCAACGCCAACCGCACGTTGATGGCGGGGTTCACGACGGTGCGCGATCTCGGTTCGCCGGGCGACTCGCTGTTCGCGCTGCGCGATGCGGTGCGCGACGGCATCGTCGCCGGCCCCAAGATCGTCGCGGCGGGGGAGGGGATCAGCCCCACCAACGGCCATGCCGACGTCCATGGCCTGCGCCGCGACCTGATGGAATCGCAGCACCGCCCCGGCGTGTGCGACGGCGCCGACGATTGCCGCCGCGCGGTGCGCGATGCGATCAAGTTCGGCGCGAACGTCATCAAGGTGCATGTCACGGGCGGGGTGCTCGACGAATCGGATGCCGGCACCGGCCAGCAGTTCACCGACGAGGAATTGAAGGCGATCGTCGACGCCGGCCATGCGATGGGCCGAAAGGTGACGACGCACGCGCACGGCAAGGCGGGTATCGATGCCGCGGTGCGCGCCGGCTACGACTCGATCGAACATGCGATGTGGGCGGACGAGGAAAGCCTGAAGCTGATGAAGCAGCACGGCACCTGGCTGATCCCCACCGTCTGGCCGATCACCTGGGTGGGCGACACGCCGGAAAAGGTGCGGCAGGGGCCGTTCAAGGATCTCGCGCCGAACTCGCTCGCCAAGCTCTACAAGCTGGGCGACCAGCCCAAGAAGATGGTGCGGATGGCGATCCGCCTCGGCGTGCCGATCGCGCTGGGCACCGACAACGGCATCGCCCCGCACGGCACCAACGGTTACGAGATGCTGGAATATGTCGAGGCCGGGATGACGCCGATGGAGGCGTTGAAGACGGGCACCGTCAACGCCGCCGCGGCCGGCGGCCTCGAGGATCGCGGCAGGATCGCGCCCGGCCTGGCGGCGGACATCGTCGCGCTCGACGGCGATCCGCTGAAGGACATCCGCGCCGTGCTCGACGTGGATTTCGTGATGCGCGACGGCATCGTTTTCAAGCGCGGCGGCCAGCCGACGGGGGTCATCCAGTGAAGATCAAGACGTTCATCCGCTGCGCGCTGTGCGCCGTCGCCACGCTCGCCCTGCCCGCGACCGCGTTCGCCGAGCCGCTGGTGCTCGACAATGTCACGCTCGTCGACGGCACCGGCCGGCCGGTCCGGAAGAACATGACGGTGGCGATCGACGATGGCCGCTTCACATTGGTGGCGCCGACCGTCGCGGCGAAGGGCGTGGCCGGAAAGCATGTCGACTGCACCGGGCGCTACCTGATGCCCGGGCTGATGGACGTCCACATCCATCTCGGCGGCCCCTACAACCCCGACAAGAACCACGACCAGGGCGTGCAGGCGCTGGCGAGCTTCCTCTATGCGGGCGTCACCACCATCTACGACGCGGGCAACGATGCGAACTTCATCCTGACGCTGCGTGCCGAGGAGCGCGCGGGCAAGATATTGTCGCCGCGGATCCTGGCGACCGGCAATCTCGTCACCTATCCGGGCAGCCACGGCGCGGCGATGGCGATCGAGGTGGATAGCTGGCCGCAGGCGAAGCCCGCGCTCGACAAGCATATCGCCGAGCAGAAGCCGGACATCGTCAAGCTGACCTTGGAAGAACATGGCTGGGGATCGCGCCCGATGATCCCGCTGCTGCCGGTCGACCTGATGCAGGAGATCATCCACTATTACAACGCGCACGGCATCCGTACGACCGCGCACACCTCCAGCGAATTGCGCGCGACCGAGGCGATCTATGCCGGCGTCGACAGCCTCGCCCATCCGGTGATCCAGGGGCCGATCAGCGCCGATTTCGTGCGGCTGATGGCGGCGAAGAAGACGCCGATGGCGACGACCTTGACGATCGGAGAGGGCTATAGCCGCCTCGTCGAGCATCCCGAATATCTCGACCAGCCGCTCTACGCCGCCGCCTACAGCAAGGCGCAGATCGCCGAGCTGAAGAGCAAGACGCTCGCGGAGTGGAAGGCGCGGAGCTGGACGTGGTGGATGAAGCTGATGACGCCGATCGCGCAGGAAAATCTGCGCCAGATCGACGCCGCCGGCGGCATCATCGCGATCGGCACCGACCAGTCGGTCGGCCCCGCGGTGCATCGCGAGATGGAACTGATGCAGGCGGCGGGCGTGGCGCCCGCGCGGATCATCCGCATGGCGACGCTGAACAGCGCCCGCCATCTCGGCCGCGAGGAGGATCTCGGCTCGATCGAACCCGGCAAGATCGCCGATGCGGTGCTGCTGAGCGCGGATCCGACCGCGGACATCAACAACGCCAAGGCGATCGTCGCGGTGATCAAGGCAGGCGCGCTGGTGGATGAGGACAAGCTGCCGATGGCGGGCGGCGCGCAGAAGCGGCGGCGGAATTTTTGACGTTCCTTTCCTCCCCGGCGCGCTGCGTCGGGGAGGGGGACCATTTGCGTAGCAAATGGTGGAGGCCCCGGCTCGGAGCCCGCCGTTTCATCATAATGTGATCAGATAATTAGGCGCTGGCCCCTCCACCACCGGCTGCGCCGGCGGTCCCCCTCCCCGAGCAGAGCTCGGGGAGGAAAAACGGAGCACTTCACCCCAATCAATTTTAATCTTGAAATGTCCCATTTTCACGCAATTATGCGTGGAACTGGAATCGGAGACCGAATATGAAGTGGCCGGCACAGCGCCTGCAGACAGGTTCGCGCAAGAGCTTCGGCATGTATGACGAAGCCGTCAAGCTCGATGCCGCGGGCGTCGACCTGATTCACCTAGAGTTCGGCCGCCCGCACGCCGACACGCCCGAACATATCAAGGAGGCGACCAAGGCGGCGCTCGATGCCGGTATCGTCCATTATGGCGATTTCCGCGGCACCATGTCGTTCCGCCAGGCGCTGGTCGAGAAGCTCGGCCGCTTCAACAAGCTGGATTATGGCGTGGACGAGGTGCTCGTCACCAACGGGCTGACCCACGCCTCGTTCGCGGCGTTCATGGCCGCGGTCGATCCGGGCGACGAGGTGATCCTGCTCGATCCCTATTATCCGCAGCATATCGGCAAGACCGAGCTCGCCGGCGGCAAGGTGGTGTTCGCCGCGCTGGACAAGGCCAATGATTTCGCGATCTCCAAGGCGAACATCGCCGCCAGGATCACCGATCGCACGCGGATGATCGTGCTGGTCAACCCCGCCAACCCCACCGGCCGCGTCTACACCCACGAGGAGCTGCAGCAGGTCGCCGACCTCGCGATCGAGCATGACCTGCTCGTGCTGTCCGACGAGGTGTATGAATATATCACCTATGGCGCCGCCGAGCATGTCAGCATCGCCAGCCTGCCCGGCATGCGCGAGCGCACGATCACCTGCTTCGCCTTCACCAAGGCCTATTCGATGGACGGCTGGCGGATCGGCTATCTGACCGCCGACGCCAGGCTGATGCCGGCGATCCTGCGCCTCGCGATGACCGACGTCACCCACGTCAACGTGTTCATCCAGGAAGGCGCGCGCGCCGCGGTGGAAGGGCCGCAGGATGCGATGCTGGCGATGGTCGAGGCGGATCGCCGCAAGCGCGACATCGTCGTCCAGGCGCTCAACCAGATGCCGGGCGTCACCTGCGCCGAGCCGCAGGGCACGATCTATGCCTTTCCCGACATCAGCGGCACCGGCCACGCGTCGCAGGATCTGGCGATGAAGATCCTGCACGAGGCGCATGTCGTGGTCGAATCGGGCAGCTTCTACGGGCCCGCCGGCGAGGGCCATCTGCGCGTGTGCTTCGGCTCGGAATCCGAGGCGCGGGTGGTCGAGGCGATGGACCGGCTGACGCGCTTCTTCAACACGCTCTGATACCGGCACGCCCGGACACATGGCGGCGGGGGCCGCATCCTTTTGGGGGGACCATCGATGAGGATCACACTGCGTCTCGCGGCCGCGCTGCTCGCGGTGTCATCGATGGCTGCGGCGGCGACGGGGGCGGGGGCTCCCGTCGCCGCGCAGACTGCGCAGGCCCCTGCCGGCTATGATGCGCTGGTTGCGCTCTATCAGGCGTTTCGCGCCTTCGTACCGCCGCCGGTGGTGAAGGACGTGCCGGATTATTCGCCGCCGGCGATGGCGCGGCACTCTGCCGAACTGCAGCGCTTCCAGGCGCGGCTCGCGGCGATCGACGACAGCGCATGGCCGATCGCCCAACGCGTCGATTACATGGTCGTACGCGCCGAAATGCGCGGGATGGAATTCCAGCACCGCGTCGTCGAGCCGTGGAAGCGCGATCCGGCCTTCTATTCCACCACCAATCTCGGCTTCGGCCCGAAGATGCATGGCGCGATCGCCATCCCGACGCTGCCGATCGCAACGGAGAAGGCGGCCGAGCTGGCCCGCCGGCTGGACGCGGTGCCCGAGGCGCTGCGGCAGGCACGGGCGAACCTGACCGACGCGCGCGGCGACCTCGCCCGCCTCGCCATCGCGCAGAAGCAGGTCGAGGTGAACGTCTATGGCGAGCTCGCCGCGGCGGCCGCCAGGGTGCAGCCGTCGCTGGTGGCGCCGGCGAAGCGCGCGCAGGCGGCGGCCGCGTCGTTCAAGGCCTGGCTGGAGGGCATCGAGGCCGGGCTGCCCGCGCATGGCGGCGTCGGGCGCGACAATTATGCCTGGTATCTGCGCAACGTGCTGCTGCTGCCCTACACGCCCGAACAGATCGAGCTTCTCGGCGAGCGCGAATATCAGCGGCAGGTGGCGTTCCTGAAGATCGAGGAACATCGCAACCGCGCGATTCCGATGCCGGAGCCGGTGAAGACCCGCGAAGCGTTCGACGCCAAGCGCGCCGGGGAGGATGCGGACCTGCTGCGCTTCCTGCGCGACGGGCAGTGGATGACGATCCCTGACTATGTGAAGCACGATCCGGAAGAGGGGCCCTATATGTTCCCCTTCGAGAAGGATCCGTCGCGGCCCGGCCTGTTCGACCCGCCGCTGAACCTCCATTTCTTCTTCCAGAGCGAGTTCCGCGACGGCCGCCCGCTGCGCGCGCACAACCTGCCCGGCCACGCCTTCGACGCGCTGCAGGCGGCGCGCGACACGCGGCCGATCCGTGGGCAGCAGCGGCTGTTCTTCGTCAACGGCCTGCGCAACGAGGGCTGGGCCTTCTATCTGGAGGAATTCATCCTGCAGGCGGGGATGCTGGCGGATCGGCCGAAGACGCGCGAGATGGATTATATCCTCGGCGCAAAGCGCGCCGCGCGGATCCTGCCCGAACTCAGGATGCAGTCCAACGACTGGACGTGGAAGCAGGCCAACGCCTCGCTGATCGCGCGCACGCCCAAATGGATGAAGCCGGGCGACGCGGTGGCGCAGTTCGATATCGAGCTTTACCTGCGCCAGCCGGGCTATGGCATCGGCTATTACATGGGCAAGCTGGAACTGGAAAAGCTGCTGGCCGACGTCGCGATGCACGAGGGCGACGGCTTCGACATCAAGCGCTTCCACGACACTTTCCGCGCCGCCGGTTCGATCCCGATCGCGCTGATCCGCTGGGAGATGACGGGCGACGACAGCGAGATAAGGACGCTGCGCGACCGAGATTGAGGCCGGGCGCCATCATTTCTTCCCCGAGCTTTGCTTGGGGAGGACGTCGCTGGCGCCAGCGCCGATGTGCGACCGCGATGGGGCAGCGATACTTTCCTGCCCCGAGCCCCTAGTGAACAACCGGCCCCGCCCGTTCCGCCAGCCGCGCGACAAGGCCAGCGGCGATTTCGCCGAAGGCGCGCGGTTCGGGGCGGTCGCGCCGCTGTCGGGTGAACTTCCGCTTCCGTCCGGGAATTGCGTCGAGGATCATCCTGGCCTCCATCGTTCTCTATTTGTTCTAGCGCGTCTATGCCCGGTTTGCAAGGGGATTGACTCTAATTCTATATAAGTAGACTTATTGCGCATGACCCGAAGCCGATCTCCTTCGCCCGCGACGCGGACATTGCTTGCACTGCTTGTGGAGGCGGGGGAGGGCTGGTCGCACGGTTATGACCTCGCGCGCCTGTCCGGCGTCAAATCGGGCACGCTCTATCCGATCCTGATCCGGCTGGAGGCGCAGGGCCATCTCGAGGCGCAGTGGATGCCGCCCGCGGAGCCGGGGCGGCCGGCGCGGCATGCCTATCGGTTGACGCCGGCCGGCCGCCGGTTCGCGCTCCAGAACCCGGTTGCGTCGCCGCAGCGCGGCCATGCCCCGCTTTCGGGAACCCCCGCCCGATGACTGCGTGCTTGCGCCTGCTCGCCGTCGCCATGGTCCGTCTTGCCGCGCGCCTGCTGCCGGGTGAGATGCGCGAATGGGGGCAGGCGATGCGCCATGAGGTGGCGGCGATCGGCGATGGCGGGGCGGCACTGCGCTTCGCATTCGGGTGCCTGGGCTTCGCATCCGGCCGCGCCATCCTGGCGGGTGCCGGCGCGCGCCCGCGCCGGACGGCGGCGGTCTGCGCAGTCGTCGCCACCGCATCGGGGCTGGCCTATCTCGCGATCGCCGGCGCGCCGTTGCGCTACATCCAGATGAACCTCGCGGCGCTGATCGTCGGGCTGGCGGTCGCCGCGGTGTTGGCCCCACGGCTGCGGGCGATGGCCGGCGCGGCGGGGGCGGCGCTGCTCCTGCTTCTCGCACTGCCGCTTGGCGTGAGCGTGAACGGCGCAACCCGCTGGCTGGCGCTGGGCGGGGTGATCGTCCAGCCCAGCCTGATGCTGGTGCCGCTGGCCACGCTCGGCTTCGCGCGAGAGCGCAACGGCGTGACGGCCGCGGCGATGATCGTGCTTGCCGGCGTGCTTGCCGCGCAGCCCGACCGGGCGATGGCGGGCGCGCTCGCGGCGGCGATGCTGGTGATGGCGCTGCGCCGGTTCGGGGCGTGGAGCGCAGCGGCGCTCGCCGCGGCGGCGGCGGCCTTTCTGGTGACGATGCTGCGGCCCGATACCCAGCCGGCCATGCCCTATGTCGACCGGATCATCGGGTCATCCTTCGCGGTCCACCCGCTGGCGGGGGTGGCGGTGATCGGCGGACTGGCGGTGATGCTGCTGCCGGCCGTGCTCGGCTGGCGCGCCGGCCCGCGCGACCGCGATCTGCACGTGGTGTTCGGCGCGGTGTGGATCGCGATCATCCTGGCGGCGGCGCTGGGCGATTATCCGACGCCGCTCGTCGGCTATGGCGGCAGCGCGATCATCGGCTACGCGCTGTCGCTGGCGGGGTTGCCGGGCAAGCGCGCGCGCGGCGGCGTCGCGGCAAGCGATCTTCCTCCCCGGCGGCCGGCGTCGGAAAGCGGGACCGCTGCCGAACGGCGGTGGTGGCAGGGCCGGCGCCGAACCGTTCCGATCACGCCATGCTAGCGGAGCGTTGGCCGGGGCGGCTCCGCGCCTCCCGTTGATCGCGCGCTCCCGTCGCTCGGCGGGGAGGCGGTTGCCCCCCCCAAGATTAGGTCCAATGCCGGCCCATCCGCGGCTGCGCAGCACCGGCTTGCCCTTGCGCAGCCGCGCCCACCGGGCCCAAGGTGCGGCTGCATGCGCAGAAGAAAGATCCTGTTCGTCGCGACAGTCCTGGCGGTCTGCGCCGGCATTGCGCCTCTCGTCGTTGCGGCGCATGTGGCGGAGACGCGTGCGCTGCGGGCCGAACAGGATTCTCTGGCCGCCAACGCCCGCCGGGCGATGCGCGGCGCGAACCTGAATCTCCAGCAGGCGGAACAGGGGCTGCGCGCGATCGAGAAGGAGCGCTGGCAGGGGTGCTCGCCGGGGCATATCGCCCGCATGCGCCAACTCGCGGTCGACAATCCGGTGATCGACGAGGTCGGCTATTATCGGAACGGCCGGCTCGTCTGTACGAGCTGGGGCACGGTGGAGACGCTGGTCCTCTATGGCACGCCCGATCAGATACGCCCCGGCGGCTTCGCGCTCTTCGCCAGCGTGAAACCGCAGGTCAGCGGCGCCGGGGCGGTGGCGGTGCTGAGCCATCGCAGTCACAATGTACTGATCGCGCGCGAGCGGCTGGTGGATGTGCTGACCAATCGGCCGATCACGCTGGGCATCGCCACCAAGGAGGGGCGCCTGATCGCCGCGGCCGGTGCGGTCGATGCCGGGATCTTCCACCAGATCGTGACGGGCGTGACCGAGGGAGCGGACGACAACCGCCTGTTCGTCGCGGTGCACGACAACCAGCTGGTCGCGTTCGCTATCGCAGATCGCGCGTCTTTCCTGGGGCGGATCGATCAGGAGCGCCTGGCGCTGCTGCCCATCGCGCTGCTGGTGTCCATGATGCTGATCGGGCTGATCGCCTGGGCGGCGCGGCTCCGGCTTTCACCCGATCACGCGCTGGCAGTCGCGATCCGCAAGCGCGAGTTGGTCGCCCATTACCAGCCGATCATGGACCTGGCGAGCGGCCGGTGCGTGGGAGCCGAGGCGCTGATCCGCTGGCCCCTCCGGGATGGCGCGCACGCGATGCCCGACCTGTTCATCCCGCTGGCGGAAAAGACGGGGCTGATCGCGGCGCTGACCGACCTGATGATCGAGCGGGTGGTCGAGGATCTGTCGCCGATGCTCAACGCCGACCGCTCGGTGCATGTCGGGATCAACATCGCCGCGGAGGATTTCGACAGCGGGCGCTTCCTGCCGGTGCTCGCGCAGGCGCTGGAGCGCTCGGGGATCCAGCCCGCGCAGATCTGGATCGAGGCGGTGGAGCGCGGCTTCATCAACACCCCGGCCGCGCGGCGCACGGTGGAGACGGCGCGCGCCGCAGGCCACCTCGTCGCGATCGACGATTTCGGCACGGGCTATTCCAACCTGTCGCTGCTGGAGGCGCTGCCGCTGGACGGGCTGAAGATCGACAAGTCGTTCATCGACGCGATCGGCCGCAATGCCGCGACCAGCGTGGTCACGCCGCACATCATCGAAATGGCGCACAGCCTGGGCATCACCATCGTCGCCGAAGGGGTGGAGACCGAGGCGCAGGCGACCTATCTGCGCGACGCCGGCGTGCAGTTCGCGCAGGGCTGGCTCTATTCGCCTGCACTGCCCGCCGATGCCTTCATGTCCTTCCATCACCAGTGCAACGGCGGCGTGCCGCCGAGCACGCTGCGGTCGGTGGCCTGATCATCGCGCGCCTCTGGCAATACGGGGGTGGCGTACATAGATCAGTGGCCAGCTGAAACGGAGTTCGCCGATGGCCGCCTTCTCGATCCTCGATCTCGTCCGCGTTACCCAGGAAACCGACGCGCGCGGGGCGCTCGACAATGCCCGCGACCTTGCGGCGCATGCCGAGAATTGGGGCTATACGCGCTTCTGGGTGGCCGAGCATCACAACATGCCCGGCATCGCCAGCGCGGCGACATCGGTGGTGCTGGCGCATATCGCGGCGGGCAGCAGCCGGATCCGCATCGGTGCCGGCGGCATCATGCTGCCCAACCATGCGCCGATCGTCATCGCCGAACAGTTCGGCACGCTCGAACGACTCTATCCCGGCCGGATCGACCTCGGGCTGGGCCGCGCCCCCGGCACCGACCAGGTGACGGTGCGGGCGCTGCGCCGCACATTGTCCGGCACCGACACCTTCCCGCAGGACGTGCGCGAACTTCAGGCCTATTTCGCGGATCTGGACCCCGGCCAGCGCGTGCAGGCGGTGCCCGCGGCGGGCACGCATGTGCCGCTGTGGATCCTCGGCTCCTCCACCTATGGCGCGCAGCTCGCCGCGGCCTATGGCCTGCCCTATGGCTTCGCCTCGCACTTCGCGCCGGACCTGCTGATGGAGGCGCTGTCGATCTATCGCCGCCGCTTCGAGCCCTCCGAACAGCTTGCGAGCCCTTATGCGATGGTGGGCGTCAACGTGATCGCCGCGGAGACCGACGCGGAGGCGAAGCGCCTCGCGACGACGCAGCAGATGTCGTTCGCGGACCTGTTCCGCGGGGCGCGCGGGCTCAGCAAGCCGCCGATCGACGATATCGAAACCTACTGGTCCCCCGCCGAACGCGCGCAGGCGCGGCAGATGCTGGCACGCACCGTGGTCGGCTCGCGCCAGACCGTGCGCGACGGCCTCGCGCGGCTGATCGAGGAAACGGGTGCGGACGAGCTGATGATCGTTTCCGACGTGTACGACCATCAGCAGCGGCTGCGCTCGTTCGAGATCATCGGCGAGGCTGCGGCGGACCTGCGGACCGCGGTGGCGGCGTAGGACAGCGGTGGCGTTGGAGGAAACAAGCCCCTCCCTTTTAGGGGCTATCGGATTCACACACTGCAGGACGAGCGCGCAGATATGTCCTCCCCGGAACGGGGAGGGGGCGAGATGGGGTCGATCGTGCCCCCGGCACGATCTTGGATTGCCGGGGGCAATCCAACCCCACTCGCGCGCGCCAGCGCGTGGTGGAGGGGCCGGCGCCGAAGCATTTGATCTCTCTACGGCACGAGCGAGCAGGTCCGAGCCAGCCCCTCCACCACCGGCTTCGCCGGCGGTCCCCCTCCCCGAGCAGAGCTCGGGGAGGAACATTCGGCCCTCCGCCCTGATGTGTGAATGCCATAGCCTCTGAAGAGGAGGGGCTAAACGGTGCCCATCAACCGCTCCGCCAGATAATCCACGAACACGCGGACCCGCGCCGGGATCGTCGCGCCGCCGACGAACAGCGCGTGGAACGGTTCATGGTCGCCGGGATTATAGTCGTCCAGCAGCGTCACCAGCCGGCCCGCCGCCAGGTCCGCCTGGATATGGAAGCTGCCGACACGGGCGATGCCAACGCCGTCGCGGGCGAGCTGGACGACGGTATCGCCATTGTTGGCCTCGACATTGCCGGTGACCATCAGCTCGAAATCGCGGCCGTCGCGGCGAAACGGCCAGCCGGGGCGGGTACGGCGGAAATTGAAGCCGAGGCAGTTGTGGCCCCGCAGCAGATCCTCCGGCTGCCTCGGCGTGCCGTGGCGGGCGAGATAGGCGGGGGAGGCGATGATGCTGCGCATGCTGCCGCCCAGCCGCCGCGCCATCAGCCCGCTGTCCGCCAGCGGCCCCACCCGGATGGCGACGTCGGCGCGGCCCTCGGTCAGGTCGATCACGGTGTCGCTGAGGCTGATGTCGACGAGGATTTCGGGGTAGCGCGCGAGGAAGTCGCTGAGCAGCGGCACGATCACCAGCTGTCCATAGGTGAAGGCGACGCTGACCCTGAGCCGCCCGCGCGGTGAGGCCTGCTCGGCGATCGCCTGCTCGGTCTCGTCGATGTCGCGCAAGATGCGCAGCGCGGCGCGGTGGTAGGTCTCGCCCTCCGGCGTCAGGCTGATCGTCCGCGTGGTGCGGATCATCAGGCGGATGCCGAGCCGCGCCTCCAGCCGGGCGATCGCCCGGCTGACGCCCGACGGCGTCAGCTTCAGCTCGCGCGCCGCTGCCGAGAAGCTGCCGGTGCGCGCGACGCGCACGAAGATGTCCATCTCGCCCGGCCGGTCGCCGCCTTGTCCGATCATCTGTGCCTTCCAGTCAAAGATGCTTCGCGACCTCCGCCTCTAATCCGCGCGCGCCGTCCGGTCCATCTATGCGCCAGTTCGAATGGAGGCAGGAATGAAGGTTTTCGTGACGGGCGCCAGCGGCTTCATCGGCGGCGCCGTGGCCACCCGGCTGGTGCAGGCGGGGCACGAGGTGCGCGGGCTGGTGCGGTCCGCGGCCAAGGCGGATGCGGTGCGCGCCTTCGGTATCGCGCCGGTGTCGGGCACGCTCGACGATCATGCGCTGCTGGCGCGCGAGGCGGCGGCGGCGGACGCGGTGATCAACGCCGCGAGCAGCGACGATCGCGGTGCCGCGGACGCGCTGATCGGCGCGCTGGCGGGCAGCGGCAAGGTGCTGATCCATACCAGCGGCACCAGCATCGTCGGCGACGAGGCGATGGGCGAACCCTCCGACGCGGTGTTCGACGAAGCCGCGCCGCTCGCGCCCGAGCCCGACAAGGTCGCGCGCGTCGCGCTTGACCGCGCGGTGCGCGATGCGCCCGGAATCCGCTCGATCGTGCTGTGCAACAGCCTGATCTACGGCGACCCGATCGGCCCCGACGCGGCGAGCGTGCAACTGCCCCGGCTGATCGCGCAAGCGCGCGAGACCGGCGTCGCGCGGCATATCGGCCGCGGGCTCAACCGCTGGTCGACCGTCCACATCGCCGACGTGGCGGACCTTTATCTGCTCGCGCTGGAAAAGGCGCCCGCGGGCACCTTCGCCTATGTCGAGAGCGGCGAATCCGCGTTCCGGGACATGGTGCAGGCGATCGGCGAGACGCTGGGGCTGGGCGATGCGCAGCCGATGGACGGCGAGGCGGCGGTGGCGCGCTGGGGCCGCGAGATGGCGGTGTTCGGGCTTGGGTCCAACAGCCGCGTGCGCGGGCACCGCGCGCGGGCGCTCGGCTGGGCGCCGAAGCACGACTCCGCCGAGGCGTGGATCCGCGCAGCGCTGGCGCCGGCGGGCGCGGCATGAAATCCAACCCCGCGATCGTCGCGCTGTCGTTCGGCGCCTTCGGCATCGGCGTGACCGAGTTCGCGCCGATGGGGATGCTGCCGGGGATGGCGGCGGACCTCGGCGTTTCCATTCCGGTCGCGGGGTTGCTGGTCAGCGGCTATGCGGCGGGCGTGATGCTCGGCGCACCGTTCATGACGCTGGGCACCACGCGGATGCCGCGCAAGACGCTGCTGATCGCGCTGATGGGCATCTTCACGATCGGCAACCTGCTGTCGGCGCTGGCGGGCAGCTATGGCCTGCTGCTGTTCGCGCGGGTGGTGACGTCGCTCGCCCATGGCGCCTTCTTCGGCGTCGGTTCGATCGTCGCGGCGAGCGTGGTCGCGCCCGATCGGCGCGCGGGGGCGGTCGCGGCGATGTTCATGGGGCTCACCATCGCCAATGTGCTCGGCGTGCCGGCGGCGGCATGGGTGGGCGAGGCGGTCGGCTGGCGGGCGGTGTTCTTCGCGATCGCGGCGGTGGGCGTGCTGGTGATGCTGGCGCTGGCGAAGGCGCTGCCGCAGGTGGCGGGCGCTGGCGAGATCGACGTGCGGCGGGAACTGCGCGTGATGGCGGATCGCCGGGTGCTGACCGCGCTCGGCGTCACCATGCTGCAATCCGGCGCGATGTTCACCGTCTTCACCTATATCGCGCCGATCCTGCGCGATGCGACGCACGCCTCCACCGCGTTCGTCAGCGCGATGCTGGTGGTGTTCGGCCTGGGGCTGACTTTGGGCAACTGGCTGGGCGGGCGTGCCGCGGACAAATCGGTGCGACGCACGACCATCGTCGGGCTGGTGAGTCTCGCCGTGCTGCTGCTGGCGTTCGCGGTGACGATGCACTGGCCGGTGCCCGCAGCGATCTCGATCTTCCTGTGGGGTGTGGCCACCTTCGCGCTGATCCCGCCGCTGCAGCTCAGCGTGATGCAGGCGGCGGGCGATGCCCCCAACCTCGCGTCTTCCACCAACATCGGCGCGTTCAACCTGGGCAATGCGCTGGGTGCCGCGGTGGGTGGCGCGGTGATCGGTGCGGGGCTCGGCTATCCGGCGGTGGCGGTGGCGGGCGCGGGGATGGCGATCGCCTCGCTGCTGCTGCTGCTGGGCATGACGGCGGCCGACGCCGGCTCGCAACGCGCGGTGGCGCGGCCGTGCTGATGCGCTAAAGGGGCGGCAGGATCGATCGCAGGACGTGCACCATGGCTTCGCTACCGCCTCATCTGCTGGAACTGGAAGAGCTGCTGCTGCAGTTTCCCGAGGACTCGGAGGCGTTGCTGCTGAGCGGCGTCGACGGGCTGCTCGCGGCGGTGGCGCTCAGCCCCGATCCGATCCCGCCCGAAGACTGGATGGGGCTCGTCGCGGACGATGTCGATCCCGCGACGTCGTTCGACGATGCCGAACTGGCCCGCATCCAGGAACTGTTCGTCCGCCACGCCGCCGATGTCCGCGCCGCGATCGCGCGCGATCTGTTCGAGCCGATCTACGCGATCGACAGCGACGAGGCCGTCCTGTGGGAAGCCTGGATGGATGGCTTCCACCGCGGCCTGTCGGCGCGCGGCGAGGCATGGGAAGCGCTTGCCCATGACGACGATCCCGACGTCGCGGTGATGTTCGGCGATCTCGGACAGTTGGTGATGGTGGCGATCGACCCCGACTATAAGGATTATGATCCCGAACTGATCGACGAGGCGGAGGCCATCATCCCCGAACTGGTCGCCGGCCTGCACGCGCTGCGCGTCGACCGTATCGGCCCGCTGCTGCCGCGCGGCGAACCGGTGCGCAGCAGCAAGGTCGGGCGCAATGACGTCTGCCCGTGCGGATCGGGGAAGAAGTACAAGAAATGCTGTGGAGCGGCGGCTTAGGGAAGCCGTGTCTTGCGCGTGGTTCGTCGCGCGGGGCGTCGGGGGACGGGGTAGCCTAGACCAGCTCCTCGGCGACGGCCTGATGGACGGTCCGCACCGTCGGCTGGAAGCCGAGGCCGCGGGCCAGCGCCGCGTCGATATGGAGATGCCAGGGATTCTCCATGGCTGCGGATGACGACGCCATGGTGCCGCCGGCGAGGCGGACGAGTTCGTAGATCGTGGTCGGCGCCTCGTCGGCGATGTTGACGGTACGGCGGTCGAAGCGACCGGCCAGCGCCATGTCCACCGCGGCGGCGATGTCGCGGTGGTGGACCGTGCTCATCCGCTGCGCGGGGTGGAAGGCGAAGGCATCGAGATGCGCGGGCAGCATCGCCAGATGGCCGTCGCCATCCCCATAGACGAACGGAAAACGCAGGATCGACCAGACGAGGCCGCTCGCGCGCAGCGCCTCTTCTGCGGCGACCTTGCTCGCCGGATAGGCGAGGTCGGGCGCGACGATGTCGGTCTCCCGCCCGGGATGCGGACTGGTCCGGTCATAGACATGCGCCGTGCTCGCCATGACGAAGCGTGCGGTCGGCGCATGCGCCTGCACGGCGGCGATCAGCGCCTTGGTCCCATCGCGGTTGCTCTTCCAGATCAGCGCGTCGTCGCTGGTGCGGAACACCGCGGCGAGATGGACGATCGCCGAAACGCCGCTGACGGCTTGCGCGAGCGATTCGGGATCGAGCAGATCGCCTTCGATGGCGGACACGCCTGCCGGCATCTGCCGGTCGCCGCGCACGAGCACGCGGCAGTCCCCCCGCGTCGCGGCGATGCGGGGCAGCAGCCGTTCGCCGACGAGGCCGGTGGCGCCGGTGATGAGAATGGTCATGCGGTTTCTCCGTTGAGGCGCCGGTCGAGACGCTCGGTTGCGGTTCGCAGCACGCGCACCGCGATGGCGATGTCGGCATCCGGAATGCCGGCGAAGGCCGCGTCGCGGATGAAGCCGAGATCGGGCAGGTCATGCCACAGCCGCTCGCCCCCGGCGGTCAGCCGCAGTTTTTTCTGGCGCTGGTCGACACTGTCCGGCTCCTGCCGGACCAGTCCCTTGCCGACGAGCGCGGTTATGATCGCGCTCAGCGTCGCGCGCTCGATCTGCAGCGCGAGCACCAGATCGCGCTGCATCGTCGGCCCGGCGGTGGCGAGGTGGTGCAGCACATAATATTGCGTCGCGCCGAGCCCATGGGGCCGCAGCGCATCCTCCATCATCGCGCGCCCGGCAAAATAGCAGCGCTTCGCCCAGGCACCGAGAGCGTCACGGTCGGATCCGGGGGTGGATAGTTTGTTAGGCACCTGACAATAATGTTAGGAGGCAAACATATTGTCAAGCGCGATGTTCCCGTTGCCGCCTACGGCCGATGCGCCATATTTCGGGGACATAATACGAAACTCATGCGAGCCGATGCCGGCGCCCGCTGCGGTGCGGAGTTTGGTATTATGTCCCCGAAATAGAGGATGTCCGCCGCTCAGAGTTTAGTATTGTGTCCCCGATATAGGCGGCCTCAATGAAAAAGGGCGGCGCCATCGGCACCGCCCCTTCCCGTCATTGGCGTCCGATCAGCGGATCGGGCAGTTCGGGTCGAGCCGCATATCCAGATAGCGGTCCACCGAGCCCATCAGGTCGACCATCTCATGCTCGAAGAAATGGTTCGCGCGCGGGATGGTGTCGTGGTGGATGGTGATGTGCTTCTGCGTGCGCAGCTTGTCCACCAGCTTCTGCACGGCACCGGGCGTGACCACCTCGTCGCCGTCGCCCTGGATGATGATGCCCGACGAGGGGCAGGGCGCCAGGAAGGTGAAATCATACATGTTCGCGGGCGGCGCGATCGAGATGAAGCCGCGGATTTCCGGGCGGCGCATCAGCAGCTGCATGCCGATCCACGCGCCGAAGCTGAAGCCGGCGATCCACGTCGACTGCGCCTCGGGATGGATCGACTGGACCCAGTCGAGCGCCGACGCAGCGTCGGAAAGCTCGCCGACGCCATTGTCGAACACGCCCTGGCTCTTGCCGACCCCGCGGAAATTGAAGCGCAGCGTCGCGAAGCCGCGCTTCACGAAGGTCTGGTACAGCGCCATCACGATGCGGTTGTTCATCGTGCCGCCGCCCTGGGGGTGCGGGTGGAGGATCATCGCCAGCGGCGCGCGCGGACGGGGACCTGGGTTGAAACGGCCTTCGAGACGCCCTTCCGGGCCGGGGAAAATTACTTCGGGCATCGAACCTGCTATCAAGACTGACCGGGCCGGGAACGGCCGGATGCGCACGGGGCTGTGCACGCGCGCGGCAGCCTATATAGAGACGTCGTCCCTGTAAGCAATCTTGTGGGCATCGTACCGGGTTGGCAGACCGTCTCTATCTCGATCATGCGGCGACGACGCCCATCCTCAAGGCAGCGCGCGACGCCGTGTTCGAGGGTATGGAGCGCTGGGCCAATCCCTCATCGCCGCATGGCGAGGGGCGCAAGGCGCGCGCCGCGCTGGAGGATGCGCGGCGGCGGATCGCGGCGTCGCTCGGCTGGACGGGCGAGCTGGTCTTCACCAGCGGCGCCAGCGAGGCGATCGCCATCGCGCTCGGCCGCGCGGTCGCGGATGCGCGGCTGATCTCCACCGTCGAGCATGATGCGGTGCATCGCGCCGCGGGCGAGGCGTTCGTGGTGCCGGTGGGCGGCGACGGCACGGTGGCGCCCGACGCGCTTGCCGGCCGGCTGGGGGCGCTGGCCGCGCGCCAGCCGCTGGTCGCGATCCAGTCGGTCAACAACGAGACGGGGGTGATCCAGCCGCTCGACCGGCTGCTGCCGGTGGTGCGCGCGGCGGGCGGGCTGCTGTTCGCAGACTGCTCCCAATCCGCCGGCAAGGTGGCGCTGCCCGAGGCGGACCTGATCGCGATTTCGGGGCACAAGCTGGGCGGGCCGCCGGGCATCGGCGCGCTGCTCGTCAAGGATTTCGGGATGCTCGCCCCCAGCGGCGGGCAGGAACGCGGCTATCGCGGCGGCACCGAGAACCTTCCCGCGGTGCTAGGCTTCGCCGCCGCGCTCGAGGCGAGTCGCAACTGGGTGGCGCGCGCGGGCGAACTGCGCGCGCACATGGATGCGGCGATCGAGGCGGCAGGCGGCATGGTCGTCGCGCGCGGCCCCGATCGGCTGCCGACGATCGCCAGCTATCGCATGCCCGGCATGGCGGCGAGCGCGCAGCTCATCCAGTTCGATCTCGCCGGCATCGCCGTTTCCGCCGGCAGCGCCTGTTCCTCGGGCACGTTGCGCACCAGCCATGTTCTCGCGGCGATGGGCTGGTCCGATGCGGCGGCCGGCGAGGTGGTGCGCGTGAGCTTCGGGCCGGATACCGGCCGCGCCGACATCTATCGCTTCGTCGAGAATTGGCGGCGGATGGCGAAGGAAGCGCGGGCGCGCGCGGCATGACCGCGCCCGTCTATCTGGATTATCAGGCGACCACCCCGCTCGCGCCCGAAGCGCTGGCGGCGATGCTGCCGTGGCTGGAAAGTCAGCACGCCAACCCGCACAGCGCTCACCCGCCCGGCCGCGCCGCGCGCGCCGCGGTGGAGGTGGCGCGCGATGCGGTGACGGCGCTGCTGCCGGCGGGCGGAACGCTGAGCTTCACCGGCGGCGCCACCGAATCGCTCAACTGGGCGCTGAAGGGCGTGGGACCGGGCACGATCGTCACGATCGCGACCGAACATGCCGCGGTGCTCGATACGGTCGCGGCGCTCGCCGCCGCCGGCCGGCCGGTGACGGTGCTGCCGGTGGCCGCGGACGGGCTGGTCGATCTGGACGCCGCCCGCGCGGCGATCGTGCCGGGGGTGGCGCTGGTCGCGGCGATGCTGGTCAACAACGAGATCGGCGTCATCCAGCCGATCGCCGAGCTGGCGGCGCTGGCGCACGCGGCGGGGGCGCTGATGCTGTGCGATGCGGTGCAGGGCTATGGCCGCCTGGCCGTTCCCGAGGCGTGCGATCTCGTCGCGATCAGCGCGCACAAGGTGCACGGCCCCAAGGGCATCGGCGCGCTGTGGATCCGCGACGGCGTGGCGCTGGCGCCCTTGCTCCACGGCGGCGGGCAGGAAGCGGGCGGCCGTTCGGGTACGCTCAGCCCGGCGCTGTGCGCCGGCTTCGGCGCCGCCGCGCGGCTGATGGCGGAGCGGCGGGATAAGGATGCGGCGCATGTCGCCGCGCTGTGGGGGCGCGCGCGGGAAGGCTTTGCGGATTGGGCGCTCAACGGGTCGGCAGGGGCGCGCTACCATGGCAATCTCAACATGCGCCGCGCCGGCGTGGATGTCGCGCGGCTGATGTCCGAGGTGCGCGGCGTCGCTTTCTCGGCAGGATCGGCCTGCGCCAGCGGATCGGGGCGGCCGAGCCATGTGCTGAAGGCGATCGGGCTGGCCGATGCCGCGGCGCGGTCGAGCATCCGGATCGGCTTCGGCCGCTATACGACGATCGACGAGATCGACCGCGCGGCGGCGCTGATCGGCGCGGCGGCGGAACGGCAGGGGGTGCAGGCGGCGTGATCCGGGTTCGTTTCGTCAGCGCCGACGGCAATCATGTCAGCGAGGTCGATGCGCCGGCGGGCGAGCGCCTGCTCGACGTCGCGCAGGCGGACGGCCAGCCGCTTGAAGGCACCTGCGAAGGGCAGATGGCCTGTTCCACCTGCCATGTCATCGTCGACCGCGAGGATTTCGCGAAACTGCCCCGCGCCAGCGAGATGGAAGAGGATATGCTCGACCTCGCCGCGGGCGCGGGCCGGACGAGCCGGCTGGCGTGCCAGATCTTCCTCGACGCGGGCTGGGAGCAGCTGACGGTGCGCGTGCCCGGCGAAGTGCGGAACATGCAGGGGCGTTGACAGGCCGGGGCGGCGGTGGGGCGGGCGATAGCGCGTGGCGGAGGGGCGGGCTCGGACCCTATCGCGCCGATGTCCTTCGATCGAAATGGTTGGGCGCCGGCCCCTCCACCACCGGCTGCGCCGGTGGTCCCCTCCCGAGTTGAGCTCAGGGAGGGCATATGGGGGTCTTGCCCTTCGCGTAAGCTTCGCCCATATGCGCCGCGGGAGTCGGGCGGACGGTACTGTCGCCAACCCGGTCAGATCCGGAAGGAAGCAGCCGTAACGAATTCGTCCCGGGTCGTTCCGGCTCCCACCTCCGAATGCCTTCGATAAGATTCTCGATGGAGCCCGCCATGATCGATGTGCAGCTCCGCGAAGAGGATGTCGTCGCTGCATCGCGCGCGCATTTTCGGCTCCAGCTCACCAATCCCGTCTTCCTCATCGTCTTCGGCCTGATGATCCTCATACTTGGTGCGGGGATAATCATCGAACTCGCCGCAGGCCGGCTCGATCTGTTCCTGTCGGGCGCTCTGGCCTTCATCGTCCTGATGCTGGCGCTGCTCTGGTTCTGGACGGTGCCGCGCACCGCCCGGCGTGCGTTCCGCCAGCAGGCCGGGTTGCGCTATCCCACCAGCTACGAATGGGATGAGGCACAGTTCCGGGTGCGTTCGCAGGCCGGCGAATCGCGGCTGTCATGGGACGATATCTTCGCCTGGCACGCCACGCCCGACATGATACTGATCTATCTCAGCGGCAATCTCTACCATCTGGTGCCGGCGCGCGTCTTCCCCTCGGCCGACGAACGCGCGGTGCTGGAAGGCTTGCTGGCCGGGCATGGCGTGCCGACGCGCCGGGCGGGCGGGCGCAAAAGTTGATGCCGTCCCGCCCGGTCCGCGACCGATCGGGAAAGGGCTCGCTCAGGCGCCGCGCGGGCTTGTCATGAGAAGGTTTCGACAAGCCGCCTCCGCCTCCCTATCCTGATATCCGATGTCCGAATCCCAGCAGCCCTATCGCGTCCTCGCCCGCAAATATCGTCCGCAGACCTTCGCCGAACTGATCGGCCAGGATGCGATGGTCACCACGCTCGGCAACGCGATCAAGCGCGGCCGGCTGGCGCATGCCTTCCTGCTCACCGGCGTGCGCGGGGTCGGCAAGACCTCGACCGCGCGGCTGATCGCCAAGGCGCTCAACTGCATCGGGCCGGACGGGCAGGGCGGCCCCACCATCTCGCCATGCGGCGTCTGCGAGCCCTGCATCGCCATCGCCGAAGGCCGCCACATCGACGTGATCGAGATGGACGCCGCCAGCCATACCGGCGTGGACGACGTGCGCGAGATCATCGAGGCGTCGCGCTATGCGGCGGTCTCCGCGCGCTACAAGGTCTATATCGTCGACGAGGTCCACATGCTGTCGAAGAACGCGTTCAACGCGTTGCTGAAGACGCTGGAGGAGCCTCCGGCGCATGTGAAGTTCCTGTTCGCCACCACCGAGGTCAACAAGGTGCCGGTGACGGTGCTGTCGCGCTGCCAGCGCTTCGACCTGCGCCGCATTTCCGCCGAGCTGCTCGCCGCGCATTTCCGCCGGGTGGTCGAGGCCGAGGGCGTGGTCGCCGAGGATGAGGCGCTGGCGCTGATCGCGCGCGCCGCGGAAGGGTCGGCGCGCGACGGCCTGTCGATCCTCGACCAGGCGATCGCGCATGCCGGGCTTGAGGGCAATGCGGGCGTGAGCGCCGCGCAGGTGCGCGACATGCTCGGCCTTTCCGATCGCGGCGCGGTGCGGCGGCTGTTCGGGCTGCTGATGGCGGGCGATGCCCCAGCAGCGCTGCGGCTGCTCAACGATCAATATGATCTGGGCGTCGATCCGGTGGCGGTGCTGCGCGATCTGCTGGGCGTCGTCCATGGCGTCACATTGGTGCGCGTGGGCGTGGCCGCCGATCCGGCGCAGTCCGCCGAGGAGCGGGAGGCGTTCGCCGGCTGGGCGACGCAGCTTTCCTTCGCGTCGCTGCACCGTCTGTGGCAGCTGATGCTCAAGGGGCATGATGAGGTGACCCGCGCGGCGTTGCCGCTCGAGGCCGCCGAAATGGCGCTGCTGCGCGTGATCCACGCCGCCGAGATGCCCGATCCGGGCGAGTTGGCGAAGCGGCTGCTGCGTGGCGAGATGCCGGGGCTGCCGCCTTCGGGGGGCGCGCCGGTGTCGGGTGGCGGATCGCCGCCGCCGTCCTCATCGTCCGCCGCGCCCGAGGCACCCGCCGCCGCCCCGCCGCCGCGATCCTTCGCGCCCGAGCCGCCGCCGCCCTGGGATCAGGCGCCGGATGGCCCGCCGGCCTGGGAGGAGGAACAGGCGCCGCCGCCGTCACCGCCCCCGTCACCACCGCCGGCCGCCGAACCCGCCGGCCCCGCCTTGCCGGCCGATTTCACCGCGCTGGTGCGGATGCTGGGCGATGGCGGCAAGCTGCAGCTTCAGCAGCAGGTCCACGATTATATGGGGCTGGTGCGCTTCGCGCCGCCCGAACTGGTGCTCAAGCCGTCGCGCCCGGTGCTGCCGGATTTCGTGCGCCAGCTTGCCGAGGCGCTGAAGGCGACGACGGGCGCCGTGTGGAAGGTCTCGCTGGGCGAGGGCCAGGCGGAGCCGACCCTGCTCGACCAGGAGCGCATGCGTGAAACGGCGGCGCGCGATGCCATATTGGCGATGCCGCTGGTGCGCGCGACGATCGAGGCCTTTCCGGAGGCCGAACTCATCCACCCCTATCCGTTGGAAGCAAGGAACGGAACGTTATGAAGGATTTGAACGACATTCTCGCCATGGCGCAAAATGTGCAGGCGGAAATGCAGAAGGCCCAGGCCGCGCTCGACACGATCGAAGTGGAAGGTGCCGCCGGCGGCGGTCTCGTCAAGATCAAGGCGACCGCCAAGGGCCGGATCATCACCGTCGATATCGATCAGTCGCTGCTGGCGCCGTCCGAGAAGCAGATGCTCGAGGATCTCGTCGCCGCCGCGATCAACGATGCGCGCGCCAAGGCGGACGCCGCCTCGAACGCCGAAATGAGCAAGATGACCGCCGGGATGCCGCTGCCGCCAGGGTTCAAGCTGCCGTTCTGAGAACATTCGACCGATTTCGAGCAATGCACCATGGCCGGTGGCGCCGCTGCCGGCCATGGTGCAAGGGCTGGATTGTGCGCCGCAAGGTGCAATTCCATTATAGGCCGAGTGGGATGTTTTGTTTGCATCCAGCGACTTAGTCGGAACCGGGATTTCTTCTGTCCGTTCGTGATTGAGGAGGTCCCAATGGCAAACACGTATCGCCTGCGCGAGCAGGCTTTATTTCCCAAGCCCGCGCAGCGTTCCCACAAGCCGCGCATTCGTCTTTTGTCCCGCGACGATGTCGATCCGCCGGCCGGCGGCGGCGCATTCCTTATCGCCGCGTCCGCGGTGGCCGGTTTTGGCGTATGGGCGGCTTTGCTTTCCGTCATTCTCTGACGCGCACTCTGACGCGCAGGCCGATCATGCTCAGCGCAGGCAGCTATCCAATCCGTCGCGTCTGACGACGCCGATACGTGCCGTGATCGAATTCCCATAGCGGCGGGTAAACCCGCGCGGGCCGATCGCGTTGCGCTTCTTCGGCAGCGGCAGCACCGCGGCGATGCGGGCAGCCTCGCTCGTGCTGAGCCGGCTGGCACCATGGTTGAAGTAACGCTGCGCTCCGGCATTGGCGCCATAGGTGGCGATGCCGGTTTCGGCGACGTTGAGATAGACTTCCATGATCCGGCGCTTGCCCCAGATCCACTCGATCAGCAGCGTGAAATAGGCTTCCAGTCCTTTGCGGAAATAGCCGCCGCCCTGCCACAGGAAGACGTTCTTGGCGGTCTGCTGGCTGATCGTCGATCCGCCGCGGATCCGGCCGCCCTTGCGGTTGCTGAGATAGGCCTTTTCGATCGCCTGCGTATCGAAGCCACCATGAACGCAGAACTTGGCGTCTTCCGCGGCGATCGCCGCGCGTGCCATGTCGGGATCCATGACCGACAGGCTCATCCAGTCCTTCGAGATGCTGCGGCCGCCGGCGATGTCACCGATCATCGTCCAGGTGATCGGCGGCGGCACGAAGCGATAGACCGCCACCATCAGGATCGACAGCAGGACCCACAGCACCACCGCCTTGATCAGCAGCATCAGGATGCGGGCGGGGAAGGAGCGTTTGCGAGCCTTGGCCATGGCTCGCGCCTACCAAGCGATTGCGGCTTGGTGAAGGTGGGAGATGAACTCGGGAGGGAACGGCGCAAGATTCGCTCCCCGACGCTGGGCGCCGGGGAGGAGAAAGTCGCTGATCCTACGACGCGGGCAGAAGCCGGCGTTCGCCGGCGATGCGCATCATCGCCTTCTGAAGCTTGTCGAACGCGCGCACTTCGATCTGGCGGACCCGCTCGCGGCTGACGCCATAGACCTGGCTCAGTTCCTCGAGCGTCTTGGGCTCTTCGGCCAGCCGGCGCTCGGTGAGGATATGCTGCTCACGGTCGTTGAGCGCGTCCATCGCTTCCAGCAGCATGTTGTGGCGGACGTCCTTTTCCTCGGACTCGGCCAGCCGCTCATCCTGCAGCGGACCGGTGTCCGCCAGCGCATCCTGCCACTGGCCTTCGCCATCCTCCCGCAGCGAGACGTTGAGCGAGGTATCCCCGCCCATCGCCATGCGGCGGTTCATGCTGATCACATCCTCCTCGGTGACGCCGAGGTCGGTGGCGATCTTGAGGACGTCTTCGGGGCGCAGGTCGCCATCCTCGAACGCGTCGATCTGGTTCTTCATCCGGCGCAGGTTGAAGAAGAGCTTCTTCTGCGCGGCAGTAGTGCCGATCTTCACCAGGCTCCACGAACGCAGGATGAATTCCTGGATCGAGGCGCGGATCCACCACATCGCATAGGTCGCGAGGCGAAACCCGCGATCGGGCTCGAACTTCTTCACGCCCTGCATCAGGCCGATATTGCCTTCGGAGATCAGCTCGCTCACCGGCAGGCCATAGCCGCGGTATCCCATCGCGATCTTCGCGACGAGCCGCAGGTGGCTGGTGACGAGCCGCGCCGCCGCTTCAGGATCCTGATGTTCCTGAAAGCGCTTGGCGAGCATATATTCTTCCTCCGGCGTGAGGAGGGGAAACTTCCTGATTTCCGAAAGATACCGGTTCAGGCTGGCTTCCCCGCCGAGGGCGGGAATCGTGGCGGGCATGTTGCCGCCGCTGCCGCTGCCTGCGTCGAAGCTGCCATTGTTTGCCATGATGCCTAACTCCCTGGTCGCACTGCGGCGACTCTTCGCGACGTGTATATCAGCTTATACCGAAAGCTTGTTGAACAGTTCCTGCATGTCGGACGGAATTTCGCTTTCGAACGACAAAGCGTGACTATGGATGGGGTGGATGAAGCCCAGGCCGGCGGCGTGGAGCGCCTGCCGTTCGAACCCCAACCGCTTGAGCAACTCGCGATGCGCCGGCTTGGCGCGGCCATAGACCGGGTCGCCGAGCAGCCCGTGGCCCAATGAACTCAGATGCACGCGCACCTGGTGGGTGCGCCCGGTTTCCAGCCGGCATTCGAGCAGCGCCGCATCCGCCAGCCGCTCCAGCAGCCGGTAATGCGTCACCGCGCGCTTGCCGCGGCCTTCGCCCACGATCGCCATCTTCTTGCGATCATGGACCGAGCGGGCGAGCGATGCATCGACTGCGCCGGCGGGGGGATTGGGCCGGCCGCTGACGATCGCGAGATAGCGCCGGTCGATGCTGTGCTTCGCGAACTGCGCCGCAAGCCCCTCATGCGCCCGGTCGGTCTTGGCGACGACGAGCAGCCCGGACGTATCCTTGTCGATCCGGTGGACGATCCCCGGCCGCGCGACCCCGCCGATGCCCGAAAGCTGGCCGGCGCAATGGTGGAGCAGCGCGTTGACCAGGGTGCCGTCGAGATTGCCCGCCGCCGGGTGGACGACGAGACCGGCGGGCTTGTCGACCACCAGCAGATGCTCGTCCTCGAACGCGATCACCAGCGGAATGTCCTGCGCCTCGTTGTGCGCGGGGCGGGGAGCAGGAACATGGATTTCGAACTCGTCGCCGGCGCGCGCCTTGATCGCCGGATCGCGCACCGCGGTGTCGCCCTGCAGCACTTGTCCCGCCGAAATCAGTGATTTGAGCCGTTCGCGAGACAGGGCCGGCACCGCACCGGCGAGCGCGCGGTCGAGCCGCCAGCCATCCGACCCGGGCTCGATGCGTGCGGTGACCGTGGAAACCCCCGAATTCATCGCCTAGCTAGATGGGCATGCGGGTCGAAATTTCAAGGTCGCTGGTCGATGAACTCCTGCGCGCGGCGGCGGCGTCGCCCGGGGCGGAGATCTGCGGGCTTCTGCTGGGCGGGGCGGGGCGGATCGAGGCGATCCTGCCCGCCGCCAACGTCGCGGCGGACCCGGCGCACCGCTTCGAGATCGATCCCGCCACGCTGTTCGCCGCGCACCGCGCCGCGCGCGCCGGCGGGCCCCGGATAATCGGCCATTATCATTCGCACCCCACCGGGTCGGCGGAGCCCAGCCCGCGCGATGCGGAGCAGGCGATCGGCGGCGAATATTGGCTGTTGCTGGGCGGCGGCGCTGCGCGCCTGTTCGTCGCGACTCGGGTCGGCGCGATTGCCGGGCGGTTCGAAGCCGTGGCGATGGCGCATTAGCGTGCATCGCTTGCATCCGCCGCAGGCTGCGCCCAGAAAGACGCCCCCGCCGCCCATTTCCCCCAATCAGCCGGACGTTCCCTGTTCATGATCACTGCCGTCGAACTCGCCAGCCTGCTTTGCTCCCGGCTCTGCCACGATCTGCTGAGCCCCGTCGGTGCACTCACCAACGGCATCGAATTGCTGGCCGACGAGCGCGATCCCGAGATGCGCGCACGCTGCATGGACCTGCTGGCGGACAGTGCGCGGGCGTCGGCCGCCCGCCTCAAATATTTCCGCCTCGCCTTCGGGGCGGCCGGCGGGTTCGGCGAGACCATCGACGCGCGCGAGGCCAAGGCGGCGATCGAAGACCTGTTCTGCCGGGACGGCCGCATCGCGCTCGACTGGATGCTCGAGCAGGATATCGGCCGCACGCCGCTGAAAGTGCTGATGAACCTCGCGCTGATCGCCGGCGAGGCGCTGGTGCGCGGCGGGCGGATGAGCATCGCCGCCGAGCGGGCGGGGCTGCAGACCGAGATCGTCGTGCGCGCCGAAGGCCCGCGCTTCGCGCTCGATCCGGCGCTGCGCCATGCGCTGGAGAATGATCTGACCGACGTCGCGGTGATCGCGCCGCGCGCTGCGCCGGCGGTGCTGGTGCGCACGCTCGCGCGCGAGAATGGCGGCGCGGTGCTGGTTTCGCACCCGCAGGAACCGGCGCTGCTGTTCGGCGCGATGATCGGGCCGCCGGTGGGCTGAGCGGGCTCCAGAATCGGGATTCCTTGGGGCCCGGCTTTGGGTTAGTGCGGATGGGCGCGGCGCTGCCGCGTGGCCAGGGGGCTATGGGGAAGAAAGCGCGCACATGGTATCGCCAATGATCGAGACGCCTTCCCCCAATTGGGATGAGCGCTCGCTGCCGATTTCGATGCTGGTGCTGCACTATACCGGCATGCAGAGCGGGGCGGAGGCGATCGCGCGGCTCGCCGATCCCGAGGCCAAGGTCTCGGCGCATTATGTGATCGCCGAGGACGGCCAGATCGTCCGCATGGTGGCGGAAGACAAGCGTGCCTGGCACGCCGGCCGTTCGTGGTGGCGCGGCGTGACCGACATCAACAGCGCCTCGATCGGCATCGAGATTGTCAATCCGGGGCATGAGTTCGGCTATCGGCCCTTCCCCGAGGAGCAGATCGACGCGCTGGTGCCGCTGGTCGGCGCGATCGTCGGCCGCCACGGCATCACCCGCGGCAACATCGTCGGCCATTCGGACATCGCGCCGGCACGCAAGCGCGATCCGGGCGAACTCTTCCCGTGGCACCGGCTGGCGCGCCTGCGGCTGGCGCTGCCGCGGCCGACGAAGAATCTGATGGACCCCAATTGGACCGACGGCGGCTTCCTGCTGGCGCTGGAACGGTTCGGCTATGACGTTGCCGACAAGATGGCCGCGGTCGTCGCCTTCCAGCGCCGCTTCCGTCCGGAACTGATCGACGGCGAGATCGACGGCGAATGCCGCGCCATCCTGCTCGCGCTGCTGCTGCCCAAGCCGCAGGGGGATGATTGACGCCGATTTTTTCCTCGCCGCGCGGAGCGTCGGCAAGGAAAAGAGCAGGCCTCAATCGAACAGCTGCCCGCCCTTGATCATCCGCAGCACCTTGCCCTGCACGGGCAAGCCATCGAACGGCGTGTTGCCGGCGGTTGCGGCGAGGCGGTTGGTGTCGACCAGCCACGGCGTTTCCGGATCGAACAGGATCAGGTCCGCGGCGGCGCCTTCGCGCAGCACGCCGCCCTCCACGCCCAGCAGCTGGGCCGGGTTGGTCGAGAGCAGGCGGAACAGGCGTTCGATCGCGATCAGCCCGTCGCGCACCAGCGCGAGGCCCATCGGCAGCAAGGTTTCCGCGCCCGCCATGCCGGGGGCGGAATCGGCGAAGGGCAGGCGCTTGTCCTCGGGGCCGCGCGGGTCGTGCGCGGAGCACAGCACGTCGATCGTCCCGTCCGCCACCGCGGCGAGCGCGGCCTGACGATCCGCCTCGTCGCGCAGCGGCGGGGAGAGGTGGGCGAAGGTCCGGAAGTCGCTGACCGCAATGTCGGACAGATGGAGGTGCGCCGGGCCGATGCCGCAGCTGACCTTCTGCCCCGCCGCCTTGGCGGCGCGGATCAGGTCGAAGCCGGCGGCGGTGGTCACCTGGCGGAAGTGGATCGGGCACTCGGCCTCGCGCGCCAGCCACAGGTCGCGCGCGATCGCGATCGCCTCGGCGATGGCGGGGGCGGAGGGCAGGCCCAGCCGCGTCGCGGTTTCGCCCGCGGTCGCCACCGCGCCGCCGGTGAGGCCGCCATCCTCGGCATGGGCGATGAACACCAGATCGTGCGCGGCGGCATAGCGCAGCGCGCGCAGCATGATCGCGGAATCGGCGATCCATGTGCGGCCGCTGGAAACCGCGCGGGCGCCGGCGGTCTTCATCAGGCCATATTCGGCGAGTTCGCGGCCCTCCAGCGCGCGCGTCGCCGCGGCGATCGGGTGGATCCACAGGTCGGGCTTGCCGGCTGCGGCGGCGCGCTGGACGAGGCCGGGGCCGTCGAGCGGCGGTGCCTGGTCGGGCATCAGCCCGGCACGGGTGATGCCGCCGGCGCGCATCGCCGGCAGGTCGATCGCGAAGATGCCGAGGTCGACGATGCCCGGCGCCACCATCGCGCCGCGGGCATCGAGCACCTCCAGGCCGGCGGGCACGTCGATCGCGCCGACCGCGGCGATGCTGCCGTCGCGGATCAGCACGCCGCCCTGCGAGACGCCGCCTTCCGGATCGACGATGCGCGCGTTGAGGATCGCGCGGCTCGTGGTCAGGCCCATCCTTCGACCCCCCGGCGCTTGCGCGTCAGCACGTCGAGGCAGGCCATGCGCACCGCCACGCCCATCTCCACCTGCTCGGTGATCGCCGAACGCGCCTTGTCGTCCGCCACGCTGCTGCTGATCTCGACGCCGCGGTTCATCGGCCCCGGATGCATCACCAGCGCATCGGGCCTGGCATTCTTCAGTCGCTCCGGCGTCAGGCCCCAGAAGGCGTGGAATTCGCGGGGGGAGGGGATGAAGCCGCCGGCCATTCGTTCGTTCTGCAGTCTCAGCATCATCACCACATCGGCATCGGCGATGCCGCGATCGAAATCGGTAAAGGGCGTCACCCCGAGTCGCTCGACCGCAGGCGGCAGCAATGTGGGCGGGCCGACGACGCGCACCTGCGCGGCGAGCGCGGTCAGCGCGAGGATGTTGGAGCGCGCGACGCGGCTGTGCATGATGTCACCGCAGATCGCCACGGTCAGCCCGGCGATACTGCCCTTGCGGCGGCGGATGGTCAGCGCGTCGAGCAGCGCCTGGGTAGGGTGTTCGTGCCAGCCGTCGCCGGCGTTGAGCACCGGGCAATCGACCTTGTCGGCGATCAGCCGCACCGCCCCCGAGCTCTGGTGGCGGATGACGATGCAGTCGGCGCGCATCGCGTTCAGCGTCACCGCCGTGTCGATCAGCGTCTCGCCCTTCTTCACGCTGGACTGGGCGGCGTGCATGTTGACCACGTCGGCGCCCAGCCGCTTCCCCGCGATCTCGAACGACAGCAAGGTGCGCGTGCTGTTTTCGAAGAAGGCGTTGATCAGCGTCAGGCCGGCCAGCCGGTTGTCATGCTTGGTCTTGCCGCGGTTCATCTCCACCCACTGCTCGGCCTCGTCGAGCAGGAAATGGATCTCGTGCGGCTGCAACCCGGCGATGCCGGTGAGGTGGCGATGGGGGAAGGCCTGGCTGCCCACCAGGCCATGATAATCGCGGGGGACGGGGGTCGTCATCGGCTGTGGGCGTTAGCGCCACCGGCCCCCAAGCTCAAGCCGCGCTTGAAGCCGATCGGGCGGGGTGCTAGCCGCCCGCCATGTCCGTAGACACAGCAACCGTCCGCAAGATCGCGAGCCTCGCGCGCATCGCCGCCACCGATGCCGAGGTGGAGGCGATGGTCCCCGAACTCAACAACATCCTCGGCTGGATCGAGCAACTGGGCGAGGTCGACACGACCGACGTCGAGCCGATGACCGCGGTGATCGCCAATCAACTGCGGCTGCGCGACGATGTCGTCACCGATGGCGGCATCCGCGATCGCGTGCTCGCCAACGCCCCGCAAGCCGAACATGGCTTCTTCGCCGTGCCGAAGGTGATCGAATGATGACTGATTTGACGGATCTTGGCGTCGCGGCGATCCGCGACGGCGTGCGCGACGGCAGCTTTTCCGCGCGCGAAGTGGCGACCGCCTTCGTCGACGCGGTGGCGGCGGCGAAGCCGCTCAACGCCTTCATCGTCGAGACCCCCGAGCATGCGCTGGCCGCCGCCGACGCCGCCGACCAGGCGCGTGCGACGGGTGAGCTCAAGCCGCTGTCGGGCGTGCCGATCGGCATGAAGGACCTGTTTTGCACAGAAGGCGTGCAGACCACCGCCGCCAGCAACATGCTGGGCGGGTTCAAGCCGACCTACGAATCGACCGTTTCCGCCAATCTGTGGACGGCGGGCGCGGGCATGCTCGGCAAGCTCAACCTCGACCAGTTCGCGATGGGCTCCTCCAACGAGACGAGCGCGTTCGGCAACGTCATCTCGCCGTGGCGGCGCAACGATGGCGGCAACGCCGCGCTCGCGCCCGGGGGGTCTTCGGGCGGCAGCTCGGCGGCGATTTCCGCGCGGCTGTGCCCGGCGGCGACCGGCACCGACACCGGCGGCTCGATCCGCCAGCCCGCGGCGTTCACCGGCATCTCCGGCATCAAGCCCACCTATGGCCGCTGCTCGCGCTGGGGCGTCGTCGCCTTCGCGAGCTCGCTCGACCAGCCCGGGCCGATGGCGCGCGACGTGCGCGATTGCGCGATCATGCTGGAGGCGATGGCGGGGTTCGACGCGAAGGATTCGACCTCGCTGCAGCTCAACGTGCCAGCGTGGGAAGCTGGGCTTTCCGCCGACCTGCGCGGCAAGACCGTGGGTATCCCGAAGGAATATCGCGTCGACGGCATGCCCGCCGAGATCGAGGCGCTGTGGGATCAGGGCATCGCCTGGCTGAAGGATGCCGGCGCAAATGTCGTCGAGGTGTCGCTGCCGCACACCCGCTACGCGCTGCCGACCTATTACATCATCGCGCCGGCGGAGGCCTCCTCCAACCTCGCGCGCTATGATGGCGTGCGCTACGGCCTGCGCGACCTGCCCGACGGCGCGAACCTGCAGGACATGTACGCCGCGACCCGCGCCGCCGGCTTCGGCGCCGAGGTGAAGCGCCGCATCATGATCGGCACCTACGTGCTCTCGGCCGGCTTCTACGACGCCTATTACAACCAGGCGCAGAAGGTCCGCGCGCTGATCGCCCGCGACTTCGACGAGGCCTGGGCGAAGTGCGACCTGCTGCTGACCCCGACCGCGCCCTCGGCCGCGTTCGCGCTCGGCGAGAAGGCGGACGATCCGCTGGCAATGTATCTCAACGATGTCTTCACCGTGCCCTCGTCGCTCGCCGGCCTGCCGGCGATGTCGGTGCCGGGCGGTCTCGACGCGCAAGGCCTGCCGCTGGGGCTGCAGATCATCGGCAAGGCGCTGGACGAACAGGGCGTGCTCAACGCAGGCCTCGCGATCGAACAGCGCGCGGGGTTCACGGCGCGGCCGGGGAAGTGGTGGTAAGCGACGGGCGTTTGCTCGACAGGTAATACCAAGGATGGTAATACTTCAGCCATGGGTAAGCTCAGCAATCTCACGGTGAAGGGGCAGGTCACGATCCCCAAGGACGTGCGCGACGCGCTTGGTCTCAAGCCCGGCGAGCCGGTTGAGATCGAGTGGCGTGGCGGCGACGAGGCGGTGATCCGCAAGCCGCGCATCGATCGCGACGTGGAACTCGCGCGGATTCGCGCGAGGATGGAGGCCGCGCTGGCCGATTTCGTCAGCCTTCAACCGGGGCGGCCCACCGATGAGATCATGCGGGACATTCGCGGCGACGAATACGATCCTGCATGATCATGGTGGACACGAATGTCGTGATTGATCTGCTCCAGCATGATCCACGCTGGCATCGGTGGTCGTTCGAAGCGGTGGCGGCAGCGCAACTCGAAGGAGAGGTTGCCGTGAGTGCCATCGTGATGGGCGAGCTTGCCCCCGTGGCGAATGATGTTGCCGGCCTCACGGCAATGCTCGATCGGCTGGGTCTTTCGGTTCACGACCTTGCTGCTCCGGCTGCGCATCGCGCGGGTCAGGCCCACCACGCCTACCGCAAGGCAGGCGGCAAGCGGGACAAGATCCTCGCGGACTTTCTGATCGGCGCGCATGCGGTGGATCAGGCAGACGCCTTGATCACTCGTGACCCGCGCCATTATCGCAGTTATTTTCCAGCGCTTGCGCTGATCAGCCCATCGAAAGACGATCATGACTGAAAGCAGCTATCGCATCCAGGGTGCCACCGGCGAATGGGAGGTCGTGATCGGCCTCGAGGTCCATGCGCAGGTCACGTCGAACGCCAAGCTGTTCTCCGGCGCGGCGACGGCTTTCGGCGCCGAGCCCAATTCGCAGGTGAGCCTGATCGACGCGGCGATGCCCGGCATGCTGCCGGTGCCGAACCGCGAGTGCATCCGCCAGGCGGTGCGCACCGGCATGGCGATCGACGCGCAGATCAACCGCTGGTCGCGCTTCGACCGCAAGAATTATTTCTATGCCGATCTCCCGCAGGGCTATCAGATCAGCCAGCTCTACCATCCGCTGGTGGGTGAGGGCGCGATCGAGATCGAGCCCGCGGAAGGCGTGACCAAGACGATCGGCGTCGAGCGCATCCATGTCGAGCAGGATGCCGGCAAGCTGATGCACGATCAGCATCCGACGCGCTCCTATGTCGATCTCAACCGCTCCGGCGTGGCGCTGATGGAGATCGTGTCGCGGCCCGACATGCGCTCGCCGGCGGAAGCCGGGGCCTATGTGAAGAAGCTGCGCTCGATCCTGCGCTATGTCGGCTCATGCGACGGCAATATGGATGAGGGCTCGATGCGCGCCGACGTCAATGTCAGCGTGCGCCGCCCCGGCGAACCGTTCGGCACGCGCACCGAGACCAAGAACGTCAACTCGGTGCGCTTCGTGCAGGCTGTGGTCGAGATCGAGGCGAAGCGGCAGGTCGGCGTGATCGAGGATGGCGGCACGATCGTGCAGGAAACCCGCCTGTTCGATCCGGACAAGTTCGAGACGCGGTCGATGCGCTCCAAGGAGGATGCGCACGACTATCGCTACTTCCCCGATCCCGATCTGCTGCCGCTGGAACTGGACGACGCCTTCCTCGCGGAATGCCGCGCCAGCCTGCCCGAACTGCCCGATGCCAAGCGCAAGCGCTATGAGGGCGAACTCGGCCTGCCGGCCTACAACGCGGACGTGCTGACCGCCGAGATCGAGACCGCGCGCTGGTTCGAGGCGCTGCTCGACGCGCTGGCGAAGCCCGACCTCGCGCGCCAGGCCTCCAACTGGGTGATCTCCGACCTGTTCGGCGCGCTCAACCGGCTGGGCAAGGATATCGAGGACAGCCCGGTGACGCCGCGGCAGGGCGCCGAACTGCTTGGCCTCGTGGCCGATGGCACCTTGTCCGGCACGCTCGCCAAGCAGGTGTTCGAGATCATGCTGGAGACCGGCGACGATCCCGCGCGGATCGTCGAGGAAAAGGGCCTCAAGCAGACCAGCGACACCGGCGCGATCGAGGCCGCGATCGCCGATGTGATGGCCGCCAATGCCGACAAGGTCGCCGACTATCGCGGCGGCAAGGACAAGCTGTTCGGCTTCTTCGTCGGCCAGACGATGAAGGCGATGGGCGGCAAGGCCAATCCCGGCGTGGTCAATGAGCTGCTGAAGAAGGCGCTGGGCTGATTTGCGGCCTGCCGCTCGCTGGAAGCGGGCGGCGGCGCGGTTATTTGCTCCGAATTGGCAATTGATCGCCGTTCCGCGGTCGCACCTGCTTGTGTCCTCCCCGGCTTGAGCTAGACATGTCTTCGAGCACCTTTGGTGCTCTGGGGGTATTGGGGGAATATGAGCAGATTGACGATGCGCACCGCCTGTTCGGCGGTGCTGTGCGCTGTGCTGATCGTGCCGACCGGCACGTTCGCGCAGACGGACGCTGCGCCGGCCGTCGTTGCGGCGACACCGGCAGTGACGGATGCCGCGCCGCAGGGCGGAACCCGCTATCTCGCTGACAGCGTTTCGCCGTTCGGCCCCGCCAGTGTTGGCGAAGCCGAGCGCGCAGCACTGACGATGCCTAATATCGCTTTCCAGCCCACTGGAGAGGAGGCGAAGGATTTCGACAAATATTATGTGTTTCATCGGCCGGGCACCGATTTCGCCAGCGCCTACGCGGATATCAGTGAATGCGACGGCTATGCGCGCGGCCTGACGAGCGGCGTCACCTATATGGAGACGCCCTATCCCTATGCGGGTACGCTGGGCGGGGCGATCGGTGGTGCCATCGGCAATGCCATGGCCGCGGCGATCTTCGGCTCGGCCGAGAAACGCAGGATGCGCCGCGTGAACATGCGTCAATGCATGAACTACAAGGGCTATGAGCGCTACGGTCTGCCCAAGCCGCTGTGGGAAGCCTTCAATTTCGAAGAGGGCTTGTCCGGTGTGAAGGAGGAGGAGCGGCAGCGTTGCCTGAGGCAGCAGGCGCTGGTCGCCTCCGCCACGAACGCGCCGCAGGGCGGGGGGCTGGGGTTGTGATGCGCCGTCCGTTCGCCCGCGCCGTGGCCGGTCTCGCGATGGTCGGCATCGGCCTCACCGCACCCGCGCTTGCGGAAAAGCCGCCCGTTTTCGTTACCACGGCACCTGTCAAGGACAAGCCGGCGGTTACACTCGATCCTGCCCAAGGCTATATGCTGGTGCGGGCGCCGACGCCCGTGGCGCTCTATTTCGTTCGCGAACCGAGCGCCGCAGATCAGGCGACCTATGATGCGCTGCGTAAAAAAGCGCTCGCTGAGTCCCACGCCAAATATCAGAAAAAGCGGGCCGCCTATGACAACGCGAAGATCGCCGCGGCCAAACCGAACAGCACGATCGTCGTGCCGGAAGAACCCGTCGAGCCGACCGAGGCGAATTTCGAATTCACCCCGTTCGCAATGATGGCGGGGGTACAGGTCGGGGCGCTCAACCGGTTCGGCAAGCAGGCCGACGGATCGACCTACGTGCAGGCAGTGACGCCCGGCACATACCGGCTCTACGGTCCGATGACGGTTCTTCCTGGCGGGGCGGTTATGGGTACATGCCTTTGCATGGGCAGTGTCAAGTTTGACGTTGCGGCGGGAGCGATCGTCGATCTCGGCGACATTCTCCTCACGCCGCAGACGACGACCGATCGCATGCTTAACGGTGTCCAGCTTGGCATCGTGCCGCCGGCTGCCGATCGGACCAATGATCCCCGATTGGCCGCGCTGCCGATCCGACCGGCAAGATTCAAGCCCGCCGGAAAGCTGCCGAATTATTTCGGCCTCGGCATTTCGCGCCTCGCAGCCATCCCGGGCGTGATGCGCTATGAACGCGATAATATTGTCGATCTGACGGCGGCCAACTGACGGCGAGCCGCGAGGCCTGCCGACATATATTGCGGGGGAGGGGGCAGTATGAGGATGCCTCATTCATTGCTGACTGCATTGCTCGTAGGGCCCATGCTCTTCGCGGCCACGCCTGCTGCAGCGCGCGAATACTATTATTTCTATCGTGCGAACACGGCGCGCGAAGCCTATATCGCCGACCGCGAGGCGTGCGAGCGTCTCGCCGGCGGCGTCGATCGCCGCGCGGGTCCGATGGTCTACATGCCCTATAATCGCAACCTGACCGGTGCGCAGAATGGATTGGCGCAGGGGATTGCCGGCCTGTTCATCGGCCTGATGTCGGGCGGCGAAACGCGGCGGACAATGAGCGTCGTCGAGCGCACCTGCATGGCCGACAAGGGCTATGCGCGATACGAAGTCGACAAGCAGGTCGTGAAGGACATCGAGAAACTGGACGATGTCGATGCGCGAGTAGAACGCTACTTCGCGCTCGCCACCGCCGACACGCCAACGGGCAAGAGGATGAAGGAATGAAAAGGCTGATCGCGGCTGCGCTGCTCTGGCTGTTCGCAACGTTGCCCGTGCATGCGAAGGCGCCGGTGATCGACCCGGCGAAGGCCTATGTTCTCGTCGAAGTGGGCAATCTCGACGACGCGATGATGAAGGGAACGAAGGTGCCGGGGGTCGTCACGCTGGCCCGCTATGACGCCGAAAAGGGCGATGTGCCGGGTGGTGCTGACCGCATCGTCACGCAGGGCAAGGCGTTCGGCAAGAGCAAGACCGGGCGCCTCTATCTGTTCGAACTCGCCGCCGGCAACTGGGTGATCGAGGGCGCGAATGGAACCGCCTTTTCGCTGGGCAGCATGATGTTCGCGATCGCGCCCGGCGAGATCGTCGATCTGGGTGTGCTTGATCCCGCTGTCGACTGGGCGGAGGGTGAGGCGCCAAAGAGCGTACTCAGCGGGATGATGGGGGCGATGCTGTTCGGCTCTATGCAGCCCAAGGATCCGCGGCCCGTGCGCATCGACTGGCACGCACGCGGTCCCTCGGATCTGGTCGCGCCGCCGGCTCTCGCCGGCCGCACGATCGTGCCGGCCAGCTTCACGCCCGATCGGACGTTCGGCAACTATCTTGGTGGGCTGGTCAACCGTTTCGGCGGCCGCGCCGCCCGGCGCGGCGCCAGCACCGCAACGACTGTTTCTCCCCAGCTCTGACCGACGGGAACCGCGCGTGCGCGGCCAACCATTGCAGGGAACCGCTTGCCCCGTCGTCCATTCAAGCTCGATCGTCAATGCGATGGAGCGGCTGCATGAAAATCGTTGTGGGCGAATTCGATACGCGGCGCGAGGCGGATCGCGCGATGGAGCGGCTGGTGCAGGAATATGGCATCGAGCGCACCGGCATCGCGTTCGCGCCCGAAGGCCGTGGCGAGGGTGAGGGCCGCGTCGCCCAGGGCGGCTCGGCCCTGATGCCGGCGATTTCGATCGAAGCCGATGACGAGACGGCGGATCTGGTGCGCAACGTGCTGGTCACCGCCGGGGCGGCGTACGCGCAGGTCTGCTGACAGGCGCGTACGGCCGCTGGCATTTCGCGCCTATGCGGCGTCCGGGTTGCCTTCTATATCGCCCTGATCGGGCAGGCCGGCGTCGATCGCGCCGGAGGTGTTGGGATCGTCGATCGGTGCGGGACGGTCGGTGTCGCCATCGGGCGGCACGATCTCGTCGGGAACCTCTGCGGGCATGTCGGGTGGGCTGTCGGGGTTGGGATCGGTGGGCACGGTGGCCATCGGTCGGTCTCCTTTCAGGGGAAGAAACGCGCGGGATCGGCACTTGATCCGCCGCCCGACTTGCCCTTGGGCCCAGCATTGCTATAGACGCCGCCGATCGGCGGTGTCCAAGCGGGCGTGGCGGAACTGGTAGACGCGCTGGATTTAGGTTCCAGTATCGCAAGATGTGGGGGTTCGAGTCCCTTCGCCCGCACCAGTCCCGTCACCTGCGCGCTGACGCTGCCCAGACGGATTCACCCGATAAAGGCACGAACGAGCAATGCAGACTGTCGAGACGTTGAACGAGGGCCTGAAGCGCGCCTACACGTTGACCATCACCGCCGCTGACATCGACGCGCGAGTCGAAAAGGAAGTGAAGTCGGTGGCGCCGCAGGTGCGCATGCCCGGCTTCCGCCCCGGCAAGGTGCCCGCCAACATCGTCCGCAAGCTGCATGGCCCCGCGCTCGCGCAGGACGCGCTCAACAATTCGATCCAGGAAGGCGTGCAGAAGCTGATCGCCGACAACCGCCTGCGCCCTGCGCTGCAGCCGTCGGTCGAACTGGCCGATGGCTATGAGCTCGGCAAGGATGCCGAGGTCAAGGTCGAGCTGGAAGTGCTGCCGGACGTGCCGGCGCCGTCGATCGAAGGCCTGAAGCTGGAGCGGCTGACCGTGCCGGTTGCCGATGCGCAGATCGACGAGGCGGTCAACCGCATCGCCGGACAGAACAAGAGCTTCGAAGACGCCCCCGCCGACCATGAAGCCCAGACCGGCGACCTGGTGGTGATGGACTTCGTCGGCAAGGTCGACGGCGAGGCGTTCGAGGGCGGCACCGGCGAAGGCATGTCGGTCGAGATCGGCTCGGGCCAGCTCATCCCCGGCTTCGAGGACCAGATCGTCGGCGTGAAGGCCAATGAAGAGCGCACCATCGAGGTCACCTTCCCCGAGGATTATAACGCCGAGAACCTGAAGGGTAAGGCGGCGACGTTCGATCTGGTCATCCAGGCGGTGAAGACCCCCAAGGAGACCGCGGCCGACGACGAGTTCGCCAAGCAGCTCGGTCTCGAAGGCATCGACCAGCTCCGCGACCTGATCAAGGGCCAGATCGAGCAGGAGCATAACGGCCTCACCCGCACCCACATGAAGCGCAAGCTGCTCGACCAGCTCGCCGAGTCGCACGACTTCGAAGTGCCGCCGACGATGGTCGAGATGGAATTCGACCAGATCTGGCGCCAGCTCGAGCATGAGGCGGGCCATGAGGCCGATCCGGAAGCGGCGAAGGCGGAGCTCGAGAATGATCGCGACGATTATCGTCGCATCGCCGAGCGCCGCGTGCGCCTGGGCCTGCTGCTGTCGGAGATCGGCCAGGCCAACGGCGTCGAGGTCAGCCAGGGCGAGATGCAGCGCCTGATGGCGCAGGCGGCGCAGCAGTACGCGCCCAAGGATCGCGAGCGCTTCATGCAGTACATCCAGCAGGAGCCGATGGCCGCCGCCCAGCTCCGCGCGCCGCTGTATGAGGACAAGGTCGTCGACTTCCTGTTCGACAAGGCCGAGATCAGCGACCGCGAAGTGACCCGCGAGGAACTGGAAGCCGAGATCGAGGCGGACGAGGACGGCAACGTCCACGTCCATGGCCCGGATTGCGGCCACGACCACAGCCATCATGATCATTCGCACGATCATGACCATGGCCACGACCATGCCGAGCCGGCCGCTGCCGCCGAGGCAGAGGCTGAGGCTGAGGCTGAGGCCGAACCGGTGAAGAAGCCTGCCAAGAAGGCGGCGGCGAAGAAGGCCGCCCCGGCCGAGGACGCCGAGGCTCCGGCCGAAGAGTCCGCCGACGCCGCCGATGCCGCCGAGGCCAAGCCGGCGAAGAAGCCGGCTGCCAAGAAGAAGGCCGCCGAGGCGGCCGACGAGGGCGAGGCCGAAGCCGAGCCGGCCAAGAAGCCTGCCAAGAAGGCGGCGAAGAAGGCCGACGCGGAGTAATCCTCGTCCGTCGTGACGTTTGATACTCACCCCTCCCCCGCGTCGGGGGAGGGGCATCATTTTCCGGAGCGCGGCATGAGCCCCCGCATCGCCGTGCTGCTTCCGTGCTACAATGAGGAAGCGGCGATCGCGCAGACCGTGGCCGGCTTCCGCGCCGCGCTGCCCGATGCGCGCATCTATGTGTACGACAACAACAGCAGCGACCGCACCGTCGATGTGGCGCGCGCCGCCGGGGCCATCGTCCGCACCGAGCGGATGCAGGGCAAGGGCCATGTCGTGCGCCGCATGTTCGCCGACGTCGAGGCGGACGTCTATGTGATGGCCGATGGCGACGCGACCTACGATGCCGCCGCCGCCCCCGCGATGATCGAGCGCCTGTTCGACGAGCAGCTCGACATGGTCGTCGGCGCCCGCGCCTCCGAGGTGGAGGCGGCGTATCGCCGCGGCCATCGCCTCGGCAACCGCGTGCTCACCGGGCTGCTCGCGCGGCTTTTCGGGCGCAGCTTCACCGACATCCTCTCGGGCTATCGCGTCTTTTCGCGGCGCTTCGTAAAGAGCTTTCCGGTGCTGTCCTCCGGCTTCGAGATCGAGACCGAGATCAGCGTCCACGCGCTCGAACTGCGCATGCCGGTGGGGGAGGTGATCACCGCCTATGCGGCGCGGCCGGACGGCTCCGCCTCCAAGCTGGCGACCTATCGCGACGGGTGGCGGATCTTCCGGACGATCGGCACGCTGTATCGTATCGAGCGGCCGGTGCTCTATTTCGGCGGGATCGGCGCCGTGCTGGTGCTGGCGGCGGTGATCCTGGCGCTGCCGCTGCTGTTCACCTGGCTCCAGACCGGGCTGGTTCCCCGCTATCCGACCGCGGTGCTGGCGACCGGCCTTACCATCGTCGCCTTCCTCAGTTTCGCCTGCGGCCTCATCCTCGACACGGTGGTGCACGGGCGGCGCGAGATGCGGCGGATCGCCTATCTTTCGCATGCTGCGCCGGGCGCGGCCGACGCCCGAAGCGAGGCCCCTTGAAGCCGCCCCGCTTTCACCCGATGTAGGGACACGGCAAAAGGCTTATAAGCGCGACAAAGGATGCACTTCCCCATGAATAACCCGTTCGGAAACGGCCAGATTCACGATGCTCTGGTGCCGATCGTCATCGAGCAGTCGAATCGCGGCGAGCGGAGCTTCGACATCTATTCGCGCCTGCTGCGTGAGCGGATCATCTTCGTGACCGGCCAGGTCGAGGACCATATGGCCTCGCTGATCACCGCGCAGCTGCTGTTCCTCGAATCGGAAAATCCGAAGAAGGACATCTACATGTACATCAACTCGCCGGGCGGCGTCGTCACGGCGGGCATGGCGATCCACGACACGATGCAGTATATCCGTCCGCGCGTCGGCACGGTGTGCATCGGCCAGGCGGCGTCGATGGGCAGCTTCCTGCTCTCCGCCGGTGAGCCGGGCATGCGCGTGGCGCTGACCAACGCGCGGATCATGATCCACCAGCCGTCGGGCGGCGCGCAGGGCCAGGCGACCGACATCGAGATCCAGGCGAAGGAGATCCTTCGTATCCGGCACCGCATGAACGAGCTTTACGCCAAATATACCGGCCAGCCGCTGGACGTGATCGAAAGCTCGATGGAGCGCGACAAGTTCCTGAGCGCCGAGGAAGCGAAGGGCTTCGGCCTGATCGACCAGGTGTTCGACAAGCGGCCGACGCCGGCTGAAGAGACGACGCAGGCTGCGGCCTGATGAGGGCGGCGGTGCGATCGTGGCCGGCCGGGCGGATGCCCGGAGGCGCGGGCGCGGCGCCGCTCGAATCGGACTGGTATCGGGCCGTGTCATGGCGAAGCAATATTCGCCATTGCCGGTATCAAACTGTGCGGGCTAGGATGGGCCTGGACCAGGGGGCGTATTGCCCGGGGATGATGTGATGACGAAGCTGCAAGGTGGAGATTCCAAGAGCACGCTGTACTGCTCGTTCTGCGGGAAATCGCAGCATGAGGTGCGCAAGCTGATCGCGGGGCCCACCGTGTTCATCTGCGACGAGTGCGTCGAGCTGTGCAACGACATCATCCGCGAGGAGACCAAGTCTTCGCTGGTGAGCCGCAAGGATGGCGGCGTGCCGACGCCGCAGGAGATCTGCGACGTTCTCGACGATTATGTGATCGGCCAGGCGCGCGCCAAGCGCGTGCTCTCGGTGGCTGTGCACAACCACTACAAGCGTCTCAACCACGGCGCCAAGGGCGCGGACGTCGAGCTCGCCAAGTCCAACATCCTGCTCGTCGGCCCCACCGGCTGCGGCAAGACGCTGCTGGCGCAGACGCTCGCCAAGACGTTCGACGTGCCCTTCACCATGGCCGATGCGACGACGCTGACCGAGGCCGGCTATGTCGGTGAGGATGTCGAGAACATCATCCTGAAGCTGCTGCAGGCGAGCGACTATAACGTCGAGCGGGCGCAGCGCGGCATCGTCTATATCGACGAGATCGACAAGATCAGCCGCAAGGCCGAGAACCCGTCGATCACGCGCGACGTTTCGGGCGAGGGCGTGCAGCAGGCGCTGCTCAAGCTGATGGAAGGCACGACCGCGTCGGTGCCGCCGCAGGGCGGCCGCAAGCATCCGCAGCAGGAATTCCTCCAGGTCGACACCACCAACATCCTGTTCATCTGCGGTGGCGCCTTCTCGGGACTCGAGAAGATCATCGCGGATCGCCTGCAGGGCAAGTCGATCGGCTTCGGCGCGTTCGTGGCCGCGCCCGACGAGCGCCGCACCGGTGAGGTGCTGCGCCAGGGCGAGCCCGAGGATCTGCTTAAGTTCGGCCTGATCCCCGAGTTCGTCGGCCGTCTGCCGGTGATCGCGACGCTTGAGGATCTCGACACCGAGGCGTTGGTCAAGATCCTGTCCGAACCCAAGAACGCGCTGGTCAAGCAGTATCAGAAGCTGTTCGAGATGGAGGGCGTGAAGCTGGGCTTTACCGACGATGCGCTGGTCGCGGTCGCCAAGAAGGCGATCGAGCGCAAGACCGGTGCGCGCGGCCTGCGTTCGATCCTCGAGGGCATCCTGCTCGACACGATGTTCGACCTGCCGGGCATGGACGGCATCGACGAGGTGATCGTCGACAAGGATGTCGTCGAAGGCCGCAAGGATCCGGTGCGCGTTTATGCGCAGAAGGAAAAGGGCAAGGCCGGCGACGCCGCCTGAGCTGATGATACGGACTGTGTAAGGCTGGGGCGGCGCGTGAGCGCCGCCCTTGTCGTATCGGGCCTTATCGGCCGGGTGCGCCCGGTTCGCGTTTCACGGGGCGCCAAATGCGCAGCGCCCCTCCACCAGGTGGAGGGGCGCCTTTTCGTCAACAGCCCGTGCGGCTCAGAAGCCGCGGCGCAGCGTCACGAAGAACTGGCGCGGGGCGCCGATCAGCAGCGTCTGGTTGTCGCCGCTGCCGCCGAAGCCGTTGGAGCCGATCGTCGAGACATAATCCTCGTCGGTAAGGTTGGTGACGCTCGCCTCGACGCCGAAGCCGTCGAGGAAGCCTTCGCCCTGGAAGGTGTAGCCGATCGCGGCATCCACCAGCACCCGGTCCGGCACCGACTGGTCGTTGGTGTAGGTGAAGTAGCGCTTCGACATATAGTTCGCGCCGACGCGGCCCATGAACGCGCCATCGTCATACACCACCTCGCCCTTCAGCATGTGCTTGGGGCTGTCGACCACGGTCTTGCCCCTGGTCGCGGTCACGATCGAGCCGTCCGCGGCGAGCACGTCGTCGCGATACTCGGACTCGTTGTAGGAATAGGAGGCGAGCAGCGAGACCGGCGGCAGCGGCTTGTAGAGCGCCGTCACCTCGACGCCATAGTTGCGCACGTCACCCACATTCTGCAGCGTCACCGGGTTGCCGACGATGCCGGCGCCGCTGGTGAGCGCGAGCAGGCGGTTGGTGAAGTTGACATAATAGCCGGCGACCGACGCCTGGAACGCGCCGGCGCGCAGGCGGCCGCCGAGCTCATAGGTGTCGGACTTTTCCGGCTTCAGCTCGTCGCGGATGGCATCGAAGCCGGCCTGCGTCGTCGCGAAGGGCGAGAGGCCGACCGCCGCCGAACCGAAGGCGCGCATGTTCTGCGTGAAGGTGGCGAAGATTTCCGCGCCGCCGATGCTGTAGACCGCACCCACCTGCGGCAGGAACCAGTCGCGCGCCTCGATGTCGCCCGTCGCCAGGCCGCCCGATACGATCGGCCGCGCGCTGTTGCGCACCTGCAGGCCCTTCCAGCCGCCGCTCAGGGTCAGGTCGCCCAAGGTCAGCTTGTCCGAGACGTAATACATATAGGTCTCGGTATCGAACTTCACGTCGAACTGGGTCGCGAACGGATCGCTCTGGAACGACTTGGTCTCGCGCGACGGCGTCGACTGGTCGGCGAGGCCGTAGAAGCGGCGGGCGTTGCGGAACGCGTTGGATTCGAACCAGCCGCCGAATTCGAGCCGGTTGGGGCCGGTCTCATAGGTCACGCGCGCGATCGCGCCGCCGCGGTTCATGTCATATTCGGTGGTGCGGATCGAGATCGGCGCGCCGCCCGGGGTCGGCACATAGGGGGTGAACCAGATGCCCTGGCCGTGATTGTCATGATAATAGCCGGTCAGCGCGACGCGGAGCTGCTCGGTGAGCTGGCCGTCGAAGGTGACGCCGGCCAGATAATCCTGGCGCAGGCCGGCGGCGTCGTAATAGGCGTCGTCCACCGTCTGGTAGGGCGACGGGAAGGTCAGCCCAGCGGTCGGAAAGGGCAGCGGCGCGGTGGCCGAACCCGCGCGTGTCGCCTGGTTCTGATAGACCTGCGCCATCCGCACCGCGGTCGCCCAGTCGGGGGCGAGGTTGTCGCTGCGATAGCCCAGCCGCTCGATCATGCCGAGGCTGAGATCCTGATAATCCTGCTCGCGGCGGTCGGAGAAGTTGAAGAAGCCGGTGATGCTGCTGCCGTCTTCGAATTCCTTCACCAGCTTGGCGTTCGCCTGGTGCTGGCGCTGCACGCCGTTGCCGCGCCACTTGCCGGCTTCGAGATAGCCATAGCTCAGATAGCCCTTCAGGCCGTTGCCGGTGACGTCGCCGGTCTCCAGCCGCACGAAGCCGCGATAGGTGTCGTCCGAACCATAGGTGCCCGAGGCGACGATATCGAACTCGTCCGAAGGGTCGCGCGAGGTGAACAGCAAGGTGCCGCCGAGGTTGGAGACCGAAGCCTCGCCCAGCGCGCCGGCGCCCTGCGCGACGGTGGCGGTGCCGACATTCTCGGAGATGATCGCACGGCTGATGTGCAGGCCGTTGAAATTGCCGTAGCTCATGTCGCCCAGCGGCACGCCATCGAGGGTGAAGCCGAGCTGGTTCTGGTTGAAGCCGCGCAGCGAGATGCGGGTCGACCATTCATAGGCGCCGAACGCGTCGGCGGACTGGAAATTCACGCCCGGCAGCTTGTCCAGCGCCTTCAGCGGGCTGGAACCGGCGGTGAGGCGCGACAGATCGTCGGACGTGACGGTCTGCACCTGGCGGGCCTGGCCGAAGCCGAGGACGACGATATCCTCGCCCTCGTCGACGGCGGGCGCCGGCGCGGTCTCTTCCTGCGCAAAGGCGGGGGTGGCGAGCACGGCAAGCAGGGTAGCCCCCGCCAGCAGGCGGGCACGACGGAACGACATTGGATTCTCCCTGGATATTGGCTCTCTATGGCCAGCGCGCCCGTGTGGGCGTGCACGCTTGCAGCGCGATGACGGTTCGAAGGCGTAACGATGACAGCTCGACAGGCGGCCCATCGGCATCGTCGAACTGCAACATGCGTCTGCGAGAGGGCGGGAATGACGGATGATCGGGATGGCAGGGCGATGGGATATCGGCGGCGCGACGCATTGCGCACGGCGGCGGGGCTGGCGGCGGGGGCGACGGTGGCGGGTCCGCTGAGCGTGGCGGTCGGGGCCGAGGCGTCCGCCCGGCCGCTGCTGTTCGCGCATCGCGGCGCCTCGGCGCTCCGCCCCGAACATACGCTGGCGGCCTATGCCAAGGCGATCGCCGACGGCGCCGGCTATATCGAGCCCGATCTCGTCGCCACGCGCGATGGCGTGCTGGTGGTGCGGCACGAGAACAATATCGCCGACACGACCGACGTGGCGTCGCGCGCGGCGTTCGCCGGCCGCCGCACCACCAAGACGATCGACGGCGTCCGCCAGCAAGGCTGGTTCACCGAGGATTTCACGCTCGCGGAGTTGAAGACGCTGCGCGCCACCGAGCGGCTCGGCGCGGTGCGCCCCGAGAGCCGCGGCTTCGACGGCCAATTCCAGATCGTCACCTTCGAGGAGATGATCGACTTCGCCGCCGCCGAGGCCGCGGCGCGCGGGCGCCTCATCGGCCTCGTCCCCGAACTCAAGCATTCCACCTATTTCGCCGGCATCGGCCTGAGGCTGGAGGATCGTTTCCTCGCTGTGCTCGAGGCGCATCGCTATACGCAGCGCGCGCCGCTGGTGATCCAGTCGTTCGAGGTCGGCAATCTGCGCACTCTGCGCGGCAAGCTCGGTCGCCCGGCGAATGTCACGCTGCTGCAACTGCTCGACGAGGATGCCGCGAAGCCCGGCGACGGCGCCGTGCCCGACTATGCCGCGATGATGACCCCCGCGGGCCTCGCCGCGATCGCGCGCTATGCCGACGCGATCGGCCCCTGGACGCGCAGCATCATCCCGCTCGGCCCCGACGGGCGCCTCGCCGCCGCGCGCCCGCTGGTCGAGGATGCACACCGCGCCGGCCTGAAAGTGCTGCCTTACACCTTCCGCCCCGAAAACCGTTTCCTCGCCGCCGACTTCCGCGACAAGGCCGGCGATGACGCGCGCAACGAGGCCGGCTCGATCGCCGAGATCCGCCGCTATCTGGCAACGGGGATCGACGGCTTCTTCACCGACGATCCGGCGGTGGGACTGAAGGCGCTGGGATAGGTGCGCGGCCTTTGTCCCTCCCCGACGCTGCGCGCCGGGGAGGAAAAGCGACGCCCTCTCCCCTGAACCAACCCTGCCGCTACGCGTTCAGGCGGTGGGGCAATGGGCGGCGATCTTCGTCGGCGGCCTTGATGTAAGGACCGCTGGATGGAAGCCACCGCCCCGGACGTGCGGCGCAGGAACTGGCGCAAGATCGCGACCTGCTCTGCCGCCGTCGTGGCGATCCTGCTGCTCATCGCTTTCCTGGCGCTTGCCATGTTTCCCTGGGGGCTGCTCAAAGGCGTTGCCGAGCGGCGGTTGAGCGACCGCATCGGCAAGCCGGTGACGATCGGTGCGCTCTCCCGCGAGGGCTTCTTTTCGTTTCATCCGACCTTGCGCCTTGGCGACATCCGCGTGCCCCAGCCCGCGCGGGTGCCGCGGGCGGCGGGTCTTGGGGATCTGGCGCGGATCGGTGCGGTGCGGATGCGGGTCTCGATCCCGGCGCTGATCATGGGCGGGTCGGCGGTCGAGACGCTCGAACTCAGCGGCGCCCGCATCGACCTCTATCGCGCGGCGGACGGCTGGAGCAACTGGTCGGGCGCGCCGGACAGGCGGGATGGTTCGGCATCGCGCTCGGCGCTGCGGACCCTGATCGTGCGCGACAGCCGCCTGCGCTATCATGACGACAAGCAGAACCGGCGGTTCGATGCCGCGGTCGCGGTCGATGGCCGCGGGCTGCGGATGTCGGGCACCGGTGCGGTACACGGCCATGCGGTGACCGTCGCCGCCCGCGGCGCGCCGATCCTCGATCATCCCGATGGCAAGGCCTGGCCCTTCTCAGCCGCGATCGAGGGCAAGGCGGTGGGCGCCACGCTGAAGGGCACGATGCCTGCGCCGCTCGATGTCGCGCACCTGCGCGGGCATGCGACGGGGCACGCGATCGATCTCGAGGTGCTCGACGCGATCATCGAGGCCGGGCTGCCGGCGACGCAGCCGGTGACGATCTCCGCCGATGTCGTGCGCGACGGGCGCGACTGGACGATCACCACGCTCGACGGCCGCATCGGCCGGTCCGATATCGCCGGCCATGCGACCGTGCTCAAGCGCAACGGTCGCACCCGGATCGATGGCGTCGTGCGGGCGCGGCGGTTCGACTTCGACGATCTTTCCTCCGACGAGGGGCGCCGGGCAGCCGCCGCCAAGCGCCGCCGCTTCGGCGAGCGGCTGATTCCCGACACCGCGATCGACCTTGCGCGCCTCGCCCGCACCGACGGCAAGCTCAGCCTGCACGCCGATCGACTGCTGTGGCCGGGATCCTCGCCGTTCCGCTCGCTCGACCTCGAACTCATGCTCGACCGCAGCCGGCTGACGCTCGATCCGGTCCGGATGGGGCTCGATCACGGCACATTGTCGGGTAGGCTGGTGGTCGATCAGCGGCAGGGCGGGCCGGTGCTCGCGGTCGATGTGCGGCTGGCGGACGCGCGGCTGATCGATTTCGTGCCGGATACCGGCGCCGATGGCCATCTGATCGGGCGGATCCGGCTCGCCGGCCCCGGCGTCACCGTGCGGCAGGCGATCGGCCGGTCGCGCGGGTCGGTGGCGCTGGTCGCGACCGACGGTACCCTGCCGGCGCGCACCGCCTCGCTGCTGGGGCAGGATATCGTCAAGGGGGTCACCGTCGATGAAGGCAAGCAGGCGGTGCTGCGCTGTCTCATCATCCGGCTGAACGTGGCGGGCGGGGTGGCGCGGCCCGACCCGCTGCTGATCGACACCTCCCGCGCGCTGACCCGCGCCGGCGGCAGCATCAACCTTGCCGACGAGCGGCTGATGCTCGAACTGCGGGGGCTGCCCAAGGCGCGCGCTTTCCTGCGGCTGCAGGGGGCCGTGCCGATCCGCGGCACGATCAAGGCGCCCGACGTTCAGATCCCGGCGGAGGCGAAATCGGCCAGGGGCATATTGAAGATGATCGGCCGCGCGATCGGCGGCAAGGACCGGGAACTGGCACAGGATGCGGACTGCGCGGCGCTGACCCGCGCGACGATGCGCTAGGGAAGGGGGGAGAGCGGCCACGGCTTTGCATCCCCCACCGGCACCCCCTACGCTCCCGCATATGCTGTTCCGCCTCGCTGTCGCCGTCGCCCTCTTCACCGCGACGCTCACCGCACCCCTCGCCGCGCAGGCCGCCGACGGCTGCGGCGCCGAAGCCGCACCCGCGCGCGGCGCGACCGTTTCCGCGATCGACCGCGTCTGGTCCGGCCATGCCGCGCGTTTCGCGCTGGTCGTCACGGATACGCGCATCTTCGTCGGTTATTATGATGCCAACCGGCAGCTCAGCATCGCGGCGCGCCCGCGCGACGCCGATGACTGGACCTACCACAAGGTCGACAGCTGGCTGGGGTGGGACAGCCATAATTCGATCGCGATGGCGGTGGACGAGGCCGGCCAGCTCCATGTCGTCGGCAATCTCCACCGCGATCCGCTGGTCTATTTCCGCACCACCGGCGCGGGTGACGTCCGCACATTGCGCCGCGAGGCGGTGATGGTGGATGCCGCGCGCGAACGGCGGATGACCTATCCGATCTTCCTGCGCGATGCCGAACGCCGGCTGATCCTGAAATATCGCGACGGCGGCAGCGGCAACGGCAATGAGATCTACAATGTCTATGACGCCGCCGCGGCGCGCTGGCGCCCCTTGCTGCAGACGCCGCTGACCGACGGCGAGGGCAAGCGCAACGCCTATTTCATGGGGCCGGTATCCGGGCCCGATGGCCGTTTCCACATCGCCTGGGTGTGGCGCGACACGCCGATGGCGGAGACCAACCATGATCTCTCCTACGCACGCAGCACCGATCTCGTGCATTGGGAACGGTCCGACGGGCGGCCGCTGGCGCTGCCGATCCGGCTCGACGCGGCGGAGATCGTCGATCCGGTGCCGGTGAAGGGCGGCATGATCAACAACAACACCGTCATCGGCTTCGATCCGGCCGGGCGGGTGATGATCAGCTATCACAAGTTCGACGCCGCCGGAGACACGCAGATCCACGTCGCCCGGCGCGATGCGAAGGGCTGGACGCGCGCCCGGGTCAGCGACTGGAAGGGGTTCCGCTGGGATTTCGGCGGCGGCGGTTCGCTCGACAGCCGGCTGGTCGTGGAAGGTGCGCGGCCGGTGGGCAAGGACCGCATCTGCGTGCCGGTGATCCGCGACGGCAGGCGCATCGACTTCCTGCTCGATGCCGCCACGCTCGAGCGCGTCGCCGAGCTGCCGGGGCAGGCGATGGCGGAACGTCTCGCCGGGCGGGTGGCGGTGCCGGCGGGAATGCAGCTCAACAGCGTCGAGGATCCCGGCGGCAGCGGCATCCTCCTCGCCTGGCCGACGCGCCCGCCTCACCGCGATCTGCCCAGCGAGGACATTCCGGAGCCGACCGTGCTGCGGCTGCTGGTGCCACGCTGAGGCGGCACCGGGCTGCCCTTCGCCTCAGAGCGTAAAGCCGCCGTCGATCGTCACGCTGCTGCCGGTCATGTAGCCGGCTTCATCGCGCAGCAGATAGGCGACGAGGCCGGCGATCTCGGCGGGGCTGGCGACGCGCTTCAGCGGGCTGCGTTCGGCGAGCAGATCGAGCGCGCCGGCATTGAGATCGGTGTCGGTGGGCCCCGGCTGCACATTGTTCACGGTGATCGCGCGGGGCGCGAGATCGAGCGCGATGCCCTTCACCATCGCTGCCACCGCTGCCTTGGTGAACTGATAGATGCTGGCGCCGGCCATGCCGGTGCGGATCGCGACATTGCTGCCGATCGTCACCACGCGTCCGCCATCGTTCATCGCGCCGGCCGCGGCCTGGATGGCGAGGAACACGCCACGCACGTTGACCGCGAGCATCGCATCCAGATCGGCCAGTGTCGCGGCGTCGATCGGCGCCATGCGGAACAGCCCGGCATTCACGATCGCCGCGTCGATCCGCCCGAACCGCTCGACGGTGCGCGCGACGGCATCGGCGATCTCGCCCGGATCGGCGCTGTCGGCACGGATCGCGAGCGTGGTGCCGCCATCCGCATCCACATCGGCGGCCAGCGCCTGCGCGGCGGCCTCGCTCGAAACAAAGGTAAAGGCAGTCCGGTAACCGCCGGCCGCCAATCGTTTGACGATCGACGCGCCGATCCCACGCGATCCGCCGAACACCAGCGCAACCTTCTCATGATTCTGCTGCAAGATATCTTCCTTTCTTGATCGTCTGTTCCAGAATGGGACGTGCGGAGGCGCTGGGGGAATCGCCCTCAGCCGCCTCAGCGCGCGTAGCGGGTGAACACCCAGTCGCGATCAGCCACGCGCGCGTCGTGGCAGGCGAAGCAGGCGCGGTGCTGCGCCTCGTCCACGGGGCGCCCGCCAATGAAGCGGCCGAAGCCCCAGCCGCCGCTGTCGCGATAGCGCGCCGCATCCTTCACCATCACCTGCACGGTGGTGGCTTCGCCGGGGACCGTCGCCGAGGCGAAGTCTGCCGACTGCTGGCGTTTCCACGCCAGCTTCACCAGCACCGCGCCATCGGGGAAGGGGCGGGTGCCGCGGCGGAAGGCCTCGGCCGCCACGGGATTGCCGAGGACGACGCGCAACTCGTCGAACGGCGCATCCTCGGTCGCGGGGGCGATGAGTTCCCAGCCGCGATACCCTTCGGGAATCGACACGCCATAGATCGGCGCGGTGACGGCAGGCGCGTGCGCGGACGGGGCGGCGGCGCCGGCCAGCAGCGCCGCCCCGCCTAAGAGGAACAGGCGCGCGCGCGTCACGACCCAGCCATCCCGTCGGCATCGATGATCGCGCGGGCGAAGTCGCGCGGCGCCTCCTGCGGCAGGTTGTGGCCGATGCCGCCCGTGCTCAGCCGATGCTGATAGGGGCCCTCGAAGCGCTTGCGATAATCCTGCGGCTGCGGGTGCGGGGCGCCATTGGCGTCGCCTTCCAGCGTGATCGTCGGCACCCGGATGGCGGGGAAGGCAGCCAGCTGCCTTTCGAGCGCGTCGTAGCGGGCCTCGCCCTCGGCTAGCCCGAGCCGCCAGCGATAATTATGGATCGCGATCGCGACATGATCCGGATTGTCCAGCGCCGCCGCCGATCGCGCGAAGGTGGCGTCGTCGAACGCCCATTTTGGCGACGCGGTCTGCCAGATCAGCCGCGCGAAGGCGTGGGTGTTGGCGGCATAGCCCTGCCGCCCGCGCTCGGTGGCGAAATAGAACTGATACCACCAGGCACGCTCGGCCTCCGGAGAGAGGGGTTTGACGTTCGCCGCCTGGCTGCCGATCAGATAGCCGCTCACCGAAACCAGCGCGCGGATCCGCTCCGGCCGCGCCACCGCCAGAATGCACGCGGTGCGCGCGCCCCAGTCGCAGCCGCCGACGATCGGGTTGTCCAGCCCCAGCGCGTCGATCAGGTCGATCGCATCCTGCGCGAGCGCCGCCTGCTGGCCGTTGCGCGGGGTGGCGTCGGCCAGGAAGCGGGTGGGGCCATAGCCGCGCAGGTGCGGCACGATCACGCGATAGCCTGCCGCGGCGAGGATCGGTGCGGCATCGGCATAGGTGTGGATGTCATAGGGCCAGCCATGCAGCAGCAGCACCGGCCGCCCCTTGGGCGGCCCCATCTCGACATAGGCGATGTCGAGCACGTCGGTGCGCGCATGGCGCGGCGTGCCGAAGCCCTGCTGCCGGGGCGTGGCGGCGGTCGCGGACGACCGCTCCGTCGGCAGTATCAGCGCGGCGGCGGCGCCCGAGACGGCGGAAGCGAGGAAGGCGCGGCGTTGGAGGGTATCGTCAATCGGCATGGTCATGTCCTTGGGGGGCTCGGGGAGGGCGTGTGATCAGGGGATGAGCAGGAGCTTGCCGGTCGTGCGGCGGCTCTCCATGTCGCGATGCGCCTGTGCGGCTTCGGCCAGCGGATAGGTGCCGCCGATCTCGACGGCGATGCGGCCGGCCGCGATCCAGTCGAACAGCTGGCCGGCGCGTTCGCGCAGCAGCGCGGGGGTGGGGATGTGGTCGAAGAATACCGCATAGCCCAGCTTGATGCTCTTCGGCAGGCGCATGATGTCGATCGGGCCGGGTCCGCCCAGCACCGGTCCATACCAGCAGAAGGTGCCCGACCGGCGCAGCGACGCCAGCGATCCGGCGAAGGTCGCAGGGCCCGATCCGTCGAACACCACATGCACGCCCTCGCCATCGGTCAGCGCCAGCACCGCGTCGGCGAAATTGCCTTCGCTCTCGACGATGACATGGTCGGCGCCCGCGCACCTTGCAGCCTCTACCTTGGCATTGGTTGACACCCGCCCGATCACGCGGCCGCCGCGCAGCTTGACGATCTGCGTCAGCCACTGCCCGAGCCCGCCGGCGGCGGCGTGGACGAGCGCGACCTCACCCGCCTGGGTCGGGTGGAAATCGGTGGCGAAATGGCTGGCGGTCAGCCCCTGCATCATCGTCGCCGCGGCGGTGCGATCGTCGATCGCCTCCGGAATGCGCACCAGCGCGTCGGCAGGCACCGCGATCCGCGCCGCATAGCTGCCCGGCGCATAGACCCACGCCACCCGGTCGCCCACCGCGAACTCGCTGACGCCAGCGCCCGTCGCCAGCACGCGGCCCGCGCCCTCCACGCCCAGTATCTTGGGATTGGGCATATCGCCCCAGGCGGTCCCCTGGCGCACGCCGATGTCCATGAAATTGACGCCGGCCGCCGCGACCTCGATCAGCACCGCGTCAGGTGCGGGCACCGGATCCGGGCGCTCCACCACCGCCAGCACGCCGGCATCGCCGGTCTCCCGCATCGTCACCGCCAGCATAGTCATTCTCCTTTATTGAACGATCATTCCAGAATTGAGCAAAAAAAGGGCGAAGCCGAGGGCAGCCTTCAGCGCAGCGCCCTTTTGGTCATCTCGCCCAGCGCGCGCATTTGCGCGGGCCCTGCGCCCGCGCGCGCGGCGATGCGGATGCCGGCGAAGCTGGCGACCATGTAGGTAGCAACGGTATCCGGATCGATATCGGCGGCGACGTCGCCCTGTTCCTGCGCCGCCTCGACCTGCGCGATCACCGCCCTGCGCAAAGCCCGATCCGCAGCGCCGCTGATCTCGGCCAGTTCGGGGCGCGAGCAGCCGAACTCGGCGATCGATCCCACGCCCAGGCACGGCAGCGCTGCATCGGCGACGACGCGGTCGATCATCGCGTGCAACCCCTCGATCGCGCGTGCGCCCGAGGTCATCGCCGCACGATGCGCGCCGATCTCATCCTGGCTGTAGCGCCGCAGCGCGCGTTGATAGAGCAGCCATTTGTCGCCGAACGTGTCGTAGAGGCTCTGGCGCCCGATCCCCATCGCATCGACCAGCATCTGCGCCGACGTGCCCTCGAAGCCATGTTCGCGGAACACGCCGATGGCAGCGTCCAGCGCGGCATCCGAATCGAAGCTTTTGGGTCTCGCCATCCCGATCATCTAATCGTTATGGAACGATCATTCAAGATAAAACGGAACTGTGTCGACAATCGCACGCGCCAAGCGGCGCAGCCGTCCGTCGAGGGCGGCGGGTTGAATCTCACGGGATGGGGCGACGGGAGGGCGGCAGGGCGCCTCTTCCCACCATCATTGTCTAACCCATGACCGGGCTTGCGGCAAGCCGGGGGTCCGGGTGCATGAGCCTTGCCCTCGATTCGTTTCACGAGAGGGATAGCATCGCGATGACACAGGATCAGGGCAGCCTTTTCTATCACGGCACCCGCGCCGATCTCCGCGAGGGGGATCTGATCGCCGCTGGCCACGCATCCAACTTCGGGGCGCGCAAGCCGGCCTCGTGGGTCTATCTCACCGGCACGCTCGACGCCGCGATCTGGGGCGCCGAACTGGCGCAGGGCGAGGGGCGCGGGCGGATCTATATCGTCGAGCCCACCGGCCCGATCGTCGACGATCCCAACCTGACGGACAAGAAATTCCCCGGCAACCCGACCCGATCCTACCGATCCCGCGCACCGCTGCGCGTGACCGGCGAGGTGCTGGAATGGCAGGGACATTCGCCCGAACGATTGCGGGAGATGCGGGACGCGCTGGCCCGGCTGCGGGCGGAGGGTGTGGAAGCGATCGACTGAGGTGACGGCCGGTCTTTTCTTCTCCGAACTCTGCTCGGGGAGGGGACCGCGCCTTTTCCCGGTCAGCGCGACGCGATACGAACCGGCATCGCGCAGCAGAGAGGCGGGGCGGCGTTGGACGACGACTTCACCTTCGAGGGCCCGATCATCCATTGGCGCGGGCCGGCGCCCTTCTTCTTCGTCGCGGTGCCGGCGGATCTCGTCGATGCGATCCGGCACGCGGCACGGTCGCTCAGTTACGGCTGGGGCGTGGTGCCGGTGGCGGCGCGGATCGGGGATGCGCCGGTGTTCGGCACCTCGCTGTTTCCGCGCGACGGCGGCTATCTGCTGCCGCTGAAGGATGCGGTGCGGCGGCAGGCAGGGGTGGAACTCGGCGATCCGGTGTCGATCAGCATGCGATTGGGCAAGCTGAAATCCTAGACCGGCTCGGCCGCGATCACATAGTCATGGCCGTGCCGAAGCCCGTCTTCAGCCTCCACCATCTCCAGCCCACGGGCGCGCAGCGCCTCGCCGCGGGCGGTCATCGCGTCGGCGAGGGTGCGGTCTTCGAGGCGGGCGAGGCGGGGCGCGCACATGTCGATCTGGCCGTTGACGAAACGCGCCTTGTAGCGGATCGGGAAGTGTTTGCCGGCGAGGATCCGGAAACCCGCCGCTTCCAGCTGCGCGGTCACCCAGCCCATCGGATATTCGCGATAGGCGCGCTCGCCGGCGAGCATCAGGCAGGCATCGCGGAAGCGGCCGATTTCCCACACCATGCGGCCCGCCGGCGTCGCCGGTTCCTCATGCACATAGGGCTCGAGCCCGGTGAGGTAGAGCCGCCCGCCGACATGCGGGCGCAGGCGCTTGAACAGCGCCTCCTGGAAATAGGGGGCGAAGCCCTCGATCGCGCCCAGCAGATAGTCGGCGAGCACGGTGTCGAAGCGTTCGCCCGCGAGCAATGTCTCGTCCGCCCAGTTGGAGACGATCAGCCGGTCCTGCGTGCGGCGGACCGATGCCACCGCATCGCGCACCTGCACCGCATGGCCGGTGGCACCCGTCACCGCGACCCAGCGGCTGGTGTCCAGCGCGGCGATCCATCCGATCGAATGCGTGCCGGTGCCCGCATCGAGGAAGGATCCCCAGGGCGTGTCGCCCTGGAGATCCTCGATATGGCGGAACAGGGCGGAGGCGGTGCGCGCCGGGCCCGCCCCGGTAGAAGCGCCGCTCCTCAGAACGCCGTCCTCAGCCCGAACACCAGGTTGCGGCCGCGCAGCGGCGCCGCGTCGCGGATGAACGAGGCGTGGTTGAACGCCAGCTCGTTGGTGAGGTTGGTGGCGCGCACGAACAGCTCCGCATTGGCCGCCTGACCGAAGTCGAGGCGATAGGCGATGGTCGCGTTGACCATGTCATAGCCCGGCGTCCGCGTCTCGTAGGAGGCGGTCTTGTCCTGCTCGAACACATGATAATATTCGGCATCGAGCGTGAAGCCGCCGATATGCGCGTCGGCGCGCGCGCCCAGCCGGGCCGCCGGGATGCGCGGGAGGTTGCCTAGATCGTCCTTCAGCTTCGCCCGGACATAGTCGCCGAACGCGGAGGCGGCGAACTGGGGCGTGAACTGGTGGCGGATCTCGCCGTCGATGCCGGTGAAGGTCGCATCCGCGCCGCGATAGCGGATCAGGCGGAAATCCTCGAACTGGTCGAGCGTCTCGGCGAAGATATAGTTGTCGAATTCCTGATGATAGGCGCCGATCGTGAAGGTCGTTGCACCCGTTCTCTTGCGGAAGGTCAGGTTGATCGAGTGCGCGGTCTCCTCGTCGAGCGAGGCCTGCGTGCCCAGCCGGCTGTTGCCGGTGATCAGCCCCAGCTCATAGGTGTTGGTCGCCAGGTGCACGCCATTGGCATAGAGTTCCTGAGCGTTGGGTGCGCGCTGCGAGCGGGCGAGCGACAGCGCCAGCGAATAATCGCCATTGATGTCCCAGATTGCCGCGCCGGACGCGGAGAAGGGGTTGTGCCTGATGCCGGGATAGAGCGATCCGGCCGGCTCGATCTCCTGCCATTCCTGCCGCGCCGCGAGTTCGAGGCGGACGGCGCCCAGCGGCAGGGTTTCCATCAGGAACAGCGCGGTGTTGGTGGTTTCGGTATCGAGCAGGAAGGCTTCCTCGCCGATCGCGCGGAAGTCGCTTTCCCAGCGCTGCACGCCGAACACGCCGCGCAGGCCGGCGATCGGCTTGTGCGTCAGTTCGAAGCGCAGGTCATAGCCCTTGTTGCGGAAGGTCGTCGCGACCTCGTCATGCTCCAGCTCGTCATGCTCATAGTCGGTGAAGGCGAGGCGGAAGCGCATCTTCTCGAAGCCGGGCAGCGGATCGCGATAATCGCTGCGGATGTCGAAGCGCTGACTGCGCAGCTTCACATAGGGCACGTCCTCATGCTCTTCCTCATGATCATGGTCGTGATCATGATCCTCTTCCTCATGGTCGTGGCCGCCGCAGTGCAGGCTGGCGCCGTGCGGGTGGCAGCCCTCATAGTCGTGGCTGTGCCCGGGCAGGCCATATTCGCTGCGCTGGCGGGTATAGGCGACGCCGAGATAGCCGTCCGCGCCGATCCACGACGCGCCGAGGCTGACGGTGGAGGTGTCGTTGTACGACCCATCGACATGGCGTTCGCCGAAGCCCGAGGGGACGCGATAATCGTCCGACCGGCGATAGACGCCCTCGGCGCGCAGCGCGATCTGGCCGACGCCCGCGGTCACCCCGCCCACCACCGTGCGCTCGTCGTCGGCGGTGCCCAGCCGGCCCTCGATCGCGCCGGAAATGCCGCCGTCGGGCAACGCGGTCGGCACCTTCTGGTCGATCAGGTTGACCGCGCCGCCGATCGCGCCGCTGCCGTACAGCAGCGTCGCGGGGCCGCGCAGCACCTCGATGCCGCTCAGCAGCAGCGGTTCGGTGACGATGTTATGGTCGGGCGAGATGGTCGAGGCGTCCTGGATCTGCGCACTGTCGCTCAGCACCTGCACGCGCGGCGCGGCCTGGCCGCGGATCACCGGCCGGCTGGCGCCGCCGCCGAAATTCTCGACATTGATGCCGGGCTGGCCGGCGAGCGTTTCGCCCAGCGTCGCCGCGCGGCGATGGATCAGCTCCTCGCCGGTCAAGCTCAGCACCGGCGTCGCCGTTTCGTCGGACCGCTGTTCCAGCGCGGATGCGGTGATGACGATATCTCCCTCCGTTCGATGGCTGCCGGCCTGTGCCGCAGCGACGCCCGGAACCGCGGCAATCGCCGACGCCGCGCACAGGAAATGAACTCGATTTCTCACGCCTGACCCCTTTGTGTTGGATGCGGGGTCTCTTAGGGCAATGTTATAACGTTACTCAATGTGGCGCGAGCGCGGGGAAATGCTTTGTAATGTTTGCCCCTTTTTTCCTCCCCGGCGCGCAACGCCGGGGAGGGGAACCGCCAGCCGCAGGCTGGTGGTGGAGGGGTCGGCTCGGACCTGATCGGCCACACCGCAGCATGATCATTTACATCGGCGCCGGTCCCTCCACCACGCGCTGCGCGCGCGAGTGGGGTTGGATTGCCCCCATCTCGCTCCCTCCCCGAGCGGAGCTCGGGGAGGATAAGGGAGTGTCCTTACTTCCTGTCCGTCCGGTACCGGTCGAACCACGCGAGGATCGCCGACGCTTTCGCCGCCGACTGCGACGGCCGCGCGGTGAAGCCGCCGTGGCTGGCGCCGGTCACCTTTACCAGCGCGGTCGGCACGCCGCGGATCTGCAGCGCCGCATAATATTGTTCGGACTCGCTGACCGGGGTGCGATAATCCTCGCTGCCGACCACCACCAGCGTCGGCGTCTTGACGTTGCCGACGAGGCTGAGCGGCGAACGCGCCCAATAGCTCATCGGATCTTCCCAGGGCTGCTTCCGGAACCAGTAGCGCGAGGTGAAGCCGCTGGCGTCCATCGTCAGCGCCTCGCTGATCCAGTTGATCACCGGCTTCTGCGTCGCCGCGGCCTTGAAGCGATCGGTCTTGCCGACGATCCAGCTCGTCAGCACGCCGCCGCCCGATCCGCCGGTGACGAACAGATTGTCCGGGTCGGCAACGCCGGTGGCGATCGCGGCGTCCACCGCGGCGATCAGGTCGTCATAATCCTCGCTGGGGTAATTCTTGTCGATCAGGTTGGCGAACTCGGCGCCGTAGGAGGTGCTGCCCCGCGGGTTGGCATAGACCACCGCATAGCCCGCCGCCGCGTAGAGCTGGTAATCGGTCGCGAACACCGGGGCATAGGCGGTGTGCGGGCCGCCATGGATTTCGAGGATGGTCGGCACGCGCCTGCCGGCGACATGGCCCGGCGGCAGCACGATCCACGCATCGATCTTGCGGCCATCCTTTGCGGTCACCGCCAGCGGCTCGACGCGCGCCATCGCCTTGCCGGCCATCAGCGTGTCGTTGAGGCGGGTCAGCCGCCTGCCGCCGACATAGACGTCCGCCGGGCGGGTGGGGTCGCTGCTGGTATAGGCGATGGTCCCACCGTCCGAGACGGAGAAGCTGCCGCCGGTATAGGGCCGGTCGAGCCCGCCGCCGGCGAGGTCGTCGGCAACGACGGTCAGTCGCCCGTCGAGCGTGATGCGGGCGACCTTCTTCTTCGCATGATCGTCATAGGAGACATAGAGGCTGCGCCCGTCCTTCGCCCACGCGACCGTTTCGATCTCGCGGTCGAGCGCGGCGGTCAGCGGGCGGACATTGCCGCCGTCGCGATCCATCACATAAAGCTGCGTGACGGCGTAGCTGGTATATTTGTCGTCGAAGCCGAGATAGGCGATGCGCTGCCCGTCGGGCGAGACCGCGGGCGAAGCATCGGGGCCGTAGCGGCTGGTCAGCTTGGTGAGCGTGCCGCTGGCGATATCGACGCTGTAGATGTCGCTGTCGTTGAGTTCGCGTTCCCAGTCCGCGCGGCGGTTGGCGGCGAACACGATGCTGCGCCCGTCACGCGACCAGGAGAGCGGCCCGAAATCGTCGAACGCGCCGGAGGTGATCTGGCGCGGGCCGCCGCCATCGGCGGAAACGATGAAGATATGGTCGTTGCCCGGCTTCAGATAGCCGCCGCCGTCGGCGCGATAGGTGACGCGGTCGATCACCTCCAGCGGTTCGGCCCATTTGGCGCCTTCGGGCTTGGGCGGTGCGCTGCCCAAGGTCGTCGGGGTGCCGGGCACGCGCATCGTGTAGGCGATCCGGCTGCCGTCGGGCGACCAGGCGATCGCCTGCGGGCTGTCGGGCAGGCCGGTGATCCGCGCGGTCTCGCCGCTCGCCATCCAGCGCACATAGAGTTGCGGGGCGCCGCCCTCGCCGGTTGCGACATAGGCTAGGCGGCGGCCGTCCGCTGACCAGCGCGGGCTGAAATAGCTGCCCGTCCCCGCCGCCAGCGGCTCCTGCGCGCCGGTTTTCACATCGACCAGCCAGATCGTCTGGCGCATGCGATCCTGCATCACGTCGCCCGAGCGGCGGACATAGGCGATGCGCGTGCCATCGGGGCTGATCTGCGGATCGCTGGCCTGTTCCAGCGCGAACAGGTCGCTGCCGGTGAACAGGCGCGAGGGCGCCTGCGCGGCGGGCGCGGCCGGTGGTTGCGGCTGGGCGAGGGCGGCGGTCGCGCTGCCGGCAAGCAGCAGGGCGAGCGTGATGCGGAGCATGGAATTCCCCTTGTTCATTGTCGTTGTAGGGGAATCTGCCCGGACGGCGGTGCGTGGCAAGCGCAAATCGACGGACCGCGTGGGGAGGTTTCGAGCCGACTGGGGGCCGTGCCGGACGATGCCGATGGCAGCGCTCTTCTCCTGCGGCGCAACCACGCGAGCCGGGCCGGTGCCAGCGGGCGAGGCCATTGCGCTCAAAGCCGCCGGAACATCACCAGTGCGTCCACCATCCCCTGCGTCGGATGCGCGAATGCGGCGGGCAGCCGGCACAGCGTCTCGAAGCCGAAGCTCTCCCACAGGCGCACCGCGCGCGCGTTGGTGGCGATCACGAAGTTGAACTGCATCGCGCGGAAGCCTTGCGCGCGGGCATGGTCGATCGAGTGCGCGCACATCGCGCGGGCGACGCCGCGGCCGGCCGCATCGGGGGCGGTGGCATAGCCGGCATTGGCGACGTGGCGGCCGCCGCCCTGTTGGTTGGCGCGCAGATAATAGGTGCCGAGGATGAGGCCCGCATCCTCATCTGCGGCAACGAAGGTCTCGCGGTCCGCGCTCAGCCAATAGGCGAGCGCGTCCGCCCGGCTCATGTCGCGATCCAGCGCATAGGTTTCGCCGGCGCGGATATGGGGTTCGATGATCGCCCAGACGGCGTCTTCATCGCGGGCGTGGGCGCGGCGGATCTTCATCCGCCGCCGTTATCCCGCCGCCCCTTGCGGGGAAAGTCCTCCCTTACGGGAAAACGGCGCCGCGGGGGGCGACGCCGTTCCCTGCCATGGGAGGCAACACGACCGCGGGCTGAGTTCCGCAATCGTGATCACTCGGCCGGGCAGCGCCGTTCCGGGCGCCGCCCTTGCCCTTACATCTGGTTCGCGTCGATGGCGTCGGCCGCAGCGTCGCCCTCGTTGCGGACCGCGTCCGCCTGGTTCTCGAGCGCGTCTTCGCCAGCCTCGGTGGTGGCGTTGTCGGCCATTTCCTCGATATTGTCGGCGACCGCCTCGGCATTGTCCTCGACATTGTCGGCCGGCTCGCTCTGGCAGGCGGCAAGGCCCAACGTCATCACAGCCATCGCGGTTACCATCATCGACTTACGCATAGTCACTCCCTCTGTTGCGCGAGGCCAGGAAATCCCGGGGCCTTCGCTGGCCGAGGGGATCAATGCGCGGCGACGCAGGTGGTTCCGAAACGACCGAAAACGATTGGCGGATCAGGGCTGCTTGCCGAACAGCATCGCATGTTCCTCCGGCGTCAGCGGCGCGTCGCGACGGCCATAGCGCGCATCCTTGTCGCGATAGGCGCGCTCGACCGCCGGGCGTGCGGCGATGCGATCGAACCACGCCTGGAGGTTGGGATGGTCCGCGAGCACCATCTTGTGGTTCTCATACGGCACGATCCATGGATAGCAGGCCATGTCGGCGATCGAATACTCGCCCGCCAGATAGTCCCGCCCCGCCAGCCGCCGGTCGAGCACGCCATACAGGCGCGCGGTCTCGCTGGTGTAGCGGTTGATTGCGTAGGGCACCTTCTCGGGCGCGTAGATGTTGAAATGGCCGTTCTGCCCGGCCATCGGCCCCAGGCCGCCCACCTGCCAGAACAGCCATTGCAGCACCTCGGTGCGGGCGCGGGGCGCGGCGGGCAGGAAGCGGCCGGTCTTCTCCGCCAGATAGACGAGGATCGCGCCCGATTCGAACACGCCGATCGGCTCGCCGCCATCGGCGGGGGCATGGTCGAGGATCGCCGGGATGCGGTTGTTGGGGGAGAAGGAGAGGAAATGCGGGTCGAACTGCGCGCCCTTGCCGATGTCCACCGGCACGATCCGGTGTTCCAGCCCCGCTTCCTCGAGAAAGATGGAAATCTTGAGGCCGTTGGGGGTGGGCCAGCTGTAGAGGTCGATCATGCCATGCTCCCTGATGGATCGCCGTCGGGATGTAGGGTCTGGCGCCGATCTGCCAAGCGGCGTCAGTGCAGCTTGAGCCGGCCCGACACGCGGCGGTGGAGCAGGCGGGACAGCGCGAGCAGGATCGTGCGCCGCGTGCCGATGATCGCGCGGTGATGGTCGAGGTGCAGCGCCATATAGGCCCATTTGGCGATCAGCCCTTCGATCAGGAAGTTCGCGCCGGCGAGCCCGCCCATCAGCGATCCGACGCCACGGTCGCCGCCCAGCGAGACCAGCGAGCCGCGGTCGCGATAGACATAGGGGCCGGGGTCTCGTTCCGGCCGGCCGAGCGCGCGGGCGAGATATTGCGCCTGTTGCGCGGCGGCCTGCGCACGCGCGGGCACCGGGCGGCCGTCCGCGCCCGGCGCTTCGGCGCAATCGCCCATGGCATGGATCCCGGGCACCGAGGTGCGCAGATGATCGTCGACGACGAACTGGTTGAGACGGCCGGTCTCCAGTCCGTAGTCGCGATTGGTATCGGGCGCCTTCACCCCTGCGGCCCAGACGATCAGCTCGGCGGGCACCGGCCCCTGGCTGGTCTCCAGCCGGTCGGCATGGACGGCGGCGACCTTGGCGTCGGTCAGCAGGCGGACGCCCTTGGCGGTCAGCGCGCGCGCCGCCTTGTCGGAAACGCGCTCCGGCAGGCCGCCCAGGATGCGCGGCGCCGCCTCGACGATCGTCACGTCGAGCGCGAAGCGCTGCGCCTCGGTCAGCCCGGCGGAAAGCTCGTCATGCCCCTCGATCAGTTCGGTCGAAAGCTCGACGCCGGTGGCGCCCGCGCCGACGATGGCGATGCGCAACGTGCGCTCGTCGGAATAGGCGGCGGCGAGGAAGGCGGATGTCAGCCGGCGGTTGAATGCCTCGGCATCCGCGACATTTTCCAGCAGATAGGCATGCTCGGCGGCACCGGGCGTGCCGAACAGGTTGGATCCGCTGCCGATCGCCAGCACCAGCGTGTTGAAGCGCAGCGACCGCGGCGGCACCAGCACCGCGCCGTCATCGTTGCGGATCGCGCCGAGCGCGATGGTGCGCGCCTGCGGATCGAGGCCGATGAGGTCGCCGAACGCGAAGCTGAAATGGTTGCGCCGCGCCAGCACCGGGTAGGAGAGCCCCTCCTGGTGCGAATCCAGCGATCCGGCGGCGACCTCGTGCAGGCTGGGCTTCCAGAGGTGGAAGATCGACCGGTCGATCAGCAGCACGCGCTGCCGGCCCTCGTTCCGCCCGAAGCGCCGGCCGAGGCGGGAGGCGAGCTCGAGGCCCCCGGCGCCGCCGCCCACGATCACGATATCCGCTGCGTCCGCCATGCCGCCTCCCTCGCCGGGTGAACCCGCGCAGGTCATGCAGCATTGGCGGGCGGTTGCAAGGGCGTGGAAGGCCGTTGGGACGTCCTTTTGCGGCGCCGGCGATTTCCTCCCCGGCGCGCAGCGTCGGGGAGGAGAGGTTCGAGCGATCAGAACTTCGCGCGGACGCCGAAATTGACCGTGCGGCCGAAGGTGTGGATCTCGGTGAACTCGGCCTTGGTGCCCGCGAACGACACCTGGCGCTTGTCGAGGATGTTCACCGCCTGCACGAACGCCTCGATGTTGGGCCGGATCTGGTAGCTCGCGCCCAGATCGACGATGCCGAAGCCCTTCTGGTAATAGGCGACGACGTCGTCGGGCGTCGGCAGCGAGGTCACCAGCGCGCCCGAGTCCGTGATGTAGTCGCTGCGATAGGTGTAGCTGACGTTGATCTCGAACGGCCCCGTCTCGAAGAAGGGGGTGATCGAATAGCTCACGTCGGATACGCCCTGGATGCCCGCCGACTGCAGGCCGACACCCGCGCGATCCAGTTCCAGCTTGGTGGTCGCGAAGGTCGCGGTCGCGGTCACGCCGAGGCCGAAGGGCAGCTTGTTGGTATAGCCGAACTCGACGCCGGAGATCTTGGCATCGCCGACATTGGTGGGCGTGGCGACGAGGATGTCGACGGGCAGGGTGGTGCCGTCGCGGACCGCGAACGCCAAGGTCCGCGTCTCGAAGTCGGACGCGACATAGTCGCTGATATCCTTGTGGAAGGCGGCGACGGTGAAGGCGCCGAACTTGCTGAAATACCATTCGAACGACGCGTCGAAGTTCCACGACGTGTAGGGCCGCAGGTTCGGATTGCCCGCCGACGCCTGGAGGTTGAGCGTGGGATCGTTGAGCGCCGCCGCGCCCTCGTTGAAGATGCTGGTGACGGTGACGCTGTTGGTGTTGATCGAGTTGCGCAGCTCGGACAGCGACGGCCGCGTCATCGTCCGCGCGATGCCCAGGCGGAGCTGGACATTGTCGGTGAAGCGGAAGGTGGCGTTGGCGCTGGGCAGCCATTCCTCGTAGGTCGCTTTGGTCGTCACCGGCGTCACGTCGGTGGTCACGCCGCCGGCGCCGTCGGGCACCGCCGACACCGTCGTGCCGCGCACGTCGGTTTCGGTCCGTACATAGCGCACGCCGAGATTGCCGGTCACCGGCACGCCGCCCATCGTGGATTCGAAATCGACCCGGCCGTAGCCCGCATAGATCTTCTCGCCGATCCGGTAGGAGTTCTGGAGGTCGGCCGCGGTCGGTTCGAGGTCGTAGGCGCTCGGGTTCACGCCATCATATTCGCCGGCGAGAACATAGGACTGGTTGAACAGATCCCAGTCGACATTGGTCCAGGGCTGGCGGTTGACGATCGACTGGTCGAAGGCGTTGCCCGGCACCGGATAGGAGAGGAAGTCGCCGGTGCGCTGCACGCCGTCGCGCAATACGGTCGTGGCGCGATCGCGGCGCTGATAGTCGCGGTAGCGGTCCGATGCCTGGCCGCCGAAGCGGATGCGGGTGACGGTGAAGCCGCCGATGCCGAAATCGGTGTCCCGCGAGATGTTGAGGATGGCGGTCTTGTCCTCGTCCTCCGAGTTGATCGGGCGCACCGCGAAGCTCTCGAACGGCATCAGCGACGGATCGGTGAGGTCGAGATCGGTGTAGAGCGAGGTGACGCGGCCGTCGCCGACGACATCGCCGCTGAAATCGAAGGTCAGATTGCCGCCGCGGCCGCTGGCGGTGCGATATTGCACGCGCTGGATCGGCGTATCGAGGTCGCTGCGCGCGCGGGCGTAGCTGAAGCGCGGCTCGATATGCCAGCCGCCCAGATCCAGCTTCACCGTGCCGTTGAGCTGCAGGTTCTCGTGCGACTGATCCATATATTCGGCATAGTTGCGCACGCGCGCGCCGCGGATCGTGCCGGCGACCAGCCGGCCATCCTCGACCACCGCGGTCGACAGGTCGAGGCGCGAGAGCTGGCTGGGGATGTAATAGGTCAGCCGCCGCTCGGTCGTCTCGTTGTTGAACTGCGAATAGAGGCCGTCGATCTCGATCTCGAGGTTGGCCGCCGGCCGCCACTGCATGTCGACCACGGCACTCAGCCGCTCGCGATTTTCCAGCTCGAGATAGGGCTGGGCATCGCCGGGCACGCGCACGGTGCCGAGCCCCTCGATCTCGGCATCGTCCCAGCCGAGGCGCAGGCGATCGAACTGCACTTCGCGCTTGGTGTAGGATATGCCGCCGAGGATGCCGAAGCTGCGATCGGCACTGCGCCAGCCCGCGGCGATCGAGCCGTTGGGGTTGAAGGTGTCGGTGCGCTCCTCATAGCCGCCATAGGCGCTGGCGGCGACGAACGAGCCGCGGTCCAGCGGCTTGGCGAGGCGGATGTCGACGGTGGAGCCGACGCCGCTCTCGACCAGGTCGGCAGTGGGCGATTTGATCACCACCACGCTGTCGATGAGTTGCGCTGGCAGCACCTGCAGGCGGAACTGGCGGCCGGACTGACCCGAGTTGCGGATATTCTCGTTATAGGCGAGCGGCATGCCGTTGAAGGTCACCGCCTGGAAATTGGGCCCGAGCCCGCGCACGCTGATGAACTGGCCCTCGCCCGCCTCGCGGACGATGGTGACGCCCGGCACCCGCTGCAGCGCCTCGGCGACGTTGAAGGCGGGCAGCTTGCCGATGTCGGCGGCGACCACCGCGTCCGAGATCGAGTCCGCGTTGCGCTTGACGTCGAGCGAGCGCTCGACACCGTCGGAGAAGCGCGCGGTGACGACGATGTCTTCCCCCGGGGGCGCGTCATCGCGGGCGGTCGACGGCGTTTGTCCGGCCGCCGCCGCCTGAGGGCGCACGATCAGCGCGCCCGTCCCGTCGCGCACCACGGTCAGCGGCTTGCCCGCGATCAGGCGGCGCACCGCCGTCTCGGCGTCGAACTCGCCGGCCAGCGCCGGCGCGGTCAGCCGCTCGACGGCGCTGCGGGTGAAGAGGATGTCGTTGCCGCTCTGGCGGGCAAGCTGCTCCAGCGCCCGGTCCATCGGCTGCGCGGCGATCGAGATGCGCACGCGGCGCGCCATCGCCTGGGCCTCGGCGGCGGTGGCGACCGCCAGCGTCGAAAGCGTGAGCGCAAGCGCCGCCGATCGGCAAAGCTGCCGTTTCAGACTCGTCATGATCTTGATGTCCCCGTGTCGCGCTCCTCGCGAGCGCTCGCCCCCTCGACGATGGCGGCGGGCATTTCCTCACCCCCCGCCATGAAAAAAAATCAGTCGGCCGCGGAAATCCGGATCGCATCCCCGTCCGCCGCCACCCGCACCGGCAGCAGCACCGCCAGCGAGCGCGCGAACGCTTCGGAATCGCCGACGCGGTAGACGCCGCTCAGCCGCAGGTCCGCGACCCTGGGATCGGAGACGACCAGCGCGCGCGTGCTGTAGCGGTTCATCTCGGTGGCGGCCTGCGCGATCGTCTCGTCGCGGAACGCCAGCCGGCCGCTCTGCCAGGCGATCAGGTCGTCAAGCTCCGGCTGGTCGAGGCGATCGGGCCGCCCCTCCGCCATCGCGATGCGCGTGCCCTGCGCAAGCGGCACCGGCGCAGCTTTGCCGGTCACATCCGGCGCGTCGATCCGTGCGCTGCCCTGGATCGCGGTCAGCGCCACATCGTCGCCATCGCGGCGCAGGTCCAGCCGCGCCGCCGTGGCGATCACCCGCCGTTCCCCCGCCTCGATCACGAAGGGGCGGGTGTCGCGGGCGATGTCGAGGTCGATCCGGCCGGTGGCGAGCGAGAGCGTGCGCGCCGCGCTGCCGGCGCGGAAGCGGATGCGGGTGTCGGTATCGAGCATCACCCGCGAGCCGTCCTCCAGCACCAGGCGGCGCTGCTCGCCGATGCCGGTGCGGTAGACGCCGGCATAGGCCCGCTGCCAGCCCAGGCCCAGCCCGCCGGCGACGAACAGCGCGCCGCCGCCCGCCATCACCGCGCGGCGCGAAAGGCGCGCGGCGGGGGCAGGCGCCGGCGCCTCCCGCGCGATCGGCTGATCGCGCAGGCCGCCGGCGGCATCCCAGATCATCGAGGCGCGTTCGAACGCGCCTTCATGCGACGGATCGGCTTTCAGCCACGTGCGAAACGCGGCCTCGTCTTCGGCCGCGCGATCGTCCGCGTGCAGTCTCGCCAGCCAGTCCGCCGCCTGCCGGTTGATACGCTCCGGCTCGCTGCGGAAGATCACGTCACCAATTCTCCATCCAATCGGCCAGATGCGCCATCGCCTTCGCGATGTGCTTCTCCACGGCGCTCTGGCTGATCCCGAGCTCCAGCGCGATCTCCCGATATTTACGGCCGTCGAGCCGGTGCATCAAGAAGATCTCCCGCGTGCGCGGGCTGAGCTGGGCGACGCCGCTGCGCAGCCGTTCGAGGCGATGGCGGGCGATGAGCGCTTCATCCTGCAAGGGGCGGCGATCGGCGATCGCGTCGGCGGCGGGCTCGGCGACCAGCGTCGATCCCATCCGGCGTTCGCGGCGATAGGCGTCGATCCCGCGGTGCGCGGCGGCGCGGGCCAGCAGCGCCGCGCTGTTCTGCGCCTGCATCTGCCGCTCCGTGATGCCGATCCAGGCATCGTGGAGCAGATCCTCGGCATCGTCGCGCCGCGTCATCCGCGCGATCTGGTCGCGCAGCCGCGCCCAGCCGAGCATCAGCGCCCCGTCGCGCGTCGAACCTTTCGTGCCACCCATCCCTTGCCGGCTAGAGGGGCTCGAATACGATTTGATGACAGATCCGGGGCGCGCCGATGACGCTCGCGCCGGTTTGTCGGTCGCCCGGAGCAATCTGATCCGTTCGGCCTGAGTAGCGGCTGAGCGAAGTCGAAGACGCGTATCGAAGGGCCTCACTCGGAGCCAAACCCTTCGATACGGGCCCCCTCGACCTCGCTCGGGACAGGCTTCGCCAAGCTCAGTCCCTACTCAGGGCGAACGGATCAATAGAACGCTCTAATGCGCCGCCGAGGTATCGACGTTGGGTTTCGGCTTCGGCGACAGCCAGATCACCGACGCCGCGAACAGCAGCACGAAGGCGCTGATCAGGAAGGTGTGATCCACCGCCAGCATCGTCGCCTCCTGATCGACGGTGTTGGCAATGATCTGCCGGATCTGGTCCATTCCGAAGCCCGCGCCCGAAAGGCTGGATTGCACCGCATCGGGCTGTAGTGTCGAGACGATCTCGCTGCGCGACACCTTCTGCGCATCTTCCCAGAAGGTCAGCACCACCGATGTCGCGATCGCGATCGCCATCGTCCGCAGGAAGTTCTGCAGGCCGGCGGCGGACGCGGTTTCGGACGGGTGGACCGCGCTCAGCGTGATCGTGGTCAGCGGCACGATGAAGAAGGGCATCGCGAAGCCCTGCACGAGCTGCGGCATCACCAGCGTCCAGAAGTCCGCCCCGCTCGTCCATTGCGAGCGCCAGACCGACATGATCGCCAGCCACAGCACCGCGCCGCAGACCATGATGCGCGGATCGACCTTGCCCACCATCCGCGCGGCGATGGGGGCGGTGGTGAGCGCCGCCATCGCCGTGAAGGCGGTGACGATACCCGCCATCGTCGCGGTGTAGCCCATCGAGGTCTGCAGCCATTGCGGGATCACGACGATGCTCGCGAAATAGGCCCCGAAGGAGAGCGCGAGCGCGAGAACGCCTGCCGTGAAGCCGCGATGTCGGAAGATCCTGAGGTTTACGATCGGATGTTCCTCGGTCAGCTCCCAGATGATGAAGGCGACGAAGCCGATGCCGGCGAGGATCGCGAGCGTCAGGATCATCGGATCGGCGAACCAGTCATGCTCGCGGCCGAGATCGAGCATGATCTGCAGGCAGCCGATCCAGAAGATCAGCAGCACCAGCCCGATGCGGTCGATCGGCAGGATCCGGCGATCCGTCTCCACCGGCTTGAGCAGCGCGATCGCCGCGAACGTGCAGATCGCCGCCACCGGCAGGTTGATGAAGAAGATCCAGTGCCAGCTCCAGTTGTCGCTGATGTAGCCGCCGATGATCGGGCCCATCGCGGGGCCCAGCAACGTCGTCATCGCCCACAGCCCCATCGCGCGCCCACGCGCTTCGGGCGGGAATATGCGCAGCAGCAGGGTCTGCGACATCGGCATGATCGGCCCGCCGCAGATGCCCTGCCCCAGCCGGCAGGCGACGAGCATGCCGAGCGTCGGCGAAAGCCCGCACATCACCGAGAAGAAGCCGAAGCCGACCATGCTGGCGATGAACACGCGCACCGTGCCGAAGCGCAGCGCGAGCCAGCCGGTCAGCGGCACGCAGATCGCCTCTGCCACCGCATAGCCGGTGATGACCCAGGTGCCCTGGCTGGGCGCGATGCCGAGATTGCCGGCGATGTGCGGCACCGAGACATTGGCGATGGTGAGGTCGAGCACCACCATGAAATTGCTGAGCGCCAGCACCAGCCCGGCGAGAAGCCGCCGGGAGGGTGCGATCAGCGTATAGCTGTCTGCCTGCTGGGGCATCGGCGGGGCCTCACTTTTCGGAAAGGTCGATGTCTACCTCGGCGGAAAGGCCGATGCGCAGCGGATGTTCGGCGAGTTGCTTCGGGTCGAGCGCGATGCGCACCGGCAGGCGCTGCACCACCTTGATCCAGTTGCCCGTCGCATTCTGTGCCGGGATCAGGGCCATCGACGATCCGGTGCCGCCGGCGATGCCGACGACCTTGCCGTGATATTCGACGTCCCCGCCATAGATGTCCGCCGTCACCGTTGCCGGCATGCCGATCTTCACGCGGCGGAGCTGGCGCTCCTTGAAATTGGCATCGACATAGACGGTAGCGATCGGGACGATCGTCATGATCGGCGATCCCTGGTTGACGCGCTGGCCCACCTGCACCTGCCGCCGGGTGACGACGCCGGCGATCGGCGCGCGGATGATCGTGCGGTCGAGGTCGAGCCGCGCCGCATCGAGCCTGGCCTTGGCCGCGAGCACGCCGGGATCGGTTTCCTCGGTCGAGCCGCGCACCAGCACGGCGTTCGCCTCGAGCTCGCCGGCGGCGGCGCCGCGCGCCGACCGCGCCTGGCCGACCGCGGCCTGCGCCTGCAGCAGCGCGGCGCGCGCGGAGGCAAAGGTGGTGCGCGCGGCGGTCAGTTCCTCGCCCGAAACCGCGCCGCTGTCCTTCAGTTGCTCGCGGCGCTGCAGGTCGATGCGCGCCTTTTCGGCGTCGGCCTGGGCGGTCACCAGCCGCGCCTGCGCCTGCGCGATGTCCGCGCCGCGGGCCTGGACCTGCGAAGAGAGCGCGCCGCTGGTCGCGCTGGTCTGGCGGAAGCGGCGCCGCGCTTCGGCAAGGTCGGCTTCGGCCTGCGCGACGGCGATCTTGGCGTTGGCGGGGTCGAGCCGCACCAGCACCTGGCCGGGCTTCACCATGTCGGTGTCCGAAACCTCGACGGCGACGGCCTGCGCCGAGAGCAGCGGGGTGATCTGCGCCACCTCCGCATTCACATAGGCATTGTCGGTGCTGACATGGTTGCGGCCGATCAGGAAATAATAGGCGGCCCACAGCACCCCGGCGATGGCGACGGCGATCGCCAGCCGGATCAGCCATTTGCGCCGCGCGGCGCCGCGATCGGCGGCGGCATCGGCTTCGGCCTGCTGAGGCGCGAGCGGCGGGGAGGGGGCGGCGTCAGCCATGGGGATCTTCCTTGGGAGCGGGGGCCGGGGCGGCGAAGCCGCCGCCGAGCGCACGGACGAGGGCGACGTCGAGCGCGAAGGCGCGGGCGTCGAGCTCCGCCACCGACTGGCGCACGACCAGCAGGCGATCCTCCACGTTCAGCACGTCGATATAGCTGGAAAGCCCGCCTTCGTAGCGCTGGCGGGCAATGGCATAGGCGTCTTCCGCGGCGGTGACCGCGGCGCGGGCGTCGGTCAGGCGCTGCGCCAGCGCGCGCTGGCTGGTCAGCGCGTCGGCCACCTCGCGATAGGCGGTCAGCACGGAGCCGTCATAGCTGGCGACGGCCTCGTCATAGCTGCCGCGCGCGCCGCGATAGGCGCCGGAAAGCGCGCCGCCGTGGAAGATCGGCAGGCTGATGGCCGGGCCGACGCTGCCATAGGTGGAATCGCTCTCGACCAGATTGTTCAGCCCCAGCGACTGCACGCCGATCAGTGCGCTGAGCCGGATCGCGGGGAAGAAATCGGCGCGTGCCACCTTGATGCGGCTGGCCGCCGCCTCGGTGCGCGCGCGTGCCGCGGCAATGTCCGGCCGGCGGCCGATCAGGTCGGTGGTGACGTCCGCGGGCAGGCCGCGCGGCGTGAGTCGCGCGAGTTGCGGGCGGGCGATGTCGAGCCCGCGGTCGGGCCCGGCGCCGAGCAGCGCGGCGATCTGGTTGCGGCGGAGCGCGATCGCTTCGTCCGCTGCGGACAGCTCGGCGCGCGCCGAGGCGACGGTGGCGTCGGCCTGGCGCACGCTGCCCCGCGTATCGAGCCCGTTGCGCTCGCGATCGGCGACCAGCCGGTTGGTCGCGCTGCGCAGCTCGAGCGTCTGCCGGCTGATGTCGCGCAGCGCATGCAGGCGGGCGAGATCGGCGTAGAGATCGGCGATGCCGGTGGTCAGCATCAGCCGCGCCTGCTCGGCGTCGATCTCGGCGGCGCGCGCCTCCGACGTGGCGGCGGCGAGCGCGGCGCGGTTGCGGCCCCACAGGTCGAGGTCGAAGCCGGCGCCGATCGAGGCGCCGCCGCGATCCTGCCAGCCCCTGGGCACGAATTCCTTGGGGATGCCGTTGTTGTAGCTCTGCTTGTCGATGGAGGCCGTTCCATTGGCGTCGATCGACGGCAGCAGCGCGGCGCCCGCCTGCTGCGCCATGCCCTGCGCACGCCGGAATCGCGCGGTGGCGGCGGCGACGTCGGGCGAATTCCTCAGCCCCTCGTCGATCAGCGCGGCGAGCTGGGGATCGCCATAGGCGCTCCACCACTGGTCGGCCGGCCAGGCGGCGGCAGGGGCGGCGGCCGCAGCGCCCAGGCTGCGCGTGGCGGCAACGTCTCCGGCGGCACGCGGCGCTGGCTTCGGGCCGAGATCGGGGACGGATGCGCAGCCGGCGAGAGCAAGCGCCACGGCCAGCGCGCCGGTGGGACGGAGGGGGGATCGACTCGCGTTCATGAAAACCCGTGCGGATTGGTGCGGGGGCGGCAGTGCGCCCGCGAGATGGGTCTTGTCAATCAGAAATCGTACTGTACGGTACGGTCATGGAAACGTCTCATACACACAGGCCGAATCGACGGGAGGCGCGGCGCCAGGATCGCCACGACGCCATCCTCGCGATCGCCAGCCGGTCGTTTCTGGAAAAGGGCTATGCCGGCACGAGCATGTCGGCGGTGGCGGCCGAAGTGGGCGGGTCGAAGGCGACCTTGTGGAACTACTTTCCTTCGAAGGAGGATCTGTTTTCGGCGGTGATCGACCGTGCGGCATCGGATTTCCGCGCGCGCCTCGCGGCGCTGCTGGAACCCGAGGGCGATCTGGGCACGACCCTGCGGCGCTTCGCCGCGAGCTTCCTCGAGAAGGTGACCTCGTCGCAGGCGATCGCGCTCCACCGGCTGGTGGTGGGGGAGGTGCTGCGCTTCCCCGAGGTCGGCCGCATCTTCTTCGAACGCGCGCCGCGCCAGATGCAGGCGCTGCTCGCGGCCTTCCTCGAAAGCGCGATGGATCGCGGCCTGCTGCTGCGCGACGACCCGCTGCTCGCGGCGCGTACGCTGGTGGGGCTGTGCACGACCGGCTGCCACCAGCAGCTTTTGCTCCGCATCATCGACGAGGCGACGCCCGAGATGATCGAGGCCGATGCAGACCGCGCGGTGATGCTGTTCCAGCGCGCCTATCGGGTGGACCAGGGCTGACGACCCATTGCGCCCCGGCGCGCAGCGTCAGGGAAGAACGGTTGACGCCGCTACTGCCGCGCCCGGAAGGTCACACCGATCAGCCGCGGGTCGCTCGGCGTGCCGAGGATCAGCCCCGAATTGCCGGCCTGGATCGTCAGGTTCTGGATATAATCCGCGTCGAACAGGTTGCGCGCGAACAAGGCGACGTCCCAGCCTGCGTCGGAACGGTAGCCGATGCTGGCGTTGGTGAGATTGTAGCCCTCGATGAAGGTGAAGCGCGACAGGCTGGGGTCGCCATAATAGCCGCTGCGCCAGTTCGAATCGGCGTGCAGCACGATCGCGCCGCTCCCGCCCACGGGCAGCGCATAATCCGCGCCGATCGTCTCCGACCAGCGCGGCAGGCCGGAGAGGCGGCGGCCGGTCAGGTCGCAGGCGGTGGTGGCGCTGCCCTGCGCCTCGAGCGGGCAGGGGCCGGCCGGATAGTCGGCATATTCGCCGTGCGCATAGGCCAGCGAGCCGCGGATCTGGAGGTTGCGGCCGATCTGCGCGGTGGCGTCGGCCTCGACGCCCTTCACCGTCACCTTGGGGATGTTGGAGAGATAGCCGCGCAGCGCCACGGTCTGCGTGCTGTCGACGATGGTCGCCTGGAAATCCTTCACATCGGTCCGGTAGCCGGCAAGGTTGAGCACCAGGTGGCGGTCGAACAACCGGGTCTTGAGGCCGACCTCGTAAGTAGTGTTGCGTTCGGGATCGACCACCGCCGTCGCCAGCGCCGGCTGGTTCTGCGCGTCGAGCGGCAGGCCGGACATGTTGATCCCGCCCGACTTGAAGCCGCGCGCATAGCTCGCATAGCCGAGGATCGTGTCGGTCACCTGCCAGGCGATGTTGCCGCGGCCCGAAAGGCTGCCGTCGTCGTCGCTGGCCGAATAGGATTGCGGCCGCAGGATCGAGCGCTTGGCGCTGTTGAGCGCGGCGCTGCCCGTCTCCAGCCCGCCGAACACCGTCGTGTCGTAATCGCCTTCCTTGTGCTCGTGGGTGTAGCGTAGCCCGGCGGTCAGCGTCAGCCGCGGCAGCGGCCGCCAGTTGACCTCGCCGAACGCGGCATAGCTGTCGGTGGTGAAACGGGTATGCCCGTCCTGGCCATAGCCATCGAGCAGGTTGGCGGGCACCGGCGTGGCGTTGGCGCCGGTCGTCGGCCCGATCAGCCAATATGCGGCGGCGGGGCCATAGATGCTGATCGGTCGGCCGGTGATCGTCTGGCGGACATAATAGAGCCCGGCGACATAGCCCAACGGCCCGTCGCCATATGAGGCGAGGCGCAGTTCCTGGCTGAACTGGTCCTGCCGCGAGGGGATGTGCTGCGTGAGCTGGATCGGGATGCCGGTATAGTCGCGGTCGTTCGACGCATCCCAGTTCCAGAAACGCCACGCGCTGACCGAGGTGAGCGTGGCGCCACCCAGCGTCCAGTCGGCGATCGCCGAGACCCCGCCTTCATTGGTGTCGACGCCCAGCGGCGCGTCGATGTCGGTCAGCCGGTCATAGGCATTGGTGCTGGGCGGCGCATAGCCGAGCCCGGCGGCGAGCGCGGAATATTGTCGCGCGGGCGCGCGCAGGCTCTGGCCGACGCGCAGATAGACCTGCGTGCAGCAATCGCTCTCGAAATTGGCGAAGTCGGCGGTCAGCCGCAGCCGGAACGTCTCGGTGGGGGTGAACAGCAGCTGGCCGCGCACCGCCTGGTTGCCGATGCGGTTGTGGTCGCGCCCCGTGACGCTGTTGCGGATCACGCCGTCGCGCCGCGTCATCAGTGCGGAGACGCGGAAGGCGAGGCGGTCGTCGACGATCGGGCCGGTGCCCGACACCTTCACCTGCAGGAAATCATAGTCGCCATAGCTGATCTCCTCGGTGGCGCCGGGGGTGAAGCTCGGCGTGCGGGTGGTGACGCTGATCGCGCCGGCGGTGGTGTTCTTGCCGAACAAGGTGCCCTGCGGCCCGCGCAGCACCTCGATCTGTTCGACGTCCGAAAAGTCGAACGCGGCGGTCGCGGGGCGGGCGTGATAGACCTGATCGACATAGAAGCCGACGCCCGGCTCCAGCCCGTCATTGGCCTGGCTGACCGCGACCACGCTGGAACCGAGGCCGCGGATGGTGAAGGCGGTGTTCCGCGGATTGGCGCTGGAATAGTTCAGCGCCGGCACCAGCGTGGTCAGCCCCTGCGTGTTGATCGTGTAGGACTGGTCGAGCAGCGTGCCGCCCACCACCGAGACCGCGAGCGGCACCGATTGCAGATCCTCGCTGCGAAGGCGCGCGGTGATGACGATGTCGGCGACGCCGCCGGGGGATTCGGCTCCGGCGGCATCGGCAGGCGCGGTCTGCGCGGAAGCCGCGCCGGTTGCGAACAGGGTTGCGAACAGGCTTGCGCCGACCTCCGCCAGCGACCGCAGATGCGCGCGCATGGTCATGAAGCATATCCTTTTTCGACGATCTCGATATTCGATCGTATATCGAGCTTGCTTGCGACCACAAGACGGCAAGCCGCGGTTGCAGCGGATCGGCTTATGGGCTATGGGGCGACGCCCTGCCGGACCAATCGCCGGCAGCCATCGGAGACATGGATTGCTGGTAGGATCGCTGAAAGCGGGCGTGATGCCCCGGATCGTCAGCCGCCAGCCGTAGCGCATCCCGCGCCGCGGCGGATGGGCTCGCGGCACGCCACCCACGACGATGAGTATCGGGCGCATTGCGTGCGTCGCCGGGGCCATTGCCATGGCCCTTTCGGACCGCGCGATGGGCGGGATCGGGATGAAGATGGAAGAGATGGATATCGTCCGGGGCCTGCTGCTCCGGCTGAAGACTGTGAAGGGGCGGAGCCCGCTGGGCACCGCGCTCGGCGAATGGGCGGGGGAGAACCGCGCCTGGCTGGGCGACCGTGGGATCCGGATCGAGCCGAAGGCGGGCAGGATCGGCTGGCGGCGGCTGGTCGCCGCGCTCGAGGCCGCTCCCCAAGGCGCGGCCGGGGTCGAACCGCCGCGCCCGCTGCGCATCGCCGCCGCGCTCGCCGAGGCGCTTCGGCTGGGCAAGGCCGATGCGCGGCTGCTCCAGCTTGCGGTCGGGCTCGACCGCGTGTCGCGCCTGTCGGATCTCGCGCGCCGCATCGCCGAGCATCATCGCGACATGCCGGTGCTGATCGCCGAGATTGCCGGGCACAGCGAACAGGGGCTGCGGATGAGCCTGCTGCTCACCCTTGGCCTGATCCGCTTCCGCCTCAGCCATCGCGGCGCGGCGGAGCTCGATCTCGGCTGGACGCTGTCGCGGCTGCTCGATCGCGGCATCACCGATCGCAGCGGGCTGATCGAGGCGATGGTCGGCCTGCGCCAGACCGCGCGGCTGGGGCTGGAGGATTTCTCCGGCGTCGGCGCCGATGCCGCACGGCTCGTGCGGCTGCTGGCGGGCGCGCTGCGCGAGGGCGCGGCGGGCGTGAACATCCTCATCCACGGCCCGCCGGGCACGGGCAAGACCGAGCTGGCCCGCACATTGGCGGCGGCGGCGGGCGCGGCCCTGTTCAGCGTGGGCGAGGCCGACGAGGATGGCGAGGAGCCCGATCGCTGGGAGCGCGCGCATGCGCTGCAGCTTGCCCACCGCGTCCTCACCGGCCGCGGCGACGCGCTGCTGCTGTTCGACGAGATGGAGGACATGATCGGCGATGCCAGCCCCGGCCCGGGGGACTGGTTCCGCGATCGCGAGGGATCGAAGATCTGGATCAACCGGCTGCTCGAAACCAACGCGGTGCCGGTGATCTGGACGACCAACGCGATCGGCAATGTCGAACCCGCGATCCTGCGCCGGATGAGCTTCGTGCTGCATCTCGACGTGCCGACCCCGGCGGCGGCGCGGCGGATGATCGCGCGCATCGCGGCGGACGAGGCGGTGACGCTGCCGGCGGCGTTCGACCCGCTGCTGGCGGCCGCGCCGGAGGCGGCGACGGTGGCGCGCGTCGCGATGCGCGTCGGCCGGCTCTCGGGCGATGCGGAGGACATCACCGCCTCGGCGCGTTCGCTGGTGACCGCGCTGCGCGCGGGGCGCCCGGTGGCGGAGGCGGAACCGCTCGCCGATCTCGACCTGTTCGAGACCGACCTCGACGTCGCAAGCCTGCTCGGCCGGTTCGCACAGCCGGACGGGCCCAGCGACTTCTCGCTGCTGCTCACCGGGCCGCCGGGAACCGGCAAGACCGCGCTCGGCCATCATCTCGCCCACGCGATCGACCGGCCGCTGATCGTCCGCCGCGCCTCGGACCTGCTGTCCAAGTGGGTGGGCGAGACGGAGGCGCATATCGCCGGCGCGTTCCGCGAGGCGGAGCGGCGCGGCGGCGTGCTGTTGTTCGACGAGGTCGACTCGCTGCTCTACGACCGCGGCGGCGCGACGCGGAGCTGGGAGGTGACGCAGGTCAACGAACTGCTGACCTGGCTCGATCGCCACCCGCTGCCGTTCGTCGCGACCACCAACCACGCCTCGCGGCTTGACCCGGCGGCGCTCCGGCGCTTCGTGTTCAAGCTCGACCTGCGTCCGTTCGGCGCGGCGCGGGCGGCACGGGCATTCGAGCGCTTCTTCGGGATGGCGGCGCCCGCCGCGCTGGCGGAACTGACCAACCTGACGCCGGGCGACTTCGCGGTCGTGCGGCGGCAGATCCGCCACCTCGGCGTGACGGACGCGGAGGCGATCGTCGCGCGGCTGGGGGCGGAAGCCGCGCTCAAGCCGGGGGGCGGGCGGATCGGCTTCTGAGGGCGGGGGCGCCGCTCGTGGCCGGGTTTCCGACCGTACCCGTCATCGTCGCCTCATGCGCCGGTGCCGTGGTCGACCGCAACCGGATCGCAGACGAGAGCGGTGCGCTCCGCCAGGTCGGGAACCCGCGAGAGATAATGGAGATAATGCGGCGATTGCCGGTGCGCCGCCACGGCATCGCCATCGACATAGAGTTCGTCGAGCACGTAACGGCCCGGCTGCGCCTGATCCTGCCACACGTCCCAGCGCAGGTTGCCCGGCTCGGCCCGGCAATGGGGCGCCATATCGGTGAGCAGCGCCTGTAACGCCCCGGCCCTGTCGGGCAGCGCGGTCAGCGTCGCGGTGATCTTCACGGGGTGGGACATGGCGTGGCTCCTTCGAAACATCGTTTGGCGCGTCACGGGCGCGGTGACGCCCGCCGGCCGGACCGCCCGCCGGACGAAAATCGCCCACACCGTCAGCGCGGCGCGATCGAAGGCTGCGGCGAACAATCCCCCGGGGCGTGGATCCTCCCTGCGCCGGTCGAGCGAAGGGCGTGGCCGCACAATAGCAGAGGGTGGTTCCCAACGCCGGTTAAACGGCGTTATTTCGCGTAAGACGGCCGGTCGCGGCCGGCAGGGCATGAGGGGTAGGGCGTGATCGATTTTTCGGGGCTCCAGCAGGCAAGCACGGTGCGGGACGAATGGAAATATCCCGCCGCCGCCGCCAACCGTTCCGGCCTGCTGCAGGTGGATCATGCGCCCGACCACAAGCTCTACTGGGAAGAATATGGCGATCCCGCGGGCGAGCCGGTGATGGTCCTGCACGGCGGGCCGGGCGGCGCCTGCGCGCCGGTGATGGCGCGCTTCTTCGATCCCGCGCGCTATCGCGTGATCCTGTTCGACCAGCGCGGCTGCGGCAAGAGCGAGCCGACCGTGGCGGCGGCGGGGCCGGCGGTGGCGCTGACCCGCAACACCACCGACCATCTGGTGGCTGACATCCGCACGCTGCGCGACGCGCTGGGCATTAGCGGCCGCATGCATGTGTTCGGCGGCAGCTGGGGCAGCACGCTCGCGCTGGTCTATGCGATCCGCCATCCCGAGGATGTCGCGACGCTGGTGCTGCGCGGCATCTTCCTCGGTGACCGCGAGGACCTGCTCTATATGTACCAGGGCAACGCCGCGACCTATGCCGAAGCGCCGTTCTCGATCACCGCGCCGGGCAGCTATGTCGCCTATCCGGAGGCGTGGAAGCCGTTCGTCGAAACCATAGCGCCCGCCGAACGCGACGACATGATGGCCGCCTACAAGGCGATCTTCGACAGGGCGCCGCGCGACGATGCCGATCGCCTCCGCCAGCTGCAGGCGGCGACCGCCTGGTCGGTGTGGGAAGGCACCATCTCCAGCATGATTCCGCCGGCCGACGATCCCGGCAAGTTCGCCGAGGCGGCGTTCGCGCTCTCCTTCGCGCAGATCGAGGCGCATTTCTTCGCCCACGAGCTGTTCCTCGCGCCCGGCGAGATCGTGGACAATATCGGCCGCATCGCCGCGATCCCGACGCACATCGTTCATGGCCGCTTCGACCAGGTCTGCCCGCTGACCCAGGCCTCCCGCCTGATCGAGGCGATGGCAGGCGCGGGCGCGGCCCCCGCGAGCTTCGCCATCACCAATGCCGGCCACAGCGCGATGGAGGCGCAGACGGTGCTGGCGCTGACCGCGATCATGGACGGGCTGCCGCGGCTGGGTTGAGAGCGGATCGACCTTCCTCCCGGAGCCTGGCTCGGGAAGGAAGGTCGATCACCATCCACCCTGCGCGCCACGGCGGCCCGCGTCCTGCCCGCCGTCGAGGTGGACGAACAGGATGCGGCAGGGGCGGCCCGAATGGTTCGCCCAGGCATGGTCGATGCCGCGCTGGACGACGACGCTGCCGGGCTTGAGCGGCACATTGGCATCGTCCAGCATCAGCGTGATCTCGCCGTCGATCACGATGCCGAAATCGATCGCGCCGGCGGAAGGCGGCCCGGTGGGCTGCGCGCCCTGTGCGGTGGCCGGCACCGCCCGGTCCTCGACCGCATCGGGCGGCGCGCATGCGGGCGCGGGGACGGCGACATATTCGGCATGCGGCGCGAGATCGACGAAACGGATGCGCGCGCCCCGGCTTGCGGGCTGATCCTGCCCGAGGCTGCCCGGGGCGATGATCGAGACGAAGCGGGCCTGGTCGAGCGCGTGCCAGGCTGGCCGGGCCGGCTCGGTGCTCACCGGCAGGCTCCCGCCGGGCGCGGCACCGCCGTCATTCCGGGCGGTCGGCTCCTGCATGTGGATGGGGGCGATGAAGCGATAGCCGCGCCCGGATACGGTGGCGATATAGCGGGCCGCGCCGGCATCGTCGCTGAGCGCGCGGCGCAGCGCCGCCATGTTGACCTTGAGGTTGCTCTCGTCGACGGTCGTCGTCGGCCAGGCGAAGGCGATCAGCTCATGCTTCGACACCAGCTCGCCCGGCCGCTCGACGAGCGCGATCAGCAGGTCGAGCGCCCGGCCGCCGATGCGCACGGCGGTGTCGCCCTGCAACAGCAATTGCCGTTCGGGCATCAGCCGGAACGGTCCGAAAGCGAAGATCCGCACATCACTCATACATGCCTCGCACTTCTCCCGGGCGCCGCCGCCCCCGCGCCGGTTCAGGGTGAATTGCGATCCGTCGCCGCCTTCAGCAGGGCGAGCAGATCGGCCTCGTGGATGGGTTTGTTGAGAAAGCCGATCGCACCCGCCGCAAGCGACTGGTCGCGCATCTGGTCGTCTCCGAATGCGGTGACGACGATCGTCGGGATGCTATGGCCGTCATGCGCCAGCTGCCGCAGCAACTGCAGGCCGGACATGCCGCCCAGCTTCATGTCGGTGATCAGGCAGGAAAGCTGGAGCAGCGCGGAGGATTGCAGGAATTCCTCCGCCGAAGCGAACAACAGCACCGTGTAGCCGATCGATTGCAACAGCCCCTCCAGCGCCTCGCGCACGAAGGGATCGTCATCGATGCACGCGATTGTCGGCTTCGTCGGCAAGGTTCAGCCTCTCTCGCTGGCCCGGGACCAAGGCATAGCGGGCGGGCGGGCCGGGCTTCAATTTCCCACTTGGTCTCGCGGAATGGGATGGAGGTCTTGCACAGCTCGACTTTGGTCGAGCGGAGGGGCGAAACACGGCCGCCAATCCGCTAATTCGCCACCCGCACCTCGATCCCATAGGTCCGCGGCGGCGTGATCGTGGCGCGGGGCTCGCCCAGCACCACGAAGGCATGGCCGATATAGCGCTCGTTGGTCAGGTTCTTGCCGAACAGCGCGACCGACCAGCGCCGGTCGGGCGCGGTGAAGGCGATGCGGGCGTTGAACAGGTTGGTCGGCGCGCGGGAGAACAGCCGGTTCTCGCCGGGCTGGTGATAGATCCGGCTCATATATTCATATTCGCCGCGCAGCATGAGTTCGCCGCGGTCGCCAAGCGCGAAGCCGTTCTGCAGGCCCAGGCCGATCTTCACATCGGGCGCGCGATTGAGCCGGTCGCCCGAATAATCGACCAGCGACACCGGATCGACGAAGCGGTCGTAGCGCGCATCGAGCAGCGCCGCGACGGCGTTGATCTGGAAACGCCCCACCGGATGCGCGGTAAGTTCGAACTCGAACCCGTCGATGCTGGCGGTCGCCGCGTTGCGCACGACGAGGAAGCCGAGATCGTCGGCGGTGCGCACCTGCAGATTCTTGTAGTCGTAATGGAAGGCGGTGGCGGAGACGCGCAACCGGCCGTCCAGCCAATCCCCCTTGGCCCCGGCCTCGAACGCCTCCAGCGCCTCGGGCGCGAAGATGTTGGGCAGCGGCGTGGTGATCAGGCTGACGGAGGTCGATCCGCCGCTTTTGAAGCCTTCCGAATAGCTGGCGTAGAGCAGCAGCCGGTCGTTGGGGCGATAGTCGACAGCGATGCGCGGTGACAGGTCGGACCAGCGCGTCTTCTGGCGCGATCGGGGAAAGGAGGTGAAGATCGGCGGGATGTCGACGGTGAATTGCTGGAGAAAGGTGAAGGTCTTGGTCTCGCGGCTCCAGCGCAGCCCCGCGGAGAGGCTCAGCCGGTCGGTGATGCGGTAGCTCGCCTGGCCGAAGGCGGCGACGGCGCGCGTCCGGTTGGACGCATCGATGTGCTGCGTGGTCGGCAGCGGCAGGCCGAGGATCGTGGTGAAATCGAGGTAGATCGGGCTGAACGTGTCCGCATCCTCGCGGAAATGATAGAGTCCGGCCAGCCATTGCAGCCGGCCGCCGCCGGCCGAACTGGCGCGCACTTCCTGGCTGAACTGCGCGGTCTCGTCATATTGGCCGAAATGCACCAGCCTCCGGGCGCTGGCATCGGTATCGATCAGGTTGGCGAGCTTCGCCTCGCGATAGCCGGTGATCGCGGTCAGCCGGACCGAGCCGAGATCGAGCGTGGTATCGAGCGACAGCCCCCAATAGTCGCGATCCTCGCGCGGGTTCGCATCCAGCGCGATGCGCCTGGGATCGAAATCGGGGGCGGCGCTGTTGTGGACCACCACGGGCATGTCGTGATAGCCGCGATCGGCGTTGAGCTGCACGTCGAGCCGGTCGTCGGGCTGCCAGCGCAGCGCGCCGCGGATCGCGAAGCTGCGCTCGGGATCGAGATCGTCGCCGGTGGGCAAGCGCCGCGTATAGCCGTCATGGCGGCTCGCCGAGATCGCGATCTTGCCCGAAAGCGTGGGGCCGAGCGGCGCCATCGCCAGCGCCTGCGCGCCCCAGGCGTCATAATTGCCATAGCGGGCGGCCGCCTCCACCACCACGTCGCGCCCCGGCCGCCGGGTGATGACGTTGATCGCGCCGCCGGTGGCGTTGCGGCCGTAGAGCGTGCCCTGCGGCCCGCGCAGCACCTCGATCCGCTCGACGTCGACGAGATCGAACAGGTTCATATAGGGCCGCGCGAGATAGACGCCGTCGAGATAGACCGCGATCGGCGCGTCCGCGCCGATCCCCAGATCGTTCTGGCCGACGCCGCGGATCGAAATCGGCACCGCGCCCTGGCCCTCGCCGGTGCCGATCGTCAGCCCGGGCGTGAAGGTCACGATATCGCGCAGGTCGCGCGTGCCGCTCCGCTCCATCTGCTCGGCGGTGTAGGCGGAAATGGCGAGCGGCGTATCCTGCAGCCGGGTTTCCTGCCGCGTCGCCGTGACGATGATGTCACCGTCGCCGGGTGCGGGCGTTTGCGCCAGCGCAGGTGCAGCCGCGCCGAGCGCCGTCACGCCGATCATCCACCGTTGCCCCGGTCCCATATCCTGCCCCCGATACTGGATGTCCTGTGGTCGCAAGGCCGCCGTGCCCCCGCAGCGGGCTATCGCGATCGGGAAATCCGCTCAAATCCGATTTGGTCGCGCGCGCGTCGCTGATGGTCGTGCGCCGATCGACCTTGGTCGAGGTGGATGACGGCGCGGCCGCGGATTAGGCTGTGGAACGCGGGGGCGCGCGTCGCGGCTGGCGGCGTGCGCATGGATCGGGCATCGTCGATCGGCCGATGACGTCGACACCTGACAGGGACGGGGGCCGTTGTGAACGCACATCCGACGTCGGTCTTGCCGGGTACGGGGGGCGTGCCGGACCCCGCCGGGCCGCCGCCATCGTCCGATGCAGCGCCAGATGCGGGCGCCATCGCCGAACTGCAGCGGTGCTGCGCCGATATCGCCCGCCTCAACGCGATGCCGGCGACATGGACGGGCATGGATCCCACCGCGATCGTCGAAGCCATGCTCGACGTGCTGCTCGACATGCTCGGCCTCGATTTCGTCGGGCTGCGCTTCACCGAGATGGTGCATATCTTCATCCGCGTCGATGCGGGCTACCGCCCGGGCGGCGATCCCGATTTCGTCGGCGGCGCGATCGACGACTGGCTGGCGACCGATCCCGCACCCGGTGCCGCCGCGCTGGCGCTGGCGGGTGAGGATGTGGCGGTGCTGCCGGTGGCGCTGGGCGAGATCGCCAGCCTGGGCTGGCTGGTCGCCGGATCGCGGCGCGCGGATTTCCCGCGCGAAACGGAACGGTTGCGGCTGGATGTCGCGGCGGCCCAGCTCAGCCTCGCCTGCCGGGAGGTGCGCGACCTCGCCGACCGCGAGCCGGCCGACACGCGGGAGGTCCCGCCGACGGGCGATGCGCTGGCCGAGAGCGAATTGCGGCTGAACCTGATCATCAACACGATCCCCGCGATGGCCTGGTCGTCCAAGGCGGATGGCATGCTGGACTTCTGCAACCAGAACCTGCTCGATTTCGTCGGCTTCCCGGCGGAGGATATCCACGGCCTGGGCTTCTACCGGATCTTCCATCCGGACGACACGCCGGTGCTGCTCGCCGCCTGGCAGGATATCATGGCCTCCAAGCGCGGGCGCGAGGTGGAAGGCCGGATCATCCGCGCGGACGGGGTCTATCGCTGGTTCACCTTGCGGCAGACCCCGCTGCTCGATGCCGATGGCAATGTCGTCAAATGGTATGGCATCCTGCTCGACATCGAGGACCGCAAGCGCGCCGAGACGGCGCTGCGCGAAACCGAAGCCGCGTTGCTGGCGAGCGAGCGCAACCTCAACCTGATCATCAACTCGCTGCCGGTGCTGGCCTGGTCCGCACGGCCCGATGGCAGCGCCGACTTCATCAACCAGCGCTGGCTGGATTATGCCGGGCTGCCGGCGGAACAGATCCTGGGCTGGGGCTTCCTCGATCTCTACCATCCCGATGACGTGCCGGGGATGATGGAGACGTGGCTCCGCGATCTGGCCGGCGCGAAGCAGACCTTCCTCAAGGGCCGCATCCGCGGCGCCGACGGCGACTATCGCTGGTTCTATTTCTCGGGCCGCAAGTTCACGGACGCGAACGGCGTGGTCCGCTGGTTCGGCGTCAATGTGGATATCGAGGATCTGCAGCGCGCCGAGGATGCCCTCAAGGCCAGCGAGGCGGCGCTGAAGGAAAGCGAACGCCGGCTGCAACACATCATCAACACCATCCCCGGGCTGGTCTGGTCGGCGGATGCGGACGGGGCGGTCGATTTCCTCAGCCAGCAATATCTCGACTATATCGGGATGGATCCCCAATATGCGCTGGGCCCGGGCTGGACGATGGCGATCCATCCCGACGATCGCGGCCTCCTGATCGATGCGTGGAGCATGGCGCTCGCCACCGGGCGCGGCAACGAGTGCGAGGCGCGGCTGCGCGACGGGGCGGGGGGCTATCGCTGGTTCCTGTTCCGCGCGAGCCCCTATCACAGCGCGGACGGCGGACGGCCGCACTGGTTCGGCGTCAACATCGACATCGACGATCGCAAGCGCGCGGAAGAGCAACTGCGCCGCAGCCAGGCCGAGCTCGCGCACGTCACGCGGATGACGACGATGGGCGAACTCGCGGTCTCGATCGCGCATGAGATCAACCAGCCGCTGATGGCGATCGTCACCAATGCCGGCACCTGCCTGCGCTGGCTGGAGGATGGCCGCGTCGATATCGCGCAGGCGCGCCAGGCCACCGAGCGTATCGTGCGCGACGGCCACCGCGCCGGAGACATCATCGGCAGCATCCGCGCGCTCGCCCGCAAGCTCCCGCCGACGATGGTGGAGATGGACCTCGAACAGGCCATTCGCGAGATCGCCGAAATGCTGCGGGGCGAACTGCACCGGCGCGGCGTGCAACTGGCGACCGATTTCGCGTCGCCCGCGATCATGGTGATCGGCGATCGAACCCAGCTCCAGCAGGTCGTCCTCAACCTGATCATGAATGCGGCGGAGGCGATGGCGGGCCGCGCGGAGGGCGAACGCCAGATCGCGGTGCGTGCCGCCGCGGTTGCCGGGGGCGGAGTCGAGGTCAGCGTCGCCGATAGCGGCACGGGCTTGAGTCCGGGGCTGGGGGATCGCATCTTCGAAGCCTTCTTCAGCACCAAATCCGGGGGAGTCGGAATGGGGCTTTCGATCTGCCGCTCGATCGTGGATGCCCATGGCGGCCGCATCTGGGCGGCGGCCAACGAGCCGGCGGGCAGCGTTTTCCGCTTCAGCCTGCCGGCCGCCGGGGAGGGCGATGGGCATGCCGGCCTGCGCTGAAAGCGACGCGCCGACCGTCGTCGTGATCGACGACGACGAAAGCGTGCGCGAGGCGCTGGGCGGGCTGTTCCTGTCGGTCGGGCTCGCCACCGAAAGCTATGGATCGGTGCAGGCCTATCTCGCCGCCGACCGGCCCGATCGCGCCGGCTGCCTCGTGCTCGATATCCGGTTGCCGGGGCGCAGCGGCCTCGAATTCCAGGAAGCGCTGGCGCGTGCGGATACGCGGCAGTCGGTCGTGCTGATCAGCGCGCATGTCGATGTCCAGATGGCGGTGCGCGCGATGAAGGCGGGCGCGGTCGACGTGCTGACCAAGCCGGTGCGCGAGGAGGATCTGCTGGAAGCCGTCCATCGCGCGATCGCGGCGGACGGGATGCGGCGCAGCGAGGCCGAACGCAACGCTGCGGTGCGCGCGCGCTATGCGATGCTGACCGAGCGGGAGCGGCAGATCATGGCGCTGGTCACCAGCGGGCTGCTCAACAAGCAGATCGCCAACGAGGTGGGCATCGCCGAGGCGACGGTGAAGCTCCACCGCGGCCATGTGATGCGCAAGATGGCCGCGGATTCGGTGGCCGATCTGGTCCGCATGACCGACCTGCTCGGCCCCGGCTGTGCGGCAGCCGCGGCCGATCCGGTGGTGGCCGGCCGCTGATGCCGGCGCCGACGGCTGCCGGCTTGTGCGGTGCAGCAAAGCCCGCCATGCAGCGCCGATGGATATTCCCGGCCTCTACACGCGGTTGATTCTGTGGATCGGTGACGGCACCGGTCTTTCCGACACCGTCCTCCACATCCACGCCGGCTTGGCGATGCTGATGCTCGGCCGGATGGTCACGCGCCGCGGGCTCGGCACCTTCGTGCCGCTGTGGTTCGTCGTCGCCGCGGAGGCGGCGAACGAGATCATGGACCGGCTGCACTACGGATCGTGGCGCTGGCCGGACACGACCTCGGACATCATCCATACCCTGTTCTGGCCCACGGTGATCTGCATCGGCATCCGCCTGCGCCCCCTCTCCGGGCAGCGCGCGCGGCGGCGGTGAAGCGACAATATTCCTCCCCGGCGCGTCGCGCGGGGAGCAAACTCGCCGACGCATCCTGCAGGATCGGGCAAGTTTATTGAGGTTTCCGGCATTCGGATCCACGCGCCCTGCCCTTAGCCTGCTGAGGCCCAGCCAAGCGAGGTCAGTGCGTATCATGGCGATGACTGCCGAACTTTCATTGCCCGATCGACAGGATCGGCCGCACGCCGCCGGCGGGCGCTCCGGACTGCGGTCGGGCGCCATGCTTTTTGCGCTGTTCCTGGTCAGCGCCTTTGCCCAGATCGACCGGATCCTTCCCTTCATCCTCGCGGAATCGATCAAGGCGGAACTGTCGCTCAGCGATACCCAGATGGGGTTGATCACCGGCGTCGCCTTCGCGATCTGCTACACCGTCTTCTCGCTGCCGCTGGCGCGGGCGTCCGATCGTGGTTCGCCACGCTTCGTGCTGATCGCCTGCATGCTGGTGTGGAGCGCGATGACCGCGCTCGGCGGGCTGGCGACGGGGTTTCTCTTCCTCGCCTTCACGCGCTTCGGCGTCGCGCTGGGGGAGGCGGGTGCGGTGCCCGCCGGCCATGCGCTGATCGCGCGCAGGATCCGGCCGGAGCGCCGCGGGCTGGCGATCGGCATCTTCTCGATGGGCATTCCGCTGGGCACGATGGCCGGGTTCGGGATCGGCGGCGCGATCGACGACACGCTGGGCTGGCGCGTCGCGCTGGTCGGCGCCGGCGCGATCGGCGGGCTGATCGCGTTCTTCGTCTGGCTTGTCGCCGGGCCGACGCCGCCGGCGCGGCGCGCGCCCGCCGGCGCCACATCCTTCCTGCGCTCGAGCCTCGACCTGCTGGCATCGCAGCCGTTCCGCTGGCTGTTCATCGCTGCGATCGTCGTCGGCTTCGCCGCAGGGCCCTTCTATGTCTTCGCGCCGCCCTTTCTGATCCGCACCTTCGGCTACAGCGCCGGTGAGGCCGGGCTGGCGTTCGGCCTGCTGCAAGGTGCGATGGGCATCGCCGGCACCCTGCTGGGCGGTCGCGGCTTCGACCGGGCGGTCAGGACCGGGCGTGGCGGCATGCTCCGCAAGCCCGCCATCCTTTTCCTGTTCGCCGCCGTCACGACTACGGCGGCGTTGTTCTCGCCCATCGGCTGGGTCTCGATCGCGCTGCTGGTGCCGGCCATGTTCTCCTTCGCCTATATGCTGCCCTGGGCGTTCGGCACCGCCCATCGCGTCGCCGGGCCGGGCAGGGAGGCGATGGCCTCCAGCCTCGGCATGGTCGGTTCCAGCCTGTTGGGGCCGGCGTTCGGGCCGCTGTTCGTGGGCATCGTCAGCGATGCGGCGACTGCTGCGGACATTCCCAACGGCCTCGCGCTCGGGCTGCTGATCGTGCCCGCGGCCAGCGCACTCGCGGGGCTCGTCTATCTGATCGCCGACCGACGGCTCGCGGCCATGCCCCCGCAGGGCTGAGCCCCCGCCAATCCGTTTCGGATCGGACAAGCGCCCTCTTCTTGCCCGATCCGGTCGGAGGCTGCCGGACACCCCCTCGCGGGCGGCCTCCATGGCCACCGAAGGCCAAGCCCGAACCCCCGGGCGCCTTCGGTGGCCGCACATACCCCCCACCACAAGGATGATCGACGATGCGCATAATTCTTCCGGCCCTGCTTGCCTGCACCATGCTGCTGCCCGACGCCGCCCGCGCCCAGCAGGCGGCCCCCGATGATGCGGCGCATGGCATGGTCGCGATCGGCGCCGGCGTGGTCCCCGACTATGACGGCGCCAGCGACGTCCGCCCCGTGCCCTTCGCGCTGGCGGACATACGCTGGCGCGGCGTGAGCTTCGAGATCCGCGGGTTGCGCGCGCGGGTCGATCTCGCATCCGACGCGCGGCTGGCGATCGGCCCCGTCATCGGGCCGCGCATGTCGCGCAAGGATGTCGACGGCCCGGTCGGGCTGCTGCCCGAGATCGACATGGCGGTCGAGGCGGGCGGCTATGTCGGCTACCGGTTCGGCGGTGACGAATTCGGGCAGGGCAGCGTGCAGATGGAAGTGTCGCTGCTCCACGATATCTCCGGCACCTATGACGGGCTGGTCGCGACCGCGAACGCCAGCTACGCCGCGATCCGCCGGCCGGACATGATGCTGTCGCTCGACGTGCAGACGAGCTGGGCCAACCGGGATTATACGCGCACCTATTTCGGCGTCACATCCGCCGACGCCGCGGTGAGCGGGCTTGCCGCCTACCGGCCGGGCTCCGGCTTCAGGGATGTCGGCGCGGGGCTGACCGCGGGCTATTGGTTCGATCGCCATTTCGGCGTGATCGGCCGCGCCGGCGCGACCTATCTGGTCGGCGACGCGGCGGACAGCCCCATCACCGACGACGGGAGCCGCTGGCAGCCCACCGCCGGCCTCGCGCTTTCCTACCGCTTCTGACGCGCCGGCAGCAGGCATCCGCCGGCCGGCGATGCTTCGCATCGGACGAAGCGGGGCCGGCGTCCGTCGCCGGCCCCGCACGGCCATCAATAGTCCATCGATGGCGCCGCTGGTGCGACCTTGTCCTCCTTGGGCAGCTCGGCGACGAGCGCTTCGGTGGTGATGAGCAGCGATGCGACCGATGCGGCATCCTGCAGCGCGGTACGAACGACCTTGGCGGGATCGATCACGCCGGCCTTGACGAGATCCTGATACTCGCCGGTCGCGGCATTGAAGCCCCAGTTATAGTCGTCGCTCTCGAGCAGCTTGCCGACGATCCACGCGCCGTCCTCGCCGGCATTGTCGGCGATCTGCCGCGCCGGCGCGCGGAGCGCCCGGCGGACGATGTCGATGCCCGACTGCTGATCGTCGTTCGCGGCCTTGACGCCATCGAGCGCCTTCAACGCCCGCAGCAGCGCGATGCCGCCACCCGGTAGGATGCCTTCCTCGACGGCGGCACGGGTGGCGTGGAGCGCGTCGTCGACGCGATCCTTCCGCTCCTTCACCTCGACCTCGGTGGCGCCGCCCACGCGGATCACGGCGACGCCGCCGGCGAGCTTGGCCAGCCGCTCCTGCAGCTTTTCGCGATCATAATCGGATGTCGTGACCTCGATCTGCTGGCGGATCTGGGCAACGCGCCCGTCGATGTCGGCCTTCGTGCCGGCGCCGTCGACGATCGTCGTGTTGTCCTTGTCGATCGTGACCTTCTTCGCGCGGCCCAGCATCGCGATGGTGACGGTCTCCAGCTTCGTGCCCAGTTCCTCGCTGACGACGTTGCCGCCGGTGAGGATGGCGATGTCTTCCAGCATCGCCTTGCGACGATCGCCGAAGCCCGGCGCCTTGACGGCCGCGACCTTCAGTCCGCCGCGCAGCCTGTTGACGACGAGCGTCGCGAGCGCTTCGCCCTCCACATCCTCGGCGATGATCAGCAGCGGCCGGCCGGACTGGACGACCTTCTCGAGCAGCGGCACGAGCGCCTGCAGGTTCGAGAGCTTCTTCTCATGGATCAGGATGTAGGGATCATCCAGCTCCACCTTCAGCTTCTCGGTATTGGTGATGAAGTAGGGTGAGAGATAGCCGCGGTCGAACTGCATGCCCTCGACGGTCTCGAGTTCGGTTTCGAGGCTCTTGGCTTCCTCCACCGTGATCACGCCTTCGTTGCCGACCTTCTCCATCGCCTCGGCGAGGATGCGGCCTACCTCCGCGTCGCCATTGGCGGAGATGGTGGCGACCTGCGCGATCTCGCTGTTGGCGCTGACGGTCCTGGCATGTGCCTCCAGGTCCGCGACGACGGCGCTCACGGCGAGATCGACGCCGCGCTTGATGTCCATCGGGTTCATGCCGGCGGCAACGGCCTTGGCGCCTTCGCGCACGATCGCCTGCGCAAGCACCGTGGCGGTGGTGGTGCCATCCCCCGCCTTGTCGTTCTGCTTGCTGGCGACCTCTCGCAGCATCTGCGCGCCCATATTCTCGAACTTGTCCGAAAGTTCGATTTCCTTCGCGACGGTGACGCCATCCTTGGTGATGCGCGGCGCGCCGAAGCTCTTGTCGATCACGACGTTGCGGCCCTTGGGGCCGAGGGTGACTTTCACTGCATTGGCAAGCGTATCGACGCCGCGCAGCATGCGATCACGCGCGTCGGACGCAAATTTCACTTCCTTGGCAGCCATTGCGGCCTACTCCTTTCCTTGACCTTTCTGATTGCTTGCGAAACGGGCGGCCGATCAGGCGGCCTGCTTGAGCGGAACGACGGTGTCGATCACGCCGAGGATGTCGCTCTCCTTCATGATCAGCAGATCCTCGCCGCCGATCTTGACCTCGGTGCCTGACCATTTGCCGAACAGGATGCGGTCTCCCACCTCGACCGAGAGCGCGACGAGCTGGCCGTCGTCGGTGCGCGCGCCGGGTCCGACGGCGACGACCTCGCCTTCCTGCGGCTTTTCCTTGGCGGTATCCGGGATGATGATGCCGCCCGAGGTCTTCTCCTCGGCTTCGATGCGGCGGACGACCACACGGTCGTGCAAGGGGCGGAAATGCATGGCAAAACCTCCAGTTGCATAACATGATGTGATTGCCCCCGCCGTTCGATCGAACGGGGGGCTGTACCGGAAATTAAAACGCTGCCTGCGTCGGTTCAAGAGAAAAATTGGCACTCACATGCGCTGAGTGCCAACGAGATCGCCGGAGCGGCCTTTCAGGTGCATTTTCCTCTTGACGCGACTCATGGCCGTTCCAAAATTCGAGCGGCGGCGTCGCGCCGCACCGGGACAATGCGACATCTGCAAAGGAGGTAACGGCCATGTCGCTGCCATTTTGCCGCTTTCTGCACCCCTTCGACGTTGCGCGCCATCCGAGCCTCGAGCCGGAAGTGAAGCGCGCCATCCTGGCCTCATGGGCATCCGACCGCTCCGCCGTGGAGGACGAGCCCGCCATGCGCAAACCGCCCGGCGCCCGCCAGGCCGTGCCGGTCGATGACGTCTTCGCGGCCATGCGGGCGCTGGACGGACGCCCGGACGACGCACGGCTGCAATGATCGATCGCGCGCTGATGGTCCGGCTCGAGGGCTATGGCCTGACGACGGCGGAGATCCATTATTATCGGCCCGATGCGCCGTCGCTGCTGAACCTGTTCGTCTGGCAGGACTATGATCTGGCGCCGGACTTTCCGGTGCTGTTCGATTTCATCGACTATTGGAACCGAGGGATCGAGGGCGCGCTGCACTCCATCCGCATCGTTCACGACCAGTTGGTCCGGCCGGCGGAATGGCGTGCCGCGCGCGGAGATTTCCGTCTCGGCTGAAGCCGCATGCGCGAAGGCCCGCCGCCCCGTCTTCGGAACAGCGGGCCTCCGCGCATCTGTTTCGCTCTCGGCAGTCCGGAAAAGGGCATGGCTTGCCGGCCCGCCCGAAGGCGTCGCCGGCAAGCCACGCATGTCGAAGGATCAGGCCGCTTCGAGCGCCCTGTCCCTCGCCGCCCCGGTCCGGTCATGGGCAGCCGTGCTGCTGCCGATCTCGATCCGGCGGGGCTTCATCGCCTCGGGCACGACGCGCTTCAGCGCGATGCTGAGCAGGCCATGGTCGAAGCTGGCCGCGCCCACCTCGATATGGTCGGCAAGCTGGAACCGCCGCTCGAACGCGCGCGTGGCGATGCCGCGATGCAGATACTCGCCCGAGCCGTCTTCGTCGGGACGCTTGCCGGTGACGGTGAGCAGGTTCTGCTGCGCGACCACCTCGATCTCGTCGGGGCGGAAGCCGGCGACCGCGAGCGTGATCCGATAGCTGTCCTCGCCCTCCTTCAGGATGTCGAAGGGCGGATAGCCATCGGCAATGTCGCTGCGCATGCCGGTTTCAAGCAGATCGAAAAGGCGGTCGAAGCCGACCGTGGAACGCCGATAGGGCGTGAAGTCGAAGTTCGTTCTCATCACCAAATCCTCCTCGTGAAGCGATCTGGGCATGAGCTGCGCCGGTAACGGAGAGCCGGCGCCCTCTATGTCCCACCGGACCCGAACAAGGCGCCCGGCACGGGTGAAATAGTCGCGTCAACGGTCGATTCAAGGCCGCTCGCGTTCGACGGAGGCCTATCCGTCGTTCACTGCGGGGTCCCTCGCGCGACGTTCGTCTTGTCCGGGCCGGCGACCGGCAGCCGCTTCTCCATGACGATCAGTTCCAGATCCGGCCGAAGCGGACGCCCGACGAACGGATCGTCGTAGGGAAACGGCAGGATCGCGCCGGTGGGCTCGTAACCGCGACGCCGGTGCCAGGCGATCAGCGCCGCGCGCTGCCGGATGACCTCCATGCGCATGCGCGGCGCGCCGGCGCTCATCGCCTGCCGCTCGACCTCTTGCTTGATCGCCTTCCCGCTTCCCACGGCCTGCGTATCCGGATCGACGGCGAGCATCGACGTGTGCCAGGCGCCGTCATCGTCGATAGCGACATGAATGCATCCGATGATCGGGCCATCGGCCTCCTCGCGGAGCAGCACGATCCTTCCGCGTTCGAGCAGGCGCCGAACGCCGTCGTCGCTGGTCCGCGGCCCTTCGATCAGTTCGCGCTCGTTGGTCCATCCGTCGGCGCCGCCCGCGGCGCGATAGGCCCTGTTCACGAGCGCGGCGATCCCGGCCGCATCGTGCGGAAGCGCGTCTTCGAAGATCATGACCGGTGGCCTCTTGTCGGGTGGTATGGCGCGGGGCGGGCGATCAAGGCTGCATCCGGGACGGCTGCACCCGGACGAACTCCGCCCGGACCAGGCCGCCGTCGGGCCGGGTGAAGACTTCCGACATCCGGTCGCCCCGAACCGTGAGTGTCAGCTCACGGGTCGTCCTCACGCCGCCGATCCAGTTGGGAAAGGTCGCGCCTTCCACGCGGTTGCCGGCGAAGCGACCCTCGGCGTCCAGCCAATAGGTTCCGAAGAAGCCGATGCTGCTGGCCATCGCGCGCCGGTTCTCGGCGCCGGTGCCGCGGCCCCGAGCGTCGGACGCGAAGCGCGGCGCATCGCCATCGGTCAGCACCTCGACGAAATGCATATCCGTGGTGAACACCAGCATGCCGGCCGGATGCGCACCATAGGGGCGGCTGACATCGCCATTCTCCTCGACCGTGGCGCTGATCATGCGCCAGGTGCCGGCGACGGCGTTGGCCGGGGCGGGCGCTGCTTGCGCCAGCGCGGTCGATGCCGGTGCGACGACGGTGCCGGCAAGCAGCATCGCGGCGCCGATCGCCCTCAGGCGGGTCGAACTCCGACCGCGCCCCACGCGCGCGCGCCGTGGTGCGTCGCGTCCCAGCCTGACATCATCCCGCATGCCTCGCACCCTCATTCTCGCTGACAGAGCCGACATCTAGGTGCGGACGATGGTGTTGCCATGCCGAATCCTCGAACAGGTCTGCCTGATGCTGCGAAGGCCGTGCACCCGCTGCAGGACCGCGCCGATGCGCCCGGACCGACGTCAATTCGTCAAAGGAAAAACCGATGGTGGACGCACTTGGGCTCGAACCAAGGACCCGCTGATTAAGAGTTAGCAGGTCCAAAGATCCCGTACCGAGAGCGAATCGCCCGGCATCCGCCAGTCTTCCCCCTCTGTTCCTTCATTCCGTTCCATTGATGTTCACCCGACTTCACGCTAGGGTGATTGCTGGGTGATTACCTGAGGGCTGAAACGATGGCGACGGGCAAGATAGGTAAGCGCGCAGTTGATGCGATGGCATCAGCCGGCTTTCTATGGGACGAGGACTTGAAAGGCTTCGGCCTGAAGGTGACGGAAACCGGCGCCAAGTCCTATATCTACCAATATCGGATCGGCGGCCGAGGTTCTCCAACGCGTCGCTATACGATCGGCCAGCACGGTTCGCCCTGGACACCGACGACGGCCCGCACGGAAGCGGAGCGACTTGCTCGGCTGGTGGGGCAGGGCTTCGACGTGGTTGCCCAGCGGCAGGAGAACGAACGCAAGTCGGTCAGCCTCGCCATGCCGGCATATGTCGAGGCGTTCATCACGAACTATCTCACGACGCAGTGGAAGGATGAAGCGGACGGCGCTGCAACGCTGCGCAAGCACGTGGTGCCGGTGCTGAAGTCCAAAAGCTTCCCCTCGCTCACCCGCTCCGACATCACGGCGGTAATCGATAAGATCCCAGCCGGGCAGATGGCGACGCGCCGGAAGGTGTTTGCGATCCTGCGCAAAATGATCCGTTGGGGGATCGGCCGCGGTGACATGCCGCAGCAGGATAATCCGCTTGTCGGCTTCGAAGCCCCGCCGGCGCCTGCCTCGCGCGACCGTACCTTGACCGATGGGGAACTGGTGTTGGCGTGGAACGCTGCCGACGATCTGGGCTACCCGTTCGGGCCGATGGTGCGGCTGCTGATCGCGCTCGGGCAGCGCCGCGAGGAAACGTCCGCCATGGAGTGGAACGAGCTTGATGCGGCGTCCGGTGTCTGGACGATCCCGGCGGCCAAATCGAAGAACGGTAAGGCGCATATCGTACCGCTCAACGATGTAGCGCTTGCGGTGATCGACGGGCTTGCCGGCTGTGCCGATAGTGCCAAAAGCGCCAATAGCGCCAATAGCGCGCGGAGGTGGCCCAAGCGCGGGCTGCTTTTCTCCACCACCGGCAAAACGCCGGCCTCGGGCTACAGCAAGGCGAAGGCGCGGCTGGACAAGCTGATGGTGGATGCGGAGGCCAAGCGCGCGAAAGAGACGGGCGACAGTGCCGAGCTGATCGACGCATGGCGTCTTCACGATCTGCGGCGCACGATGGCGACCGGTCTACAGCGCCTCGGCGTGCGGTTCGAGGTGACGGAAGCTGTCCTAAACCACGTCGGCGGATCGAAGGCGGGCGTTGCCGGGGTCTACCAGCGGCACGACTGGAAGGAAGAGAAGCGGGACGCGCTGCAAGCGTGGGGGCGGTTCCTCGAACAGCTTGCCGCGGGCGAGCCCGAGCAATCCAACGTCGTTCACCTCGCGGCGCGAGGCTGAGCACGCGGGGCGGCTAGGGTAGCTCCCGAACGGCTGGTTTCCGCCCGGCCTGCCGCCCCGTCATCATCAAGCGGACGCTCAGCGGAGGGCGAGGATGTTATTCAAAGATAGTAAGCCGGCATTCTGGTCGGATGCCGGGGCGTTGGAGTGGCCTAGGGACACGGATCAATGGACGTTCCTCGCTCGCGCTCTGGAAGAGGTGGGCCGAGCGATGCATGGGGCTCATTGGCGGCTGACTGACGCCGGAGTGGATATTCTTAAGCCGCTCCCGCCTTCGCTGCTGTCGCCTCCCGAGCCGCAGGGGTTAGCTTCCTCCCTGCTCAATATCGATCCCAGCCGCCTTGCAGCTTGGCGCCGCGCTGAAGCGGCGCGGAAGTGGCTGCAGCAGGCCATCGAGAGCGGTGCATTGAAGAGCTCGACGCGCCTTGATCGCTTGGGGTCGTTCGAGGAATGCCCGCCCGGTTGGTGGAACGCGGAAAATCTGAGCAAGAGGTGGTCGCGGTGCAGTCTTGACCGCGCAAATCCGATATTCGGCACCGCCGATATGCCCACGGCCCAATACGTCTTCGTGGACCGCCGGGCGTTGGCCGATCTCGTCGCGTCGGCGTTTCTGGACGCATTGCCTACAATCGAGAGCGGCGACCCCAACCCTGAAGAGGATCGCGAGCAGCCCACGGCGCCCTTCTCACCCGATGATCTCGATGAACGCTATAGCGATTTGGCAGGTGAGGCATTGGAATGCAGCTACTGGACTTGGCCGGTTGCTGTTGCCTGGGCCATCGGCGGGATTAAGGCTGCGGGGTTCATCTACGGGTTCTCGCGACAATATCAGGACGCTCAAAACAAACCCGATGCGGAGGTGACCGGCCCTGCCTCCGTGGTGCTCGATGAATATTATGGGGTGTCAATCGGCGTCCAAAAAGGACCCCCTATCGGCGTGCAAAAGGGACCCCCTTCGTCGAGCTGCGTGACAGGTATGGCGGGCGTGCCGTTCGCGCTGGTTGCGGCGTAGGGCGGGCGTAGCTCGACCGGAGGCGCAACCAGCGCGAAGCGTCTTCTGCCGGTAGTCCCTTGCGTCAGCTGCGGTGTTTGAAGCGCCAGCTGTCGTTGCCGGTCTCGACGATGTCGCAATGGTGGGTAATGCGATCGAGCAGCGCGGTGGTCATCTTCGGGTCACCAAAGACGGTTGGCCACTCGCCAAAGGCGAGGTTCGTCGTGACGATGACCGAGGTGCGCTCGTAGAGCTTGCTCACCAGATGGAAGAGCAGCTGACCGCCTGAGCGGGCGAAGGGCAGATAGCCGAGCTCGTCCAGCACCACGACATCGAGGCGGGAGAGCTGTTTTGCGAGCGCGCCGGCTTTGCCGAGGCGGTTCTCCTCCTCGAGCCGGTTCACGAGGTCGACCGTGTTGAAGTAGTGCCCGCGGGCACCGGCCCGCACGACGTTGGCGGTGATGGCGCTGGCCAGGTGTGTCTTGCCGGTGCCCGTACCGCCGACCAGCACGACGTTGCGCTGGCTCGCCAGGAACGAGCCGCTGTGCAGCGAGCGTACGAGCCCCTCGTTGATGGGGGTGCCGTCGAAGACGAAGCCGTCGAGATCCTTCACCGCCGGCAACCTGACGGCCGACATCCGGTATCGGACCGACGCTGCATGGCGGTGGGTTGCCTCGGCACGCAGCAGGTCGGTCAGGATCTCCATCGTCGTGCGCTTGCGCTGTAGTCCGGTGGTCACCGCCTCGTCGAAGGCACTGGCCATGCCCTTCAGGCCGAGACCCGCCATGGCCGTCATCATCTCATGCCGCTGCATGGAGGCCTCGCAGGCTGTCGTAGCGCGTGCAGTCGGCAAGAGGCGGATGACGCAGCGCCAGGTCCTCGGCCGTGACGATGGCCAACGGTCGAGGCGGTTCTCGCCTGCGGGCCAGTATGTTGAGGATGACATCGTCGCTGGTGACGCCGGCCAGCAACGCCTCGCGTACAGCCGCCTCGACGAGGTTCAGCTCGTCGTCGAGCACCGCCGCCAGCACCCGCACGAACCGCCGGTCAGCATCATCGCCAGCGCCTAGCTTGCGCCGGAGCCGCGACAGCGCAGGTGGCAACTCCCAGTTTTGGAATGGTGCACCGTTGCGCAAGGCGCCGGGCTTGGTGACCAGCACCGGCAGATAGTGCCACGGGTCGTAGATGGTCCGGTCGCGTCCGAAAAACCGGGGATGGTCGGCAACGACCTCGCCGTCGCAGCGCACGACGATGCGGTCGGCATAGGCACGGACCTGGACCGCGCGCCGCACCGCCTTGGCCATGACCGAGTAGCGGTTGCGGTCAAAGTTTATCAGGCACGTGCCGCTCACCGCGTGTTCGCTCTCGTAGAACCCGTCGAAGGGCGCGACGACGGGCTGAAGCACGCTGCGCTCCGCAGCCCAGGCCTGAGCGACCGTCAGTTCCTTCTGCTCGGGATGCTGGTGCGTGTCCGCCCAACGGCGACACTCCGCCTCCAGCCAACCGTTCAGCTCCTCAATGCTGGCAAAGCGCAGGCGTGGTTGGAAGAACCGGCCACGTGCCGTCTGCACCTGGTTCTCGACCTGACCCTTCTCCCAACCGGCTGCCGGCGAACATGCCGTCGGTTCGACCATGTAGTGGTTGGCCATGACCAGGAACCGCCGGTTGAAGACCCGCTCCTTGCCGGTGAACACGCTCGTCACCGCGGTCTTCATGTTGTCGTAGATGCCGCGCGTTGGCACGCCCCCGAAAAAGGCGAACGCCCGCGCATGCGCGTCGAACAGCATCTCCTGCGTCTCGCGGGGATAGGCTCGCACGTATATCACTCGCGACGCGCACAGCCGCACATGCGCGACCTTCACGCGCATCGGCTTGCCCGCGATCTCGACGTCCTCATGGCTCCAGTCGAACTGATAGGCCTCGCCCGGCCGGAACAGCAGCGGGATGAACGCCGGCGCATCCATCACGTCGCGACGCCGCGCCTGCCGCCAGCGGGCCGCATAGCGACGCACCGCATCATACGAGCCGTCAAACCCCTCGCGCAGCAGCAGGTCGTGGATACGCGTGATGCGCAGCTTCTCGCGCCGCGGCCGTGCCTCGTCTTCCTTCAACAGCGCATCCAGTCGCACCTGGAATGGTCCGATCTTCGGCAGCGGCTGAACCTCGCGTCGGTAGCCCATGTCCGCCTCCGGCGACCGGATCGCCTTGCGCACCACCCCACGTGACAGATGCAGGTCGCGCATTATCGCCTTGATGGCTTTCCCCGCCGCGTGCTCGCGCCGGATCCTCAACACCGTCTCCAATACCAACATCCCGATCTCGCCGCCTGACACCTGCCAAGCGAACAGCCTAGACCACCGGGATGAGGGGTCCTTTTTCGACGCCGATCACCCCGCTACCGGGGTCCTTTTTCCACGCCGATCCACACACCACGGACCTGTCTAGCCGCGCCATCGCGCGCCAGACAGGCTGCGATCTCTACGTGGTGAGGAAGCTACGCGTCGATCATGACCGAGAGCTTGCGGAGCGTGGCCTTGCGGCAAAAAAATGCCCCTGCGGGCAAGATCTGCACCATCCATTTATGTGCGCGCATCGCATGCATGAGCGCGTGCGGGCGCGGGGTGGACCGGCAATATGTCTGCTGTCGGCTGAAAGGATTGAGCAACTCCGGGCAGACCTTGTGGCTGGAGGGACAGCGCGAGTGATTGCTGAACGCTATGGAGTGCTTCGGTCTGCTGTATGCAGCTTCGTGGAGAGGAATCTATCGCCGGAAGAACGGGTCCTGCGTCAAGACAAGTTCCGTGTTCGGGCATCACAGCGACGCGCCCGGGATCTCACAAAAAAGGTTCAGCGGCCGGCGTCGACCAGCCCAAGCGTTGATCCACTTTACGCCCGCATATCGTCGATGGTGCCGCGGACGATCGACAGGGCGCTGCGCGACGACATGATTAGCGAGGCATACCTGCAGGTGCTGGAGGGGCGCATAAAGGGGAACGCAACGCCCACCGATATGAAGAAGGTGATCAGCGGCGTATTCAGACGCTTTGCGAATAAGTGGGGCGATGTATCGCTCGACGAGCCTGTTTCCGCGGGGTCCGACACGCTGCTGCGCGATATGATACCGGAAGACGCTGGGCTTTACGCCTGAGAGACGGCGCCCGCCGGCCATCCTGTGGGCGCCGCTTCTATTTCCATGCCCATCTAACACTATGCCTCGAAGTAGAGAAAATGGCGACAGTGAGGGTGATGAACAACGTTACGAGTGCTACCAGAGAGGGGGGCCAAGTGGTTTCGACAAAGGTCCTAAGCGTGTGACCTAGGGGATCATATACGACCGCTCCAGATGCCCCGCCAACTTTCTCGACGGGTACAAAGTGCATCAAGATACAGGACGAGAAAAGTACAAATGTAAGTATAAATAGCACGACGTCTGAAATTCTGCTCAATAAAATATCTTGAAGGCGACTTGAGGACATGTCCCCACGAGATATTAGCCCTCCAGATCTGCTAGAAAACAGGGAAAATGACCCCGTGCTTGCCCGAAGCTCGTCAATATCGACGATTGCATTTAGTGGAGCACTGTGCAGGTGTTTTCCTATCCGGTCGCATAGTTTTAGCATAACCTCGATCTGATCCTGGTAACACCAGATCGTTATGTCGCCCTCGTTAACTCGGGTAACAAATAGGCTGGAGTGGAATTGAGTAGATGATCCGGTGAAGATCCCAAAGCGCTCAACTTCCTTCTTGATACTCTCGGGCGGGTTATTTCCTAAGTTGCGCAATCCAAGATCGCGATGATGGTCATTAGAACCTATGGTTACGTATCGTTCTGCGCCCGCTGGACCAATCTTTATCTTGCCAGTCGCGGGATCGATCTTTTGGGCATCATATCTAGTCTCAAAGCCAAGCCCTTTGAATACCTTCCGAATTGCGTCATCATCGATGCCGCTCGGGTATGCGATGAGGTTCAGTGGAATAGGTATTCTTGCAAACATATCGAGCCCCCTCGAATCTTAACTGTTCGCTCAGATTGAACTCCAAAATTCAAGATGACGCTACCTACAACTGCCAGGTCGCATACAGCTTCGATTCCGAAGAAAAGGCCCGGCTGTGACACCGGGCCTGAATGATGCCAGGATGGCAACTCAGTTGTGGTGATACCGCTACGACTGGTTGAGCGGCCCCCGCGCCTGGTTGATGCCGTAGCGCGGGAAGATCACACCTTCCTCGGGCTCGGTGCCATCATGCTCCCGGTCCTCATCGCCGGGCTCAAGATCCGGATCGCCGTCCATGTCGTCCAGGCGGTCGATCAGGCGTTGCGTAAGGCGAGCGAGCGCGGGCCGGGGAAGCGAGGGAATGGCGGCGAGCAGCACCGCCAGCGGGGTGGAGGCGTGACTAGCCACGGGCCACCTCCATGACGAGCCAGCCGGAATTGGCTGGGACGCCCTGCTCGGCGACGCGCCGGGCGAGCGTGTCATGATGATCGCGCACCGCCTGCTGCATGTCGGCCCAGATCTCGAACCGCCGTTGCTCCGAGCGCGAACCGAACACGTCGGCCAGATCGATGCAGGCTTGCACCTTGCCGTTCCGCATGATCAGCCGCCCGCCGATCATCATAAAGTCGTTGAGGATACGGCCCAGCCCCAACGCCTCCGCGGCGCGGTCGATCAGCATGTTGTGTAGCGCCTCGCGCTCGGGGCCGTGTTCTTCAACCTGCCGATACAGCTTACGCGCGATGGCCTGATGCTCGTCGGGATGGTCGCCGACGTACCAGCCGAGCGACAGGTGATCGAACTTCATGGCGTACCAGCCGCCCACGGCTTCGAACTGAGCGAGCCATGCCGCCGGGTCGAAGGTGGGGGCGGCCTCGGCCGCGCCCGTGGTCTGTGCAGCGCCGATCATGACCGCACCTCATCAAGCGCGCGCTGGATGTCGAAGCGTTCGCCGAAACTGCCCACATGGGAAATGACGGAGGCTAGCGCCTGTTCGTACATCTCCCCCTTCCTGACTGTCGCCCATGCGGTGAGCGCCTTGCGCACCTCAAGCTGTTGCCCTGGAGTGAGGACGCCAAGAATTGCCATGAGGATTAGATAATCGGGGCCGGTGTCCATCCGGCTGATCAGTTCCGCTCGTTTTCGGCCGATCCGGATCGTCGGCGGTTCCGCCTTATGCGGCCATTGCGTCTCTGTGCGCAGCCGGGCCATCTCGGCGCGGCTCTCGCGGTTATAGCGCTGCTGCACCTTGCGCGGCGAGGCGGTGGGCAGCTTGACGACGTTGGAGGCGCTCATGCCCGCGCCTCCCCGTCCAGCTTGGCAATGTGGGCGATGATCCGCGCCTGCACATGGTCGCGGGGCGTACGGCCCCGGCGGATGTGCCCGACCATCTTAGGGTCTGCCACGGCATCGATGCCGAACCGGGTGGCGCTGATGTCGTGACGGCGTAGCGCCCCCTCGATGCGGCCAAGCAGGTTGCGATGGGCGGGCACGGCAGTGGTGCGGAGATTGGTGCGATAGGCGATCATGAGTGCGCCTCCGGGGACATAAGGGTCAGGCCGCCGATCGTGCCGGCGACGCCGAGCATGAGCAGCGTGAACGAGGCGAGGGCCGCCTCGGTGATGTTGCTGGCGAAGGTGACGCTGGCGACGCCGCAGAGGGTCAGCAGCGCGCCGTTGCGGATGGGGTGGCGCTTCATGCTGCGCTACTCGCTGCGAGGCGGGCGATGTCCGCCGTGACGGCCTTGGCAGTGAAGCCGAGTTCAAAGCCCTCCGTCTCGTTGATGATCCCGATCTTTTCGTTGAGTTCGGTGATCGTGTTGACCGGATGCATGATCGCCGCTTCCAGCGCCTCGCACTCGGCATCGGTGAGGTCGCTGCCTCGTTCATCCAGCTTGTCGATGCCGTGGCGGTCGTGAAGGCTCTGCCTCTCGGCCTCGCGCTGGTCCGCGGCGGCCACGAATGCCAGCATGTCGGTGTGCCACGTGTCGTTCAGTTGGAGGCCGCGTCTCACCGACCTAGTGTCAGGCGACTGCCCGTCCGATCGGGGACCGGCGAACGAGCGAGCAAACTGAACATCGCCGGGGTTCTGCGTTGTCAGCATGCGGCGCCCGCCCATCGCATCGTACGTCATGGTGTGATGCGGCAGCGCATCTGCCTCGCGCTGGTAGGCATTAAACGCCGGCATATAGACATCGCGATCAAACGCCTTCCGCGTCGCCTCTGCTTTGCGATAGGTGGCGAGCAGTTCCGTCCAACGCGAAGAGGGCACCGTCGCGGTGGCCGCCGGGATCGCTGCGACAGGCGCGAGCGCGATTGCGCCGAGAACGGCGCGTCGTGTAGTTCTCTCCATAGTCGTTCCTCGCTTGCTGAGGTTTCGATCAGGCCGGGGAGCGAGGGGCCTAATCCTCTCTTCCCGGCCGTCACCCGCGATGGGGTAACGCTCACCGTTATCAATCCATGACAATTGCATGTCAACGGTCATCGTTATGTTGATCGTTCAGCGTTATTCGATTATGTGCGCGCGCATGATCACACCAGCGACATGCCGCGCGGCTCGCGCGCTCATCGGAATGCAGCAGGTCGAGCTTGCTACGGCGGCCGGCGTGGGGGAATCCACCGTGCGGAATTACGAGGCGGGGCGATCGGTGCCGATCGCGAACAACCTTGCTGCGATACAGGCTGCGCTTGGGGCGGCCGGGGTGGAGATCATTGGGGAGGGCGCAGACCCAGGCAGGGGCGGCGCTGGCGTTCGGCTGAAACTAAAATAGACCGAAATAGTATCGAGTGCGGCCCGCCTAAAATAGGCTCGGATAGGGGGCATCTAATCCATGGTTAGCGGCTCCGCCTGAACGCCGCTGCTGACGGATGACGCAGAAACCCCAGCAAAACCGCCTTCGAAATTCCCCGAGAATCCGGGGGAAATATGCTGGTCCACCTCCGATTGGCGTGCCGGCAATCACCCGGCAATCACCACCTCGATTTTCTCGCTGCTGCAGCGTGCCTATTCGCGTGCCGTGCGGCGGGCGTTTCCTTGTGCGCCTACCGTGAATATGGTAGTTATGACTATCGTTTCACGGAGGGTTAGATGCGCGGTGTCACCCACGACGTAAAAGCCAATTTCATGGTCAATGGCGCCCTGCTGCAACGCGCGCGGGCGACTGCCGGCCGGCGCGGCATGTCGCTTTCGGAGTTCATGCGCGCAGCGGTACGTAGCGAGATTGAGAGGGCGCAGTGATGCACAGCGTCGCCGCCCCCGAGACGCTGATGCCGCTCGATGTGGCGTTGCTCAGCCCCGCTGAACTGAAGGCGGGCGCCGAGACCGTCTATCGCCTTGCGAAAGGCTTGAGCGCCGAGATGGCCCATCACCTGTGCGCGGACTTCTGCGACGTGTGGGACAGCATCACGACGCTACCCGACAACATGCTGACGTTGCTGCACAGCCCGCAAGGCTGGACGGCGATTGCCGGCATGATCGCATTCGACTTGGGCGCAGCGGCAAAGCCGTTCGTGCCGACCGTGCATTGAGGAAGGGGCAGGCATGACGGACATCCGTTGGAATATCTTGCAGCCGGTGGACATCGGCGCCGCGTTTCAGGAGGGCATGGCGCAGGGGGAACAGCAGCGCGCCAAGATCGACACGCGCAATGCCTTGGCCGCGTATGCTGCCAATCCCGAAGATCGGAACGTGTTTCAGTCCGCTTTCGCCACGCTGGCGGAGAGCAACCCTGAGGCGGCTTTCCGCTTGGCGGAACACCAGCGCGCCGCCGACGAGCGGCGCCGCAACTCTGACTATCGCTCTGCATATGGTCGCTATGTCGGCGGGGACACGAGTGCGGGAAGCCCCAACGGCGGTAAGCCGGTGGACATCACGACGGGCGGCGTGACGATGCCGGGCCTTGCCTCGGGGGCGCCTGGCATCGTGACCGGCGATCAGCCGCCTATGCCGCGAGATGCGGGCGGCGAGGCTCTGGCCCGCGCTGGCGGACAGCCTTCCGGGATGGTTGATCCCCGCGAACAGGCGTGGCGCGAGATGGTGGCGGCCGATCCCGAAAAAGCGGTCTCGGCGCGCGATGCCGAGTTCAAGCAGCAGTCGGAGCGCCTCAAGGTCGCGAATGACGCCTACGGCTACGCGATCAGCCGCTTGCAGGGCGCCACTGACGAGGCAAGCTATCAGGCGATCCGCAATGGCTTCCTGCAGATGCTGGCGCCGCTCGGGATCGCCGATCAGGTGGCAGGCAATATCCCCGCCAATTACCCCGGCCCGGAGGGCGTCCAGCAGCTTCTGATGTCGGCCATGGACGCCAAGGCGCAGTTGGAGGCGCAAGCGCGGCAGGATCGGCTTGATTGGGACATCCAAGACGACGAGATCGATAATACGCGCGAGGACCGCAAGGCCGATAGCATCATCACCAGTCGCACGGTGCGGGATGGCGTTTCGCAGCAGCGGGAAGCGCGCATGGGGACGCGAGAGGCGCGGCTCGGTCGCGGCGGCGGTTCTGGCGGTGGTCGTCGCCGGGGTGGCAGTGCAAGCGGCCCAACTGCGACCGGCCCGAATGGCGAAAAGATCCGCTGGGACGGCAAGGCGTGGGTGCCGGCTCGGTGAGCGAGCGAAGCCTCGGCGAAACCTTTGAGCTCGCTTCGCGGGGCGATGGCAGCGCGCAGTACGAAATGGCGCAGCATACCATCCGATTGCTGAATGCCGGGGCGGTGCCTTGGGGCGTCGGCGTTGCGGAGGCGTTGCTGTGGGCGCGCCAGGCGGAAATTAACGGCGCCGATCCGGTGGTGCGAACCACGATCACCGGCTTGCTGCTCATTTACACCAGCCTCGCCCAGCAGGAGGGAATCCCCGAAATGGCAGCGGCTGAGTTCGCCGAGGCAATCGCCCGCCTCGATGCGCTCGCCGATGCTGGCGACGAGATGGCCGGCAGTGCGCTGGCGGCAGTGCTGGACGAAGCCAGCCCGGTAATCCTCGCTTGGGCGAAGACGATCAGAAACGCAGGCAAAAGGGACGGAAGCTTATGATTGGTGGCGCAGCAACGGGGCCGCGTGCTGGTCTCTTCGGCAATCCGCTGGCTGGGCAAATGTCCGACTGGCGGCGGGTGACGGAGATCCCGCAGGATGTGATTACGCCGGGCGGCGGCATCGGGGGTGGTCTGCCCGGTGCCCAGCCGATGCCACAGCGCGGGATGATGTTCCCGAGCGTCTCGCCGGATGTGATTGATCAGCCGGCGCCCGCCCCGCAAGCAGGCCGGGGGATGTTCTTCTCTGCCCCATCGTCGATAGCGCCGAGCGGCCCTGCGAATATCGACATGCCGAATGTGCGCCGCATCAAGCCGGGCTTTTTCCAGAAGGGCGGCACAGGTCAGAAGATTGCGGAGATCCTTGGGCCGGCGCTGCTGGGCTTCGCTGCCGGCGATAATCCCGTCTACGGCCAAATCCTGCTTGAGCGGATGCGGCAGAAGCGCGCGGAGGCCGACTATTCCCGGGAGCGCGCAGACCGGCTTGCCGATCGTGATGACGAGCGGAACTGGAAGGCGAACGAAAAGCGCTATTTCCAGTCTGGCGAGGATTATTGGCAGTTCGATCCCATCACGGGCACCTCGTCCCGCGTCGCCGATGCCCCTTCGGCGGGCGAGGAATATGCCTCGGCGATGGGCTTCGACCCCGACACGGACGATTACCGCGACGCCATCCGTGATTACATCTTGCGCGGCTCGGGGCCGACCGCGACCGGGAACGATCTGCTTATCGAGGAAGCCCGCCAGGGCAACCGCGAGGCACTGGAGGCACTGAGGCAGCGCAACCGGCTACAGACGCGCGGCACGCCCACATGGCGACAGCAGAACCCGGAACCTCGCTCGCCGCGCGCAACGCGCAATGCCGGCGGCTCAGGAAGCGGCCGGCGAACCGCGACAGGACCGGGCGGCAAGAAGGTCGAATGGGATGGCTCGCGCTGGGTGCCGGTGAACTGATGGCCGTTCCTCCGCCCCCGCCGGGATTCACGCTTGATAGCGACATCCCGCCTCCGCCCCGTGGCTTTACGCTGGACAGCACCGCCCCTGCCGCGCCCAGTGGGATGATGTTCCCACGGCCGGCGGCAAAGCGTCGTCGGGTCAGCCCGCTGCCGTCTCCTGTGCCGTCGCCGCTGCCAACGCCTCAACCGTCCAGCGCGGACGCAGAGGCTGATGCACTCGCCCGCGACGATATGGGTTTCATGCAAGAGGTGTTCTCTCGCATCGAGCGCGGCCAGACGCGGCAGCAAATCGACCGGTTCGCGAAGGACAACGGGGAGCTTCCGCTCTCGGGCTACCCGACTTTCGAGCAAGCCTATGAAGCGCGGCCGGGGACACCGGTTCGCGCCGGCAAGGTGGCAGGCTCCGCCCTTGCTGGTCTCACCGCCCCGGTAGCGGCGCCTCCCGGATCTGCGGGCCGCCCGGTGGCGAATATCGATGGCTCGATCAGCGTCGGATCGCAGCGCTTCGGGTCGATGGCGGAATACCAGAATTGGCAGGCTGGCCAACTCATCCAGCTTGCGCAGGGCTCGGGCGATACCCCGATCACCATGCGCGACCTCGCGACGGCGGGGCCGTCCGGTGCTGTCGATCAGGCCATAGGGCTCAACGAAGCCGCAAAGCCGGTGTTCGAGGCTGACGGCTCGGTAACGCTCGGCGATCGGGTTTTCCCCAGCCGGGCGATGTACCAGCGCCACAACCGCGAGACCGCGCTCGCTGCGGCGTTCGGAACCGTTCCTGACGATCCGCGGCTGAACAACAACGACCCCTATCGTCGGGCATATCAGCGCGTGTTCGGGGAAGAGGCGCCCTATGTCGGCGGTCGCGTTACGGCTGCAGTCGAAGGCGAAGGGCCGAACCCGGATCGGGATCGCAACACCTTCATCGGGGCGGTTGACGCTGCCGGGCGGGGTGCTGCCGACATCCTGTCTCTGAGCCTCGCCGACGAGTTCGCGGCAGGCATGGACACGCTGACCAGTGGCGGCACCTTCAAGGACAACCTGCTAGCCCAGCGCGAGACGGATCGACGCGATGAGCGCGTAAACCCCTACGCTCGAATCAGCGGCCAGCTTGCGGGCGGTCTGCTCATCCCGTCGAAGGTGAGCGGCACGACACGCACCGCGGCGCGGACAGCGATGCGCACCGGGGTTGGACGCGATGCAGCTATCGCCGCCGGTCGACGGGCCGGCACGTGGCGCATGATGGGAGAGGGCGCCGCCTATGGCGCCGGCTATGGCGCGGGCGCTGGTGAAACGCCGGGCGAGCGGCTGGGAGGCGGGATCTTCGGCGGCGCTCTGGGCGCGTCCCTAGGGTTCGGTGTCGGCATCGGCGCCGAGCGAGCGCCGGCCGTGCTGAAGTATCTCAGGGGTGGCAGCGCGGGACGGTCACAGCCGCTGCCTGGGCTTCCTACTCCCGCCGCGCTCGATGACATTCCGCCCCCGCCTGCTGGCTTCACGATGGACGCGCCTCCGCCGGCCGCTGCTGCCGATGATGTGGCCGATGCCGGCGAGCGGACGCTCTATCACGGCAGCGTCGGTGACTGGCTGCCCGAGAACCCGTCCGAACTCGGCATGACGTTCTACGCGGAGGATGTGCCTAACGCGCTCCGCTATGCTGAGGCCGGCACTGGCGGGCGTCGTGCTGCCGCTGGAGAGGGTTCAGTGAGGGCGCAGACTGTGCCGGACAGCGCGCGTATCCTCGATCTGACATCGCCCGATGGGCTGGAGGTGCTGGCGAACCTGCCGGCGACTGGCCGCATGTCCTCGATCATCGTCAACGACGCCAAGCGTGATCTGTCCCGCATCGCTAACGGCGAGAACAGCAACCTTGCCAGCGGCTCCTTCTGGGCGCTGACGAAACGCGCGGCTGCGAGCGACGCGGCCGGCATCCGCTCGGAGATTGCCGATGCCCTCGCAGAGCGGGGCTATACCGGCATCCGCTTCCTCGATGACCGCAACCCCAGCGTGGCGCTGTTCGACGATGTTCGGGCGGGATTGCCAGCCGATGCATCCGCATCCGTCCCTGAGTTGATGGCCGCGGTTGACCGGGGTGGCTATGCGGCTGCCGCCGATCTGCTGGCAGGCGCGCAGCGGCGCACGGCGAGCCGCATGGCAATGGAGGCGGACGGCCCCGCCTCGATCTCCGCGCCTGCCTCTGGGGGGCGCGTCGTCGATCGGATCGACGTTGGCAGCGTGCCGCCGCCACCGCCTGGCTACATGCTTGATGCACCGATCGGCCGGGCGCGTCCGATGGGCGAACAGGCCTCGCCCGAAGAACTTGCCGCGATCGCGCGGGGAGTGCTTCCCGGGGATGTCCGTCCGATCCCGAGCAATGTCGTGGAGACGATGGAGGAAGCTGCAGCGCTTTCGGATCGCATGCGGCCACTACTGCCAGCGCCGAACGAACGCGACGCTCTCTCGACGCGTGCACTGCCTTCGCCCACCGGCGGCGCCCCTGTTCGCAATCGTGGCCCGGTCGATCTGGTGGGCTGGCTCCGCACACAAGGCGGCCTGCGCGATCAGGGCGGCGAACTGTCAGCGATGGGCATCGACAACACGCCCCGCAAGCTACCGTTCGGGCAGGTAGAGAACAGGCTCGGGCGGCTGGTCGCCGATGAGGGCATGACGCTCGACGATGCCGCGCTGCGGGCGTGGGAGGCGGGCTATTTCCCGAACCACACCAGCCGGCCGACGATCGACGAGTTTCTAGAAGCGCTGGGCAACACTCATGCCGGCAATGCCCGGTCGTTTCATCCCGACGATCTGGCGGAGGTGGCGGCGTTCGAGAACGCACAGGCGCAGCGCTACGCGGTCGAGGCGGCGCGACAGGATGGCGTGCCGCTCGCCGACGATCTGGGCCGCCCGATCGGCATGGAGGATCTGGACGCCAATGCCCCGCCGGTCACCGCCTATGAGGATTTGCCGAAGCTGGGCGGCAAGGTCGGCAACATCAATCTGGAGAATATCGAGACGCGCGGCGACATCCGCCGGCTGCTGCAGACCACTGAGAACCGTTTCGGTGGCTTCGACGCCGCACGCCGCGGTCGTATCACCCAGGCAGAGACGGAGGCTCTTGCCAGCGAACTGAAAATGACGGTCGACGATCTTCTGAAGCGGCGGCGGGGACAGGCTCTCAATGCAGAGGAAGCGCTCGCTGCGCGGCAACTGCTGGCGAAGTCCTCGGATGAGATGCTGACGCTGGCTCGCCGCTATGACGGCACCGGCTCCAGCGACGATCTGGCCGCCTTCCAGCGGGCGCTTCTCCGCCATGCCGCCATTCAGGAGCAAGTGTCCGGTGCGGCGGCGGAAGCGGGCCGGGCGCTGGCGCAATACAAGCAGCTTGCGAAAGCCTCCGCGGTCTATGGCCGGGTGCTGGATAACAAGCTTGGCTCGACTGTCGGCGGTGCCGATCGGCTTGATGAGGTCGCGCGGGGCATTCTCGATCTCCACCGGGCGGGAGCGGCGCCGGGCGACATCAACTCATTCGCCACCAAGGCGCTCAAGCCGACATGGAAGGATAAGCTGGTTGAGCTATGGTACAACTCGCTGCTGTCCAGCCCGCAGACGCACATCGTCAACTCGCTGTCGAACACGCTCACCTCTCTGTCGCAGATCCCGGAATATGCAGCGGCGTCGGTGCTGGGCCAGCTTCGCCGTGGATCTGCCGACCGGGTGCTTGCCTCAGAACTAGGGCCGCGCGTGGTGGGCATGATCGAGGGCGCCAAGCAGGGGCTGGTGTCGTTCGGGCGGACGCTGCGAACCGGCGAAGTGCCCGACCTTGTGACGAAGGTGGAGGCTCGCACGCAGCACGCCATCAGCGGCATCAAGGGCTCGATCATCCGCACGCCGTCGCGGCTGCTGGCGGCGGAAGATGAGTTCTTCAAGTCGGTGGCTCGCAAGATGGAGACCAACGGCCTCGCTATCCGCCGCGCGAAGGCAGAGGGGTTGAAGGGCGATGCCATGAAGGCACGAGCCGCCGATCTGATGGCGAACCCGACTGACGACATGCTGCGATCGTCGCTCGATTATGCCCGGTATCTGACTTACCAGCGTCCGCTCGGGGCGGCGGGCCAATCCATCTCGCGCTTCACCCAGGCGATGCCGCTGGCAAAGCTCGTCATCCCGTTTGTCCGCACCCCGCTCAACATCTTCAAGTATGTGGGCGAGCGGTCGCCGTTCGCGCCGCTGATGAAGGAATGGCGGGCGGAGGTCATGGCCGGCGGCGCCCGCCGCGATCTGGCGCTTGCCCGCGCGACGATGGGCACCGGCATTGCCTCTTGGATCTACTCGCTTGCGGCCGGCGGCAACATCACCGGCGCCGGGCCGCTCGACGCCAACGCCCGGGAGTTGATGAAGGCGGACGGCTGGCAGCCCTTCAGCATCCGCGTGGGTGATACCTGGTACAGCTATCAGCGCATGGACCCGTTTGCGATGACGATCGGCGTCGCGGCCGACCTGTACGAGAAGCGCACGCACATGACCGACCGGCAGGCCGAACACGAAACGGGCCTGCTCATCGCCTCGATCATGCAGAACCTCGCGGACAAGACATGGCTTAGCGGCGCGTCGGACTTCGCGAAGGCAATGGACGATCCGCAGCGGTTCCTGCCCTCCTACATCGGGCGCACCGCGGGTTCGATGACGGTGCCGACGATCGTGGCGGCCGGGACACGGACGATCGACCCCGTGCAGCGAGATACGCGCACTCCGCTGGATTACATCAAGGCGCGCATTCCGGGCCTGTCCAGTACCCTGCCGGCGCGGCGGGATGTGTTCGGCAGGCCGGTGGAGCGGGAAGGGGGCGTTGGTCCCGACTTCCTTTCACCGATCGCGACGAAGGCCGCTCGGAATGATCCGCTCGTTCGGGAGATGCTCGACATCAATGCCCGCTTCGGGAAGATGCCTCGCCGCATCAAGGGGGTGCAACTGACCCCACAGCACTATTCCGAGATGACCCGGATGGCGGGCCAGAAGATCGAACGGGGGGTACGCGCTGCAATGGCATCTCCTTCGTGGCGCACGCTCTCGGATCAGGGCAAGGTGAAGGTGGTGGACCGCATCAAGCGTGAGGCGCGAGAGGATGCCCGCGACCGGATCTTGCAGCGGATGGTCGTAGATGGCGGCGTTCTGAACCTGTCGGACGAGGCGCCCAGCCGGAACATCATCGACGCAACAGGCAGACAGGCCGCCCATCCCTCGGCGCCTGCGCTTCCTCCGCCGCCGCCGGGCTTCGATCTGGATCAGCCGCGGCGCCGCCGCCGCACGCGCAGGGACGATTTGCCACCCCCGCCGCCGGGGTTCTCAATCGACTGAGGTTGCTTCCTCACACGGGGCGTTAAGCTATGGTCGCCGCTTACTGAGGGGCGACCATGCGAACCGGATTGCTAGCTGTCTTTGCTGTCATGCTGCCGCTCGGCGGCGGCGTTCTTGCTCAACCGAAGCCGGCAAGATCGTTTTATGCAAGCACCGTGACTGCCAGTTTCCTTGCGGGCAGTTGCGAAGGCACCAAGCTCGATCCGCTTGAGGCTGATTTTTGCTCCGGCTACATCATCGGTGTTTATGACGCGCTCTCCTTGAATGGTTTGATTTGCCCTAGCGCGGCGTCCACCACGATGCAGGCGGTCGCGATCGGGCGGAAGGAGATACTTGACCACCCTGAGCGGTGGGACCGGAACCCGAGCGTCCTAGTCCGGGATGCGCTAAAGCGTGCGTTTCCATGTCGTTGACCGCGATCTAGAAGAGACCTATCTCTTCGCCCGGCGAGGCTGCCGTGGCATCCGCTTCCGATCTTTTCAGGACGGACGCGGCGCACCCCTCAGTGAACGACCAGCTCTTGCCGCGGCATTCATCGAGATCGTTGGCGTTCGCATCCGCCCAGTTGAAGCCGGCCTTATGCCCCTCACAGCTTCCGAGGCATCCGAAGCCCTCGAATGCGTCCAGCGCTTCCCGATCGCGCAGAGCATCAAACTTGGCGTAGGTTCGACCGCCCCGCGTGCCGCTGGTATCGATGTCCTCCGAGTGCAAGTCGCGAGCGTACCGCTCATCTTCGGGGGGGTGCTGGTCCGCCATTCCAAACGGAGTGGGGCCATCGGCATCGGTTGCTGTCCGCGCGCTCTTGTCGCAGCCGGCGAGCGTGCTTGCCGCCACGATCAATAGGGTTGGGTAAACGATACAATTTCGCATGTGATCATACTCGGCGACATCACAATCGGCATATTTCATGTGGCTAGAGTTTGGCCGCTAGGATGGAGCCCGATGCTACGGTAGGCAACCTCCTCTTAAGGAGGGACAATGCCGATTCGGACAGACCCAGCGCAGGAGCTTGATTTGCTATGCCGCCGATTGGCGAAGGATGCGAGCGAACGCGGCAGCGTAGTCATCGGCACAGTTTTCGGGGTCGAACCCTGGTCGGCTGAGTTTCACGCGATTATTGGCGCGGTCATCGAGCGCACGTCTGAAATAGAAAGGATGATGATTGCTGCGGGAGCAAACGATCATTCTTTGGCGGCAGCCAGGAAAACGTTCTCAGACATTCGATCAGCGATAACCGGTCCGTCATTGAGTACAATTTGGAAAGAGCGCGGAGCGCCTACGCTGCGAGCGGCGAGTCCTCAATTGGCCCTGCTCTCCGCCTTCGTTGGTGCAAACTATTCATATGACATGCCAAATGACGCTGAACAGAATGAGCTTCTAGAACTGCTCGGCACGCTCCTAGGTTGGCTTCGGGGTATCCAGCTGAAAGATCGTGACTTCATTCGGGGCAGCCTCATTGATGGATTAGAGCGGTTTGAGTTCCGCCTGCGCCATATCCATTGGTTCGGCTGGGATTACGCCGCTGCATCGCTCAGAGAGGTAATCGCTGCGTATCTTGTGCTTGAGAAGGTGACTCCCACGCTCTCAAATCCCGATGCGGAGGCCGTGTTGATGAAAATTGGGGGCTTCTTCAAGCGCATGGACGGGATAGTCTCAGGCGCTAAGGACATTCATGAGAAAGCTGATTGGGTGCTTCAGGTTTCCACGTGGGCGTTTCGCGGCCTTGTAGGCACGGGAGGGGCAGCTTTAGCCGGCCTTCTGAATTAGCAGCCAACATGTCATCGCCGTGCTGGCGGCGAACCGGAGAACTCGATGCAGGACACGACGCCGCTCGAACGCGCCTCAACAGCACTCATCGAATATCTGTTGGAGGAAGGGATTATAGGCGAACGCGGCCTTCACGTCCGAGATACAACGCCCGCGATGCGGGCGGCACTGCTCACGCTTCGCAGCCCGTCTCAAGCAATGCTCGCGAGTGCCGGCGGAACTCCCGAGGCACTTCGGATCTGGCAGAAGATGATCGACGCTGCGACGGCCAGCAACGATCACTAGTTTGGTAGCGCGTCGTAAACTCCCACCGCCGCGCGCCATCGTTAGTCTAGGGTCGGCGCCCAGGCAGACATGTTCGAGCCGCTTGATGCCGCGGAGATCGAATGGCTATGCTATTGAGCGGACTTCACGGCAGGGTGCCTGATGAAAACGCGCGAAGAACTGATCGAGATCAGCGGACGCAGCGAGCAAGAGATTTGGTTGCTGGCTGCAGGGATGCTCGCCCGACACGGCGATCATGCGGAACAGACATTGGCAACGATGGCGAACGACGAGATAGATCAGGGCAACGCCCGCGATGCGGCGATGTGGTTAGCCGCCGCGAGCTTTCTGGGCGACTTGATCGCGCTGCAAGAAAAGCACCTGAACTGATCATCCCGGCTCCGCTCGCCGAGCTGATCGAGGCCGAAGGCGAAACCTATGCTGACCTCTCGCGCATGCTGAGGCGGCCAGCCGGATACCTCGCCGATCGAGCGCGCCGCGGCACGCTGGACCGGCTGCCGGGCGACGAACTGGCCGCGCTGCGTCGGTATTTCGGGCGGCCGATCGCGGAGGCGGCAGAATGTACGACCCGAGTTAGGTGACCCTTTTAGATGCTCATGCTACGGCATGACGATGCAAGGGGATGAGTGGGCCGCCCAGGAGCGCCCGGAGCCAGATCTGAAAGGTCAATGGGGTGTCGTCTCGCTGCGAACGGGATCTTGGGTGCCTATCATCTACCGCGACAAGCACGAGGCACGGCGCGCCGCGACGATCATTAATGGCCGTGCTTCGCCTTCATACGCGTCTTAATCGATCTGCGAATCATCTGGTGACGGCAGCCAACCGGTGTAAGCTGCCGTCAGCCCCGCCGGGTCGACGACGGCGAGGGTTAGGGGATGGCGGCGCATGAGAGGCGCCGCCTACCCGCACGCCCTTGACGCTTTATAATGCTCCCGGGCCAATATCGGCGCATAGGGTCGGGCGATGCTTGATCCGATCGACCCGCTCCCGCCGACGCCTCTCACCGATTGGGAGATCCTGGCGGTAGCGAGCCTGATGGTTCAGCGCTGCGACTGCGACCAGTTCATTGCCGAGCGCATGGGGCTGTTGGCATTGCTCGACGACGCGGACGGCGTTGCGACGTGGCATGCCATTGCTATGAAGGTGCAAGCGATCAAGGATGCGCCTGCCGTATGATCGACCGCCTTGATGGACCGATCCCCGCCGTCCCTCTAACCGAGCGTGAGACCGCAGCAATCGCCGCGAAGATGGTCGTGATGAAGGACTGCGACGCGCGGATTGCGAGGCTGCTAACCCGGCTTGACCAGCTTGCCGACGAAGCCGGGCTGGTGACCTGGCGCGCCGTGGCGGTGAAGGTGCGCGCGATCAGGGATGCGCCGGCGGTCTAATCACTGTGTGCGGCAGAGTTGCCGCTTGGCGCTCGCCCCGAACGTCGTTTAGCATTGCTTATGCAGTGGGATGAAGAAGACTGGCGGACCCCGCGGACTCAGGAAGAGATCAGCGAGATCTACATTGACGAGAGCAGCCAGACTAAGAACCGGTTTTTGCTTCTTGGGGGCGTGATCATCCCAAAGCGGCAACTCGCGGCGGCAGAGGCGCGTATCGCCGAGGCGAGGCTACCGGAGCTTCCGTTCGGAGAGATGAAGTGGGGCAAGGTATCGCGCAGCAAGTTGGCCGCCTACAAACGTGTCGCTGATGCATTCTTTGATGCAGCAGAATTTAAGCGGTGTCACTTTCATAGCCTCGTAGTAGACACGGCGTTGCTTGATCATGTCCGCTACAACGCAGGCTCTAAAGAAATCGGGTTCAACAAGGAGATCTACCAACTGGCAACCAAGTTCGCGAAGCTATACCCGACAGCGATATTTCACCTCTACCCCGACTATCGGAACACAAGCCAGCGACCAGATGACCTTCGCGATATATTGAACCATGGCCGTCGTAAGGACCAAGACAGTAGAGACTGGCCATTCCGCCGTTGCCAGTTCAGAGATTCTGCCAAGACTCCTCTGCTCCAGCTAGTGGACATCCTCCTCGGCAGCGTGGCGTTTGGCAAAAACCAGCACTTCGCTCAACCTGATGCCTCACCACACAAGCTCGAACTAGCCCGCCACGTGATGCGCAAAGCAGGCATAAAGCACCTAGACCGCGACACCGCGCGCACGGGGAAATTCACGATCTGGAATCGCCAACTACGGCAGAGGGGCGTCCCTCGGGATTAGATTGGCGCCGCCAATCACCGCTCGGACGCGGCTCCCTTCACCATAGGTGGAGGGCTCATCCCGAGGGAGTATCTGGAATATAGCCCTTCCGAGTCGATGGTCAAACTCGACCCATCGCATTTGCGATTCCTGCTATCCCTGAAATCGTTGCTGCAAAGCATAGGGATGGGCCTCCCGCACCAGCCGCCTCGGTCACCTCCCGCAGGTGCGGCTCGACGGCATCCCCACAACACCGCCGAGCCGGCCCGCGAGCAAGCTCAAACGGAACGTTGAGCGTGTAACCTATTTTGGTTCCGACCGCTCGAAAGCTTCTGAGCTGCGCGCGTTCCCCGCCAAATAAAAGGGCGACGAGGCCGAGGCCCCGTCGCCGAGCGTCGAATGACATCCGCTGCGCGAAGCGGGGGGGGGGGCAAAAGGCGCGCTGCGGACAAGCAATCAATGATCTGGCGGGCGCAATGTTCCTCGCCCTGGTCTCGCCAACTGATCCCAGATCGATGAAAACGGCGGCGGAGTGTGGGGAACTCCGCCGCCAGTCGGTTGCGATAAGACCCCCGACAGATCCGACGCCAGACCAGAACCGGCGCCGGACAGATATGGTTGTAACGAAGCAAAGATTAACGCTGTGATAACTGAGCGCGCCGCTCGGGATCGGGGCGCGCTGGGGCGGCCCGGCGACGCCGTGGGAGCGCCGCCGAGCCTAACCGCCTCTGCTCAAAGAAGACGGCTGCCGGCGACCTACCTGCGCAAGTAGCGCACGCGCGTGACCGCTATCACGGATGCGAAACGAAAAAGGCGGCGGAGCCGGAGCCCCGCCGCCCAAGTTTCTGCCGCACACCGCGACACGGGTCGGCGCCGCGGCTGGAAAGCTAATCACCCGCAATGTGCAATGTTCCGGAGGTGCAAAATGCACACGCCAGATAGCCGCTTAGCTGTGTAGTTGGCCACGGCAGCTTGTCCGGTAGCGCCCCAGCTGCCTTGGTCCGTTCCGCTGTGGGATCAACCGGCATTCGGCTGGACAGGGCGCGCGTTCTCCCCGGCTTTGGCATCGCGGCTCGCCCGGCAATCTGCAACGAGCGCCTGAGCTGATGCTATCAGTACCTTCTCCAAGATCCCCAGATCAGCCATCACGAGCAGCTCGTCCAAGGTGAACTTGGCGCCGGTTCGGTTTCGTAGGGCGCGCTCCATCTTCGAATAGATCTTATCAACACTGTTCATGAAGGCTGTCCCGCTGGGTTCCGATTTGCGGCAAGCCTATCGAGGGATCGGATGCCGCGCACGTCGTTTGTCCATCTGGGACGGTGGGCTATTGGCGCTAAAGGCCATATTGGCACGGACATCGGCAGCCGCCCTTCTCCGCTGAGCTGAGCACTTTGGCGCTTCGCCCATATAGATCACGCCAAAACGGAGTGAATGCGATTCGACTCGCGTCGAACGACAGATAAATTTGCCGCGGGGGAGGGCCTCACATGAAATTTTTGATGTTCGTTGCGGCTGCCGCTGCCGCAACTGGCGCGCCGGCACTGGGCCATGGCGGCGGGCTTAACGCCGAGGGCTGTCACAGCGACCGGAAGAACGGCGGCTATCATTGTCACCGCGGAGGTGGCTCATCAGCACGGCCGCAGACGCTGCTCGGCGCCCACGGCGGGACACCGTCCAGCGGTGGGCGCGCGTTCGCCAACTGCTCCGCAGCGCGCGCGGCAGGCGCTGCGCCCGTGCGGCGCGGTGATCCGGGGTATGGCGCGCATCTCGATCGAGACGGGGATGGTGTAGGATGCGAGCGATGAAAGCGCTCGCGCTGATCACTTTGCCGATGGTGGCTGTCGCCGGTGGTTGCGGTGTTGCGCCGCAGCCTGAGCCACGTAATGAAGCCGCCGAACGCGTCATTCAGAACGAAACCGCTCAAACCCGGCCTGCTCAGACCAAGCCCGATCAACGCAAAGTTCCCGCGGTGCCGACCATCTCGGACTCTGCCGCAATTGCGCGCGCCAAGGCGGCGCTTGCTCACGCCGGCCACAAATGCACCGATGTCAAATCCGCTGAAGAGGTCGGGAATGAGGTTCTCGCCGTATGTGCGGACGGGGACACCTATCGGATCTTCAATTTCAAGGGCGAGGAGATGGCGCTGAACTGCTCGGCAGCCAAACGGATCGCAAACGTGTCCTGCTTTAATGAATGAGGCGCCTCCTGCGAGCTCTCCGCTTCATCAGCCGAGGCCTGCTTCAATGCCGGCAGAGTCTCGCTCGATCGCAGAGATGGCGAGGCGCGAAGAGGCGGCCAGGGTGAAGAGGCCAAAGCCCCGCAGCACCAGGCGCTAACAGCGGTTACCCGTCGTCCGGTCCTTTTGGCGCTAATGGCACTAATGGCACGGCGCCCGGATACTGTTTGGAGCAATTAGCGGAGGCCCACATGCCGCGGATATTCAGCCGAGAGCAGTTCCACGAGATGGTGTGGTCGAAGCCGATGACCGAGCTTGCCAAGGAGTTCGGCCGCTCCGACGTTGCGCTTCACAAGGTCTGTAAGAAGCACGACGTTCCAAGGCCTCCGCTGGGCTGGTGGGCCAAGAAGGCGGCGGGGAAACCCGTTGCCGTGACGCCGCTTCCTCCGAGCGGCAAGCCTTCGAAGATCGTCATCCGCGAACGCGAACCGGAAAACGAACTGGTAGAGAGCACGCGGGCAAAAGCGCGGCAGGTGGGCGCACGCCGCACCGAGGCGGATACAGCGAAGCCGTTGATTGAGCGAACCGTCGCCGAGCTAAAAAAAGCGATCCCCCGGCCGAACGGCTTGGTTGCTACGGAAGGCAGGGGGGTGATTGCCTGCCAGGTGTCTCCATCCTCGATCGCGCGCCTCGGCGACATTCTGGGCGAGTTGGCATCGGCAGCCGCGGCGCAGGGTTTCGCCCTCGTGGCTCGCGAAGGGAGCGCTCAATTCAAATCCGATGCCGGCTGTGTCGCGTTCTCGATCCTGGAGAAATTCAAGCGGACGAAGCACGCCCTCACGGCGGAAGAGCGGGCGGCGAAAGCGGCGTGGCAAGCCCAGTCGGAAGCGGCTTGGAAAAAATGGAACGGCCGGGGAAGTGCTTTTGATCATTGGGAGGCCTCCAGCCGCGACGAGCCCCAGTTTGCTGATTGGGACTACGAACATACGGGATTGTTGTCTGTGGAGTTGGAGGTGGTGCATCTCGGGCTGACCACTCCGCGCCACGCCTTCCGGGATGGCATCACGCAGCGCTTGGAACGGATGGCCTCCGAGATCGCGATCGGCATCGCTGTTATCGCTGCAGCCAAGACCAAGCGGCAGCGCGAGGCCGAGGAGCGCGAGCGCCATGAGCGAGAAGCCAGAGTTGCCCGTGAGGCGGAGGCCCGCCGGAAACACGTCGAGGGGCGCCGGTCGGCCGCTCTGGCGATGATTGCAGCCGATCTTGAAGAGATAGAGCGGCTGAAGCGCGTCCTGCCCACGTGGGCGCCGGACCGAGGCGCTGAGGGCCATCCCCGGTTTGCCACGTTTCTCGAATGGATCGTTGCCCGCCAATCAGAGCTTGAGCAACGGATCTCGCCTGGCTTTCTAGAGGCGCGCTTTGAAGAGGACAGGCTGTTCGGCGACGATGATGATCACGCCTTTTGTTACGACGCGTACAGGGACGAAAACCGATGACCATGCGGTGCGGGCCAGGATGCGAATCGCGTAGCGCCCCTACGCGCCCCCGTGCTTGCCTAAGCGTCCATGTGATTGCCGAAGCATCCCGGCTGGATCGCAGAAGTCGATGAGCATCAAGAGCAGGGTTCAAACGCTGCGCTCGCACCCATTTTGCGCGCAGTGCTTACCCGGTGATTGCTGAGATCAAATTCGTTGTGCCGGCGTAGGCCAACCTGTGGGGCTCAAACCCGCAGAAAACCGATGGTGGACGCACTTGGGCTCGAACCAAGGACCCGCTGATTAAGAGTCAGCTGCTCTACCAACTGAGCTATGCGTCCATTTCGTTATCAGCAGCGCAGGTCTGCGGTCCCGAAGCGATCTGCCGTGTTGCAGGCCTTCCTTGGTGGGAAGGACCTGGTGGACGCACTTGGGCTCGAACCAAGGACCCGCTGATTAAGAGTCAGCTGCTCTACCAACTGAGCTATGCGTCCACATAGTCGCGAGTGGAGGCGGTTCCCTCCGCTCGCTGGCAGGGCGCGGCCCCTAACATGGGATTCGCGGCGCTGTAAACCTCTATCTGCGATTCATGTCAGCCGAAGCCCGTGGTCTTGCGGCTGGCGCGGTCGAGCGACATCAGGATGCCGATGCACAGCATCACCGTGAGCATCGCGGAACCGCCGAACGAGACCAGCGGCAGCGGGATGCCGACCACCGGCGCGAGCCCCATCACCATCGACAGGTTGATCGCCACATAGAAGAAGATCGTCGCCGAAAGCCCCGCCGCGGTCAGCCGGGCGAAGCGCGATTGCGCACGCAGCGAGATGTTGATGCCCCAGCGCGTGAGCAGGACGAAGCCCAGGATCAGCGCACAGCCGCCCATCAGCCCCCATTCCTCCGCCATCGTCGCGAACACGAAGTCGGTATGGCCCTCGGGCAGGTAATCGAGGTGGCTCTGGGTGCCGTTAAGGAAGCCTTTGCCGAAGATGCCGCCCGATCCGATCGCGATCTTGGACTGGCTGATATGGTAGCCGGTGCCCAGCGGATCGCTCTCCGGGTTCATGAAGATCAGCACGCGGTTGCGCTGATAGTCGTGCAGCGCGAAGAAGAAGGCGAGCGGGGCAATCACCACCAGCGCGCCCGCGCCCCCCAGGAACAGCCTGAGCGGCAGCCCGGCGAGGAACATCACGGTGATGCCGCCCGCGGTGATCATCAAAGCGGTGCCGAGGTCGGGCTGAAGCATCACCAGCGCCGCCGGCACGCCGATCGCCGCCAGCCCCGGCCAGATCGCCGTCCAGCTTCGAATCTCGCCGGCGGGCAGCAACTCATAGAAGCGCGCCAGCGTCAGGATGATCGCCAGCTTCATGAATTCGGAGGGTTGCAGGCGGATGAAGCCGAGGTCCAGCCAGCGCTGGCTGCCGCCGCCGACGAAGCCGAACACCTCCACCGCCAGCAGGCCGAGGATGATGAGGGTATAGGCGGGGAAGGCGGCGTTGCGCCACCAATCCTCCGGCACGCGCGACAGCGCCAGCGCCATGCCCAGGAAGGCGATCAGCTTGATCCCCTGCGAGGCGGCCCAGGGGGTGAGGCTGCCGCCGGCCGCCGAATAGAGCACGATCAGGCCGAACCCGCTGATCGCCAGGACCAGCATGATGATCCGCCACGGCAGTTCGGCGAGGAAAGCGGGGACGAGGCTGCGCGGCGTCATTCGTCGATCTCGAGTTCCGCCGCCGGCGCTGGTCGGGCGGTCGCCGGAGCCGGGCTCGCGGCGGGCGTGGGAGAGGGGGCCGGCCCGGGCGCGGTGGCCGAGGCGTTGGCGGCGCTGGCATTGCCCTGCGCCTCGGGCGCGGGGGGCGGGGTGCCGCTGCGCGCCGCCTTCCACGCGGCGGCCTTCGCCGCCATGCGCTGCTCGATATTGCCGCCCCAGCCCTTTTCGAACGTGTCGAGCGCGGCCATCGCCTTCACCGGATCGTAGAGATAGGTGATGACGTCGCGTGCGATCGGCGCTGCGGCGCTGGAGCCGTGGAGGCCGTGCTCGACCACCACCGACACCGCATAGCGCGGGTCGTCGACCGGCGCGAAGCCGACGAACAGCGCATGGTCGCGATACTTCCACGGCACGTTGGAGCCGCCGCGGAAGTTGCCGGCGATGCGGCGCACCTGCGCGGTGCCGGTCTTGCCGCCCATGCGGATGCCCTCCAGCGGCAGCCGGCTGCGCCCGGCGGTGCCGCCGCCGTTCACCACCATATCCATCCCCTGGCGGATCGCGGCGAGATGCTCGGGGGGGATCGGCAGCGCGTCCGCGCGCTTGATCTGGCTCGCGATCAGCGTCGGCATCAGGTTGCGGCCGGAGGCGACGCGCGAGGCCATCACCGCCAGCTGCAACGGGCTCACCTGCAGATACCCTTGGCCGATCGACGTGTTCAGCGTGTCCGACTGGCTCCACTTCTGGTCGTATTTGCGCTCTTTCCACGTGGGGTCCGGCACGGTGCCGTAGCGCTGCGACGGTACCGGCAGCGGATATTCCTGGCCCAGCCCCAATGTGCGCGCGGCGTCCGCGATCTTCTCGATGCCGATGCGGTGGCCCATCGTGTAGAAGTAGGTGTTGCAGCTGCGCGCCAGCGCCCGATACATGTCCATCGGCCCGTGGCGGCCGAGGCAGGCGAAGCGGCGATTGCCCAGCTGGTAGCCGCCGTTGCAATGGACGATCTCGTCGGGCTTGATCCCGGCCGCCTGCAGCGCGGTCGCCGAGACCGGCTTGAAGGTGGATCCGGGCGGATACAGCCCCTGCAGCGACTTGTTGAGCAGCGGGATATGATCGTCCTCGCGCAGCATCGCCCATTCGTTGTGGCCGATGCCGTCGGAGAAGCTGTTGGGATCATAGGCCGGCATCGATGCCAGCGCCAGGATCGCCCCGGTCAGCGTGTCGATCACCACGACGGAGGCGGATTCGGGGCCGATCCGCCGCGCTGCATAGTGCTGCAGCCCGGCGTCGATCGTCAGCCGCAGCGTATCGCCGGTCACGTCCGGCCGCGTCGTGAGTTCGCGCACCAGCTTGCCGCGCGCCGTCACCTCGGTGCGCTTGGCGCCGGGCTTGCCGCGCAGCATCGCGTCCATCGTCTTTTCCAGCCCGTCCTTGCCCACCTTGAAACCGGGGGTGACGAGCAGCGGGTCGCGGGTTTCCTTATACTCCTCGGCAGAGGCGCCGCCGACATAGCCGATCAGGTGCGCCACCGCCGCGCCGGTCGGATAGTTCCGGGTGAAGCCGCGTGTCGGCGCCACGCCGGGCAGGTCGGGCAGGCGCACGCTGATCGCGGCGAAATGCTGATAGTCGAGGCTCGCGGCGACCTCCACCGGGCGGAAGCCGGGGCTGTGCTTGATCTCGTCGAGGATGCGCCGATGCTCGTCGTCGTCGAAGCCGATCAGCCGCTGCAGCGTCTCGATCGTCGCCTCGACGTCGCGCAGGCGGTCGGGAATCACGTCGACGCGGAAGTCGGTGCGGTTGTCCGCGATCGGGCGGCCGCTGCGGTCGACGATCCAGCCGCGGCGCGGCGGGATCAAGGTCAGGTTCACGCGGTTGCTCTCGGCGAGCAGCTTGTAGCGCTCGTTCTCGGCGATCGAGAGCCACCCCATCCGGCCGGCAAGCACCGCCCCGAACGCCGCCTGCACGCCGCCGATGAACAGCGCGCGGCGGCTGAGGGTGAAGCTTTGCGAGGCTTCGGTGACGATCTTGCGGCGGTTGTTCATCGGTCGCTGAGGCGCCAGCGATCGAGCGCCGCGGCGGTGCGCGCGGCGAGGGGGTAGAACAGGATCGACATCACGAATTGAGGAACGATCAGCAGCGCATGGCCTCCGCCCCCGGAGAACAGGACCAGCATCAGCCCGCCGAACAGCGCGAAGGCGATGGCGGCGGCGGCGATCAGCCAGTCCTGCCAATAATCGCGCCAGACGAGCCACCTGTCCACCGCCTCGACGGCGATAAAGATGAGACTCCACAGCAGCACGCCGCTGCCCGGCGGCTGGCCGCTGAGCAGATCGTCGAACAGCCCGAAGGGCGCTGCCGCCCAGATCGGCCAGTAATCGGGGCGCAGCAGCCGCCAGGCGATCAGCATCAGCAGCCCGAACGGCGGCAGCACCGGCGCGTCCGCCACGATCGGGGCGATCGTGATGAGGCTGCCGGCGAGCACCGAGAGCGTCGGCGTGAGGCGGGCCCGGAGGGGATGGATCATCGGCGGGCGGTCGGCATCGTCATCGCGCGTCAGTCGCCATCGACCGAGACCGCGGGTGGCGGCGTCACCTCGAGCGGCACGTAGACGTCCTGAATGACCGCCAGGTCGATGCGGTCGGGGTCGGCGAAGGGGCGCCCGATCGCGCCCTCGCTGTCGACGCGGATCGCGATCGCCACCGGAATGCCGGGGCGATAGATTCCCCCGACTCCCGACGTGACGAAGATATCCTTCGCCGAGAAGGGGTTGCGCGCGGCGGCGAGCGGCCGGATGTCGAGCGTGCCGTCACCGCGGCCGGTCGCGATCGCGGGCATGCCGTCGGTCAGCCGGCGCACCGGCACCACGCTTGCGGGATCGAGGATCAGCATCGCGCGCGACGAGAACAGGCCGGTCTCGACGATGCGGCCGACCAGCCCCTCGCTCGACCGCACCGGCAGCCCGGCGCGCACGCCGTTGGAACGGCCCGCGGTCAGGATGGCATGGCGGTGCGTGCTGGTGGCGCTGGAACTGACGATGCGCGCGGTGGCGATGGCGCCGGGATCGCGATCGACCAGCTTGAGCAGCCGGCGCAGCCGTTCATTCTCCTGCGCCAGCGCCTTGGCCTCGATCAGCTTGGGGCGGCTGGTGGCGACTTCCTCGTTCAGCCGGCGGTTCTGCGCGCCGGCGTTGATGTAATTGCCCACCGCATCGCCCACCGATCCGAACCAGCGGATGACCGAACGGCCGCCGGCGGAAACCGGCGCGGTGACGTCCCCAGCGGCGCCGCGAATCGCGCCGAAGCCGGTCGGGTCGATGATCGAGACGACGAACAGCAGCAGACCCGCCACGAAGCCCGCCACCGCCGCCACATAGGCGGCGAACAGCGAATAGCGCAGGCGGCGCGAATAGCCGGGCTGGCGCGTGGTTCCGAGCGCCATCCTGCGCGCTCCCTCAGGCGGTGATGAGCACGCCGCGGAAGACCGGGTCTTCCAGCGCCCGGCCGGTGCCCAGTGCAACGCAGGTCAGCGGATCGTCCGCCACCGTCACCGGCAGGCCGGTCTCGTCGCGCAGCACCTCGTCCAGCCCCTGCAGCAGCGCGCCGCCGCCGGTCAGGACGATGCCCTGGTCGACGATGTCGGCGGCCAGCTCCGGCGCGGTGTTCTCCAGCGCCATGCGCACGCCCTCGACGATCGTGCCGACCGGCTCGGCCAGCGCCTCGGCGATCTGGCCCTGATTGACCTGGATCTCCTTGGGTACGCCGTTGACGAGGTCACGCCCCTTGATCTGGATGGTCGTGCCGACGCCGTCGATCGGCGGCTTGGCGACGCCCACTTCCTGCTTGATGCGTTCGGCCGTGGCTTCGCCGATCAGCAGGTTGTGGTTGCGGCGGACGTAGGAGACGATCGCCTCGTCCATCTTGTCGCCGCCCACGCGCACCGAGGTGGTGTAGGCGAGGCCGCGCAGCGAGAGTACCGCGACTTCGGTGGTGCCGCCGCCGATGTCGACGACCATCGAGCCGATCGGCTCGGTCACCGGCATGTCGGCACCGATCGCGGCCGCCATCGGTTCCTCGATCAGCCACACCTTGGAGGCGCCGGCATTCTGCGCAGCGTCGCGGATGGCGCGGCGCTCGACCGAGGTCGAGCCGCTCGGCACGCAGATCACGATCTCGGGCCAGCTGAAGCGGCGGCGGCCGTGCACCTTGTGAATGAAGTGCTTGATCATCTGCTCGGCCACGTCGATGTCGGCGATCACGCCGTCACGCAACGGGCGGATCGCCTCGATCGTGCCGGGCGTCTTGCCCATCATCAGCTTGGCGTCGTCACCGACCGCCTTCACCTTCTTGACGCCGTTCAAGGTTTCGATCGCGACCACCGACGGCTCATTGAGGACGATTCCGCGTCCGCGCAGATAGACCACCGTGTTCGCCGTCCCCAGATCGATCGCCATGTCGTGCGACATGAACTTGAACCAATGCGAGATGACCATCGTCTATCCGTTTCCAACCTTCTTGTGTGCGCCCGTGATGTGCCCGATACGCCGCCGATCGAGGATGAGGATGCCCTGATTTTTGTGTCGCACCGGGTCGCAGGATGGGGCCGCTTGGGCTAGACCAACCGCCATGTCAATACGCCGCCTGCCAGAGCATCTTGTCAACCGTATCGCTGCCGGTGAAGTGGTCGAGAGACCGGCCAGTGCGTTGAAGGAATTGGTCGAGAACGCGATCGACGCCGGGGCGCTCCGGATCGCGATCAAGCTGGCCGCGGGCGGCACCGATCTCATCGAAGTGAGCGACGACGGCTGCGGCATGCGGCCGGACGATATGGCGCTCGCGCTCGAACGCCACGCCACCTCCAAGCTGCCCGACGAGGCGATCGAGGCGGTGACGACATTGGGCTTCCGCGGCGAGGCCTTGCCCTCGATCGCCAGCGTCGCGAAGCTCACCCTGGAAAGCCGCGTGCGCGGTGCCGACGGCTGGAGCCGCGTGGTCGACAACGGCGCGGTCGTTTCGGAAGGCCCGGCGGCGCTGCCGCCCGGCACGCGCGTCCGCGTCGAATCTCTCTTCGAGCGGGTGCCGGCGCGGCGCAAATTCCTGCGCTCGGCGCGCGCGGAGTTCGCCGCCTGCGTCGACGTGATCCGTCGGCTGGCGATGTCGCGGTCCGACGTCGGCTTCACATTGGAGCATGAGGGGCGCGTCGCGCTGTCGGTCCAGGCGGGGCAGGATGCGCCGCAGCGGGTGGCGGCGCTGACCGACCGGGCGCTCCGGGAAAACAGCGTGGCGGTGGATCTGGCGCGCGAGGGCGTGCGGCTGGGCGGCATCGCCGGGCTGCCCACCTTCAACCGCGGCGTCGCCGACCATCAATATCTGTTCGTGAACGGCCGCCCGGTGAAGGACCGGCTTCTCGCCGGCGCGGTGCGCGGTGCCTATGCCGACATGCTCGCGCGCGATCGCCATGCCGTCGTCGCGCTGTTCCTCGAGCTGCCGACCGAGGAGGTCGACGTCAACGTCCACCCCGCGAAGACCGAGGTGCGCTTCCGCGATCCGCAGCTCGTGCGCGGCATGATCGTATCCGGCCTGCGCCGCGCGCTGGAGGCGGAGGGGCAGCGCAGCGCGCAGCGCCCCGCGGAAAGCGCGCTTGCCGCCTGGCGGGAAGAACCCATCGTGCAGCCGGACCTGGTCTATGCCGCGCCGGTCACCGCCGCCCCGCCGCCGCGCGCGCCCGCCATGCTGTGGGAACGCCGCACCGGTTTCACTGCGCCGCCGCCGGCGGCGCGCGCCGAACCGGCGTTTGCGCCACTGCCCGCCACGGTCAACCATCCGCTCGGCGTCGCGCGCGGGCAAGTGGCGAAGACCTATATCGTCGCGGAGGCCGAGGATGGCCTCGTCATCGTCGACCAGCACGCCGCGCATGAGCGGCTGGTGCTCGAACGGATGCGCCGCGCGATGGATGGGGGCGCCGTGGCGCGACAGGCGCTGCTGATCCCCGAGGTCGTCGAGCTGGAGGAAACCGCGTGCGACCGGCTCGATGCGCGCGCCGCCGAACTCGCCGAATTCGGGCTCGAGCTCGAGCGTTTCGGCCCCGCGGCGATGCTGGTGCGCGCGACGCCGGCGATGCTGGGGCAGGGCGATGTGAAAGGGCTGGTCGCCGACCTTGCCGACGAACTCGCCGCGTTCGGCGAGGCGCTCTCGTTGCGTGAGAAGCTCGATCATGTCGCCGCGACGATGGCCTGCCACGGCTCGGTCCGCGCCGGGCGGGTGCTGTCGGTCGCCGAGATGAATGCGCTGCTGCGCGAGATGGAAGTCACGCCCCGCTCCGGCCAGTGCAACCATGGCCGCCCGACCTGGGTGAAGCTGGCGCATGGCGATATCGAAAGGCTGTTCGGCCGGAAGTGAAGCGCACCCAAATCGCCCGTGGCGAAGGTGCTGTGGCGTGATATCAGCGCCATGTGGCGTAAGAAGGGACGAGCGATGGGCGATCGGTTGCGGCTCTGGTCCGGCATGATGCTGATGGCGGCGGCGATGCCCGTTGCCGCGAACGCGCAGGAGGCGCCTGCCGCCTCCGAGGCCGCGGCGCCGACCTGCCCGGCAAAGCCTGCGCCGCTGCCCGACGACCTCGTCGGCTGGACGGCGCCCGCCACCGACCGCGCGATGACCAAATATTATCCGCGCGCGCACCTGCTGCGCGGGCTCGCCACGCGCGTCTCGCTCTACCCGGTCGAGAAGGTGGCGTTCCTCGTCGCGCCGGCGAAGCCGGTGCTGCCGGGCACGCATGGCGGGTTGATGGCGATCCGCGTTGAGCGCGCCGGGCGGCTCAAGGTCGCGCTCGACGGGCGCGCCTGGGTCGATCTGGTCGCGGGGCCGAAGCGCTGGGTGCCGGTCGCCTCCGTCGCGCACGGCCATGGCCCGGATTGCTCGGGGATCGCGAAGATCGTCGAGTTCGATGTCGTGCCGGGCCGCTACGTGCTTCAGATCGTCAACGCGCCGGAGGCGAAGATCCGGGCGATGGCGGTGGCGCCGCGGGCGATGGCGGCGCGCTGATCGCCGCACGCCGCGTTCGCGCCGCGTCGACCAGCATGAACAGGCCGACGCCGCTCAGCACCAGCACGGTGCCCAGCGCCTCGGGCCAGCCGAACGGTTCGCCGAGCAGCATCACCGCCAGCAGGATCGTCACCGTCGGGCTCAACGTCGCGATGATCGCATTGGCCTGCGCGCCGATGCGCGCGGTGCCCGCCGACATCAGGAAGGCGGGGACGACGGTGGCGAACAGCGCCAGGGTGAGTATCAGCGGCCAGGCCGACGCCTCGACCGCAAGTTCGCTCACCGGGTGCGTCAGGAAGAATTGCGCGAGCAATGAGAGCCCCGCAGCGCTCATCGCGATGGCGGTGAACAGCGCGGCGCCGCACTTCACGATCAGTTCGCGCGCGAACAGCTGGTAGAGCGCGAAGCTGACCGCGGCGGTCAGCACGAAGGCGGCGCCGGTCAGCGCACTATCGGTCAGCCGCGCGGGTGCGCCGCCGAACATCGCGGCGATGCCGGCATAGCTCATCAGCGCGCCCAGCACCGCGTGCGGCGCGAAGGGGCGCTTGAAGATCAGCCGGCCGAACAGGATGACGAGGAAGGGGTAGGTGAACAGCATCAGCCGTTCGGACTGCGCGTCGAGCCGCGCCAGCCCCTCGAAATCGAGCCACGACGAGAGGTGATAGCCGATCATGCCGACCGCGGCGGCGGCGGCGATCGCTTTCGCCCCCGGCCGCTCATGCACCGGCCGCCGTCGCCACTCGACGATGCCGACCGCGACGAACACCGGCGTGGAGAGCAGCATCCGCAACGCCAGCAGAGCGAGCACGCTCACATCATGCGCATAGGTCAGCTTCACGACGACGCCCTTGGTCGCGAACAGCATCGCGCCGACCGCGGACATGGCATAGCCGGTGATCAGCCAGGATCGTGGCATGGCGGGCATTTCCTTTTCCTCCCCGAGCTTTGCTCGGGGAGGGGGACCATGCGCAGCATGGTGGAGGGGCAGCCGCGCAGCGGCTTGTTCCGGTGGGCCGGCCCTCGGCCGGCGCCCCACCACCACCGGTTGCACCGGCGGTCCCCCTCCCCGTGGCCGGGGAGGAATTCTCAGATCGCGTTCGCCGCGCTCAGCACCGCGCGGACCGAGGCGGTGGCGACATCCTCGTCGATCCCCACGCCCCAGACGGTGCGGCCCTCGCCGGTACGGCATTCGACATAGGCCGCCGCCTGCACGTTGGAGCCCTTGCCGATCGCATGCTCGCTATAGTCGGCGACGTCGAGGTCGATGTCGCACTGGTCGCGCAGCGCCGCGACGACGCTGGAGATCAGGCCGTTGCCGCGGCCGCTGACCGAGCGCATCTGGCCATCGACGTTGATGTGCCCGGAAAAGATGCGGTCGCCATTGGGCGCGCGGGTCTCGTCATAAGCGTCGAGTGTGTAGCGCTGCTCGCCCTCCAGCCGGTAGGTGCTGGCGAAGGCCTGCCAGATGTCGCCGGCATGCAGTTCGCGGCTGGTCTCATCGGCCAGCGCCTGCACATGGCGGCTGAAATCGGCCTGCAGCCGCTTCGGCAGCTTCAGCCCCTTGTCCTGTTCCAGCACCCAGGCGACGCCACCCTTGCCGCTCTGCGAATTGACGCGGATCACCGCCTCATAGCTGCGGCCCAGATCGGCCGGGTCGATCGGCAGGTAGGGGACTTCCCAATATTCGTCGTTGCGCTGCTCCTGCGCCGCGAAGCCCTTCTTGATCGCGTCCTGATGGCTGCCGGAAAAGGCGGTGAACACCAGGTCCCCGGCATAGGGGTGGCGCGGGTGGACCGGGATCGCGTTGCAATATTCGACGGTGCGGATGACCTCGTCGATGTCCGAGAAGTCCAGCTCCGGATCGACGCCCTGCGTGTAGAGGTTCAGCCCCAGCGTCACCAGATCGACGTTGCCGGTGCGCTCGCCATTGCCGAACAGGCAGCCTTCGACGCGGTCGGCGCCCGCCATCAGACCCAGCTCCGCCGCGGCGACGCCTGTGCCGCGATCATTGTGCGGGTGCAGGCTGATCAGCACGCTGTCGCGGTCGGGCAGGTTGCGGTGCATCCATTCGATCTGGTCGGCATAGATGTTGGGCGTCGCCGCCTCCACCGTCGCCGGCAGGTTCAGGATCAGCGGCTTTTCGGGGGTGGGCTTCAGGATATCCATCACCGCCGCGCACACCTCCAGGCTGAAATCCAGCTCGGCGGTGGAGAAGGTTTCGGGCGAATATTCGAAGCGCCAGTCGGTGCCGGGGCGCTTGGCCGCCTCGTCCCGCAGCAGCTTGGCGCCCATCACCGCGATGTCGCGGATCTCGGGACGGCTCATCCGGAACACGATGTTGCGCCATGCCGGCGAGACCGCGTTGTAGAGGTGGACGATCGCGGTCTTCGCACCTTCCAGGCTCTTGAAGCTGGTCTCGATCAGGTCGGCGCGCGACTGGGTCAGCACCTGGACCGTCACGTCCTCGGGGATGCGATCGTTGCGGACGAGGCCGGAGATGAAATCGAACTCGGTGGCGCCGGCGGAGGGGAAGCCGACCTCGATCTCCTTCAGGCCCACCTTCACCAGCAGGTCGAAGAAGCGCGTCTTCTTCTCGCTGTCCATCGGGTCGATCAGCGCCTGGTTGCCGTCGCGCATGTCGGTGGAAAGCCAGATCGGCGCCTTGGTGATCGTGCGCGCGGGCCATTGCCGGTTGGGCAGATCGACCTGCGGAAAGGGACGGTATTTGACGGAAGGATCGCGCAACATGGCTCAGGTCTCGTTCTGCTTCGCCCGCGCCGCGGCAGGCGGTTGATCGGTCGGTTCGGATCAGCCCTTAGGCGGCGGCGCGGCCCCGTAGGCCGCGCAGAAACGCACGCGCCTAAGGGCGCGTAAGTCGAAGCAGAAGGAGGCCGCGATACAATGCCATCGCGGCCTCCTTAATCCGGAACGGCGGGCCGTGTCTACCGCCCGATGCCCGAAATCACTGCTTCATGAAGGCCACGCTGATCTGCAGCGGCACCTCGTCCGGCACCATCGGGATGCCATAGCTGATGCCGAAATCGCTGCGCTTGATCTTGGTGGTGGCGTGGAAGCCCAGGCCTTCCTTGCCGCCCATCTGTTCAGGCATCTTGCCCGCGCCGCTGAACTGCACGTCCAGCGTGGCCGGCTTGGTCACGCCCTTGATCGTCAGATTGCCTGCCACGGTGGCATGCTCGCCATGGACGGTGACCGCGGTCGATTTGAAGGTCGCGGTCGGGAATTTCTCGGCATCGAAGAAATCGGCACCCAGCAGATGCTTGGTGAGCCCGTCATGGCTGGTCGCCACCTTGTTGATCGGGATCTCGATCGAAACGGTAGAGGCGGCGGGCTTGGCCGGATCGAGCACCAGCGTGCCGGTGGCGCTGCCGAACAGGCCGAAATAGTCATTGAAGCCGAGATGGTTGACGCGCCACTCGACCTGGGTGTGGCCGGAATCGACGGTATAGGTGCCGGCGGTGACCCGCTTGGGATCCTTCGCGCCCGGAACCGACATCGTCTGCTGCGCGACGACGGGAACCGCGACGGCGGCGAGGCAGGCGCTTGCGATCAGGAGTGCACGCATCGTTCAACATCCCTGTAATTTCTGGCGGAAATGGCCGGCTGCCGCCCTAGCATGGGGGTGCGGTGCGATCCAGAAATCCGTGCTGCCGTAAGACTTGTCCTGATCCATATGCCCGTTCGCCCTGGGCAGGAGCTGAGCTTGGCGAAGGCCGGTATCGAAGGGTCCGGCTCCGAATTTGGGCCTTCGATACGCGTCTTCGACTTCGCTCGGCCGCTACTCAGGGCGAACCGGTTTGGAGATCATCGAACAGGCTCTCCAGCGCTTCGCCGATCGCCGAATAGACGAGATCCAGTTCATCGCCGGTCACGCAGTAGGGCGGCATGACGTAGACGGTGCTGCCCAGCGGCCGCAGCAGCAGCCCGCGATCGCGGAAGAAGGCGGTCAGCTTCGGTCCGATCGCCGCCAGATAGCCGCCCTCGGGCGCGGCGATGTCGAACGCGGCGATCGTGCCGATCCTGCGGGGGGCCTCGACGCGGGGGTGGAGGCTGATGTCCGCCAGCCGCTCGGCCTGCATCGTGCCCAGCGCGGAGATCCGCTCCAGCACCGGCTCTTCCGTCCAGATCGCCAGATTGGCGTTGGCGGCGGCGCAGGCGATCGGGTTGGCGGTGTAGCTGGAGGAATGGAAGAAGGTCTTGGTGCGATCGGTCGAGTAATGCGATTCGAAGATCCGCTCCGCCGCCATCGTCACCGCCAGCGGCAGCGCGCCGCCGGTCAGCCCCTTGGAAAGGCAGAGGATGTCGGGCACGACGCCCGCCTGCTCGCACGCCAGCAATGTGCCGGTGCGGCCCCAGCCGGTCATCACCTCGTCCGCGATGAACAGCACGTCGTGCCGCGCGCAGACCGCGGCCAGCTCGGCGAGCGTCGCCGCGCCATAGCCCAGCATGCCGCCCGCGCCGAGCAGCAGCGGCTCGACGATCAGCGCGGCGGGTGCCGGCGCTTCGCGACAGGCGGCGTCCAGCGCGTCGATCGTCGCCTGCTCCGCACCCGCGGCGGGAAAGGGGATGCGCACGACGTCGAACAGCAAAGGCGCATAAGCCTGGTTGAACACGCCGCGCGCGCCCACCGACATCGCGCCGATCGTGTCGCCATGATAGCTGTGCTCCATCACGACGATGCGGTGGCGCGGCGTGCCGAGATTGGCCCAGTGGCCGAGCGCCATCTTGAGCGCCACCTCGACCGCGGTCGATCCGCTGTCCGAAAAGAACACCCGGGTCAGCGTCTCCGGCATGATTGCGCGCAGGCCGCGCGCCAGGTCTTCGGCCGGTTGGTGCGTCCAGCCGGCGAAGATGAGCTGGTCGAGCCGTTCGGTCTGTGCGCGGATCGCCGCCATGATGCGCGGATGGCAGTGGCCGTGCGTCGTCACCCACCAGGAGGAGATGGCGTCGAGCCAGCGGCTGCCGTCCGCGCCATGGAGCCAGGCGCCCTCGGCGCGCTCGATCAAGGGCACCGGTTCGCCCAGGCCATGCTGGGTGAAGGCGTGCCAGACGGGGGATTGGTTCATCGGAAATCCTGCGTGTCGAACCCGCGCGCGAAGGCGGCGGCAAGCGTAGCGGGGGTCACGTCCGCCAGCCGGTCGAGCCGGCCGAGGCGCCGCACGCCCGAAAGCGCGGGGATGATCGCCTCGCTGTCCGCCATCGCCTCGCCGATGAAGGCGATGCCCAGGATCGGCACGCCGCGCGCCTTCAGCGCCTCGATCGTCAGCAGGCTGTGATTGATCGTGCCGAGCATGGTGCGCGCGCAGACGATCGCCGGGATCGCCCAGCGCGCGAACAGGTCGGCGTAGAGCGTCTCGCGGGTCAGCGGCACCAGCGCGCCGCCGGCGCCCTCGATCACCAGCGGGGCGTCTGTGGCAGGCGGCGCCAGCGCATCGACATCGATGGTGACGCCCTCGCGCTCGGCCGAGAGGTGCGGGGAGGCGGGCAGGGCGAGCCGCCACGCTTCGGGCAGCACGCGCGCGCCGGAAAGGCGGGCGACGGCCTCGCTGTCGGTTTCCTCCTCCAGCCCGGACTGGACCGGCTTCCAGTAGGTTGCGCCGATCGCCCCGCACAGCGCGGCGCTGAACAGCGTCTTGCCGATGCCGGTATCGGTGCCGGTGACGACGAAGCGCGCGCTCATGCCGCCTCGGCGAGCGATCCCGCCATCAGGTCGACCAGCGCGTCGATATCGTCGCGCGTCACGTTGAGCGTGATCGACAGGCGCAGCCGCGCGGTGCCCTCGGGCACGGTCGGCGGGCGGATGCCGCGCACGTCGAAGCCGCCCGCCTGCAGCGCGGCGCCGGTGCGCATCGTCAGGCCGTTGTCGCCGATGATGACGGGGATGATCTGGCTGCCGGTGCGCGGCACGCCCAGCCGCGCGGCGAGCTGCGCATTGGCATGGTCGAACCGGGCGCTGAGCGCGGCGCGGCGATCGTCCGCGGCGGCGCTCAGCCGGATCGCGTGGCGCACGGCATGCGCGATCAGCGGCGAGGGCGCGGTCGAGAAGATGAAGGGCCGGCCGCGGTTGACGAGGAAGTCGATCAGCACGCGCGAGCCGCACAGCAGCGCGCCCTCCACGCCCAGCGCCTTGCCGCAGGTGTGCAGGCTCAGCACGTCGGGTTCGCCCGCGATGGCATGGGCAAGCCCGCGCCCGCCGGGGCCGAACACGCCGGTGGCATGCGCCTCGTCCACCACCAGCCAGCCGCCTTCGGCGCGGGCGAGCGCGTGGAGGTCGGCGAGCGGCGCCTGGTCGCCGTCCATGCTGTAGAGGCTCTCGACCGCGATCCAGACCTGCCCGGTACCGCCGCCGGCTCGCCAGCGCGCGATCGCATCGGCGAAGCTCTGCACATCGTTGTGGCGCGCGGCGACGCGCCCGGCGCGGCCCAGCTTCATGCCGTCATGCGTGCTGGCATGGATCAGTTCGTCATGGACGACGAGGTCGCCGCGCTGAGGCAAGGTGCCGAACAGCGCCGCGTTGGCGGCGAAGCCGGTGGCGAGGAACAGGGCCGCCTCGCTGCCATAATGGCGCGCCGCCTCCGCCTCGACCGCCTCATGTTCCTCATGATTGCCGCGCAGCAGCCGCGATCCGCCCGAACCGACCGGAACGCCGGCCGCCACCGCATCGGCCACCGCGGCGCGCAGGTCAGCGCTTCCCGCAAGGCCGAGATAGTCGTTGGAGGCGAAGTCCAGCCCCTTGCGCGGGGAAAGCGTGCGCAGCCGGCTGCCCTCCGCGAGCGCCGCGAGTTGCGCCGCGTGCGCGGTCGCGCCGGTGGCGATCCGGTGATAGCTGGTCTTCATCTGCGACGAATCATCCAAAATCCTCTCGGGGGCGCCAGATAGGCGCCGGCAATCCACCGGCGAATATCGAACACGGCGCGCGCGACGGACATCGGCAGGTGGTGCGGCGTCCTTACCGGCAATGGGGGGCAAGTGAAATGGCAGGCGTGGGAAGGTCGGTTCTCATCCTCGGCGCGGCGGCGCTGGCGATCGTCGCCGGCGCGGAAATCGCCCTTCGGATGAAGGCGCCGGTTCGCACCGACAGCCTGCCCTATTATCATGCGGACAACCGCATCGGCTATATTCCGCTCCCCAACCAGTCGGGCACCTATCGCGGCGGGCGCTGGGTGCTCAACGACCTCAGCATGGGCACCGAACGCCCGTTCGCGCCCACGGCCGGGCGCGACATCCTGCTGGTGGGCGACAGCATCGTGTTCGGCGGGCACATCTCGCAGCCGGACAAGCTGGGGCCGCAGCTCGAAAAGGCGTTGGGCGGGCGGGTCTGGCCGATCAGCGCACCGAGCTGGGCGATGCAGAACGAGTTGCAGTATCTGCGTGACCACCCGCAGGTCGTGGCGGGCGCCGACCGGATCGTCTTCGTCCTGAACGCGCTGGATTTCGGGCTGCCGACCTCGTGGAAGACCGACCAGAAGCACCCGCTGCCGCCGCCGCCGCGATCGCTGCTGTGGGAAGCGAGCCTGCGCCATGTCCGTCGTCTGACGGGGATTCGGCCCGATCCGGTTCCGGTGCACGTGCCTGCCGCCATGCGCGTCGCGCCGCGCGATATCGTGGCCGATCTGACCGCGCTGGTCACCGCCGCGCGCAAGCCGATCGTCCTGATCTTCTATCCCGACCAGGCGCAGGCGGCCGGCAGCGATGCGTGCGGTTTTCCCCTGCCGGCGGTCGCGCGCGTACCCGGCATCATCGTCCGGTGCGTCAAGCAGGATGCGCGCTGGCGCCCGACATATTACGCCGATGACATCCACCCTTCGCTGCAGGGGACGCGCGTGCTGGCCGGGATCATCGCGACGACACTCGATGCCGACCGCTGAGGAGAGACGATCGCATATGAGATTTGGCGTGAGATCCGCGGCGATCATGCTGGCGATCGTGCCGCTGTCGCTGCTGGCCGGCGAGGCGATTCTGAGGGTTCACGGCTGGGCAACGCATGCCGGGCGGCCGCTCTATCATGCGGACAACCGCATCGGATACATTCCGCTGCCCAGCCAATCGGGGTCCGCCTATGGCCGGCTATGGGTGTTCAATGAACGCAGCATGGGAACCGCCAGCCCGTTCAGGCCGACCGCGCGGAAGGATATCCTCCTGATCGGGGACAGCCTCGTCTTCGGGGGCCAGTTCACCCAAGCCGACAAATTGGGGCCGCAACTGGAGGCGGTATCGGGCGGCAAGGTCTGGCCGATCAGCGCGCCGAGCTGGGCACTGCAGAACGAACTGCAATATCTGCGGGATCATCCCGAGGTCGTGCAGGGCGTGGATGAGATCATATTCCTGCTGAACGCCAAGGACTTCAGATGGCCATCGTCCTGGGCGTCGAAACTGTCGCACCCGCGCGTGGCGGAGCCGCAGCCGCGGTCGCTCCTGTGGAGCGCGATCCGGCGGAAATGGTACCGCATCTTCGGAAAGCCCGTCGATCCCGCGAAGGTTCGGACGCCCTATCGCCGTCCCCGGCCGCCGCCCGGTCTCAAGCTCACGCCGAGAGACAATGTCGCCGATATGGGTGCGCTGGTCACCGCCGCGCGCAAGCCGATCCACCTGATCTTCTATCCCGACCAGGCCGAGCTTCCGGGCGTGGATCCGTGCGGTTTCGAACTGCCGGACGTCGCGAGGCTTCCCGGCCTGACGATCACCTGCGTCAAGGCGGACAAAAGGTGGTCGCGCGCACTCTACAGCGACCATATCCATCCGTCGGCCGAGGGCGTCCGGGTGCTGAGCCGGATCATCGCCGACAGTCTCGGGCGGGGGCGCTGAACCGCGCGATGCGGGTCGGCAGCCAGCCCGCCGGAGAGGCGGGAAGGTCGCGCGGCGACCTTCCCGTCAAGGCTCAGTTCCGGTCCTTGTCGACCAGCTTGTTGGCGCCGATCCACGGCATCATCGCGCGCAGTTCGGAACCGACCTTCTCGATCGGGTGCGCGGCTGCCGCCTTGCGCGCCGCCTTTAGCTCGGGCTGGCCGACGCGGTTGTCGAGCACGAAGTTCTTCACGAAGCGGCCCGACTGGATGTCGGCCAGCACGCGCTTCATCTCGGCCTTGGTCTCGTCGGTGATCAGGCGCGGGCCGGTGGTGATGTCGCCATATTCGGCGGTGTTCGAGATCGAGTAGCGCATGTTGGCGATGCCGCCCTCATACATCAGGTCGACGATCAGCTTCACCTCGTGGAGGCACTCGAAATAGGCCATCTCGGGCGAATAGCCGGCCTCGACCAGCGTTTCGAAGCCCGCCTGGATCAGGTGGGTCAGGCCGCCGCAGAGCACCGCCTGCTCGCCGAACAGGTCGGTTTCGCACTCTTCCTTGAAGTCGGTCTCGATGATGCCCGAACGGCCGCCGCCGACCGCCGAGGCATAAGCGAGCGCCACGTCGTGCGCGTTGCCGCTGGCATCCTGCGCCACCGCGATCAGGCAGGGCACGCCGCCGCCGCGGACATATTCCGAACGCACGGTGTGGCCGGGGCCCTTCGGCGCGATCATGATCACGTCGAGGTCGGCGCGCGGCTCGATCAGGCCGAAATGGACGTTGAGGCCGTGCGCGAAGGCCAGCGCCGCGCCCTGGCGCATATTGGCGTGCAGGTCTTCGGCGTAGATCGCGGCCTGATGCTCGTCGGGCGCGAGGATCATGACGATGTCGGCCCACTGCGCGGCTTCGGCGTTGGACATCACCTTGAAGCCGGCGCCCTCGGCCTTCTTCGCGGTCGCCGAGCCGCCGCGCAGCGCGATCGCGACCTGGTCCACACCCGAATCGCGCAGGTTCTGCGCATGGGCATGGCCCTGGCTGCCATAGCCGACGATGGCGATCTTCTTGCCCGTGACGAGCTTCAGGTCGGCGTCGCGATCGTAGTAAACCCGCATTGTCATTCCCTCTTTCCAAAGCGTGCCCCGCAAGGGGCATATCAATTCCGAACCGTTCGTCCTGAGTAGGGGCTGAGCTTGGCGAAGACCCGTATCGAAGGATCGTGCCGGGCCCTTCGATACGCCATTTCGCCAGGCTCAATGGCTACTCGGGGTGAACGGATATGATGGCGCGAAGCCGCTTACGCCGCTTCCTTGCCCCGTGCGATCGCCACGATGCCGGTGCGGGCGACCTCGATCAGGCCGACCTCGCGCATCAGTTCGATGAACTTGTCGATCTTCTCGGTGCCGCCGGTCACCTCGAACACGAAGCTGGAGGTGGTCGCATCGACCACGCGCGCGCGATAGACCTCGGCCAGCCGCAGCGCCTCGATGCGATGGTCGCCGGTGCCGGCCACCTTCACCAGCGCGAGTTCGCGTTCGACATGCGGGCCGAGCGCGGTCAGGTCGATCACCTTGTGCACCGGCACCAGCCGCTCGAGCTGGGCGATGATCTGTTCCATCACCGATGCCGAGGCGGAGGTGACGATGGTGATGCGGCTGATCAGGTCGTCGGCGCTGATGTCGGTGACGGTCAGGCTTTCGATGTTGTAGCCGCGCGCGGTGAACAGGCCGGCGATGCGGGCGAGCACGCCGGCTTCGTTGTCGACGATCACCGAGAGCGTGTGCCGCTCTTTCGCTTCTTCCTTGATGTGCATCAGACCAGCGCCTTCGCTTCGTCGCCCAACTCGCCGGAAACCTCGTCCGAATGGAGCATCATCTCGGTATGGGCGGCGCCCGACGGGATCATCGGGAAGCAGTTGGCGAGCTTCGCCACGCGGCAATCGACCATCACCGGGCCGTCATACGCGATCATCTCGGCGATGCCGGCATCCAGTTCCTGCGTGCCGTCGATGCGGATGCCCTTCCAGCCATAGGCCTCGGCCAGCCGCACGAAGTCCGGCAGGGCCTCGCTGTAGCTTTCCGAATAGCGGCTGGAATAGGTCAGTTCCTGCCACTGGCGGACCATGCCCATATATTCGTTGTTGAGGATGAACACCTTCACCGGCAGGCGATATTGCACCGCCGTCGCCAGTTCCTGGATGTTCATCTGGATCGACGCCTCGCCGGCGATGTCGATCACCAGCGCGTTGGGGTTGCCCACCTGCGCGCCGATCGCGGCGGGCAGGCCATAGCCCATCGTGCCGAGCCCGCCCGAGGTCAGCCACTTGTTCGGCCCCTCGAAGTCGAAATGCTGCGCCGCCCACATCTGGTGCTGGCCCACCTCGGTGGTGATGATCGGCTTCTTCGCCCGCGTGGCTTCCCACAGCCGCCGGATGGCGAGCTGCGGCATGATCTCGGTCTTGGATTCGGGGTAGGACAGCGACTTGCGGCTGCGCCATTCCTCGATCCGCTGCCACCAGCCGGTCAGGTCGACCTTCGGGTGCTGGCGCGCCTTCCAGATGCGGACCATGTCTTCCATCGCGCGGCCGACGTCGCCGACGATGCCCAGATCCACCCGCACCGTCTTGTTGATCGACGAGCGGTCGATATCGATGTGGATCTTGCGCGAATTGGGGGCGAACGCATCCAGCCGGCCGGTCACGCGATCGTCGAAGCGCGCGCCCAGGCAGAGGATGAGGTCGGCCTGGTTCATCGCCAGGTTCGCCTCATAGGTGCCGTGCATGCCCAGCATGCCCAGCCACTGGTCGGACGAGGCGGGGAAGGCGCCGAGGCCCATCAGCGTCGAGGTGACGGGCGCGCCGGTGATCCGCGCCAGCTCGCGCAGCACCGCCGAAGCGCCCGGGCCGGCGTTGATCACGCCGCCGCCGGTGTAGAGGATCGGCCGCTCGGCCGCCGCCAGCATGTCGACCGCGGTCTCGATCAGCTTGGGATCGGCCTTCACCTGCGGGCGATAGGTCTTGTGCTGGATCGCGCCGGGCTTGCGATAGAGCGCGGTCGCGACCTGGACGTCCTTGGGAATGTCGATGACGACGGGTCCGGGACGGCCTGAGGTTGCGATGTGGAACGCCTCGTGGATCGTGTCGCCCAGCTTCGCCGGCGACTTCACCAGATAGTTGTGCTTCGAGCAGTGGCGCGTCAGCCCGACGGTGTCGGCTTCCTGGAAGGCGTCGCTGCCGATCAGGTGCGTCGCGACCTGCCCGGTGATGACGACCATCGGGATCGAATCCATCAGCGCATCGGTGATGCCGGTGATCGCGTTGGTCGCGCCCGGGCCCGAGGTGACGAGCACGACGCCGGGTTTGCCGGTGGAGCGCGCATAGCCCTCCGCCGCGTGCGTCGCCGCCTGTTCGTGGCGCACCAGGATGTGGCGGATGCGCTTCTGCTTGAACAGCGCATCATAGATGGGAAGCACGGCGCCGCCCGGATAGCCGAATACGACCTCGACCCCGAGATCGCTCAGGGCTTCGACCAATATATCAGCGCCGCTCAGTTCGGTGGCCATGTCGTCCTCGTGCAAATCTGCCGGGCCTCTCGCAACGGGCGAAGGCCTTGGCAAGGCCGGCTCCGCTAAAGGCAATAAACTATGGTGTCAACGATTGATTGGCTAATTTTATTGCTAAATCATCAATATCGTCGTCATTCAATTGCGCGGTGATGCGTGGCCAGTCCTCTGGGGGTTGCCGGCTGAACCAGGTATATTGGCGTTTTGCGTATTGGCGGGTCGCGGTCTGCGCGCGAACCATCATGGTTTCGCGGTCGATCTCACCCGTGCGCCAGGCAAGAATTTCGGGCACGCCGATCGCGCGCATCACCGGCAGGGCGGGGTCGAGGGCGCGCGCCGCGAGCGCTTCGGCCTCGCCGATTCCCCCGGTTTCGAGCATCGTCACGAAGCGGTCGTCGCAGCGCTTCTGCAGCCAGTCGCGCGGCGGCAGCAGCAGCAGCGGGGCCAGCCGGATGCGATCGCCGATGCCGCCGCTGAGGTCCGCCTGCCACGCCGCGATCGTCCGGCCGGTGGAGCGGATCACCTCGAGCGCGCGGGCGACGCGGGTGGTGTCGGCAGGGGCGAGGCGCGCCGCGGCGGCGGGGTCTTCCCTCGAAAGCGCTTCATGCGCCTCCGCCACCGGCAGCGCGCGCACCGCGGCACGCACCGCCGGATCGATGTCGGGGATCGGGGCGATGCCGTTGAGCAGGGTGCGCAGATACAGGCCGGTGCCGCCGACCAGGATCGGCAGGCGGCCGGCGGCGGCGCTGTCGACGATCGCGCGGCGCGCATCGGCGGCCCAGCGCGCCGCCGAACAGGCCTCCGCCCCGTCGATATAACCGAACAGCGCATGCGGTGCTCGTGCTTCCTCCGCGATCGAGGGGCGGGCGGAAAGGATGCGCAGGTCGCGATAGACCTGCGCCGAATCGGCGTTGACGATGGTCGCGGGCAGGCGCTCGGCAACGGCCAGCGCCAATGCCGACTTGCCGCTGGCGGTCGGCCCTGCGATGAGCGCCACCCGGGTGCCGGTGGGAGGAAGATCATTGTACATCGCGACGCTGATAGCATTGACGGGGCTTGAAGAGAGCGCCCTCGACATTGCGCGCGACGCGGCCGCCGCCGCGGGCGGCCAGCCGGGTGGGACGCGCTGGATCGAAGCCGGCATCGCCGCGGATCTCGCGATCGGTGCGGAGCCGTTCGCGGTGCGCGATGCAATCGAGGCGGCGCTGCCCGGCATCGACGTGATCGTCCAGAAGCCCGAGCACCGGCTGAAGACCTTGCTGGTGGCGGACATGGATTCGACGATGATCACCGTCGAATGCATCGACGAGCTGGCCGACTATGCCGGTATCAAGCCGCAGGTCGCCGAGGTCACCGAACGCGCGATGCGCGGCGAGCTGGATTTCGAGGCCGCGCTCGATGCGCGCGTCGGCCTGCTGCGCGACATGGACGCTGCGATGCTCGACCGCTGCCTCGCCGAGCGGGTGACGATCATGCCGGGCGCCAGGGCGCTGGTGCGGACGGTGCGCGCGCGCGGCGGCACCGCGATCCTCGTGTCGGGCGGCTTCACCCATTTCGCGGATCCGGTCGCCCGGCAGATCGGCTTCAACCGCGCCATCTCCAACCGCCTCGGCCTGGCCGACGGTCGGCTCGACGGCACCGTCGCGCGGCCGATCGTAGGCGCCGAAACCAAGCGCGAGGTGCTGATCGGCGCGCTCGCGGCGCTCAGCATCGGCGCCGAACGGAGCATCGCGATCGGTGACGGCGCCAACGACCTGCTGATGATCGGCGTGGCTGGCCTCGGCGTCGCCTATCACGCCAAGCCCAAGGTCGCCGCGGCGGCCGACGCGCGCGTGCGCAACGGCGATCTCAGCGTGCTGCTCTATGCGATGGGGTTGCCGCGCTCGGAATGGGCGAACGCCGACTGAATTGTCCTCTCCGACGCTGCGCGCCGGGGGAGGACAATGAACCCTACGGCTTCACCGCGATGCATGGATTGCCCGCCGCGGTCACCGCGGTGCACAGTCGGTCGGCGGCCGCCTTGGTGGCGATCGGGCCGGCCTGCAGGCGCGTCACCGAACCCGCCCTGACCTTGTAGGACGTAAGGCCGCCAAGGCCGCTGACGCGCTGCGACAGGCGGCTCCACAGCTTGTCGGCATTGGCGGCGTCGCCGAACGCGCCGAGCTGGATGCGCCAGGCACCGCCCGCCGCCGGCACCGGGGCAGGGCGGGGGGCTGCGGGAGCGGGAGCAGGGGCAGGCGTCGGGCGCGGCGCGGGCCGCGGCGCAGGCGATGGAGCCGGAGTGGGCTTCGGCGTCGGCGCCGCCACCGGCTTGGGCACCGGTGCACCGCGCGCCATCGCGGCGGCCATCTCGGTGCCGCGGCGGCGCTGGTCGGCCGGGATATGCTTGTCCATCTCGCCCAGCGCCCGCTTCGCGGCGGCGAGGCCGGCGGCGGAGGCGCGGGTCATCAGGGCATAGGCGCGCGGCCAGTCGCGCGGCAGGCCATCGCCGTTGAACAGCGCGACGCCCAGGAAATATTGCGTGCGCGGCTCGCCGCGCGCCGCCGACTTCTCAAGCCACGGCATCGCTTCCGCGCGGCGATTGTCCTGGAACAGCAGCAGCCCGTAATTGTCGGCGGCCTGCAGATGGCCCTGCACCGCGGCACGGCGGAACCAGTCTTCCGCCTGCTTGAGGTCGGCAGGCACGCCGCGGCCATATTTATAGGCCTGGCCGAGATTGTATTGCGCGTCGGCATTGCCCGCCGCGGCGGGCTTGCGCCATTCGGCCACCGCCGCCGCATAGTCGTTGCGCTGCCAGGCATCGTAACCGCGCTGCACCGCCGGATCGGCACCGCGCGACTGCGCCGGCAGCCGGGTTCCGGCGCCCGCTGCGGCGGCGAGAATCAGGGTCGAAGCGAGCAAGGCCCGCCCGTGCGCAGCGATCATTCCAGGGTCCCCTTGGCGTGTCGCCGATGGTCGGCGGTGCGGCGCGACCATGCCCCAGCGCCGCAGCGGCGTCGAGAGCGGTCAGCCGGTCGGCGCCGGCGCTTCGGCCAGTAGCCCGGCCACCTCGTCGATGTCGGTTCCCGGGCGGACGAGCAGCCACTGCCGGGGATTGTTGCCGTCCACCACCGTTACCGCGCCGCCGGGGCAGACGCCCAGGCAGCGGACCTCGAGAATGCCGATCGGCGATTTGCGCCCCTTGCGCGCGCCGAGATACTTCTTCAGCGCCTTGGCGAGCGGGGTCTTGCCCTTCTCGCCAAAACCGCCGCCGACCTTCTTCGAACATTTCGCGCACACCAGCACGGTGCCGCGCCAGTCGGATCTGACGCTCGTCTTCAACGCGCGCGGCTCGGCTGGGTCCGCCGCTCCTCGGCGGCGCGCAGCACTTCATAGGCGGCCTGGATCGCCTGGAAACGCTCCGCCGCCGCAGCGTCGCCCCGGTTTACATCGGGATGGTTCGTCTTGGCGAGCGCGCGCCATGCGGTCTTCACCATGTCGAAATCGGCGTCGCTCTCCAGCCCCAGCACCGCGAGCGCGCGCAGTTCATCGCGCGATCGGGTGCCGTCGCCCGCGCCGCCCCAGCCATAGTGCGAGGCCTCGGCATAGCCGGCAGCAGAGCGCCGCTCCTGCGCCTCGCGCGCGGCGGCCTCCTCGGCGTTCAGCCCTTCGAAATAGTTCCAGTTGCGGTTGTATTCCGCGGCATGTTCCTCGCAGAAATACCAGCGTTCCGGGCTGTTGGGAGACTTGGGCGCGGGCCGGTCGCCCGGCCGGTCGCAGCCGTGGCGGTCGCACAGGCGCACCTCGACCGCCTCCCGCTTCGAGCCATAGCCACGCCAGCGGGGGAAGCCCCAGTCATAGGATCGGGAGGAACGCGCCATCCAAGCTCATGTAGATGCGGGCGGCGGGTTTTGCCATGGGCCATCGCCGGCCTTGCGGGAGGGTGCGCGCACGGAGAGCGCCAGCACGAGCAGCGCCGCCGCCGGCAGGCCGAGCACGATGCCGCCCCAGCGCAGGCTCAGCACGCCGCCGGTGACCGCGCCGCCGACCAGCGCCAGCCACAGCAACAGCCAGGGCAATATCGTGCCGCGCGCGCCGGTCTTGCTGTTGGCGATGCCTTCGCCGATCCGCACCAGCGCGCCGGTCATGTAGGTGACGGCGAAGCCCTGCCCGTCGGGTGCGACGATCGCATTGGCCAGCCCCATCGCCAGCACCATCAGCGGGATCGCGCTGCCGCCCATCCCGATGCGGAACAGCCATGCGGCGACCAGCAGCAGCAGCGCCTCCACCAGCAGCAGCCGGCGGATGCGCGCATGATCGCTGCCGGCGCGGGCGGCGATCAGGTGGCCACCGGCGACGCCGCCGATGAACAGCGCCACCAGCCCCAGCCCGAACAGCGCCTGTTCCCAGGCACCGCCCGCGGCGGCGACCGCGAGCCGCGTGGAATTGCCGCTCATGAACGACACGAAATAGCCGCCGAGCCAGACGAAGCCGACGCCGTCGACGAAGCCGGCGATCCCGGCCAGCGCATAGGCCAGCGCGCGTTCGCCGCGGTTCAGGCTGCGCATCGCGCGCTCCGGCGCGGCGCGGCGGCGGGGACGGGGCGGGGCCATCGCAGCATCGCTGTTGCCTTCTCCTCACTGGGCGCGCCGCCTGGGCGGCGCGCCGGAATCTCATGCCAGAGGATCTGTAAGCCGGGTTCTGTCCATCCCCAAGGGGGACTGGGCGACCATTCCTCTAGGGCACGGATCGCTCCGTGCCTCAAGCAACCAACCCGGGCGACGGGCCGGAACCAGGCCCTCGGGTACGAGACCCGGTGTCGCCCCTATTCGGTCTTGCTCCCGGTGGGGTTTGCCATGCCACCCCCGTTGCCGGGGGCGCGGTGCGCTCTTACCGCACCCTTTCACTGTCACCTGGCCGAAGCTTCGGCGACCTGCTTTCTGTTGCACTGTCCCTGAAGCGCGTGCCCGAAGATACGCGCCCCGCCGGGTGTTACCCGGCACCGTGTTTCCGTGGAGCCCGGACTTTCCTCTCCCCTCGCAAGCGAAGGCAGCGGCCGCCCGATCCTCTGGCGCGGCGGCTGTTAGCTCAAACTGTGACGTACGGCAATTTTTCGGTCTCGCATTGGCTGTATTGCCAAGGTATGACAGCTCCCATCATGCCATGTCCCCGGTTTCGCCGCTGATGTTCTGGTCGCGAGACCGCCGTCCCGAGCCGGTTCCCGCAGCTCCGCCGCCGGCTGACCCGTCTGCGGTGCCGCCGCTCGATTCGGCCGGGCAGCCCGTGCCGCTGCCGCCGTCGCGGCTGTCGCGCGTCATCCGCCGGATCAAGCTGGGGCTGCTCGCCTTCCTGCTCATCTTCATGCTGCTCGTCGGCTATCTCGCGATCACCGCGCCGCTGTCGCGCTCGCTGCAGCCGGTCGCGGCGCCGCGGATCACCTTGCTCGCGGCGGACGGCACGCCGATCGCGCGGCGCGGCGCGATCATCGACGCGCCGGTGGTGATCGCGGAGCTGCCCGCACACGTGCCGCACGCCTTCATGGCGATCGAGGATCGCCGCTTCCGGGAGCATTGGGGCGTCGATCCCTGGGGGATCATGCGCGCCGCCTGGAACAATCTGCGCGCCGGCGGCGTGCGGGAGGGCGGCAGCACCATCACCCAGCAGCTCGCCAAGGTCGCCTTCCTCGATGCCGATCGAACCTTCGGCCGCAAGGCGCGCGAGATGCTGATCGCGTTCTGGCTGGAGGCGCGGCTCTCCAAGGACGAGATCCTCGCGCGCTATTTGTCGAACGTCTATTTCGGCGACAATGTCTACGGCCTGCGCGCCGCCGCGCAGCATTATTTCAGCGTGCCGCCGGAGGATCTGAGCGTCGGCCAGGCGGCGATGCTCGCCGGGCTGCTCAAGGCGCCGTCGCGGCTGGCGCCGAGCAGCAATCTGGAGGGTGCCCGCGCGCGCCAGAAGCTGGTCGTCGCGGCGATGCTCGATGCCGGCTTCATCGACAAGGCCGTGGCCGATCGCGCCGGCCCCGCGCGGCTGAAGCTCCGCCGGGTCAAGGCGCTGCCCACCGGGACCTGGTTTTCGGACTGGGCGATGGCGCAGGCGCGTGACGGCGCGGGCGCGGTCTACGCCGAACAGGAAGTGAAGACCACGCTCGACCGCAAGCTGCAGGGCTATGCCGAACGCGCGGTGCGCAACGCCGGGCTGCGCAAGGCGGATGTCGCGCTGGTGGCGATGCGCCCGGATGGGCAGGTGGTCGCGATGATCGGCGGACGCACCTATGCCGATGGCGCGTTCAACCGCGCCACCCAGGCGCGGCGCCAGTCTGGATCGACCTTCAAGCTGTTCGTCTATCTCGCCGCGTTGCGCGCCGGCCTGCGCCCCGACGACACGGTGGAAGACAAGCCGCTGACGATCGGCACCTGGAGCCCGCGCAACTCCGGCGATCGCTACCGCGGCGAGATCACGCTGCGGGAGGCGTTCGCGGTTTCCTCCAACGTCGCGGCGGTGCGGCTGTCGGAGAAGGTCGGGCGCAAGAATGTGATCCGCGCCGCGCGCGACCTGGGGGTGCGCAGCACGCTGGCCGACGATGCCACGCTGGCGCTGGGCAGTTCCGGCACGACCCTGATCGAAATGACCGCCGCCTATGCCGCGGTCGCCGGCAACCGCTATCCCGTGCGCCCGCGCGGGTTGCCCGACGTGCGCGAAAGCTGGTTCGATTCGGTGTGGGATCGGCAGCGCCCGTTCGACGAGGATGAGGTGCTGCCGGCGCTGAAGGACCTGCTGTCCTCGGTGGTCAAGCGCGGCACCGGCCGCGCTGCGGCCCTCTCGATCCCGGTCTATGGCAAGACGGGCACCAGCCAGGACAATCGCGACGCGATCTTCATCGGCTTCGCCGGCGATCTCGTCACCGGCGTGTGGGTGGGCAATGACGACAACAGCCCGCTCTCCGGCGTCAATGGCGGCGGCCTGCCGGCGCGTGTGTGGCGCGATTTCACGGCGTCGGCGCTGGGCGTGCAGCCGCGCGCGGCGCCACGCGCGATCGAAGAGGGCGAGGACGAGGATGAAGGCGCGCTGATCGGCAATATCGGTAATGTCGGCGACATCGCCGTCGACGTCGGCAATGACAGCCTGTCGGTGGACGGCAGGATCGGCGACGTCGGTGTGGGGCTGCGCATCGGCCCGCAGGGCATCGAACTGGAGACGCGCCCGCCCGGGAACGACCCGCCTCCGTCCGCGCCGGAGCGCCGCGACGAAGCCTTGCCGCCGCCCGCTGAGCGCCGCCGCGAATAGCCCGGACCCCTGCCGCGCCCGAGCGAATCCCCCTCCCGGTCGGTCGCAGACCGGACCGAACGGAATAACGCGACGCTTGCACGAGGGACCCAATCGCGCCATCGCTAGTTCAGCGGATAACGCTAGGACAGGATAATGCCATGGCAGAGACGAAAAAGAAGACCGACGGCCTCAATCGTCCCGTACAGCCCTCGCCGGAACTGGGTGCAGTCGTGGGTACCAAACCACTGACGCGCGCCGAAGTGGTCAGCGCGATGTGGGCTTACATCAAGAAGAACAGTCTTCAGGATCCGGCGAACAAGCGCGACATTCTGGCGGATGCAAAGCTCGCCAAGGTGTTCGGCAAGGACAAGGTGACGATGTTCGAGATGAACAAGCTCATCTCGCCGCATCTGAAGCCGGTCGGCTGATCCGGGCCCTTATATTGGCGACTGCTTTCACCACCTGCGCCCGGCCGGATCCTGATCCGGGACGAAGGCCGGGCGGATGACGGCTTTTCGTATCTTTTAAGCGAAGCCGGGGGCGATGGTGCTTCGCGCACCGTTTGCGTCCCGGCTTCGCTCGCCTGCTGGCTCCACGCATTCGGCTATCGTGCACCGTCGTCTTTCTCGGCGGGCGGCACGAAGCTCACCTGCGCCAGCCGCCATGCGCGATCCTCTTCGTTCGGCCAGTAGGTGCTGGGCGGCAGCGCTTCCGCAGGCGGCAATGTGCCGTGCACTTCGGCACGGATGAGGCGGCCGGTCTCGCGCAGCCGCACCTCGGCGCCCGGAAATGCCGTTTCCAGCGACGCCTTCACCGCTTCGGCATCCTCGGACAGGTCGGCGCTGGAAAGGCGGCGCGGCGCGCCATCGACCAGTTCGGCGGTCGACGATCGCAGCGCGTTGATACCGTCGTTGAGCACGCTGAACGAGATCGCCGCCGCGGCGACCGAATCCGCCCACCACCAGCCGAGGCCCAGCCCGACGATGCCGGCCAGCCCGGCGACGCCCGTCATCCAATTGGCCTTGTTCATCAGCGCATCGGTGTGCAGCAGCTTGTCCTGCAGCGCCTCGGCCAGCGGCAGTTCCTTGCGGCCGATGATGAGCGGCGGGATGATCGCATAGATCTGCGCGCCCATCATCAGCCAGCCCAGCCAGATGTCGTGCCCGAACAGGCGGACCGAGCCGACCGTAGCGTGTTCCGCGGTCACCAGCGTCATCGCCGCGTCGTAAAGCAGGAAGGCGCCCACCGCGGTCAGCGCGACCGCGGCAACGAAGAAGCCGAGCCCGTTGACGCGTTCGAACCCGAAGGGGAAACGCGCGGAGCGGCCGTGGCGCGTCTCGAAGCGTGCGGCGATCAGGAACATCGCCGGCGGCACGAGCCCCAGCATATCCTCGATCCACGCCGTCTTCATCGTCTGGCTCTGGCCGAGCACGAGGCCCATCACGCCGACGATGCTGATGGTCCAGGCAATGTTCCACCATTCGAGGCGGACCGCGCGGCGCATCGGCTGCGCGAGCGGCGCGGGAAAGGTCCCCCCGCTCATCGGCTCGCCGCGGCGGGCGCGACCGCCCGGCTGGCGCGCTCGATCAGCATGATCCAGCGATTCTCGCCGTTGCGCATCGCGGCGACGAGATCGAGCCGGTCGTCGCCTTCGCCGGTGGTCGCCAGCGGCGGGCCGAACGTGATGTCGGTCGCCCACGGGCTGTCTGCGGCGACGGGCGCGATCACCAGGTCGAGGCGGCCCGCGCGCAACGCCACGAACAGCGGCTCCGCCGCGCCGCGCCTGATCTCGGCGCGGGCGCCGGTGCGCCGCTCCAGCGCCTCGATCAGGCGCGCGGGGCGATCGGTGCGGGATACCGGAAGACCGGCGGCAACACCTACCCTCAGCCGGTGCGTGGTTTCGACCCGTTCCAGCGTACCGCCCGGATCGCGTGGCAGGGTGTCGCAGCCGGCCAGAAACATGAGAAGGGCGAGGGCGGCACCGCGGGTCATTACGGCCGTTCAACGGCGGGCGGGCTTGCGGGTTCCGTTATCGCCTTTTCCGATTCTTCGAACATTTCAATTGATTTTATTCGGCTGTTTGATGCGCCGGTGCGGGTCCATCTCTCTCTCAACGGCGCCGCGCTGACGCAGCCGCCGCTTTGGACAAGGACGTTTCGAGATGAACAGCACCACCCTTGCCGCCGCGGCGGCACCGCTTTCCACCCACCGCGCCGCGGGCGTCGCGGCGTTCGGCGGCCGCGTCGCGATCGCGGCGATCTTCATCCTCAGCGGCGCGTCGAAGCTTGCCGCGCCTGCCGGCACGATCGGCTATATCGCGTCTGCCGGCCTGCCGCTGCCCACCCTCGCCTATGCGGTTGCGGTGGCGGTCGAACTGCTCGGCGGCATCGCGCTGATCCTCGGCTATCGCACCCGCTTCGTCGCCGCGGCGCTTGCGGTCTTCTCGGTCGCCGCCGCGTTCGGCTTCCACAACCAGCTCGCCGACCAGAACCAGTTCATCCATTTCTTCAAGAACATCGCGATCGCCGGCGGCCTGCTCCAGATCGTCGCGCTCGGCGCCGGCCGCGTGGCGCTCGACGCACGCCGCTGACCTGCTTTAGACAGCCGGCGTCGCGTCCCGCGGCGCCGGCTTTTCCTTTCCTTGCCTCATGGGGGATCACATGACCAACCGTACCACCGACACTGCGCTCGACCGCCTGTTTCTCGACCGCTGGTCGCCGCGCGCGTTCGACGGATCGGCTATGCCGCAGGCCGATCTCGATCTCATCCTCGATGCCGCGCGCTGGGCGCCCTCGGCCTTCAACTACCAGCCCTGGCGCTTCCTCTATGCCCATCGCGGCGACGCCAACTGGGCGCGCTTCCTCGATCTGTTGATCCCGTTCAACCAGGGCTGGGCGAAGGACGCCTCGGTGCTGATCTTCGTCGTGTCCGCCACGACGATGGGCGCCCCCGACAAGCCCCTGCACAGCCACAGCTTCGATGCCGGCGCCGCCTGGGCGCAACTGGCGCTGCAGGCGCATATCGCCGGCTATGCCACCCACGGCATGAGCGGCGTCGACTTCCCGCGCGCGCAGACCGAACTGGGCGTGCCCGATGATTTCCGCATCGAGGCCGCGATCGCGGTCGGCAAGATCGGCGACCCCGCGACGCTGCCCGAAGGCTTGCGCCAGCGCGAAGTGCCGAGCGACCGCAAGCCGCTGGCCGACGTGGCGTTCGCCGGAAACTTCGTGGCGTAACGCGATTAGCCCCTCCCCTTCAGGGGAGGGGTTTGGGGGGTGGGGAGCGGCGGCGGGGGCTCAATGCCCCCGGCGGTGCATTTTCCGGCTTGGCCGGAAGCGCGCTGCGCTCGCCTCCACCCCCAACCCGGACTGGACGACCCGATACCCTGAAGAGGAGCAGATGTTCACCCGATCTGCGCCGCGCTATGCTCCATCGCTTCCATATGCGCCTCGACGGGCTCCGCCTCTGCCGGCGGTTCGCCTTCAACCGTGGCGAACGCCGATCCCCGCTCGAGGGTGCGGTGCACCGGGCAGCGGTCGGCGATCTCCATCAGCCGCGCGCGCTGTTCGTCGTCGAGCGGGCCTTCGATCGAGATGCGGCGGCTGAAGAAGTCCGCCGGCGTCTGCCCCGCGCGGCGCTGGTGGCCGACCGCGGTGCGGATGCGCGAGATCGGCCAGCCCTTGCCGTCGGCATAGAGTCGCAACGTCATCGTCGTGCAGGCGGCGAGCGCGGCGGAAAGCAGGTTGTAGGGCGTCGGCCCCGAACCCAGCCCGCCGACGCTCACCGGCTCGTCCGCCAGGAAGCGCCTGCCGCCGGCCTGGATCGCCACCTGGAACTTGCCGGCGCGGGTCTCCTCCGCCTCGGCATCGGTCGTGAGCGCCGGACCCTCCGGCAATTCGGGCAGGTAGCGCGCCGCCCAGCTCGCGATCGTCTGCGCGGCATAATCGGCATCCGCGCGGTCGTGCAGCAGATGGTCGGCATCGTCGAGCGAGATGAAGCTCTTGGGGTGCTTGGCGGCAACGAAGATGCGCTCGGCATTCTCGATGCCCACCGTATCGTCGCGCGGGCCATGCATCACCAGCAGCGCACGGCGCAGCCCGGCGATGCGCGCGCCCTGGTCGTGGCGGCGAAGATCGTCGATGAGGTTCTTGTCGACCAGGAAGGCGCGGCCGGCGAGCGACACCTCGGCCCGGCCGTTGGCTTCGATCGCGGCCAGCGCGTCGGGTTCGAACTGGTGGAGGGTGTGGGCGATGTCGAACGGGGCGGCGATCGTCGCGATCGCGGTCACGCTCGGCAGGTCGCCCGCCGCCGCGATCACCGCGGCGCCGCCGAAGCTGTGGCCGACCAGCAAGGCGGGCGCCATGCCGGCATCCGCCATCGCCTTCGCGGCGGCGACGATATCCTGCACATTCGCGGCGAAGCTGGTCGCGCCGAACGCGCCTTCGCTGGCGCCGAGCCCGGCGAAGTCGAAGCGCAGCGTACCGATGCCGCAGCCCGCCAGCGCACGCGCGATGCGAACCGCGGCGAGGTTCTCCTTGCCGCAGCTGAAGCAGTGGGCGAACAGCGCCCAGCCGCGCGGGCGCCCTTCGGGCATCTCGATGCGGCCGGACAGGCGGTGGCCGGCGGAGCCGACGAAATCGAACGGGCGCGTGGGCAAGCGTGTCTCCGTGGCGCAGTTGGCGGTCAGGCGAGGGTCGTATGGATCGGGAGCCCGCCCTTGAGTGTCAAGGTAACGGGCGTGCGCTCGGCGACGTCGGCGAGCTGTGCGCGCTGTTCCTCGTCGAGGCCGGCGAGGGTCAGGGTGCGTTTGATCTCGAGACCATGTTCGCCCTTCACGGTGCGCAGCGCGACATCGACGCTGTCCAGCGGCCAGTCCTTGCGATCGGCGTACATGCGCAAGGTGATCGCGGTGCAGGCGCCGAGCCCGGCCAGGATCAGGTCATAGGGCGCGGGACCGGCGTCGGCGCCGCCGAGCGCGGTCGGCTCGTCCGCCACCAGCCTGTGACCGCTGACGTCGATGTCGGTGCGATAGGTGTCGCGTCCGATATGGGCGGTGCCGTGGGCCATGATGCTTCCTTTCGGTTTCGGGCGGCGACCAGCGCCGATACCCCATCCTTGGCGCGGCATGGGATGCCGGATCAGTCGTAAAGATTCAGGGCGTTCATTCGATGAAATCGAAAAGGGGGCCGGCGCATGGTTGCGCCGGCCCAGTCATTCCTGCGCAGGAGGAACGTCGTGGGGCTCGCGGGGGGCCGAAGGGGTGAGAAGAGGGTGAGAAGAGGGTGGAAAAAGGGGTCAGGTGCGGCGCGCCCAGCGCTGCGACACGCGCACCTCGTCGAGCAGGTGGCGGCCGACGAAGAACAGCGCGGCGCCGACGCTGCCGCTGAGGAACAGGATCGTCGCGATCAGCAGGTCGCGCGCGCCGGCGCAGCCGGCCGGATGGCCGTGCAGATGCCGCGCCAGCAGCGCCGAAAGATGGAAGGCGAGCCCGCCGAGCAGCAGCCCCGCCAGCCGCAGCGCGAGATCGACGTCGCGGCGCGCGCGCCAGTTCGCCATGGTTACGCAACTCCTTTGCACGCCGCGGAGTTACGGGGGGCGACATAGCTATTCGAGAGACAGGGGCGGGGCTTTGCGTAGAGATTGCGTAGAACGCGCGGCACGGATCGATCGCGCGGCTGCCAATGCTATGCCAATCCTATGCCGGTGACCGGAAATCCCTCTGGAGATCCTATGCCGACCGATGCAAACGGAACGACCGGCGCCGCGACTGGAGTGGGAATGACCGACCAGACCGGCGCCAAGCCGAATCACGAGCCCAAGGGCGGCCTCCACGCGCTGGCGCTGGGCGCGCTGGGCGTCGTCTTCGGCGATATCGGCACCTCGCCGCTCTATGCGCTGAAGGAAAGCTTCGTCGGTCACCACCCGCTCGCCGTCGATCAGCCCCACATCTATGGCGTGCTCTCGCTGGTGTTCTGGACGATGACGCTGATCGTCACCGTCAAATATGTCGTGCTGATCCTGCGCGCGGACAATGAGGGCGAGGGCGGCAGCATGGCGCTGCTCGCGCTGGTGATGCGGCGGAGCAAGCTCGACGGCTGGAAGGGCCCGGTCGCGGCGCTCGGCGTGCTTGCCACCGCGCTCTTCTATGGCGACGCGATCATCACGCCGGCGATCTCGGTGCTCTCCGCGGTCGAGGGACTGACGGTGGTGGAAGGCGGGTTCGACCGCTTCGTCGTGCCGCTCGCGATCGCGATCCTCGCCGGCCTGTTCCTGATCCAGCGCCGCGGTACCGCGCGGGTCGCCGCCTGGTTCGGTCCGATCATGGCGCTCTATTTCGCGGCGCTGGCGCTGCTCGGCATCGCCAACATCGTCGAGCACCCGGAGATCCTGGGGATCGTCAATCCGTGGTGGGCACTCAACTTCTTCCTGATCGATCCGAAGCTGGGGTTCCTCGCGCTGGGATCGGTGGTGCTGGCGGTGACAGGCGCTGAGGCGCTCTATGCCGATATGGGCCATTTCGGCCGCCGCGCGATCAGCGCCGCCTGGCTCTATGTCGCCTTTCCGTGCCTCCTGCTCAACTATATGGGGCAGGGCGCGCTGCTGTTGAGCACGCCCGCCGCCGCCGCCAACCCCTTCTTCCTGATGGCGCCCGAATGGGCGCGCCTGCCGCTGGTCGGGCTGGCGACATTGGCGACGGTGATCGCCAGCCAGGCGGTGATCACGGGTGCCTATTCGGTCACCCAGCAGGCGATGCAGCTCGGCTATCTGCCGCGCCTCAGGATCAATCACACCAGCGCCGATGCTGCGGGGCAGATCTATATCCCGCTGGTCAACTGGGGGCTGATGCTGCTCGTCATGCTGCTGGTGATGGGCTTCGGCAGCTCGGGCGATCTGGCAGCGGCCTATGGCATCGCCGTCACCGGCACCATGCTGATCACGTCCTGCATGTTCGGCATCCTCGCCTTCGCGGTGTGGCGCTGGCACCCCGCGCTCGCCGGCGTCGCCACCGCGGCGTTCGTGCTGATCGACGGCGCCTATTTCGCCTCAAACATCACCAAGATCCCCGATGGCGGCTGGTTCCCGCTGCTGGTCGCCGCGATCGTCTTCACGTTGCTCACCACCTGGGCGCGGGGGCGGCAGATCATGCGCGTCTACATGCAGGAAGGCGCGATGGACCTCGACCTGTTCATCCGCTCGACGGGCAAGTCGCTCGAACGTGTGCCCGGCACCGCGATCTTCCTGTCGTCGACCACCGACGGCGTGCCGCCCTCGCTGCTCCACAATGTGAAGCACAACAAGGTGCTGCACGAGCGCGTCGTGATCCTGACGGTGAAGACGGAGGGCGTGCCCTATGTCGGCAAGGCGGGCGTGGTCGAGAAGATCGACGCCGGCGAGGGCTTCTACCGGATGGTCATCCGCCACGGCTTCATGCAGGAGGTCAACATCCCGCGCAGCCTGGAAACAGTGAAGGATTGCGGCGGCAAGTTCGCCGCGATGGAGACCAGTTATTTCCTCAGCCGCCAGACGGTGATCCCATCCGAACGGCCGGGCATGGCGCTGTGGCGCGAGAAACTGTTCGCGTGGATGGTGCAGAATGCGGAAAGCCCGATGGCTTTCTTCGGGCTGCCGATCAACCGCGTGATCGAGCTGGGATCGCAGCTCGAAATCTAGCCGGCGAGCGCCTTCGACGCCATGAAGGCGATGGTGACGAGGCCGCAGGAATAGAGCGAAAGGGTGACCGGGCCCTGCATGCCGAGCCAGTCGACGATGCTGGACCAGAGCTGATTGGGGTCTGACATCAGGCTGATGTGCCCCGCGGCGGCAGCGACTTTCGAGACGGGGAAATCCAGAACGGCGTTGGAATCGCGTAGGATTCACTCCGCAGCTTGCGGGGGTAGTTTTACTCAGCCTTCAGGCGGTACCCGATTCCCAGCTCGTTCACGATGATCTGCGGCCGCTGCGGATCCGCTTCCAGCTTTTGCCGCAGCGTCTTCACCAGCACGCGCAGATATTCGACGTGATGGTCCACCTCGCGTGGCCAGACATGGTTCATGATCTGGCTGTGGGTGATGACGCGGCCGGGGAAGCGGGCGAGCTGTTCGAGCACCGCATATTCCTTGGGGGTCAGATGCACCTCGGCGCCGGCGCGCAGCACCTGGCGACGCATCAGGTCGATCTCGACATCGCCCGCCTTCACCGCCAGCGCGCCGCCATCCCGCGTCATCCGGTTGCGCAGCGCGACGCGGACGCGGGCGAGCAGTTCCTCGGTGTCGAACGGCTTGGTCAGATAATCGTCTGCACCGAGATCGAGCGATGCGACCTTCTCGTCGGTCGCATCGCGCGCGGAGACGATGATCAAGGTTGCGTCGGACTGCGTCTTGATCAGCGGCACCAACTCCAGCCCGTCGCGGTCGGGCAGGCCGAGGTCGAGCAGCACGATATCGGGCCGGTCGGCGCGCAGCCGGCTCATCGCCTCGCGGCCGCTCGCGGCCTCGCTGGTCGCATAGCCGGCGCGGGCGAGCGCGGTGGTCATCAGCTTGCGGATGTGCGGCTCGTCATCGACGATCAGCACATGGTGGCGGGTGGTCATGGCAGGTCCTGGTCATCGAGCGCGGAAATCACCGCCGACTCGGGAATCGTGATGGTGAAGCAGGCGCCGGGAGGGTCGACATTGCGCGCGGAAACCGCGAGCCCCATCGCTTCGGCGAACCCCTTGACGATGGCGAGGCCGAGCCCGGTGCCGCCCTTGGCGCGATCCGATCCCTCCAGCCGGGTGAAGGTCTCGAACAATTTGCTCTCCTTGCCCGGCGGGATGCCCGGCCCCTGGTCGATGATGGAGAGCGCGATGCCCTGCGCGTCGCGTCGCGCCGCGATCGTCACCGGCGTATCCGGGTCGGCATAGCGCCCGGTATTGTCGAGCAGGTTGATCAGGCAGTGATGGAAAAGCTGCGGATCGATGCGCACCAGCGGCATGTCCGGCGGGATCTCCAGCCGGATCTCATGGCCGGCCAGCGCGCGCCGGGTGTCGTGCACCGCGGAGGCGACGGCATCGGTCAGGTCGGTCGCCTCGATGCGCAGCGGCAGCGCGCCGGCTTCCACCCGCGCCATGTCGAGCAGGTTGGCGACGAAGCGGTTGAGCCGCTGCGCCTCGTCCTCGACGGTCTCGACCAGATCGGGGCGCGGCTCGATGCGCATCTGCTGGACCGCGGAAAGGATCGAGGTCAGCGGCGTGCGCAGGTCATGGCTGACCGAGGAGAGCAATGCGGAGCGCAGCCGGTCGCGCTCGCGCAGCTGCCGCGCATCCTGCATCTCGCCTTCCAGCGCCATCCGGTCGAATGCGATCGCCGCCTGGTCGAGCAGGCTCATCAGCAGCGGCATCTGGTCCGACCGCAGCGGTTCGCCGGCATCCTCGCGGGCGAGGCCGAGCACGCCGAGCACGCCGCGCGTCGTCGCCAGCGGGTGGAACAGCCAGTCGGAGGCGGTGAGGGTGGAAGAGCCGCGGCCCGCGGGCTGCTCATTGTCGATCGCCCATTGCGCGGCGGCGAGCTCGATCTGGTCGAGCCGGTCCTCCGGCGGATAGGCGGCGCGCAGCTGCGGGCCGGTGGCGGAGGGGAGCAGCAGCACGGTGCGCACGTCGAACAGCCGCGCGACCTCCGCGCAGATCGCCTGCATCAGCGCTTCCTGGTCGGCGGCACCGGTGAGCAGCCGCGAGAAGCCGGCGAGCGCGGCGTTCTGACGCGCGCTCGACTGGGCGAGATCGGCCTGCGTGCGCACCCGCGCGGCGAACTGGCTGGTGACCAGCGCCACGCCCAGCAGCACGAAGATGCTGATGATGTTCTCGGGGTTGCTGACCGTCAGCGTGCCCGTGGGCGGCAGGAAGAAGAAGTTGTAGGCGAGCGAGGCGGTGACCCCGGCGAACAGCCCCGCGCGCAGGCCGAAGCTGGCCGCGGCGAACATCACCGGCACCAGGAACATCATGCCGACATTGCCGAGGTCGATCAGTTCGACCAGTCCACGGGCGATCGCCGTGCACAGCGCCACCGCCGCCAGCGTCCAGAGATAGTCGGAGAGGTCGCCGCGCGGCCGGCGCGGCGCGGCGGCGCCCGGCATCTCGCGCGCCACCTCGCCGTCGCCGGGCAGCACATGGATGGCGACGCCATCGATCGCGCGGACGAGCTGGTCGACGACCGAGCCGTGGCGCAGCTCGAACATCCAGCTTCGCGTCGACTTGCCGATGACGATCTGGGTGGCGCGCGCCTCAGTAGCGAAGTCGCGCAGGCCATCGACCACGCGCTGCGCGGGGATGCTGGCGGTGACCGCGCCGAGGCGGGAGGCGAGCGCCATCGCATCGGCGACGCGCTGGCGCTCGAAGTCGCTGAGACTCTGGCTGCGCTGCGTCTCGATATGGACGACCGTCCACGGCGCCTTCAGCGCATCGGCAAGGCGCTTGCCGGCGCGCACCAGCCCCGGGCCGCTGGGATGCTCGCTGATCGCGACGATGATCCGCTCCCCCACCGCGAAGCTGCCCGCCAGCGCGTGCTGGCGGACATAGTCCAGCATCTGCGCGTCCACCGCCTGCGCGGCGCGGCGCAGCGCGAGTTCGCGCAGCGCGGTGAGGTTGGATTTGGAAAAGAAATGGCCGAGCGCGCGGCTCGCTTCCTCGGGCACATAGACCTTGCCCTCCTTCAGCCGTTCGATCAGCTCGTCGGGCGGGATGTCGACCACCTCGATCTCGGCGGCCTCCAGCATCGCATCGGGCACCGTCTCGCGCACGCGGACGCGGGTGAAGGAGGCGACGACGTCGTTGAGGCTTTCGACATGCTGGATGTTGACGGTCGAATAGACGTCGATCCCGGCGTCGAGCAGTTCCTCGACATCCTGATAGCGCTTGGGGTGGCGACTGCTGGGGGCGTTGGTGTGGGCGAGCTCGTCGACGAGGACGAGCTGCGGGCGGCGCGCGAGGATCGCGTCGATGTCCATCTCGCCGAGGTTGTGGCCGCGATGGTCGACGTCGATGCGGGGGATCACCTCATAGCCCGCGACCAGCGCCTCGGTCTCGCGCCGGCCATGCGTCTCGACGACGCCGATGACGATATCGATGCCGGCCTCGCGCCGCTGGCGGCCTTCGGAAAGCATCTCGTAGGTCTTGCCGACGCCGGGGGCGGCCCCCAGGAACAGCTTGAGACGGCCGCGGCCTTCCTGCGCGGCCTGGCGCAGGAAGGCCTCCGGGTCCGGACGGTCGGGGGCCGAGGTCATGGGCCCGTTGCCCGGTGCGTCCGACGCTTCATTCCGCGATGATTAGCCGGCGTTCGCCATTGCGTCGAGCGCGCGGTTGAGCGCGAGGACGTTGACGGTGGGCTCGCCGAGGAAGGCGGGCACCGGCGTGCGCACCGATCGGTTCACCAGCGCGCGAACCGCGGCCGGATCGAGCTTGCGGGCGGCCGCCACGCGCGGCACCTGGTGCAGCGCGGCCGCCGGGCTGATGTCCGGATCGAGACCGGAGCCGGAGGCGGTCACCAGATCCGCCGGTACCGTGCTGGCGCCATCGCCACGGGTTTCGAGATCGCCCCTCACCCGCTCCACCAGCGCGGCCGAGGTCGGCCCGAGGTTGGAGCCCGAGGAGGAGAGGCCGTCATAGCCATCGCCGGCCGCCGAGGGGCGCGACCAGAAATAGCCCGGGTTGGTGAAGGGCTGGCCGACGATCGCCGAGCCGACCGGCTTGCCGCCGTCGACCACGAGGCTGCCATTCGCCTGCCAGGGCAGGATGGTCTGGCCGATGCCTGTGATCGCCAGCGGATAGAGGATGCCCAGCAGGATTGCGAACAGGATCGCCAGCACGAGGGCGGGGCGGAGTGCGGAAACAAGGTCTTTGGTCATGACAGGGGCTCCTCAGGCCAGGCCGAGGCCGTTGACCGCGAGGTCGATCAGCTTGATGCCGACGAACGGTGCGAGCAGGCCGCCGAGGCCGTAGACGGCCAGGTTGCGCGCCAGCAGCGGGCCGGCACCGACGGGACGGTATTTCACGCCCTTCAGCGCCAGCGGCACCAGCAGCGGGATGATCAGCGCGTTGAAGATGATGGCGGAAAGGATCGCCGATTGCGGCGTTCCCAGCCCCATCACGTTCAGCACGCCGAGCGACGGGTAGAGCGCGATGAACATCGCCGGGATGATCGCGAAATATTTGGCGACATCGTTGGCGACCGAGAAGGTGGTCAGCGCGCCGCGCGTCATCAGCAACTGCTTGCCGAGGCCGACGACCTCGATCAGCTTGGTCGGATCGCTGTCGAGATCGACCATGTTGCCGGCTTCGCGCGCCGCCTGCGTGCCGGTGTTCATCGCCACGCCGACATCGGCCTGGGCGAGGGCGGGGGCGTCGTTGGTGCCGTCCCCGCACATCGCCACCAGCCGGCCGCCGGACTGTTCCTTGCGGATCAGCGCCAGCTTGTCCTCCGGCGTCGCCTGCGCGAGGAAGTCGTCGACGCCCGCCTCCGCCGCGATCGAGGCTGCGGTCAGCGGGTTGTCGCCGGTGATCATCACCGTGCGGATGCCCATCTGGCGCAGTTCGCCGAAGCGTTCGCGGATGCCGGCCTTGACCACATCCTTGAGGAAGATCGCGCCGAGCAGCACGCCGTCCTTCGCCACCGCCAGCGGGGTGCCGCCGGCGCGCGCGATCTCGTCGGTGATGCGGCGCAGTTCGGTCGCGGCCGCCGTGGTGCCCGCGCCCGGATTGGCCCGCAGGATCGAATCCACCGCCCCCTTCTGGATGACGGTCCGGCCGATATTGACGCCCGAGATCCGGGTCTGCGCGGTGAACGGCACCACCTCCGCATCGGCGGGCAGGCTCGCGGTGGTCAGCCCCAGCGTCTCGCGCGCCAGCAGCACGATCGATCGGCCCTCGGGCGTTTCGTCGGCAAGGCTGGCGAGCAGCGCGGCATCGGCAAGATCCTGCGCGCTGGCGCTGCCGACGGTGCGGAACTCGCTCGCCTGGCGATCACCGATGGTGATCGTGCCCGTCTTGTCGAGCAGCAGCACGTCGACGTCGCCCGCCGCCTCGACCGCACGGCCCGACTTGGCGAGCACGTTGAAGCGCACCAGCCGATCCATGCCGGCGATGCCGATCGCCGAAAGCAAGGCGGCGATCGTCGTCGGGATCAATGTGATCAGCAGCGCGGCGAGGATCGCGATCGGCACCTCGCCGCCGGCAAAGGCGGCGAAGCCGGGGATCGTGCCGACCGCGATCAGGAAGATGATCGTGAGGCCGACCAGCAGGATGGTGAGCGCGATCTCGTTGGGGGTCTTCTGGCGCTCGGCGCCTTCGACCAGCGCGATCATGCGGTCGAGGAACCCTTGGCCGGGCTCCACCGTCACCCGTACGCGGATCTCGTCGGAGATGACGCGGGTGCCGGCGGTCACGGCCGAGCGGTCGCCGCCCGCCTCGCGGATCACCGGCGCGCTTTCGCCGGTGATCGCCGCCTCGTTGACCGAGGCCACGCCCGAGACGACTTCACCGTCGGACGGGATCAGGTCGTTGGTTTCGACGAGCACGATGTCGCCGACCTTGAGCGTGGAGGCGGGCACCTCGTCCCACGCGCGGCCGTCACCCTTCAGGCGCTTGGCGACGAGTTCGGCCTTGGTGGCGCGCAGCGAGGCGGCCTGCGCCTTTCCGCGGCCTTCGGCCAGCGCCTCGGCGAAGGTCCCGAACAGCACCGTCAGCCACAGCCAGATGACGAGCTGGAGCTTGAAGCCGATGCCGAGCCCGTCCTGCCCGACGACGAGCAGGACGGTGAGCAGCATGGCGACCACGGCGGTGGTGAACATCACCGGGTTGCGGATCAGCTGCCGCGGATCGAGTTTGCGGAAGGCATCGCCGATCGCGGGCACGATCAGGTCTGCGGTGAACAGCGATTTCTGGTTGGACCGAGCCATATGGGTGCTCCGGGTCTTTCTGGTCAGAAGGTCCGGCCGTTGATCATCGCGAGATGATCGGCGATCGGACCGAGGGCGAGGCTGGGCAGGAAGGTGAGGCCGCCGACGATCAGCACGATGCCGATCAGCAGGCCGGTCCACAGCGGACCGGTGGTCGGGAAGGATCCTGCGGTTTCAGGCGTATGCTTCTTCGCCGCGAGGCTGCCGGCGATCGCCAGCATCGGCACGATGATGAAGAAGCGGCCGATCCACATCGCCACCCCCAGCAGCCCGTTGTAGAAGGGCGTGTTGGCGGTGAGGCCGGCGAAGGCGGAGCCGTTGTTGCCGGCGCCCGAGGTGAAGGCGTACAGGATCTCCGAGAAGCCGTGCGGCCCCTTGTTGAGCGGGCCCGCGAGGCCGGCATCCGTCACCGAGGCGAGCGCGGTGAAGCCGAGGATGACGAGCGGCAGCACCGCGATTGCCAGCACCGCCAGCTTCACTTCGCGCCCCTCGATCTTCTTGCCGACATATTCGGGCGTACGGCCGACCATCAGCCCGGCGACGAACACCGCGAGGATGGCGAACAGCAGGAAGCCGTAGATGCCGGCCCCGACGCCGCCGACGACGACTTCGCCCAGCTGGATGTTGAGCAGCGGGATCATGCCGCCCAGCGCCGTGAAACTGTCATGCATCGCATTGACCGCGCCGCACGACGCTGCCGTGGTGACGACCGAGAAGAGCGCGGATGCGGCGACGCCGAAGCGCACCTCCTTGCCCTCCATGTTCGCGCCGGCCACGCCGAGCTGGTGGAGGATCGGGTTGCCGGCGGCTTCCTGCCAGTAGGTCACGCTGGCACCGATCATGAAGATCGTGACCATCGCCGCAAGGATCGCCCAGCCCTGGCGGGGATTGCCCACCGCCTTGCCGAACGTCCAGGTCAGCCCGAAGCCGATGATGAAGATCGACAGCATCTGCACGAAGTTGGTCAGTGCCGTCGGGTTTTCGAACGGGTGCGCGGAATTGACGTTGAAGAAGCCGCCGCCATTGGTGCCGAGCAGCTTGATCGCTTCCTGGCTCGCCACAGGGCCCAGCGCCAGCGTCTGTTTCGCGCCCTCCAGCGTGGTCACGTCGACCGAGCCGACCAGCGTCTGCGGCACCCCGCTGGCGATCAGGAACACCGCGTAGACGATGCAGATCGGCAGCAGCAGATAGAGCGTCACGCGCGTGCAGTCCGCCCAGAAATTGCCGATCGTGGCCGCCCTGCGCCGCGCGAACCCGCGAAAGAAGGCGAAGGCGAGGGCGATGCCGGTCGCGGCGGACAGGAAGTTGTGGATGGTGAGACCGAGCATCTGCGACAGGTTCGACATCGTCGATTCGCCGCCATAGCTCTGCCAGTTGGTGTTGGTGGTGAAGCTGACCGCGGTGTTGAACGCGAGATGCTCGGACAGGCCGGCATAACCCAGCGGATTGCCCGGCAGCAGACCCTGCAGCCGCAGCACGGCATAGGTCAGCAGCAGCAGCGCGACGTTGAAGATCAGCATGTGGACGGCGTAGCGCCGCCAGCTCTGCTCGGCGGCGGGATCGATCCCGGCGAGCCTGTAGAAACCGGCCTCGACCGGCCCGAGCACGACATGCAGCGGCGTGCGCCGCCCCTCATACAGCGCGTGCAGCCACAGCCCCATCGGCTTGGCCAGCGCGATCAGGATCGCGACGAAAACGAGGATCAGGGTCCATCCCTGCGGGGTCATCTCCTGCCTCCCGTCAGAAACGTTCGGGGCGCACGAGGACGGCGACCAGATAAAGGAGAAGGCCGACCGCGGTGATCGCGGCCAGCCAGAGTTCGATGGTCATGGGCGAAGCCTTCCGTCAGGCGCTGTCGCAAAGCCGGGCATAGGCGAGCGTCGCCGCCACCAGCCCCAGCGTGATCAGGATCCAGAGAAGGTCCTGCATAATCGGTACTCCTGCGAGTGTGTGCAGGTGCCGAAATAGGGCGGGCACGGATTTGAATGCGAGACGCCGGGGGGAGGCGCCGCGTAGGAATCGCGTATGATGAAACCTTCTCCCCTTGTGGGAGAAGGATATGGAGACTTGGGTGGCGCGAAGCGGCGTCCTGGTCGGAGTTGGATGAGGGATGCGCGCCGGAGGCGCGCGCGGCGCGAGAGCGCCGCTCCCCCGCTCCCAACTCCGACCAGGGCCCGCCAAAAGGCGGAACCAAGTCTGCGTAACCAGCGATCATCAGTTGCCGGGTAAATCATGCCCCTGGCATGATTTAGGATCGCCCGGGGGGCGATCCGACCCGCCAACTGGTGATCGCTCCCCCAAGGGCGAAGGAAGGTTACTTCACCTCCACCGCGTAAATCGCGGGCTTTCCTTCCATATTTCCCCGGAACACGATCCATTTCCCGTCGGGCGTGAAATGCTGGTTGGGCTCCAGCGTGTAATCCTGCAGCGCCAGCGTCGCGAGGCGCACCGTTTCCAGCCGGCCCGGCGCGATCAGCCCGTCGCGCGGTGCGGCGGTCGCCTCCGGCTTGAGCACGCTGATCCATTTGCCGGCATCGCTGCCGTCGCCCGAGAACATCGTGCGGTCCGGCGACTGGCTGAAATGGTAGGAACGCTGGTCGTCGCGCAGTTCGTAGCGGGTGCGGGCGCCGCTCAGCACGTCATAGCCCGCCAGCCAGAACACGTGGCCCTGCGGCGTCTGGAGGTCGTACCAGATCGTCCGGCCGTCGCTGCTCCAGAATTCATGGCCGGCGATCTCGCCCGCCATCGTCCGCTCATGCACCTTTTTCAGCGCCGAGCCATCGGTGCGGATCGTCCAGATGCGGTCGACCTGGTCCCACGGTCCCTCGTGGCAGAACATCAGCAGCTTGGGATCGGTGGGAGAGAACTGGACATGGTTGAGCCAGTCGGTCGCGCGGTGGATCGTCCGCTTTTCGCCCTTGGCGATCGAGACGGTGTACATCTCCATCGGCACGCGGGCGGCAAGACGATCCGCCATCCACTTCGCCTTGGCGGCGGCGAAGGAGAGCGGCTTGCCGTCCGGACCGGTGCCGGCATAGCCGGGCGAGCCGGTCTTGGGATCGCGGCGGCCCTGCCGCGCGATCGCCTCGGGCGGCGGCGCCAGTTCGCGCTCGCCCGCGAGCATGGTCTCGTCGGCGTTGATCGCTTCGATCCGTCCGCCCGGAAGGTCGGCGACCTTGCGCGTCCTGCCGCTGTCGACGTCGACCGCCCACACCTGGAACGGGCCGCCATCGTCGACCGCCATATCCCTGACGGTGTAATAGGCGGTGCGGGTGCGCGGCCCCATGAACAGCAGCCGGTCGACGCGCTGCTTCAGCACCAGCCGCGTCTCCCACGTCTTCAGATCGACCGCGCGGATGCCCTCCGGCGTCAGGTAGATCATCTGGTCGCCCTGCGGCGTGAACGGGTTGTAGTTGAAATAGAGCGCGTAATTGCCGGGCGTGTCGTCGATGCGAACGATCCGGCGACCGGTGGTGGGATCGATCCAGCCGTCCGCGGCGAGGGCGGGGGTGGCGGCGGCAAGCGTCGTCGCTGCCAGCATCAGCCGGATTGCCCTGGTCGGTCGCATGTCGCTCTCCCTTTGCGCTTGGGGCAGCGATAGGATGCGTGGTCCCGCTATGTAAAGCGATGGTTCAACTGATGGGAGAACATCGCCGATCAGAACAATTCCCCCTGCCGCCCCGCCGGCGCCCGGAACAGGTCCGTTCTGAGCGGCGCCCACACGCGCTGGTTCAGCCCATAGCGCTTGCACGCGATCCCGAACCGCGTGCGCAGCAGGTCCGCCCAGGGCCCCTGTGCCCGCATGCGGCTGTGGAATTGCGGATCATTGTCCCGCCCGCCGCGCATCGCGCGGATGATCCCCATCACCTTTGCGGCGCGATCGGGAAAATGGGCGTCGAGCCAGCCGCGGAACAAAGGCGCCACCTCATGCGGCAGGCGCACGAGGATGTAGGAGGCATGCTGCGCCCCGGCCTCCGCCGCGGCTTCCAATATATGTTCCATTTCATGGTCGGTGATCGCCGGCACCACCGGCGCCAGCGACACCGTCACCGGTACTCCGGCCTCGGCCAGCGCCTTGATCGCGGCGATGCGCTTTACGGGGCGTGGCGCGCGCGGCTCCAATGTCATCGCGATCTTCGGATCGAGCGTCGTCACCGACAGCATCACCGCGACCAGGTGCCGCGCCGCCATCGGTGCCAGCAGGTCGAGGTCGCGCAGGATCCGGTCGGACTTGGTGGTGATCAGCAGCGGATGGCCGGTTTCGGCCAGCACCGCGATGCAGTCCCGCGTGATCCGCCAGTCGCGTTCGATCGGCTGATAGGGATCGGTGTTGGTGCCCATCGCGATCGGCGCCGGCACATAGCCGCGCTTGCCCAGTTCCGCGCGCAGCAGTTCGGCGGCGTTGGGCTTGGCGAACAACTTCGATTCGAAATCGATGCCGGGCGAAAGGTCATGATAGGCGTGCGTCGGCCGCGCGAAGCAATAGATGCAGCCATGCTCGCAGCCGCGATAGGCGTTGATCGAGCGATCGAACTTGATGTCGGGGGATCGGTTGCGCGTGATGATCGTGCGCGGTTCCTCCACCGTCACCGTCGTGCGCAGCGGCGGCGGCGCGCCGTCTATCTCCTCGCGCGCATCCAGCCAGTCCCCTTCCGCCAGCCGTTCGGGCAGGCTGAAGCGCGTGGGCGTGTGGTTGCTGGTCGCGCCGCGGGCCGGTCGGAGCTTCGGATCCATTGACAAATCATGGCCGAAGCATGAGAACGAATCAAGAACATTGAAGGAGGTGCAGATGGCCAGGTTGAACTATCTCGAACTGCCGACCGCCGATATCGGCGCCGCGAAACGCTTCTACGCGGCCGCGTTCGGCTTCGATTTCGTCGATTTCGGGCCGACCTATGCGGCGACGACGTCGGGCGACACCGATGTCGGGCTGCAGGCGGATGGCAGCGAGAAGACCGCGGCGGCGCTGCCGGTGGTCGAGGTCGAGGATCTGGAGGCGGCGCTGGCCGCGGTCGAGACGGCGGGCGGCACGGTGACGCGCCCGATCTTCGCTTTTCCCGGCGGCCGCCGTTTCCAGTTCACGGATCCCGACGGGCACGAGATCGGCGTCGTCCAGCCCGGCTGAGGGCGCGGAAAAAGGCATGGCCGGTCGCGGGTCGTTTCTGCCGTTCCCGACGTCCGTGGCGGGAGGCAGCTTTTGGTGGAAAGGCGACGCTTGCGCTTCACTCGTAACCGTCATTTATCGCCGGAGTGCGAGTGATACGCCGTAAATGTTGGCAGCTATAAAGAGCACTACACCCACCCAAAATGGCAAGATAAGCAAATCTCGCGGCGCCCTGCTGATCCCGACCGTAGCAGAGGCGATGATGATTAGGGAAAGGCGCCAGTAGGGCAAATCACGATACCTGACCTCATCACGATCCCCGAACGCTCCGAGGGTCATTTTCAGTTGACCGAATAGCGCCCAGTCTAAAAAAACTCCGCCACAGATTGTCGCGGCCACGAACCCCGCCAGGTGCAGACTCTCCAACATTCACCCGTCTTAGCAGACGGGCTAATGTCCGAAAATGGGCGTTAAGGTAGATTTCGGGGACATTTGATTTCGGGGACATAATACGAAACTCCTGCGGAGTCATGCGCGGGATGTGTGAGGGGCAAGTTTCATATTGTGTCCCCGAAATTCCCAGCCCGGCTGAGGAGGCTGTGAAGGCATGGCCGGTCGCGCGCGCTTTTTTGATATTCTCAACGACGTCGACGATAGCGGATTCTGGCGATTAGCGATCGTTCCCGGTCCTCCTGTTTCGATAGAACCGCGCGGGTTGTCGTCGAACCTTACCCAACCAGCGGAACACCCGCACGTTGAGACTCGTCAACATATGGAGTGCGTGTGTGCGGTCGATCAGATTGCATAATCTGAGTAAGCGGGCTGGGCTGAGTTTCTTCGGCGCGATAGCCGTAATTGTCCATTGCTCCGGACTGATACGCGTCGGAACTGTAACGTCGAACCCGTGCAGCCGAAGTATGCGTGCTATGCGACCAACCTGTTCAAGCGAAGCTCTGAACCGAAATTTGTTCGGTCGTTTATCGCGCTCTGGCCGCTTTCGGTGATACCTTTTCCGGACTTCATACGTTCAAAGTTTCTTGGCCATTGCGGAAAGATAAAGTGCCTTCGAAATACCCGCAAGTAGGACATGGACCCGTGAATTTCATTGAATTTCGGGAACATGAATTTCGGGGACATAATATGAAACTCATGCGAAGACGTGCGCGAATGGCTGCAATTGGGCGGCATAAGATCCGTTCGCCCTGAGTAGGGACTGAGCCTGGCGAAGGCCCGTATCGAAGGGTCAGGCTCGGAGCAGGCCCTTCGATACGCCATTTCGACAGGCTCAATGGCTGCTCAGGGCGAACGGGTTGGATTTATCGCTCGTCGCTTTAGAAATCGTCATGCCCCACGTCGATCTCGCGGACGCGGCGCTTCTGGCGCGCCGCGTCGACCAGCAGGCGCAGTTTCTCGCGGCGGGCGCGGGCATCCTCAACGTCGCGGATCACCAGCGGGCCGTCGCGGGTGGTCTCGTCGCTGGAGGCGATGGCGATCGTGCCGATGCCGGCCCACTGGTTGATCAGCGTGAAATCGATGCGGATATCCTTCACGCGATAGAGTTCGATCTCGTCGATGCTCCTGGCGAAGATGCCCCTGTGCAGGATCAGCCGGTCCTCGGTCAGCTCATAGGTGGTGGCGAGGTTGGCCAGCCATTTCCACGCGACGATCAGCAGGCCGATGCCGACGAGGCAGAGCAGCACCGTCAGCCAGCCGGCCAGCGTGCCGCGCAGCCAGCCCCAGGTGGAGGAACGGAAACGATCGATCGTCTCGGGCATCGGCGCTGTGCTCCTGTCGGTCCGCTCAATCGTCTAGGTGATATGCGCCGAGGATGCACGGTGTTCCGATCCAGTCGGCGATGCGCTGCCCCGCGTCGTTCAGCGAATCGGCCGGCACCCCATATTGTCCGTAGAGCTCGATATGCCGGGGTCTGCCGCCATCGCGCGCGCAGGCGAGCCGCACATGCGCGCCGCCCGATCCGCGCGCCGGCAGGATACGCTCCACGTCGACCGCCAGCACGTCCGCGACGGGCACGATGCGCAGTTCGGATGTCGCGAAGATCAGCAACTGTCCGTCGGGGCTGCGCCCGATCTGTCCCACGGCGCGCGCGAAGCCGGGCACGGGCGCGCGGACATAGTCCAGCGCATATTGGCTGAGCGGCCGGGTTGCGACGATCGCGGGATCATATGCGCCGCCCAGCGGCAGCGCCGGAACGAACGCCGCCACGGCCGCGCGCTCCGCCGCGCTGCAGGGCGGGCGATAACCGGTCTGGATGGTGATGTGGCAGGCGGTTTTGGTGCGCGGCTCGGCTTCGTGTACGCTGTTCCTGCCGCCCCATTGCTGCAGCAGCGGCGGAAAGCAGGCGATCGAGATCTGCGACGGGCCGAACTGCCAGCGCCAGCCATAGGTGTTGCTGGTGTCATCGGGTCGCGGTTCGCCCAGCGCGGGCTCGAGCGCCTGCCGGGCGAGTTCCAGCGATTGGCGTGCCCAGTCGCGCGGCAACAGGCTCACCCGCTTGCCCGCCCAGATATAGCCCATGAAGCTGGCCGGCGGCAGCGACGCGTCATGATCGGGGTCCATCTGGAACAGCAGCGGCCGCAGCAGCCCGGGCAGCGGCGGCTGTTCCAGACCGAGCAGCACCACCGGAATGCGGCTCCGCAGCCAGGTGTCGGGCTGCACGCCATAGCGCGCGGCAAGCGTCGCCATGCTCTCGCGCCATGGCAGGCCGAGCGTGTCGAGCAGGGCCTGTATCCGGTTCGTCGGGGTCATCCGCGCAGGCTCACCACATTGGATCGGAAGGGCAGTATGCCCTCATATTGCGACAGCGGCGGGGCGCCGACGACGCGTGCGCCGCGGCCGAGCAGGAAAGCATGGCGCACGATTTCCGCCTGCTGCTCCAGCCCATAGCGCTCCAGCCGCCAGCCGGGCTTCAGGCAATAGTCATAGCGGCAGAAGGGATGGCGCCGCAGCGGCAGCACGATACCCGATTGGTGCTGCCACACATGCACCATCTCATGGATGAACAGCCCCTGGTCGCCGAGCGGCGCCGCCGAGAAATCATCGCGGAACAGCCCGCCTTGCGGGTGGAACCAGATATGGCCGTCGGGCGCCATCGCCACGCGGCGCGGCTGGAAGACCATCCACTTGCGGTTGTGGATCGCCACCCGGTCATAGGCGATCGCATCGCCGAAGACCGAGGCGGCGAGCGCCCGCTCCCCCCCGGTCAGCGGCCGCCCGCCCTTTCTCACCCGCCGTGCCTCACCCGCTATGGTTGCCGGCATGCTCGCCGGCGGCGGGGGCGGCTCCGGCGGCGCCGCGCACCGCCATCGGATATTCGATCTGCGCGCCGTTCGCGAAGGTGAATACCATGTCCATGCGCTGGCCCGGCTTGATGCCGGGGTTGATGTTCCAGATCATCACATGCTTGCCGCCGGGTTCGAACTTGACCGAACTGTTGGCCGGGATCTCGACGCTGGCGAGCGGCTTCATCTGCATCATGCCGTTCTCGCGCGTGGTCTCGTGCATCTCGAAACGGATCGCGACCTCGGATCCCACGGCGCTGAGCTGCGTCGCTTCCGACCCGCCCTTGACGGTGAAATAGGCGGCCGAGGGCGCATCCGGATTGGGCGAAAGGCGCACCCAGCCATCGGTCACCGTCACCTCGCGCTTCTCGCACGAAGCGAGCGCGGGCAGGGCGGCGAGGGCGAGGAGCGGCAGCAGGAGACGGCGCATCGATAGGCATCCTTATGTGACTGTCCGCCATTCTATCGCAGGCGGCCGCCGGTGGGGAACGGTTTTCCGCCGGAACGGATGCAACACCAGAATGTTGCAGGCGGCTTGCAGGCCTGTGAACCGCACCTATATCCGCCTCCGAAACACCGCTGCGGTGCCTCGTTTCTGGGCCGCAGGGGCTGCCAGGCATTTGGGGCAATGAGGGACTATCATGGGTAAAGTTATCGGGATCGATCTGGGTACGACCAACAGCTGCGTCGCCGTGATGGAAGGCGGCAAGCCGAAGGTCGTGGAGAATGCGGAAGGCGCGCGCACGACGCCGTCGATCGTGGCCTTCGCCAAGGATGGCGAGCGGCTGATCGGCCAGCCTGCCAAGCGCCAGGCGGTCACCAATCCCGACAACACGATCTTCGCGGTGAAGCGCCTGATCGGCCGCCGCTTCGACGATCCGGTGACCAAGAAGGACACCGAGCTGGTGCCGTACCACATCGTACGCGGCGGCAATGGCGATGCGTGGGTGCAGGCCGGCGGCAAGGATTATTCGCCGTCCCAGATCAGCGCCTTCACGCTCCAGAAGATGAAGGAAACCGCCGAGGCCTATCTCGGTGAGCCGGTCACGCAGGCGGTGATCACCGTTCCGGCCTATTTCAACGACGCCCAGCGCCAGGCTACCAAGGACGCCGGCCAGATCGCCGGCCTCGAGGTGCTGCGCATCATCAACGAGCCGACCGCGGCCGCGCTCGCCTATGGCCTCGACAAGGACAACAACAAGACCATCGCGGTCTATGACCTTGGCGGCGGCACCTTCGACGTCTCGATCCTCGAGATCGGCGATGGCGTATTCGAAGTGAAGTCGACCAACGGCGACACCTTCCTGGGCGGCGAGGATTTCGACGCGAAGATCGTCGAGTTCCTGGCGGCTGACTTCCAGAAGGCCGAGGGCATCGATCTCACCAAGGATCGGCTCGCGCTGCAGCGCCTGAAGGAAGCGGCCGAGAAGGCGAAGATCGAGCTGAGCTCGGCGGCGACCACGGAGGTCAACCTGCCGTTCATCACCGCCGACGCCACCGGCCCGAAGCATCTCGTCAAGTCGATCTCGCGCGCCGATCTGGAGCGTCTGGTCGATGGCCTGATCCAGCGCACGCTGGAGCCCTGCCGCAAGGCGCTGGCCGATGCCGGCGTGAAGGCGGGCGACATCGACGAGGTCGTCCTCGTCGGGGGCATGACGCGCATGCCCAAGGTCCGCGACGTCGTGAAGAGCTTCTTCGGCAAGGAGCCCCACACCGGCGTGAACCCCGATGAGGTGGTCGCGATGGGTGCGGCGATCCAGGCGGGCGTGCTGCAGGGCGACGTCAAGGACGTGCTGCTGCTCGACGTGACGCCGCTGTCGCTGGGCATCGAGACGCTGGGTGGCGTGTTCACCCGGATGATCGATCGCAACACGACGATCCCGACCAAGAAGTCGCAGACCTATTCCACGGCCGACGACAATCAGCAGGCGGTGACCATCCGCGTGTTCCAGGGTGAGCGCGAAATGGCGGCGGACAACAAGATGCTCGGCCAGTTCGACCTGGTCGGCATCCCGCCGGCGCCGCGCGGCGTGCCGCAGATCGAGGTGACGTTCGACATCGACGCCAACGGCATCGTCAACGTCTCCGCGAAGGACAAGGGCACCGGCAAGGAGCAGCAGATCAAGATCCAGGCTTCGGGTGGTCTGTCGGACAACGACATCGACCAGATGGTGCGTGATGCCGAGAAGTTCGCCGAGGACGACAAGAAGCGTCGTGAGGCGGCCGAGGCGAAGAACAACGCCGAGAGCCTGATCCACTCGACCGAGCGCCAGCTTGCCGAGCATGGCGACAAGGTGGATGCGGCGCTGAAGTCGGAGATCGAGGCTGCGATCGCCGAAGCCAAGTCGGCGGTCGAGGGTGGCGATGCCGCCGCGATGACCGAGAAGACGGGCGCACTGACCCAGGTTGCGATGAAGCTGGGCCAGGCGATCTACGAGAAGGAGCAGGCGGCCGCCGCGTCGCCCTCCGCCGAGGCTCCCAAGGCCGATGATGACGTGGTCGATGCCGAGTTCTCGGAAGTCGACGACAACAAGGCGTAATGGTTGGGCCGTCCCCTTGCCCCTTTCTTCCGGCTGTGGTCGGAAGAAGGCCGGGGGACGGCCTTGACCTCTCGCAAATGCGGGATGCGCGGCCTAGGTCGGGGGCGGCATGAGTATCGAAGCTGATTTTTACGAACTGCTCGAAGTCGAGCGTGGCGCCGACAATGCGAGCATCAAGAGCAGCTATCGCAAGCTGGCGATGCGCTATCACCCGGACAAGAATCCGGGCTGCAAGGATAGCGAGGCGAAATTCAAGGCGATCAGCGAAGCCTATGATTGCCTGAAGGATCCGCAGAAGCGCGCCGCCTATGACCGGTTCGGCAAGGCGGCGTTCCAGAACGGCGGCGGCGGTGGCGGCGGTCACCAGGATTTTTCGGGCTTCGCCGATATCTTCGAGAATATCTTCGGCGAGTTTTCCGGCCGCGGGCAGCGCCAGGCGCGCCGCGGTGCCGATCTCCGCTACGATATGGAGATCCGGCTGGAGGACGCGTTCCACGGCAAGAAGACCGAGATCACCATCGACGTCTCCGCGGCGTGCGAGACGTGCGACGGAACCGGTGCCAAGCCCGGCACCGGCGCCAAGACCTGCGGCACCTGCGCCGGCCACGGCAAGGTGCGCGCGCAGCAGGGCTTCTTCGTCGTCGAGCGGACCTGCCCGAGTTGTCACGGCGCCGGCCAGACGATCGCGGATCCGTGCAACGCCTGCCATGGCGAAGGCCGTGTCGATCGCGAGAAGACGCTGGACGTCACCATTCCCCCCGGCGTCGACGAAGGCACGCGCATCCGCCTGAGCGGCGAGGGTGAGGCGGGCGCGCGTGGCGCGCCACCGGGCGACCTCTACATCTTCATCCATCTCGCGCGCCATTCGGTGTTCGAGCGCGAAGGCACCGCGCTGTTCGCGCGCGCGCCGATCAGCTTCACCACCGCGGCACTGGGCGGCTCGATCTCGATCCCCGGGCTCGATGGCGCGACGCACGAGATCCGCATTCCGGCCGGCATCCAGTCCGGCAAGCAGATTCGCCAGCGCGGCGCCGGCATGCCGGTGCTGCAGGGCCGTGGCCACGGCGACCTGGTGATCCAGATCGACGTCGAGACGCCGACCCGGCTTTCGGCGAAGCAGAAACAGCTTCTCGAGGAATTCCGCGAGACCGAGACGGGTGACGAATGCCCCAACTCGAAGGGCTTCTTCGCCAAGATCAAGGATATGTGGGATCTGACCTGATCGGACGTCGTTGACGGCTGAGGTTCAATACGGGCGGCGCGGTACAGACTGCGTCGCCCGAATTGTTTTTGGATTGAGGTGTTTCCGGGCGTCGTTGTCCTCCCCGGCGCGCAGCGTCGGGGAGGGGGATCGCCGCCGGTAGGCGGTGGTGGAGGGGCCGGCGCCGAAGCCTTCTCCTCGAACATTGCATGATCAGATTGCGTCGGCGCCAGCCCCTCCACCACCAGCCTGCGGCTGGCGGTCCCCCTCCCCGAGCGGAGTTCGGGGAGGAAAAGCGACGCTTCTGCCCTAATTCGAGACACCAGTTCCGAAATCCCCGTGACAAGCGCCCCCGAGTCGGGGCAGCGTGGCGCCAAACCACGCCCCCCGAAACCTGGGGCGCGGCGAAAAAGGGGAGGTATGCCGATGCGTGTCGTCGCGCTGTTATTGCCGCTGATGACAGCGGCCTGCGCCGTCAGCCAGGCGCAGGAAATCCCCAATCCCGAGATCCGGTCGGAGGTGCTGACCCCCGAACTCACTCTGCTGTTCGGTGGTGGCGGCAATATCGCGGTGTCGCACGGCGCCGACGGACTGGTCGTGATCGACGATGATTATGTGCAGATGACGCCCAAGCTGACCGCTGCGCTGGAAAAGTTCGGCAAGGGCCCGGCGCGCTATGTCGTCAACACCCATTGGCATTTCGACCATAGCGGCGGCAACGCCGCGCTCGGCAAGGGCGGGGCGGTGATCGTCGCGCATGACAATGTCCGCAAGCGGCTGGCAAGCGATCAGGTGATTGCGGCGTTCAAGCTCAAATTCCCGCCGTCGACGCCGGAGGCGCTGCCGGTCGTCACCTTCGCCGACGGCCTCAGCCTGCACCTGAACGGCGACACGCTGACCGCCGTGCATGTCGCCAATGCGCATACCGATGGCGATGTGCTGGTGAAGTGGGAGAAGGCGAACATCCTTCACACCGGCGACGTGTTCGTCCGCTACGGCCTGCCCTTCATCGACCTGTCGTCGGGCGGCAGCATCAAGGGGATGATCGCCGGCGCCGAGCGCGCGCTGGCATTGAGCGACGCGCGCACGCGCATCATTCCGGGACATGGGGAGGTCGCGTCGCGCGCCGATCTGGTCGCCTATCGCGACATGCTCGTCGGCATTCGCGATCGGGTGGCCAACGCGCGTGCCGAAGGGCGGACATTGGCCGAGATCAAGGCAGCGAAACCCGCGGCGGCGTGGGACAAGGACCCCAAGGCTCATGTTCGCGGCGACGCTTTCGTCGAATTCGTGTTCGCGACCCTCGATGGGCCGGCAGCCGGGCAAGCCACGGCGCAAAAAGGAAAAGGCGAGCTTATCCCCGCGCCGGTCTGAGCCGGCAGGCGGGGATGCTCAGGCATCGGTCAGACGAACGCGAGAACCGCGCTGACGACGAGAAGCTGGCTGGCGAACGCGAGCGCAAGGCTCGACGCCGTTTCGAACGTCTTCATGTCTTTACTCCACAGAACCTTGTGCCCGACATCGCCATAGGGCGACCGGGGCCATCTTCGGTTTTGATCAAGGCCAGGATTCGCGGATCAGATCGACCGAGGTGGTCCGATCCTGGTCACGGGTTGCACCCGCATCGCACCGGAAGCGGTGCAAGGGCGTAACTAATATTATTTCACGTCGGCGCAATTTTAAAACAGGCGATATTGAGTGCATCAGATGCAATCTACGGATGCGTCACGCTGATGGCGTCATGCAATTGTCACACCCGGCACTGTGGCGCGGACGGATCAGGTGAGCGGGATCATCACCTGGCTGGCATAGCCCGGTCGCTGCGTCAGCCGTTCATACCAGGCGGTCACTGCCGGCAGGGCGGGGCGATCGATGGCGAGGGTGAACCATGTGTAGGCGTAGACGCCCATCGGGATGTCCCCCAGGCCGAAGTTGTCGCCAGACAGCCAGGGGGAACGCTGTAGCGCGCGCTCGACGATCGCCATCTGGGCGGCCGAGGCCGCCGCCGACGCGGCGATCGCTTGCAGATCGCGCGTCTCCGGCGGGCGGCGGACAAGGTTGATGAAGCAATCGCGCTGCGCTTCGGCATAGCCGAACTGCCAGTCCATCCATTTGTCGCCCACCGCGCGCGCCGCGGCGTCGTCGGGCCACAGCGCCGTGCCCGCGGCATAGCGCGCGGCGAGGTAGCGCAGGATCGCGTTCGATTCCCACAGCACCAGCCCGTCATCCTCGATCGTGGGGATCAGCGCGTTGGGGTTGAGCGCCAGATAGGCATCGCTCATCCCGAACTGGCCGCCCACATCGTGGCGGACGTGCGGCATGCCGATTTCCTGGGCGAGCCACGCGACCTTCTTCACATTGTGCGAGTTCAGCCGGCCCCAGATCGTCAGCATCGTCTATCCTCAGCCGAACAGGATGGCGGCGGCACGGTCCCACAAGTCGGGCGAGGCGGCGGCGAGCAGGCCGGTGCGGTCCTCCCCCAGCCGGTAGGGGCTGCCGTCGAAGCGCGCGAGGCGTCCGCCCGCTTCGGTGAGGAACAGTGCGCCCGGCGCATGATCCCAGGGCTGCGCGCGCCAGAACATCGCGACGTCGTTTTCGCCCAGCACCAGCCGCGGATATTGCTCGCCCGCGCACAGCGGCGGCGCGGCTTCGGTGATGCGGCCGGGCAGCCGCTCGATGATCCGCTCGCGCATGCCCGCGGGCAGGAAACGCGTGGTGATCGCGGCGACGGGCAACGCCGCGCCGGTGCCGCGCGCGTGGACGCGTTCGCCATCGACGAAGGCGCCGGCGCCCAGCGCCGCATGCACCATTCGACCGGTGATCGGATCGAGGATCCAGCCGCCCTCGATCGTGCCTTCCACTGCCAGTGCGACCATGATCGCGAAGGGCGGGCGCCCCGCGGCGTAATTGCCGGTGCCGTCGATCGGATCGACGATCCACACCGCGCCTTTCTCGATCCCCGCGACCACCGTCGGGTCGGCGGCCACCGCCTCTTCGCCGACCACACGGGTCGACGGATCGATCGCCAGCAGCCCTTCGGTCAGCCTTTTCTCCGAAAGCTTGTCGGCGGCGGTGACATAATCATCCTCCGCTTTCTCCTCGATCTGGTCCGCGGCAAGGCTGCGGAACATCGGCATGACGACTTCGGCGGAAACCGCGCGCATCAGCGCGTCGACCTGGGCGTTCAGGGGGTGCATCTCAGCTCCGATAATCGGCGTTGATCGAAATATAGCCATGGGTCAGGTCGCAGGTCCAAACCGTCGCGCGGCCTTCGCCCAGACCGAGGTCGACGCCGATCTCGATCTCCTTGCCCTTCAGGTGCGCGGCGACCGGCGCCTCGTCATAGCCCGCCAGCGCCAGCCCATCGCGGGCGACCTGGGTCGCGCCGAAGCGGATCGCCAGCCTGTCGCGCTCGGCGGGTTCGCCGGCCTTGCCGACCGCCATGACGACGCGGCCCCAATTGGCGTCCTCTCCCGCGATCGCGGTCTTCACCAGCGGCGAATTGGCGATGCTCATCGCGATGCGATGCGCGCTGCGATCGGATTCGGCACCCTCCACGTCGATACGGATGAACTTGGTCGCGCCCTCGCCGTCGCGCACGACGAGGTGGGCGAGCTGCAGGCACAGGTCGGACAGCGCCGAATGAAACGCATCCGCGCCGGCATCGTCCATGCTCGCCAGCGGCTCGTTGCCCGCGGTACCGGTCGCGAATGCCAGCACGGTGTCGCTGGTCGAGGTGTCGCTGTCGACGGTGATGCTCGAGAAGCTGCGGCGGTTGGCCGCCGACAGCATCTGCTGCAGCAGTTCGGGGGCGACCGCCGCGTCGGTGAAGACGAAGCCGAGCATCGTCGCCATATCCGGCGCGACCATGCCCGATCCCTTGATGATGCCGACGAGCGACACGGTCTTGCCGCCCACCACCGCATGCGTCACCGCCGCCTTCGCGAAGGTGTCGGTGGTCATGATCGTCGCGGCGGCGGCTTCCCAGTCGCAGGGCTCGGCGGCAAAGGCGGCGTCGAGGCCGGCTTCGGCCTTGTCGATCGGCAGCGGCACGCCGATCACCCCGGTCGAGGCGACGAAAACGTCCGACGGATCGCAGCCGAGATGCTGCGCGGTGCGCGCGGCGATCGCTTCCACCGCGGCGCGGCCGCGATTGCCGGTGAAGGCGTTGGAATTGCCGGCGTTGACCACCAGCGCGCGTGCCTTCCCCAGGGTCAGCGCCGCGCGGCACCATTCCACCTCGGGGGAGGGGCAGCGGCTCTGCGTCAGCACGCCGGCGACGGCGGTGCCCTCCGCCAGCTCGGCATAGGTCAGGTCGCAGCGATCCCACGCCTTGTAGCGTGCACGCGCGACGCGCAGCGCAACGCCATCGATCGGCGGCAGTTCGGGAAAGCTGGCGGGCGCGAGCGGGGATCGGTCGGTCATGCGCTCCTCTTCGTCGGGGTCGAGGCGGGCTATAGGGGGGATGTGCGCAGGATGGAACATGGTGCGGTGGCCTGCCCGTTTTGACTAGCCGAACCGTTGCACAGCACTTATGTGGCGGAACGAAACCATGCGGGATCGACGTTGGAACTGCTGCTCTTCCTTTCTGCGCTGCTCGCCGGGCTGACCGGCGCGCTGACCGGCGACCGCCGGCTCGAAGTGGTGCAGGTCGAGCAGTCCGCCGTTGCCGTTGCCGGCACCGTGGCCCAGACCGTCGCCGCGCGCGCGGTTATGGTGCGTGGTGCGATCCCCCAGCCGCGCAGCCCGTTCGCAATCGCGCGCGCGGCACGCCTGTGGTTCGCCGACGCCGCGCCTGCGCGCGCGTTCGCGCTCGACCTGCTGAGCGTTCGCCGGCGGGAATAAGCACGCCACGCGCCCGCACGCCGACAGCGGCGATGCGGCTTGATTTCATGAACAGGGATGCGCCGTGGCGGTATGGCCGCGCGGCGTTCAGGCCAAGACAAACAGGATAAGCAGCATGTTCGGTGGCATGGCCAAGGCCATTTTCGGATCGTCCAACGATCGTTACGTCAAGTCGCTCGGCAAGATCGTCAACCAGATCGGTTCGTTCGAACCGTCGCTGGAGGCGATGTCCGACGAGGAGCTGAGCGGGCAGACGCAGCGCTTCCGCGACCGGCTGGAAGCCGGCGAGGAGCTCGACGATCTGCTGCCGGAAGCCTTCGCCACCGTTCGCGAAGCCTCGCGCCGCGTGCTCGGCCAGCGCCATTATGACGTCCAGCTCATCGGCGGCATCGTCATCCACCGCGGCGAGATCGCCGAGATGCGCACCGGCGAGGGCAAGACGCTGATGGCGACGCTCGCCTGCTATCTCAACGCGCTGCCGGGCACCGGCGTCCACGTCGTCACCGTCAACGACTATCTCGCCCGGCGTGACGCCGAATGGATGGGCCAGGTCTATAATTTCCTGGGGCTCACCGTCGGCGTGATCGTGCCCAACCTGCAGGAAGACCAGCGCCGCGCCGCCTATGCCGCGGACATCACCTACGGCACGAACAACGAGTTCGGCTTCGACTATCTGCGCGACAACATGAAATATGATCGCGAGCAGATGGTCCACCGGCCGTTCAACTTCGCGATCGTCGACGAGGTCGATTCGATCCTGATCGACGAGGCGCGCACGCCGCTGATCATCTCCGGCCCCACCGACGACAAGTCCGAGCTCTATATGCGCATGGACGTGATCGTGAAGCAGCTCGTGCCCGATGATTATGAGGTCGACGAGAAGCAGCGCTCGATCATCCTCACCGAGGACGGCACCGAGAAGACCGAGCGGATGCTGGAGGCGGCGGGGCTGCTGCAGGGCAGCAACCTCTACGATTATGAGAATACGCAGGTCGTCCACCACCTGAACCAGGCGCTGCGCGCGATCGCGATCTTCAAGCGCGACACCGACTATATCGTGAAGGACGGCAAGGTCGTCATCATCGACGAGTTCACCGGCCGCATGATGGACGGCCGGCGCTGGTCGGACGGTCTGCACCAGGCGGTGGAGGCCAAGGAGGGCGTGCAGATCGAGCCCGAGAACCAGACGCTCGCCTCGATCACCTTCCAGAATTATTTCCGCATGTATCCCAAGCTTTCGGGCATGACCGGCACCGCCGCGACCGAGGCGCAGGAATTCTACGACATCTACAAGATGAACGTGGTGACGATCCCCACCAACGTGCCGGTGCAGCGGATCGACCAGGAAGACGAGTTCTACAAGAACACGCTCGACAAGTTCGGCGCGATCGCCAAGGCGATCAAGGCGCAGGCAGACAAGGGCCAGCCGGTGCTGGTCGGCACCGTCTCGATCGAGAAGTCCGAGCTGCTGTCGGACTTCCTCACCAAGATCGGCACCAAGCATAATGTGCTCAACGCGCGCTTCCACGAGAGCGAGGCGCATATCGTGGCGCAGGCCGGCCGGGCCGGCGCGGTGACGATCGCCACCAACATGGCGGGCCGCGGCACCGACATCCAGCTCGGCGGCAACCTCGAATTCCGCGTGGAAGACGAGCTGCGCGACATGCCGGAAGGGCCGGAGCGCGACGCGGCGATCGAGCGCATCCGCGCCGAGATCGCGGTCGAGAAGCAGCAGGTGCTGGAAGCCGGCGGCCTGTTCGTGCTCGGCACGGAGCGGCACGAGAGCCGCCGCATCGACAACCAGCTCCGCGGCCGTTCGGGCCGTCAGGGCGATCCGGGCCTCAGCCGCTTCTACCTCTGCCTCGAGGACGATCTGCTGCGCATCTTCGGGCCGGACACGTTGTTCGCCAAGATGATGAACAGCAACCTCGCCGATGGCGAGGCGATCGGTTCGCGCTGGCTGTCGAAGGCGATCGAGACCGCGCAGAAGAAGGTCGAGGCGCGCAATTACGAGCAGCGCAAGCAGGTCGTCGAATATGACGACGTGATGAACGACCAGCGCAAGGTGATCTACGAGCAGCGCAACGACATCATGGACGCGGACAGCGTCGACGACATCGTCGTCGACATGCGCGCCGAGACGGTCAACGCGATGGTCGCCGATTCCTGCCCGCCCAACACCTATCCCGAGCAGTGGGATGTCGCGGCGCTGAAGGCGCGCGTGCAGGACGTGCTGGGGCTGGAGCCCGATATCGACGCGTGGCTGAACGAGGATCAGGTCGATCCCGAGATGCTCGAAGAGCGCATCCAGGCCGCCGCCGACGCCGCGATCGCGGCGAAGGCCGCCGAACTGCCGGGCGACACCTGGAACCGCGTGCAGAAGAGCATCATGATCCAGAACCTGGATCATCACTGGAAGGAGCATCTGGCGACGCTCGACGCGCTGCGCGCGGTGATCCACCTGCGTGCCTATGCGCAGAAGACGCCGATCAACGAGTATAAGCAGGAAGCCTTCGCGCTGTTCCAGCGCATGCTCGACGCGATCCGCGAGGATGTGACGAAGACGCTGGCGCACGCCGAATTCATGATGTCGCCGCAGGACATGCCGGATTTCCCCGAACTGCCGCGCATGCCGGACATCTTCACGACGCACATCGACCCGCTGACCGGCGAGGACGACTCCAACGATATCGACGCCGGCTATGGCCTGGTGACGACGCGCCTGGCGCCGATGCAATATATTGCACCGGCCGACGATGCCGAAACGCTGGGCGGCGACCCCGCCGAATGGGAAGGCCGGGTCAGCCGCAACGCGCCGTGCCCGTGCGGCTCCGGCAACAAGTACAAGCACTGCCACGGGGCGCTGTAAGCGCCGCCTTTCTCCTCCCCGGTGCCGCGCGCGCCGGGGAGGATATCGCGGCGCCGGCGCCTCTCGCCTTCTGGATCGTTGCTCTATATATCCCCGGATATGATCCGGAACCTGCTCCTGCTGTTCATGCTCTGCCTCTCCGGCTGCGGAGCGGAGCCGCCAAGGGCGCCCGTCGTGCTCGCGGCGGCGAGCCTGCAGGAGGCGCTGACCGAGGCGGCGGATGCCTGGGCGGCACAAGGGCATCCGAGGCCGGTGCTGAGCTTCGCAGCCTCGTCGGCGCTCGCCCGCCAGATCGAGGGTGGCGCGCCTGCGGACCTGTTCCTGTCCGCCGATGAGGAATGGATGGATGCGCTTGGCGCGAAGGGGCTGATCGATCCGGCCTCCCGCGCATCCTTCCTCGGCAACCGGCTGGTGCTGATCGCGCCCGCGGCGGCGAGAACCGCGCTCGCGGTCGGGCCCGGCATGGCGATCGGCGCTGCGCTGGGGGACGGGCGGCTGGCGATCGCCGATCCTGCCGGGGTGCCGGCGGGCCGCTATGCCAAGGCGGCGCTGACCGCCCTCGGCGTGTGGCGGCAAGTGGCGGAGCGGATTGCCGCCGCCGAGAATGTCCGCGCGGCGCTGGCGCTGGTCGAACGCGGCGAGGCGCCGCTGGGCATCGTCTATGAAACGGATGCGGCGGCCTCGAAGACGGTCCGCGTGGTCGGTGTCTTCCCGGCATCGAGCTACCCCCCGATCACCTACCCGATTGCCCGGCTGAACACCGCATCCGCACCCGATGCGGACGCGTTTCGCGCCTATCTGATCGGTCCGGCGCTGCCGATCTTCCGCGCGCACGGATTTACCGCGCCTTGATGCCCACCGCGGCCGAATGGTCGATCCTCTGGCTGTCGCTCAAGGTCGGCATCGCCGCCGTGCTGCTCTGCCTGCCCTTCGCCTTCGGGCTGGCCTGGCTGCTGGCGCGGCGGCGGTTTCCGGGGCGGACCGTGCTCGACGCCGTCGTCCATCTGCCGCTGGTGCTGCCGCCGGTGGTAACGGGCTGGCTGCTGCTGATCCTGTTCGGGCGCAACGGGCCGGTGGGGGCGCTGCTGCACGACTGGTTCGGCATCGCCCTGGTCTTCCGCTGGACGGGGGCGGCGGTGGCGGCGGCGGTGATGGCGCTGCCGCTGATGGCGCGGGCGATCCGGCTGTCGATCGAGGCGGTCGACCGGCGGCTGGAGGGCGCGGCGCGGTCGCTGGGGGCGGGGCCGTGGGACGTGTTCGCGAGCATCACCTTGCCGCTGTGCCGGCCCGGCATCGCCGCGGCGCTGGTGCTGGGCTTCGCCCGCTCGCTGGGCGAGTTCGGCGCGACGATCACCTTTGCCTCCAACATTCCCGGCGAGACCCAGACCCTGCCGCTGGCGATCTACACCGCGCTGCAGGCGCCGGGCGGGGAGGGGGCGGTGATGCGGCTCGCCATCCTCTCGATCCTCGTCTCGCTGGCGGCGCTGCTGGGATCAGAGGCGCTCGCCCGGAAGCAGCGCCATGCTTGAGTTCGACGCCTGGAAGCGGCTGGGCGACCGCCGCGTCGGCGCGCGCTTCACCGCCGGGAGCGGCGTGACCGCGCTGTTCGGGCCGTCGGGCGCGGGCAAGACGAGCATCCTCAACATGGTCGCGGGGCTGCTGAGGCCCGACGAGGGCCGCATCCTGATCGACGGCGACACGATGTTCGCGCCGGGCGTGGACGTGCCGCCGGAGGCGCGCGCGATCGGCTTCGTGTTTCAGGATGCGCTGCTGTTCCCCCACCTCACCGTCACCGAAAACCTGCATTACGGCACCGCGCGGGCGCGCGGGCGGGCGCCGATCATCGGGTTCGACCAGACGGTGGAGCTGCTCGCGATCGGGCCCCTGCTGACGCGCTATCCCGCGACGCTTTCGGGCGGCGAGGCCAAGCGTGTCGCGATCGGCCGCGCGCTGCTCTCGGCGCCGCGGCTGCTGCTGATGGACGAGCCGCTCGCCTCGCTCGACGCGCCGCGCCGCGCGGACATCCTCGCGGCGCTCGACCGCATCCGCGCCGCGGTGCATCTGCCGATCCTCCACGTCAGCCACGACCGCGCCGAGGTGGATCGCTTCGCCGACGCCGTGGTCACCATCGACGCCTGACCGCGCCCGCGCTATGCCCCGGAAACGATGCGCAAATCCCTGATCGCCCTGCTGCTCTCCCTCGCTCCGGTGGTGGGGCCGGCGACCGCGGCGCCGCTTTCCGACGACACCGCGATCGACGTGCTGCGCCAGTTGCGCGCCGACGATATCCGGCTGGCGACGATCGCCGACCGGATCGCGCGCGCGAGCGCCGCGATCTGCCCGGTGACGCAGCCGCTGCCCGGGCTCGTCGTCCATGATCTCGGCCAATATACCAGCGGCTTCCGCGACGCCGCGCGCAGCCTGTTCGGCGCGGACAAGGGCATCGCGATCGAGGGCATCGTGCCGGGCAGCCCCGCCGAGGCGGCGGGGGTGCAGGCGGACGACCGGCTGCTCGCGATCGACGATGCCCGCTTCGACGCACTGCAGGGCGATGACGACCATATGCCGGCGGTGCGCGCCGCGATCGATCGCGCGATGGCGGACGGCCGCGGCCGGCTCGAGCTGGAACGCGGCGGCCGGCGCCTTGCCATCACGGTGGACGGCGTTCCGGGCTGCGTGTCGCGCGTCGAGATCCGCCCGTCCGAAGCCTATAATGGCTGGGCGGACGGCATAACGGCGCAGCTCAGCTCGGCGATGGTCGACTTCACCCAGGACGACGACGAACTCGCGACGGTGATCGCGCACGAGATGGCGCACAACATCCTGCGCCACCGCGTGCGGCTGAACGAGGCGGGCGTTTCGCGGGGGCTGTTCGCGCAGGTCGGCCGCAACGCCCGGCTGACCCGCGCGACCGAGATCGAGGCGGATCGCCTCGGCGTCTACCTGATGGCGCGGGCGGGCTTCGATCCGCACGCCGCCGCGCGCTTCTGGGACCGGCTGCTGCGGCAGCATGGCGCCGGCATTCTCGCCGACGGCACCCACCTCGGCCGCCGCAAGCAGGTCGCGCTGGTGACGGGCGTCGCGCACGAGATCGATGCGCTCAAGGCGGCGGGCAAGCCGCTGATGCCGCCGCTGCTGGCGGGGCCGCTGCCGGCGCTCGATTGAAGCGCGCGCGCCGCGGGCCTATCTTGGCGGCACGGGAACGAATGGGATTGAAGGACATGGCGGAAGAAATCGCAACGCTCGCCGGCGGCTGCTTCTGGTGCGTCGAGGCGGTGTTCGACGATGTGATCGGCGTGACGTCGGTCGAGAGCGGCTATATCGGCGGCTCGCTCGAGAACCCCACCTACAAGCAGGTCTGCAACGGGGACACCGGCCACGCCGAGGCGGTGCGCATCCGCTTCGATCCGGACGTGATCGGCTATGACGACCTGCTCGACATCTTCTTCCACATCCATGATCCGACGCAGCTCAACCGTCAGGGCGATGATGTCGGCACCCAGTACCGATCGGCGATCTTTCCCAATTCGGAAGCGCAGCATGTCGCCGCCGAGGCGGCCAGGACGCGCGCCGCGGCGGACTGGCCCGATCCGATCGTCACCACCATCGAACATCCGAACACCTGGTACGAGGCGGAGGATTATCATCAGGACTATTTCGCGCGGGTCGGGGACCAGAACCCCTATTGCATGGCGGTGGTGGCGCCCAAGCTGCGCAAGTTCCGCAAGAGCTATGCGGCGCGGCTGAAGGACGGCGTCGTCGCGGCCTGATCGCGCGCTTCCTGCGACCGACGCGGCATAAGTGCAGTTGAGGCGCGGCGTTGTAACGTTCTGGAAATTGACTTCGCGTCAGGGTGCTTCCAGTGGTTCGACCCCATCTCGTGGACGATGAACAGGAGGAAGACGGAATGAAGCGCATTCGCAAGGCGGTGTTCCCGGTGGCAGGGCTGGGAACTCGCTTTCTTCCGGCGACCAAGGCCGTGCCGAAGGAAATGCTGCCCGTCGTCGATCGTCCGCTGATCCAATATGCGGTCGACGAGGCGTTCGAGGCCGGCATCGAGCAGCTGATCTTCGTGAATGGCCGCAACAAGTCGTCGATCGAGGATTATTTCGACCTCGCGTTCGAGGTGGAACAGACGCTGTCGTCGCGCGGCAAGTCGCTCGCCGCGCTCGAGGGCACGCGCCCCAAGCCGGGCTCGATCGTTTCGGTGCGCCAGCAGGAGCCGCTGGGACTCGGCCATGCGGTGTGGTGCGCGCGCGACATCGTCGGTGACGAGCCGTTCGCCGTGCTGCTCGCGGACGACCTGATGGTCGGCCAGCCGGGCTGCCTCAAGCAGATGGTCGAGGCCTATGAGAAGGTCGGCGGCAACATCATCTGCGCGCAGGAAGTGCGCGACGACCAGGCGCATATGTATGGCGTGATCACGCCGGGCGCGCGCGACGGTGCGCTGACCGAGGTGAAGGGGCTCGTCGAAAAGCCCGCGCCGGGCACCGCGCCCTCCAACCTCGCGGTGATCGGCCGCTACATCCTGCAGCCCGAGGTAATGCGCATCCTCGAAGGGCAGGGGAAGGGCGCCGGCGGCGAGATCCAGCTGACCGACGCGATGGCGTCGATGATCGGCAACCAGCCCTTCCACGGCCTGACCTTCGCCGGCACCCGCTATGACTGCGGCGACAAGGCCGGCTTCATCCACGCCAACATGGCGCTTGCCGCCGCGCGCGAAGACATCGGCGCAACGATCCGCGAGATCGGCAAGCAGGTGTTCGCGGTCTGACGATTAGGTTTTTCCTCCCCGGCGCGCCGCGTCGGGGAGGGGGAACTGGCCGATCGCGCGCCCGACTTTCCGTTAGCTCGGCCTTGAGCCGGGATCCCGCTTCTTCTTCTTTTTCGGCCTCCGACTGGGCAACTGCAACGCGTCTGCTCGCTGAATACAATTGCGATCCACCGCGATCGGAGCACGGCAATGCCGATGGACGACGATTTTTGCGATTGCGCTGAGCATGGGCCTCAGCCCATCACGTTCGTCTGCTCCCACATCGTGGATCGAGCATCACCCGAGACGGCCGGGTTTGTCTCCTTCCCAGCGGAGGACGGAGATGATCTCCGAGACGCGTGGTGCGAGGCCTGTGAGGCCTATCTGCAGGAAAATGGCGGCGAATGGGTCGAAGGCGCCGTTGAAGTGCCCGGCGGCATCAGGATCATCTGCGCGGAGTGCTACCGCCGACGCGAAGCCGATGCGCGCCTGGCGGGACGACGAATTGTCCGGCAGGAATGAATCTGCTCGCGCCACATGTTTGGCGCAGACCGGATTATCGATCCAAGAAGTAAGAAGCGGGACCGCGGCTTAAGGCCGGGATGACCGAAATTGGGACGCCTGCGACGTACGCAAGCCGTGCGCGGTTTCCGGCGCCGCCGGAAGCTCGCTGCGCTCGCCTCCACCCCAACCCCTCCTCCAACGAGGAGGGGCTGAAAGCAGCGTCAGCCCGCCTTGGCGACGCCCTGGTCGGTCAGCAGCTGCTGGAGTTCGCCGGCCTCGTACATCTCCATCATGATGTCCGAGCCGCCGACGAATTCGCCCTTCACATAGAGCTGGGGGATCGTCGGCCAATCCGAATATTGCTTGATGCCCTGGCGAACGCCCTGGTCCTGCAGCACGTCGACGGTCTCATAGGTCACGCCGAGATGGTCGAGGATGGCGATCGCGCGGCTGGAAAAGCCGCACTGCGGAAACAGGGGGGTGCCCTTCATGAAGAGCATCACGTCGTTGCCCTTCACCAGCGCATCGATGCGGGCTTGCGTGTCTTCGGTCATTCTCAAAGCTCCTTGTCGGGCGCGGCGGTGGTGAGCTGCAGCGCGTGCAGCACGCCGCCCATCCGGCCGCCCAGCGCGGCATAGACCGCCTGATGCTGCCGCACGCGCGGAACGCCGCGAAAGCTCTCGCTCACCACCCGCGCCGCATAATGATCGCCGTCGCCGGCGAGGTCGGTGATCTCGACATGCGCGTCCGGGATCGCGGCGACGATCATCGCTTCGATCTCATGGGCCGCCATCGCCATATTATTGCGCTTCCATGAACTGGCGGCGCGCCTCGGCGGTCTTGTCCGACAGCGCCTGGCGAACCGTCGCATCGTCCACCTCGACGCCGGCGGCGGTCAGGTCACCCAGCAGCTTGCGCACGACATCCTCGTCGCCCGCTTCCTCGAAATCCGCCTGGACGACCGCCTTGGCATAGGCGTCGGTCTCTTCGGGGGTCAGCTTCATCTGCACCGCGGCCCACTGCCCGAGCAGGCGGTTGCGGCGCGCCGTGATCCGGAACTGGAGATCCTGATCCATAACGAACCTGGCTTCGAAGGCCCGTTCGCGTTCGTCGAAAGTGGTCATCGGCGTCCCTTGCGCAATGCGGCTCATGATCAAGCCGAAGATAGGATGGCCGGGGCCCCCGCGCAACGGCGGGCCGTTACGCGTGCGCGATCATCCGCATCGGCCCCCGCCCGGCGAGCTTACATCCAGGGCCTCTCGGCGGCGCGCTGCCCCTCATAGGTCGCGATGCGATCGGAAAGCGCCAGGGTCAAGCCGATCTCGTCCAGCCCCTCCGCCAGGCAATGCTTGCGGAACGCGTCGATCTCGAAGCGGAAGCGATCCTGAAACGGCGTCGTCACCGTCTGGCTGTCGAGGTCGATGTGGATCGGGTGGGTCTTCGCCACCTCAAGCAGCCGATCGACCGCGTCCTGCGGCAGCACCACCGTCAGCAGCCCGTTCTTGAACGCGTTGCCCGAGAAGATGTCGGAGAAGCTCGGCGCGATCACCGCTTCGATACCGAGATCGGCGAGCGCCCAGGCGGCATGTTCGCGGCTGGAGCCGCAGCCGAAATTGTCGCCCGCGATCAGGATCGGGGCGCCCTTATATTCGGGGTCGTCGAAGATGTTGCCCGGTTCCGCGCGCACGGTTTCGAACGCGCCCTTGCCCAGCCCCGCGCGGCTGATCGTCTTCAGCCATTTGGCGGGGATGATGACGTCGGTATCGACATTCTTCGCGCCGAACGGGATCGCCCGTCCCTCGATGCTGTCCACGGCCTTCATAGTCGGTCCTGCATTCAGTTCGCCGATGCCGGGAACACCGGCAGCTTGATGATGTCCTCGGGCTCGTGCTGGAGCACGAGCGTGGCGTTCATGTTGGTCGCCAGCCCCTTGAGCCGCGCCAGCGAGGCGAGCGACTGGGCGCGATCGGTGTTGAACGCCGGCACCCCGTCATTGACGAGGTTCTCGTTGAAATGGGCGGCATCGCCCGAGATCAGCACCGCGCCCTTGTTGCGCAGCCGCACCAGCAGGCCGTGATGCCCCGGCGTATGGCCGGGCAGCGACAGCATCACCACGCTGCCGTCGCCGAACACGTCCTTGTCGCCCGCCACGGCCTCGACCTCGCCGCCGCCGGTCAGCCAGCGGGCGAGGGGGGCAGGGTCGATGCGGGGCTGGGGGCCGGCCTTGAGCGTATCGAGATCGCCCTTGCCGATCAGCAGCTTCGCGCTGGTGAAGGCCGGCGCCTGGCCGATATGGTCGCCATGATAATGGCTGATGCCGAGCAGGCGGATCTGTTCCGGCTTCACGTCGATCCGCGCGAGCTGTTCCGGCAGGGTGACGGTGAGCGTCTGGCTGATCGGGTCGGTCGCGCTGGTCGGCTTGCCCTTCAGCTTTTCCGGAATGCCGGCATCCCACAGCATGTAATCCGCGCCGTGGCGGATCAGATAGCAGCTGGCGGCAAGCTGGCGGGAGCGGCCGGGATAGGCGTGGACGTCCGAAAATGCGTTGAGATCGTTGACGCGCACCGCGCCGCAATCCAGCCGCCAGAGCTGGACGTCGGCGGTGCTCGCCTCTTCCTTCTTCGACCGGTCGCTCTGCCCCGAGGCGGAGAAGGCGGCGACGCCACACAACGCCGCACCGCCGATCAACGCATACATCACCCGCTTCACGCGCTTACTCCCCCACAAGCTCCCGAACGTCGGTAAGCCGGCCCGTTACCGCGGCCGCGGCCGCCATCGCCGGCGAGAGCAGGTGGGTGCGCGCACCCGGACCCTGCCGGCCGACGAAATTGCGATTGGACGTCGATGCGCAGCGTTCTCCCGCCGGCACCTTGTCCGGATTCATGCCGAGGCACGCCGAGCAGCCCGGCTCGCGCCATTCGAAGCCCGCGGCCACGAAGATGCGATCGAGCCCTTCGGCCTCGGCCTGCTTCTTGACGAGCCCCGAGCCCGGCACCACCAGCGCCTGGTGGACGCCATCGGCGATGCGGCGACCGTCGAGCACGGCGGCGGCGGCGCGCAGATCCTCGATGCGGCTGTTGGTGCAGCTGCCGATGAAGATGTTCTCCACCGCCACGTCCTGCAGCCGGGTGCCCGGCACCAGCCCCATATAGTCCAGCGACTTCTTCGCCGCCGCCTGCTTGGACGGGTCGGCGAAGCTCATCGGATCGGGGACGACGCCGGTGATCGGCACGACATCCTCGGGGCTGGTGCCCCAGGTGACGTTGGGGGCGATGTCGCTTGCCTGAAGCGTGACGACGCTGTCGTAGCGCGCGCCGGGATCGGTCGGCAGCGTCTTCCACCACGCCACCGCCTTTTCCCAATGCTCGCCCGCCGGCGCCATCGGCCGGCCCTTGATATAGGCGAAGGTCTTGTCGTCGGGCGCGATCAGGCCGGCGCGCGCACCGCCCTCGATCGACATGTTGGAAACGGTCAGCCGCCCCTCGACCGACATGTCGCGGATCACCGAGCCGGTATATTCGATGACATAGCCGGTGCCGCCCGCGGCGCCGATCCTGCCGATGATCGCGAGCACGACATCCTTGGGGCTGACCGCGAAGCCCAACGCGCCGTCGACGCGGATCTCCATCGTCTTCGACTGCTTGAGCTGCAAGGTCTGCGTCGCCAGCACATGCTCGACCTCGGAGGTGCCGATGCCGAACGCCAGCGCGCCGAGCGCGCCGTGCGCGGCGGTGTGGCTGTCTCCGCACACCAGCGTGGTGCCGGGCAAGGTGAAGCCCTGTTCCGGGCCGACGACATGGACGATGCCCTGTTCGACGTCGGTCGCACCGAAACAGCGGATGCCGAACTCGGCGGTGTTGCGTTCGAGCGCCGCGAGCTGCGCCGCGCTTTCGGGATCGGCGATCGGGATCCGCCGCCCCTCGGCATCGAGCCGCGCGGTGGTCGGAAGGTTGTGGTCGGGCACCGCGAGGGTGAGATCGGTGCGGCGGACCTTGCGGCCGGCGACGCGAAGGCTCTCGAACGCCTGCGGGCTGGTGACTTCGTGGACGAGGTGACGGTCGATATAGAGCAGGCAGGTCCCGTCGTCGCGGCGGTCGACGACATGGGCATCCCAGATCTTCTCGTAGAGGGTGCGCGGTTGTGCCATAACGGCGCCGCCCTAGCCGAGGCTTGCCGCCGGTGAAAGCCGCAGAACGCGGATTTCCCGATCGGCAATCATGCTGCGGTCACTCGGCGGTGTCGGCGGTGGCCGAAACCAGCGTGCGGGCGTTGCCCGTGCCGGGCAGATCGACCTTCAGCCAATCGCGCGTCGGCAGGCCATAGAGCATGTCGAGCACCTCCAGCTGCAGCCCCACGGGCTTGGTGCTCTGCGAATTCCACAGGATGGCGACGCCGGTGCGCTGCACCGGATCGAACACCATCAGCGAGCGATAGCCGCGCACCGCGCCGCGATGGCCGACCAGCTGGTGGCCCGCATAGGCATATTCGCGGAAGCCCATGCCGTAGGTGACGCCAGAGATCGCGCGGTCCTCGATGCCGAAGCCGCGCGCGCGGCCGGTGACGGTAAGCGGCGCGTGGATCGTCTTGAGCAGGCCGGGGGAGACGACGCCGCTGGCGACGCCCATCTGCGCCTGCATCCAGCGGCCCATGTCGATGATCGAGCTGTTGACGCCGCCCGCCGCGGGCACGCGATAATAGCTGTCGACCACCGGCATCACCCGGGTGCCGACGTGCGAGCGCGCCCAGCTGGGTGCCGACTGCAGACCCTGACGGCTGATCGTGGCGCTGGTCATGCCGAGCGGCAGGAAGATGCGTTCGCGCACGACATCCTCGTAGCGCCGGCCGGTGACCCGCTCGACCATTTCCGACGCCGCATCATAGGCGATGTTCTGGTAGCTGTAGCAGCCGCCCGCGGCGCACTGCATCGGCGCGGTGGCGAGTTGGGTGCGCAGCACGCGCGGATCCTGCCCGGCTTCCAGCTTGCCGTCATAGGCGTTGCGGACGATGCCGAGGCGCTGCGCGAGAAGATCGGTGACGGTCAGCCGGTTCTCGGCACCGCCCGGCAGCTTGAGCGAGGAGGAATAGCGCGAGATCGGCGCATTCAGCGAAATCTTGCCGTCGGCGGCGAGCGAGGCGACGGTGGTCGCGGCGACGCCCTTCGACAGCGAGGCCCAGCGGAACACGGTGCGCGTCGTCACCGGATCATGGGTGCCATATTGGGTGACGCCATAGCCCTTCACGAAGCGCAGCTCGCCATTCTCGACGATGGCGACGGCCATGCCGACCATGCCCGGCGTCGCCACGACCTGCTGCAGCCGGCGATCGAGCCGCGCATAGTCGATCAGGCTCGGCCCGCCGCGGCGCATCACCGCCGGCACCGATCCGGCATAGCCGGAGGTCAGGCCGGGCTGCGCCTGTGCCGCCGCATCGGCGTCCGCGAAGCTGTAGGCGGACGCCGTCAGCGCGATGGCGAGCGCACCGCCACCGGCAACGATCCAGCGATGCACCGGATTCTTCGCGGATTTCGTGATTTTCTTGCTCAAGCGACACCCCGATCCGGCGCTTGCAGCGCACCGGTTAGGGACGGACTGTAACGAAAATATGAATAAAAGGTAACCGGATTTCTCATCGATTCGGCGCGGTGGCGAGTCGATTTGGCTCGATTTTCGGGGGGCTGGGGGCGGTGGGGGCTTACCGGTGTCAACGAGGGGCGGTGGCGGAGGCGCTGCAGCCGTTGTGACGGTTGCGCAACGAGCCCTCTCCGGCACTTCCCGCCAACCGTTTCATCGCGCGAATCGTTTCATAAAGCGCAAAAGGCTGGAGGGCTCGGCACCGCTGCCCGGTCGGCCATTTTCGAGCGAACGCGTCGGACGTCTACGCCTGGCGCGACTGACCCTCTCCCTGGTCCGCTGCGCGGACCTGTCCCTCTCCCCAAAGGGGCGAGGGACAGTAGGGCCGTCACGAACGAGATGCGCGAACGCCTTCGCCGCTGCAACCCTACTCGCGGAACGCCTGGTCGCGGATGCGGGTGATCGGGGTCAGCAGATAGTTGAGCACGGTGCGCTTCTCGCCCAGCAGGTTGACGGTGGCGGTCATGCCCGGGCCGATCGGCAGCATCTTGCCGTTGCGGCGGATGCCCGCCGCATTGGTGCGCACGCGGACGAGATAATGGGTCTCGCCATTGCGCTCGTCCAGCACCGAGTCAGGCGAGATCGCGACGACATTGCCCTCCAGCGAGCCGTAGATCGCCGGATCATAGGCGGTGATGTCGACCTTGGCGCGCTGGCCGATCTTCACCGACGCGATGTCCTTGGGCTGGACCTGCGCCTCGACCAGCAGCGTGTTTTCGCTGGGCACCAGTTCGATCACCGGCGCGCCGGGGGCGACCGAGCCGCCGACGGTGCTGACGAGCACGCGGTTGACGCGGCCGTCGAGCGGCGCGCGCAGCACGGTGCGGCTCTGGCGATCGGCCAATGCGGGCAATGTGCTGCGCCGGGCATCGAGTTCCGCGCGCGCGGCGGCGAGTTCGCCGCCGGCCTGGGCGCGCCAATCCTGCGTGGCGCGGCGCATCGTCGCCTCGGCCTCGCCGATCGCAGCCTGCGCGCGCGAGACCGCGGAGGCGGCGCCGGCGGCCTCGCTCGCCGCAACCGCCGCCTGGCTTTCCGCCTGGATCAGCGACACGCGCGGTTCGATGCCGCGTTCGACGAGCGGACGGATCGCATCGAGCTGCAGCCGCGCCGAATCGCGTGCGGAGATCCGCGCGGCTTCGGCCGAGCGTGCCTCGGCGAGCGCGTTGCGCGACTGGGAGACGCGCGCCGCGGCGGCGGCCTGGAGGCTGGAAAGATCGCCCATGCGCGACCGATAGAGCGCGCGCTCGATCTCCACCTGCGCGCGGCTCTGTTCGTCCGGCGCGCTGGGGAAGACGGGCGCGCGGCCGGCGATTTCGGCTTCGAGCCGCGCGATCTTCGCAAACAGCGCATAGGTGGTCGCCTGGCCGCTGCCGAGTTCGGCGGCGCTCTGGATCGGGCTCAGCCGCAACAGCGCGTCGCCGCGCTTCACCAGCTGGCCGGTGCGGACCAGGATCCGTTCGACCACGCCGCCTTCGAGGTTGGAGACGAGCTGGAGCTGCGAGCTCGGGATCACGCGGCCCTGGCCGCGCACCGTGCGATCGAGCTCGGCGATCGCCGCCCAGATCACGAACAGCACGAAAAAGCCGAAAATGCCCCACAGCATCAGGTTCGATACCGTGCGCGGGCGGATCCTCATCGCCAGATCGTCGATATGCGTCTCAGACATGTGTGTGCTCCAGCCCGATGACGCTCATCGATCCCCCTTGTCCCAATCGAGCCGCGGCGACGGATTGAGCCCGAGCGCCGGCAGCAATTCCCCCATGCGCGACATCAGCGCGTAGCGTGCGACCTCCAGTTCGACTTCGGCGAGAATATACTGCGCCGCCGACTGGAAGAAATTATCCTCGCCCTGCAGCACGCCGATCAGCGAGCCGCGCGAGACGCGGAAGCGCTCTGCCAGCACGTCGCGCGACAGGCGCGCGGCGCCATAGCTGCGTTCCTGCGCGTCGCGCGCCACCTTCAGCGCCTCGAGATCGGACCAGGCGATCGAGGCGTCGCGCTCCGCCTCGATGCGCAGCCGCGCGGCGCGCGCCTCGGCGGTCACCGCCCGCGCCGACGCCTGTCGCGCCCGGAAGTTGCGGCCGCCGAACAGGCGGTAGCGCAGGCCGAGGCGCGCGCGCACGTCATAGTCGCGATCGGTTTCGAACACGCCGTAGCGGCCGGCATCGACGCCCGCGATCACGGTGGGCAGGTTCTCGGAGCGCACCGCCTCGGCATCCATGTCCGCCGCCCGCGCGGCGGCATAGGCAGCGCGCACCGCCGGGGTTTCGCCCGCTGCGGCCACCGCGCGTTCGCGGTCCAGCGCGGGCCAGGCGGCGCGGTGCGGACCGTTCATCATCGGCGGCGGCGGCGCGCCCATCAATTCGGTGTAGCGCGCCTCGGCATTGGCGAGCTGGCGCCGGTAATTGGCCAGCCGGCTGGCGCCGATCGCGACGTAGGAATCGACCTCCGCGCGATCGCCGGGCGCCGAGACGCCCTGGCGGATGCGCTCCTCCACCGCCGCGCCGAGTTCGGTCTGGCTGGCGGCATAGGCGCTGGCGACGGACACGAGCGCGCGATAGGCGAACACATCGTACCAGGCGACGATCGCGCGCAGGCTGACATCATCGGCGGTGGCGGCCACGCCGGCTTCCGCGCTCTCGACGCGGGCCCTGGCGGCGGAGATGCGCTCCACCGTGGCGCCGAAATCCCACACCGGCGCGGAGATCGTCACCGTCGCGTCGGTGCGCTGGCGCGCGCGCGACCGCTCGATGATGTTCTGCGGATCGTTGGAAAATTCGCGCGCGAGGGTGCGGAAGGTGCTGACGTTGAACTCGCCCTGCGGAAAACGCTGCGCCTTCGCCTCGCCGCGCGCGGCGACGGCCTCCGCCCGGCTCGCGCGCGCCTCGGTGAGCGCCGGATGCTGATCGACCGCGAGGTGGATGCGATCGACGAACGTTTCCGGCAGGCCGATCGTGCCGATCAGCCGGACCACCGGGTCCGTCGCCATATCCACCTTCAGCGGATCGCGATCGGGCGCCGGCAGCACGGGCTGCTGGGCGCCGATCGGCGCGGCCATCATTGCAAGCGCGACGGCAAGCGCACTTGCTTGCCCCATCGCGCGGTTACACCACGCCATCCCCACTCCACGCGCCGCCCTCGATGCCGGGCTCGTACCGCAGGAAAGGGCGCCCGCCAAGCGACCTGCGCCGACAACCTCATCGAAGTGCGCAATGAAATGCTGCGGCTTCGACGAAATGAACGGCCCGCGCGGGCGATCGACAATGTTCGCGGGCGGCGGCGGCGTGTGCGGCAAAGGCGAGGCTTAGCAAAACGCGCGGATATGAGCCGTTTCTTGGCAACTTGGTCCATTTCGGTTTGAATCGAGCGGCGACCGCGGGCCGAAACCGTCGCCGCGAAGCTTGGGCACGCGGTTTTTCGATTTGCCCCGGCATGTTGGCCGCGACCGCCAAGACGGCTCGACAGGCGCTCAAAGCCGCTGCACATGGGGCCGTGTGTGCCGCCGGCTCCGGCAAGCGGCTGTGGGAGGAGCAAGGCCGATCATGAGCAACCCCGACGCTGTACCCGAACGTCCGCCGCGGTTCGCCGCCTGGCTGATGGAACCGATGCAGCGCAACCGCCAGACCTACATCAAGGTTGCGATCGCGGCGGCGATGATCAACATCTTCGGCCTGCTGACCTCGCTGTTCACGATGACGGTCTACGACCGGGTGGTGCCCAACAACGCCACCTCGTCGCTGATCGCGCTGACGATCGGCCTTGCGATTGTCGTGATCTTCGATTTCGTGCTGCGCACCTTGCGCGCCTATCTGGTCGACGTGGCGGGGGCCGACATCGACCATGAGGTGGGCGCGACCGTGTTCAAGCGGCTGCTGGCGCTGCGGCTGGACCTGCGCAAGGGATCGACCGGCGCGCTGACCGCGCTGATGCGCGAGCTGGAGACGCTGCGCGAATTCTTCGCCTCGGCGACGCTGACAGCCGTCGTCGACGTGCCCTTCATCGTCGTGACCTTGCTGGTGACCGCGGCGATCGGCGGCGTCGTCGTGATCGTGCCGCTGATCATGATCCCGCTGGTCGTGCTGGTCGGCTGGCTGACGCATCCGGCGATGGACCGGCTTTCGGCGCGCGCGATGAGCGGCGGGCTGCTCAAGCAGTCGGTGCTGGTCGAGACCGTGGGCGGGCTGGAGATGATCAAGAGCGCGGGCGCGGGCCCGCTGCTCGCGCGCCGCTGGGCGAAGGCGGTGGACGACCATGCGGACAGCTCGCTGCGGCAGCGGCTGGTCTCCTCGATCAGCGTCAATTTCGCGAGCTCGGCCAACACCATCGCCTATGCGGGCGTCGTCGTGGTCGGCGTGACCCTGATCGCCAAGAACGAGCTGACGATGGGCGGGCTGATCGCCTGTTCGATCCTTGCCGGCCGCGCGGTGGCGCCGCTGGGCCAGATCGCGCAGATGCTGTCGCGCCTCACCGCCACCCGCACCTCCTACCGCCAGCTGCAGGAACTGATGTCGACGCCGGCGGAAGGGCCGGAGGCGACGCCGCTGAAGATGACGAAGATCGAGGGGCGCATCGAGTTCCGCAACGTGTCGTTCCGCTATCCCGGCGCCGCCGAGCGCGCGCTGGACGGGGTGAGCTTCACGATCGCGCCGGGCGAGCGCGTCGGCCTGCTCGGCCGCGTGGGTTCGGGCAAGTCGACGATCGCGCGGCTGATCCTGGGGCTCTATCCGCCCGAGGACGGGCTGGTGATGATCGACGGCGCCGACATCCGCCAATATGACCCGCCCGAGCTGCGCCGCCACATCGGCGCGGCGATGCAGGACAATGTGCTGCTGAGCGGCACCGTGCGGGAGAATATCTCGCTGGGCCGCGCCGAGGTGGACGATGAGGAACTCGTCCGCCTGTGCACGATTTCGGGCACGCACCAGTTTATGGGGCAACTCGTCAACGGCTATGACCTGCGCCTCGCCGACCGCGGCGAGAGCCTGTCGGGCGGGCAGCGCCAGTCGATCGCGATCGCGCGCTCGCTGGCGGGCAAGCCCAAGGTGATGCTGTTCGACGAGCCGACCAGCGCGATGGACGCGCAGACCGAGGACGCGCTGCTGCAGCGCCTCGGCGCGGAACTTGCGGACCGGACGCTGGTGCTGATCACCCACCGCCCGCCGCTGCTGCGCCTCGTCAACCGCATCATCCTGATGGACCGCGGCCGCGTGCAGCTCGACGGGCCGCGCGACAAGGTGCTGGAGCAGATCCGGCCGTCGAAGGCGGCATAGGGGGCAGGGGGCGTGCATCTCCCCCTCTCCGTTCGTCCCGAGCGCAGTCGAGGGACGGGTCGCGCGAAAAGCGTGTCAGGCTGGGGCGCGGGTCTCCTTGGTCCCTCGACTTCGCTCGGGACCAACGGCGGTAGAGTTCACGCCAGAAACGCCCCCGCCTCCACCGCATAGAGCAGGCCGGCACCATCGAGCGCCGCGGACTTGAGCCCCGCGGCCTCCGGCACGATGTGGCGGACGAAATAGTCCGCCGCGGCGCGCTTCATCGAAAGGAAGGCGGGGTCACCCTCGGCGGTCGCGGCGATGCGGCCCTGGCGCTCCATTTGCCAGCCGGCGACGGCGACCGCGAGCATCGTCAGGAAGGGCATGCTGCCGGCGAGCCGGTCGTCGGCGCCGGCCGCGGCGAGGTGGCGGCCGACCTCGGCGCAATCGCCGATGAGGCGGGAGAGGCTTTCATTTTCAGCGTCGCGCTGCATGTCGGCGATCAGCGCGTCGAACGGCGCGCCGCCGCCCAGCGCCAGCTTGCGGCCGACGAGATCGGCGGCCTGGATGCCGTTGGTGCCCTCGTAGATCGGGGCGATGCGGATGTCGCGATAATGCTGCGCGGCGCCGGTTTCCTCGATGAAGCCCATGCCGCCATGCACCTGCACGCCGAGCGACGCGATCTCGCAGCCGGCATCGGTGCCCCATGACTTGGCGAGCGGGGTGAGCAGGTCCACCCGGTCGCGCGCGGCCGCGTCGCCGAGATGCGCGCGGTCGAGCTGGCCGATCGCATAATAGACCAGCGCGCGCGCGCCCTGCGTCAGCGCCTTCATCCGCAGCAGCATGCGCCGCACATCGGGATGCTCGATGATCGCGACCGGATCGCGCGAGGCGCCGCCGGCGCGCGCGGACTGCACGCGGTCCATCGCATAGGCGACCGCCTGCTGCGTCGCGCGCTCGCCGATCTGGACGCCCTGCAGGCCGACGTTGAGCCGGGCATTGTTCATCATCACGAACATCGCGGCGATGCCGCCATGCTCGGCGCCGATCAGCTCGCCATGGCAATCGTCATGATCGCCATAGCTCATGACGCAGGTGGGGGAGGCGTGGATGCCCAGCTTGTGCTCGATCGAGACGCAGCGGACGTCGTTGGCGGTGCCGTCGTCGCGCAGCCTGGGGACGAGGAACAGCGAGATGCCGCGCGTCCCCGCCGGCGCGCCGGGCGTGCGCGCGAGGACGAGGTGGAGGATGTTGTCCGCGAGGTCATGCTCACCGAAGGTGATGTAGATCTTGGTGCCCTTGATCCGCCAGCCGCCGTCCGCCGCCCGGGTCGCGCCGGTGCGCAGCGCGCCGACGTCCGACCCTGCCTGCGGCTCGGTGAGGTTCATCGTGCCGGTCCATTCGCCGCTGACGAGCTTCGGCAGCCACTTGGCCTTCTGGTCGTCGGTGCCATAGGCGATCAGCGCCTCGATCGCGCCCGGCGTCAGCATGTTGACCAGCGAGAAGCCCATGTTGGCGCTGCCGAGATCCTCCATCACCGCCGCGGCGAGCGCATAGGGCAGGCCCTGGCCGCCGAACGCCGTCGGGCCGGCGAGCGATCCCCAGCCGCCCGCGACGAACGCCTGATAGGCCTCGCGGAAGCCCGGCGGCAGCATCACCCGGCCATCCTCCCAGCGCGCGCCGACGGTATCGCCGATGCGGTTGAGCGGCGCATATTCGCCCGCGGCGAACGCGCCGGCGCCGTCGAGGATCGCCTCCACCATGTCCGGCGCGGCGGCTTCGTAGCGGGCGTCGGCGGCGAGGTCGGCGATGCCGACGACATGCTCCAGCACGAACCGCTGTTCGGCCACCGGGGGCGTATAGGTCATGGCGCGGGCTCCTCTCTTGCCTCTCGTGGGCCGGCGCTATAGCGCCGCAGAATGCCTGGCTCAAACGGCCCTTTCACGACCGAAATCTGCCGCTACGGCACGGCCGCGATCGCGCGCGCGGCGGCGGTGATCGCGGACGGTGGCACCATCGCGATCCCCACCGAAACGGTCTACGGCCTCGCCGCCGATTCGACCGACGGCGCGGCGGTCGCGCGCATCTATGCCGCCAAGGGGCGGCCCGCGTTCAACCCGCTGATTGTCCATGTCCTCGACGTCGCGGCGGCGGCGCGGCTGGCGCGGATCGATGCGGTGTCCAAGCGGCTGATCGACGCGTTCTGGCCGGGGCCGCTGACGCTGGTACTGCCGCTCGCGCCCGACAGCCCGGTCGCGTCGATCGTCACCGCCGGGCTGCCGACGGTCGCGATCCGGTGCCCGGCGCATCGCGCGATGCGCGACCTGCTCGCCGCCTGCGGCCGGCCGCTCGCCGCGCCCTCGGCCAATCCGAGCGGCGGCATCAGCGCGACGCGCGCGGCGCATGTGATGGCGGGGCTGGGCGGGCGCATTCCGCTGATCGTTGACGACGGCGCGACCGCGATGGGGCTGGAATCGACCATCGCCGCCGCGGCGCCCGACCATATCCGCCTGCTGCGCCCCGGCCCGATCACCGCCGAGCAGCTGAGCGAAGCGGCGGGCGGGCTGCCGGTGATCGCGGCGGACGGCGGCAGCATCGAGGCGCCGGGGCAGCTTTCGAGCCATTATGCGCCCGGCACGCCGCTCGCGATCGACGTCGCCGCGCCCGCCGCCGATGCGTTCGTGATCGGCTTCGGCGCGGCCGGCGGCGACATCAACCTCAGCCCCTCCGGCGATCTCGTCGAGGCGGCGGCCGGGCTGTTCGACGCGCTCCACCGCGCCGATGCGAGCGGCCGGCCGCAGATCGCGGTGCGCCCGGTGCCGCAGCAGGGGCTCGGCGCGGCGATCAACGACCGGCTGCGCCGCGCCGCGCATCGCGACTGAGCGCGCAATTTCGCCGCCGATCCGGCCTCGACTCGCCGCATTCATCCACCGTTCAGCGATTTTGTGACTACACCTGTAGTCGTACTTCGATTACATCCGTAGTCAGGGAGGTCGGGACGATGACCGAGCGGATCAGCGAAGCCGAACATGCCGTGATGGAGGTGCTGTGGGACGAAGCCCCGCTCACCGCCGCAGAGGTTGCCGAACGCATCGATCCGGTGCGCGGGTGGAGCGACCGCACCGTCAAGACGATGCTGTCGCGCCTGCTCGGCAAGGGCGTGCTCGCGCATGAGGAAGATGGCCGGCGCTATCTCTATCGGCCCACGATCGCGCGCGTCGATTATGTCGCGGGCGAGTCGCGCAAGCTAATGGACCGGCTGTTCGGCGGCCGGATCACGCCGCTGGTCGCGCACCTCGCCGAGCGTGATGCGCTGAGCGACCAGGATATCGCCGAGATCGAAGCGCTGCTGAAGGCGCTCCGGTCATGAGCGCGTGGATCGTCCAGACGCTGGTCGCCACCAGCCTTCTCATGCTGATCGTGATGCTGCTGCGCGAGCGGGTTGCGGCCGTGTTCGGCCCGCGCATCGCCTATCTGCTGTGGCTGCTGCCGGCGCTGCGCATGGTGCTGCCGCCGCTGCCGCGCACGCTGATCGATCCGCCGATCGAGCAGATCCCGGTGCTGATCGATTTCGTCTCGCTCGACGGCCTGGTCGATGCCGCGCCTTCGGGCGCCGCCGATCCGCTGCCGACGCTGTGGGATCCGATCGCGGCGCTGCCGTGGGGCACGATCCTGCTGGCGGCGTGGCTGGGTGGCGCGGCGCTCCATTTCGGCTGGCACATCCTCGCCTATCGCCGCTTCGTGCGCGAAACGCTTTCGCAGGCGACGCCGCTGCCGCGCCTCGACCGCGACGGCATCGAGGTGTGCGCGAGCCGGGCGGTCGACGGGCCGTTCGCGACCGGCGTGTTCGTGAAGACGGTGGTGCTGCCGCACGACTGGCGCTGGCGCTACAGCGAGGAGGAACTGCGCCTCGCGCTGCGCCATGAGTTCATCCATCATCTGCGGTGGGACCTGTCCGCCAATTTCGCGGCGCTGGCGCTCCTCTCGCTCCATTGGTTCAATCCGATCGCGCACCGCGCCTGGCGCGCCTTTCGTGCCGATCAGGAACTGGCCTGCGACGCGCTGGTGCTGGCGGGGGCAACGCCCGCCGAGCGCCACAGCTATGGCCTTGCGGTGGTCAAGTCCGCCTGTTCGCGGACCCCGGTCGCCGCCTGCACGCTCGGGAGCCGTGACGAACTCAAGAGGAGACTACGCATGATGAAGTCGGGCAAGCGCTCGCCGGGCCGCAGCGTTTCGGGCGCCGTTCTGGCGGTCGCGCTGCTGGCGGGCGGACTGGCGCTGACCGCATCGGGGGGCATGGCTGCCGAGGCTGCGCGCGAGGTGGTGCAGCCGATCGGCGTCGCGCTGGTCGGGGACGCTGCGGCGCCCACCGAGCCCGCGCCGCCGGAAGCGGCCGCGCTTCCCTTTGCCGACATGCCGGAGCCGCCGGTCGCGCCGGTGGCGGCGACGGAACCCCGTGCACCGCACGCCGCGCAGATCGCGTCGGCCGCGCCCGAGGCTCCGCTGCCGCCGGCGCCTCCGGCCCCGCCGGCCGCGCCGCGCTGGGCGGACGGCGCCGATGCCGCCGATGCGGTCGGTGCCGCGGCCGACGCCGCCGAGCGTGCCGCCGATCGTGCGGAGCGCGATGCCGATCGCCGCGCCAACGCCATGGAGCGGGTCGCCGAGGCACGCGAACGCGCGATGGAGCGGGCGGCCGACGCGCGTGAATGGGCCGCCGAGCGCGCCGCTGTCGCGGCCGAGCGCGCGGCGGGGCTGGCCGAGAAGCATGCCGGCCGCCACGCCTATATGATGGTGCTCGACGAAAAGGGCGAACGCCGCATCAGCAGCGACGGGGCCGGCCGCTGCGCCGGCAAGGGCCGCGTCACCGAGACGCAGGTCGTCACCCGCGATCATGGCAAGGGCGAGACCCGCCGGGTCGTCGTCTGCGCCGCGGCGCCCACCGAGGCGGAGGTGCGCAAGCTGACGATCGACGCGCTCGAAAAGGCGCGGGAAAGCTTGGCGCGGTCGCGGGCGCTGCAGGGCGATGGCTTGCGCCAGGCGCTCGCCGGGCTCGATGCCGAACTGGCGCGGCTGCGCGTCGCGCCGGCGAAGTAGGCGGCTTCGTTCGCCAGAGCATCGCTTGCCGGGACCTGCCGCAAGCGGCGGGGGGCGGGGCCGGCGCGCACGAGCATCGCGTCGGCCCTTGCTTCTCATCGCGAAATCGCCACATCGAAGGCCATGAACGATCAACCGACCGGACTGGCGGTGGAGGTCGAGCCGCTGGTGCGGCGGATCCTCGCTCCCAACCCCTCGCCCTACACCTATAGCGGCACGCAGACCTATGTCGTCGGCCGGGGCGAGGTGGCGGTGATCGATCCCGGCCCCGCCGAGCCGGCGCACGTCGCCGCGATCCTCGCCGCGGTCGCGGGGGAACGGGTGACCGCGATCATGTGCACGCACACGCACCGCGATCACAGCCCCGCCGCCGCGGCGGTCGCCGGAGCGACCGGGGCCGAAATCGTCGGGTGCGCGCCGCTGGCGCTGGTCGACGACGGTCCGCGCGCCGATTCGGCGTTCGATGCGGGCTATACGCCCGACCGCGTGCTGGCGGACGGCGAACGCGTTGCCGGCCCGGGCTGGACGCTGGAGGCGGTGGCGACGCCCGGCCATACCTCCAACCATCTCTGCTTCTCGCTGGTCGAAAGCGGCGCGCTGTTCACCGGCGACCATGTGATGGGCTGGTCGACCTCCGTCGTGGCGCCGCCCGATGGCGACATGGCGGCCTATATGGCGAGCCTGGAGCGGCTGATCGCGCGCGAGGACCGCATCTATTATCCCGCGCATGGCGATCCCGTCGAACGGCCGCAGCGCTTCGTCCGCCACATGGCGGCGCATCGCAGGCAGCGCGAAAAGCAGATCCTGTCGCTGCTGCGCGACGGCGAACTGGCCGTGCCGGCGATGGTTGCGCGCATGTATGTCGGGCTCGATCACCGGCTGGTGGGCGCGGCGGGGCGGTCGGTGCTCGCGCACCTGATCGATCTCGGCAATCGCGGCGTGGTGGTTGCCGAGGGCGATCACTGGCGGCTGGCGGCCTGACGACATGCCCAACTGGTTGAAGACGATGCTCGCGACCGCCGCGGGCGTGGCGCTGGCGTTGGTTGCCGGCTGGTATGCGCTGCAGAGCATCGGCACCTATCTCGACGACAAGATCGCGCCCGCGCCGGAGACGATCGCGCAGGCCAGCCTGGAGGGCATTCGCGAGCAGAACCGCCTCTCCACCTTCGCCGCGCGCTATGTGGCGGTGGTGACCAGCGAACAGACGCGGATGGGGCTGTTCAGCGCGCGCAAGACGATGATCATGCCGGGCATGGTCCGCTACGAGGTGGATCTGGCCAAGCTGACGCAGAAGGATGTCGCGTGGGATGGCGCGGCGAAGCGGCTGACGGTCACCCTGCCGCCGGTCGAGACCAGCCGGCCCGAGATCGATATGAATGCGGTGCGCGAATATGACAGCGGCGGATTGCTGATCCGGCTGACCGACGCCGAAAAGACGCTCGACACCGCCAACCGCCGGCGGGCGTGGCAGGAATTGCAGCGCCAGGCGCAGCAGCCGCAGATGATGAAGCTGGCGCGAGACGCCACCCGCCGCGCGGTGGAGCGCAGCTTCGCGATGCCGCTGAAGGCGGCCGGCTTCGATGCGCAGGTCAGCGTGCGCTTCGCAGACGAGCCGCAGCCGGGTAATGGCGAGCAGATGGACCGTTCGCGGTCGCTGGAAGAGATTTTCGGGAATCGCTCGGAATAAGCGCCCAACCAGCCTGGAAGGCGGCCGAGCGGGATGAGGAGTGAAAGAGATGGATGCACGCGGCGGCATGGGCGGAAGCCTGACCGGTGTCGACCTGCGCGCGGAGATCGATCGGCTGCGCAAGGAGCGCAACGCCGTGATCCTCGCGCATTATTACCAGAAGCCCGAGATCCAGGACATCGCGGACTTCGTCGGCGACAGCCTCGACCTCAGCCGCAAGGCGGCAGCCACAGATGCGGACGTGATCGCGTTCTGCGGCGTGAAGTTCATGGCGGATACAGCCAAGATCCTGTCGCCGCAGAAGATCGTGGTGCTGCCCGATCTCGACGCCGGCTGCAGTCTCGAGGATTCCTGCCCGCCGGACAAGTTCAAGGCGTTCCGCGAGGCGCACCCCGATCATATCGCGCTGACCTACATCAACTGCTCGACCGAGGTGAAGGCGCTCAGCGACGTCATCGTCACCTCCTCCTCGGCGGAAAAGATCCTCAGCCAGATCCCGGCGACGCAGAAGATCATCTTCGGGCCGGACAAGAATCTGGGCGGCTATCTGGCACGCAAGACCGGGCGCGACATGCTGCTGTGGCCGGGCGTGTGCATCGTCCACGAGGCGTTCAGCGAAACCGAACTGCTCAAGCTCAAGGCGCAATATCCCGGTGCGCCGGTGGCGGGGCACCCCGAATGCCCGCCGCATGTGCTCGACCATGCCGATTATGTCGGTTCGACCAGCGGCATCCTCGATTATGCCAAGGCGATGGCGGGAGACGTGCTGATCGTCGCCACCGAGCCGCACATCATCCATCAGATGGAAAAGGCGATGCCGGGCAAGACCTTCATCGGTGCGCCCGGTGCGGACGGCAACTGCAACTGCAATATCTGCCCGTATATGGCGCTCAATACGATGGAGAAGCTCTACGTCGCGCTGCGCGACCTGCAGCCGCGCATCGAAATCGAGGAAGGCCTGCGACTGGCGGCGAAGAAGTCGCTCGACGCGATGCTGGCGATGGCCAGCGGATCGGTGGGGCAGGGCGATCTCGGGCCGAGGATGGTGACGGGGGATTGAGTGCAAGGCGCGGAGCCTTGCCGAAGCCAGCGATTTCCCTCCCCGACGCTGCGCGCCGGGGAGGGAAAAGGCGGGTCAGCCCAGATCAGCGCGCGACGCGGGTATAGCCTACCCACGGGCAGCGCTTGAAATCATAGCTGTTGGTCTTGTCCCAGCAGGCCGAATTCAGGTTCGGCAGATTGGGGCGATAATATTCCACGACATAATAGTGGAATTTCAACTCGCGCCGCGAGATCAGGCTGCTGCGCAACTGCCGCATGCGGTTTTGCGCCAGTTCGTAGAACTTGCCCTGCCGCGTGAACAGCGCTGCGCTGCTGACATCGCCCGCGGCCTGGCAGAAACCGAGCTGCGCGCCGACGGTCGAAAACGCGCTGTAGGTCTTGGTGCCGTAGATATCGAGCGCGTCCTGCCCGGCCTTCGCGGTCTTGTTCGTGCGCTTGAAATAGCCCGCGAGCACGTCGTACGAGTTTTTCAGCTCGCCGCGGTGGTGCTGCAGGATCGCGTTATAATTGGCGAGCGTGCCGAGTTGCGGCGCGAACTGGCACTGCAGCGCCGCGACGTTCAGCGCGGCGCGCATGTTCCAGACCAGCGCCGCGCGATATTCGGCCGGCGTCGCACCGGGCAGAGGCAGGCCGAGGCCGGGCTCGCTGCCGGTGACAGCGCCGGTTTCGAACGGTGTCGTCTTGTAAAAGAACTGCGCCGAAGCCGGCGTCGCTGCCCCCAATGCGCACGCGACACCGATCGCGCCCGCTGCCGCCCTGGCGGCTCCCTGCCACGAGTTTCCCAACACGCTTCCCAAAACTCTCTCCCGTGAAGTGGAGATATTAGCCGGTTTTGGCCACGGCTCAACCTATTTGCTCAACACCTTGTTAACTTTTCGGAAGTGTTGCGCGGGGTCCGCAGTCCGGGCGCGTGCCGCTGAATCAAAAGGGCCGCCCGGATCACCCGGACGGCCCCTACATTCGCTGATGAGGCGAACGCGCGATCTTACATCGCGTTGCCTTCCATCATGTTGCTGTCCATCATGTTGCCGCTGTCGTTCATCATCGCGTCGCCATCGGTCATCGTGTCGTTGGCGGTGCCGTCCATCATCGGATCGGTTTCGTTCAGCTCGGTGCTGGTGTTGGTGTCGGTCGCGGGCGTCTCGCCGCCGCAGGCGGAAACGAGCAGGGCCGCACCGGCAACCATCGAAGCGGTCATCAGCTTGGAAACGAGGTGGCGCATATATGACTCCCTAGATTGTCGATTTGGCAGCTTCCGCCTAATACCCAAATCGAGGTGGACATTACCCGCAAAGAGCATGCCCCTCAAGGGTGGTCTGCCGCACAAGCCCCGCAAGGAAGGCCGGGGCGGCCGCCCGCAGGGCCGCATCGAAGGCCTCCGCAGCATCGGCGTGTCCCAGGCGGGCAAGGCTCGTCACCGGGAAATCGGGCAATCCGCAGGGCACGATGCCCCCGAAATGCGCCAGGTCCGGATCGATGTTTACCGAGAAGCCGTGCAGCGTAACCCAGCGCTTCACGCGCACGCCGATCGCACCGATCTTGGCCTCCTGCCCACCATCTTCGGTCCAGATGCCGACGCGTCCGTCGACCGCCCAGGCCTTCACGCCAAGCCGGTCGAGCGCGCCGATCACCCAGGCTTCCAGACCGTGGACGAAGCAGCGCACGTCACGACCGCGGCGCTGCAGATCGAGCTGGACATAGCCGACGCGCTGCCCCGGGCCGTGATAGGTATAGCGACCGCCGCGTCCGGTGCTGAACACCGGGAAACGCCGGTCGATCAGTTCGGCGGGATCGGCGCTGGTGCCGGCGGTGTAGAGCGGCGGATGCTGCAGCAGCCAGACGCGTTCCGCCGCCTTGCCCTCGCGGATCGCCTGCGCGCGCGCTTCCATCTCGTCATGCGCAAACGGATAGTCGGTGAGCCCCGGCGTCTGCTGCCATTCGACGCCATCGAGATCGTCTGTCTGATCCATGCCGTGCACTTGGCCCCTGCTCCGCACGGATGCAAGTGACCGGCAGGGGCGAGTGACCGGCAGGGCGAGTGACCGGCACCGGGGCAGAGCAAGCCCCATGCCAATCGCCGGTTGTGGGGCAAGGCGGCTTGCTGCAAGAGGGCCGCGCTCATGGCTTCAGCGACTCTCTCGATCAGCGCGGTGTGGGATCGCACCACCCGTCATCTCGCCGATCATTGGCGACCGGCGGCGTTGCTGGCGTTCGCCACCATCGGCGTCAATGATGCGCTCTCGGCGATCCTCCAGTCTGCACTGCCCACCGCCGCGCCCGCGATGCGGGTGGCGGGGGTCGTCCTGCTGCTCGTCGGCGCGCTGTGGTCGATCCTCGGCCAGATCGGCATCACCATGCTGGCGCTGGACCGCACCGCCACCGCGCGCGGCGCGTTCGTCGCCGCCTTGCCGCGGCTGGGCGCGATGATCGGGGCGACGCTGCTGATCGCGCTCGCCGGCACGCTCGGCGCGCTGCCGCTGGTCGGCGCGATCGTGATGGGGGCGGCCGACCTGCAGGCGCAGCCGCCGGTGGTGCCACCCTGGATCGGCGTCTACATGCTCGTTTTCCTGATCGTGGCGCTGTGCGTCTGGGCGCGGCTCATCCTGATCACGCCGCTGGTCGCGGTGGGGATGGGGCCCGTCGCGGCGATCCGCGCCTCCGTCGTTTCCACGCGCGGCTGCTTCTGGCGGATCTTCGGCACATTGCTGCTGTACCTGCTCGTCTCGGGCGTGGCCTCGCTCGCCATGGGCTCCGCGCTGGGCCTTGTCTTTCGCCTGCTGGTGCCGGGCCTCGCCTGGCTGCTGGCGCCGGCGTTCACCGCCATTGCCTCCGCGCTGATCTCGATGACGGCGCTCATCTTCATTGCCAAGCTGCACGAGGCGCTCGATCGCCGGCCCGGTGCATGGGAGCGGTCTGCCTGATACCCCCGACATCCTCCAATCCGCACGACCGTCCGCCTGCCTATGACGCGTTGTGGAAGGACATGATGGAAACCTTCCGGCGCGAGCGGACGCTGCTGCTCGCGATCGGCGGTTTCTTCATGCTGCTGCCCACGGCGCTGCTCTATGCCTTCCTGCCGCCCATGCCGCAGCCCGCCGCCGGCGACGATGCGTTCGTGATGATGGTCGCTTATTACCGGCAGCATCAGCCCGAATTCATCATCCACACGCTGTGGATCACGTTCGGCGAACTGGCGATGACGGTGCTGCTCGCGGCACCGGACCGGCCGACCGTGGGCGAGGCGCTGGTGCGGGCGCTGCGGCTCTATCCGTGGCACCTGCTGCAGCGGCTGGTGGTGGTGCTGGCGATGATCGGCGGCGCGCTGATGTTCATCCTGCCCGCGCTCTATTTCTCCGGCCGGCTGGCGCTGTGCACGCCGCTGCTGGCGGTGGGCGAGGGGCGCAACCCGCTGGCGCTGATGCGGCGGTCTCAACAGCTCACGCGCGGGGCGGGCTGGCATATCGCCGCGTTCGTCATTCTCGTGTGGCTCGGTACGACCCTGTTCTCGTCGGCGGTCGGCACGATCTCCGCGGCGATGTTCAAGCCGTTCGGCGCCGGCGGCGTCGCGCACGTCGCCGATGCGCTGGTGCAGGGTGCGGCGATGCTGCCGGGGCTGCTGCTGGGGGCGCTGCTGCCGGTGGTGCTGCTGCGCCAGCTCAAGGCTGCGCAGCGATAGCGTCCCGTTCGGCCAGATAGCGTTCGATCCGCCCGGCGGTTTCGGCCGGCGCGCCAATACCCAGCTTGGTCCGGCGCCAGAGCACGTCCTCCGCGGTTCGCGCCCATTCGTGCGTCGCCAGCCAGTCGAGTTCGCGCGTGCCGAGCCCGCCGCCGAGATCCTCGCCCAGCGCCGCCGCGTCCGTGGCGTCGCCGAGCATGTCGTAGAGCAGCGATCCGTAGGCGCGTGCCATCCGCTCGGCCCGGGCTTCGCCCAGAAAGGGATAGCGCGTGCGGATGTCTCCCAGAAAATCGCCGAACGCCGCGACATAGCCGCCCGGCAGGACCCGCGCGCGGCTCACCGGATGCGCGTCGATGCCGATCGCGGGGCCGAGCTTCGCCAGCGCATCCTCGGCAAGCCGGCGTGCGGTGGTGATCTTGCCGCCGAACACCGAGAGGATCGGCGCACCGGCGGTATCCAGCTCCAGCACATAGTCGCGCGTCACCGCGCGGGCCTCGCTGGCGCCATCGTCGTAGAGCGCGCGCACGCCGCTGTAGGTCCACAGCACGTCCTCGCGGCCCAGCTGCGGCGTGAACCAGCGGTTGGCGGCGCCCAGCAGATAATCGATCTCGCCCGCGTCGATACGCGCATCCTCGGGGCGCTCGACGGGCACGTCGGTGGTGCCGATCAGCAGCTTGTCGTCGAGATAGGGGATGGCGAAGACGATGCGGCGGTCGGGCTGCTGCAGCATATAGGCATGATCGCCGCGATACTGCGCCGGCACGACGATATGGCTGCCCTTGACCAGCCGGATGCCCGCGGCGGCGTTGGCACCGGTCAGCCGCAGCGCCTCCGTCACCCACGGTCCAGCGGCGTTGACGATCGCGCGCGCGGTGACGTTCCGGCCGTCCGACAGCGTGGCCTGCCAGCCGCCATCGATGCGGCGCGCGCCGGTGAGCGCAGTGCGGGTGAGGATGGTCGCGCCATTGTCGGCGGCGTCGCGGGCGTTGAGCACCACCAGCCGGGCATCGTCGACCCAGGCGTCCGAATAGAGGAAGCCGCGCACCGCCGGACCCTTCAGCGGCGCGCGGATCGCGCCATCCGCCTCGCCCCAGCCGCGCGAGCGGGGCAGCGAGGTCGGCCCGCCCAGCCGGTCGTAGAGCATCAGCCCCAGCCGCACGAGCCACCACGGCCGCAGCCTGTCCGCATGCGGCAGCGCGAAGCGCATCGGCCGGATCAGGTGGGGAGCCGCCGCCAGCAGCCGTTCGCGCTCCTTCAGCGCCTCGCGCACCAGCCCGAACTCATAATATTCCAGGTAGCGCAGCCCGCCATGGATCAGCTTGGTCGAGGCGGAGGAGGTGGCGGAGGCGAGATCGTCGCGCTCCACCAGCAGCACCTTCCGATCGAGCAGCGCCGCCTCGCGCGCGATGGCGGCGCCGTTGATCCCGCCGCCGATGATGAGGATGTCATAGTCCATGAGGTCTTCTCAGCATATCGGTTGGACGGGCGGGGCCAACCCCCTATGTTCCGGCGATGCCGAAACCCCCTTCGCCGGGCTTGCCCAGCCGCCAGCAAATCCTCGACTTCATCACGCGTTCCGACCAGCCGGCCGGCAAGCGCGAAATCGCGCGTGCCTTCGCGCTGCATGGCCATGACAAGATCGCGCTGAAAGCGCTGCTCAAGGACATGGCGGACGAGGGGCTGATCGACAGCGCTCCCGGCCGCGCCTTCCACAAGATGGGCGGGGTGCCCAAGGTGACGGTGCTGCGCATCGTCGACATCGAGGGCGACCAGCCGGTGGCGGTACCCGAGCGCTGGGAGGCGGACGGCAAGCCGCCGCCGCGGATCCGGGTGGTCGAGCGCGGCAAGCGATCGGCGCTGGGCGTGGGCGATCGCATCCTCGCGCGCACCGAGGAAAAAGGCGCCGGCTGGCTGGCGCATCCGATGAAGAAGCTCGCGCGCGGCGAGGAACTGATCCTCGGCGTCGTCGAGGAGCAGGAAGGGCGGCTGTGGCTCCGCGCGGTCGACAAGCGCGAGCGCCGCGATACCCAGATTTCGGACGTCGGCCCGGCCCGGCCCGGCGACCTCGTGCTCGCCGAGAAGACCGGCCGGCCGCCGCGGATCACCGCCAAGGTCACCGAGGTGCTGGGCGATCCCTTCGCGCCGCGCGCGTTCAGCCTGATCGCGATCCACAAGTTCGGCATTCCCGACCGCTTCAAGGAAGAGACGCTGGAGGAGGCGGACGACATCGCCACCCAGGCGCTCGGCGCGCGCGAGGACCTGCGCCATCTGCCGATCGTCGCGATCGATCCCGCCGATGCGCGCGACCATGACGATGCGGTCTGGGCGACGGCCGATGAGGACCCCGCCAATCCGGGCGGCTGGCGCGCGATCGTCGCGATCGCCGATGTCAGCTTCTATGTGCGGCCGGGATCGCAGCTCGACCGCGAGGCGCGCAAGCGCGGCAACAGCGTCTATTTCCCCGATCGCGTCGTGCCGATGCTGCCGGAACGGCTCTCGGCCGACGTCTGCTCGCTCAAGGAAGGGCAGGATCGCGCGGCGATGGTCTGCCATCTGGTGATCGACCGCGCCGGCAAGATCCTCGCGCAGCGCTTCACCCGCGCGGTGATCCGCGTGGCGGCGAACATCGCCTATGAGGATGCGCAGGCGCGCATCGACGCCGGCGCGGGGGCGCTCGTCGAGGAGGCGCTGAAACCCCTATGGGCGTGCTGGCGCGCACTCGCCGCCGCACGCGACAAGCGCGAGCCGCTGGACCTCGACCTGCCCGAGCGGCGTGTCGTGCTCGACGAGACCGGCCGCATCGAGAGCATCGCGATCCGCGAGCGGCTCGACGCGCACCGGCTGATCGAAGACTATATGATCGCCGCCAACGTCGCCGCCGCCAAGGCGCTGGAGGCGAAGAAGGCGCCGGTGATGTACCGCGTGCACGAACCGCCGAGCCGGGAGAAGCTGGTCGCGCTCAAGGACTATCTCGATACCTTCGACATCAGCTTCGCGCTGGGGCAGGTCGTGCGCCCCGCCACCTTCAACCAGTTGATCAAGCGGCTGGATGCCAATGACGAGGCGACCCGCGCGCTGGTGATGGAACAGATGCTGCGCAGCCAGACACAGGCCTATTATGCGCCGGTCAATGCCGGCCATTTCGGCCTCGCGCTCGGCAGCTATGCCCACTTCACCAGCCCGATCCGCCGCTATGCCGACCTTGTCGTCCACCGAGCGCTGGTCGGTGCCTATGCGCTGGAGCCCGAGGCGCGCGCCACCCGCCTGTCCGAGGAGGATGCCGCCGCGATGGTACGGCTGGGCGAGACGATCAGCCAGGCCGAGCGCCGCGCGATGGAGGCGGAACGCGAGACGATCGACCGCTATGTCGCCGCCTTCCTCGCGACCCGCATCGGCGAGGTGCTCGATACGCGGATCACCGGCGTCCAAAGCTTCGGCTTCTTCGCCACCGTCGCCGGCTTCGGCGGGGACGGGCTGGTGCCGGTCTCGACGCTGGGCGCCGAACGCTTCCGCTACGACGAGGCGAGCCAGACGCTGGAAGGCGAGGAATCGGGCGACACCTATGCGCGGGGCCAGTTGCTGCCGCTGCGCCTGGTGGAGGCCAATCCGGTCAGCGGCGCGCTGCGCTTCGAACTGCCCGAGGGCGTCAACCACATGCCGATGCGCCATGATCGTCCGCGCAAGGACCGGCGCATCGTCGGCAAGCGCGGCCGCCCGGCGAATGTCCGCCATCAGGGCCGGCGGCGCTGAGCGATGGAGCGGGAAGGGCGGATCGACTGGCTGCGGCTGACGCTTGGCGTGGTGAACTGGGAACTGGGCTGGCCGGCGCTCGACGATGCGCGCTTCGAGCGCATCCTGGCCGGGTTCGCCAGCCATTATGTCGTCACGCGCACATCGTCGGACGCATTCGCGTTCGAGCGCGGCGAGGGCTTCGACAAGTTCCGCCGTTTCGATGCCTTCGCCTATGTCGACAGCGGGCGGGTGAGCCGGCGGCGCAACGCGGCGGTGGCGCTGGACGATGCGGAGACGCCCGAAGGCGCGCGGGTCATGGCCTTTCCCGCCGGCTGGCGATCGATCCAGTTCGAACTCAACATCCGCGTGCTGCTGATCTTCTGGGCCGCGGCGCTGATCGCGCTCAAGCTGCTGCTGGCGCCGGGCAGCAACTGGCTGTGGTGGCTGGGCGGTTTCGTGGCGGTCTACGCCGTTTACGTCCAACTCGCGATGCGCAGCCTCCGGCAAAAATTGCAGGACTGGCTGCGCCGCGAGAGCTGGAACTGATCACTCTTCCAGGAACCGCAGCCCGGCACGCGCCTGCAACCGCTCGGCAAGCACCGCGCCCAGCGCCGCGCCGGGCGTCGCGATCCCCGGAGCCGCGTCCGGCCGGTCGGTGAGCAGGCAGAGCGCGGTCTCCGCGATCATGCGGCTGGTCGATCCGTAGCCCGGGTCGCGATCGCCCGTCACCGTCAGCCGCAGCCCGTCCCCGGCGGCGGTCCTGCCGAGGAAACGCACCTCGTAGAAGCCTGCCTCGCGCTCGGCCTTGCCGGGGCCTTCGCCCGGCTTCAACTGGCTGTCGCCGAACGGATTGGCCTTGGCGATCGCCTCCGCCGTGGCCTTCGCGGCCTCACCCAGCGTCGTGTAGAGCATCTCGTCATAGGCGAAGTCGGTGCCCCAGGGGTGGCCGAGCAGCGCGTTGGTGCGGTGGACATTCTTGGTGTTGATCGTCGCCATGACGAACGGCACCGCCCACACGCCCGCATCCATATCATATTCGGGCAGCATGCCGCTGGGCTGGTGCGGTCCTGCGAAACCCGGCGTCAGCGCGAACGGATCCTTCATCAGCCTGAGCACGTCGAGGCTTTTGGCCGCCGCGGCCATCGTCGCGCGCATGCTGGCGAGGGTGCCGCCCGAGGCGCCGCCCTTCATCCTGGCGACGCGCCCCTTCACCCGCTGCGCGGGCTGGCCGAAGCGCCGCTCCGCCGCCTGCTGCAACATCAGCACGCCCAGGTCGAACGGGATCGAATCGAAGCCGCAGGAGAATAGGATGCGCGCGCCGCTCGCCTTGGCCGCGGCGCCATGCGCGTCGATCATCGCGCGCATCCAGGCCGGCTCGCCGCACAGGTCGACATAGTCGGTGCCCGCCGCGGCGCAGGCGGCGACCAGCCCCGATCCATAGAGCTGGTAGGGGCCGACCGTGGTGAGCACCAACCGCGTCGAGCCGGCAAGCGCGGCCAGCGATTCCGGATCGTCCGCATCGGCCCGGATCAGCGGCATCGTCGCGGAGGCGCCGATCGCATCGCGCACCACCGCCAGCTTGTCGAGATCGCGGCCCGACAGCGCCCAGCGCAGCGAGGGATCGGCGGTTTCGGCAAGATATTCGGCGACCAGGCGGCCGGTGAAGCCGCTTGCGCCATGAATCACCAGATCGTGCGTCCGCATCTGCATCCTCCCTGCCTGCTTCTTTGCCGGGCAGGCTGACGCCCCTTGCGATGCCGCGCAAGCCCGCGAATCGGCGGGGTTTTGTGACAGACCCTGTCACAATCGGCGACCCGATCAGGTGCGGCCATTATGGGTGCATTCGCTCATGATCTGGAAAATTAGACATGAAAAACAATAGTTTGAACCATGTTCTGCATTGGCTGCGGCGTAAAATTTCAATGCAAAAACCGGCTTCACATATCCGTCATATAGACGTAACAATAGTGTCACCGAAACGACATGTGAGAGGTTTGATCCCATGAAGAAAGTCCTGTTCTCGATCCTTGTCGCAGCGCCGCTGATGGCCGGCTGCGCAACGACAGCCGAACGCCAGGCAGCGGCGGATCCCTATGGTTACAAGGCGATCAGCGCTGGCGATCTCGATCTTGCCGAAGCGCGTCTGAAGCGTGAGGCGGCGGTGTTTCCGACGGAACCGTCGGTGCTGCTCAACCTGGCCTTCGTCTATGCCGAAACCGGCCGCGCCACCGAGGCCGCGACGCTGTATCGCAAGGCGCTGAAGGCAGACAATGTGCTGATGAGCGTGCCTGGTTCGGATCGGCCCGGCTGGTCGCACGACATCGCCAAAATGGGGCTCAACCGCGGCGCGGTGTTCGCGGTCCGCTGATCTTCGCTTTCGCCGGTGCGCCGCGGTTACGCCCGCGGCGCCGGTCCCTCAGGGAATCGCGTCTTCTTCCGCGTTCTTCTGCCGCTTTTCAGCGAACCATTGCCGCAGCATCGATTGCACGCAGCCGGTCTGTCCGAAGCTGCCGCTGGCCGAACAGCTGCCTGGCCGCATCGGCCGCGAGGCCTCTTCCAGCCCCTCGACGCGCGACGCCCAGCTCGCACCCGCCGCATCATCCTTCTTGCGCTTTCCCCTCAATTTCTTGGGGATGCGATAGCGTTCGGTTTCCGGCTGGCGCGCGCAGACGACGATCTCGTCGGGCGCGCCTTGCGGGCAGGCATCGTTGCCATAGACGGTGACGTTGATCGTCCGCGACGACGACGCGTCTTCCTCGGCGTGCGCCGGCAGGGCGAGGAACAGGGGGGCGACGGCGAGGGCGAGGGCGAAACGCAGGCGGTGCATGCGCGGACTATCGCCCCGGCGCATGAACCCAGCCTGTCCGATGGCATTCACAGCCGCGGCAGGGTGACGCCCTTCTGCCCCATATATTTGCCGGCGCGGTCGGCATAGCTGACCTCGCAGGGCTCGTTGCCCTGCAGGAACAGGAACTGGCAGGCGCCTTCGTTGGCGTAGATCTTGGCGGGCAGCGGCGTGGTGTTGGAGAACTCCAACGTCACATGCCCTTCCCAGCCGGGCTCGAGCGGGGTGACGTTCACGATGATGCCGCAGCGGGCATAGGTGGATTTGCCCAGGCAGATCACCAGCACGTCGCGCGGCACCCGGAAATATTCCACCGTCCGCGCCAGCGCGAAGCTGTTGGGCGGGATGATGCATACGGCGGTCTTGCGGTCGACGAAGCTGTTCGCGGCGAAATCCTTGGGATCGACCGTCGCCGAATCGACATTGGTGAAGATCTTGAACTCGTCGGCGACGCGGGCATCATAGCCGTAGGAGGAGAGCCCGAAGCTGATGCACCCATCCCGCCGCTGGCTTTCGACGAACGGCTCGATCATGCCGTTCGTCACCGCCTGCTCGCGGATCCACCTGTCCGACATGATCGACACGCGTCTCGTCTCCTGCTTCAATCGCCACCCGGCTGCGGGCGGATAAAGGACCGGGGCGGGCCCGTCCATCATGCTTTCCCGTTTCGATGGCAACACATCGTTAAGGCTATCCGGCGAGAAGGGGAGCATGCTGTCTCTGGTCCACGCGTTGACGCGATTGCGCCGGAATCTGCCAGCGCAGTATGTGGCGCCGGTAGTGGCGCTGCTCGTCACCTGTTTCGGATGCATCTTCGCGCTGCTGATCCTCACCAGCGAGGCGCAGGACGACCAGCAGCGGCTGCGCGAGGAACAGACACTGCAGATCGCGCTGCAGACCAGCCTCGACCTGATCGGCCGTGACCTGCGCGACTATGCGAAGTGGGACGACGCGGTCCGCAACATCTCCCGGGATGTGCGGCCCGAATGGATGGCGGACAATGTCACCGCCTATCTCAGCGGCGCGCAGGGCTATCACCACATCTTCGTGCTCGATGGTCGGGATCGCACGGTCTATGTTAATGATGGCCCCGGTCGGGTGCGGGACGCGCTGGCGATGCTGGGGCCGCAATTCGGCCGCTCGGTGGCGGCAGTGCGCGGCATGCCGACCGACGGCGAGCCGATCGCCACGGGCTTCGCGCGGCAGGGCGACTCCGTCTATATCTATTCGGTCGGCGCCGTCGTGCCGCTGACGAACAAGGTGACGCTGCCGCCGGGGCCAACGGCGATGCTGGTGATCGCCGACCGTTTCGACCGGCGCTATTTCGATCGCATGGCCGAGCAATATCATCTGCGCGACCTCAAGCTCGTGCTGACGCCGCCGGCGGAGGAGGATGCGGCCGCGCCGCTGCTCGACCGGGACGGGCAGGCGATCGCCTGGCTGCGCTGGACGCCGAATCATCCTGGCAGCGAGGTGCGGCGGCAGGTGCTGCCCGCGCTGCTGCTGGTGGGCCTGATCGCACTGGTCGTCGCGCAACTCATCGTCAGCCGCGGCAATCGCACGATCCGCGCGCTCCAGCGCAGCGAGGCGCGCGCGACGCGCCATGCCAATCACGATCCGCTGACCGGGCTGCCCAACCGGCGCAAGCTCATCACCCACATCAACGAGATGGGCAAGGACGGCAGCCAGCTCTCGCTGCTCTACATGGATCTCGACGGGTTCAAGGGCGCCAACGACGTCTATGGCCATGCCGTGGGCGACATGCTGCTGCGCAACGCCGCGCGCCGGATCGAGCGCGCCGCGCGGGGGGCCTTCGTGGCGCGCGCCGGCGGCGACGAGTTCGCGATGCTGCTCATCGATACGCCGCAGGCGGAGGTGGAGGCGATCGCCGAGGCGGTGGTCGCGGCGCTGCAGCCGCCCTTCGCGGTGGATACCTACAGCATCAATCTGGGCGTCAGCGTCGGCCTGGCCCACGATACCGGCGAACCCGACCATGACGGGATCGCCGGCGAAGGGGAGGGCGGGCTGATGCGCCGCGCCGACGTGGCGATGTATGCCGCCAAGGCGGACGGCAAGAATCGCTGGCGTGCCTACCATCCCGACATGGACAAGATCCACCATCTGCGCATGCTGATGGAAGCCAATCTGCGCGCCGCGGTGGAGAATGGCGAGATCGCGGTGCTCTACCAGCCGATCATCGATGCGCGCAGCGGCGAGGTGACGGCGGTGGAGGCGCTGGCGCGCTGGACGCACCCCGCGCATGGCGACGTTCCGCCGGACACCTTCGTGCCGCTCGCCGAGATGACCGGGCTGATCAGCCCGCTGGGCCGCCATGTGCTGCACACTGCCTGCACGGCCGCACGCCGCTGGGAGGTCGATGTCGCGGTCAACCTGTCGCCGGCGCAATTCTGGGATCGCAACCTAGCGGGCGATATCCGCGAGGTGCTCGACCAGACCGGCTTCCCCGCGGACCGCCTGGAACTGGAAATCACCGAAAGCTTCCTGCTGCGCCGGCCGGATGCCGCCGCCGCGGTGATCAACGAGTTGCGGAGCCTCGGCATCCGCATTGCGCTCGACGATTTCGGCACGGGGTTCGCCAGCATCGGCTATCTGCGCAAGCTCAGCTTCGACCGGCTGAAGATCGATCGTTCCTTCATCGATCCGCTCGACAAGGATCCGGATGCCGAGGAACTGGTCGCCGCCATCGTCGGGCTCGCCAAGTCGCTCGGTCTCTCGATCACCGCCGAGGGCGTCGAAACCGAGGTTCAGGCGCAAAAGGCCCGCGCCGCCGGCTGCGCGCGGTTGCAGGGCTGGCTCTATGGCAAGGCCGAATCGGCGGAGGCGATGACGGCCCGCCTGTTTCCGGCCGAGCATGCCGTCGTCGGCGAACTGGAACGCGCGACCGATAATCAAGGGTAGATCGGGGAAGGGCAAGATCGGGGCTGGCGGACCCGCTCCGGCTTTGCTAGGGCACCGCCCCTAGGCACCCGTAGCTCAGCTGGATAGAGCGCTGCCCTCCGAAGGCAGAGGCCAGGGGTTCGAATCCCTTCGGGTGCGCCAAATTTTCAGTGACTTAGAGCGATCCGCCCAAGCCCGTACGGAAAACGTACGGAAGAACATCCTGGGACGAGATTCGTGAGATTTCAGGATCTTTCCGCAGCGCTTGAAGAGGTTGCGCGGCTCTCCGACGTCGAACTGTTTGCCAGCGCAGAACTGCTCGCCGGCGGCTAGGCAACCACACAGCAGGTACTCCATGGTCCGCGACAGTTGAGGGAGGGCAGTGATTTTGTGAAGTCGCGCGTCAGGCGCCTCGTGCACGATGCTCGTCATATGGCGGCTGGCGGATGGAGGTCACTGGCGCGATGATGATCTGCAATTCGCCTTCCACGAAAGATCGCTTCGCCGCTCGACCATTGGTGCTGGTGTGCCACCGATTAAAAGGCGAAATGAAGCTGCACCGATCATCGGAAAAAAAAGCGAGCGACGATCGCTGTGAACGAAAGGCGCGATCCACGCTTCGTCAGCTTAAATGCCCAACGTCGCGATGGTATTGATCATGCGCGATTCGAAGCTGGCGGCTCCAGAGCATTTTACGATCTGCAGCGCGCGTTGGAGCATTTGGCCGGCACCGAGAGCGTCACCCTCTTGCCATCGAACAAGGCCGCGGATGCGTAGCAGCTCGCCATCATACCAATGCTCGCCGTGACGCTTTGCATGGTCCAGTCCCTGCGCGACGGCACTGTGTGCGATATCAGGGCGACCATGCGACAGTGCAGACCGGGCGAGCATTGCCATCCGCATCGGGAAATGAAGAAGCAACGCGCCGCGAACAAGCCGGTCAATTGCCGACTGCATGCGATCGAGGGCCGTGTGATCGCCGCTTTCGGCGTCGATCGTGGCGCGATAAAACTGGGCAAACGGCTCCCAGGTGCCGATCTCGTAGCGGTCAAGAGCTACGAACAACGCCGAGATGTGCTGCTCCGCTAAATCCAGAAGCCCGGACTCGATAGCGACCGGGATCGCCCCCACACACAGTGCATAGGCATTCGAAAGGACGTGGTCCAAAGTCACCGCGCCGGCGACTGCGTCTTCGGATGCGTCCAGGGCCTGGCGCTGATCGCCGATCATCCATGCGCTGAGGGCCAGCAAAGTCCGGATACTCACGCAGCGGTCGACCACCAGGCGAGACATCCCGGAGCGATGGGCAACGGTCGGATGTTCAGCAGAAAGCTTCGTCAGGCCGCGATGCGCGCGCCGAACCTCCCCGCAACACAGGCGACTGCTAAATTCCACTTTTTGCAGATCCGGGCCCAATGGGTGGGTGGCCGCCGTGTCCAGAATGTCTCGCGTCCGCCTGATCGTCGCAAGCGCTTCACGCGACCGGCCGGAAAGCCAAAGATTGCCTGCGACAAGATAGGTCAGGCGGATACGATATTCGGCCGCGTTCAATTCCGTGGCCATGCGCATGCCCGTTGTCAGTGCGGCATTCAGCGACGGTCTGGAGGCTCCGTCAAAGCGAAGGTTGACGATGTGCGCCACGATCAATTTCAACTTCAGCAAGTCGTCGCGGAGCGGCAGCGTCTCGATTGCCTCCAGGGCCCGATCGACGCGCGTGCGATTTTCAGCGAAGGACGATAACTCATGCCACAGCGGAATTCCGGCCGCCGTCAGTCTGATGCCGAGTTGCATATCACCGTCGGCCCCGAATGCCCATTCGATCGCGCGCCGCAGTTCGATTCCGCGGTAGCCATAGAGGGCAATCCAGTCCTCTCGCGCGCGCCAGTACCACTCCCCTTCGGCGCGGTTGAACAGCGCGAGCAGATAGTACGCGTAGCCTGCCATCGCCTTTGGCTGTTCGCCGTGCACCAGCAGCCGCTGCGCGGCGAAATGGCGCGAACTGTCCAGAAGGCGATAGCGCAACTGCCCACCCTGATAGGTAGTAGAGAGCAGCGATTTCGCGGCAAGGTTTTCGAGCCATGCGGCAATATCCTCCGTCCTCAGGACATGGCCACAGGTGCCGACGACGTCATCAAGCGCGAACGCGCCGCCGAACACCGACAGATGGCGGAACAAATACGCTTCGTTTGGAGAAAGCAGTCGGTAGCTCCAGTGGAGCGTGGCGGTCAGCGTCCGATGCCGGGGCGCCCCGGCATCCGTGTGCCCGACAAGGGATTCGAAGCTGGTCTTGAGAAGCGCGAGCAGCCGGGATGGGCCACCGGACGCGAGGTGCGGCGCCGCCAGTTCGATCGCGAGCGCAATACCCTCCAAGCGGCGGCTGATGGCAGCGAGTTGGGGAAGGTCAGCCTCCGCCATGCGATAGCCTTGGCTTTCGGCCCTGCGGGCCAGAAGCTCCACGGCCGCAAAGCTCAGCGCGGTCGCCGGTCGGTCCAACTCCTCCTGAACAGGATAGTTGAGCGCCGCCAGGCGAAAAACGGACTCCCATCGGCATCGAAGCGGCTCACGGCTCGTCGCGAGAACCGTAAGCTTGGGCAAGGCGTGCGTGAGGTGATCTGCAACGGTGGCGGCCGCGTTGAGCAGATGCTCGCAATTATCGAGCACGAGCAGCAAGCGCCGGTCGTGCAAGGATTCGACGATCCCGGACAGGATATTGGTTCGATCGATGTCCAGGCCGAGTCCAAAGGCGATCGCGGGAACGATGAGCTGCGGATCCTCGATGGGAGCGAAGTCGATGAAGAAAAGTTCATCGCGCAACCGCTCGTCGGAACGCTGCGCTGCGGCGATCGCAAGGCTCGTCTTGCCGACGCCCGGAGAGCCGACAATTGTCAGCAGCCGCACTTCGTTCAGTGCATCAATGATCTCCGCCAATGCCTCGTCGCGACCGATGAGCATCGGGATGGAGGGCAACTCCCCAGTAACGCCCCTGATCGTATCAGGGATTATCGTGCCGCCGGCCCGACCCAGGATTTGAAGCGACGCGACGAACTTGTACCCTCGTCCTGGAATGGTAGCGATGATCGGCAGATCGGTACCGGCCTGCAAAGCGCGCCGCAACGCCGAGATGTTGACCTTCAGGTTGCTCTCTTCGACGAAGATATTTGGCCAGGCTGCGCGAAAGAGTTCGTCCTTACTGACAACCTCCCCCGGGCGGCGCACAAGCGCATGAAGCAGATCCATCGCGCGGCCACCCACGCGGATTGGCACTTCGCCGCGAAGCAAGGATTGGCGCGCGGGCGTGAAGCGATAGTCGCCGAAACAATAAGTCGTCACGTCGAACGCTTCGGCCCCTGCCACCGCACCCCTTTCCACGACTGCAGTTGTGAAAGCACGATATGCCGCGCAACGCGCCCACGCAATCTTGATGCACCGAACGAATGTCGGTTCCTTTCGGATATCGTCTCTATACCAGCAGATTCTCCTTTTTTTACCGGTTATGCCGGCGCCTCGATGCTAATCGGGTGACGGCAGACTTTGCGAAAGCGATCAGACGCGAACCCGCAAGTCCGCCCGTATGAGCAGGTTCGAGCTTCCTGTGGTCCGTTAAGGCTACGAACGCTCGCGCCTTGGCTTGAACGGTCGAGGGACCATCGGACCAGGGACACAAGGCATGCCGCGTGCGCTCACCACATTGACCCTTTCGGACGCCAAGCAAATGCTTGAGGCAGCTGAAGCGAAGGCCGCCGACATCGGCATTCCCTACAACATTGCCGTCGTCGATGCGGGCGGCGCATTGATCGCGTTCGCGCGCCAGGACGGCGCGCTCGAGGGGAGCATCGACCTCGCCATCGGCAAGGCAAAGACGGCACGGATGTTCGACAAGACGACCGAATATCTCGCCGAGCTCGCGCAACCGGGCGCGCCTCTTTTCGGGATAGAGCAGAGCAACGGCGGACATATCGTGATTTTCGGTGGCGGCCTGCCGATCACGATCGACGACGAGATCGTCGGTGCGGTCGGCACGAGCGCCGGCTCGGTCGAGCAGGACATCGCGGTCGCCTGGGCGGCGGCCGCTGCCATTCCATCAAACTCAGCATCGTGAAGGAGACCTGCGATGAAGGCGGCTCGAATCCTAGAGTATCACAAGCCCCTCGTCCTCGAGGACATTCCCGTTCCTGACATTCAGGCGGACGAGGTTCTGATCAAGGTCGCCGCATGCGGCATGTGCCGCTCCGACGTATTGCTGATTGACGGATTTTTCCAAGGCTATGGCGACATCCCGCCGCCGGTCATTCCCGGTCATGAGATTACCGGCACGATCGAAAAGGTGGGGAGTGTCGTATCGAAGGCCGCTGGTCTCGAGGAAGGCGATCACGTCGTCGTGTCGCCGGGCTGGGGCGACGGAGTCTGCAAACATTGTCAGGTCGGCAACACGCATATCTGCCCGAATGTCCGCTGGCCGGGCTTTGGTCCCTATGGGGGCTTTGCGGAGTATATTCCGGTTCCGGCCCGCTATGTGATCAAGGTTGCCAAACACCTCAAGTTCGAAGAGTTGGCGCCGCTTACCGATGCGGGCCTCACACCCTATCGCGGCCTCAAGAAGATCCGCGATGCCGGGGGCCTCGGACCGGACCGGGTGATCGGTGTATTCGGCATCGGCGGACTCGGCGCCTACGCTGTCCAATATGCCAAACTGCTCGGCGCTGGCGGTCCTGTCGTCGCGTTGGCGCGCAATGAGGAAAAGCTGCAAGTCGCACGGAGATACGGCGCCGATCACATCATCGCCGTCGAGGGTAAATCGTCCGAGGACGTCGGCAAGGAACTTAAAAAGGCCACTGGCCAGGACAAGTTCGACGCAATAATCGACTGTTCTGGTGCAACTGAAATGATGCAGCTCGCATTTTCCCGACTCGCAATCGGCGGACATTATGCGGACGTCGGCTTCATCGGCGATCGGATCGATGTTCCATTATTTCCACGCGTGCATGGCGAGCAGACATTCCACGGCTCATTCTGGGGCAATAATGCCGACCTCATGGAGGTCATGGCCCTCGCCGCCGAAGGCAAGATCCAGCATACCATCGAGACCATCTCTCTGGAAGACATCAACGAGAATATCGATCTTATGCGCGACAACAAAATTGTCGGGCGCGCGGTCGTCAAGTTCTAGCGGCTTGACGCGCGCCAAGCGCAATTCAGGTACTTGGCGATGTCGGTCATCATCGGCTTACGTGTGGAGGAAGTAATGACCCAGCATGTCCTGTTCATCGTTACGAACGCCGCTGTCATCGGCCCACATAATCGCAAGACCGGCTTCTTCTTTGCCGAGGTTGCCCATCCCTTCGAAGCGCTCGACAAAGCGGGGATCGCAGTGGAATTTGCGTCCCCCGCGGGTGGATGGACACCCCACGACGCCTATGAGGAGTCGGACCCGGCGCAAAAGGCGTTCATGGAGAGCAAGGCCTTCCGCCGGCTGAATCATAGCCGCAAATTGTCGGACGTGGACGCGGCGGATTATGACGCCATTCTGATACCCGGAGGGCTTGGACCCATGGTCGATATTCAGCACGACGCTGACGTCCAGAAGGCAGTCGTCCGCGCCTGGACCACGGGCAAGCTGGTTACCGCGGTCTGCCACGGTCCGTGCGCCTTGCTCGGCGTCGATCTCGGTGACGGCACACCGTTCGTCCAGGGCAAGAAACTCACCTCATTCTCGAAGGCAGAAGAATATGACTATGCCCGAGAGGATGTGCCCTATGAGCTCGAGGACGCGCTGAGAGCGGAAGGGGCGGAATACTCGTCCGCGGCCAACTGGGAGCCTCATGTCATCGTCGATGGCAGGCTCATTACGGGCCAAAATCCAGCGTCAGCGGGGCTCCTCGGGCAAAAGTTGGTTGACGCTCTGGCGCAGGCCGCTGCGCATGCTTGAAGGAACGAAGCTCAGCCGGGAGCCATGCGCATGAGCCAGCCACAGGCCAAGATCACAGCTATCCTCACGGCTCACCCCGGGAAGGCCGCAGACGTGCAATCCCTGCTGGTCGGCATGGCGCCGCATTGCAGGGCGGAGCCTGGCAATCTGCGCTGGGACATCTGGCAGGATCCATCCCACGACGGGCGTTACGTGATCGACGAACTCTATGTCGATATCGCCGGCCTGGAAGCGCACAGGACAACGCCGCACTATCTGGACTATCTCGGCAGGATACCGGACCTTGCGGATCGCATGGCCTTCATCGTGGGGCCGGTCGACGTGCGCTGATTGCGCCGGCAGGAGCGGAGAAACAGCATGATAGAGGTTGTGCAAGCCTATGATAGCGCGCGCATCGCCGAACTTCCGACAGATGATGCCGCCGCTCTGGAAAAGAAGCTGACGATCGCGCAAGCGCGATTCCAGGACCGGTCGGGATGGCTTGCTCCGTACAAGAGGATCGCAGTCCTTCATAAGCTGGCGCTTCTGGTCGAGCAGCAGCGTGAGGCGTTCGGCATGCTGATCGCCCGTGAAGGCGGCAAACCCTATAGCGACGCGCTGGTCGAGACGGATCGTGCGATCGACGGCATTCGCAATGCCGCAGACCTACTACGCACGCGAGCGGGCGTGGAAATCCCGATGGGCCTCACACCCGCCAGCGAGAACCGGCGCGCATGGACGATCCAGGAGCCGATCGGCGTGGTGGCAGCCATATCGGCCTTCAATCATCCGCTCAACCTCATCGTCCATCAGGTCGCGCCGGCAATCGCCACGGGATGTCCTGTAATCGTCAAGCCTGCGATGGCGACGCCGCTTTGCTGCCAAGAACTGGTGAAGCTTGTCCTTGAGGCGGGCATGCCCGAAGGATGGGTGCAGACGCTGATTCCGGAAAGTCGACCCTTGTCCGAAGCGTTTGCGGCAGACCCGCGGATTGCGTTCCTGAGTTTCATCGGCTCGGCGGAGGTCGGCTGGCGTCTGCGCTCGATGCTGGCGCCCGGAACGCGATGCGCGCTCGAGCATGGCGGTGTCGCCCCTGTCATCGTGGACGGGAGCGCCGATCTCGATGCGATCATCGAGCCGATCGTGAAGGGCGGCTATTATCATGCGGGTCAGGTCTGCGTCTCGGTGCAGCGCATTTACGTGCATGCCGCGCTCAAGCAGGATTTCGTCGAGCGGATGTCCGAACGCGTTGCGCGGCTGCGCACAGGTGATCCCAGGCTTCCCGAGACCGAGGTCGGCCCCCTGATCAAGCCCGCCGAGGCGGATCGGGTCGAAGGCTGGATCGAGGAAGCCGCCTCTGGCGGTGCACGCCGGATCGGGGGCGGACGCATCAGCGATACCACGCTCAGGCCGGCAATCCTGGTCGATCCGCCACGCGATGCGAAGGTTTCGACCAAGGAGATTTTCGGCCCGGTCACCTGCATCTATAGCTTCGAGCATCTCGATGACGCAATCGGCGCGGCCAACGCGCTGCCAGTGGCGTTCCAGGCCAGCATCTTCACGCGCGATCTCACCGTCGCGCTCGATGCCGCGGAGCGGCTCGACGCCTCGGCCGTGATGGTTAACGATCACAGCGCATTTCGGACCGATTGGATGCCATTCGCCGGCAGGCGAGTATCCGGCTACGGGGTGGGGGGTATTCCCTTCACCGCTCGTGAAATGACTGCGGAGAAGATGATCGTCTTCAGGCGATGAGACCGGTTCCCGTTAGCCTTATGCCTGCTCATTGTCGTGCATGACGGCACAGCTTTGCGCCCCAAACCCCATCATTCATCGGTTCGATCGACTGTACCATAAGCTGCCTTTGATGGAGCCGCGCACCGCATTTGATGATAGACTGCGTCTGGGAGCTTCCTGTCGTTTGGACAGTAACGGCGAATAGAATTTTCTGTCAGGAGCATAAGTCAAACTAAAGAAACCGAGTTCTGTGCCGCAGACGCACAGACTGGCCGGCAATTGGGCTTCCCGTCGGCGCCCGGGCTGACGATTGGATCGCTCAAGCGCTCGACCCGGAGCGTGACCCCTGTTCCGGCGTTATTGGAGAAGACCGCTTAAGCGTGGCTCAAATATCCGGCTGCGCTTGATCAGTTGGCAGCCGCCGAGCGATCGAAGCCGGCCCGGCCGCGGTTTATCTTGGCGGGCCGGCGCCGTCGCCATCAGGCTGGAAGCGACACAGCTTCGGTTACATGGATTACGCCGTTGGATTGCATCATGTCGGCGGCAGTCACCGTCGCGGTTCCGCCAGCTTCATCGCGAAGCATCACTTTGCCGTCCGAGATGGTTGCGGTGAGAGTGCCGCCCTGGACCGTCATGAGCACAGCCTGGCCGCCGCCGGCGCGTATCTGATCCACGAGCATGGTCGCAGTCACCTTGCCGGGCACGACATGATACGTAAGGATCGAGGCCAGCTTGGCCTTGTTCTCGGGCTTCAGGAGGGTATCGACCGTGCCCGCAGGCAGCTTGGCGAATGCCGCATCGGTCGGCGCGAACAGCGTGAACGGGCCGGCCGATGTTAGGGTGTCGACCAGCCCGGCCGCCTTGACCGCGGCAACCAGCGTCTTGTGCTGCGGCGAAGCCATCGCGCCCTCGACGATCGTGCCGGAGGATGCAACGGCTTGCTTTTGATCTTGCGCGGAGCCCGGGGCCGCAGCAAGCGGCATGGCCGCGGCGGCAAGCACCAGATAGGCGAAGCGATTAGAGCGCATGTCCTGTTTCCTTTTTAGCCCCCGCAGAACGAAGGGTAGAAGAGGCGCCGGCACGCGGTCGATACGGGCTTTAGCCGGTATTCGGAGGCCGGCTGCCACCGGGATGGCCATCTGTGATTTCAAGGTGACCCAAAGGCCGTATTGGGCATGAAGTTCGGCAATGCGACGGCGGTTCGTGGGAACTGAAAGCCGGCTAGCGCCACCCCCCCATGCTAGAAATTGGCCATTCTTCAGCCCCATGAGCCATCGCTATTTTAGAGGACGCGAAATGACCGATTCCTTACATGATATCTTAGACACAGCCGTTGCCGCCGGCTCCTTCTCGACTCTCGTTGCTGCCGTGACCGCCGCCGACCTTGTCGATACCCTGAAGGGAGAGGGCCCGTTCACCGTGTTCGCGCCGTCGGACGACGCTTTTGCGGCGCTTCCGGAGGGCACTGTCGAGACGCTCGTCAAGCCGGAGAATAAGGATCGGCTGACAGCGATCCTGCTGCTCCACGTCTTGCCGGGCAAGGTAATGGCCGCGGATGTCGCTGGACAGGTGCTCGACCCGGGCACCGCTGGCGGCGCGACGGTGCATATTGATGGCAGCAACGGCGTGACGGTAAACGCCGCCAACGTCGTTACCGCCGATATCGAATGCACGAACGGCGTGATCCATGTGATCGACGCCGTTCTGCTGCCCAGCGGCTGACCCGAGATGCCAGCGACCGGGGGTATCGCTGCCCTCGGTCGCTGGCGCGAAATGACGTCGAACCGGACTGGACGACACATGAGGATCGGCATTGTCGGCGCGGGAATTGCGGGGCTTTCGTGCGCCGAGCTGCTGCAGGCAGCCGGGCACGCGGTCACGGTGTTCGACAAGGGGCGCGGCGCTGGCGGGCGTATGGCGACGCGGCGTGTACCGACGCCATCGGGCGACGTGGCGTTCGACCATGGCGCGCAATACTTCACTGTTCGCGACCCGGTCTTCGCGGCGTCTGTGGCGGGCTGGCAAGCATCCGGGATGGTGGCACCCTGGCCCAGCGCCGGCGATGACGCGTGGGTTGGAACCCCTGGAATGAACGCGGTGGTGAAAGGGTTGTCCCGGTCTCTGGCGGTCCAGTGGAACAGTCGCGTCGATGCGCTTCGCCGCGTCGACCGGTCATGGTTTGCCGAGTCGGTTGCTGACGAACCGTTCGACGCGGTGATCGTCGCGACCCCCGCCGAGCAGGCGGCACCGTTGCTGGTGCCGCACGACCCGGCAATGGCCGCGATGGCGCAAGCCTGCCCGTCCGCACCATGCTGGGCGGCGATGGTGGCGTTCGCGGAACGGATCGCCATCGCCGGGGACATTGTTCGTGACGCCGGCATCATCGGCTGGGCGGCGCGCAACAGCGCCAAACCCGGCCGAAGCGGCACCGAAGCGTGGGTGATTCAGGCGACGGCGGACTGGTCCCGCGATCATCTCGAGGACGAGGAGACCGACGTGGTCGATGCGCTGCTGGCGGCGTTCGCGGCGGCGGCAAGGCAGGCGTTGCCCGTTCCCGTCGTACGGATCGGCCATCGCTGGCGCTATGCGCGCGCCAACGCCGCGCCGCACGGCTCACTGTGGAACGACGCGACACGGATCGGGGCGGTCGGCGACTGGCTGCTTGCACCGAGGATCGAAAGCGCCTGGCTATCGGGGCGAATGCTGGCCGACCGGATCATTTCGGCGCATCGCTAACCCGGCATCCCCGCTAAGATGCGCGGATCGATCGCATGATCGCGCGCGATTTCGCGTGCGGTCATCTTGGCGGACATCATGACAGACGGCGTGCCGCCGCCCGGCTGCGTGCCCTGTCCGACGAGATAGAGATTGGTGATGTCCTCGCTGCGGTTGTGCGGGCGAAAGAACGCGGTCTGGGTCAGCCGCGGCTCGACGCCGAAACCGTTGCCGGCATAGGCGGCCAGCGTCTGCTCGAAATAATCGGGCGTGACGAAGCTGCGATAGACCAGCCGTTCGCGCAGGCCCGGGATATAGTCGCGGTCGTCCAGGAAATTCAGCACCTTTTGCGCAAAGCCTTCGCCGACCGCGTCCCAGTCGATGTCGCCGAGCGTGTTGGGCACCGGGATCAGCGTATAGGCGGCATGATGGCCCGGCGGCGCGAGGCTCGGGTCGGTTAGAGTCGGGATATGCAGATATTGCGAAAAGTCCTCGGCAAGGATCTTGCGTTCGAAGATGTCGGTCAGCAGGTCCTCGTAGCGTGGCCCGAGGATGATGTTGTGGTGGCGCACATCGGGGTCGCCATCGCGCTTCTCATAGCCGAAATAGATCACCATCAGCGACATGCTCTGCTTGCGGAACTTGACCAAGGCGTCGCGATTGATCCGGCGATGCGCCTTGTCGATCAGTCGCAGATAGGTGGTCGCGTAATCGGCATTGGAGACGACGAGATCGGCCCTCAGCGTCTTGCCCGATGCAAGTGTAACGCCGGTCGCGACGCGCTTGCGGCCACGCTTCTCGACCTCGATCCGTGCGACTTCGGCGTTGCGTTGCACCGTTCCGCCGAGTTCCTCGAACTTGACGATCAGCGCGCGCACCAGCGCGCCGGTGCCGCCCATCGCGTAATGTACGCCCCAGGTCTTCTCGACGAAGTGGATCATCGCATAGATGGCGGGCACCTTCAGCGGATTGCCGCCGATCAGCAGAGGTTCGAAGCTGAACACCTGCCGCATCTTGTCGCTCTTGAAATATTTGCTGATCAGCGAGAATAGCGGCTGCACGGCGCCCAGCTTGAGCAGGTCGGGAACGACCTTCAGCATCGAGCCGAGGCTGCCAAAATAGGTATAGCCGAGTTCGAGGAAGCCGCGTTGGAAGATCGCGCGCGCGGCCTCGTGGAAGCGATCGTAGCCGTCGAGGTCCTCGGGCGCGAGCCGGGCGATCTGCGCGCGGACGTTTACCGGGTCGGCGTCGTAATCGAAGAAGCTGCCGTCGTCGAAATAGATGCGGTAGAAGGGCAGGATCGGGACGATCTCCAGATAACGGCTGGTATTGGGACCTCCGCTGATGCCGCTGACGATCCGCTGCCCATCGCCCAGCACGTCTTCCGGAAAATCGGGCGCGCCCAGCATCGCGACGTCGCGTTCGAGCGAGAACAGCTCCTCGATGAAATGCGGCACGGTCAGCACAGTCGGCCCCATGTCGAAGGTGAAGCCCTGCGCGCACCGGACGTAGGCACGCCCGCCGACATCGTCGAGTTGCTCGACGATGCGGGTGTCGAAGCCGAGGCTCTGAAGGCGGATCGCGCAAGCGATGCCGCCGATGCCCGAGCCGATCACGATCGCAGTACGACGGGTCATGAAATCGCTGTCTTTTCTTGAGAGAGAGGGATGGAAATCAGCCGCCCTTCGAGCCAGCGCGACAGCAGCAGGTGCGGCACCGCCACCGACGCCAGTAATTGGAACGCTTGTGCAACGACTGTCGGATCGAAGCGAGACGGTGCCATGGAGCGCAACCCCCAACCGCCGAGGATGGCGAAGCCCGACAGCAGAGCGCCAGTGCCAAGCCATCGCACGAGCGACATATCGCGCAACAGCGCGCGTGTATGCGCCAAGTGCCGCGGCGAATGCAGGAAAACGAAAAACAGCGCGAATCCCGCGACCGGCGGCAGCACCACCAGCAGCACGAGGCACGACGCCATCGCGGCGGCCCAGTGGCCGCCATCCCGCCAAGCGACGGCCATGCCGACGATGGTGACCAGCAACGCGACCGGCGCGGCCGCGGTGACGATTTGGGCAATGATCGCAGCGCGCGGATCGCTCATCGCGACGAACAGCGACGAAACCTCGGCGGGATGGCCGATCGTGGCCGCCGCGATTACCGCCGCCCCCGCTGCAAACCGGAGCAGCGGCTCCTCGAGCATCGGCCAGTCCTCGCCGAAATGCACCGACGCAACCGCCAGAAAGAGGACCAGAGCGACCAGCGGCACGGTCATCCACAGCGATACCATCAGCAGGGCAACCGCGACATAACCGCCGACCGCGAGCGCGAGGGCGGACCGGTCCAGCGCGACCGAGCGCCGCAACAGCGCGATGTCATAGGCCCCGTGCGGCAGCCCCCCGCCAAGGAACACGATCGTCGCGGCGGCCACCGCCGCCGGTTGCCCCAGCGGCATGCCGAGCAGCGTCACCACGATCAGCGCCGCCGCCGCAATCCAATAGGCCGGATGGACAAAATCGCCGCGCCGCAGCGGAGCAAAGCGACGCGATGACGGGCGTGGGTCAGCAAGTGCTGCCATGGGATCAGGCGGCATAGCCCTTATGCCCACCGGCTTCGGCCTCGACCGCCGACTTGCGGACCGCGATCAGGAAGATCAGGATGCCCAGCCCGGCCTTGGCGACGATATCAGCGATCGTATAGCCGATCTGGATCGTCGTGGTGACGGTGCCGCCGGTCAGCCCGGCATAGGGCGCCATGTAGACGATCGGATAGAAGCCCCAGGAGGCGAAGGTTAGCAAGCGTGCCTTGCGCACCAGGTTCTGCGCGCCGGCAGGTTGTTGTGCGATCGACTTTCCGAGCCCGCTGAACAACTCCCACACGATGTACACGAACGGGATCGCCGACAGGGTACCCCACAGGACGCGCGTCGAAATGTCGCTCGAGATCTCGCCTGGATAGCCCAGGACAATCATCAGCGCCGCAGCAGAGCCCAGCCGGACCGACTTGGACATGGTTTCGTCACGCGAAAGACGCATGACCAGAACCAGTTCGATCAGCAGCAAGGGCACGGTCAGCAGCCAGTCGACGTACCGATACGCATCGTTGAACGCGAAGGGGGTCGCCGTGACGACGCCATTGCCGAACGTATAGGCGGCGATCCAGCTCTCGAATATTCGGTAATAGTGATAGGCCGCGATACCGGTGACCAGCCCCGAAATGGTCAGCGCCGTCCGATAAGCCGGCGCGACTTGTGACCGGCTCAACCAGAGAAACGCCGTTGCCGCGCCCATCGTCGCAAACGTGAAGGAAAAAGCGTTGTAGATGAGGGAGTATTGAAAGGGTGTGACGATATCCAAAGGAGCCTCCGTCGCATTGATCCGCGGCACGGGCGCGCCGGGCAGGGATGATGCGGGATCTCACGCAACCGCGCGGAGAAGTCCTTCCTATCCCGATGTGTCGCCACGGCGGCGCCGGTTGGGGGGGGCACCCAACCGCAGACCAAACGGCCAACGGGATGTACAACACCGCCGTGGCGACGGAAGATCAGTAGGATAGGGCAGGTTTTGGAGCGATACGGACTTTGTGCCGTAGCGACGGATGGGCCTTTACAGGCCGGCCTCCACGGCGAGCCGGATGAGGTCTGCCGTCGTATTCAAACCGAGCCGATTCATCAGAATGGCGCGGTGCATCTTGACGGTTTTCTCCGCCAGATTGAGCTCTGCAGCGATCTGTTTGTTGAGCAGGCCGTTGGCAACACACTTGAGCACCTGACCCTGCCGCGGCGACAGGGCCTTGACCATTTCCGCCGCGCGAATGCGGCGCATGCTCGACGGTGTCGCCGCTGCGGGATCGATCTCGAGTTGCGATCCCAGAAAATACAGCAACGCGTCCTGCTCGTCGTAGATCGGCGCGACGAGAACGGCGTTGCGGAATGGCTGGCCGTTGCGCTTGTAGTTGAGGATCTCGACAAGCACCGGGCGATGCTCGCGAACGCCGCGGCGGATTTCTTCGGTCAGCCATGGTTCGGTCGCCGGCCCCGACAGGAAACGGCAGTTCCGCCCGACCACCTCGTCGGCGGGATAGCCCGTCAAGTCGCAAAAGGCGGTGTTGCACGCGACTATGGGATTATCCGGAAGCCGGGGATCGCTGATGACCGACGGTATCGGGCTGTCGGTCACGAGCCGGACATGACGGTTCTCGATGGGAAGGATATTGGTCACTTGGGCCATGTCAGCAGCGTGTTGCCATCATCGCTAGGGTCATAGCGGCGGCGCGATGCGATGACACCCGAATTAACGGCCGGTCGGTCAATACCGGGCGGTTCAATTTGGGGATCGTGGGAACGTTTTCCATCTCCCGGATGCGGCGCCAGTTGAGGCGTATGAAGCAAACCGCTCGAACGTTTCGAAGCACCAACAAAAGTGGCGACCGAGCGAAGCTGAAGAGGCGTATCGATGCGCCGCGGTCTGCGCCGCTGGCCATGCGGGTCCCTTCGACATCGCCCGGGCCGACACCGACAGCGAGCGGCTTGGGGCTTGGGGCTTAAGCGGTAATCCGCGTTCAGTGGCCGATAGGATTGAGCGCCACGATACTGCCGCCGGCCTGCTGCAGCCTTGCAAGATAGGTGGCGTGATCGACGATCTGATACGGGAAGTACAGGCCAGGAGGGGTTGGAGCAGCACCGTCGAGCCCGCCCAGCCGCTCGAGGATCATGCTGACGCCGAGCGCGGTCAACGGCGCCGCCCCGCCCGGATGGAAAACCGCATGGCGCGTGCGCAGCCGGTTGCCCTGCGGGTCTTCGCCGGCCAGCTCGATGATGATCTCGGTCGACATGGCTTCGCCGCGCCGGCGGCTCGAAGTGACACCATTCGCGATGTTAAATTCCACATTGGGGGCGCCCGTTTCCGTTGCGAGGCCGACGACATCGATGGAGGAGAAACCCGACGCCTCCATCCGCGTGCCGTCGATGGCGTTGAACACGGCCTTTGCCTCGTCGTCGCTGCGCCAGACATAGGCGCCATCGCGACGTGTGAGTGCGGCTGGCAGCATGCTGGCAAGGCGCTCAAAATCCTCCGAGACCGCCGGGCCAGGCTGCTCCTCATCGTCGACCAGCGCGCCGATGCTGATGTGATCGAGTTGCTTGAATGCCTTTGCGCACAAAAGCGTCGCAATGGTGGTCGCGCCGACCAGCCATTCGTAGCCGAGCACGATCGCCGCAGCGTCCGGCTTGTGCATATGGATCGCGATTTCGGGCGCGATCTCGTAAATGCCGGACGAGATACCGAGATGCGGAATCCGGCGGCGTTGCGCGAAGCGCAGCCCGGCGAGGCGGTCGTCCGCATAGAAGACGGCGACCGCCCGCACGCGGCGGTCGCCGAGCCCGAGATCGTCCGCCCGCGGGTCCAGAATCACGCCTTCGGCGTTACCGATCACCTCGGCTGCCTTGCGGCTTCTCGCCAGGTCGCGCCCGCCCACCAACACCGGCACATCGGGGTGAACCGCGCGCAGCGCCTGAATGGTCTGGCGCCCGATCGCGCCGGATCCGCCCATGAGAAGAATGGGATCTGCAGTCATTGGCTCATCTCCATAACCTGTCTATATAACCTACCGATGGTAGGTTCGCGCCTTAACCTACTATTGGTAGGTTGTGCAACAGGAGAGCGGATGGACACAAACGATCAGGCTGCGCCGCAGGTGTCAGCGCGCAGGCTTTCCAGGGCGGACCGACGACGTCAGTTGCTCGATACCGCGTTGCGGATCATCCGCGAGGAAGGCGCGGATCGGCTGACGCTGGGGCAACTGGCGACGCGTGCCGGCGTTTCGAAACCGGTCGCATATGAGCATTTCGGTACGCGGTCGGGCCTGCTCATCGAACTCTACCGGTGGATCGACACCGAGCGGGTGAATGCCTTCCGAAATGCGATGGCCACCGGCGAACAGGATCTTGGGGAAACGATCGCGGTTCTGGCTGCTGCCTATATCCACTGCGCCGCAGACATGACGGACGAGTTCCATATCGTCGGCGCCGCGCTCGCAGGCAGCGAAGAAAAGGCTGCGGTGTTCCAGGAGTTGCTGGATTATTCGGTGCAGATGTTCGTTGCCGTGCTCAAACCCTTCAATGTCCTTCCGGTGACGGCACTTGAGCGCCGTTGCATCGGTCTGGTCGGCGCAGGAGAGGCGCTGTCGGCCGCAATCGTGCGCCAGACGCTGCCGAAGGACGAGGCTGTCGCCGTTTTTGCGGCGTTGATCCGGGGGGCAATGACCGCTCCGGTGCAGGGCTGAGTGCGCTTTGAGGAGGAGGGTCGGATGGCTGGAAACGACGGAGACGATATTCTCGCGATGCTGCACGCGCGGGACGCGGCCACCGCTCGCGGGGATGCGCGGCGACAAGAAGGGGAGGGGCCGATGGACGCCTGGAACCGCAGGACCATCGTGCTGCGCCGAGGCGATGATGGATTGCGCATCGTCCATGAGCATAGGTCCTATCCGATGGAGAAGGACGGCAGCGGACGGGCAGCGACCGACCTCAAGGCATCGGGCGAATGATGGACGGTGATTTCACCCGCCGGAGGCTGATGCGGCTCGGCTCGGCCATCGCATTGCTTCCGCTTTGGGCGCAGCAGGGTGCCGCTGCCGCTGCCGCTGCCGGCCGGAGAGATCAGGCAGCGATGCACCGCAAGGGAGATCCCGAGGCAATGAAAGACGATGATGCCAATGCCGGGCCCAAATCCAGGGTGATCGGCATCGTGCTGTTCGACGCATTCGAAACGCTCGACGTCTTCGGGCCGGTCCAGATGTGGGGCAGGCTGCCAGACCATCGTCTGATGTTCGTGTCGCAGGATGGCGGCGCGGTCACCTCCGCGCAGGGGACGGTTGTGAACGCCGATGCGTCTTTCGCGTCCGCCCCCCAGTTCGACATATTGATGGTGCCCGGTGGTATGGGGACGCGGCCGTTGGTGAGGGATGGGGCGCTGCTCGATTTCGTTCGCCGGCAGGATCGCGCGACGCGTTGGACCGCGTCGGTCTGCACCGGGGCAGCCATTCTCGCGCGCGCCGGCCTGCTCGACGGGCGTGAGGCGACGACGAACAAGCTGGCGTTCGACTGGGTGGCCGGCCAATCCGACAAGGTCCGTTGGCAGCGCAAGGCGCGCTGGGTGTTCGACGGCAAATACGCGACCTCGTCCGGCGTATCGGCTGGCACCGATATGGCGCTTGCGCTGGTCGAGAAACTGTATGGCCGCAAGGCGGCGGAACACGCGGCGACGATCGCCGAGTATCGGTGGCATGACGATGCCGCCGATGATCCCTTCGCATCATCCTGATGTCCCGGTGATGATGATCCAGATGGGCCTTCTCGGAGCGCTGATCACTTTCGCGCCCGCACCGCTTTATGCGCCGCATTTGGGAACGACGCATGAATGGGGGCTGTCGCCGTTTGAAGATCAGCAACTCACCGGAATGTTGAGCAACTTCACGCAGGTGCCTTTCCAGAACCGCAGGCGCCTGACCCGCGACAAATGTCAGCCAAAAATGTTCGAAATGTCAGCCGAAAATGTTCGCGATCAGGAGCGTGTCCGCATACTCTTTGACCTCGACGACCTTGCCCCGCCGAAGGGTGAAGAGCATGTGGTACTGGTTTTCGTAGACCCTGCCGTCCGTCAGGTCGGCGTGGGACCGGATCTCGGCCGCGACCCTGTTCCCTTCGGCGACCATGCCGATGACGGTCATCTCAAGGCCATCCTTCATGTAGCCGAACAGATTGTCCCAGATGCGCTCCATATCGGCTTTCGACTTGGTGCCCGCGCCTGAGAACAGACGAGGCTGGCCCAGAATCCACCAGGTCGCATCCTCACTCATCGCGTCCGTCAGCTTGGCTACGTCAGCGTTCCTGAAATGGGCAAGGTAGTCTCGCACCGTCTGCTTGTTGTCCTTGAGGCTCATAACCGGCTCTTTCTGTTGCCAATGTCACGGAAAGCCCATGTTGACGGGCCTCCGCCATGCCTGGTTCGGTTCAGATCCCGAACGGAAGCTTCTCACCGCGCCACCTGGTCGCGCGCAGGAACTGCTCCCAGCTCAGGGAAGCCTGGTTCAGTCGACGACTCCATTCGAGGTCGTGATCGGCGGCGAAGTAGCCGTACTCGACCGCGTATTCGACCATGCCGACCAGTTCATCGACCAAAAGCTCGTTGGCCGCAAAATCGGGAAAATAGTGCAGCAGGCCTTCCCGGCTATAGGCGTTGCGGTATTCGGCCTCGATGCCGGTCACGCGTTGGAAGGTCTCCACCATCTCACGAGGTGAGATGATGTCTCCGACGACCGGGAGCGTTGCGCCGTTGTACCGATCCGGATTCGAGAATATCTCGAGCACTGCCGGCCCCGTAGCCGTAAGAGGGTCCACGAACGGCGCCCGGAAATCCTCGGGGAGGTAGATCGGCATCAGCAGCTTGCCACCCTCCATGCGCGGGACGTAGTATTCGAGAAAGTTCGTATAGAAAAACGCGAGCATCACGAATGAGTGTGATACCGCCAGGCTACGGATATAATCTGCGACACGGGCCTTGCTGGTGAAATGCGGAGCCGGCTTCTTGCCGTCTGTGATCTTCTCGACATCTTCCAGTGTGCTGAAGACGATATGACTCGCACCGGCATCTACCGCTGCATCGGCGAGTTGCTTGCCGAGGGCGTATTCCACATCGTCCTGCGGATTGCTCTGCGGCGTCATCAGGTAGACGCCGTCCGCACCGGTGAATGCGGTAACGAGCTCTTTGTGGTGGCCCAGGCCTGGTGGGACAGTCGCGATCTCAGCGCCGAGCTTTTCCAGGCTCTGCGCCTCCCTCGAGTCCCGGTTGCGCGTGAGGGCCCGGACCCGGAAGCGGCCACTTCCCAGCAGCGTAACCACGACGCTGCGCCCCTGTTTGCTGGTCGCACCGTAAACCGCGATGAGCGGCTTGCCGTTTGCAGGCGTGGTCGCTCGCAACCCTGGTGCGGTGCTCGCACCCGCGTTGCGGGCGGCTCTTTCATCGAGTTGGCCCATCGTCATTCTCCTGTCTTTGAATGCTGCGCAACGGCGCCCCGAGCCGCATCCGCGGCCGCGTGAGGCTTGGTCATGAAGAGGACGTGGCTGCCCTCGATCTCGCTGGTCCTGGCGCCGATCCGACGGGCGGTGCTGCGCAGCAACTTGGGATCGATCGCACCGTCTTCGGTCGCCACGACATACCAGTTCGGCTTCGAGCGCCATGCGGCAACGGTGACCTTCGCCTTCAGCGCCGCCATCGCGACCGGAATCTGGGAATCCCCCAGGAAGGCGGCGTCCGCATCGCTCGCATCGGTTGCGAACCCGGCTTTGAACTTGTCGCCGTTCGGAAACGCCAAGCCGTCCGCCTGCTCCTCCGGCGCGAAATTCGCCGGCGGCGCCACCTCGGCATATTGGTCGAGCGTCGATTGGCCGATCTCCGGGGCGAAGGCGGCGACGTAGACGAGGCCGGCGACCTTGGGGTGAAGCCCGGCCTGGGTGATCACGCTGCCACCATAGAAATGACCGACGAGGATGGTCGGTCCGTCCTGGCGCGCCAGCAGCCGGTTGGTGGCGGCGACATCGGCGTTCAGGCCGGTCAGCGGGTTCTGGACGATGCTGACCTTGTATCCGCGAGCGCTAAGCCGGTCATCGACCCCGCGCCATCCCGAACCGTTGGCAAAGGCCTCGTCGACAATGACGACGTTGCGCACGGGCAGGGGCTGTTCGGCGACTGCGCCCGACCCGGCGAGAACGGCTGCTGCGAGGAATGGAGCAAGCTTCGTCATGACATTCTCCTTGCAGTGATGAGGGCGGCTCGTGGGCAGTCGGCATCGGATCTTCGCGGTAACCTGAACTTGAGGTCGGATTGTCCTCGCTTCCGAGACTGAGTTAGTTCATGCATATCACCTTGAGAATTCGCCGTTGAAGCAAATGACTGATGCAGATCATGCACGAAAAATCCGGTGGGCAGCTCGATGAGATCGAGACCTTTGCGGCCGTTGCCGAGCATGGCGGCTTCGCGGCGGCAGCCCGTGTTCTCGGCAAGGACCCCTCAGTTCTGTCCCGCCGGATCGATGCGCTGGAACGGCGTCTGGGTGTACGGCTCCTCGCGCGGACGACCCGCAAAGTCGCTCTGACCGAGGTCGGTGCAGCCTATCTGCGGAAGGTCAGGATCATTCTTGCGGAGCTGACCGTTGCCGACCTTGAGGCAGCCGAAGGCGCGGCTCGCCCGCGTGGCCTGCTGCGGGTGACCATGCCGAGGACCTTCGCGCGGTTCTGGGTCGTGCCTTGGCTACCTGCGTTCCTCCGCGAGTACCCCGAGATCGAGATCGAACTCCAGCTTGGCGACCGCTTCTTCGACCTGGTTGCAGAAGGGTTCGACCTTGCCATCAGGTTTGGTGGTCTCGCCGACAGCTCGCTGACCGTGCGTCAACTTGCATCCTTCGAGACGGTCCTTTGCGCCTCGCCTGCCTATCTCGCCGAGGCTGGCACACCGCACACGCCCGGGGATTTGCAGAACCACCGCTGCCTTGGGCTGACCGTGCCGAACTTCTGGCCCGACTGGCGTCTTCGCCGCGGCGAGGAACGCGCCACGGTGCACGTGCCGAGTCAATTTCGAACCGACGACGGCGGCAGCATGATGTTGGCAGCACTCGAGGGAGGCGGTATCATGCTCTCCGCAGAATGGTCTTGCGGTAGACATCTTGCCGAGGGCCGTCTCGTCCGCGTCCTTCCGGACTGGAGAATGGACCACGAGGGCAAAGCCCAGATCGTGCTTCCGCCAGGACGGCTCGTGCCTGCCAAGACGCGCGTCTTCATCGAGCGGGTGGTTGCCGAGTTCAGCCCATCGGCACCTTGGGCCCGCTAGTTATGTTACCAGCCTGCGTGTTGTGGCGCTCCCCCGGGCTCTGCACACAATCGACCACTGGCAGCTGCTGTCCTGCCAGCTCGTCCGACACGATGTCCGGTTCCGCAAGAACTGAGTGGTAGGCGGGAAGCCCGAAAACGGCCCAGTTGCCGTCGCCGTGCGTGGCAGCCGACCGACCGCAGGGTGGCAGGTTTTGGCGTGGAACCTGCCGCTGTACACGTCGCCCGGCGGCCGCCCGCCCCGCGGCGAGGATCAGCAAGCCTATCGTCGCGCCGGGCGATCAGCCACACCAGCCCGATCCGAACGCAATCTGCGGCGCTGCGCCGCAGCCGGCATCCTGCCACAGGACCGAGTTATGTGTTAAAAATCAATAACTTTGACCTCAATCAATGATAATTCGGCCGCCGTTTAAGATAAACTGAAATAAACATGTGCTTGTCGCCGTAACGATCCTCTCCGATACTGTGACCGGGATCACAGCATGCGCAGCCGCGCCGGGATCATTGGGGGCACGGCCGATGTCGTGGCGCAGCGGGAACGCACCCGAACCAAGGGGGAGGACAGCATGCGAGTCCATCGGATCGGCTTGCGCCCAGTGCCGCACCGCCCGTTCCCCAATGCCTTTTACAAGCGTGACGCAGGACGAAGGAGAGAAAAATGCCCACCTATAACGGAACGCCCGGCAATGACGTGATCGACGGCGACCAGGGCGGTCCCGCCCAGGACGTCATCAATGGCCTCGCCGGAGACGATGTGCTGTCCGGCGGCGATCTCAACGACACCCTGAGCGGCGGCGACGGTAACGACATGCTGGTCGGCGGCAGCGGCAATGACGTTCTGGTCGGCGGCGGCGGGGTCGACACCCTGTCCGGCGGCGACGGCGACGACGTGCTCGGCCTCACCTATATCGAGGGCATCTACGGGCCCGACGCCGGCGAGACGTTCAGCGGCGGCGACGGCGTCGACACCCTCGTGATCGAAGGCAACACCTATATCGACGGCTTCGGCCCGCCGCCCACCGACACCATCGACATCAGCGCGGTGATCATCGACGGCACGATCGAGCGGCTGCTGCTCCAAGCCGACTGGACCGAACTCGATTTCTTCATCTACAACTACAACCTCAAGCTCACCGCCACGCAGCTGGGCAATTTCTCGCTGATCGAGGCGTATAGCAACATCACGCTGACCACCGCCGGCACCGCCGACCTCGGCGGCGCGACGCTCTACATGAACGGCGGCAGCTTCAACCTCAGCGATGCCGGCAACAGCTTCATCCTCACCGGCGCGATCAACGGCGCCTTCGGCAGCACCGGCTTCGTGGTGAACGGCGGCGGCGGCGCCGACACCATCCTCGGCGGCCTCGGCGGCGACACGCTCTCGGGCCGCGACGGCGACGATGTGCTGAGCGGCCAGGAGGGCAATGACATCCTCGCCGGCGGCGCCGGTGCCGACCTGATGAGCGGCGGCGCTGGCGACGACCGGTTCGTCGTCGCCGCCGCCGCCGAGATCGCCGCGGGCGAGCAATATGACGGCGGCGACGGCACCGACACGCTCGCGCTGACCTTCAGCGGCGGCACCGCCGATCTCTCCGGCGCGAACCGCATCGAGCGGCTGACCGGCAACGGCCAGGCGGTGACGCTGTCGGCCGCGGGGCTCGACGGGCTCACCACCGTCACCGGCATCACCGCGATCACCATCTCGACCGCAGGCGTCGTCGACCTCGCCGGCGCGCAGCTCCAGGTCACCAGCTTCACCCTCGCGGCCGGCGGCAACACGCTCGACCTGGCCGGCCTTGCCACCGCCTTCACCGTCAACGGCGGCGCGGGCAACGACATCGTGACCGGCGGCATGCTGGGCGACACCTTGTTCGGCGGCGCCGGCAACGACCGGCTCAACGGCGGCGATGGCGACGATCTGCTCGTGAGCGGCGCCGGCACCGACATCGTGAACGGCGGCGCCGGCATCGACGCCGTGAGCTATGCGACCAATCTCGATGGCGCGGTCGTCGCGAACCTCGATACCAGCGCCGGCACCGACACACTGATCGGTATCGAGAACCTGATCGGATCCTCCTTCGCCGACGTACTGATCGGCGACGGCGGGAACAATGTGATCGATGGCGGCGCGGGCACGGGCAACGACAAGCTCGACGGCCGCGCGGGTATCGACACCGTGACCTATGCCAACGCCGCCGCCCGGGTGATCGTCAACCTCTCCGTCGCCACCGCGCAGTCGACCGGCGGCGCCGGCGTCGATACGCTGCTGGGCTTCGAGACGCTGATCGGCTCCGCCTTCGACGACCGGCTGACCGGCGACGCCGGCGTCAACACGCTGATCGGCGGCAATGGCGCCGACACGATCGACGGCCTCGCCGACAACGATACGCTGACCGGCGGCGCCGGCGACGACATGTTGCAGGGCGGCGACGGCAATGATGCGATCGACGGCGGCGTGGGCGCGGCCGACATCGCCTCCTATGCGGCGTCGGCATCGGGCGTGACCGTCGATCTCGCCGTCGCGGGCGCGCAGGCCACCGGCGCCGCCGGCACCGACACGCTGACCGGCATCGAGGGGCTGATCGGATCGGCGTTCGCCGACACGCTGGCCGGCACCGCCGGCGACAACCGCCTGACCGGCGGCCACGGCAACGACACCATCCGCGGCGATCTCGGCAACGACCTGATCGACGGCAGCCTGGGCGTCGACACGCTGGACTATTCGCTGGTCGGCGCGGGCGTGACGCTCAACCTGCTGAGCCAGGCGGCGCAGGACACCGGCGGCGCGGGCATCGACACAGTGCGCAGCATCGAACATGTCATCGGCACCGCATTCGACGACCGGCTGACTGGCAGCGACTATTCCAACATCCTGCAGGCGGGCGCGGGCAACGACATGCTGGTGGGCGGGCTCGGCAACGACACGCTCAACGGTGGCGACGGCATCGACACCGCCAGCTACGCCGCGGCGACCGCGGGCGTGCGCGTCAACCTCAACCTCGCCACCGCGCAATATACGGTGGGGGCGGCCACCGACACGCTGCTCGGCATCGAGGCGCTGATCGGCTCCGGCCATGATGACCAGTTCACGGGCAACGGCGCTGACAACAGCCTCGTCGGCAATGGTGGCAACGACACGCTGGTGGGCGGCCTGGGCGACGATATGCTCAACGGCGGCGCGGGCAGCGACACCGCGAGTTATGCGACGGCAACCACCGGCGTGGCCGTCTCCCTCGCGCTCGCCGGCGCGCAGAACACCGGCGGTGCCGGCACCGACACGCTGGTGTCGGTCGAGAATCTGGTCGGCTCCGCGCAGGCCGATACGCTGACCGGCAGCGCGCAGGTCAACAGGATCAGCGGCGGCAACGGCAATGACGTGATCGACGGCGCCAGCGCCGGCGACATCCTCGATGGCGGCGCCGGCAACGACCTGCTGAAGGGCGGCGTCGGCGACGACCTGATCACCGGCGGCACCGGCAACGACATGATCGACGGCGGCGCCCAGATCGACACGCTGAGCTATGCCGCCTCAGGCTATGGCGTCACTGTCAACCTCGGCCTCACCGTCGCACAGGCGGTCGGCGGCGGGCAGGGCACCGACACGATCCTCAATGTCGAGAACCTCCTCGGTTCGGCGCTGGGTGACACGCTGACCGGATCGGCACTCGCCAACAACCTGACCGGCGGCGGCGGCAGCGATGTGCTGGCGGGCGGCGCGGGCAACGACCACTTCGTCTACCTCGCCGCCGACGACAGCGGCATCGGCACCGCCGCCGACCGCATCCTCGACCTCGCCGCCGGCGACATCCTCGACCTCGCGCTGATCGACGCCGACGCCACCACCGGCGCGGCCAACGAGGCCTTCACGCAGGTCGCCGCCTTCACCAATGCCGCGGGCCAGCTCACCCTGGCGTTTGACGCGGGCAGCAACACGACGACCCTGCTCGCCGACACCGACGGCAACGGCACCGCCGACTTCGCGATCCTGTTCACCGGCGACGTCACCGCGCTGACCGGCACCTGGGTGCTGTAGGCCGCGCCTGGGCACCCCCTGCCGCCATCCCGAAAGGGGATTCGGGATGGCGGCAGGGGGGAGGGGTGATGCGCGGTGTTCGGTAGCGCCCGGAAGGGGCGCTCCGTGGCTATCGCCCTCGCCCGCAAGCTGGGGCGGCGTTCGCGATAGCCTGCGCCGAGTGCCATGATCATGCGGAGAGATCGCTTGGAGTGGTCTACAGATCGCGGGCAGGCCGGGCTCAGCCAGGCTCAACTCGCATCCCTTGCCGGCATGCGCCCGGAGCCCGCATATGGCCGATCTTGCTCAGATCGGCCTTTGCCGTCTCGCCGCGCGCCGGGGGTCATTTTTCCCCGTGGTAGGTCCCGAAATATTTAACGGGCGACCACGCCGGAAGGACCTCGGGAAGTTTTGGCGATTGATCGCTATATTCCTGCGCACCGAACACGACCTTGCCGTCCATGACGGTCAGTACGGCGGACACCGATTTTATCTGCTCTTCCGGCACCGTGAAATAATCCCTGTCGAGCACCACGAAGTCGGCCAGATTCCCCGGGGCGATGGCGCCGACCTCGGATTCTGCATTCATGAACCATGCTGCGCCACCGGTGAACAGTTTCAGCGCCTCGGCGCGGGAAAGGCGGTTCTCCGTTGCGAGAACCTCCGATCCGGAGACGGACTTGCCGGACACCATCCAGCTGATTCCGACCCAAGGATTGAACGTGGCTGCTCGGAATGCGTCGGTACTCATGGCCAACGGAATCCCGCTGTCCACGAGCGGCCGCAGGCGCGGCGTCTGCAACGCCTTTTCGCGACCATATGTCTTGATGAAACCGTCGGCGTGCAGCGCCATTTTGGCGTCCACGGCGATACCGCCGCCCAGCTTCTTCACGCGATCGATGTTCTCGGGGCTGATCGTCTCGGCATGTTCGAGGCTCCATCGCAAGCCATCGAGCGGGATCGTTTCGTTCACCTTCTCCAGAGCGTCGAGAAAGGGGGAGATGTTCTCGTTGTAGCTGATGTGCATACGGAACGGGATGCGTCGCTGCACGAGCTTCATCACATCCTGCTCGACGAAGCGCTTCATCTTCTCAGGCGCGATGATGACCGCCGGACGATCGAAATTCTCATGATCATGCACGTCGCCGCTCAGAACTTCCCCGGCCCCTCGATATTCATGGCCATGGGCCAATGTGGGGTGCAGATTTTGTCCCGGGCTGATCGGCGCCGTTTTCGTGATCGCCTCGATCTCCAGATCCACCATATTCACCGATCCGCCGTTGCCGAGCTGCAAATCCACAAAAGGCATGCGGACGTTGAGGCGGTTGTCGCGCGCCAGCACATTCACCCTTGCCTGAGCCTTCGGATATGCCCACCTGCCGCCATTATCGATGATCGACGTTACGCCGAACCGGTTCAGTCCCCGGATGCTGTAGACCAACGAACTCACTTCTTCGTCGAAGGTGGGTTGCGGCACCATGGTCTCGAGGGCGAGAAACACCCAGGTGTAGCCGTGGACCACGCCGGTCGGGGTGCCGCGGCTATCCTTTTCGAACTCGATGTCCGGCAGTTTGGGGAACCGGTCGGTGCCCACGCCAAGCGCGTCCATCGCCGGCTTGTTCAGGAAGGCGCGGTTATAGGCATATTGCACGATCATGGGGCGATCGGGCACGGCCTTGCGCAGTTCGGCCAGCGTGGGAAAGCGGTTCTCCTTGAACTGGTAGGGAGACCAGCCTCCGATCACCTTGACCCATTGTCCCTCCGGTGTGCGGCTGGCCTGCTCGCTCAGCATCGTCAGCGCCCGACTCAGCGTCGGCACGCCATCCCATCGTATATTGTAGGTATAGGCCAGGTCGTTGAGGACGTGCGTATGCGCATCGACGATGCCGGGAATCAGCCTGCGGTTGTGCGCATCGATCAACCTGGTCCTGGAATTTCTCAGCGCCAGTATGTCCGCATCGGGACCGACGAAGTAGATGCGGCCGTTCTTGACCGCCAAAGCGGAAGCCTCGGGCTGCGCACGGCTGCCCGTGAAGATCTTTGCGTTGAAAACGATAAGGTCGGCGCCAGCCTCATCCTGCATCGATTGGGCCTGGACAGCGCAGAACGACGACATCGTCAGGAATGCAATGGCTATCTTCTTTATCATATATCCTCGCTCAGCTAGGTTTTTGAAACAGGGTCAAGCGGAAGCCGGTGCTCAGCGGGCGCCTACGACACCGGATGAAGTGCGGCGCCAGTAAGACGCAGCGTTCGCGGACGTTGAAACCGCGGTCCGTCGTGCGTGTTCGCCGGGCATCTCGATCATGCGTTCCGACCCGAACCCGGTGAACCCACGACGACGTCGGCATATTCCGGATGGCGCGCGTAGAAGGCGGTCATGAACGGGCAGACGAGGAACACCTTGCGGCCGCTCGCGCGAATCTCGTCGAACACGCCGCAGGCCAGTTGTGAGCCGATGCCGCGTCCGGAAAGCCGTTCGGGAACGATCGTATGCGTCAGGACGAACCTGTCGCCGTGCATGCGATAATATGCCGTTGCGATCTCCTGGCTGTCGTCGATTGGCAGTTCGAAGCGTCGTTCGGCGCGGTTGTCTTCGACGAAGCTCATGTCCCGTCACTCCCTGTTCGTACGGGCGTGGCCGCGGGCGGGCGCACCGTCAGAACCGGAAGGTCCCTTGTGCACCGGCCATCTTGATGGTGCGCGCGGGCCCGGTGTCGCGAATGAACGGCCCGGGATCGAAAGCACTGAGCGACGCGGTCAGGTTCAATTCGGGTGTCGCCTGCCAGCTCGTGGCGATTTCGATCTGCTTGCCGATGAACCGCGCGTCGCTCTCCCCGCCGCTGCGCGCGAGCAATCCGGAGATCGCGTAGATCCCGTCGCCAAGGCTCTGCCGCCAATAGGCGACCCCGGTCAGCGATAGTGCGAGGGTCTTATGCGGGTGAATTGCCGTCGAGGGACGCAGGTGGATGAGGTTTCGCGGGCCGATCGGCGACAGCGCTCCGAAATATTTCCCGTTCGGGAAAAGCGCATTCAGCGTCCCCAGCTTCGCATCGTTCGGGTCATCGTCGCCCGATACAACGTCGGCCGTGAGGGCAATTTCCGGTCGCAGCTGCGCGTTCCGAAACCGATAGCCGGTCTCGGCCCCGACCCCCCAGGCCGACGAGCGGTGACCGGCAAACGTGCCACGCTGGAGCGCGGCCTCCGCGTTCCAATACCAGTCGCCATCATCCCCGAATATTCTCGTGCCGAAGGTGTGCGCCAACTGACTGCCGGCGCCCTGGTCGAAGACGGCATTTCGATCCCGCAGCCCGATATAATAGAGGTCGATACCATGCGCGTGTTTCGCGTCTAACCACTGTGTCGCGTAGACGCCCCACACCGCTTTATCGCGCGAGCGTCGATCGTTGAAATCCCCTTGCCTTGTGTCGACCGGCTGAAGATAGAACCCCGTCACCCGGCGTGATTTGCCCGTGACGATGGCTTCGAATCCGTCGAACGGCAGCGGAACGCCGGTGCCATAGCGCCGGTCGATGAAGCGCCCCGATCCAAGTGAAACCAGTTTTCGCCCTGCAGACAGCCGGAGTGAAGCGTCACCCGGCAACGCAAGATCGACGTCGACGAAGGCCTGCAGCATGTCGGTTCCCGTCGTGTCCACCGGCCGCTTGGGTCTGTCCGCCCCTGAGATCACCGACAGGATCGGCTGCGCGAAAAACCGGACGTTTCCGATGTGAAGGTCGGCGTAGGGCATCAGACGATGCCAGGCAAAGTCATCGTTTGGCGATGATCCCCAGTTCACATTCTCATAGCTTTCGTAGCGCGACCGCGCTTCGAGGCCTATTGTGAGGTAGACCGCGTCGTCGTCGCTAAAAGGGATATACTTGAACGGCTCCGTCCAATGTCCTGTGCGGTTCCCAGGATCGGCGAGGTCGGACCAGTCTTCCGAATAGCGCTCGATAGTCAGTGTCGGGGCTCGCTCCAGGTCGGTCGATACCTGCGCGTAGGCCACGAAGGGTGAGGCCGAGGCTGCGGCTCCTGAGATCAGTCTTGTCAGCAGACGAATCTTGCACCGATCGCGGTCGTCAGACGGCGGCCGCCGCGAAACGGTCCTCACCTCATGCGGGCGGGTGGCAAGTTTCGACATTCTATTGGCTTGCCGCAGCGCGCATGCCCGATGCTCGCCACCCACGCCGATCAGCCCGCGTGACTTTCGACGGGCGTATTTTGGAGTTGCTGCGCTGGCGGATAAGCGCGTTGCCCGTTCCCTCAAGGCGAAACGCGTAACGATTGACCAGCACAAGAATTTAATCTTCAGAACGAATAGATAACATGACGCCATTGTGAAAGGACATGACTTTTCCCGCTTGTTAGTGTTGAGACGCAATCTGTCAGATGACATGAAGATTTGCGACGATGTCTAAAGGGATAGTGCCATTGCCATTTGTATCGGGCTAGGCCATCAGAACGCTACACCGTGTCGCGTAAAAGGGAACGATATGGATATCGAGGAACTGCGCACCTTCGTGGAGGTGGCTGACGCCCGCGGTGTTACGGCGGCAGCACGCCGGCTTGGCGTTTCCAAGTCGATCGTCAGCCGGCGGCTCGCTCGGCTCGAGCAGCATCTGGGTGTTCAATTGCTCGCGCGAACGACGCACGGTGCCGCCTTGACCGAGGCCGGTGCGACATTTCGCGATTACGCAGCACGGGTCTGCATCGAGATCGACAATGCGAAGGAGGTCATTCTTCCCTGGGAGGATGTTCGCGGCCGATTGCGCGTCGCCGCGCCGCTCTCTTTCGGCCCGACACACTTCTCCCCGGTTTTTTCGCAGATGGCGCAGCGGCACCCCGATCTCCATATTCACGCCGACTACAGCGATCGGTTCGTGGATCTTGTCGCCGAGGGCTACGACTGTGCCATTCGGGTTGGCCACCTTCGAGATTCGACACTGATCGCAAGACGTGTCGGACCGATCTTCGGCAAGCTGGTTGCTAGCCCTGCCTATATCGAAGCGCACGGTGCACCCGAAACGCCGGACGAGATCCTGAGCCATCAGGCCGTTACGCAGGGTACCGAAACGTGGCAATTCATGGACGGTGACAAGATCGTGATGGTGCATCCACAGGGACGCTATAAAGCGGACAACGGAATATCCCTCGTCGCCGCTGCGCTCGACGGGGTCGGAATTGCCTATCTCCCGGAAGGGCTCGTCGCGGAACATATCGGTTCGGGCGCGCTCGTACCGATCATGACGCGCCACCCGATTCCGCCAGCTGGAATCTTCGTGCTGAGGGCGCCCAGCCAGCATCCCGCCCGAAAAGTGAAAATTCTCACCGAGATGCTCATTGAGCGCTTCGGACATTCGGGCATCAGCGCGGCGGACCAAGGCAAATGATCAGCGCAAATATGGTGTAACAGTGCGAGCGGGCCGGGTCGCTTCGTCAATGACCAGGAGCGCTTGCGCTCTTGTCTGCGATGTTCATCGTTACTCTCCCGGGACCGTGTGGCCATCACGGAACATGATCCTGCTGAGGGTATCCGTCACCCGTCATCCACCGCGGCAGCGCAGAACAGGCGGGATGGCGGAGATTGGCGCGAAGCGGACGCAGGTCTGCTGCGCCGCGCCGGAATTGCTGTCATCGGGAAATCCCTATCCCGCGCTGCACTGCAGGATCGTTCAAAACCTGACCGGTAGCCGTCTGTAATCAGAACCCCGGCCGCGGCCGGGCTGCGTGCCCGCTTGCGATTCCACCTCAGGGAGACGGTTTTTGCGTAAAGCAGCAGCAACAATAGCATCATTGAGCCTTGGCGCGGGCCCAGGTTCGGCACTCGGCGAGATGGCATCCGACCACCCGGCCAAAACGATCGTGCTCGTGCATGGTGGGTTTGTCGATGGCTCGGGCTGGAGCGGCGTCCACCGCATCCTTGCTGAGCGCGGCTACGAGGTAGTCGTCGTCCAGAATCCCACGACCTCGCTCGCCGATGATGTTGCGGTCACCAAACGGGCTATCGCCTCGGCCAGCGGAGAGGTTGTGCTGGTTGGCCACCCCTATGGCGGCGTCGTCATCACCGAGGCGGGCCGGGAGTCCAAGGTGAAGTCGCTCGTCTACATCGCTGCCTTCGCACCAGACCAAGGAGAGTCGGTGTCGTCGCTGATCGCCAATCCGCAGCCAGGAGTGCCAGTGCCCCCGATCCTGCCGCCGGTCGATGGATTCCTACAGCTCGACAGGACAAAGTTTGTCCACTCCTTCGCGGCCGACGTGAGCCCGGATGTCGCCCGATTTATGGCGGACTCGCAGGTACCGTGGGAAGTGTTCGCGCTCGAAGGAAAGGTCACTCAACCGGCGTGGAAGACAAAACCTAGTCTAGTGGATTGATTCCAACGTTTGGTGCCCGCGCCTGACGGCAGCGATAATGTGATCGGGATCAGCCTTCCATACAAACGGCCTGGGTTCCTGATTATGCTCTTTGATGAAGCGGTTGATGGCGGCCTGGAGATCGACGACGGAGCAGAAGACGCCGTTCTTCAGGCGCCGGCGGGTCAGCTTGGCGAAGAAGCCCTCGACGGCGTTCAACCAGGAACACGACGTAGGCACAAAGTGGAAAGTCCAGCGCGGATGCCGGGCGAGCCAGGCGCGAACCTTCGGCTGTTTGTGGGTGGCGTAGTTGTCAAGGATGACGTGGACGGCCTTGTCTGACGGCAGTTCGGCCTCGACCGCGTTCAGGAAGCGGATGAACTCCTGGTGCCGATGCCGCTGCATGTTGCGCCCGATCACCGAGCCGTCGAGGACGTTCAGCGCCGCGAACAACGTGGTCGTCCCGTTGCGCTTATAATCATGCGTCATGGTCGCCCCCCGGCCGCGCTTGAGTGGCAACCCCGGCTGTGTGCGGTCGAGCGCCTGGATCTGGCTCTTCTCGTCCACCGACAGCACGATCGCGTGCGCCGGCGGCGAGACGTAGAGGCCGACCACGTCGTGCAGCTTCTCGGCAAACGCCTTGTCGTTGGACAGCTTGAAGCTGCGCCAGCGATGCGGCGCGAGGCCGTGGTCGTGCCAGATCTTCACGACCGAGGACGCTGCGATGCCCGCCGCCTTGGCCATCGCGCGCACCGTCCAGTGCGTCGCCTCCTGAGCCGGCGCCTCGAGCGTCAACGCCACAACCTTGTCGACGAGCGTCGTCTCGAGCGGCGCGATGCCAGGGGGGCGGGTTTTGTCGCGGAGCAGGCCATCGACACCTTCGGCCATGTACCGCTCCTGCCAGCGCCACACGCACGTTTTCGACTTGCCCGTCTGCGCCATGATCGCAACGGTGCCCAGCCCATCATCCGTCAAAAGGACGATCCGCGCGCGCCATACATGCTTCTGGGGCGACCCACGGGCCGAAACGAGAGCTTCAAGCCGCGCCCGATCCGGTGCCGTGACGACGAAGGTGATACCACTACGCATACCGACTCGTCGCACAATGTCGCGCTCAGCGGAATCCACAAAACGGACTCTTCCGTTCCGATCAATCCACTAGCTGGTATCTGGTCGCGACGGACGATCGGATGATTCCGCCGCCCGCGCAGCGGATGATGGCGGAACGTGCCGGCGCGACGGCGCGCGAGGTCGCAGGAAGCCATGCTGTTTACGTCGCGGATCCCAAGTCCTTCGCCGCGCTGATGGAGGATGCCGCGAACGCCGAACAGGTTGCCGGTCAGGCGCAATGAACGATAGACCTGCTTGTGCTTGTGCTTGTGCTTGCGCAGGCGGGGTGCCGTGGGGAAACGCGGATGAGCGAGTGCCGGATGATCAAAGCTCCCACGGTGGCATTGGACTTTGCCGCCAAGGCTCCGTTGAGGCTTAACAGGCTGCGGAAAAAGGCACTTTTGTCGAGCTCTTTGAGGTGATTCATACGCGTTCGGCTGAGGTTGAAGGATTTGAGATGCGCGGCGGCGATTACCGGAGCGAAGGGCTGTTTTCCTACGTGAGCTGCGAAGCGCGGGTTCCGGCAGACCACCCCCTTCGGGCGATCCGCGCGATCGTCGACGAAGCTCTCGAGGTGATGTCCGCTGATTTCGATGCGATGTATTCGCGCATTGGCCGGCCATCGATCGCGCCCGAGAAGTTGCTGCGCGCATTGCTCCTGCAGGCTTTCTATACGATCCGCTCGGAACGCCAGCTCATGGAGCAGATGGATTATAACCTGCTTTTCCGCTGGTTCGTCGGCCTGGCAATGGATGCGCCGATCTGGGATGTGACGGTCTTCACCAAGAACCGGGAGAGGCTGCTGGCCGGGGACATCGCCGCCAGGTTCCTGTCCGCGATCGTAGGCCAGTCTCGTGTGCAGGCGCTCCTGTCAGACGACCACTTCTCGGTGGATGGCACCCTGATCGAAGCGTGGGCCAGCATGAAGAGTTTCAAGCCCAGGGACGGCGAGGCTTCGAGCGGTGACGACGACGACAGCGCTTCGGGCACCGGTCAGAGCGCACAGGCAAAGGCCAGGGGGCGGAACGCCGAACGTGATTTCCATGGCGAGAAGCGAACCAACGCCACCCACGCCTCCACCACCGATCCTGATGCCCGCCTGTTCAAGAAGGCACGCGGCCAAGCCGCGAGGCTGTGTCACTGGCCCACGTCCTGATGGAGAACCGGCATGGGCTGGTCGTCGATGCGACACTCACTCACGCCACGGGCACGGCCGAACGGGAGGCCGCGCTGACTATGCTTTCCCGCATGAAGGGGCGCCATCGCATCACGCTGGCGGCGGACAAAGCCTACGATACAGCCGGATTCGTCGCCGCCTTACGCGACATTGGCGTTACCCCGCACGTCGCCCAGAACAATGCCAACAGGCAATCCGCTATCGATAGACGCACCACCCGGCACCCTGGCTACGCCGTTTCGATGCGGATCAGGAAACGGATCGAAGAGGTCTTTGGCTGGACCAGGACCAGCGGAAACCTGCGCAAGACCCGGCATCGAGGGCAGGACCGCGTAGGATGGAACTTCACCCTGACCGCTGCGGCGTACAATCTTGGACTGCACCCCATCGATGAGACACGACAATTAGGGACAGCGGTTTTCCGTTACGTCCAAGGGCTGCTGCGCAGCAGCCCTTGGCAAGATATCTTCATACTCATCGGGTGATCTGTACGCCAAGGCGGAGTGGAGCCGCTGGCGATTGTAGATCTGGTCGAGGAATGAGCCGATGCGTTGCGTGGCATCGGCGAGGTCGCGATAGCCGGCGCCGTTCACTTCCTCCTGCTTGAGCGTCTTCATGAAGCTCTCGGCCATGGCATTGTCATAGGGGCATCCGACCCGGCTCATGCTCGGCAGGATACCGGCTGCTTCCAGCCGGGCGATGTAATCGCCGCAGGCATATTGGATGCCGCGATCCGAATGATGGACGAGGCCACCCGCCACAACGGGGCGCCGTTCCAACGCCATCGTCAGCGCATCGAGCGCCAGTTCGGCGCGCAGATGATCCGCCATCGCCCAACCGACCACCTTGCGGCTGAACGCGTCGAGGATCACCGCCAGATAGACGAACGCCTCGGCCAGGCGGACATAGGTGATGTCCGCAACCCACAACTGGTTGACCTCGCTCGGATCGAGGTGGCGCGCCAGATTGGGCCATATCCGCCAGCCATGGCGCGAGTCCGTCGTCGCCGGCCGGAAGATCGGCTTTCTCACGCACAGCAGATTATCCGTAAGCGGTGTGCTCAGGCCACGGCGGTCCACGGCATGAGTTCGCCGACTTTGTTCGCGGGATGCCCATGAGCCAACTTGGTCAGCGTCTCGGTCAGCCAGGCATGCGGGTTGATGCCTGATATCTTGCAGTTCTCGATCACCGTGGCGATCACTGCCCAGTTGTCGCCACCCTCGTCAGAGCCGGCGAACAGCGCATTCTTGCGATTGAGGGCCAGCGGCCGGACCGACCGCTCGACTGTGTTGGAATCCAGCTCGACGCGGCCATCGTCGAGGAACAGCGTCAGCCCGGCCCAGCGGGTCAGCGCGTAACGGATCGCATCGGCGAGCTTGCTCTTGGCGCTGACCTGACGGAGCCGTGCCGCGAGGTAAATGTGCAGGTCATCGACGATGACGCGGGCCCGTTCGGCGCGCACGGCGCGGCGCTGCTTCGCCGAGGAGCCGCGAACCTCGTCCTCGATCGCGTAGAGCATGGCGATCCGGCGTAGCACCTCGGCCGCGACCGGCGAACTCTCGGCCAGTTCGTAGAACTTGCGCCGCACGTGCGCCCAGCAGAAGGCGAGGCTCACTTGCTGCCGGCGCCTGGCCAGGGCGGCATAGCCGCCAAAGCCGTCGACCTGCAGGATGCCGGCGAAGTCACCGAGATGGGCCTCGGCCCGCTCACCCTTGCGGTCAGCGGCGTAGACATAGGCAACCATAGGCGGATCTTCGCTGCCCCATGGTCGATCGTCCCTGGCATAGGCCCAGAGCTGGCCGGTCTTGGTCCGACCACGCCCGGGATCGAGCACTGGCGCCGTGGTCTCATCGGCGAACAGCCGCTCGGATCGTCGCAATCGCTCTAGGATCTGATCGCGCAAGGGGCGCAAGTACCAGGCTGCCCGGCCGACCCAATCCGCCAGGGTGGACCGGTCAAGCTGGATACCTTGGCGGGCGTAGATCTGGGCTTGGCGGTACAGCGGCAGGTGATCGGCGTACTTGGCGACCAGGACCTGTGCGATCAGCGCCTCGGTGGGGATACCACCCTCGACGATCCGCGCCGGCGCCGGTGCCTGGACAATCGCGCCCTCGCACGAGCGGCAGCCATAGCGCGGGCGGCGCGTGACCAGCACGCGGAAGGTGGTCGGCACGACGTCGAGCCGTTCAGCCACGTCCTCGCCGATCTGGTGGAGCGCGCCGCCACAGCAGGGGCAGGCCTTATCTTCGACATCGACGACCTGCTCGATCCGCTCGAGATGGGGCGGCAGCGAACCGCGGTTGGCCTTGCGCGGGCGATCCGCAGATGCCCGGCTCGCCTTGTCCACGGCGTGCTGGGCCTGGGCCAAGGCCGTCTCGACTTCCTCCAGAGCAAGCTCGAACTGATCGGGATCGAGCTGCTCGGACCGGCGGCCGAACCGGTGCCGCTGCAGGGCCTCAATGATCGCCTTCAGGCGTTCAACCTCGGCCTGGAAAACCTTCAGTGCATCGAGCTCGCGGGCCTGCTCGAGGACGAGCGCACGGAGCGCTTCGACATCGTTGGGAAGGTCCGCTTCCATGGGCATGGAAGCAGTGAATCAGGAGCAGAACATCCCGTCAACCAGCAATCTGCGGCGCAATCGGGCGGCGTCCGCCGTGCACACGGCGCCAGTCCAGCCCCTCAAGCAAGGCGCCCAACTGCGCCGCCGTCAGCCGCATCACGCCATCCTGGATTGCCGGCCACTTGAACCCGCCGGACTCCAGCCTCTTGGCCATCAGGCACAACCCGGTGCCGTCCCACCAGACGAGCTTGATCCGATCGCTGCGCTTAGCCCGGAACACGTAGATCACGCCGGAATAGGGATCACCGCCGTACTCGACACCTACCAACGCAGCCAGCGCATCTGGGCCTTTGCGGAAGTCCACCGGGCGCGTGGCGACCATCACCTTCGCACCTGATCCGGGTCCGATCATCGGGTGGCCCGGAGCGCTTCGATCACCGCGGCAATCACCCCGGCGTCGGCACCGTGGCTGATCTTCACCGCTACGCCGTCGATCTCCAGTTCCACGGCGCTCGCCTTCGAGCGCCGCCGCTGCTTCGGCCGCTGGATCGCTGCCCCAGGCTCCTCTGCCGAGCCAACATCGACCACGGCGGGCACGAATGCCGGCACACCCGCACCCTGGCTCTCCATCTGCTTGCGGAGCTGCCGGCGCCAGGTGAACAGCTGCGACGGGCTCATGCCATGGCGCCGCGCGACCGAGCAGACCGTCTCCTGCCCGGAGAAGCTCTCGGCCACGATCGATGCCTTCACATCCGGCGGCCAATCCCGACGGCGCCCCGCGCCGGTGAACACTTCGAAGCGCGTTACCCGGCTAGTGCCAGCATCATCACATGACATCGTCATAGCACCAGCGCCTTCCACCCAATCAGGGCGCGGAGACTCGGCGCTGTGCTTCAGCGCCGCAAGGTGGGGTCGCGGACCCGCTTACGATTATCCTCCCGCATCAGCCGCTGCACCCGCTTGTGGTTGATGTGCCAGCCTTCGCGCTTCAGCAGCGCCGTGATCCGCCGATAGCCATAATGCCGGTTCGCCACGCACAGCCGCTGAAGCCGGTCGCGCAGCGCCGTCTCCTCCTGCTTCGGCGCATGATCCTGCCATTTTCGATAGAAGGCCGCGCGGTTCACCTCGGCCAAGCGGCACAGCCGCTCTACCGACAGCGCCGATCCGGAGCCTTGCAGACCCGTCATCGCCTGGATCTGGGCGATGACCCCGTCACGCCACCGCCGTCGCTCGGCGGGGGTGACGCCTCGATGCGCTGCAAGGCACCCTTGAAAAAATCCAGCGCCACCTGCTGCTCGCCGACCTTGCGCTCCAACTCGGCGATCTGGCGGCGAGCCTCGGCAAGATCGCGTGCCCGTGCCGCCGGCCCACGCGCCAGCGCCATCGCCGCTTTCTCTGCCCGCTTCGGCCGGCCGGGGCCGTCCCGAAGTGCCTCCTCCCCGCCATCGCGAAACGCGTCGCGCCAGCGGTACAATATCGTGCGCTTGACGCCCAACTCTCGCGACAACGCCGTCCCGCTCTCGCCGGCCACCATCCGCCGGACAACCTCAAGCTTGAACGCCCGGCCAAATCTTCGTCGAACAACCTTGGACATGCTGCCCTCCCCATAGGGCCGTCCCTTATTTCACTGTCTCAATCTAGGGGGGCACTCCAATCTGGTTCGTCTGCCAAAACTGATGGCGAGGGCGTAGCTATGCAAGGAATCCGCCACACGGCGGGTTCTGGCAGCCAACGACTGCCACCTGATGCCGACTTCCCCAAACCGTTCCCCGATAAACCCCTCGATCCCGGCGATCACCGGGCCTCAAGAAGGGTTTTTCCGCGCCCTGTTAAAAACTCCAGCTCGAGAGCCTGCTTGCCAACCAGACGCTCCAGTGTCGCAATTCGCGCCTCGTACTGCTGGACCAAGTCGGCAGCGCGGGCGTCGTCGTCAAAGGCTCCGGCTTCGTACTTCTCGATCCAGATGCGGATCAGCTGGCGGGAAATGTCATGGCGCTTGGCCAGGCCGTGGAGCGTCTCGCCGGCGAGATACTCTTCGACGACCTGGCGCTTGAACTCCACATTATGGGATCGATGTCTTGGCATAGGCTCTTCTCCAAAAGCCCTGTCTCATGGTCAATCTTTTCAGTGCTGCCTGTCCGACCCAAGGGGCCCACTCCAACTCAGCCTCTAGATGTTTGATCCCAGGCTTTGATGGTGCATTATTCACCGGCAGCTGGAAGGAAGCGCTATGGGCCAGGTACTCCACGGGAGCGCCACAACGACTGAGGCAGTCCGTCGAGCGATACAGCGTAGTCAAGCGAGCCTGAGGGCGCTGGCGAAGCGGCACGGCATCAACCAGAAGACGGTCGTCAAGTGGAAGAAGCGAACCTCCACAGCCGATCTGCCGACCGGACCGAAGGTCGCCAGATCGTCCGTGCTGTCGGTCGAGGACGAGGCGGTGATTGTCGCCTTCCGCCGACATACGCTACTACCGCTGGACGACTGCCTGTATGCCTTGCAGGCCACCATCCCGCACCTGACGCGCTCGTCGCTGCACCGATGCCTCCAGCGCCACGGCATCTCGCGGCTTCCCACGATCGAGGGCGATGCGCCCAATAAGCGCAAGTTCAAGAGCTACCCGATCGGCTATTTCCATATCGACATCGCCGAAGTTCGTACCGAGGAAGGCAGGCTCTACCTGCTCGTCGCGATCGACCGGACCTCGAAGTTTGTTTTCGTTGAACTGCATGAAAAGGCCACCACGAGGGTCGCAGCCGACTTCCTTCGGCACCTCATCGCCGCTGTCCCGTACAAAGTGCACACCGTGCTCACCGACAACGGCATCCACTTCACTGATCCGAAGTATCCGGGCTCCGCAGTCGAAGAGGTCAAGCTCGCGATCACGGCTGGCGAACGGTTCCGCTGCCACTCCTTCGCGCTCGCCTGCGCGCAGAACGACATCGATCATCGGCTCACTAAGCCGCGTCATCCTTGGACCAACGGGCAGGTCGAACGGATGAACCGCACCATCAAGGAAGCCACCGTCAAACGCTACCACTACGACAATCATGACCAGCTCAGGCAGCATCTTGGCGACTTTGTCGCCGCCTACAACTTCGGCCGCAGGCTCAAGACCCTCAAGGGCCTCACACCCTACGAAGCTATCTGCAAAACGTGGCTCAAAGAGCCACACCGCTTTACGTCAAATCCGACCCACCAAATCCCGGGACCAAACATCTAACGCGAACGAGAAATGCAACGAAAGCCGATATGGCTGGTCGAACTGTCGATCGCCTGCGCGTGGCGTGCGGCTGGGCGGTAGCGCTGGCAGTAATTGGCGGCGCACAGGTGGGAACCGCCTTTCAGTACCTTGCGCGGGATCGCGACCTTCGGTGTGACTGGATCGAGACTCTCGCGCTTCGTCGCGCCGCGTGGATTGGCGGGAACGCAGCAACTGCCCTTGCTCTTGCGTTCGACCCGGGGCTGGCCATACCAGTCGGACGTCCATTCCCAGACATTGCCGATCATGTCGAAGAGGCCGTAGCCGTTGGCAGGATAGCTGCGCACCGGTGAGGTGCGCTCATATCCATCCTCCAGCGTGTTGCCGTAGGGGAACGCGCCTTGCCAGTAATTGGCGAGCATAGCTCTGCCCGGCGCCAGTTCGTCGCCCCAGGCATAGTCCGCGCCGTCCAGTCCGCCGCGCGCCGCAAATTCCCATTCCGCCTCGGTCGGAAGCGACTTGCCAGCCCATCCGGCATAGGCTTCCGCATCCTGATAGGCGACATGGACGACGGGATGATCCTCCAGCCCCTCGATGCTGCTGTCCGGGCCATGGGGGTGCCGCCAGTCCGTTCCGATGCTGAACGACCACCACTGGCTGTAGTCGCTGAGATCGACCGGACCCCGCGTCCGCTGGAACAGCAGCGATCCGGCAACCGCCAGCGCCGGGTCCATGCCGGGATAGTCCTTCGGGTCGGGAGGAATTTCCGCGAAGCTGCGATATCCCGTCGCGTCGGCAAAGGCGGCGAAGTCCCTGTTCGTAACGGGCGTCTCATCGATCCAGAAGCCGTCGACACGCACGGTGCGCACCGGCGCTTCTTCGGGATAGAAACGGTCCGATCCCATCCGGAACGTCCCGCCTTCGATCCACCGCATTCCGTTCGTCGCGACCAACCCGTTCATCCTTACATTCGCGCCGGCTTCAGGCAGCGCCGCCACCTGCCCTCATCGCCTCGAGGTCAAAGATCGGCGTCGACGGCCGATACTGGCCGGTCAGCTTCAGCCTCAGATATTTGGCCGCATTGGCAAGATAAGGTTTGGGATCGGTTTCCGCCACCGTTGCGGTACCCAACGCAGGCCTAGCCGCATCGCCAATGAAGGTCAGCGCGTTGATCGCGTGAAGCCGGACCTGCCATGATCGCGATGGCGCGCACAGTTCGATCAGCGCCGGCACCGACGCTCCCGTCTCCCCCAGCCGGGCCAGCGCCTCGGCGAGCTGGATGCGCACATGAGGTGACGGGTCCGCTTCCAGCCGGGCCAGCATATCGGCCTGGGCCGGACGGGCAGCCTCGCCCCGGATGAGAAGGCCCATCGCGCCCCAGTAGCGGATGACCTCGACAGGGCTGGCAAGCGCGGCGCGCAGCTGCGGCAGTCCGTCCGGATCGGCTGCGGCAGCGACGCGGGCAAGCGCCATCACCTCCTTCAGGGGATAGAGCTTCGGGTCACGCGACGGTCCCCATCCTTCACCGTTCATATCCTCCGGCAGAAAGCCGTTGTCGTTGATCGCGATCATATGCTCGTCGAGCATCCGCGCGAACCGGGCGAGCGTTGCGGCATGGGCCGGATCACGCGCGAGATCCTCGATCTCATGCGGATCGACGGACAGGTCGTACAATTCCTCATAAGGCTTGGTCTGGAAGAATCGATCCTGCACGGCGTTCAGCGTGCCGTCGATATGCGCCTGTTCCCACTCCTGATAGCCGACCGCCAGCCACTCGAACGCCTGATGTTGGCCCCATGGCCGGTGCGGCATGTAATTGCGGATGTAGCGCCAGCGGCCGTCGGTGACGGTCCGCTGGAAGTCGATCCGTTCGTCCATGCGGTTGCGCATGCCGAAGGCGACAGCCTGCGGCCGCGCCTTCGGGCCGAGGAACGGCGTGCCACGCATCTGCGGCGGCTGTGCGACGCCACCCAGTGACAGGACGGTGGGCGCAAGGTCGATGAAGCTCACCGGCGTCCCGATCTCGCTGCCGGGCGCGGCCGGCATCAGGTGCCGCCATTTGGGCGGGACATACACCACCATCTCGCACCGCAGGCCTTCCTCGTAGCAGTAGCGCTTCGAGCGACCCAGCACGCCGCCATTGTCGGAATAATGGAAGACGATCGTGTCCTCGGCCAGGCCGTCGGCCGCCAGTTCTGCCAGCCGCTCGGCCAGTTGGCCGTCCATCTTTTCCATGAGATTGTAGTAGCTGGCGAAATCCTGCCGGATACCGGGCGTATCGGGCAGGAAGGGGGGCAGGCTCACCATATCAGGCGTCACCCGGCCTGCGGTCGGCTTGAACAGGCGCGATTCATGTGTCGTCTCGTAATTGAAGACCGCCATGAAGGGTTGCGTCTTGTCCGTGCGGGACCGCCAGTGCGCCGCCTTGCCCTGACCGTCCCAGATCGCGTTGGGATCGAGGCCGCAATTATAGTCGGTCTTGGCGTTGTTAGTGCAGAAATAGCCCGCTTCGCGCATCAGTTCGGGATAGGTCCGGAAGTCCTTGGGCAATGCGGCGACTGCGCGCATCTGGTTCGCAGGCGCGCAGCTTTCAGGATAGACGCCGGTCAGGATGCCGAAGCGCGACGGTGCGCAGACCGGCGCGTTGGAATAGACGTGGCGGAACAGCAAGCCCTTTTTCGCAAGCCCGTCGATCGTGGGCGTATGCGCGAGTTTGTCGCCATAGGCGCCGACATAGGGATTATTGTCTTCGCTGACGATCCACAGGATGTTTGGGCGGTCGCCCTTCGCCGCCTTTGCCAGTGCGCCCGATCCGGCTGCAGTGGCAAGACCGGCTGCCGTTCCCAGCACCGCGCGTCGGGACATGTCCTGGGTCATCGCTTGCCGGCTCCTTCAACCTGCCGGCTAAGCTCTTCCTTCAGCGGGGGCGTGTAGACCAGCGGCTTGCCCGCGGCCTTTGCCTTCAGCTTGGCGGGGCTGTCGGGCAGGATTGGGTCCAGCCGGTCGATCGGATTGGGCTTCACATACCAGTCCGCCGGGAAGTCGGCGGCGTGCTGGCCGTCGACGTCGCGGCGCACCGCACCGATCGACAGGCGCGCGCCATAGGGAATGACATGTCGGCCGTTGCGGTCGGCCAGCTGCTGGAAGAGCGCCACGCGCAACTCCTGCTTCTTTGCCGCCCAAGCCGGATCGTCGACGAGATTGTGGATCTCGTCCGGATCCATGTTGAGATCGTACAGCTCGTCCGTGTCCCAGACGCCATAATACTGGATATATTTGATACCGTCACGTTCGATAGCGAAGGTTCCCGGCGTCATCGGGAAATTATACTCCCAATAATATTCGTAGATGAAGTCGCCCGGCTTCCAGTCATTGGCCGCCTTCTTGCCTTCCCAAAGTTCCCAGGCACTTTTGCCCTCGAACTGCTTCGGCTGCGCTGCGCCCGCGACATCGAGGAAGGTCGGCGCGAAATCGAGGTTGCGGATGCGGCCTTCATTGACTGTGCCGGCGGGGATCGTGCCCGGCTCCCACACGACCAGCGGCACGCGCACGGACGCCTGATAGGCGTTGCGCTTGTCAATCAGGCCATGTTCGCCGATCATATAGCCATTGTCGGACGTGAAAACGACCAGAGTGTCCTGCTCGAGCTTGTTCTTGCGCAGATAGTCCATGATGCGGCCGAGGCTGTCGTCGATCGCCGAGAGCGTGCCGTAATAATATTTCAAATATTCGGTCATCGGCACATCGGCATTGTAGAAGAAGTCGATGCCGTGCCAGCTGTTGCGCTGGTTGCGCACCCAGACCGGTTTGCCTTCGTTGTTCTCTGGCGTGTCCGCCGCGCTGTCCGGCAAGCTGAACCTGGCCTTGTCATATTGATGCGCATGACGCGGGGGCGGCAGCGGATCGGAATGAACGCCCTTGTGACTCAGATACAGGAAGAAGGGCTTGCTGGGATCGCGTTCCTTCGTCAGCCAATTCATCGCATAGTCGGTCAGTTCGTCAGTGATATAGCCCTGTTGCGGCACAGCCTTGCCGTCGACATTGAAGTTCGGGGAAGAATGTGCGCCTTCCGTCTTCGCCGGCCAATAATTTCCCTGGCCCTTGAAGCTCACCCATTTGTCGAAGCCGGGGCGCGGACCGTCGGTTTCGCTGCCCATGTGCCACTTGCCGAAGAAGGCCGTATTGTATCCCGCCTGCTGCAGATAGCTCGGGAAATAGGTGAGGCCTGTTTCGCTGCTGTCATTATTATCGACGATGCCATGATTGCGTGCGGTCTGGCCGGTAAGGATGGTCGCGCGGCTGGGGCTGCACAGCGATGAGGTGACGACAGCGTTCGGGAAATAGCTGCCTTCCTTGGCCATGCGGTCGATGTTGGGCGTCTTGAGCACGCCGGGCTGGAGGAAGCCCATGCCATCGTAGCGCAGGTCGTCGACCAGCACGAAGATGATGTTGCGCGGTCGCTGCTGCTGCTCGGCCGGCGCGGCTTCGTCCGCGTTCGGGGCGGCTGAGACGGGGACGGGGGCCGCAATGGCGCAGGCGACGATGCATGCGGCGCCGGTCAGGGCGCGGCGCAGCGTGGATGCCCATTTCTTCTTTTTCGACATCGTGCGGTCCTCTCAAGCTCTTGTCATCGTGCGCAGCCTGTTCGCTGCCGGATGGGGATGGGGGGCCATTCCCCTGGGTGGCGCGAGCGCGTTCATCAGTAGACCATCTCCGTCTCGTGCCCGTTCACCGTCACCTTGCGGGTGTTGTGCAGCTTCCAAAGGGGCGCTGGCAGGGACGTGCGGAACTGGTCGATTGCTTTGCCCAGATGCCTGACGCTTGCCGGATCATGCGCCGAAAGATCCCGGTCTTCGGCGATGTCGGCCTTCAGGTCATAAAGGTACGACATGTTCCAGTCGCGCGAGAGCCACAGCTTCCTATCGCCCTGCCGGGCGGCATAGACCGGCTCCTGCCCCCAGACCAGCAGGCGGTCGGGTTGCGGCCGCCGAGCGGTCGTCACCAGATCGTGCCCTTCCAGCTCTTTCGGCAACGCATGGGCCGGATCGGCGGCGCGCATCACCGTGGCGGCGATATCGACCGACGACACGGGGCTGGCGCTGACGCCGCGCGTCTCCATGCCGGCCGGCCAGGATAGGATGAAGGGAACGCGCGTCCCGCCCTCCAGATAGGTGAACTTGCCGGCACCCCACGGATGGGCGGGGTTGCAGAAGCCGAACCGGTGCGGGCAGCCATTGTCGGACAGGAACACGACCATGGTGTTGTCGCGCAGTCCGCGCTGCTCCAGCGTGTCGAGTATCTGCCCCACCCCGTCGTCCATCGCCGCGATCATCGCGACATAGGTCCGGCGCACAGGGTCCTCGATATGGGCGAAGCGGTCGTAATAGGCCTGCGGCACCTGAAGCGGCCAGTGCGGCGCGTTGTAGGCGACATAGGCAAAGAAGGGCCTGTCCCTGTTGGCCGCCCCCCGCGTGATGAAATCAATGGCGCGATCGGTAATCTGATTGGTCAGATAGCGACTGAAGTCATCGGCCCCGCGCGCATCCGGTCCTTCGACGATTGCGTGATTCCCGGTGCGCGGGCCGATGACATATTTGTCTTCCTCCGTAGGCGTCGTCACGATTCCGGGGGTGGCCGGATCGACATAGTTGGTCTCGCCGGCGAGAAAGCCGAAAAATTCGTCGAAGCCGCGCCGCGTGGGGTAAAATTGCGGATCGGAACCCAGATGCCATTTCCCGAACGCAGCCGTGCGATAACCGAGCGGACGAAGCCGATCGGCCAGCGTCTGCTGATCCACGGGTAGCCCGGCGCCGCGGTCGCCCTCGTCATTGATATTGTAAGTGAAACCGAAGCGCTGCGGCATCCGGCCGGTCAGCAGCGCAGCGCGGCTGACGGCACAGACCGAAGCCGCGACATAGCCGTCCGAAAACGCCACGCCGCTCTTTGCGATGCGGTCGATGTTCGAAGTCGGTACATCGCTGCGACCGTAGGTCGACACATCCGCCCAGTCGAGATCGTCCACCAGTATGATGACGATGTTGGGTCGGCCCTTCGATATGGGCACAACTGCGCGCACGGCTGCACGCGAAGAGGTCGCGTGCGTATCGGCGCAGCCCGTAAGGCCGATCGACAGGGCGCTGGTGGCGAGGGCGACGGTGGAGAGGAAGCGGCGGGCGCGCAGGAACATGACGGAGGCCTTCCAGATGGGTGCGGATCAGGCCGCTTTCGGGGCGGCACGCGGCCCCGCAATGGTGCGGCTATAGCCTTTGAGGCCAAGCAGCAGGGCGGCGACCGATAGCGGCGATGCGATGGCGCACACCAGGGTGATGGCATTGGGAAGCGATTGCGGATCGCCGTACCAGTAGTCCGTCACCAACGCGATGGCGAACGGGCCGCCAGCCGCGCCGATCAGGTTCACCATCAGCATATAGCCCGCCGAAACCGACGCCCGCATGCGGTTCGGCGTGATTTCCTGCAAGGCTGCGAGCCCACCGCCGAAGTTGAAGCCGGCGAGGAAGTTCATCGCTCCGATCAGCGAGAAAGAAAGCGCGGCTGTCGGCATCTGCGGGAAGAGAACCGTGACCGGAATGAGGCTGACGAAGCCAAACAGCGCGGTGTAGAGATTACCATTCGCCATCCCGCGTCGGCGCAGAGCCGCGGCGACGAAGCCGCCGATCAGGGTGCCGCTGACGCCGCAGACAGCGGTGATCGATCCGTAGAGACCTCCGATTTCCGCCGTTGTCAGGCCGAATTTCCTTTCCAGAAAGGCAGGAATCCAGGCACCGGTCGCGTTGCCCACCAGGATCATCAGGGCGAAGCCGAAGCTGATGCCCACATAGGCCTGCCAATGCTGGCCTATGTGGGCGAAGACCTGCGAAAGCGGCGGACTGGGCTGCTGCCCGCCTTCGCCCATGCGTGCGGGCTCGCGCACGAGGAGCATCAGCATCGAGAGCAGCAGGCCCGGCAATCCCAGCATGAGGAATACAAGGTGCCAGCCCTTCACCGCACCGATCACCGGCGCGGTCACGATGCTCGAAGGTGGCACGACGCTGGCGAGCAGGCCGCCGATCAGGAGGGCGGCGGCTCCGCCCACATAGATGCCCATCTGATAGACGCCCATGGCGGCGGGCAGCCGATCCTTGGGGAAATAGTCGGAAAGGATTGAATAGGCGGCGGGACTGAGGCCACCTTCGCCCGCGCCCACGCCGACGCGCGCGATGAACAGCGTACCGAAACTACGGGCAACCCCGCACAGGGCCGTTGCGACACTCCAGACAAAGATGGCCGCCGCGACGATGTTGCGGCGATTGGCGCGGTCGGCGAGGCGGGCCACTGGAATGCCGACAAGGACATAGAATATCGTGAAGCTGAGGCCGTAGAGCAGGCTCATGGCCGTGTCGCTGACCTGAAGATCGTCCTTGATGGGCTGGACCAGAAGGGCGAGCGCCTGGCGATCGACGAAGGCGAGGGTGTTGGCGGCAGCGAGCATGATGGCCGCGAACCAAGCCTGTCTGGACGATGGCCACGTTTCTCTGACAGCCGATTCGGCCATTTCAACCCCTCTCCTCTATATTTACCGCTACAATGCGAAAATCGATGCGACTGTCAATATCGATGACGGGCGCCGCCATGGCGCGCGGGGCGTGCCTTTCATCGCAATTGCGGCAATTTCTGGAAGCCATGTTGCAGGAAGGGCGCTGATCCGCCCGCAGCAACATCCAGCGCGAGAAATCGGATTGACAAAGTGGTGGGAAAGTAATGTAGCGGTACATCAGCGAGGACGCGACGCCGGGCGCCGCCGCCGCCAGCCTCGACGTGAAAAAACGTTCAAGTGAGGGGATCTGAAATGGGCAGGCAGAACGGTATGAGGATATCGGCGGTTTCCGCTATCGCGTTGGGTGCAGCGATGCTGGCGGCGCCCGCCGTGGCGCAGGACCAGGTCATGACTGAAAGCCAGTCGGAAGACATCGTCGTGACCGCACAGAAGCGCGCGGAGCGCCTGCAGGATATCCCTCTGGCAGTCACGGCGGTGAGTGCCGACACGCTGGCCTCGCGCCAGATCAACGATACCAACGGGCTGGTGCAGGCGGTGCCGTCGCTGTCGTTCCAGCAGGGCGCGAACCCCACCAACACCAGCTTCCGCATCCGCGGCGTCGGCACCGCGCTCTTCGGCCAAGGCGTAGAGCCTTCCGTTTCGGTCGTGGTGGATGGCGTCGTCGCCGTGCGTTCGGCGCAGGGATTCTCCGAACTCGCTGATGTCGAGCGCGTCGAAGTCCTGCGCGGTCCGCAGGGCACGCTGTTCGGCAAGAATGCGTCGGCCGGCGTCATCAGCGTGACGACGGCGCGTCCGTCGCGTGACTTCGAGGGCAGGGGCGACATCACCATCGCCGAGCATAATGAATATCGCGCGCGCGGCACGGTTTCGGGTCCGATCACCGACACGCTGCGCGCCCGCGTTTCCGGCTTCTACAGCGATGTCCAGGGCATCACGCGCAACATCGCCACCGACCAGTGGGTGAACGGCACGAAGAGCTGGGGCGTTCGCGGCAAGCTGGAATGGGACGTCACGGACAATCTGACGCTGCTGTTCGCCGGCGAATATCGCAAGACGGATGCGGATTGCTGCGCCTCCACGCTGATCCAGATCAGCAATCCGGTGCTCCAGTCGCTTGTCGGACCGATCAACGCCACGCGCGACAACCGGGAGATCAGCGACGACGCCGAGACCTATGCGAACAGCGAGGCTCAGAACTATTCGCTTCAGGCCGACTGGGATCTTGGCGGCGCCACGATCACGTCGATCAGCGCGTTCCAGAAATATGATCTGGAGGTCAACCAGCCGATCGACCGCATCGCCGCGACGTCGCCGATCTTCCTTGGGACTGCGGCCTTCGCGCCCTACACGTTCTGGAATCAAAATCACGGCGCCGTTGACCTGAAGGGCTGGTCGCAGGAACTGCGTATCGCCAACAATGGCAGTTCCGATCTCAACTATGTCGCTGGCATATTCTACATGCACAGCGACATCCTGCGTCCCTTTGACCGTCGCCGGGCGCGCTGCACTGCGGGTGTCGTGGGCGAGCCTTGCGCTCCCGCCAACATTGTTTGGCAGTCCGCTGCCAGCCGCATCCGGCTGAAGCAGGACAGCATCGCTGCATTCGGCCAGGCGGACTATCGCATCGTCGGCGGGCTTCGCGCGATCGGCGGCATCCGCGTGCAATATGAAAAGGGCACGAACAGCGGCTATCGCATCGCGCCCATCGTCGCCGGCGACGCGATCTTCCCCGGCAACCCGCCCCGTAGTGGCAGCTTTTCGGCGGATGACACGGCCATTACGGGCAAGGCGGGCCTGCAATATGAATTCAACCGCAACGCGCAGATCTATGCCAGCTACACACGTGGCTATAAGGGGCTGGGCTATGAAATGGAGATCGGCGGCGATCTCGCCAATCAGAAGGCCATCCAGCCCGAACATGTGAACGCCTATGAAATCGGCTTCAAGGGCAGCACCGCCGATCGCACGCTCAGCATCTCGGCCGCGCTGTTCCAGGCCGACTATTCCGACCTTCAGGTTCAGGCCAACCGCTCCGATCCCGCCACGGGCGTGATCCAGTTCGTGACCACCAATGCCGGTTCGTCACGCAGCCGCGGCTTCGAGATCGAAGCCACGCTGCGTCCATCCGACTCCTTCTCGGTCAACGCTGCCGTCACCTACGCGCAGTCGCGCATCAACATCGATGGCCTCAATTGCGCACTTCAGCTCCAGGCGGCGGCGCCCGTCATGAGCGGCACGCCGCTGAACATCTGCTATCGGACGGCGCCCGGCGCCACGCCGCAGCAGAATCTGCGCAATCGCCCGCTGCAGGCGAGTCCGGACTGGCGCATCGGCGTGACGCCGCGCTACGAGTATGAAGGCGATAATTTCAACGCCTTCGCGCAGGCCAGCGTCAACTTCACCAGTGCGCAATATTTCACGTCGGAACTCGATCCGCTGACGATCCAGCCTGCGTATACGCTGGTCGATGCGACGGTCGGTGTCACGACGGCGGATAAGCGCTATGGCGTCTCGCTGTTCGTGAAGAACATCTTCGACGAGAACTACCTGACGAACATCGGGCATAATTCTCTGATGTCGACCACCGCCAACCCGCTCGATCTGGTGGGGACGTACAATAAGGATAGCAGCCGATACTTCGGCGCCATCTTCAGCGCTCGCTTTTGATCCTGTGGGGGCCGGGCTTTTGAAGCCCGGCCACGCCTTTTCCTCTACCAGGGATTATTATGCCTTCCTTCTGGCCCATCACCCGTCTGACGTTGCGAGCTGAGGGGTGATCGTCATGCCGACCGCGACGGCCGAGCCCCTCCATATCGATGCGGCCGCACGCCAATGGGTGGAGCGCACGCGCGACACCATGAGCGTGGAGGAGATGGTCGGACAACTCTTCCTCTTCTCGACGTCGCAGGACAGCCGCGAGGAACTGGACCCGCTGCTGAAGCTGAGGCCCGGCGGCATAAACCGTTTCCCGCGCCCGGACCTCGCCACGTTCCGCGATGCAACGATGCATATGATCGAAGGCTCTGCGGTGCCGCCGATCTTCACCGGCGACATCGAGGGCGGCACGATCAGCTATCCCTTTGCCACCGCCGTGCCCAACATCATGGGCATCGCCGCCTGCGACGATCTGGCGATGACTGAGGCTATTGCCCGGCTCGTCGCGCGGGAAAGCCGCGTGCTCGGCTACGACTGGTCCTTTGGTCCCGTGGTGGACATCAACCATGCCTTCCGTAGCGCCATTGTCGGCACCCGCTCCTTCGGGTCGGAACCGGATCGGGTTCTGACCCAGGCCAGCACCTACGTCCGCGCGCTTCAGGAGGAAGGCATCGCCGCCTGCCTGAAACACTGGCCGGGCGACGGTTTCGACGACCGGGATCAGCATCTCGTCACCAGTGTCAATCCGCTGTCGGTCGAGGAATGGCATGGTCTTTTCGGCCGCATATACAGCCAGCTGATCGAAGAGGGCGTGATGACGGTCATGTCCGCCCATATTGCTTTTCCGGCCTATATCCGCGCGCACATGCCCGAAGCGGGGAGGGAAGCGTTCCAGCCCGCCACCGTGTCGCATCTGCTGAACCAGCGTTTACTGCGCGATGAGCTGGGCTTTCGCGGTCTCATCATCTCCGATGCGACCGGCATGGGCGGGCTTACCGGCTGGATGGAGCGCTCGGAGGCGGTACCAGCGGTGATCGAGAACGGGTGCGACATGTTCCTGTTCAGCCGCGCGCCGGAACGGGACTTTGGCTTCATGCTGGACGGTCTCCGCCAAGGGCGTCTCTCTGAAGCCCGGCTTTACGAAGCGGTGACCCGCATACTGACGCTGAAGGCTCGTCTCGGGCTGCACGCGGTTAACCCGGCCGAACGCATCATGCCGCTCGAATCCATGCGCGATGCGTTGCAAACGCCGGCCAACCGTTCCGTGGCGGTGGACGCCGCAGGCCGGAGCGTCACCCTGGTCAAGGACACACAGAGACTGCTTCCGCTCGATTCCGAAACCCATCGACGGATCGTCATCATCGCGGATGAAGGCTTCAGTTTCTGGGACGGCGCGATTTTGCGCAGCTATGATCCTGTTCTGGAAGAGCTGCGGGCGCGGGGTTTCGAGCCGCGGATGCTGGAGATGGAGCAGTGGCCGACGCCGGAGGACACCGACCTCGTCCTGTACCTCGTCGGACAGGAAGCGACCCCCAGCGCGTCGCGCATTTTTCTGGACCTTGCGAAGCTGCACGGCTCCAATCGCAAGGCGATGACGCAGTTCAGCCGGGAGATCCCGACGGCGCTGGTGTCCTTCGGCCAGCCTTATTATCTCTACGACGCCCCACAGATGATGACCTGCGTGAACGCCTATAGCGCGATCGAGCCGGTCCAGCGGGAGACCGTCAAGCGGATGGTCGGCGAAGCGTCGTTCACCGGGGTCAGCCCGATCGATCCTTTTTGCGGACAGGAGCAGTTGCGGTGGTGAGGACGACGCCGTGACGAGTGACGATCGAGGCCACGGCGCGAACGAACAGCGCGTGCAGCTGGACGCGCTCTATGCGGCCATGAAACCCAAGGGGCTGCTGCCGCTTTGGGAAAGCCTTCACGCCCTGGTCCTCCCCGAACCCCGGTCGCCTGCCCGGCCATGGCGCTGGAGCTATGAGGAAGTACGCGACTATCTGATGCGTGCAGGCGACATCATCAGTGCCGAGCAGGCCGAACGTCGCGTGCTGATCATGGAAAATCCCGGCCTGCCGGGTCTCTCGGCGATCACGCCCAGCTTATATGCCGGGTTGCAACTCGTTTTGCCCGGCGAAGTCGCGCCCTGCCATCGCCACACGCAGAATGCACTGCGCTTCGTCATGGAGGGAAGCGGCGCGTTCACTGCGCTGGACGGTGAAAGGGCGGTCATGCAGCCCTTTGATCTTGTCCTGACACCGGGTGGCCAGCGGCATGACCATGGCAACCAGACGGGACAGCCGATGATCTGGCTTGATGGCCTCGACATCCCGATCGTCCGCCTATTCGACGCAAGCTTTGCCGAACGGCTCGACGTCGCCGCTCATCCTGAAACCGTACCGCCCGGCGACACGCTTGCCCGCTACGGCCATAATATGCGTCCCATGCGTGGTCGTGTCGCCGATCGTCGCCCGGCCGCGCGGCCGCTGTTCCACTATCGCTATGCCGACTGGTGTCCCGCGCTGGAGGGGATGGCGGCCAGCGCCGAGATCGACCCGCATCTGGGCCATGCGCTCGAATTTCTCAATCCGGCCGATGGCGGCCCGATCCTGTCGACCATATCGGCGCATGTGCGCCTGCTCCCCGCCGGCTTCGAGACGCGGTCCCGTCAGTCGACCGACGGCACCGTTTTCGTGGTGGTTGAGGGTGAGGCGACGCTGCTGCTGGGCGAGCAGGAAATGCTGCTCGGACCGCGCGATCTGGCGGTTGTGCCCTCGTGGGTGCCTCACCGCTTTCAGGCGCGGCCGCAGACGATATTGTTCGGCTATTCCGACAAAGCTTCGCAGCTGAAGCTGGACCTCTATCGGGAGTACAATCATTGACCCTTCTGTTCGATCCGCAGCCTCCGATCCTCGCACAGACCAGTGATGGCCATGACTATCCGGTCCGCCGCCTATTCTGCATCGGCCGCAACTATGCCGACCATGCCAAGGAAATGGGCGTGGAAGTCGACCGGGAAGCGCCCTTCTATTTCACCAAATGGGCCGAAACAGTGGTGCCCAGCGGGCCGATCGCCTACCCTTCGATGACAGGCAACTATCATTATGAGGCCGAACTGGTCGTTGCCATCGGAACGGGCGGGCGCGACATCCCGATGCATCGCGCGGCCAAGCATATCTACGGTTATGCCACTGGTCTGGACATGACCCGTCGCGACCTTCAGCTCGAAGCGCGGGCAAAGGGGCGTCCATGGGATGGGGGCAAGAACGTCGAGCAGTCTTCACCGCTCGGCCTTATTCACCCCATCGGCGAAACCGGCGAGCTGTCGGCAGGTGCCATCCGCCTTACCGTCAACGGCGACGTGAAGCAGCAGGCCGACCTTGCCGACTTCATTCATCCGGTGCCGGACCTGATTGCCTTCCTGTCGCGCGCCTATCGTCTGGAGCCGGGCGACCTTATCTACACGGGTACGCCTGCGGGCGTCGGCGCCGTAGTTCCGGGTGACGAGATCGTCGTGTCGATCGATGGCCTGACCGACACGAAGGTGAAGATCATGCCTGTGGCGGATGACTGACATGATCCTCCACGGCTTCTGGCGATCCTCGGCAGCATGGCGCGTTCGGATCGTCATGGGACTGAAGGGTCTTGACCGGACGGATCGGACTTACCGTCTCCGGGCGGGTGAGCAGCGTTCGCCGGACTATCTGGCGCTCAATCCGCAGGGGCTGGTGCCGTCGCTGGAGGTAGGGGGGGCGACCCTGACGCAAAGCCTCGCCATCTGCGAATATCTGGACGAACTGTACCCTGAGCCGCCGTTGCTGCCCGCCGATCCGATCGAACGGGCGCATGTGCGCGCCTTCTCGCAGGCGGTGGCGTGCGACATCCACCCGCTCCAGAACCTCAGGGTGTTGCGCATGCTCGGGCAACGCGGACTGGACGAAGATGCCGCCAGCGACTGGGCACGCGAGGTTATCGAGACGGGCATCGAAGCCTGCTCACGGCTCATCGCCGGCCGCGGCGGCCCCTATTGCTTCGGCGACCGGATAACGCTCGCCGATATCTGCCTCATTCCACAACTCGGCAACGCCCGCCGTTTCGGCGCGCGCATCGACTTCCCGCGGATCGAAGCGGTTGAAGCAGCGTGCAACGTCCTGCCGGCATTCGCAGCCGCTCTTCCCGCCCGGCAGCCCGACGCGGAATGATGCGGGACGACCCGGGCTGGGTCAGGCGGGTGGCGGTCCGACGGACTGGCGCTCTACCATCATGAAATCGACGTAGATCGTTCGGGGCGACGGGTCGGTCGTTTCCTTGCGCACGGTTGCGACCAGCCGCTCGGCCGCCTTTTCCGCTATCAGGGCGAGCGGTTGGCGCACGGTCGTCAGCGCCGGCCAGATCTTCACTGCGATGGGCGTATCGTCGAAGCCGGTGATGGAAATGTCATCCGGCACCGAAAGCTTGTTCCGCAGCGCCACATTGACAAAGGCGGCAGCCATGTCGTCATTGCCCGCGATGACGGCCGTGAAATCCGGCCGGCCTTCGAGCACGCGTTCCGCCAGCGCCAGCCCTGCCTCGAAGGTCGGCGACGCTTCCCACACATGGTCCATGTCCGCCACGACCCCCGCATCGCCAAGCGCGCGCAGATACCCCCTGAGACGCGACGCGGCCACAAGGGCCGTGGGGAGCGTAACGATGGCGATCCGGCGGTGGCCCTTCTCAAGCAGCATGCGCGTCAACTCGTAGGACGCCTGCTCGTCATTTATGCGTACGCAATCCATATTGCGCAGGTCCCCTCCCGGTGCGAGACCGATCATGGGAACATCGTGCCGGTCCGGTAATCCGGCCGCGCTGGCCACCTCGCAAATCGGCGGCGGCAGCAGCAGTCCGTCTATTCCGTTCCGCAACACTTTCTCGACACTGCCAATGGGATCGGCAAAGTCGTAGATTTCCAGCACCAGTTGAACGCCAAGGCGCGATGTCGCGCGCAAGCTGCCGACCAGCATGGCGCTCAAAAGGGCGCTGTCGATGTCGCGATGGAGCAGGCCGATACGGATCGTCTTGGCCGCGGCCAGGCTGCGGGCGGCGGAATTGGGCGTGTAGTTCAGCGCCTTGACGGCCTCGAGCACCGCCTCCCGCGCGGCCGGATTGACGAAGCTCTTGTTGTTGATGACATTGGAGACGGTCATGGCCGATACGCCGGCGTGGCGCGCAACGGCAGCGATAGTGGGGCCTTTTGCGCCGCGCCGTCGCTTGCGGCCGTTATCCTGCGTTGTCATGTCGTCCCTGATCTGCTGGCGGAGAGAAATGTCGTAAGCGCGACAGTCCGGAGTATTCCCGGGTCCGCAATTCGTACCGGTTTCGACCGACGCCCGCCGGCCGGTCAGTCGCCACTGCGAATCCGATATTTCGCCGGTTCCTGCATCAACACCGGCGTGCCGCCTGCCAGTGACGTGCGGAAATTCTCGAGTTGCGGATCGGCGGTCCGCTCCATCTCGCCCAGCATCAGCCGCTTCATCTGGTCTGCCTTCGTCCTGTACGCCGGGTCGTCGATCAAATTGCGCCGCTGGCCCGGATCGGCTTCAAGATCGTAGAGCGCCATTGGATAGCCCATCACATATTGCTTCACCCGCGCTGCGATGCGCGCGTCCGTTTCTGCCGCCTTTGCCATGGCCGGGTAGGTGAGGCCCCACATGCTTTCGATCTTGAGCTCTGTCTTGCCGTTTGCCCAGGCGGTGTAGTGGAAAGCGTGGCGCCTGTCCTGCAAGGTGCGCGACGGATACAGGAAGCCGCTCGACACATAATCGACATAGGACATGATAAAGGGCGTGTCCCGCACCGCTTCCCCGTTCAGCATCGGAACCCAGGATCGCCCGTCCAGCCCTGGGACCGGCTTTGCCTGCAGCAGTTCGATCAGCGTCGGAAGGATGTCAAGATTGGTCGCAAGCATGTCGAAACGCCTCGGCTTGGCCATGCCGGGATAGCGCAGCAGTACTGGCGTGCGGATGCCATGGTCATACACGCTCGCCTTGGCAAAGGGCATCGGCATGCCGTGATCCGCTACAAACAGGATGATCGTGTCATCCCAGGCACCGCTCTTCTTCAGCGCCTTGAGGATGTTGCCAACTGCAATGTCCATCCGCTGCACCGAATTCCAATATTGCGCCATCTCCTCGCGAATGTCGGGCAGGTCTTCGAGATTTCCGGGAACGGGCACCTGCCCCGCCTTGAGAGGATGCGGAATGCGGTATGGGCCGGTCTGTTCGTGATCCAGTTCCCTCGCGTCCTCGCTACCATAAAAGGGGCGATGGGGGTCGTTGATGTTGCAGTTGATGAAGAAGGGTTTGTACTGGGCCTGCGCCTCTGTGACGGCCAGGCGAAGCATGTCGGCATGGACCATGGGATGGCGGTCCTTGCCCTCCTGCTTCATGTCCCAGGGGAAGGAGGAGGCAGGCTGCATATGTCCGATCTTGTGACTGGCGGCGCAGTAATAGCCTTCGGCTGACAGCGCCGAGCACAACGTCGGCGTCCCCTCCCGCATCGGGAAGAAGCCGTTGCCGCCATTTCTATGCGGCAGAAGGCCGCTCATGAACGCTTGCCGCGAAGGCATGCAGATCGGCGCTACGGTCCGCACCTGCCCGAAAACGTGGCTTTGCGCTGCAAGCCCGTCGAGATGGGGCGTGAGGCCGCGCCGTCCGTTCATGAACCCCAGTGCTGACCAGTCCACATCGTCGGAGGTGATAAGCAGCAGATTGTGGCGCTTGCGCGGGTCACGCTTCACATAGTCTACAGCGTGTGCATAGCCTGGAAGCGCAGCCACGACGGCGGCAGCCGCGCTCGCCTGCAGGAACCGGCGCTTGCGTTGATTTATCATCCCGTCCTCTCTGATCGTCAGTCCCTGGCACCACGCTGTGGCGCCGCTCGGTCCGCCGTTCCAAATGCTGCGTCCGTGTCAAAATGCAGTCTTGCCCACTTCGCGGGCATAATCAATATAGCGCTACATCAAATCGCTTGGCATAAACGGGGGGAGAGTTATGATCTGGACGGCGCAGCATGGGCGCTTCCGATTGGGTCCGATGGCGGTGGCAGGATTGCTGGCATCGGTCGCCCCGCCGGCCGGTGCGTCCTCGGAAGCTGTCCAATGGCGTGACCTCAACCGGAACGGCCTGCTCGATCGCTACGAGGACGCGCGTCTGTCGGTCGAGGAGCGTGTCGATGACCTGATCGCACGGATGACGATCGAGGAGAAAGTCGGCCTGATGGTTCATGCGAGCTTGCGGGCGGAAGGCTCGGCGATCGGCGTATCGTCGACCGGTTATGACATGCCGCGCGTGCGGGCTATGATCGAAGACGGCAAGATCAACAGCTTCATCACGCGCCTGGTGGTGGCGCCTGCGGCGTTCGCCCATCAGAACAATATGGTGCAGAAACTGGCCGAGGGCACGCGCCTCGGCATTCCGGTCACGATCAGCACCGACCCGCGTCACCATTTCCAGGCGACATTGGGTGCCAGCACGACCGGAGGCAGCTTCACACTTTGGCCGGACACATTGGGGTTCGCAGCGCTCGGGGACGCCAATCTCGTCCGTCGCTTCGGCGACATCGCGCGACAGGAGTATCGCGCGGTCGGCATCCATATGGCGCTGTCTCCGCAGGCCGACGTTGGCAGCGAACCACGCTGGTCGCGCTTTTCAGCCACGTTCGGTTCCGATTCCGAGACCATCTCCCGTCTTGCGGGTGCCTATGTCGAAGGATTCCAAGGGGGCACGTCCGGTGTCAGGCTCGACGGCGTCGCGACGGTCGTGAAGCATTGGGTCGGCTATGGCGCCGAGCCGGAAGGATTTGACGGTCACAATCATTATGGCCGCAACGTCACCCTGAGCGACGCGTCCTTCGCCGACCATGTCCGCGCGTTCGATGGCCCGCTTGCCGCCAGGAGCGAGGGCGTCATGCCGACCTATGTTGCTCTGCATGACGTCAGGATAGCCGGAAAGCCGGTCGAACCGGTCGGTGCCGGTTTCAACAAGCAGCTCTTGTCCGGTCTTCTCCGCGGACAAAAAGCCTATCGGGGTATCGTCGTATCGGACTGGTCGATCACGCGCGACTGCCCGGATGACTGCGTGGCGCCAAGCGCGAAACATCCGCAAATGCCAGCGACCATCGGCATGCCCTGGGGCGTCGAGAAACTGACCGTTACCCAACGCTTCGCAAAGGGCATCGATGCCGGTATCGACCAATTCGGGGGCGTGGACGAGGCCGTACCCATCCTCGCGGCGGTGCGCAGCGGCGTGATTACGGAGGCGCGCATCGACGAATCGGCGCGACGCATCTTGTCGCTGAAGTTTCGCCTCGGGCTGTTCGACACACCCTATGTCGACGAGCAGGCTGCTGGAAAACTCGTGGGCAATTCCGAATGGCAGCACGAAGCAGATATGGCGCAGCGGCAAAGCCAGATCCTGCTGCGCAACGTAGACGGACTGATACCGTTGCGGCACCAGACGAAAATCTGGCTCTACGGCGTCGATGCGCGCGGTGCACAGGCGGCGGGCTACACGGTCGTGAACGATCCAGCGGACGCCGAAATCGCACTGGTACGTACTGCCGCACCCTATGAAAAGCTGCACCCCTATCATTTTTTCGGCTCGCGGCAGCATGAGGGGCGGCTGGACTTTCGCGCCGGAGATCCGTCGGTGGCCGCGGTTAAGCAGGCGGCCTCCCACGTTCCCGTAATTCTGGCGGTGGAGATGGATCGACCGGCCGTGCTGACGGATCTCCTGCCATATACCAGGGCTATTCTCGTCAATTTCGGCACCAGCGATGCGGCGCTGTTCGACATCATATCGGGCCGGAGCGGGGTCTGCGGGCGCCTGCCATTCTCTCTTCCAGAATCCATGTCCGCGGTCGAGCGGCAGCGATCCGACATCTCGGATGATGAACGGGCGCTCATGCGGAGAGGCGAGGGGCTTTGTTTGAAAGCGCGCAGTGGGCATGTCAGCGAATGACCTGAGTTCGAAACGACCTGCGATGGCGCAGAATTGTTTGCATCGCGCACGGGGGCAACGACAAGCAGATGTGTGCGAAGGCCACAAGCGGCAGCTGTCTCTGCAAATTACCGCTACATTGTCCCCGCAAAGGTGCGCCGGGGATTTCGGTACGTCCGAACGGCAAACCGCATTTCGGCAGAGCATTGGCGCCTCCTGGCGTCATGGGGAAGGCGTTTGTCATGGGCTGCCACAACGCACGACACTTGTGGCCGCCTCTTTATAGGTCGGACCGGAAAAGGGCGCTGGCTTGGGTCTGCGGGGCCGGCTCCGGCCGATAGCGCCGCTCAATTCGGCGCTCCTGTCCCCTGCCTGGTGGGAGACTGCCCTTCCACTGCGCTGGTCCGTCACGGTCCGACTGCCGTCGTGACGCTGCCGACGGGGAAGATCTTTGCCGGGGCTTTCACCGCCGATGCGGGTTTGCGAAGGTTTGGCCAGATCCCGTCTCGGTCAGCAAGGATCGATGAAGCATGACTGATGGAAAGCGGAGGTGCCGCTTTTGCGTTCAGGCGGGGGTGATGGCGCTAATGCTAACGCCCTGTGCGCTGCCGCAGCCTGCCGTGGCCAAGGCCGAAGCGCCATCGCGGCCGCAGCGGCAACCCATGAATGTCCTTTTCCTCATCGCGGACGATCTGAACACGCGGACGAGTGCGACAGGGTTCAAGGATGTGCGCACACCCAATCTTGACCGGCTTGCGCGGCGATCGGTCAACTTTGCCAACGCTTACGCACAATATCCCTGGTGCGGACCGAGCCGCGCTTCGTTTTTGACGGGACGGCGGCCTGACACGACGCGGGTGTGGGATTTAAAGACCAAGTTCCGAGACATCATGCCGGACGTCGTGACCCTGCCGGAGTATTTTCGCCGGAACGGCTATTTCGCTGGGCGAGTCGGCAAGATTTTCCATCAGGGCGTCCCCGGAGACATCGGCACCAGCGGCCCCGATGACAAGCGATCGTGGGATCAGGTGGTCAATCCGGCGGGCCGCGACAAGATCAACGAACGGGACGGCCGGATGACTATCCTCAATCCTCACCCTTCAGGAAGATTGGGAAGCGCGCTCGCTTTCCTGGCGGATGAAGGCGCGGACGAGGAGCAGACCGACGGAAAGGTCGCGTCCGAAACCATTGCCATGCTCAAGCAGCATCGGGACAAGCCATTCTTCATCGCCGCCGGCTTCTATCGCCCCCATGTTCCGGAAGTTGCCCCCAAGAAATATTTCGACATGTATCCTTTGGCCAAGATTGACTATCGGCCCGAGGATCGGGCTCATTTGGCCCGGGTGCTGCCTGCTTCATACGGGCTTGTCGGATTTCAGAACATGAACCTGACGGCCGATCAACAGCGCAGCTTCGTGCGCGCATATTATGCCGCCACCTCCTTCATGGACGCACAGGTCGGGCGCGTGCTCGATGCGTTGAAGCCGCTTGGGCTGGATCGAAACACCATCATCGTCTTCACCAGCGATCATGGCTTCCTGCTTGGCGAGCACGGCCAGTGGGAAAAGCAGATGCTGTTCGAGGGATCGGTCCACGTGCCGCTCATCATCAACATGCCCGGTGCGAAAGGAAACCGGCGCATTTCGAGGAAGATGGTCGAACTGGTGGACCTTTATCCAACCCTGGCGGACGTTGCCGGGCTGCCAAAGCCGGAAGGGCTCGAAGGCCGCAGCCTGAAACCCCTCCTGCAAAAACCCGCGTCGGAAGCATGGGGGCATCCAGCGTTCAGCCAGGTGCAGGGCGGTCGAAGCGTTCGCGTCGATCGCTGGCGTTACACTGAGTGGGAGCAGGGCAATCTTGGTGCGGAACTCTACGATGAGGATCGGGATCCTCGAGAAGCGTCCAATCTCGCGTCTGATCCGCGCTATGCGGGCGTTGTCGCCCGATTGAAGGCGCTTTTGCCTGCGGCGTCGTCCGGTCCACGCTACGGCGTCGGCGGCGCGGAATGATGCCCGACGTCATGGCGGAGCTTGAGCGATCGGGCCGTGAACCTGTAAAGGTGCGGGACTTTCCGAGCTGCACCCGGTTCCGCGGACATCAGGTTAGGCTGCTACGCCAATACTTCCCCAAAGGAATCGATTTCAGCCGAAAATTGACAGATGAACTTGAAGCAGTGGCCCACACCGTGAACGCGCGACCGCGAAAGGCGCTCGGATTGAGGGGTTCCGGAGAAGCGCTCGACCAGTTCCTTGCCGAGATGCATGAAGCAGGTGTTGCGGCAAATGGTTCAATTATCCGGCAGGACGGTCCCGTTGGTTTGAAGACATATGCCGGTTTGTTGCGGCACTTGAGCGTTAACCCTCCAGTTCGGTGCGATGCCGCGCGGCGAGCGCGGCGAGCCAGCCGGCAAACGCCGCGACGTGCGGAAAATGGCGCGTCTCCTCATGCGTCACCAGCCAGAAGCTTCGGCGGATACGGATATCTGGAATGACGCGTGCCAGCTTGCGATCCGCATCGCCGATGAAGCAGGGGAGCACGGCGATGCCTGCGCCCGCCGTGGTCATGCGGTACTGAGCATTAATGCTGGACGAGCGGAGCTGCGGCTCGGGAGCGCCGGGGATCTCGTCGAGATAGCGCAGCTCGGGCGCATAGATGATGTCGGGGACGTAGCCGATCAGACGATGCTCGCGGAGCTGATCGGGCGTGACGACCGGTTTGTGCGCAGCGAGATAGGCGCGCGACGCGTAGAGGCGCAGGCCGTAGTCGGCGAGCTTCCGCGTGAGCAGCGGGCCACGGCGGGGCCGGGCGAGCAGCACCGCGACATCGGTCTCGCGCCGTGTCGGATTGAGGAAGCCGCTGGTGGCGACAAGATCGACGGCAAGTCCCGGATGCGCCTCCGCGAGTTCGCCCAGATGCCGGCTGACGAACCAGGTGCCAAAGCCCTCGGATACGCTCGCGCGAATCGTACCGCGCACCGGGCCGCCTGCGTCGCGGCTGCCGATCGCGGCGGCGGCACGCTCCATCGCCCGCGCCTGAGTCAGCAGGCGTTCTCCGGCGGGGGTAAGCGACTGGCCGTCAGGGCCTTGCTCGAACAGCCGTTCGCCGAGCGATCGTTCGAGGCGGCGCAGGCGACGGCCCGCGGTGGTCGCATCGATTTCCAGCGCGTGCGCGGCCTTGGTGAGTTGGCCGGTGCGTGCGATCGCAAGGAAGATCGGCAGGTCGCTCCAGTCCATCACCTGCAAATATGCAGACTCGACCTGCATGTCGATGGGTTGCCGGCATGAGGTGTGAAGGCGCATCACTCTCGCCTGAAGGAGAGACTGAGATGGCGACGGCGGTCCGTGAGATTTCGCACTTCATCGGCAATGCGGCGACGGCCGGGACGGGTACGCGTCGGGCGGACGTATTCGACCCCAATACCGGCGCGGTGCAGGCGCAGGTGACTCTCGGCGCGCAGGCCGATCTCGATGCGGCGATGACCAATGCGCTCAGGGCCCAGCCCGGCTGGGCAGCGACCAACCCGCAGCGCCGCGCGCGCGTCATGTTCAACTTCAAGGCGCTGATCGAAAAGAATATGGACGAGCTGGCGCATCTGCTCTCGTCCGAACATGGCAAGGTTGTCGCCGACGCCAGGGGTGACATCCAGCGCGGGCTGGAGGTGATCGAGTTCGCCTGCGGCATCCCTCATGTGCTGAAGGGCGAATATACCCAGGGTGCCGGGCCCGGCATCGACGTCTATTCGATGCGCCAGCCGCTGGGCGTGGTGGCGGGGATTACCCCGTTCAACTTCCCGGCGATGATCCCGATGTGGATGTTCGGCGTGGCGATCGCATGCGGCAATGCATTCATCCTCAAGCCGAGCGAGCGCGACCCGAGCGTACCGGTGCGCCTCGCCGAACTGATGCTCGAGGCAGGCCTGCCAGAGGGCGTGCTGCAAGTGGTGCAGGGCGACAAGGAGATGGTCGATGCGATCCTCGATCATCCCGAGATCAAGGCGGTGAGCTTCGTCGGCTCGTCCGACATCGCGCATTATGTCTATCGGCGCGGGGTGGAGGCCGGAAAGCGCGTGCAGGCGATGGGCGGAGCCAAGAATCACGGCATCGTCATGCCCGACGCGGACCTCGACCAGGTGGTCAACGATCTGGCCGGCGCGGCGTTTGGCTCGGCGGGCGAGCGCTGCATGGCGCTGCCTGTGGTGGTGCCGGTGGGCGACAAGACCGCCGATGCTCTGCGCGCGAAACTGCTTCCCGCAATCGATGCGCTGCGCGTGGGCGTGTCGACCGATGCCGAGGCGCATTACGGCCCGGTCGTAACCGCGGCGCACCGTGCGAAGATCGAGAACTATATCCAGATGGGCGTCGACGAGGGTGCCGAGCTGGTGGTGGATGGCCGTGGCTTCTCGCTCCAGGGGCATGAGCAGGGCTTCTTCATCGGCCCGACACTGTTCGATCGGGTGACGCCGCAGATGCGCACGTACCAGGAGGAGATCTTCGGTCCGGTGCTGCAGATGGTGCGCGCCGGGAGCTTCGAGGAAGCGGTGAAGCTGCCGAGCGATCACCAGTACGGCAATGGCGTCGCGATCTTCACGCGCAACGGTCATGCCGCGCGCGAGTTCGCGGCGCGGGTGAACGTCGGGATGGTCGGGATCAACGTGCCGATCCCGGTGCCGGTGGCGTATCACACCTTTGGCGGGTGGAAGCGCTCGGCCTTCGGCGACACCAACCAGCACGGCATGGAGGGGGTCAAGTTCTTCACGAAGGTGAAGACGGTGACCCAGCGCTGGCCCGACGGGTCGCCCGACGGCGGCAACGCGTTCGTCATTCCGACGATGGGTTGAGTGTCCTGCCTGCCCCATCTTGGCTGGGATGGGGCCAATGTTCATGCTGGGATCGCAAGAATGTTGAGCGTGCGCTCGAGGTCGTAGGCGATGGCGAACATGTTCGCCGCCTCGACCCGGGACTTGTCGTTCGCCGTTTGCCGGATACGCGCCCTCACATCGACGGTGGTGAAGCGGTCATAGGTGAACACGCTGCCACGCCCATTGGTGAAGATCCGGCCCTGGTTGTCGTTGGTGCCAAGCGGGAGCCGGCATAAGCCATGCGACGTCTCCGGACCTTTCGAGCGTTATGGCCGGTCCGATCATTTTGCGCCTGCTCTTTCGGCTTGCGCCCACGCAAGCCGCATAAGCTCGGGAAGAGCCGCAATCCGCTCGCGCGCCTGCGCCGACGAGGCGTTCCCGCGAATGACCCGCCCCTTTATGCCGTGAAAGATCGCCGCCAACCGGAAGAAGTTGAAGGCGACGTAAAAATCATAGCCCGGCATGTCGGTCAGCCCGCGCCGGCGACAATAGGCAGCGAGATAGGACGACTCATCAGGGATGCCGAGCGCGCCCAGGTCCGATCCCGAAAGCCCTGCCACGATGTGCGGCGGCATTCGGTACATCATGGCATTATAGGCGAAATCCGCGCCTGGATGGCCGAGGGTAGAAAGCTCCCAGTCGAGTACCGCGAGGACCCGCGGCTCGGTGGGGTGGAAGATGAGATTATCGATGCGGAAGTCGCCGTGCACGATGCTTGTCTCGGCGCCTGGCGGAATGTGCGCGGGAAGCCATTCGACGAGACGATCCATGGCGGAATCGCGGCCGGCCTCGGCGTCGCGGAAATATTGATCCGACCAGCGCGCGATCTGCCGGGCGAAATAGTTTCCCGGCCGACCATAATCGCCGAGCCCGATCGTGCCGAAGTCGATGCTGTGCAGCGCGGCAATAGTCGCGTTCATGGCATCGAAGATGGCGGAACGCTCTTCCGGCACCATGCCCGGCAGCGTCGCATCCCAGAAGATGCGACCTTCGACCATGTCCATCACGTAGAAGATCGTGCCTAAAACTGCCGGGTCGGTGCAGAGGCCGTGAACTGCAGGCACGGGAAAGTGCGCCTGGGCGAGCCCGGTCAGAACCTTGGCCTCGCGATCGAGCGCGTGGGCGCCCTTCAGCAGTTGGCCGGGCGGCTGCTTGCGCAGGACGTATCTCTGCTCCGGGGTGACCAGTTTGTAGGTCGGGTTGGATTGACCGCCCCGGAACTGCTCCACGCTGAGTGGCCCCGCATAGCCCGACACGTGGCCGCGCATCCAGGCGTCCAATCTGGCGAGGTCGAGTTCATAGCCGGGTCGGACCGCCGTGGTTCCGCTATCGGCGTTTGCCCGCGTCGTCACTTCGCAGTTCCATCTGCGGCAATCGCCGGTGGCAGCCACTGACCGTTCAGCATCTCCGGCTTGGGACTATAGGCTCGGATTACGACGAAGAAGGGTCCGGCGGGCGCCGGCAGCCAGTTCTCTTTGACGCTCCGTGCATGTTGCAGGTGGATTCGCACCGATCCATCAGGCGCTACCCTCAGCCCCTTGGTGCGATCGCTCACGAGATAGCGGCGGAGCGGGTTTGGATAGAGCGCAAAGGTCTTTGCATCATAGAGCGTGACCGACCAGAAGCCGTTGACGGGTGGCGGCGTCTGCAGGCGCAGCGTGTAGCGGGATATTGCTCCATCCAGCGGCGCCCCGCTGCCGTCCACGAAAGTCGTATAGGACGCATTCTCTTCTCGGACATTCGCGCCGAGACCCGCCATGTTGATTACGGAACGACGCAGATAGTTGTATCCGTAGATCCCCTTGTTCACCTTCATCCATCCGGTTCCGGTCGGCTCGCCAAGCCGCGACCTGGATTTGGTGATAAGAGCGAGCGCCTCCGCATATCCTGCTTCGATCGCGATGCGTGCAGCCTGGTCGAGAGACGCGGCATCGAACGGGCGGTCGGCCAGGATACCAAGAGGTCGGAAGCGGGACACCAGCGCCTCCTCGCCAGCCTGGCAGCCATTGATCCGCAGAATGTAGTCCAGCGCCCCGAGAAAGGCCGTGGCGCCGGCGCCCGGAAGCGGGGGCGCGATCATGGGCTCCTTCGTTTCCGCCGCATCGTCGGCTGGAGGGATGATCCTGACCGCATCCTGGAAGGCGCGGGCGACCCGAACCTCTTTTTCCGATTGCGCGAAGACGCGCATCAGAATCCAAAGCTGGGGAGTCGCTGCGTGGTAGACGGTCACGCCTTCCGCTGCCGTGCCCTGCCAGCCGCGGGGGACCAGCAGGAAGCGGCCGCCCTCCTTGCCGACAGTCCGATTGCTCAGATTGCTCGGGTTGCCGAAAATATCGAAGATGTTGAGCGTGAAGTATTTCAGTTGCGTTGCCGGGATCTGGATCTCGACCGGGCCCCTGGTAAGATCGATCCAGGCATTCGAGTACAGCGTATCGGTGTTGGGCACCTTGAACGTCGCATAATCCGGACCCGCAAGATCTCGCTCGTGCGCGAAGCGACTAAAGCCCGTGAACATGGGGGAGTGGCGGTCGAAGACCTGCCGGTAGAGCTGCTCATATTGAAGGTAGGCGGCCATGCCGTAGATCGTGGCGTCGAACGCCGTCGTCCTCAGCAGGTCCGCCCGGCCCTCGACGTCTTTCGGCAGCAGGTCGGCACCATAGCCAGCGGCCGTGACGGGTGCTTCGGGCGCGGCGAAGCTCGGAATCTGGCTATATCCCGCTGTTGCGCAGCAGAGCGGCGCAACAGCGAGTGCCGCGCGAAGGAGGCGCCGGTGATGCTTCTGCCTCATGCCTGTGCTGCTTTCCAATCGCGCTTGATCTTCTTGGCCAGGCTCCATTTGTGGACCTCGGTCGGTCCGTCATAGATGCGGAAGGCGCGGATCTCCCGGAATGCCTGCTCGACGATCGTGTCGCCGGAAACGCCGGTGCCGCCCATCACCTGCACGCACCGGTCTGCGACGCGGAACAGCGCGTCGGACACCGCCACCTTTGCCATGGAGCTTTCCGCCGTGCCGAGCGAACCCGTGTCGAGGATGCTCGCGCACCAGTCGATCATCGTCTCGGCCTGCTTCAGGTCGATCAGATTGTCGGCCAGCATGAAGCCGACGCCCTCATGGTCGATGAGCGGCTTACCGAACGCATAGCGCCGGCATGCATAGTCGATGGCGATCTCGTTGGCCCGGATTGCCAGTCCCCGCCAGCGCATGCAGTGCGAGAGGCGCGCGGGGCTCAGCCGGATCTGCGCATATTTGAATCCCTCGCCGCTCGCTCCCAGCATCTGGTCGGCAGGCACGCGCAGGTCGACAATGTCGATCTCTGCATGGCCGCCCGGCATGGAGTTGTCGATGGTGTCGAGGATGCGCACGGTGCGGATCGCCGGGTCGGGCAGGTCGACCAGGAACATGCAGGCGCCATCGTCTGACTTCGCCATGACGATGCCGACGCGCGCACCCTCGGCACCCGTGATGAATTTCTTGCGGCCATTGATGATCCAGTGATTGCCGTCGAGCCGGCAGGCCGTCTGCATCATCGAGGGATCGGATCCCGCGCCGCCATCCTCGGCAGGTTCCGTCATGAAGAAGGCCGACCTCGCTTCGCCCCGCACGAGCGGATCGAGGAAGCGTGCCTTCTGATCGGGGGTGCCGACCTTCCCAAGAAGGTACATGTTGCCCTCGTCGGGTGCGGCGGTGTTGCACGCGAGTGGGCCAAGGGGGGAAAGGCCGCTCCGCGTGAGGACGGTGGCGGTCTCCCGCTGCGTCAGATGCGAACCGTCGGCGAGGATGTGGGGGGTCAGAACGCCCGCTTCTCGCGCTTTCGCCCGCAATTCCATGACGAGCTCGTCGCTTGGACCATGATATCCCAGCCTCTCGTCCTTTTCGTAAGGAACGATGACCTCCCTGACGAAGGTCTCGACATTCGCCGCGATGGCGAGCGCACGATCGGTCATTGCGCGGTACTTCCTCCGTCGATGACGATTTCCCCACCGGTCATGTAACGGGACTCGTCGCTGGCGAGGAACAGGATGCCGTCAGCGATCTCGTCCGCCTCGCCGATCCTGCCGAGCGGGACATCCGCCAGCAATGTTCTCGCGATCTCGCGATCCGTATAGGCGGGAGCGGTGAGGGGGGTCGCTATATGGCCGGGATGGATCGAGTTCGCGCGAACGCCGTTGCCAATGGCCGCGCATTCCAGCGCCGTTGCTTTCGTGAACATCCGGACTCCGCCCTTGGCGGCGCAGTAGGAGCCGGTGTTCGGCGCCCCGACGATGCCGCGGATCGAGGACATGTTGACGATCGCGCCGCGGCCCGATGCTGCGAGCAGCGGCAACATATATTTCGTGGCGAGGAAGACACTGTCCAGATTGACCGCGATGATCGACCGCCACTGGTCGAGCGTCGTGTCCGCGATCGAGCCGAACTTTCCGAACCCGGCATTGTTCACGAGGACATCGAGCTTACCGAAGCGCGCGGCGATGCGCTCCGCAAGCGCTATCCAGCCCTTTTCGTCGGTCACGTCCAGAACGACAGTTTCATGCCCATCCTCCGGGAGGGCGGCCCGTGCCGCACGTAAAGCCACGTCGTTGCGATCGACCAGAAGAACGGTCGCGCCCTCGCGCGCAAAGCGGAGACTCGTAGCAAGGCCGATGCCGGAGGCGGCACCTGTGACCAGCGCAATCCTGCCTTGGAGCCGGCTCATGCGGCCTCGTCCTCCATGCCGGCATCGCCCTTGCTCAGCGCTAGCAGGCTTTCGAAATGGGGGTTACGGCGCGCCAATATGGCGTCCGCACGCTCCCGGATCGGCTCGTCGAAGCGATCGGAGGTGAACACGTAGAATTGATCATTGCGAATGCCCTCGAACGCTTGGGCGGCAACCTGATCGGCCGACGGCGCATTTCGGTAGAGATTGTCGGCAATGGACTGAAGCGCTTCTGCCTCTTCCGGGCGCCCTCCGGCTGAGCGCAGATGATCGGGCCTGGATCGTTCCGCCTCGTAGATGCGGGTCGCGACGAGCCCGGGACAAAGCATCGTCACGCCGATCGGTGCCCGCACGTCGCGGAGGCCGGCATAAAGCGCCTCCGTGATGCGAACGACGGCATGCTTCGACGCGCCATACACGGCCGATCCCGCGCCGCTGACGAAGCCGGCGACCGAAGCGGTATTGAGGACGTGGCCCGACCGTCCTTCGGCTATCATCCGCGGCACGAAGCTGCGGATGCCGTTGACCACGCCGTCCACGTTGACGCTGAACGCCCAGCGCCAGTCCTGCGGCGTGAAATCCCAGACGAGTCGATGCCGGCCGCCGGGTACAACGCCTGCATTGTTACACAGAAGCGAAACCTCACCGAAACGCTCCCATGCGAGATCTGCGAGAGACTGCACGGCAGCTGCATCGGCGACATCCGTCCGTCGAAGAGCGATCGCGGGGGCCGAGAGGCTATCGGCGACGCTTTCGAGATCGGCGAGGTTGATGTCTGCAAGCACGAGATTCATCCCCTCCGTCGAGGCGATCTTTGCGAGGGCGGCGCCGATGCCACTGCCGGCGCCGGTTATCACCGCCGTCTTCCCGGAAAAGTCCATCATCGGGAGCCGTTCCTCTGCTGCTGTCCGGATTGTGCCCGGAAGGGAGTCCAGTCTCGAACGTAATCGACCGTCCGGTCGGACGTCAACAGCGTCAGACCCGATTGACGTCTTTCGGAGAGGCGAATAGCAAGAGCAAGCCGACCGGACGGTCTAGAGAATATTGGAGAGACGATGCCCGATCTTCTGCCTCCGCTCGCAAGCCTCGGTCTTCTGCGGCGCGATGCGCCCAAGACGGTGGCAGGCTTCCGTCGCTGGCGCACAATTATCGAAACCGATGGCGCGTTGCCGACGCGTATCAAGCGTCTGTTCGTGGCCTGCGCCGCTGTCGTGAAGGGATATTGCGAGCTCGCGAGGCGCGAACTCGCCGCAGCGCGCGATTCCGGGCTCACCGAGCTCGAGGCTGCCGCCGCGGTCGCGATCCTGTCGAGCGTGCGAGGCGAGGGCGCGGCGCTTCGCTATCATGGCATCTTCTGCGAGGTGTTTCCCGAGGCGGTCGATCCCGAATGGCCGGACGAGGAACTTGTGGTGGAACCCGGCGCCGCCGAGACCAACTTTCTCCACTATTTCGGAACAATGCCGCCGTCGCTCGGCAAGCTTCTCGCCGTCAAACCGCTCGGTGCCGACGCATACTATCTCATGCGCGAGGGGACGCTCTCGGGCACCGCGCTGGGGCCGATCAGCGCGGAACTTCTGCTCGTCACGGTACTCGTCGCCGATTACAGCGAATGGTCCTCCGTCCATATGAAGGGCGCCCGCAAGGCTGGGGCGAGCGAGGAGGCGGTTGCCGAGGCGGTGATCTGTGCGGTGCCGACTGCCGGGCTTTCGGCATGGGTCATTGGCGCGACCGCGATGGACGCCTGATCGCTCCTTGCGTCTACAGGCCGCTCACAAGGTGGCCGCCATCGACCGCGATCACCGCCCCCGTCATGTATCGCGACTGATCGGAGCAAAGCAGCATCAGCGGTCCGTCGAGGTCGCTCATCTGGCCCAGCCGGCGTTGCGGGATGCGGGCGATCAGCCGCTGTCCCGCCGTCGATGCGAAGAAGTCGCGGTTGAGATCCGTCGCGATATAGCCGGGTGCCAGCGCGTTCACCCGAATGCCGAGCGGTGCCCATTCCAGCGCCATCGCCTTCGTCAACTGGATCAGGCCCGCCTTGCTGGCCGCATAAGCGGCGAGCCCCTTGGAAACGCGCTCACCGAGAATGGAAGCGACGTTGACGATCGTGCCGCCGCCGTCATGCATCGCCCGGGCAGCCTGCTGGGCAACCAAAAAGGCGCCGGTGAGGTTGGGGTCGAGAACCTGCCGCCATTCGGACGCGGTGACGTCAAGCGCAGCGCGAGTCTGTGCGACCCCCGCATTGTTGACGAGGAGCGAGAGCGGCGCGTCGGCTTCCCGTTCGATGAACGCGAACGCGCTAGCCACCGAGCCAGGATCAGTGACGTCCATCTCAATCGGGATGCAGGCACCGCCGCTCTCCCGTATTTCTGCGGCCAGCATCTCCAATGCGTGCGCGCGACGGGCCGCGACGACAGCGGTCGCGCCTTCGCGGGCGACAAGCTTCGCGAAATGCCGGCCCAGTCCGGAACTCGCCCCCGTGATCAAGGCAATTTTTCCCGCCAGTTGCATAATTTGCCCGGTCCTGCTTGCGTTCAAAGGATGTTGGCCTCACCCTTAAGCAGGACCGACCGGACGGTCGAGTGGACATTTGGAGAGGGCCATGCGGCTTGCCGGCAAGCGCGCGATCGTTACTGGAGGAGCCGGGGGCTTGGGCCGTTCGATCGTCGAGGCGTTCGTGGCCGAAGGCGCGCGGGTGCTGATTGCGGACCTCGAACCTGCCGAAGGCGAGGTCGCCGCCATTCATCTTGATGTCACGAGCGCTGGCGGCTGGGCGGCTGCCGTCGGCCGGATTCTGGCAATGTGGGGCGGGGTGGATATCCTCATCAACAATGCCGGCGTCGCGTCGAGCTTGGTGCAGATCGGCGATCGGACACCCGATGAGTGGGACAGAATGATGCAGGTCAACGCCAAGGGATGCTTCCTGGGTACGCAGGCTGTCCTACCGGCGTTTTGCGCGCAGGGGGGTGGCACCATCGTCAACGTCTCGTCTGTCGCCGGGTTGGGCCAGTCGCAAATCATGGATCCCGCCTATGCGCGCAGCAAGGCAGCACTGGCGATGCTGACAAAGGTGACTGCCGCGCAGCATGCAGCCGAAGGAATCCGCTGCAATGCGGTTCATCCGGGGCCGATCGACAGCGGGGTCGCTCGCATGGCCTACGCGGATGCAGAGGCGTTCCGGCGCCGCATTTCGCGCATACCGATGGGCCGTTTTGGGAGCATGGATGAGATCGTCGCAGCGATCCTCTTCCTTGCTTGCGATGAATCGTCCTACATCACTGGCGTATCGCTGGCCGTCGATGGCGGAGCATTGGTTCAATAGGGACGTCCATTGCGAGTCCGGCGGCAAGAACAAGGAACTGAGTTGGTATGGCCCGAGCGACGACGAAGAAGCGGCAGACGACGGAGGCGCATGATGAGAAGCGCGGTGAAATCCTTCGTCATTGTGCGAGCTTGTTCGACAGGGTCGGCTACCACAAGACATCCATGCAGATGCTGGCTGACGAGGTGGGTCTCGGCAAGCCGACACTCTACCATTATTTTCCCAGCAAGAATGCAATCCTCTTCGCCATGCATGATGCGCACATGAGCGCGCTGCTTGCAGGGCTTCAGGAGAAGGATGACGGTGGCGATCCACATGTTCGCCTGCGCGCAGCGTGTATCGACATTCTGCGCCAGATCGCGGAGCATCCCGGTTACGTTCGAGCGTTCATGGATCATTACGAGGACCTAGAGGGCAAGATGCGCAACCATATCCGTGCTCAGCGCAACGCCTACTTTGATCAGGTCCGAAGTATCATCAGACACGGCATCGACAACGGCCATTTCAGGCCGTGCGATCCGGATCTGACAACCTTCGGGTTTCTCGGCATGTGTAACTGGGCCTATAAATGGTATCCGCCAATGGCCAAGAAGAAGACGCCCGAAGAAGTAGCCGATGCCTTGTGCACCCCTTTCTTCAACGGGCTCAGTCTGACTCAAGGCTGACGCTGGCCGACGAAGGCGCGCCATGCAGATTTTGCCAGAGACGATTTCAGCCGTCCGCTTTGGCGAGCCGGCGGGGATACGCGCGGCAGCCGAGGCACTCCGCGACGCAGTGAGGAGCCTGTGCGGGCTCCGCACCGCGGTTACGCACAACATTGCCTCGCGCGAGCCGATGCGTGACGGCGAGGGTGCGGTGCTGGCGAGCGAGGTGTTCGGCTTCCACGGCGGTGAACCCCGCTGGTGGGAGGCGCCGCAGCTCGCCCTTTCGTCCCCGATCGTCCACGCCTGCAGGGTCGAGGCAGAGCCCTTTTGGTGCAATGGGCACGGCTTTCATACCCGTCTGCCCAATCCGCTGCTGGACGCGATCGATCTGCACGATTTCCGCATCCGCGCCATGACGGCTGCGGCGCTTGTCGTTCCGATCCACCTTCCCTTTGGCCAGATCGCGGCTGCCAGCTTTCTCTCGCCGGAGAAGGAAACGAACGATCTGTCCCAAGCCTACGCGCACGCAGCGGACGCCTTGGCCGTACTCGCCCGTGCGTTCGTGCAGAGCTATGTGAAGGTGACCGAGAGGGCTCGACCCGGTCTCGCCGGCGTATCGTTGACCAAGCGCGAGGTGGAATGCCTGCGCTGGGCGGCAGCGGGCAAGACAAACGACGAGATCGGCATGATCCTCGGTCTCCAGCGGACGACCGTGCGGTTCCATATCCGCTCCGCCTCGGTGAAGCTCGACGCAGTCAATCGCGACCAGACGCTGTTCAAGGCGGCACAACTCGGTTTTCTGGGCATGATCCGCTAAGGCTATCGCAATGGTCAGAAGCCGACCGCTCGGTCGATCGATATGGGTTGGGCAGGAGATAGACCGTGCCCGACTTGTCACCGCCACCCATTGCCAACGATCTCATCTGCCTTGGGGCAGACGGAATCCACCTCATCGCATCCCGGGAGCTCGAGACAGGCCGGGTGCGGTTCCCGGCACGCCCTGAAAGCGACGCGCGCTACGAACGCATCACACTCCCGAATCACGGTCGGCTCTGGTCGTGGACAATCCAGCGCTTTCGCCCGAAAACGCCTCCTTATGCCGGGCTCGACGAATTCGAGCCCTACGCCGTCGGTTATATCGAGCTCGACGGGGTTCTGATCGTCGAAAGTCGGCTGACCGATGTCGCTTTTGAAACGCTGGCGATCGGCATGGCCATGCGGCTCGTCCCGCTGCTATTCGCGGCGGCCGACGGCCTTTCGAGCACGACTTTCGCATTCGCTCCCGCTGAAGGCGCGGCGGCATGAGCGAGGATGTGTTCATCGTCGGCGCCGGCATCCATCCGTTCGGCCGGACGCCCGGGATGACCGGGCTTCAGCAGGGCGTGTTCGCCGTGCGGCAGGCGTTGGAGCGAGCCGGCTTGGCCTGGTCCGACATCCAGTTCGCGTTCGGCGGATCGGACGCGGCGGGCAATGCCGACACGATGGTTTCCGAGCTGGGGCTGACCGGCATTCCTTTCATCAATGTCTCGAACGGCTGCGCGACGGGCGGTTCGGCGATGTTCGGGGCCTACAGCGCCGTCAAGTCGGGCGCGTTCGACCTCGGACTGGCGGTTGGTTTCGACAAGCATCCGCGCGGATCCTTCTCGCCGCTGCCGGCTGACTGGGGCCTGCCGGACTGGTATGGCGAGACGGGGCTGATGCTGACGACCCAGTTCTTCGCGATGAAGATCCAACGTTACATGGCGCTTTATGGCATTACCCCGCGCACATTGGGTGCGGTTGCCGAAAAGGCGTTCGCGAACGGCGTGCTGGCGGATCATGCGTGGCGGCGCGAGGCGGTGGATCTCGACACCATCCTCGATTCACAGATGGTCAGCGATCCGCTGACGAAGTTCATGTTCTGCTCGCCGGGGGAGGGTGCCGTCGCCCTCGTGCTGGCGAGCGGGAAGAAGGCGCGCGAGCTGGGCCTTCCGGCCGTTCGTTTGCGGGCCGCTGCGGTTCGGACGCGGCCGCCGGGGTCGTTCGAAGTCTTTTCCCCCGCGCTCGACGTCGAGCGGGGCGGGTCACCGACGACGGTTGCCGCGCGCGCCGCATACGAGATGGCGGGTGTCGGGCCGGAGGACATCGACATCGCGCAGCTTCAGGATACCGAGGCGGGCGCGGAGATCATGCACATGGCCGAGAACGGCTTCTGCGCTGACGGCGAGCAGACCGGGTGGATCGCCGAAGAGCGAACGCGTATCGGTGGCGCGCTGCCTGTGAACACCGACGGCGGCTGCCTTGCCTGCGGCGAGCCGATCGGCGCCTCGGGCCTTCGGCAGGTGTACGAGAATTATGTCCAGCTGATCGGCCGGGCGGGTGCACGCCAGGCACCGGGCAAGCTGCGGCTTGGCTACAGCCACGTCTATGGCGCCCCGGGCGTTTCCGCCGTCGCGATCGTGGAGCGCTGAGCCATGGATCTTGCGTTTACCGCGGCGCAGCGCGCCTTTCGCGACGAGGTTCGCGCCTTTCTCGATCAGTCGCTGTCGCCCGAGCTGCGGCGCGGCGCGGCGCTTACTTCGGGCGTGTTCGCCGAGCCCGACATCGCCCGCCCGTGGCAGGCGATCCTCGAGGCGAAGGGCTGGCTCGTCTATCACTGGCCGGAATGCGCCGGCGGGCCGGGCTGGAGTCCTGTCCAGCGCTGGATCTTCGAGAAGGAGTGCGCCGAGGCTGGCGCGCCGATCCTGCCCGGCATGGGGCTGAAGCTCGTCGGCCCGGTACTCTACACCTTCGGCACCGAGGCGCAGCAGGCGTACTACCTGCCGCGGCTACGGAGCGCCCAACATGTCTGGGCGCAGGGCTTCTCCGAACCTGGTTCCGGTTCTGACCTCGCCAGTCTGCGGACCCGTGCGGTTCGCGACGGCGACCATTACGTGGTTTCCGGCCACAAGATCTGGACGACGCAGGCGCAGTACGCGAACCGACTGTTCGCGCTCGTCCGTACCGATCCCGGCGTGAAGCCGCAGCAGGGCATCAGCTTCCTTTTGATCGACATGGATCTGCCCGGCGTAACCGTGCAGCCGATTCTCAGCGCGTCCGGCGATCACGAACTGAACGAGGTCTTTCTCGACGAGGTGCGCGTTCCCGTCGCGGACCGGGTCGGCGAAGAAGGGCAGGGCTGGTCCATCGCCAAGTTCCTGCTGGAGAATGAGCGCGGCGGGTCAAGCTTCGCGCCCGCTCTCCTTGCCGACCTGTCGCGGCTGCGGGGCGCGGTAGGCCCCCTTTCCGGCGAGTTGGCAGATCGCGCGATCCGCCTCCGGTTGGAGGCGGAGGCGCTTGAAATGACCGAATTGCGCACGCTCGTCGAGATCGAAAGCGGCGCTGATCCGGACCCGCGCAGCCTCACCACCAAGCTCATCGCCTCCGAGATCCGGCAGGGGATCGAGATGCTGGCATTGGACGCCTGCGGGATGGCCGGCCTCCAGCTTCCCAGCGAGCGGCCATTCTACCGGGCGGGCATGCCGACGCCGGTCGGGCCCGCCGAGGCGCAGGTAGCCGCCGCCCGCTATCTCAACGCCCGCGCCTGGTCGATCTTCGGCGGCACGAGCGAAATCCAGCTCACCGTCATCGCCAAGGCCGCGCTCGGCCTTTGACCATCAAAGGACACATCATGCCCGAAGCCTATATCGTCTCCGCGCGTCGCACCGCTGGCGGCCGCCGCAATGGCCGCCTCGCCGGCTGGCATCCCGCCGACCTCGGCGCGCTCGTGCTGGACGCGCTGGTCGCCGACGCGGGCGTCGATCCCGCTGCGATCGACGACGTGATCATAGGCTGCGTCAGTCAGGTCGGCGAGCAGACCTTTGCCTTCGGCCGCAACATCGTGCTTGCCTCCAACCTTCCCGACAGCGTTCCGGCGGTGACCATCGATCGCCAGTGCGGTTCTTCACAGCAGGCAGTTCATTTCGCGGCGCAGGCGGTGATGTCGGGGCTTCAGGACATCGTCATCGCCGGGGGTGTCGAAAGCATGAGCCGCGTGCCGATGGGGTCTCCGATCACGCTCGCCCAGGCGGGTGGCATCGGCTTTAATCCGTTCTCGGCATCCATCCAGAAGCGTTACGGCGTAGAGATGTTCAGCCAATTCCATGGCGCCCAAGCGATTGCCGACAAATACGGCTTCACGCGCGAAGATCATGACCGGTTTGCGCTGGACAGTCACCGCAAGGCGGCAGCGGCGATCGAGGCGGGTGCCTTTGACAAGGAGATCGTGCCCGTGCCGATCGTCACGGCCGGGGGCGAGCAGGCGGTTCACGACCGTGACGAAGGGGTGCGTGCCGGAGCCACGCTGGAGTCGATCGGGTCGGTCAAGCTGCTGAGTGAAGGTGGCACGCTCTCTGCCGCGACGGCCAGCCAGATCTGTGACGGGGCGAGCGGCGTCCTTGTCGCCTCGGAAGCGGCGGTGAAGGCGCATGGGCTCACGCCGATCGCCCGGATCGTCAACCTTGCGGTGACGGCCGGCGACCCCGTGATCATGCTGGAGGAGCCGATCCCGGCAACCCGGCGCGTGTTGGAACGCGCCGGCCTCTCGATGAGAGATATCGACCTGTTCGAGGTCAACGAAGCCTTCGCCTCAATTCCGATGGCGTGGATGAAGGCGCTGGATTCGGACCCCGCAAAGCTCAACGTCAACGGCGGCGCGATCGCGCTCGGCCATCCCCTGGGGGCAACGGGCACGAAACTGATGGCGACGCTTATCCACGCCCTGAAGGCCCGCGGGCAGCGCTACGGCCTGCAGACGATGTGCGAGGGCGGCGGCATCGCCAACGCCTCGATCATCGAGGTGCTTTGACGATGAACCTCGCGCCTACGGACGAGCAGGCGATGGTGCGCGAAATGGTCCGGCGCTTTCTTGCCGATCGCTATGACACGGGCAGCATGGCGAAGCTGCCGATGTCGCGCGAGGACTGGCGGGCGCTCGGCGAACTCGGCTTGCTCGGCTTTCTGCTGCCGGAAGGAGCCGGCGGCATGGGCGGCGGCGCGGCGGAGGTGATGATCGTCGCCGAGGAGATGGGACGGGCGCTTGCGATCACCCCGCTCGCCGAGAGCATCGTGCTGTGCGGCCGCGCCATCGCCGGCAGCAAGGCGGGTCAGCGCTGGGCCGAGCCGCTGGCGCAGGGGACAGCGTTGCTCGCCTTTGCCCGGGGAGGGGTGGTCAGCGAAGAGCGGCTGTCTGGTTCTGCCGGCATCGTGCGCGAGGGAATGGATGCCGCCGCCTTCGTTGTCGTGCCGGAAGGCGGCGGGGCGCTGCTGATAGATGCGGCCGCGCCGGGTGTGGTACGAATGCCCGTGCGGTTGGTCGACGGCAGCATGGCGGCACATCTCGGTTTCCAGGATACGGCAACCGAGCCGTTGCCGATCCGGTCAGAGGCATTGGCGATGGCCGTTGCTCTCGCGGAGTTGGCGGTGGTGGCGGAGATGGTCGGATCGATGGCGACCTTGCTCGACCTGACCCTCGATTATGTTCGGCAACGGCATCAATTCGGAAAACCCATCGCCAGCTTCCAGGTGGTGCAGCATCGTTGCGCGCGGCTCTACGCCTCGCTGGAGCAGTGCCGCTCGCTGCTACTGAAGGCCGCACTGGTCGAGGAGCAACGGCGGTTGCGCGCGGTAGCGACAGCCAAAGCCTATGTTTGCGATGCGGCGCTCAAGCTCGCCGAGGACGCGGTGCAACTGCACGGCGGCATGGGGGTGACCGACGAACTTGCGGTGGGACGCGGATTGCGTCGGGTGCTGTTGCTGTCCCGGTTGCATGGCGGCGCGATCGCAGCGAGAGCGGTGCTCGCCGCCTGACCATTTTCCGATGGATTAAGGAGCGCCGCACGCTTCCGCGCCGTCGCCCTTCGCCACGGCGCTTGGCATGATCGCGGGTGGGTGCCATTGACCATCCATTGCGTCAGGCCTGGGCCGGTACAGACGCATCATCAGCATGAACTTTTCGGCTGGGGCAGGCAGCCAGTTCGATCGCCCGGCCGCTCCGGGGTCATCGCTTTGCACATGGATTCTCAACGAGCCGTCCTTGCCGTAGGTCAGGCCCGGCGTCCGGTCGCCAATCGAATACCGCCTGCGCGCGTTCGGCACGAGGAAGCCTTTGGCGTAGTAGAGTGTTATCGACCAGAAGGCGTTCACCGGTGGAAGATCCTGCCGGCGAAAGCAGATCGTGTAGCGCGTGCGGCCATCGAGCGGGTGCCCATGTCCGTCGCGATGGGCGACGGGATAGAGCGCCTCCTTCCTGTCGAGGACGTAGATCTGATCCATCGCTACCGCGGCGCGAAGAAGATAGTCGCCCCCGAAGCGGGATCCAGCATAATTGGTCGACCAGCCGTTCTTGACGGCCCCCAACGCGCGCGTCTTCGCCGCGATTGCGGCAAGACCGTCCCGAACGCCCCGACGGACCTCTTCCCGCACCTTCGGGCTCAGATCCTGTTCACGGAAGCCCGCGGTCGAGGCGAGGCCGATCGCTTGCAGGGACGCGGCCAGGGCGGCGTCGTCCGGCTCGGTTCGCCAATCGCGCAGAACGGTGCCCAGACGGGCCAGCCAACGGAGGGGATCGCCGGCAGGCCCGTCCGGAAGTCGGCGTTGCGGTGTGATCGGCGGCTCGACGAGATGCCCGGGCGCGAGCCATTTCGTGAGCCGGATGCGATCCTGAAGCCCGTGCACGCGCGGCAGATCGGCCGCTCCGTCGGTGAGGATGCGGCCGGCCACCATCAGATAGCGTTGTCGGCTCCGGACGAGAAGCGCGCCCGCAGGCACGCTTCCGCTATATGCCGGACCGACGATGAAGATCGGGGGCAGGCGCCGACCATGACTGCTCTGACCAAAGGATTGCCGGGTCTCGCTATCCGCGTCGCCAAACTGGAAGACGTAGTAGCGGTCGCCGAAATCCGGGGTGTCGAGCTGGAAGGGACCTGCCGCCGTGTCGAGGAAGGCGAGCGCGTAGAGCGTGTCGTTGTTTGGCGCGACGCCGATCCTCGTGTCGGGATCGGCGAGCGCGCGCGCCAGGCCCAGATGGTTGATCGGCGCGGTTGCCACTGTCGGCGGACGCGGCGCGTACGGGCGATCGGGCTGCGTCGACTTTTCCCTGAGCTCGGCGGCGCGCACCAGCGGATAGCCCCACACGATCGCGCGGACGGCCAGCACGTATGGATCCGCGCTCGGTCGCGCGAATAGCTGCTCCGTTGTCGGGCTCTTTTCGAGCGCCTGCGCCGTTAATGGCGTGGCAGGCAGGCAAGCGAAGGCCAGTAAACAGGATCGCAGGCAAACGGACAAAGCGCGTCTCCCTCTTCCGGCCGGCATGTCGTCAACGTTCACGCAGTTCGGCCTCGTAGAAGCGGCTTGCCCAGCCAATGCTCAGCGCGCCGGCAACCGAGAACAGGACGACGATGGCAAGGGCATAGCGGAGCGACGTATCCTGTATCGCGCTGTTCGCGGCCAGATGATCGCTGAGCGCTCCCGTCACTGCGGGTCCGAGCCCGAGCCCGAACAGGTTGAAGACAAGCAAGGTGACAGCCGAGGTAAGCGCTCGCGTACGGGCCGGCACGATCGACTGCGGCACGCCAACGATCGGGCCGTAGTAGAAGAACATCAGCATCGTCGCGATGAAGCCGCAGGCCAGAGAAACAGGTAGCGAGGGCGCGAGAAACTGGGCGAGAGCGGCCGGGACCATCAGGAGCATGGCCACCGCGCTCACCCAGACGCGGCCGGCCGGCCTGTGCGTCCCGGCGGCATCGGAGAGGCGACCGCCCAGATAGATGCCGAGCGCACCGCCGAGCCCGTTCATCAACGCCAGCCAGGACGCCACTTCGGCAAGCGGCAGGTGATGGACGCGCATGTAGAAAGGCGCCGACCAGCTCATCATCGCATATTGGGCGAAGGCGTGAAGGGTCGTCCCGGCCAGCATGTAACGGTAGGTGCGCAGCCGCCACAGCACGCCGATCGCTACGCCAAGCGGGACGCTGGCAGCGTCGCCGGAACGCTCCCGGGAGATGGTACGGGCAGGTTCCCTGACCAGCAGCATCACGACCGGTGCGAGCACCAGCCCGGCGAGCCCGATTACGACAAACGCAAGCCGCCAGCCGAGCGCCGCCGCGATCCAGCCGCCGGACGCGTATCCGAGCATGATGCCGGCCGGCAGCGCGAGCCCCCAGAGCGCCACCGCCGTCACTCGCTTCTCGGGCGGATAATAGTCGGCGATGATCGAGTGGGATGCGGGCACCGATCCGGCCTCGCCCAGCGCCACGCCGATCCGGAACGCCACCAGCGAGCCGAAGCCCGTGGCGAGGCCCGACAAGGCCGTCATTGCGCTCCACGTTGCCAGAGAGGCGGCGACGATGTTGCGTCGGTTCATTCGGTCTGCCAGCCGGGCGATCGGCAGTGATAGCGTCGCATAGAACAAGGCAAACGCCAGCCCGGTGAGCAGCCCCAGTTGCGCATCGCTCAGGTGAAGCTCGCGTTTGATCGGTTCCTGCAGCACGGACAGGACCGTGCGATCGATATAATTGAACATCGACACGAGCCCCAGCAGCACGAGCATGCTGCGCCTGGCCTTCAGAAAAGCAGGTCCCGATCCGTCTGCCGTCCGAGGTGCCAAGTCGAGGGAGGGTCCGTTCATGGGTTCACCTTATCGAAGCTTGCGATGGCCGGGAGCAGCCTTGTCGCGCGATGAAACCCGCGCCGCGGACGCCAGATCGGATGATTCCTTCACCGGCTCAAAAGCGGAATCGGACGCCGGCAGTCATCGTCCGGCCGCCAACGTCGTACAGCGTAAACAAGGTCGGGTAGAGCAACCCAGGCGCGGCGGCGGCGGCGACCAGCGGCGGCTTGCGGTCGAACAGGTTCGTGGCGGTCAGGAACAGCTCGGGAGAGCCTGCCGTATCGAATTTGTAGGACAGTGTCGCATCCGTGTAGAACACCGGCTTGACGGCCGGTACGGCATAGGAGGTGGTCGGATCGTTCTCGAGATTGCCGATCTTCACCTTGCCGATGATGGATTCCTGCGCAAACGCCGTGAACCCGCCGTTGGCATAATTGATGCTGATCGTCGAACGAACCTTCGGAAAGGCATAGCCCGTCTGGCTGTTCACGCCATGCCCGGCATAATCGATCACCGGCGCGACCGAGTTGGTCTGCGAAATGTAGCGCCGCAGATAGTTCATGGATCCCCGCAGCGTGACTTCACCACTGCCGACGCTCATGCGATAGGACAATGCGACGTCGATGCCGCTGGTCTTGAGAACGCTGATGTTCTGCGTGATCAGGCTCACCGATGTCGGATAGTTTGCCGGGGATCTGTCGCTGAACGGCAGGGGGCGATCGATCAGGCTGCAGGTTGGGGACGTACCACCGGAGGTTTCGCATTCATTGACGACGTCGTTCAACCCTTGCGTGGCGATCGCGCCGTCGATCTTCAGATCGTAATAATCGATCGAGGCGTTGAAGCCGCTGAAAAAACTGGGGCTGAGGACGATTCCGGCCGCAAAGGTGTCGCCGGTCTCTGGCGTGAGGTCCGGATTGCCGCCGCTGAATTGGCGGATCGACCCCGGCGTTCCCGTGTGCGGGTCATTGAAGTTGACGGGCGCCGTCTGAATGCCGGCAAACAGCTCGAACAGCGATGGCGCTCGAATATCGCGCGAGCGCGTCACGCGGAACATGATGTCCTGGACCGGCTTGTAGACTGCGCCGATCTTCCAGGTGTTGACGCTGCCGCTCGTGCTGTAGTCGGTCAGGCGAAAAGCGCCGTTGAGGCTGAGTTCCTCAGCGAACGGCTGACCCTTGAAGATCGGAACCTGAGCCTCGGCAAAGGCCTCCTTCACGTTGAGCTTGCCGAAGGCAGAGCCGACATTCGTGTTGTTGAAACGCGTCATGCGATTGGCCGGAATGCCGCGCAGACCGGTGAAGTCGATAGCGACGGAAGGATCGGAATTCGAGGTCAGGTTCAGTTTCTGCCTACGATATTGCGCGCCGATAGCCACGGTCACGACACCTGCAGGAAGTTCGACGAGATCTCCGCGCGCCGAGACGACGAAGTCGTCCGTCGTGTTGCTGGCGCGGTAGCGAGATACCCCGAGAACCGTTTGCAAGGCGTCGGTCGTTGGCGTGCCTGCGCCGAACACGTTGATCGGAACGCATCCGGGATAAAGGCCGGGGTTGGTCAGCGTGACGCGGCACACGATTGAACCGTTGGGCGCTCTGACCGCATCGAGCGCTGCGGCAAGCTTCGGGATCTCGATCTGCGTCTGTGCGAACTTCGTGACGGAGTTGCCGTGGGTATAATCGGCGGTGACATTCCATCCGCCGAGTTGCCACTCAAGTCCGCCGTTGACCAAATACGCATTGGTCGCTTCGTTCGTGGGGATCGGCCCCTGCTCGTCGATGAAGCGAAACACGGTGAACGAGTCGTTCGGCCCCAGACGCGCTTGCACCGACGGATCGAGGAAAGCGTTGCCGCTGAAGAAGCGGAAGCCGAGGACCGATTGCGCCTGGGTGTCATAGCTCGTGACGCTACGCGAATAGCTACCCTGAGCGTGCGCCGTCAGCGTCTCGGTAAGATCGTAGGACAATTGCCCGTAGCCTTGGGTGGTCGTCAACGGTGCGATCAACTGGTTGGAGCCCGGAATATACAGGCCGTCCCCGCCGACATTCGTGCCGGGCGTCCCAGTCGGGGCCCCTCGCTGAAACGGACGCACCGCGCCGCCCGGAAGGAAAATCGAGTTGGCGAGCGACGGAACGGTGCTCGTCAGGATGATGCCGTTGTTGAAGTCGTTCGTCGCGAAGCGCAGGTTCGGGAGGAAGATGAACGGGTTTCCCGCTCTGCCCGGGGCGTCGGTCGATCCGACCACCGAGCCGACGGCGGCATAGGCATCGTCACCGTAGATTCGTGCGCTGCGCTTGATACCTTCGCTGCTGAAGCGTTCGAGGGAGGCGATGACATGGCCCCGACCGCCAGCGAACCCGAGACCTCCGGCGAGACCCACCCGGTAGTTGCCGAGATCGCCACGCGTGGAGATGCCCCGCTGCGCAACACCCTTCAGACCCTCGAACTTCTTCTCAAGGACGAAATTGACGGCGCCGCTGACGGCGTCCGAACCATAGACGGCGGAGGCGCCGCCCGTGACCACGTCGACACGCTGGATCAGCAGTTGGGGAATCGTGTTGACGTCGACCGCGCCGCGGAAAGTCGTCGGCGGCACACGGATGCCGTCGAGCAGGATCAGCGCGCGGGTCGGTCCGACACCGCGAAGGTTGAGCAGGTTGCCGTGCTCGCCGCTATTTCCCTGCAACTGGGTATTCGCTGCGGGGCTGACCGAATTCGCGAATTGCGGAAGCTTGTTGAGAGCATCGGCGAGATTGGTCGGCGTTGCTTTCTGGAGTTCTGCGGTGGGGGCGACAGTGACAGGCGTCGGCTGGTTGTACCCGTCGCGGACAACCCGGCTGCCCGTGACGATGATGTCCTGGATCCGGCTGGTGTCGGCGTCTGCGTCCGAAGTCGATGCCGCTCGCGTCGACGTGTCCGCATTCTGGGCATTGGCCGGTGTGATAGCAAAGACGAAGGTGCATCCGCACAATAAGGCCAGTCGGCTTATCTTTAACCTCTCCATCATCCTCTCTCCCTTATTTACGGGCTGTTATGTCTTTCGCCCGGATCATTGGTATTTTTGCAGGTGTGGATGTTCAGCGTGCCCCCGCTTCTCGCGCCGAAAGCCACGCGGCTTGCGCGAGCGGCTCGATCCTGGTCACGATGTCGCCAGCGTTCGTGGCGGTTTGCACCCCATCCCGCGCGCGGCCGGCGATGCCCTGGAGAATGGCGGCGACGCGAAACAGGTTGAAGGCACGGTAGAAGGGGTGGGTCGGATCGCAGCGCAGCCCGGTACGCTCGCAATAGCGGCGCGCATATTCCTCGGCGGAGGGGATGCCGAGTGCCGCAAGATCGGCTCCCTTGAGCGTGCCGCGAACGTCGACGCCTTCTGGCCGGAACCACTCCATCATGTGATAGGTCAGGTCGCCGAGCGGATCGCCGAGCGTTGACAATTCCCAGTCGATGACTGCGGCGACACGCGGTTCGCTTGGGTGCACGAGCAGATTGTGAAACGAATAATCACCGTGGATGATCGTCGTACGCTCGTCCGTGATCGGTATCGCGCCGGGAAGCCACGCGATCAAGCGATCCATTTCCGGTATCTCGCGCGTGCGGGACGCCTCATATTGGCGCGACCAGCGCGAAATCTGCCGCGCGAAATAGTTGCCCTGCCGGCCATAGTCGGCGAGGCCGATCGCCGCGTAATCGACCGAGTGCAGCCGGGCGAGCGTCTCGTTGGCAGAATCATAGATGGCGGCGCGCTCGGCCGGTTCGAGGCCTGGCATCCGCGGATCCCAGAAGCTTCGACCGGGCACGTGCCGCATAACGTAGAACATCGTCCCGATGACGTCATCGTCCTCGCAGAGCGCGAGCGGCTCGGGCACCGGCAGACCGGCATCGTAGAGCGCGCGCGTCACACGATATTCCCGATCGACCGCGTGGGCGGACTTCAACAGCACGCCGGCGGGCTTGCGGCGAAGCACGTAGCTCTTGTCGGGTGTCGAGATCAGGAAGGTTGGGTTGGACTGGCCGCCCTCGAACCGCCTGACCTGCATGGGTCCATGGAATTCGCGCACATGGCTGGAAAGATAGGTCTTGAGGCGCGTCTCGTCGAACGCGCTGTTGCTGGCCACCTCGATCGTGGAGCCGATCGTCGCGGCGGGTCGCGCGGCGTTCACGGGCGGGCGCCTTCGTCTGCATATCTCGCCAGCTCCATGCGGGCGAGCTGACGTTCGTGGACCTCGTCCGGCCCGTCGGTCAGACGAACGATACGGGTGTTGGCCCAAAGTTCGGCGAGACCGAAGTCGTCGCTGACACCGCCGCCGCCATGCGCCTGGATCGCGTCGTCTACGATCTGCTGCGCCATTCTTGGCGCTGCGATCTTGATCATCGCGATCTCGGCGCGTGCCTCCTTGTTGCCCACCGTGTCCATCCGGTGCGCGGCCTTGAGGCAGAGGAGCCGCGCCATTTCGATCTCACACCGGGCACGCGCGATACGCTCCTCCCAAACCGAATGTTCGGCGATGGCCTTGCCGAATGTGCGGCGGGAGAGGAGGCGCCGGCACATTTTCTCCAGAGCGACCTCCATCGTGGCGATGTTGCGCATCGTGTGATGGATACGGCCCGGTCCAAGCCGACCTTGTGCGATTTCGAAGCCGCGTCCCTCGCCGAGCAGCATGTACTCGGCGGGCACACGAACATTTTCCAGCGCGACTTCGAAATGGCCGTGCGGCGCGTGGTCGTAGCCGAAGACTGGCAGATGGCGGACGAGCGTGACGCCGGGCGTTGCTCGCGGAACGAGGATCATCGACTGCTGGCGGTAGGCCGCTGCCTCGGGATCGGTCTTGCCCATGAGGATGAAGAAGTCGCAGCGCGGATGGCCAGCGCCAGACGACCACCATTTGCGGCCGTTGATGACGTAATCGCCGCCGTCGCGGCGGATTTCGGTCTGAATGTTGCGGGCGTCCGATGAAGCGACCGCCGGCTCGGTCATCAAGAATGCGGAGCGCGTCTTGCCGTCGCGGAGCGGGACCATGAAGCGCTGCTTCTGCTCGGGCGTGCCGTAACGATGCAGGACTTCGAAATTACCGGTGTCGGGCGCCATGCAGTTGAAGACTTCGCTCGCGAACGAGATCCGGCCCATCAACTCGGCGATAGGCGCATATTCGACATTTGTGAGGCCGACACTGGTGAAGAAGGCATCGTCATGCTCCGATGGAGGCATGAACAGGTTCCATAAGCCCGCCGCTCGCGCCTTCTCCTTCAGTTCGTCGAAGACCGGGGGGATGGCGGCCCAGCGATCGATGCTGGCCGACTGGTCGTGGTAGACGGGCACGGCAGGAACGATATGCTCGTCCATGAAGGCGCGCACCCGCTCCATCCACTCCCTGGATCTTGTCGACTGGTCGAAGTCCACGCATCCACTCCTGATAGGTGGCCGGTTCCACGCCGGCACTGCTTGTCGTCTACATTCACCCGACCGTACGGTCGAGAGTTTTCTAATCGACCGACTGGTCGGCTGTCAAACTGGTCAGGGCTGAAATTTTAAGTTGACGCCCGACCAGTCGGTCGATCAATTGTTCGGACGGGAGAGAGGATGCAATGTCAACAAGTCCGCTCATGAATGTCGCCCTTTTGCGGGGGTACGCGCCGTACACGCTGGCCGGCCTCGCGGCTTTCCGCGCGGTAATCGAATCCGATGGGGCTGTGTCGGCGAAGCTGAAAGCGATGTTTGCCGCTGTCGCTGCGGTCGATCGTCGTCACCTCGATCTGGCGCGGCGCGAGCTTGCGCGAGGGGGCGAGCTTGGCTTGACGCCCAAGGAAGCCACAGCTGGACTGATCGTGCTCACCAGCCTGCGCGGCGAAGCGGCCGCGCTGCATTTCGCCACCATCATCAGTGAGACGTTCGCTGATTCGAGCGGACCCGTCCCCCAGGAACTGCCGGTCGCGGCCGAGGGGGAGGCAGAGGCGAACTTCAAAGCCTATTGGGCCGGTAGCGTGCCGACGCCTCTGGCGCAGCTGATGCGGTTGGTGCCGAAGGCGGCCGACGCATATTATCTGATGCGGCGGGGCAGCATCGACGCCAACCCGCTGTCGCCCAAGCATGGCGAGTTGTTGCTGCTCACGATCCTTGCCGCCGGGTACAGCCCGATGGCGGCAACGCACGTGCGCGGCGCGCGCAATGCGGGCGCTGTCGACGAGGAGATTGCCGAGGCGGTGCTCTGCGCCGTGCCGGCCGCCGGCATCGCCGCATGGATGGCGGTGGGCGGCATGCTCGCGCCCCCGGAAGAGGGCGGCATTCCACGCTGAAAATCAATCGTTCAAACGCTATCACCAAGGAGAGATATGATGGAACCCGAGAAGGACGTCATCCAATACGAAGTGGCCGACAACGGAATCTGCACGATCTGGCTCAATCGGCCACATGTGAAGAATTGTGTAAGCCCGCAACTTCTGCGTGATCTCGAAGCTGCGGTCGATAAGGCCGCCGAAGACAGCAAGGTACTGGCAGTGGTCTTCCGCGGTCGCGGCCGGACGTTTTGCGCCGGTGCCGACCTCGGCCAGCTCGTCGGCCCCGTCCTGCACGAGACCAGCACCTCGCTCCAGCTCGCGATCGACTCCGCGCGCACCTACGACAAGATCTACAACATGAAGAAGCCCACGATCGCCTGCGTCGAAGGCTATGCCGTCGCCGGCGGGTTCGAGCTCTTCATCTCGTGCGACTTCGGCATTGCCGCCGATGATGCCAAGATCGGCGACTTCCACATCCGCCGCGCGCTGTTCGGCGGCGCGGGGCCGATCTATCGGCTGCCGCGCTACATCGGCATGCGCAAGGCCAAGGAACTGATGCTGACCGGCAAACTGCTCACTGGCGAGGAGTGCGTCGAGTGGGGCCTGTGCAACGCGTCTGCCCCGACGGAGCAGCTCGAACAGCTGATCCAGGACTTCTGCGCGCCGCTGATCGACAAGAGCCCGTTTTGCATGTGGATGACGAAGATGGCGGTCAATCGCGGGCTCGATGCCGACACCAACTCGCTCATTACACTTGAAACGATGACCTGCAACGTCGTCCATCACTCTGCGGATGCAAAGGAAGGCGTGGCGGCGTTTCTTGAGAAGCGCCAGCCCGTCTGGACCGGCAAATAGGCCATGGCGGTCAGCATGGTCGTCCTGGCGAGCCGCCCGCAGGACTGGACGCACGAGCAGTTCACCACCTGGTGGCGGGGGCCCCACGCCGACGCCGCCAGGATCCTGCCCGGCCTCATCGCCTATCGGCACGGCGCGGTGACGAAAGACTATGACAGTCCCGAGGTGCCGGGCTGGGACGGTCATGCAGTACTGACCTTTACCGATCGTGCTGCGCTCGACACCGCGTTCGCTTCCTCCGAGTGGAAGGCGGCGACGGCGCAAACGAGGGGGATGGGCGGCCGGCGCATCATCCTGATCACCGACGAGGTCGACTTGCTGGCAGGGACGCACGATGCCTGATATTGGCCCTGGCTTCGCCGCCGCGCAGTTCAGGCTCGATGGCAAGCGGGCACTGATCACGGGCGGGCGCGGCGCATTGGCCGAAGCCATGGCAGCCACGCTCGCTGATCTCGGCTGCGCGGTCGCGCTTGCGTCCCGCACCGAGGCGGACTGCGCCGAACTTGCAGCCAGTGTCTCGCGGCGGTTCCGCGTCCCGACCGTCGGGCTGAGTTGCAACATTGCCGACGAGGCCTCGGTTGAGGTGGCGGTAGCGCGGACCATTGAACGGATCGGCGGGCTCGACATCCTGATCAACAATGCGGGTGCCTCCTGGTGGGGGTTGCCCCAGGACATCCCGTTGAAGGGATGGCAGAAAGTGATGGATGTGAACGTGACGGGCACGTTCCTCGCCTGCCGGCATGCCGCGCGCCACATGATAGCGCAAGGCGGGGGCGCCATCGTCAACATCGCCTCTGTTGGCGCCTTCCTGTCCTATCAGCCCGAGGCGGGGCAGGTGGTGCCCTATACGACGAGCAAGGCCGCGATCGTTCATTTGACCAGCGACCTCGCCGCTCAATGGGCTGGTCACAACATTCGCGTAAATGCCATCGCTCCGGGCTCGATCGAGACCGGCATGACCGAGACGCTCGACCCCGCGATCCGGGAGAGGACGCGACTCGGCATCCTGATGCGTCGCTTCGGCAAACCCCAGGAGATTGGGGGTACGCTGGCGTTGCTGGCCTCTGACGCCGGCAGCTTCATCACCGGCCAGACGTTTCTCGTTGATGGAGGGCAGTCCCTTGCCTGACGCTCTCGTGCCGCCCGCGATTGAGTGGGATCATGAAAGGCTCTGGCCGCAGTTCGAGCGACTGGCCCTCGCTGATCCGGCCGCGCTGGCGCTTGTCGATTGCGACGATCGGCAGTGGACTCGTGGAGAACTGCTGGGCCTCGCCCTCGAGATCGCAGCAGCGCTGAGCTCGGCGGGCGCGAGGCCGTACGCGCGCGTGCTCGTGACCGGGCACAAATCGCCGGCGTCGATCGCAACCGCGCTCGCTGTTTCGTCGTTGGAAGCGGTCTTCTGCCCCGTGTCGCCAAAGTTGGGTGCTGGCGATCTCGCCAAGCTGGAGTCCCTCCTGGGGCACGTGGCGAAAGTCACAGGCGCGGGTAGCGATTTGCCCGACATTCTGCCGGTCGCCGGGTCGGCGTCGACCGATGAACGGGACCGCCAAACGGTCCTCATCGGCTTCACCTCGGGCAGCACGGGCGTGCCGAAGGGGGTTATGCACGGCGCGGGCGCCCTTAACTATGCCACGCGCGCCTGCGCCGCCATTGCGGGTTTGCAATCCGGCGACGCCATTCTCGGTATTGTGCCGCTGGACAGCGCGCCGGGCTTCACATTTACCGCCCATTTCGCCTTGTCGCTTGGGCACGCGCTGGTCTTGATGGATCCGTGGCTGCCGGCGGAGGCGCTGCGGCGAGCGGAGCGCTACCGTTGCGGCTGGGCGATTGCGGTGCCAACCCACCTGTTCACGATGGTCGAGGCCGCCCGGCAGGGTGAATGGAGCGGCCGGCTCCCGCTGCGCGCGATGGCTGTGGGCGGAAGCGCCATGACCGCCGAGTTGATCGCAGACGCGGACCGCCTGCTCGGCCTGAAGGCCTTGCGCATGTTCGGAATGTCCGAATGTATGGGCCACGCCTCGACACACCCGCAACATCCGCTGGAGAGGCGACAGCATTACGACGGCATCCCTTTTCCCGGCACGGAAGACGAGGCTTTCGATGGCGAGTTGCGGCCTTTGCCGCGCGGGCAACGTGGACAGGCAGGCGTGCGCGGGCCGTCGCTCTTCCTTGGCTATGCCGAGGGGCTGGGCGCGGGGCAGGAGCGGATGACGCCGGACGGCTTTTATCTTACCGGCGACGAGATCATCCGTGACGATGAAGGCTTCGTCCGCGTGGTCGGGCGGATCAAGGATCAAATCATTCGCGGCGGCTTCAACATTGATCCTGCCGAGATCGAGGCGGCGCTGCTGCGCCACCCCGCCATCGCCGAGGCGGCGGTGGTGGCGGTGCCCGAGCGCAAGCTCGGCGAACAGGCGTGCGCCGTCTGCCGGATCCGGGCGGGCGAAGGGGCTGTCGATCTGAGCGCCTTGCTCGGTCACCTGGCTGCACAAGGTGTATCGCGCAAGAAGTGGCCAGAGCATCTGGTGCTGGTGGAGACCATGGCCGTAACTGCCACCGGCAAGCTCGACAAGAAAGCAATGGCAGTCATGGCCGCGGCGGAGCTTGCCCGACGGTCTGGTTCCTCCGCCCTTAGACAGGACGCCTGACATGACCCGCACCGCAACGAGCGCCTTCATGGCCGACGTGATGCTGATCACGCTCGACAATCCGCCAGTGAACGCCCTTTCGAATGCTCTTCGGCGCGACCTGCATGAGGAACTGCAGCGCGCCTTCGAAGATGCGGCCGTGCGGGCGATCGTGCTGATCTGCGCAGGGCGCACGTTCGTTGCGGGTGCCGACATCACGGAGTTCGGCCAACCCTGGCAGCGACCGTCGCTGCCGGATCTCTGCACATTTCTCGATGATGCGCCCAAGCCGGTCATCGCCGCCATCCACGGGACGGCGCTGGGTGGAGGGTTCGAACTGGCGCTCGCGTGCCACTATCGCATCGCCGCGCTGAGCGCGAAGGTCGGCTTGCCCGAAGTGCACCTCGGCATCCTCCCCGGTGCGGGCGGCACCCAGCGCGTGCCCAGGATCGTCGGGGTCGAAGCCGCGCTCGAGATCATCACGTCAGGGCGGCGGATCGGCGCCACCGAGGCCCTGTCACTTGGGCTGATCGACGCGGCCGTTGGCGATGCGATCCTCCGCGATGAGGCAATTGCCTTTGCAAAACGGGTGATCGCGGATGGTGGCGCCATGCCGCGTATTCGCGACCGGACAGTGACGGTAGAGGCGGCTCACGCCCGTTCGGATCTTTTCGCGAATTTCCGCAAGGCCAATCCGCACCGGTTCAAGGGGTTCCTCGCGCCTGCCGCGATCGTCGAAGCGGTCGAAGCGGCAGTGACGCTCCCCTTCGACGACGGACTGGCAACGGAGACGGCGTTGTTCGAGCGATTGGTCGCCAGTCCCGAGTCGGCCGCGCAGCGGCACGCGTTTTTTGCCGAACGGGAGGCGGCGCGCGTGCCCGACATAGGAGCAGATGCGGTGCCGATCGATATCTGCGCCGTCGGCGTTATCGGTGCCGGCACGATGGGCGGCGGCATCACCATGAACTTCCTCAACGCCGGCATTCCGGTGACGCTGGTTGAGATGACGCAGGAGGCGCTGGATCGCGGGATCGCCACCATCCGCCGAAACTATGAAGCGACCGCTGCCAAGGGACGCATGACGACCCAGCATGTCGAGCAGCGGATGGCTCTGATCTCGCCCAGCCTGGATCTGGGGGCGCTCGTCGATGCCGATCTCCTGATCGAAGCGGTCTACGAAAGCATGGACGTGAAAAGGGATATCTTCGCAAGGCTCGACGGCATCGTGAAGCAGGGCGCGATTCTCGCCTCGAACACGTCGTTCCTCGATCTGAACCGCATCGCCGCGGCGACCCGCCGGCCCGCCTGCGTGGTCGGCCTTCATTTCTTCTCGCCCGCCAATGTCATGCGGTTGCTGGAGGTGGTCCGGGGTTCAGCCACATCGAAGACCGTGATTGCGACGGCGATGAAGCTTGCCAAACGGATTGGCAAGGTCGCGGTTCTGAGCGGCGTCTGCGACGGCTTTATCGCCAATCGCTTGCTCGCGCCGCGTGGCTATCAGGCCGAAGCGATGATGCTGGAAGGAACGCCGATTGCCGAAATCGATCGCGCGCTGGTCGGCTATGGTTTCGCAATGGGCCATTTCCAGATGATGGATCTGGTTGGTCTCGATGTGATCGGCCGAGACGCGGCGAAACGAACGGTGATGGGAGATCTCGTCGCTGCCGGCCGCTTGGGGCAGAAGCGCGGCGCCGGCTATTACGATTATGATGAAAAGAGGCGGCCCAGCCCGTCGGCCGTGACCGCGGCTCTCATTGCGGAAGTTGCTGCAGCCGGAGGGGTCGCGGGCGCCGCTACCCGTGGCGATGAAGCGCTGCTTGCGCGATTGCTCTACCCGGTCGTCAACGAAGGGGCGAAGATCCTGGACGAAGGCATCGCACTGCGTGCCTCCGATATCGATATTGCCGCGGTGCTGGGCTATAATTGGCCCGTATATCGGGGCGGCCCGCTGTTCTGGGCGGATCAGGTGGGTCTTGGTCGTGTCGTTGCCGAGATGCGCGCGCTGGAAGCGGTGCATGGCGAAGTCTTCCGCCCGGCGCCTTTGCTGGTCCGCCTGGCAGACGAGGGCCGGGGCTTCGGCAGCCTAAGTTGACGGTCAATGCCTGCGTGCTCACGCACCGGCCCAAGGTTCGCCAACCGCCTGGCGCGGAGAAATGCCGGTGGATGGGAATTGAGGCGGCGCGCGGGTTACCATCAGCGATCAGTGCCGGTCCGTCTTCGACGCTGAAGGATGCAGGACACTGTGATGTCAGTCAGTCGACTTCCGTCTCACGCTTTCACAATTAAGACGACCGAAGGGAAGCCGGCGGAATGACCGCACTATTCGACCTGACCGACGAACAGCGCGAGATTCAGGACCTCGCACGGCGCTTCACCGCCGATGCCATCACCCCGCACGCCGCGGCGTGGGACGAGAAGCATATCTTCCCGCGCGACACGATCCGCGCCGCCGCCGAACTCGGCTTCGGTTCGATCTACGTGTCCGAGGCGTCGGGCGGCATCGGGCTGGGCCGCCTGGAATCGGCGCTGATCATGGAGGCGATGGCCTATGGCTGCCCTTCGACGAGCGCCTTCATCTCGATCCACAACATGGCGTCCTGGATGATCGATCGCTTCGGCGGCGAGGCGGTGAAGGCGCGTTACCTGCCGTCGATGGTGACGATGGAGCGGATCGCGTCCTATTGCCTGACCGAACCCGGATCGGGATCCGACGCGGCAGCGCTCAAGACAAGGGCGGTGCGCGACGGCGACGATTATGTCGTCACCGGCACCAAGGCGTTCATTTCGGGCGGCGGCGAGAACGACATCTACGTGGTGATGGTCCGCACCGGCGAGGATGGCCCCAGGGGGATCAGTTGCCTGGTGATCGAGAAGGACATGCCTGGCGTGTCCTTCGGTGCGCAGGAGCGCAAGCTCGGCTGGCACTCGCAGCCGACCGCGCAGGTCAATTTCGATGCTGTGCGTGTTCCTGTGGATAATCTTGTGGGCAGCCTGGGGGAAGGCTTCCGCATCGCGATGATGGGGCTGGACGGCGGGCGGCTGAACATCGGCGCCTGCTCGCTGGGCGGGGCGCAGCGCTGCCTCGACGAGGCGATCAACTACACCAGGGAGCGCAAGCAGTTCGGCCAGGCGATCGCCGATTTCCAGAACACCCAATTCATGCTGGCGGATATGGAAACCGAGCTGCAGGCGGCGCGCTGCCTGCTCTACACCGCCGCCGCGAAGGTGACCGCCGACGCGCCGGACAAAACGCGCTTCGCGGCAATGGCCAAGCGCTTCGCGACCGACACCGGATCCAGGGTGGCCAACGATGCGCTGCAGCTCCATGGCGGCTATGGCTATCTGATGGATTATCCGATCGAGCGCTTCTGGCGCGACCTGCGCGTCCATTCGATCCTCGAAGGAACGAACCAGGTGATGCGGATGATCATCGGGCGCGAACTGACCCGCCAGTGAGCGTAGCGATCCTGCCAGGAGGACATGTGACAGACGCGTTGATCATCCGGACCGAAGGCGGCGCCGGCCGCATCCGCCTCAACCGGCCCAAGGCGATCCATGCGCTGACCGCCGGCATGGCCGAGGGCATATTGCATGCCCTGGAAAGCTGGCGCGGCGACGGCGCGGTCGAGGTGGTGATGTTCGATCACGCCGAGGGGCGCGGATTCTGCGCGGGCGGCGACATCCGCCTGATCGCGGAGAGCGGAGCGGGGGACGGCGTGGCGGCGCGGCGCTTCTTCCACCTCGAATATCAGATGAACCACCGGCTGTTCACTTATGCCAAGCCGACCGTGGCGTTCATGGACGGCATCACGATGGGCGGCGGCGTCGGCATCTCGCTGCCCTGCAAGTATCGCGTCGCGACCGAGAACACCCGCTTCGCGATGCCCGAAACCGGGATCGGCCTGTTCCCCGATGTGGGTGCAGGCTGGTATCTGTCGCGCCTGCCCGGGCGGGTGGGGCAATATCTGGCGCTGACCGGCGCGCGCATCGACGGTGCGGACTGCCTCGCGCTGGGCCTCGCGACCCATTATCTGCCCACCGCCGCGCTCGACGAGGCCAAGGCGCGGATCGCGTCGGACCCGCGCGCGATCGAGGAGATCCTCGCGTCGCTCGCCGTCGCGGCGCCGCCCGCGGCGATCGAGGGGCAGCGCGCGGACATCGCCCGGCTGTTCGCGTCGGACGTCCTGGAGGATGTCTATGCCGCGCTGGAGGCCGATGGCGGCGAATGGGCGGCCGCGCAGCGCGCGACGCTCGACGGCAAGTCGCCGCAGACGATGAAGGTATCGCTCAGGCTGCTCGCGAACGGCGCGCTGTTCCAGGATTTCGCCGACGAGATGCGGCAGGAATATGCCGTCGCCTGCCATGTCGTGCAGCGTCACGACTTCATCGAGGGCGTCCGCGCGGTGATCATCGACAAGGACAATGCGCCGAAATGGAACCCGGCGACGCCCGAGCAGGTGAGCGATCATCTGATCGACACGATCTTCGCGCCGCTGCCCGAACATGAGGCGTGGCAGCCGGCGCGGGCGGGCTGACCGGCAAGCGAGATCAACGATATGGGCATGAAGGAGCAGCGCGTTAGATGAGCTACGAGACTTTGCTGGTCGAGACCCGCGGGGCGGTGACCCTGGTGACGGTGAACCGGCCGCAGGCGCTGAACGCGCTCAATTCGCAGGTGCTGGCGGATCTGATCGCCGCTTTCGCCGCCTATGATGCCGATCCGGCGCAGCGCTGCCTGGTGCTTACCGGCAGCGAGAAGGCGTTCGCGGCGGGTGCCGACATCAAGGAGATGCAGGCGAAGGGCTTCGCGCAGATGTTCGGCGAGAATTTCTTCGCCGGGTTCGAGCGGGTGACGGCCACGCGCAAGCCGTGGATCGCCGCGGTCTCGGGCTATGCGCTGGGCGGCGGCTGCGAACTGGCGATGATGGCCGATTTCATCATCGCCGCCGACACCGCGAAGTTCGGCCAGCCCGAGATCAAGCTTGGCGTCGCGCCGGGGATGGGCGGATCGCAGCGCCTGACCCGCGCGGTGGGCAAGGCGAAGGCAATGGACATGTGCCTGACCGGGCGGATGATGGATGCCGCCGAAGCGGAGCGCGCCAGCCTGGTCAGCCGGATCGTGCCCGCGGCGGATCTGGTGGCCGAGGCGCTGAAGGCGGCCGAAGCGATTGCGGGCATGCCGCCGCTCGCCGCCATCGCCAACAAGGAAATGGTCAACACCGCGTTCGAGACGGGGCTCGCCACCGGCATCCTGTTCGAGCGCCGCCTGTTCCACGGCCTGTGCGCGACCGCGGACAAGGCGGAAGGCATGGCCGCGTTCGTCGAGAAGCGGCCGGGCAACTGGACGGGGAAATAAAGCAACCCGCGCGACAAGGAGAGGATATGGCACGTATCGGTTTCATCGGGCTCGGCAATATGGGCGGCGGCATGGCGGCCAACCTCGCGCGGGCGGGGCACGCCGTCCGTGCGTTCGACCTTTCGGATGCGGCGCTGGCGCGTGCTGGGGAAGCCGGGTGCGCGATTGCCGCCTCCGCCGCCGCGGCGGCCGAAGGCGCCGAGGCGATCGTCACGATGCTGCCGGCCGGCAAGCATGTCGAACAGGTCTATGGCGATGCGCTGTTCGGGGCGGCGGCGGTCGGCACGCTCCTGATCGATTGCTCGACCATCGACGTGGCGACCGCGCGGCGTGTGGCGGATGCCGCGGGCATCGTCGGGCTGGTCGCGGTCGATGCGCCGGTCTCGGGCGGCATCGCCGCCGCCAATGCCGGCACCCTGACCTTCATGGTCGGGGGGACCGACGCGGCGTTCGGCCGCGCCGAACCGATCCTCGCGCGCATGGGCAAGGCGGTGATCCGCGCCGGCGGCAACGGCGCCGGGCAGGCGGCGAAGATCGCCAACAACATGCTGCTCGGCGCGACGATGGTCGCGACCTGCGAGGCCTTCCTGCTTGCCGACAAGCTGGGGCTCGATCTCCAGACCTTCTACGACATCTCGTCCAAGGCCTCCGGACAGAGCTGGTCGATGACGAGCTATTGCCCGGTTCCGGGGGTGGGGCCGCAGACGCCCGCCGACAATGGTTACAGGGGCGGCTTCGCGGCCGGGCTGATGCTGAAGGATCTGAAGCTTGCTGTCGAGGCCGCGAGCGACGTCAATGCCAGCGTGCCGATGGGGGCGAATGCGCTGGCACTGTACCAGGCGCTGCAGAATTCGGGCGGCGGCGGGTTCGACTTCTCGTCGATCATCAGACTGCTGAACGGGGACGGGGTGCCGGAGCTATATCGATGATCGAGCCTGCTCACCACCGGTTGTCGATCGCGGCCCAATGCCGGCCGCTATCGATCGACCGGTCGAGCTATTATTATGTGCCAGTGCCGGAGAGGAGACGCTGGCGCCGATGCGGGTGATCGACCTCGCGGGAAATGGTCGAGGCAGGTTCAACCACCGCGGCCGCTCGAGCCTATCGGCAGCATTCCCCCTGCCGAGGCCAAACATCGATATTGCGCCATGCTCGACGACGGGAGCATGGCAGCCTAACTTAACCCGCGGAGCCTGATCGTGTCCCACCGGGTGGTGTAGGTTCGCCGGCGTTGTGACGGCGATCTCCGGCGAGGCCGGATTGATCAGGCAGCCACGGCGGGCATGCTGACGAGAGGGTTATCGCTCAACGGAGCGACGCTTTCCAGCGTCATGTACCGGGCGCGCTGTACAGCCCACTCGTCGTTCTGTTCGAGCAGGATGGCGCCGACCAGGCGAGTGATGGCGTCCTCGTTCGGGAAGATGCCGACGACGTTGGTGCGCCGCTTGATCTCGCCGTTGAGCCGCTCGATGGGATTGGTCGAGTGCAGTTTGGCGCGATGCTGCGGCGGGAAAGTCATGTAGGCGAGCACGTCCTGCTCGGTGTCATCCATGAAGGTGGCGAGCTTGGGCACGGTTGGCCGCAGTTGGTCGGCGACCTTGCGCCACTGGACGCTGGCGGTTTCGGCGGTCTCCTGGGCGAAGGCGGTGGCGATGAACGCCGACACCACCCTGCGCCCGCTCTTGCCGGCATGGGCCAGGGCGTTGCGGGCGAAGTGGACGCGGCAGCGTTGCCAGGTCGCGTTGAACAGCTTGGAGACCGACGCCTTGATGCCCTCGTGGGCATCGGAGACGACGAGCTTGACGCCACGCAGGCCGCGTCGCGCAAGGCTGCGCAGGAAGGCCGTCCAGAACACCTCGGCTTCGGACGAGCCGATCGCCATGCCAAGGACTTCGCGCCGGCCGTCGCCGTTGACACCGACCGCGATGATCACCGCGACCGAGACGATCCGCCCGGCCTGACGGACCTTGAGATAGGTGGCGTCGATCCAGAGATAGGGCCAGTCGCCCTCGATCGGCCGGTCGAGGAAGGCCTTCACCCGATCGTCGATCTCTTCGCACAGCCGGCTGACCTGGCTCCTGGAGATGCCGCTCATCCCCATCGCTTTCACCAGATCGTCGACCGAGCGCGTCGAGATCCCTCCGCCTGCTTTCCAACGATGCTACGCATCGCCGGAACCTTGGCAGGCTCCGCCCTGGATATAGGCTTCCTGGATCACCGCGGTCAGCGCCTTCTCGGCCATCCGTCGCGGCTCGAGGAAGCCGGGGAAATAGCTGCCCTTGCGCAGCTTGGGGATGCGCAGCTCGACGGTGCCGGCGCGGGTCTCCCAATCGCGCTCGCGGTAGCCGTTGCGTTGGGCGAGACGTTCCGTGCTCTTCTCGCCATAGCCGGCACCTGTCAGCCCGCTTACCTCCAGATCCATCAGCCGCTGGGCCGCAAAGCCGATCATCTCGCGCAGGAAGTCGGCATCCGCGCTCTTCCCCAGCAGCGCCTGAACGTTCATCTTGTCGTCGGTCATCGGGATCTCCGTCGGTTCGAGTGTCGCAACCCAAACCTATCCGAAGATCACCGATGGCCACCCGCAAAGCTGACCGGCTGCTACAGCGCTGTTCGCAAGCGCGCAGCCGGTCAGCTTTGCTACCGACGAGCTACACCACCAACTGGGACACGATCCGGAGCCTTCGGCTCGGTGCGGTTCACACATCGAGAATGAAGCGTTGCGACCACCCGTTGAACCCGCCATCAATAGCGGTCGTTCAACACCATGTTAGCGGATGGCGGCTTCGTCTCCCAGAGGCGTTCGCTCTTTCGCCGTTATCCGACCGTGGAATGTCGCTCGGTCTGACATCACGCACAGTGCCCGAAGGCGATCGTGACGCGCAGCCCGGGATGCGTGTTTTCGATCTCAAGCTGCGCGCCGATGCGCTGCGATGCCGAGCGGACGATGGCAAGGCCGAGACCGCTGCCCTCGACGTCACGCCCGGTATCGAGCCGGACGAAGCGTTGGCCGAGGCGTGGCAGGTCGGCGTGCCGGACGCCGGGGCCATCGTCGCCGACCGCGATCGACACGCGGCCGCCCGTGTTTCGGATCGTCACGACGACAAGACCGCCGGCGCGGTTGTAGCGGATGGCATTGTCGAGCAGGTTCGACACGATTTCGAAGAGCAGCGCGCGATGCGCCGACACCAGGACGCCATCGTCCGGCGCGTCCAGCGTCACATCGACATCGGCTTCGATCGCCTGGCCGATCCGGCGCTCGATGACGGCAACCGCGACCTCGCGCAGATCGACGCGCTCCGCCGGCGGTGAGGCTCCTGCTTCGTCGGCCCGCGCGAGCGCCAGCAATTGCGTGACGAGATGTTCGAGGCGGTCGGCGGCATCGGCGATCTCGTCCAGCGCCGATTCCTCGCCGCGGCGCGCGAGCGCCACCTGCACCCGCAGCACCGACAATGGCGTCCGCATCTGGTGAGAGGCATCGGCGGTGAACCGCCGCACCCCGGCCGTGGCGGCGTCGAGCCGCGCGAGGAGATTGTCGAACGCCCCTGCGAGCGGCGTCAGTTCCACCGGCAACGGCCCCGTCACCAGCGGTGCAAGGTCCGGTGCGGCGCGGGTGTCGCGCGCCGTTACCGCGCCGCGCAGCCGATCGAGCGGCCGCAGGCTCCAGCCGAGCGAGGGCCGGATCAGCAGCATGGCGACCGCGACCAGCACAAGTTCCCCCAAGGCGAGCGCGGCGATCAGCCTGAACCTGACCGAGCGGCGATAGTCCTGGGTTTCCGCGATCTGCACGACCACAGGCCCCGAGAGCCCCGGCAGCGCGCGCCGCACCTCGGCGATCCGGACATCGAGGCCGCGGAAGCGGGCGCTGCGGAAGCGTGGTCCGTCGAGCGTGAGCGCGTCGATATCCGGAGCGGGCAGATCGGGATAGCCGGTGAGCACCTGATCGCCGACCGCGATGCGATAGAAGATGCTGTCCCGCTCGCTGTTTTGGAGCATGCCGAACGCTGCCGCCGGCAGATCGAGCGTGACGACGCCACGTTCCACCTGCACCGTCTCTGCGATCGCGCCCAGCGCGCCGCCCAGCACGCGATCGTTGGACCGGCGCACGACGTCTGCGATCAGCGTCGATCCCGCAAAACCGATCAGGATGGCGATGCCGAGCAACGGCCCGAGCATCGCCAGCATCAACCGGCTGCGCAGGGCCAGCGGGCGGGGTGCGGCTGCGGCCGAGATTTCAGCCTTCATCGAGCAGATAGCCGACGCCGCGCACGGTGCGGATGACCGGCCCGCCCGCCGGCAACTTCGCCCGCAGCCGGGTGATGTTCACCTCAAGCGCATTTTCCCCGACGGGTTCGTCGAGCCCGAACACTTCGGCGAACAGCGTCTCACGCGAGACGATCCGGCCGGCGCGGGACGCCAGCGCATCGAGCACCGCCCATTCGCGACGGCGCAGATCGAGCAGCGCGCCGGCCACCTTCGCCTCGCCGGTCGAGCGATTGACCGTCAGCGTACCGACGACGATTTCGGGCGTCGGATCGCCACCGCGCCGTCGGCCGAGTGCGCGGATCCGCGCTTCGAGTTCCTCGGGTGCGAACGGCTTGCGCAGATAATCGTCCGCGCCCAGATCGAGGCCGCGCACGCGATCGTCCAGCGCGTCACGCGCAGTCAGCATCAGCACCGGCGCGCGCTCGCCCCGCCGGCGCAAGGTCGCGAGAACCTCGAACCCGTCGATGTCGGGCAGGCCGACGTCGAGGATGATCAGCGAATAGGGCTCACCCGCCGCGAACAGCAGCGCATCCTGCCCGGTCGCCACGCGATCGATCGCGTGCCCTGCGGTCCGCAGCAGCGCCTGAATGCTCCGCGCAAGTGCCGCATCGTCCTCCACCATCAGAATGCGCAACAATTCTTTCCTCGTGAAAGGCGGGTGACAGTTTGGCTGCCTAGAACGGCATTAGCAGCTTACCCGACGCGAGACATGGGAAGCGAGAGGAGCCGAGATCGTGCGTAGAACACTCATTGCCGGACTGACTATAGCCGCGGTGGCGGTGGGGGGCACAGCCTATCTGCTGCTCTCGACGCCGTCGCAGCGCGCATTGATGGCGCAGTCCCGCGCCGAACGCGCGGTGATCGTCTGGGGCAACGCCGACGCGAGCGTGGTGGCGCCGCTGGTCGATGCGTTCAACCGCCGGCACCCCGGCGTGACCGTGCGCTACACCGATGTCGATTCGACGCTGATGTACGATCGCATCGTCGGGACGGTGCAGGGCGGCAAGGCCGCTCCCGATATCGTCTGGTCCTCGGCGATGGACCTGCAGGCGAAGCTGATCAACGACGGATATGCCCAGCGTTACGCCAGCCCGCAGAAGTCGGCGCTGCCGGACGAGGCTGTCTGGAAGGACATGGGCTATGGCGTGACCGCCGAGCCGGTGGCAATCGTGTACAACAAGCGGCTGATCGCACCGAGCGAGGTGCCGCAGACGCACCAGGCCTTCACGGCGCTGCTGCGCGCGCGCCGTGAAGCGCTGATCGGCAAGGTCGCGACCTATGATCCGGCGCGTTCGAACGTCGGCTATCTCTATGTGACACAGGATCAGGCGATCACGCGGGACACGCGGGCGCTGCTGCAGGCGATCGCCGCCACCCGCCCGATCCTGCTGCCCACCACGGAGCCGATGATGGACGCGGTGGGCAAGGGCGAGGTGGCGATCGCCTATAATGTGGTCGGCCCCTACGCGCTGAAGCACGCGGCGAGCGACGATGGCGTGGGCGTGGTGTTTCCGAAGGACTACACGCTCGTCGCCTCCCGCGTCGCCTTTATCCCGCGCGATGCGCCGCACCCCGCCGGCGCGCGGCTGTTCCTCGATTTCATGTTGTCACGCGAGGGCCAGTTGCTGCTGGCGCGCGGGTTGCTGCCGCCGATGCGGACCGATCTGGCCAATACCCGGTCCGCGCTTCCACAGGCCCGGCCGATCCGCGGCGGTCCCCAGCTTTTCGTGAATCTCGATCCAGTCAAGCGCCGACGCTTCCTCGCGGAGTGGGACGCGATCCTTGCCGAAGGAGCAAATGCAAGATGAAACTCCTGAAGGCCAGCTGCGCGCTGGCCGCACTCGTCGCGGCGGTGCCCGCGCTCGCGCAGACGCCGGGCCGCGACGAGCTTGCCGATCTGGTTCGCCTGCAGGCAGCGGAAATCCAGTCGCTGCGGGCGAGGATCGACCGTCTGGAGGAGGCGCAGCAGATCGCATCCGCGCCGCAGGAACCGGTAGCGCCACCGGTGGTGGTCGCCACGCAGGAGGCGCCGGCGGAACCGCCCGCACCGCACCGCACCCAGCCCTATGCGCCGCAGCTTGCGCCGCCCGGCCCGGCCGACCGCGACATCGCGCGCGTTCTCGAAGCCAATGCCGCGGGCGTCAAGACGGAATGGGGCGCGGGCCTGCCGGTGTTCCATTCCGCCGATGGCGCATTCACCTTCAAGCCGCGCGGCCGCATCCTGACCGATGTCAGCTCGACCTTCGGCTCCGCCTATGACGGCCGCAACCTCACCACCACCGGCATGCGCGCGCTGCGCATGGGCATCGAGGGCGGCGTCGGCACGCATTTCTTCTACCAGTTCGAGACCGACTTTTCCGAGAATGAGGTCGATGTCGTCACGGCCTTCATCGGCTGGCGCAACCGCATCTCGCCGGGAATCGAGTATGATGTGCGCGCCGGCCATCTGTTCAACGATCGCGGCTTCGAAGGATCGACCGGATCGGATTCGACGCCGTTTCTCGAGCGCGCCACGGTGGCGACCGCGATCATTCCCCAGCGCGGCTTCTATGGCATCGGCGCGATGCCGCGGCTGTTCTGGCGCACCGGCCATGCCTCCCTCACCGTCACCGGCGACCGGGTCGACGGCACCCAGACCGTCAGCGACGGGCGGACGGTGCTGGGGCGCGTCCACTGGAACCCGCTGAAGGGCGATCGCGCGATCCTGCATCTCGGCGCGTGGGGCTTTGACGAGGCGCTAGCGGCGGGTGCCGATACGCTGACGCGCGGCACCGTGATCGGCGGCCGCTTCAACGGCGCGCTGCGCGTATCCACCGGGGTGATCACCGGCGGAACCGGCACGACGGGCTATGGCGCGGAAGTGGGCGGCTATGTCGGGCCGATCTGGCTGATGGCAGAGGCGGGGGAACGGCACGCACGGCTGGATGCCGGTCGCCCGGACCTGCTGACCCGCGCGTGGAGCGTGGCGGGCGGCTGGTTCGTGACCGGTGACCTGCCGCCCTATAATCCCCGCCTTGGCGCCTTCGGCCAGCCCCATGTGCTGCGGCCGGTGTTCGATGGCGGATCGGGCGCGATCGAGCTGACCACGCGCTACGAAAGCCTGGAGTTCGATGGCCTGGCGACCGGCGGACGTGGCTGGGCCGCGACGATCGGGGCCAACTGGTACCTCAACAGCTTCGTGCGCATCCAGCTGAATGCCATCCACTGGCACACCGACAATCCCGCCGGACCCTATACCGGCAGCGACGACGGACAGACGGTCAGCACCCGCGTCGCCGTTACCTTCTGATCCGCCAACCGGGATCCTTTTGCAATGAACCTTGCCTTGCTCGGCTTCCTGATGGTCGCCACGTTCATGACGCTCATCATGACCAAGCGGATGACGCCGCTGGTCGCGCTGATCGTCATCCCCACCGCCTTTGCGCTCATAGCCGGTTTCAGCGCCGGGCTGGGCGGGATGATGATCGACGGCATCAAGAACCTCGCGCCGACCGGCGTGATGCTGCTGTTCGCGATCCTGTTCTTCTCGACGATGACCGATACCGGGCTGTTCGATCCGCTCGTCAACCGGCTGCTGCGCGTCGTCCATGGCGATCCGCTGCTGATCCTGGTCGGCACGGTGGTGCTGTGCGCGCTGGTCAGCTTGGATGGCGACGGATCGACGACGTACATCATCACGATCGCAGCGCTGCTGCCACTCTACAAGCGCTTCGAGATGAACCGGCTGTATCTCTGCGCGCTGCTGATGACGACGAGCGGGGTGATGAATCTCACGCCGTGGGGTGGGCCGACCGCGCGCGCGGCAAGTGCGCTCAAGCTCGATCCGGCGGAACTGTTCCTGCCCCTGATCCCCGGCATGATCGCCGGGTTGGCGACGCTGATCGTGATGGCGATCTTCTTCGGCCGTCGCGAGCGCCAGCGGCTGGGCCAGGTCGCACAGAGCACGCCCGCGGATTTCACCGGCATGGCGGTGTCGCAGTTTCCCGAGGCGCGCCGCCCGCACCTGCGCTGGTTCAACGGTATGCTCGTGATCGTATTGCTGGCCGGGCTGGTGACGGGCTTGCTGCCGCTTTCGGTGCTGATGATGCTGGCGTTCGCGATCGCGCTGATCGTCAACTATCCGGGCATCGCCGAACAGAAGGAGCGCATTTCCGCCCATGCCGGCAACGTGCTGTCGGTGGTCTCGCTGATCTTCGCGGCGGGCATCTTCACCGGCATCCTCAGCGGTACCGGCATGGTCGATGCGATGAGCCGCGCGGTGGTGGGCATCATCCCGCCCGCCATGGGCCCCTATATGGCGCCGATCACCGCAGCGCTCAGCCTGCCTTTTACCTTCTTCATCTCGAACGACGCCTTCTATTTCGGCATGCTGCCGATCCTGGCCGAGGCGGGCAGCCATTATGGCGTCGCGCCGATCGCGATCGCGCGGGCCAGCCTGATGGGCCAGCCGGTGCACCTGTTGAGCCCGCTGGTGCCATCGACCTACCTGCTCGTCAGCCTGGCCGGCATCGACTTGGCCGATCACCAGCGCTTCGCACTGCTGCCGGCCGCGCTGGTGTGCCTCGTGATGACGATCGTCGGCATGGTCGTGCTGGCATTCCCGTTCGTTGCCGCGCTGTGATGCCGGATATCGGGCGGATCGTATCGCCGGTTCCTTCCGCGCCGTTCGCTGCGGGCGCCCGCGCCGGATGATGCGCCGACGTGTCGAAAAATCTGGCGCTCCGCGCGTGATCGCGCGCTTCGTCGCGGCGCTGATGCTGGGAGCAGTCGGTGGGGCGCTGTTCACTCTGGTTGGAAGCCCGCTGCCGTGGGTGCTCGGATCGATGACAGCCTGCGCCATCGCCAGCATCGCCGGACTGCCCGTCGCAGCCGCGGCCGCGACTCGCCGGCCAATGGCCGCGATCATCGGGGTGGTGCTGGGATGCTCGTTTCATCCCGGCCTGTTCGGCCTGATCGGCCAATCCTGGCTGTCGCTCCTGTTGCTGCCACTGTTCCTTGCCGCCGCGGCCATGCTGTGCATCACTTGGTTTCGCCGCGTCGCGAGGTTCGATCCTGCCACCGCCTATTTCGCCGGCATGCCGGGCGGCATCGCCGAAATGGTGATCATGGGCAGCGAGCGCGGTGCCGACGAGCGCAGCGTGGCGATGATCCAGGGGGCACGCATCTTCCTCGTCGTGCTCGTGATCCCGTTCCTGATCCGCCATTTCAGCGGCATCGCGCCGAATGACGGGGCGGCGATCGGAGACATTACGATCCCTCCCGATATCGATCTTCTCCCGTGGGGCGGTTTCTCGATCGTCGTAGGCACGCTGGCGGCGCGCGCCCTGCGGGTACCCGCCTGGCATCTGATGGGCCCGATGGCGGTCAGCGCGACGCTCCATCTGTCGGGCGTCACCGATTTTCGCGTACCCTTGTGGCTTCTCGCCGCCGCACAGGTCGGCCTCGGCGCCACGATCGGCTGCCGCTTTGGCGGGCTGAGCCTGGCCGCCTTCGCACGGATCCTCGGTCTCGCCGCCGGGTCGACCCTGATCCTGCTGGCGCTCACCTTCGCCTGGGCGGGGGCAATGAGCCGGATCTCGGGGCTCGATCCAGCACTTCTCGTGCTCGCCTATGCGCCGGGCGGCCTGGCGGAGATGAGCATGGCGGCGCTGGGCCTCGCGCTCGAGCCCGGCATTGTCATCGTGCACCATCTCGTCCGCATTGCCGCCGTCATCATCGGCGCGCCGCTTGCCTTTCGTCCTTCAAGGAATACCGCTCCATGATCTCCGTCATAACCCCGCTGGTGCTGCTTCCCGCCATGGGATGCGACGGCCAGCTCTGGGCGCGCCAGGTGCTCGATCTCGCCGAAATCGCGCATCCGGAGCTTGGCGACCTCACCGTCGACGACTCGCTGGAGCGCATGGCTGAGCGCGTGCTCGCGCACGCCCCGCCGAGCTTCGCCGTCGCCGGGGTCAGCCTCGGCGGCTATGTCGCGATGGAGATGATCCGGCAGCAGCCGGACCGGATCAGCCGCCTTGCGTTGTTCGGCGCCCGCGCCTCATTGAACGCGCGTCCGCGCACCATGGCGGAACAGGGGATGCTGGCGACCGAGCCGCACGCCGACCCGATGCTCTCGAAGATCATCAGCGGGCCGGTGCAGGCCATGGCCGAGCGGGTTGGCGCCGCGGTGTTCGAACGCCAGCAGCGCGCACTGCTCGCCCGTCCCGATCTGGCGCCGGCGATCGCGGCGATCCATGTGCCGACGCTGGTGGCGGTGGGCGATCATGACCGGATCTGCCTGCCGGAAGATGCCCGCGCGCTGGCGCAGCAGATCCCGACCGCGAACTTTCGCCGACTGCGCTCCTGCGGCCACCTGCCGCCGATCGAACGCCCCGGCGAGACGACGGCGCTGCTGCGCGACTGGCTGAAAAATTGAGCGTTGGGGTGGACGCCCCCTGACGGCATTGATGTACCAAGCCTGCGATGGTTGTCGAAAATCTTGCGCCTGAAGAGGCCAGGGGTTCGAATCCCTTCGGGTGCGCCAAATTTTTCAATGCGACCGGATCGCTGACGCCGCCGATGCCGGCGGCTGCCTTGTATCACTACAGCTGGTAGTAATGCGCCCATTCGGGCCGCGGTGGATCGCCCAACAACAGTGCGTCGGCGACCTTGTGGTTGGTGATCCGCCGACTGCCCGGGTCGAAACTGATCTTGGCATTTGTGCGCTGTGCTATGACGCCCAGCGCCATTGTTTGACACAAGGGCCCGGCGATGCGGAAATCGGAATGGCACTGCTCCTGACCCATCACGCTGCGCAGGAAATTGCCTGCGTGACTTGTGTCATAGGCGGGCGTCGCGGGCAGGCGTGATCGGAGGTCCAGGCCGGCTTGGCCGATGATTTCCAGTTCCGATGCGTGGGAGCCGCCCTTGAATGTCAGGCCCTCGCCATAGATCACCTTGCCGGGTGCCAGCCGCTTCGTTTCAATGCTGCCGGCGCTGGGCGGGGGAATGTTGGGGTCGACGACCGAATCGCCGAAATCTGCCGGCAGCGGGGGTAGGTTGTTTTGTCCTTCGTACCAGCTGAGCTCGAGCGGCGGCAGCGCGCCTCGGCGCGGAAACCGGAATATGAGGGTGGAGCCCTGTGGAAACAAATAGCGGCTCGGCCTGTCGATCCAATGGCTCTCGACCTCCGTTGGCAGGCCGAGCCGCAGAAATTCATGCGCATTATCGAAGATATGGGCGCCCCAATCGCCGAGTGCGCCGTTGCCATATTCGAACCAGGATCGCCATTCACCGACCATGTAGCCGAAATTATAAGGATGCGGATTGCTTGTTGCCTGCCAAACGTCGAAATCGAGATCGGCGGGTACGGGTTCGGCTGGTAGAAAGCCGTTCGTTGTCTTGCCGTGCCAGCGGCGCGGAGAGTTCATGAAAGCCGTGATACGCGTCACATTCTTTATGATTCCAGCCGAGGTCCAGGCGCCGAACTGGAAATAGCCAGCGCCCGAATGCCCCTGGTTGGCCATTTGCGTCATGACCTTGTACTTCGTGGCCGCGTCCATCATCAGTTGGATCTGACGAAAGCTGTGGCCCATCGGCTTTTCGCAGTAGACATGCTTCCCAAGGGCCATCGCGTGCATCGCTACCGGAAAGTGCGAGAAATCGGGCGTGGCGATACTGACTGCGTCGAACGCATTTCCCATTTTGTCGAACAACTGACGGAAATCACGGAATTTCGGCACGTCGGGGAACATTTTGAGCACTTCGGCGGTGCGCGACGCGCCCATTTCGGTGTCGCACAGCGCCACCACATTGGCGAGGCCGCTGTCGTAAAGGTCCTTGACCACCGCAACGCCGCGTCCGCCGATGCCGATGCAGGCGATGTTGACCTTTTGCCCACGCGACTGCGCGCGGACAAGGCCGGGTGCGAGCAGGGCACTGGCGCCCAAGGCGCCCTTCATCCACCCGCGGCGACTGATCGCCGTGGCGGCGACAGGCATCTTGATCGTCATCCTCATTTCCCTCCTCGCGTAGCCCGCGGTATCACGCCGGGTAATTGCCGGGCCAGGCGACTTCCCGGCCCTCTTCCATCGCTGCCAGCCCCATCAGCGCCGCCACGCCGGAGCGATAGGCATGGTCGATCATGCCCGGCGCCCGTTCGCTTCCGCGGATCGCGTTTGCATAGGCTGCCAGCGACAGCCCCGTGCCGTCGTCACCCTCCCAGTTCGCCAGGATCGGGGCGCCTGTTGCGGACTGTTTGAGTTCCGGCGACCAGGTGGCGGATGCGAGCGGCACGCGGGCCGCGGGGGTCCCGCTCTCAACCTGCCTTGCCAGCGCCGTCAGGGCAGGGGCGTGCGGCAGTTCTTCCCAGAACATCCGACCGGTCTCCAACTCCATCGTACCCTTCGATCCGGTTACCTGCACTTCCATGCCGTGGTGCCGGTTCGAGCTCAGCGAGTCATAGATGGCCGTGACGCCACCCGGATACCGATAGAGCACATTGACGTTGTCGAAGACCTCGCGCCCATCCTTCCAGTAATTCGTGCTGCCATAGCCGACACAGGCGAGCGGGGGCGCATCCATGATCCAATTGGTGACGTGCAGGTGATGCGAGGCGAGCTCGCCCATCAATCCGGCGGAATATTCGCGGTACAGCCGCCAGTTGACCAGCCGCTCCAATTCCGGCGAAGCCGATGCGCGTCGCCAATCCGTATTTCGGTGCCAATAGGCACGAATCTGGGTGATGGGGCCCAATTCGCCTGCCCGCATATAGGATAGAGCCTTGTGGAAACGCGCGTCGAACATCCGTTGATGCCCGATCTGGAAAACGTTCGGGCTGCGCGAAGCGGCGGTTGCCACCCGTTTGCAGTCGTCGATGGTGCGGGCCAGGCTTTTCTCGCAGAACACGTGCTTGCCCGCTGCAATCGCCGCCAAAGCCATGGGCGCGTGCAGATGGAGTGGCGTCGCGATCACCACGCCGTCGATCCCTTTCAGGTCGAGCAGCGCGCGATAGTCGGTAAAGCGGCGGGCCATCTGCCCGGCAGCGTCCGCCGCCGCCGCGGCGCGTGCAAGGTTCGATGGATGCACGTCGCAAACCGCGGCGATCTCGACGCCCGGGGTCTTGAACAGATGGTCCGCCAGCAGGGCGCCGCGCGAACCGATGCCGATCAGGCCCAGCCGCACGCGGTCCGACGGCGCCTGCCCGACCGGTGCCGCACGCAACGGCGATAGCCATGGCATCTCGGCGGCAAACGCCGACCCCGCCAGCGATGCCGCGAGACCGCGCAGGAAGCTGCGTCGCGCGGGCAGGGAAAGCGCAGCGCCGTGTGCGATAGCGGAATCATCAGGCCGCATGACTCCAGATCCTTTCTTCGGAGCCATGCGCACCCTCGGCGCGCCAGGCGAATTCGATGGCACGCGCCGGCGGATAGCGGCGCAAGATCTGCGGGCGCTCCGCGACCGGCGTCGCGATCAATGCGGTCGACAGCACTTCGGCGTCGACCGGGCAGGTGCAGGCGATACTCAATTGACGGTCGATGCCCACCGCCTGCCGCGTATGCGGGTCGATCAGGTGGGGCATGCCCCGGGCTGCTCCCGATGTGGACATCGCGGCATCGCGCAGCGCGAAGCCGCCGACGCTGCGCGTCGCGTCGACGCGGTCACCGATGCCGATCTGCCATGCGCTCGCGCCCGGTTCTGCCCCGATCGCAATGATCGAACTTTCGCCGAAACTCACCAGCGCATGCTCGATGCCACGTGAACTCATGCAGGTCCGCACCGCGCGTAGCGCAATTCCCTTGCCGATCCCCCCCAGATCAAGCCGCAGCCCGGGCAGCCGAAACGCAATGCGGCGGCGATCCTGATCCAGATCGACATGATCCCATCCCGCCGGCGGCGTGGCGGCGGATCCGCCGCGCCAATTGTCGTTGATTGCGCCGAGCGTGATGTCGAAAGCCCCGCCCGTGCGCAGCCAATGCTGGCGGCATTCGACTAGGATGGCGCACAATTGTTCGCTGAGCCTGACCGACGTTTCGCCCGCAAGGAGGTTGACCCGGGCAAGTTCGGCATCCCTTCCAAAGCGGCTCATCGTCCGTTCCTGTGCGCCCAGCACCGCCGCAACGTCGCGGGCCAGGGCATCACCCGCGGCCTCGTCAATTCCCGGCACCAGAAGCGAAAGGCGCGTGTTCATCGCCGGCAGCGTCCGAAGGAATACGCGCATGGCGATTACCGCCCGGTCGGAAATTCGCGGATCTTCAGGTTGGTGAAGGAAACGGTGTCGCCATGGTCCTGTAGCAGGATGTGGCCATCCGCCCATTCACCGAATCCCGTGATGTCCCGGAATTTGCTCTGCGCGACGCCGGCGTCAAATGCACCCGATCCACGCACGAAATCCACGGTCTGCTGCCCGTTCAGATAATAGGTGATGTGCCCTTTGCGCGAAACGATGCGGCCATGGTTCCACTCACCGACCGGCATCATCTTTTTGGTCTTCGGCGCCGGAATGACGTCGTAGAACGAGCCGGTGGTGCGGTTTCCGTCGCGCCCCGCCTTGGCGTCGGGGTGCCGCGCATCGTCGAGGATCTGAAATTCCATGCCGATGCCGGATCCGATCGGGGTCGGCTTGCCCGTGACCCGGTCGAGCGGCGAAATGTCTGTTTGAGCAAAGATCTTTACGCCGCTGTTGGCACCCTCGGTAATCCGGAAATCGAAGGTCAGGTCGAAATCGCTGTATCGCTTGATCGTTATGATGTCTCCACCGCCGCGCGATTCTTGTCCGTCACTGCCCCGGATCGTGAGCACGCCGTCGCATATAAGCCAGCCCTGCTTCGGAAACTCTGCCGATCTTGCGCCGCGCCATCCTGCCGACGAGCGACCGTCCCACAGGAGCGTCCAGCCTTCCGCACGCTCGCGCGAGGTGAGGCGGTTGGCATCGGCAAGTCCAGCAACAGGGCACTCAGTGCCTTGCGCGGCTTGGGCGTCCTGATCCGGAACTGGCGCTGCCGGCGTGATCGCCAGTATGGCAGCGGAAAGAATGGCCAGCATGATTTGCATTCCTCTCACCGCGCCGATCATCGCCGGCGCCTTCTATGGGGACATGGCACGTTGTGCGATTTCGCGACGGCGCCATGAGCATGACCCTTCGCTGTCGCCTCGTGAGTATATTGGCCTTACCGGAAGGCGATCTGCAAGCCAAATTTTCTGATGTGATCTGAATATGTTGGGGGTATACTCAAAAAGAGGTCAGGCCATTAGCGTTCAATTCGTCGCCGGAACCGGACCGAGGTAGGTCGGCTCCACCGGCGCGGTTGCAAGAACCAGCTTCTGAAGAACGACATTGTCGTCCAGCCGCCAGATCTTCAGCACGTGCCGTCCCGCGGCGAGATGCCCCATGTCGGTCGATAGCCGCACGACATTGTCGCGCACCGCGTCTGCCCAGCGCTTTTCTCCCGGAGTCCGCTGTGCGCCGCCCGTGGCGGTCAATTCGGCGCGCAACGTCTGCACGGGGCCCCCGTTCATCGACGCGCCGATCGCGACACCCGCGCCGCCGAGCGTATCCAATGTCGGCGCGAGAAACAGGGTGAGCGTCGCGGGCCCCGCAACCGCGACATCGACATTATAGTCGATGCATATGCCATCTGCCGGGGTCGTTGCCGGCCGCCCCTGCGGCAGGGCCAACACCGCCCCCTTCGTCCGGCCGAGATGGGGGATGGCCGTCCAGCGCAATCCCGCGCCATGGTGCAACCGGCTGAAAGCGGTCGCCTCGATCGCGATCACGCCGCTCTTGCTCACGGTGCGGGCGACGAACGACACGCCGCCGCGCCGACGGTGTTCCGGCGTGTCGCCCGCGACGCGCACGATGCTGGGCATCGTCTGCCGGGTGGGATCGTTCCAGATCACATAATTCATGTGGACCTGTGCCATCATGCCATCCCATTTGCCGTCTGCGATGCGATGATAACGATCCGTGAGGTCCTGGTCGCGCTGGAACGTCGACTCCACCTGATCGGCGAAGGCATTGGCGCGCGGGTCGTTGCGCGAAGCCAGCTTCCGGTTCCACGCTGTTGCATAATAGAGCCGGTAGAGATTGGCCATCGCGGCGATGGGAAACTCCACGAGTTGATAATAGGCATCCTGCCGATCGGCGCCCAAGGCACGCTTCGCCGCCAGCATCCGCGCCTCCAGCGCGTCCCATTCGGCAACCATCGCGCCGAACGCGCCACCGTCAAGTCCATCGGGCGTAATGTCGCCGATCGTAAAGCTGTCCTGATCGATCAGTTCGGGCTTCCGCCGTGCGGCATATTGGCTGTAGGCGGTGACGATCGTGCCGATCGCTGCGGCATGCTCCGGCCCGAACGTCGCTTCGGCCCAGCGCGCCGGATAGTCGGCGAGCACCGCAGGCGTGAACGCATCCGGATTCCACGCCATGGCAAGGAAGAAACCGAGCGGATATTCCATCGGCTTGATGTCGCCTACATTGACGATCCACATCGCGTCGGCACCGCGCCGATAGGCCAGGTCCATCTGCTGCCAGATCTTCTCGATCTGGTTGGTGTTGATCCATTTATAGTTGCGCGGCACGCCGACATAATCGAAATGGTAGTAGACGCCATATCCGCCGGGCCGCCGCCCCGCATCGGGCGCGGGAAGCCGCCGGATCTGCCCCCAATTGTCGTCGGCGAAAAGCAGCGTCACGTCGTCCGGCACCTTCATGCCATGATCGTAATAGTCCTGCACTTCCTTGTAGAGCGCCCACACCTGGGGTGTTTCGGCTGCCGGTTTGCCGGTGACGTCCGCGATGATCGCCCGCTGATCGGCCACAACCTGCTCGAGCAGTCCGGTCGCGGTGCCTTCGGCCATCGCCTCGTCGCCATCGCCGCGCATGCCGATGGTGACGACCGACTCATAGGTGCCGCTCGGCTTCGAAGTCATCCGCTCGATGCCGCCGCGCCAGAACGTGCGCAGATTGCGCGCGTTCGTCGAATAATCCCACGCACCGCCGGTCACGCCGGACTTGGTATCGCGATGCCATTCATCCTGCGCGCGCATCATTACCTCGTGATGGGAGCTTCCCATCACGACCCCCATCTGATCGGCAAGGATCATCGAATTCGGATCGTCGGCCGCGAATGCCTTGGGCGCCCACATCGCGGGCCACAGATAATTGCCCTTCATCCGCAGCAGCAACTCGAACACATGGGCATATACGGCGGCGTTGACTCCGCCGAACGCCTTTTTCGCCCAACCGCTGAAGCAGGGGTCCTCATCGTTGATGAAGAAGCCGCGGTAGCGGACCTTCGGCTGGTCCCGCCGCACACCCGCCGGGATCGACACGTTCGCCTGCCGCTTGACCGGCACGTCGGCAAACCAGTGCCAGGGCGAAACGCCGATCCGCTCGGACAGGTCATAGGTGCCGAACACGGCGCCACGCCGATCGGCACCGACGATGACGAGCGCCTCGGTCACCCCCGGAAACGGCCGATCGACCACGATCTGCAGAAAGGCTTCCCATTCGCCGACGATATCGCCGACGTCGATCCGGCCCTCGGCGACGAGGCGATCGATCGCCGCGCAACGCCCCGCAACGCCGATCACGACGATGCGCCCGCGCGCTCCCTTGAGGTCGGCGTGACGCAATGGCCGCCGTCCGCACACCCGTTCGATATCTCCGGAAAAATTGTCCGCGGCATGACGAACCGCGCTGTCCGCGATGGGATCGACCAGGATCGCTGCCGGCAGCCCATCCGCAATCAACGGAAAGCCAGTATCGCCATGCCCCCCCACCGTCGCGGCATTCACGGACGAAACTGCGGCGTTGATGGCCAATCCTGCCCCCGCCAACGCCGATCCCGCTATGAGGGTTCGACGAGACACGCCATGCCTGCGACTTCCGGCCATCATTCTCTCCATATGCGTGTCATGCGAGCGCTATCGTAACATCTGGCTGCGGCGCAGCCTTCGCCATCGCCCGATACTGATCTGCTTTGACTGAGAGCAGCGGGAGTGAGCCGCACTATTCCACGTTCACGACGACGACGGATTTCGCCGGTACGAGGAATGTGAGGCGTCCGTTTTCGAGACGTCCGGCAAATGGTTGAGGGCGAACTGCATTGGGCTGCTCGAAGCTGTTGATCGTATCTATCGCCGGGGCGGTGAGAACCCGTCCCGTCGCGGTTCCGGTCAGGTTGGTTTCGACGCGGGCAGGCTGGCGGGGATCGGTGTTCACAATCGCAACGTAGAGTTTTCCATCCCTGGCTCTCGCAGCTGACATATCCACCATCGGCATCTTGCGAGCGCCGTTGACGTAATCCGGACCCGCCACCGCTGCCGGAAAAGGAGTAGCTCCCATAAATGGCTGATACATATCGAACACATGATAGGTTGGCGTGAGGATCATCCGCTCCTTATCCGTCAAGATCATGGCCTGGAGTACGTTTACCATTTGGGCGATGTTTGCCATCTTGACGCGGTCTGTGTGGCGATGGAAAATATTGAGGGTCAGCGCTGCGACCATGGCATCGCGCAAGCTGTTCTGCTGGAAATGATGTTCACCGGCCAGGGCGTTCCGATCCAGTTTGTACCATGTGCCCCATTCGTCGACGAACAGCGGCATTTTTCTTTGCGGGTCGTGTTTGTCCATGATGGCTTCCACGCGTGAAAGCATGGGTTCCATCTGGCGCGCCAGATCGAGAACATCTGACCAGTCGGACTCGCTGAAGCCGGTCGCTTCGCTCTTGGGCCGGCCCATCGGCATTGCATAATAATGAAAACTCAGTGCCTCGGTCTCGCCGGGGTTCTTCATCATGGCTTCGGTGAACGCCTCGTAGTCGCCACCGCCCTGTACGCTCGCACCGCTTGCGACCCGTATCATGGCCATCGATTTCGGCGCCTTGACGAAGGCGGAATAGCGCGCGTTGACATCGGCGGCGAATTCCGGCCGCATATTGCCGCCACATCCCCAGGTTTCGTTACCAATTCCGAAATATTTTATCGTCCATGGCTTGGCCCTGCCGTTGCTCCGGCGTTGCTTGGCAAGCGTGGAATCGTTATCGGCCGTCATATACTCGAGCCAAAGCTGCATGTCTCGCGGCGACATCGACCCAACATTGCCGGAAACATAGGCTTCGGCACCGAGCAATTCCATGAAGTCGAGAAATTCATGCGTTCCGAACTGGTTGGTGTCGGTGACATCATCCCAGTTCATTCGTGTTCTCACCGGCCGTTGCGAACGGGGGCCGATGCCATCCCGCCAATCATAGACTTCACTGAAACAGCCGCCCGGCCAACGCACCACGGGGACATGGATTCTTTTCAGCGCGTCGAGAACATCCTTACGGAACCCTTTTATGTTCGGGATGCGACTGTCGGGTCCCACCCATATGCCTTCATAAATTCCACGTCCGAGATGCTCTGCGAACTGGCCATAGATCTGGGGTTCGATGCGGGCACCGGGCGTGTCGAGGTTGATCACTGCCGCGACATTCTTCGGTTCTTGCGCTTGAACCGGAACAGACGATGCGGCCAGCAGCATCGATCCTACCGCGGCCGCACGGTGCAACCACCGGCCGACGCGCGATCGCGTGGCACAGGCAGATGGGAAAGGACTCGATTGCGCTTTCATTATCGTTCCCCTTTGCTCGCCAGCCTCGACGTCGGAATTTTTCTGCCGGGTGGTCCGAAATAGCTCGCGGGCAAGGTGCCGCGGTAGGCAATGATGGTCTGGAGTACGATGGTGGGATCCACCATGGCGACGGTCAGCACGTGCCGGCCGCTGCTGGCGATCGGCACCTTGAAGCGCATGATCCGCATGTCGGTGCGCGCATTGATGTCGTGTGCTTCGCCGAGGAACTCCTCGGAGGCACGGTTTTCGGGCGTGAACACGGTGACGATCTGCGGCGCCGCGTCGTCGATCCACAGCGCCAGCGAAAGCGGGCGATCGGGATCGACCATGAGCGTCGGTGCGGTGACCAGATCGAAGGTCCACTCGCCGCTTTCGCCGACGAATATCGGATACTCGAGGCGTGGGGCATCCGTTGGGGAGGGGGGCGAAGCGGCGTCCACCGGGAAGATCGACATTGCGGCATCGACCCTGCCATAGTCGGGAATGGCTTCCCAGCGAACGCCGTTGCGAGGAACGTTTCGTTCGTAAGCACTGGCCGGGATCGAAAACGGCCCCGTCAGCGCTCCCCAGGCACCGCTTGCCGCTGCCTCTTCCTGGGGTGAGGCGCGAACGGCCGTCACCGCCACCGACACGTTCGCCGAGACCACCCCGTCGGCGACGGTGACGCTGCCGTCGCTCACCTTGATCGATCCGGTCGTGCGACCGGGCGGCAGCTTCGCCCAGTCGATTTCAACAGCATATCGCCGATCCGAGGTGCTGACGCTGAAAGCCCTGGTTTCCCTGAGCACGATCCAGGGGTCGCTGGGTTTGACGCTTATCTCGGCTTGCCGCTTTCCCCGGGGGAAGACCTCGATCCAGCTGGATTGCCGGTTCAGGCTGTCCAGTACCGGGAGGGCAGGGGGCAGATAGTAGCCCGGCCAGGCCTTGGCAGACCCGTCGATCGCGACGCCAAAACGGGCCTCGTCGTTGAGGTCGAGTTCTGAAACGGCCGGCGGGATGTCCTGGACGGGCTGATACCAGTTGAAATAGCCGATATAGGTCTGGTCCATCAGGTGGTTCCATTTTCCGCCTGACAATGCATGGTTATAATAATCGCGAATCTCATGAGCCCGGGCAAACAGCCTCTTCGTCTCGGCGGCTTCAAGGTTGGTGCTGGCGCGGCCCTGCTGGGCAAAGCGCCTGTTCCGCGCCGCCGCGACCAACAGCGCGGTCAGATTGCCGCATCCGCGAATGGGATGAAGCACAAGCTGGTAGTAGGCTGCTCGATGGCTCTCCGGGAGGCGGTCGTTGATCGCCTCTGCCCGGGCTTCGAGGTCCGACCAGAGCGCGAGGACGCGCTCGGCCTCGTTGAAGTTTTCAAGGCTGTAGGTGTCGGGTTCGAGCTGCTCCGGCTTTCGCCAGCCGTTATATTTCGCATAGCGTGAGACAAGCGCAGCGATCTCTTTTGCGTGCTCGGGACCGAATTCGCGCGCTGCCCAGATTGCGGTCCAGCCACCGATATTCTCCTTGGCGACGGCTTTGGGATCCCACGCCATCGTCAGGAAGAATTCGATCGGAATTTCGAGCGGTTTCAGGTCGCCGATGTTGGTGATCCAGATGCGATCGGCGCCATATTCCAGCGCGAGGTTCATCTGCTCCCATATCTTGGGGAGCGGATTGGTGTTGATCCATTTGTAGCTGTAGGGGCCGCCATTCATATCCATATGATGGTAGATGCCGAACCCGCCCTTGCGAGCGGCGCGCTCCTCGGCGGTGGGCAGGCGGCGCAGATAGCCGACATTGTCGTCGGCAAACATCAATGTAATATCATCGGGCAGTTCAAGTCCGGCATCATAATATTTCTGAACTTCCGTAAAGAGCACCCAGACCTGCGGAATATCCTCTATCGGTTTGCCGGTTTCCTCCCGAAGGAACCGTCGCTGATCGGTGATGATGGTCTCGAGAAGCGCGATATCGGACTTGATGCCGCCAGTGCCCTCGAGCGCGACGTCGCCATCGCCGCGCATTCCCATTGTCACCAGCAGTTCGCGATCCCGGCTGCGCTTTGCACCTTCCCGGAAGAATTGCTGCACGGCCGGACGATTGGTGACGTAATTCCACTCTCCGTTGCCCGGGCGACGCGATGTCCATTCACGGTGCGCACGGTTCATCGGCTCGTGGTGGGACGTGCCCATGACGATCCCATATTCGTCCGCCAGCAGACCGTTCCTCGGGTCGTCCTCGTTGAAGGCGTTGTTCCACATGGCTGGCCAGAGATAGTTGGCGCGCAACCGGAGCAGCAATTCGAACACCTTGGTGTAGAATGTCGAATTCATGCCCCCGAACTTCTCTGCGGTCCACGCAGAAAGGCAGGGGGCTTCATTGTTGAGGAAGATGCCTCGATATCTGACCGCCGGCTCCCCCTGGAAATAACGGCCATAGGCGACCCGCACGCGCTCTCGCCGCACGACCGGAACATCGGCCCACCAATACCAGGGCGAAACGCCGATGTTCTGCGACAGATCATAGATTCCGAAGATCGTGCCGCGCTTGTCGCTGCCGGCAATGACGAGCGCTTCGCGGATACCCGGAGCCGGGTTCCGAACGGTCTGGATGGTGTAGGATTCCCATTTTCCCCGGATCGGGGCCACGTCGATCCGTCCGGAGGCGGCAAGCTGATCGATGAGCCGGCTGTGGCCCAGCGTACCGATCAGAACCATGCGATCCCGATCCGCACGGGATACCTGTTCGGCGTCCGCACCGCAAACGCGACCGATGTCGGCGGCGAGATCTCCTACGGCCCGGATGACGCCCGGGAAATCATCCGGCTCGACGAAGAGAGCCGCTGTGCGGCCCGCACCGGCCAGTTCGAACCCCCGCGTCTTTTCGTCGAAGCGAACGGCTGCATGAAGCGGACTGGCAGCCAACCCTGCAGCCAGCGATCCCGCAAGAACGTCGCGGCGTGAAAGCATGGCACTTCCCTACATCAGCGAACCGGCTGGCCCTGGCAGCCGATAGCGTAACGAATTGGAGGAGCCACGCCATCGGGCGCAACTCCTCCTCGTTATCCCTTAGAAACTACCGCGGAAGCCGACGAGATATTGCACGCCCGGACGATATTGCGTGAACGTCGCGCCATCATACTGGAAAGAGCTGCGCAGGCGCGCGTTGGTGAGGTTCTGGATATCGACCGTCAGCTGGGGTGCGCTCTTCCATCCGAAGATCTCCTCCAGATCGAAGCTCGATGAGAAATCCCATTGCTGATAGTCGTCGGTAAACAGCGCGGCGGTGGGAATACCATTCTGGTTCAGGCCGCTGCTCTGCGAGCCTTCCCGATAGGTTGTCGACACCCGCAGATTGATTCCGCCCTTTTCGTAATAAGCGATGAAGTTGTAGGTGAACGGCGCGACACCGAACGCAACGGCCGGTCCGTCGCTGCGCTGATCGACGAGCGTCGCATTGGCGTTGAAGCCGAACCCTTCGATCCCGAAGCGGCTCGTCAGGAAGTCAAGCGGCTGAACCCACTGGAATTCGAGACCGTTGACGGTAAGCTTGTTCGGCACGTTGACTTGCGACTGAACCTGGATGGTCGCAACGCCGGGGCCGCCCCGAAGGTCGATCGCCTGCCGCTGCGTCGGATTCAGCGAGTCGTACGTGATCCCATATTGCGCCAGGAAGGCGAATGGCTGCGTGGTGATCTGATTGGTGGTGAAGCCGGTCAACTCCTTGCGGAAGGCGTTGACCGAGATCAGGCCTTCGCGACCGGTATAGAGTTCGACGCCGAAATCGAGATTGTCCGAAAAATAGGGGTTCAGCGCCGGGTTGCCGATCGTCGCGGTGGCCGCCGAGGGGTCACCGAAACCGACGCCCGGAAGCTGGGCGGCGGGATCGGGGCGCGTCATCGTCTTCGAATAGGCGGCACGAAGCACCGCCATATCGCCAAGGTCATAGGCAACCGTCGCTGCCGGCAGCCATTTGTCATAGCTGTTCGACGTCCGCACGATGTTGACGACGCTCGGATAGCGCGCACCGTCGGGCAAGGTCGAACCGTCAGCGGGGGTGTTGCGCGGGTCGCTCAGGCTCACGCGGCCTTCGATCGTCTGATCGGTCTTTACGTAGCGGGCGCCCACATTGTAGCGGAGGTCATTGTCTCCAATCTCGAATTTGCCCGTGGCGATCAGATAGGCTGCGAATGATTTTTCGCGGATCAGGCCGCCGCTGGCGCCGGTGTTGGACCCGCCGGACTCCGGTGCGTTGTCATGATAAAAGTCATAGTTCGACGCCTGCCGGAAACGGTTCCAGTCCACGGTGACAAAGCCGGCGCGGCCCGGCATCAGGAAGTTGGGCAGGTCTCCGACCGGGATCAACGACCCGCCATAGGTCACTGGGCCGGTCTGCCCGGCCGTGTAGCCCGTGCCGTAACCCGGATAGGTCGGATAGCCGGCGGTGCCCGGCGGGACCGAAGCGAGACCGGCGCAGGGCGGCTGGCTGTTCGGGCCGGGAACGAAGACGCTGGGATCGCCGCCGCACACCGCATTCTGCCAGGCCTGGCTGTTGTCGAAGCCACGGATGCGGCGGCTGACGTCGTCGTAATTGCCGCCGAGCTGCAGACTGAACCGCTCGTCACCCCACGTCAGCGCGCCACGCACACCCTTGGTCTCGTTGACGCGCCGCTCGTCCGAAATATTGACGCGGCCGCCATTCCACACGAAGTTGTTGGGATCGTTGAGATCGACGCTCGACGTGATGGTCGGCGCGCCGTCCGGGTTATTGACATAGTCCACCGTTACCCCGCTGCCGAGCGCGGTAACCGGACCAGCCGTCGGCACCTCACGGTGGAAGGTGCTGCGGGTGTAATTGCCCTGGATCGAAACCTTCAGGCGATCATTGATTTCCCAGTCCAGGCCGGGATTGACGCTGTAGAGGTCGGTCGTCTCCGTCAGCGGGCGATATTCGAGAAAGAATTGCGAATTGGCGTAGGTGCCGCTGTTGACCAGGCATCCCGTTGCACAATCCTCCCGATCATATGTCGTATTGGTCGGGATGATTTGGCTGTTCCTGACGATCCAGGCGACATTTTCGCGGGTCAGATTGTTGCGCTTATAGCCATAAAGGCCGTCCAGATAGAATTTCATCTGGTCATTTGGGCGCCACTCCGCGCTCGCGATCGCATTGATGCGATCGCGCCGGCCGTATTGAGCGGAAAAGCGGCCGAGGCGCGGGAGAATGCCATTGTCGATCTGCTGGATCGAGGCGCCCGGGTTATTCGCCAGCAGCCACGCCCGATCGATCGTCTGGCCCGCGACGAGGCCAGCTCCGGCTCCGGCCGGTACCGCCGAGGGGATCGTCCAGTTGCCGCCGCCCGTCGCGTTGCAGCCGGTCGCCGCTCCGCACTGCGCTGCGGTCAAGGCCGGGTTGGTGAAACCGATCGTCTCATAGCCGCGATTGTCCGTATAAAGCCTTTGTCCGGATACGCCGACCAGAATGCCCATCGTGTCGTTCGTCGTGCTGAAGATCATCGATCCACGCGCGCCGATGCGATCGACCCCGCTCTGCTTCGTCCCCTGAAGGCTGTAGGTCAGTCGTGTCCCGGGGCGGTCAAACGGGCGGGCCGAGCGCATGTCGATGTTACCGGCAGCGCCGCCCTCGAGAAGATTGGCGGTATAGCTTTTGTTCACCGTCAGCTTGGTAAACAGATCCGTCGGAAAAAAGCTCAGGTCCACGGACCGATCCGTGCCCTGCGCATCCGTCGCGCCGGATGAGGACACGGCGATCGGCGCCCCATTCAATGTGACGTTGGTGAAGTTCGGCCCCAACCCGCGAATGGCGACGTTGATGCCCTCACCATTAACATCGCGATTGATGGTGATACCCGGAATGCGATTGAACGACTCGGCGATATTCGTGTCGGGGAACTTGCCGATATCCTGCGCGAAAATCGAATCGGTAAAACCCGTGGCCTCCCGCTTCGCGTTGGTCGAATTCTGCAGCGACGCCCGATACCCGGTGACCACAATGTCGGCCACTGCCGTATCGCTGACGGATGCCGCTTCTTCCTGGGGAGGCGCCTGCGGCGGAGCCGTTTCCTGCGCACTCGCAACATGTGAAATCGCAAGAGATCCAACGGCGGAAGCCGCCAGCAACGAAACCCGAATCCGCTTATGACATCCAGACATTTTCACCCCTCCAAGGCTGGCGCCGGATTCCCCGGTTCGCCGCTGGTAACGCTACCAACACGCCCGTTGTCGGAGTAGTTCGGTTTTTTGTCAACAACGATCTTACCATTGGGTCAGACCAGATGAGGTTTGCAACTGACGGCCGCGGTGAAGCCTATACCCGGGCTCTGGCCGACCGGTCAGGCCGGTGGCGCGCTAACAAGCCCCAGCCGCCATATGCTCCATCGCTGCCTGTCGGTCCGACTTGCGGTGTATAAAGGGCGTGAAGGGCGTGCGGCGTGAGAAAGCCTGCCGCCGCTTCGATCCAGTCTCAATCATCTTCCGAACTGAATTCTTCCCGGATTTGCCGGAGGCTTTAACGTCCGGGAGAGTGGAGCCTATGAGCAAGGCGCGAAGATGTTCGCTTTAGGCCGGCGAGGGGCGATCCGTATGATTAGATCGTGAGCGGGTTTAGCCGTCGCGCCGGGCCGCGGTGGTGCTCGTGTGCGTGGCGGAGGCGCCCTATGAGGGGGTAGAGAAGGGTGAGATCGACGCCGGCAGGCATGCCGGTCTCCCAAGCAGATTTTTGCAGGCATAAGCTGAACAGGCATAAGCTGAAGGCGCTGGAACGCCAGATCCGCGAGGTGCGCTGGGCCAACGAGAGGGTGCGTAAGGCATCCGCACATTTTGCCCGGGCTGAGTGCCATTGGTTTCGATCCGGTTTTCGAGGGGCTCGACGGCGAGCGGGCGTATCGAGCGCAGGGGCTATACTCCTTGGGAAGATGCGCCGCACGAGCGTCTCCGGGGCCCAGTATCCCGCGTTCACATGCGGTGTCCGGGCGGCTATGGTCGCCACCGCGTCGATCACCCGTGCCAACCCCGGCAGCAACGCCCGCTCGATCTTCGCGACCCGATCGCGGCAAGGAGACACGTGTGAGTAAGAGCAAAACCCCGGCGAAGGTTTCGACCGGCATTGCGGGACTGGACCAGATTCTTCGCGGGGGTCTGCCCGCGTCCAATCTCTACATCCTGCAAGGCGCGCCTGGGGCGGGCAAAACGACCGCCGCACTGCAGTTCCTGCGTGCCGGCGTGGAGGCGGGCGAACGCTGCATCTATGTGAGCCTTTCGCAGACCGCGGCCGAGTTGACGGCGATCGCCCAATCGCACGGGTGGACGCTCGATGGCATCCGGATCGAAGAATTGTCGGCGACGGACGCGGTGCACGGCGCTGCCGATCAGACGATCTTCCAGACTGCCGAACTGCGGCTTGACGAGACCCGCGAAGCCATCGAGCAGGCGATCGAGGAGCACAAGCCGCAGCGGCTCGTCTATGATTCCCTGCTGGAGATCCGGCTGATCACGGGAGATGCGCCCCGCTTTCGCCGGGAACTGCTTGGCTTCAAGGCGTTCCTCGCCAAGCGCAGCGTTGTCGCCATGCTGCTCGATACGCAGACGAGCGAGACGGCGACCGGCGGGGAGGAGGTCGAAGGCATCGCCCACGGCGTCATCCGCTTCGACAAGTCGCTTGAGGATTATGGTTCGGTGCGTCGGCGCATCGAGGTGAGCAAGATGCGCGGGGTACCGATCGCCGACGGCTATCACGACATGGCGATCCGCGAGGGCGAGGGCGTGGTGGTTTTCCCGCGTATCGTTCCGGGCGACGCGATCGATGCGCGCAAGGCCCAGCTGATCAAGTCGGGTGTCGATACGCTCGACGACATGTTTGGCGGCGGACAGGAATCGGGCACGACCACCCTGGTCATCGGCCAGGCGGGCACGGGCAAATCGACCATGGCATCGCTCTACGCGATGGCGGCGCTCAAGCGGGACGAACATGTCGCGCTTTTCCTGTTCGAGGAACGGCTCGAAACCTTCTTCCGGCGATCGGAAGGCCTCGGAATGGATTTGCGTCAGTTCCACAAGGATGGCCAGTTGATCATCCGCGATTTCAGTCCGAACGAAATATCGCCGGGGGAGTTCGCCCAGATCGTCCAGTCGATCGTTACCGAGTTCAAGACACGGGTTGTCGTCATCGACAGCTTCACCGGCTACCTCAATTCGCTGCCGCATCGCGAGAAGGCCGTTCGCGACATCCAGTCGCTGCTCAAATATCTCGCGCGATCCGGTGTCCTTACGATGCTGATCGTTGCCCAACACGGATTGCTTGGCCAGAATGTCGGAATCGACGTCGATGTCAGCTTCCTCGGCGACACGGTGCTGCTGCTGCGTATCATGGAGGATGAGGGCCGCCTGCGCCGTAACATCACCGTCGTCAAAAAGCGCCATGGCCCGCACGATCTCGACGTCCATGAGCTCTTCATCAAGAGCGCGGGAATCACGGTCGTGCCATTCAATCCGCTCCCGACGGCATGAGCGAAGCCGATCCGGAAGAGCCGGGCGCGCTCGATCAAGTTCTCATCCTCGCGCCCTATCGGCGGGATGCGGAGTATTTGGTCCGGCTGCTCAGCGAACACGACATCGCCGTCGCGGCCTGTACGGCGACCGACCTGGCAGCGCATCTTGCCGCCGGGCCGGGGGTGATCGTGACGACCCACGAAGCGTTGACCCCGGGGCTGATCGCCATCATCGGCGAGCATCTGCGCGCCCAACCGCCCTGGTCGGAAATGCCGATCGTCGTCCTGCTCGACCGCGCTTCGCCCAACGCCCGCATTAGGGCGGCGCTCGAGGAGGCTTGGTCGCGTTCGCGCCAGCTCTTCTATCAGCGCCCGCTGACGCCGGTCGAACTGGTCAGCGGCGTTCAGTCGGCGCTGCTGGCGCGATTGCGCCAGCTTAATGTCCGAGACCATATCGACCGCGAGGTCGAACTTCGCCGCGAGCTTAATCACCGGGTCAAGAATATCCTGGCCAGCGTATCCTCGATCTTCGAGATGACCCGTCGCGGAGCCCAGGACATCGACGCATTGGCCGAGGATTTCGGCGGGCGGCTTCAGGCCCTCTCCAGGGTGCACTCGGCGGTCTTCCAGGCCGAGGGGGAATCGATCTCCATCGCAGAGGTTGCCGCACTGACATTCGACCCCTATCGCCAGATGGGCGTCAGCCGGATCGTTGTGCAGGGGCCGCCCGTCACCCTGACCCGCGCCGCCGGGACGACTCTCGCGCTGTGCCTGCACGAACTGACGACCAACGCGATCAAATATGGCGCGCTTTCCGTCGCCGATGGCCGGGTGACGTTCCGCTGGGAGATCCTCGCCGATCTTCGCCAGCATCTTTCGATGGAGTGGCGGGAAGAAGGCGGCCCGACGGTGGTCAAGCCATCGCACGCCGGCTACGGCACGCGCTATTTGCGCTCGGCTCTGGCCAGTCTGTTCGGCGGCAAACCCGATATCTCTTTCGCGGCCGATGGCCTGCGATGCACGGTTCAAGGGCCGCTTTCGCGTTTGGCGGAAGACTCCGAGGCCGACCGGTATTTGCCCGGCGCGTGAGCAATGCCATCTCGCGCCAACGCCAGTCACAAAGTCCAACGCTGTTGCGCACCCCAGAGCCGATGGACGCGTGACCGGAGCTGTCAGGCGCCGTCCCGCGTGTCGTCGCCGCGATCGAGCCGGGCCATCCAGGCATCCAGGCTCAGCGCGTCGCTCGCTTGCGTCTCGGCGCCCATCGTTTCGCGCATCGTGTCGAGCGCGAACTGGCCGCGATCGTCGTTCTCGGCTGCGACGGCGTCTTTCGGAATCCATAGCGCGTAGTCGCGCATATGCGCATCGGCGGCGGTGAACAGGACGCAGATATCCGTCGCGATGCCCGTCAATACCAGGCGGCTGACGCCCAGCTTGGGCAACAGGACCGGCAGGTTGGTCGCGTAGAAGCCGGAGAATTGCGGCTTGATGACGAAGAAGTCCTCGTCACCGGGCGCGATCAACTCGGCAGCGCGGTTTGGCTGGGCAAGGGCGTGGTCGACCAGGCGCGACTTTTCCGAATGCCACTCGCCGAAATTGTCGTTGACGTAGATGACGGGATAACCGGCGCCGGTCATCGCTTGTTTGATCCTGAGAATGGCGCATGCGGCGTGCGCCGCCTTGGGCTCGAGCACGTCCGCACCGGGGAAGTCGAAGCAATTGATCATGTCGATGATCAGCAGCGCTGGCCGCCCTCGCGGCCGATCATGCGCCGGGGCTTGGGGGCCATCAGGTCGATCGGGGTTCATCTGTCCGCTCCTGAGCGATTAACGTATGCGGCCCTCCCGGGTTTCGCTTCGTCGCCATGATCTGCACGCAGCAAACCGGAGGATGGGCGTCATCTGCCAGCGCGCCCGAAAAGCTTGGTTCGGTCAGGTTCAGCAAGGCAACGTGGCGGAATCAGCAGGCTTGAGGCGCCCACCCGACGAAGCGAAGCCCATGTCGACCCTCTTCAGAAAGCATCATATCCATCAGAATTGAACGGCGTTCAATTTTTAAATTGAACAATGTATAATTATGTGCGATCTCCTCGTGAGCGGCGATTTAGGCGCCGCTTGCAGAGGATGTGTCGATGCCTGAGATTGCCAATCGCCGGCCGTTGAAGGCGCGCAATACGCGCTGGGCGGCGGGGCTTGCCCGATTGCTGCTGAAGACGCGGTTGACGCCCAACGCGGTGTCGGTCGGCGGGATCGGCTTCGCCGCTGTTGGTGCCGCCTGCTTCCTATTCGCGCCGCGCTGGCCGGCGCTGTGGCTCGGCGGGGCGCTGTGCGTCCAACTGCGCCTGCTCGCCAATCTGATGGATGGATTGCTGGCGGTGGAAGGCGGGCGCAAGTCGGCCAGCGGCCCGCTCTACAACGAATTTCCTGACCGTATCGAGGATACGCTGCTGCTCGTTGCGGCAGGCTATGGCGCCAGCGTGCCGGTGCTCGGTTGGGCGGCGGCGGTGTTCGCGATGGGCACCGCCTATGTCCGCGCGCTGGGCGGCACGGTGGGGCTGGCTCAGCAATTCTGCGGTCCGATGGCGAAGCAGCATCGCATGGCGCTGCTCAGCCTGGGCGCGGTTGCGAGCCTCTTCGTGCCGGCGATGCCGTGGGTGCTGGCAATCATCTGCGCGGGCGCCGCGATCACCAGCGTGCGTCGGATGATGCGCTATGCCGCTGCGCTGCGGGCGGCCGCGCGATGATCGGCTGGCTCATCCGCGGCGCGACGCGCTTCCTCGTCGGCGGTCATGCCCGGTGGAAGGGCTGCGCGCCCGATCCGCGGCAGCGCATCTATTTCGCCAATCATTCGAGCCATCTCGACACGGTGATCCTGTGGGCCGCGCTGCCGCCCGAACTGCGCGCGGTGACGCATCCGGTCGCGGCGCAGGATTATTGGGGCAGGGGGCCGGTGCGCCGCTATATCGCCACGCGCGTGCTCAACGCGGTGCTGATCGACCGCAACGCGCGCCGCGATCCGCTGGCGGCGCTGCGCGCGGTGCTCGATCGTGGCCATTCGCTGATCCTGTTCCCCGAAGGCACGCGCCACAGCGATCCGCAGCCAGGGCCGTTCAAGGGCGGGCTGCAGCATCTGGCCGAAGCCTATCCCGCGGTCGAACTGGTGCCCGTCTATCTCACCAACCTTGTCCGCGCCTATCCCAAGGGCGCGATCCTGCCGGCGCCGATCATGTGCACCGCCACCTTCGGTGCGCCGCTGCCGACGATCGCCGACGAGGCCAAACCCCATTTTCTTGCCCGCGCGCGTGCCGCGGTCTGTGCGTTGGGAGCGTGATGTGAACGATCGGATGATCCTGCTGTTCGGCGGCGTCTTCGCGTTGCTTGCCGTCGCCTCGGCGGTGGGCTTCGCGCTCTCCCGCCGCGCCGCCACCGAAACCGTCGCCAACCTCAACGCGCGGATCAAGGCGTGGTGGGTGATGATCGCGATCTTCGCGGTCGCCTTCTTCGTCGGTAAGGAATTGACGATCGCGCTGTTCGCGCTGACCTCCTTCTATTGCCTGCGCGAATTCCTGTCGATCACGCCGACCCGGCCCGAGGATCATCGCGCGGTCGCGGTTGCCTTCTACCTCTTCATCCCGCTGCAATATGCGCTGATCTGGAGCGGCTGGCAGAGCCTGTTCGGCATCCTGATCCCGGTCTGGGCCTTCCTGATGCTGCCGGTGCTGGCCGTGCTGAAGGGCGAGACCGACGATTTCATGGCGCGCACCGCGCGCATCCAGTGGGCGCTGATGCTGACCGTCTATTGCATCAGTCACGCGCCTGCGTTGCTGATCTTGAAGATCCCCGGCTTCGAGGGGCAGGGCTTCCTGCTGCTGTTCTTCCTGATCACCATCGTCCAGCTTTCGGACGTGCTGCAATATGTGTTCGGCAAGCTGTTCGGCCGCCACAAGGTCGCCCCGCGCATCAGCCCCGCGAAGACCTGGGAAGGGCTGATCGGCGGCGGCCTTTCCGCAACGGCGGTGGGCGCGGGGCTATGGTGGATCACGCCCTTCGCGCCGTGGCAGGCGGCGCTGCTGGCGCTCGCGATTGTGCTCGCCGGCTTCTGCGGCGGCCTCGTCCTCTCCGCGGTCAAGCGCTCGCTTGGCGCCAAGGATTGGGGCACGATGATCGAGGGCCATGGCGGCGCGCTCGATCGGATGGATTCGGTGAGCTTCGCGGCGCCGGTGTTCTTCCACCTCGTAAATTACTTTTTCGCGATGTGAGGTACATGCAAACGGTTTGCCGGGGCTCCTGAACCATGCGACGAGCGACGCATGAGCGATGCCCCCTTCCTCACGCGCCGTCTCCTGCTGGGTGGGCTCGGCGCGACGGCGCTGGGGTGCCTGGCTGACCGTGGCAGGGCGCAACCCTCGGGCTCGGCGGTCGATCGGCTGACGCCGGAGCAACGCGCTTCTTATGATACGCTGCAGGCTAAGGCTAGGGCAGCGTTCACCTATGAGCGTGTGTCGGTTCCGGGATCGGAGGCGCTCGCCAAGTGGGAGGAACTCAAATCCTCGGGGCGCGGTTGGCCCGTGGTCATCGGCAACGATGAGGATTTCGATCGCATCGTCGAGCAATTCATGATCGAGGATCCCGAGATCGGCGCCGGGCCGGGGTTGCGCGCGCCCGCCGAGATTCTTGCCACCGCAGCCGGGATCGCATTTCCTGAAGATCTTCGGAAATGGCCGGGCGCCTATCAGCCGCAGGACCTGCTGGCGGAGGATGGTGAATGGCCTGCCGATGCGTCTGCAGGTTCGGTCGGGTTAAGCGTGGCCATGGATGTGGTGTCGCAGCGTCTGTACGAGCGGGTGCATATCCTACTCACCCCCGCGAAGTTCTGCTGGAAAGTGCCGGCCTATCTCCGCTGGGGCGGCTCGAACGCTTGTCCGCCGCCGGAATATCATGTTGCAGCGCTGCGCCGCTGGCATGAGCGTTATGGCGCTGAACTGATCGGCATCAATGGGGACGTAATGAATCTCCGCGCCGCCCGGCCACCGGCGCAACGTGCCGCGGCAATGACCCTCGCGCGTGAGGTTTATGCCTATTGCCCGGACATCGTGGAGCAGGGGACGGGTGACATCGCGCCACTGGCAGCCGCGATGATGGCGAACAGTTGGTGGTATTTTTGGTGGGATTGAACGGGTCGCGCGACGGACCCTACCGCGCCTGCCAGCGTTACCCCTCTACCTGATATCGTCCACATCGAAAGGATCGAGCATGCTCAGATGGGCCGCCATCTTCGCAATCATCGCACTTGTTCTCGGCGTCATCGGCTTTGGTGGCATTGCGGGCTTGGCCTGGGACTTGGCGAAGCTGCTGTTCTGGCTGGCCGTCATCATCGCCGGCGCGCTCGCGGTGCTGGGGCTGACGATCTATAAGAAGGTTACCTGATCGGCGATATCGACCCTACTCCGCCGCCAGCCCCAATATGCGTCGCGCCTGCACCAGATGCGGGCGGTCGACCATACGGCCCGCGACCTTGAGCGCGCCGATGCCGGGGTTGGCGGCAAAGGCGTCCACGATCGCCTGTGCGCTGGCGATCTCTTTCGCGTCCGGGGTGAAGCCCTGGTTGATGATCGCCACCTGCGCGGGGTGGATCGCCATCATGCCGGTGAAGCCGTCGCGTCGCGCGCGGGCGACATAGGCGGCGAGCGCGTCGGCATCGTCGATGCGCGGGAAGACCGTTTCGATCGCGGCGGTGCCCGCGGCGTGCGCGCCGAACAGGGTCAGCGCGCGGACCATCTCATAGGGGGCGGTGTAGCTGCCATCCGCCTCGCGCGCGCCGGTGGCGCCGATCGCGGCGGGCAGGTCTTCGGCGCCCCAGGTCAATCCGGCGAGCCGGTCGCGGACCGCGCCATAGCTTCCGAGCTGGAAGATCGCGATGGGCGTTTCGGTGGCGATGGGCAGGATCGGCGGCGGGCGCCTGTCGAGCAGCGCCAGCAGCGCAAGCACGCTCGATGCGCCTTCGGCCTTGGGCAGCACCAGCCCGTCGGGCCGGCCCGGCTGCACCGCCGCGATGTCCGCGGCGATCTGGTCGCTGTCGAGCGGATTGACCCGAACGAAGCTGGTGACGCCGCGGGCGCCCGCCAGCCAGTCCGCCACTGCGGCGCGGCCCTCGGCCTTCTTCTCCGGCGCCACCGAATCCTCCAGGTCGAGGATCAGCGCGTCGGCGCCGCTCGCCGCGGCCTTGGCGAAACGCTCGGGCCGGTCGGCCGGCACGAACAGCAGCGAGCGCAGCCTCATTGCGGAGCCTTCTTGATCAGCGCCATGCGCAGGCACTGGCAGACGATCTCGTCGCGCTGGTTGAGCATGCGATGGGTGAAGGTCACGATGCCGGCCTCGGGCCGCGAGCGGCTTTCCTTGAGCTCTGCCACCTCAGTCTCGGCGCGCAGCGTATCGCCGAGGAAGACGGGCTTGGGCATCACCAGCCTGTCATAGCCGAGATTGGCGACGAGCGTGCCCAAGGTCGTGTCGCCCACCGACAGCCCCACCATCAGCGCGAAGGTGAAGGTGCCGTTGACGAGGATCCGGCCGAACTCGCTGGCCTTCGCCGCCTCCGCATCGATGTGCAGCGGCTGCGGATTGTGCGTCATCGTCGAGAAGAGGAGGTTGTCCGTCTCGGTCACCGTGCGCCGGATCTCGTGGACGATCCGGTCGCCCACCGCCCACTGGTCGAAATATCTGCCCGCCATCAGGCCGCCTCCGCCTTCTCGATCTTCGCCAGCACCATGCCTTCGCGCACCTGGCCGCCCTCGGCGGCGTTGAGTTCCGCCACTGTCCCGTCGAACGGCGCGGTGAGGCTGTGCTCCATCTTCATCGCCTCCAGCGTCAGCAATTTCTGGCCCTTGGTAACGACATCGCCGGCGGTGACCGCGACGGCGATGATGCGGCCGGGCATCGGCGACAGGATCGCGCCGTCCGACGCGTCGGCGCCGCCCGTACCCACCGCGCGCCACGGCAGGAGCTGCCAGACCTGCCCGCCCTCGGCGATCAGCGCGGAAGTGGCGGGCGTGGCGGCCGCAGCCGGCTGCAGCGCCACGGTGATCGCCGCACCATCGAGCAGGAAGCGGCCTTCCAGGCGGCGCGGCGCGTTGAGCCGTATGCCGGCGAGCGGACCCGGTGCCGCCAGGGTCGCGGCGGCGCGGGCGAGCGCTGCATCGGACGGCGTGGCCGCGGGCAACAGCGCATCGCCCTCGCGCGCGATCAGCCCGGTGTCGAGCCGTGCTTCGGCGAAGGCGGGGTGATGCAACGCCTTCGCGAGGAAGCCGGCGTTGGTCCTGAGCGGCCAGATCAAGGTCTGGTCCAATGTCGCGGCGAGGCGCAGGCGCGCCGCATCGCGGTCCGGCCCCCATGCGATCAGCTTGGCGATCATCGGATCGTAGAAGGGCGAGATCTCCGCGCCCTGTTCGACGCCGGTGTCGGTGCGGTAGGAGGGGCCGATCTCGAACCGGTCGAGCGTACCGGTCGAAGGCAGGAAACCCCTCGCCGGATCCTCGGCATAGAGCCGCGCCTCCATCGCCCAGCCGGTGATCGACAATTCGTCCTGCCGCTTCGGCAGCGGCTCGCCGGAGGCGACGCGGAGCTGCCATTCCACCAGATCCTGCCCGCTGATCTCCTCGGTCACCGGATGTTCGACCTGGAGGCGGGTGTTCATCTCCATGAACCAGATGCGATCGGCGCGAAGCCCCGCCGAGCCATCCGCGATGAACTCGATCGTGCCCGCGCCGACATAGTCGACTGCCTTCGCCGCACGCACCGCCGCGTCGCAGATCGCGGCACGGGTGGCCGCGTCCATGCCGGGAGCGGGGGCCTCCTCGATCACCTTCTGGTGGCGGCGCTGCAGCGAGCAATCGCGCTCGAACAGGTGGACGACATTGCCGTGCGCATCGCCGAAGATCTGCACCTCGATGTGGCGCGGATTGTCGATCCACTTCTCCAGCAGCACATGGTCATTGCCGAACGAGGCCGCCGCCTCGCGCCGGCACGACGCGAGCGCATCGGCGAAATCGGCGGGGGCATCCACCTTGCGCATGCCCTTGCCGCCGCCGCCGGCCACCGCCTTGATCAGCACCGGATAGCCGATCGCCTCGGCCTCCGCCGCGAGCCGCCCGGGGCTCTGGTCCTCGCCGAGATAGCCGGGGGTGGTCGGCACGCCGGCCGGCTGCATCAGCGCCTTGGCGGCGTCCTTCAGCCCCATCGCGGTGATCGAGGCGGGGCTGGGGCCGACCCAGACCAGCCCGGCGTCGATCACGGACTGGGCGAATGTGGCGTTCTCGCTGAGGAAGCCATAGCCGGGATGGATCGCCGCGGCGCCCGTCGCCTGCGCGGCGGCGATGATGCGATCGCCCTTGAGGTAGGAGTCGCGAACGGGGGAGGGGCCGATATGCACCGCCTCGTCCGCCATGCGCACATGCAGCGCGCCGGCATCGGCATCGGAATGGACCGCGATCGTGCGCACGCCGAGTTTCCGCGCGGTACGGACGATGCGGCAGGCGATCTCGCCGCGATTGGCGATGAGGAGGGAGGGGATCATACTAAACTCCATTTCCTCCCCGAGCGGCGCTCGGGGAGGACAAGTAGCACCGGCACCGTCACATCCGGAACACGCCGAACTGCGCGCGATCCGGAATGGGCGCGTTCAGCGTTGCGGCGAAGGCGAGGCCGAGGACGTCGCGGGTTTGGGCGGGGTCGATGATGCCGTCGTCCCACAGCCGCGCGGTGGCGTAATAGGGGTTGCCCTCATCCTCATATTTCCGGCGGATCGGCGCCTTGAACGCCTCGGCCTCCTCGGGCGACCACGTGGCCGCGTCGCGGTGGACGGTGGCGAGGACGCTGGCGGCCTGCTCGCCGCCCATCACGCTGATCCGCGCATTGGGCCAGGTGAACAGGAAGCGCGGGCCATAGGCGCGGCCGCACATGCCGTAATTGCCGGCGCCGAAGCTGCCGCCGATCAGCACGGTGACCTTGGGCACCTGCGCGGTCGCGACCGCGGTCACCAGCTTGGCGCCATGCTTGGCGATGCCCTCCGCCTCATACTTCCCGCCGACCATGAAGCCCGAGATGTTCTGGAGGAACAGCAGCGGCACGCGGCGCTGGCAGGCCAGTTCGATGAAGTGCGCGCCCTTCACCGCGCTCTCGCTGAACAGCACGCCATTGTTGGCGAGGATCGCCACGGGCATGCCCCAGATATGCGCGAAGCCGCAGACCAAAGTCGTGCCGTACAGCGCCTTGAACTCGTGGAATTCGGACCCGTCGACGATCCGCGCGATCACCTCGCGCACGTCATAGGGTGCGCGCACATCCTGGGGCACGATGCCGTAGAGGTCGGCGGCATCGAACTTCGGCGGCACCGGCGCGCGCAGGTTGACGTCGGGCTTCAGGTCGGGCTGCAAGGTGGAGACGATGTCGCGGACGATGCTGAGCGCATGCTCGTCATCCTCGGCGACATGATCGACCACGCCGGACCTGCGGCCGTGGAGGTCGCCGCCGCCCAGATCCTCGGCGCTGATCACCTCGCCCGTCGCCGCCTGCACCAGCGGCGGGCCGGCGAGGAAGATCGTGCCCTGGTTGCGGACGATCACGGTCTCGTCCGACATCGCCGGCACATAGGCGCCGCCGGCGGTGCAACTGCCCATCACGCAGGCGATCTGGGGGATACCGCGCGCGGAGAGATTGGCCTGGTTGAAGAAGATCCGGCCGAAATGCTCGCGATCGGGAAAAACCTCCGCCTGGTTGGGCAGGTTGGCGCCGCCGCTGTCGACCAGATAGACGCAGGGCAGGCGGTTCTCGAGCGCGATTTCCTGCGCGCGCAGATGCTTCTTGACGGTGACCGGGTAATAGGTGCCGCCCTTCACGGTCGCATCGTTGCAGGCGATCATCACCTGCCGGCCCGATACGCGGCCGATGCCGGCGATCAGGCCGGCGCCCGGCACCTCATCGCCATAGAGGCCGTTGGCGGCAAGCTGGCCGATTTCGAGGAAGGGGGAGCCGGGATCGAGCAGGTGCTCCACCCGGTCGCGCGGCAGCAGCTTGCCGCGGGCGACATGCTTGTCGCGCGCGGCGGGCGAACCGCCCGCGGCGGCGGCGGCGACCCGCGCGCGCAGATCGTCGGCCAGCGCGCGGTTGTGCGCGGCGTTGGCCGCAAAACCCTCGCCGCCCGCCGCCAGCCGGGTGTCGAGCACCGGCGCGCTCATGCGCCGATCAGCTCGCGGCCGATCAGCATGCGGCGGATCTCGTTGGTGCCGGCGCCGATATCGAGCAGCTTGGCGTCGCGCATATAGCGTTCCACCGGCCAGTCCTTGGTGTAGCCGGCGCCGCCCAGCGCCTGCACCGCCTCAAGCGAGGTCTTCATCGCATTCTCGCTGGCGAGCAGGATCGCGCCGGCGGCGTCGAACCGCGTCGTCTTGCCGGCATCGCACGCCCGCGCCACCGCATAGACATAGGCCCGCGCCGAATTGAGCGCGACATACATGTCGGCGATCTTGGCCTGCATCAGCTGGAACGCGCCGATCGGCTTGCCGAACTGCCGGCGCTCGCGAACATAGGGCAGCACCACGTCGAGGCAGGCCTGCATGATGCCGAGCTGGATGCCGGAGAGCACGGTGCGCTCATAATCGAGACCGGACATCAGCACGCCGACGCCGCCATTGGGCGGCCCCATCACATTCTCTTCCGGCACCTCGCAATCATCGAACACCAGCTCGGACGTGGGGGAGCCGCGCATGCCCATCTTCGCGATCTTCTGGCCGATCGAGAAGCCCTTCATCTCCTTCTCGATGATGAAGGTGGTGATGCCCTTCGATCCCTCGCCGGTCTTGGCATAGACCACCAGCGTATCGGCATATTCGGCGTTGGTGATCCAGAACTTGGTGCCGTTGAGGACGTAGCGATCGCCCTTCTTCTCGGCGCGCAGCTTCATCGAGACGACGTCCGACCCCGCGCCCGCCTCCGACATGGCGAGGCTGCCGACATGCTCGCCGGAGATCAGCCTGGGCAGATACCGTGCCTTCTGATCGGGGTTCCCCCAGCGGCGGATCTGGTTGACGCAAAGGTTGGAATGCGCGCCATAGCTGAGGCCGACCGAGGCGGAGGCGCGGGCGACCTCCTCCTGCGCCACGACATGCTCCAGATAGCCGAGGCCGAGGCCCCCATACTCCTCTTCCACGGTGATGCCGTGGAGGCCGAGTTCGCCCATCGCGGGCCACAGATCGCGGGGGAACCAGTCCTTCTCGTCGATCTCGGCGGCGAGCGGGGCGATCCGGTCGGTCGCGAAGCGCGCGGTGCTGTCGCGGATCATGTCCGCCGTCTCGCCGAGCGCGAAATCGAAGTCGGTCATTGGCATTCTCTCCTGTGACCGCGGTTCTAGCCGGCCGGGAGAGGCTTGGGAAATTGAACTTGCCCCAAGCACTGCATTGATACCATCTATGCAGGCCGGCTATGCAGGCCGGCCGCGCGCGCCGCCCCGAAAGCCCCGACGACGATGCTCGACCGCTACCTGCTCCGCTACTTCCTCGGCGTCGTCGACCAGGGCAATTTCTCGCGCGCCGCCGCCGCCTGCAACGTCTCGCAGCCGACCCTGTCGGTGGGCATCGCCAAGCTGGAGCGCACGCTGGGGCAGCCGCTGTTCGTGCGCTCCAACCAGCGCGTCGAGCTGACCGAGGCGGGCACCCGCTTCCTCGTCCACGCGCGCCGGATCGAGCGCGAGTTCAACGTGGTGATGCAGTCGATGGGCGCGTCGGCGGACCTGCCGACGTTGCGGCTGGGCGTGCTCGCCAGCATCCCCGGCGAGACCATCGCGGCCGGGATCGCGGCGGCGCGGCCGGCGGAGGCCTATCGCTTCGAGCTGCTGTTCGGCACCGAGCGCGAGCTGGCGGGGCACCTCGCCAAGGGCCGGATCGACCTGGCGCTGACACTGGTCGACCGCGGCGCCGGCCGCTTCGCCGAGCGGCGGGTGACGACCGAGGGCTATGCGCTCGCGCTCGCCGCGGACCATCCGCTGGCGGACACGCCCGAGATCGCCGCGGAGGCGCTGGCGAACGAGACGATGATCGTCCGCCGCCATTGCGAGGCGCTCTCCGAAACCAGCCGCTTTTTCACCGAACGCGGCGTGCGCCCGCACTTCGCGCTGCGATCGACCAACGACGACCGCGTGCTGCAGTTCGTCGCGGCGGGGCTGGGGCTGACGGTGATGCCCGCCTGCTACCGCCACCCCGGCATCCGCCGCCCGCGCCTCGCCGGCTTCGCGGCGACCCGGACCCTGGGCTGGGTGGCGGGCGACGCGATGGAGCATCTGCTCGCCACGCCGATCGCGCTGATGACGAGCATCGAGCGCGGGTTGCGGGCTTAGCGGGGCGATCGGGGCGTCGGGGGGCGGGCGAAGGTGACAAAGGTTACAGTGAAACCTGCCCGATCCTGCGCGATCAGATCGTCCCGGCCTTCATCTGCTTGACGGCATAGTCCGTCGCGCGCGCGGTCATCGCCATGAAGGTCAGCGACGGGTTGACGCACGACACCGACGCCATCTGCGCGCCGTCGGTGATGAACAGGTTGGCCGCGTCATGCGCCTGGTTCCAGCCGTTGAGCACCGAGGTCTTGGGATCGCGGCCCATGCGCGCGCCGCCCATCTCATGGATCGCCTCGCCCGGGATGTGGGTGCCGCGCGAGCTGGTGACGTTGGTCAGGCCCGCCTGGCGCAGCATCAGTTCGCCCTGCGCCTGGGCATCGTCCATCATCCTGATCTCATTGTCGCGGAAGGTCACGTCGAAGCGCAGCAACGGCATGCCGCGGCTGTCGGTCTTGCCGAAATTCAGCATCACGCGATTGTCTTCATAGGGCAGGCACTCGCCGAACGCGCCCATATTGAAGCGCCACGGGCCGTAGCGCCGCATGCCGTGCTTCATCGACTCGCCGAAGCCCTCGGGCACCGGCTGGCGCCGGCCGGCGCCGCCCTGATAGCCATAGCCGCGCTTGAACGGCAGGTCCTCCGCCGCGAGGTTGCGGAAGCGGGGGACGTAGACGCCGCCGGGGCGCCGGCCATATTCGACGAACTCGGTCATGCCGGGGATGTCGCCGCTGATGTTGACCTTGAAGATATGGTCCATCACCGCGCTGCCGAGCGCGCCATTCGAATGGAAATAGCTCCGCTCGCTGCCCTCCGGCCGCGAATTCAGCAGGACGTGGACCGACCCCATCGCCGATGCGCAGAGGAACACCAGCCGTGCCTCGACCACCTCGGCGCGGCCGGTATTGGCATCGACGAGCCGGACGCCGGTGACGCGCTTGCGTGCCGGATCATATTCGAGGTTGGTCACCCAGGTGTCCGATCGCAGCGTCAGCCGACCGGTCGCGCGCGCGGCGGGCAGCGTGACCGCCTGGGTCGAGAAATAGGCGCCGAAGCTGCACCCGCGGTCGCACTGCGCCCGCTTCTGGCAGCGCGAGCGGTTCTGCTCGGGCTTGTCCTCGGTGATGTTGCTGAGCCGCGCGTTGATGAGCTTTCGCCCCGGAAACTCGGTCTCCAGCCGCTCCTTCAGCCATGTTTCCGCGACGTTCATCGGGAAGGGCGGCATGAACTCGCTGTCGGGCAGATAGTCGAGATTCTCGCGCCCGCCCGATACGCCGATATATTTCTCGACATAGCTGTACCAGGGCGCGACGTCGTCATAGCGGATCGGCCAGTCGGTCCCGATCCCCTCGCGCTTGTTCGCCTCGAAATCGGACGGCGCCCAGCGAAAGCTCCAGCGGCCCCAGGTCAGCGACTTCCCGCCGACGACCCCCGGCCGCACCCAGCGAAAGGGATTGGGCGCATCGAAATCATAGGGGTTGAGGCGATCGTTGGTGAAGAAGGGCTGGTTGGCGGGCTGCACCCAGAAGTTCAGGCCCTGATAGTCGCTCTTGACGAACGCCGCGGGCATCCGGTTGCGCGCCGGGATCTCGAAGGCGGGCTTGCCGTCATAGGGATAGTCTTCGCCATGTTCGACCATCCGGCCGCGATCGACCATCAGGACGCGCAGCCCCTTTTCGGTGAGCTCCTTGGCGGCCCAGCCGCCGCTGACGCCGGAGCCGATGACGATTGCGTCGAAGCGATCCGTTGCTGCCATGATGTCTGCCTGTCGATATCGGGGTGGGGGCGGGCGCTGCGCTGTGCTGCGCTCAGGCCGAGAAAATGCGGTCGATCTTCGATGCGGGATAGGCGCCGTCATAGTCGCCGGGAACGGGCAGATAGTGCCGTTCCTGCGTGATCCCGACCTCCGACGTGAAATAGCCGGTGACCACCAACTGGCGGAACGCCTCGAAGAATTCGGCGCCGCCGGGGATGCGATCGTTCATCGCGAGCGTCAGCAGCGCATCCTGCTCGGTTCCCGACGCCTTGAGCGCGGGCTTGCGATAGTCGGCCATGCTGCGCGCATCCAGCGCGGCGAGGCCGCCGAGGATGAGATCGCGGTCGTCGTCGATCGCCCAGTCGCCGAGCATATGCTCGATATACTCCGGCACGCCCGCGGCGATCGCGCCCGGCGTGTCGGTCGTCGGCATCACCCGCTCGCTGAGCGCGGTGACGAGCGCGCGCTGTGGGAGCGTAAACACGACGGCCGGCTTGCCGGTGTTGATTTTGGGGATCGGCTCATAGCCCGCCGCGCGCGCCAGCGGCGCGAACAGGCTGGATCCGAAGACGGCGGCGAAGCCCGCGAGCGCGGTGCGGCGGTCAATCGAAAGGATGTTGGACGGCGCGAACATCGTCATGCTTTCGCCCTGGCGCTGTGCGTCCACTCAAGCCTCATAACGCTCTCCCAAAAGGCCATTTCGGCGGCCATTTCCAATGATCGTAGAGGATCGACAAAGGGCTGTCGATTGGGTTGATGACGTTATCACGCGCGGGGTGCCGGGGTCGCGGGACGATGGGGGCGTGGGGATGGGCGAAGAGCATAAAGGATAGGGTGGATATTTCCTGATCCTGCGAGCGAAGGGCGGAGAGAGGCCGGCGGTCGCACAGGAGAGCGCTACCACGTCGCCGCCGTTGCCGGGCGTTGCGAAGGGCAGCGCGTGCGCCGGCGTGGGGGGAGGGGGCAGCGCCGAATCGTCGGCCTGCCATCGTGGAAGAAGGATGCGGACGACACGCGGCGGTCTCTCCAGCCGCTTGCGGCCGATCATTCTGTCGTTCCCGGCAACCGGAAGGGTCTCGTTCGTCGTCACGGCAATCTCCCCGTCGCTGGCCGCGCGCGGCCCGATCTTGCCGATGGTGCCCGGCGCAGTCGCATGGCCGATCTGCCATCGATCGTGAATCGTCGGTTCGCGGTAGGGGTGCCTAGGGCGGCTGCCGGTTCGACCAGGACGCCGGGGAGGGGCCGCATCGTCCCGCTCGCGGCGACGCGCTGTGCGAACCCGGTCAGCGCGACGACCGACTGCGCTGGATCTAACAGGCGGCTAACACCCCCATTACGCACCCCTAACGCCCCCTCAACACCCCCCGAACGCACATCTTCCGATGACGTGAGCTTTCCGTCGTTCGATTTCTGTCGGAAAAGACGTCTGAATGCGGGCGTTGCGTGACCGCGCCGGCTATGTATCCATTGCGGGCGTCGATGCGTGGGGTGGGGACATGCGCGTCCGGATCGAGAAGTGGGGAAACAGCGCCGCGGTGCGCATTCCGGCGCAGGTGATGGCTGCAGCCGCTATACGCATCGATCAGGCTGTCGATGTAGGCGCGGAAGGCGGACGGATCGTTATCGAGGCTGCGACCTCGCCGTGCTATGATCTTGACCAACTGCTTGCAGGGATGTCGCCGGACACCTTTCCAGACTTGGTCGATTTCGGTCCTGAGGCGGGTGGCGAAGCGTGGTGAAGGCTTATGTTTGGCATGTACGCGGTGCAATGCCAGTGCGGGCTAATGTTGATGGCATCAAGAGCCGGAGATTGGGACAAAGCGGCCGATCGGGCTGGGCAGCTCGAACGTCCCGTCGTTCCAGAACCTGACGCTCGCCGGCGTGGCCTTTCGCATTCCTGAAGGAGCAGGTTTGGCCGGTTGGAGGCCGACAGCTTCCGGAGGGCAACCCAGGATAGCGGCCGTTCATGGGCCGGCTAGACGCGTCATTTTAGACCCTTCGATACTCGGCGCTACTGACGGAATGACCCAGTTCCGGCCGCTCAGCCCTCCGATGGCGCTCCCTAAAAACGGTCACTCGCTCATACTGGCGGCTAACTCTTCAGTCGACAGTGCGCTTGCGGCCCAAGTCGGCGAAGCACTTGCCCGCCACCTCGTCCGCATAGACGGTGTCACCCAACGCAAGGCTGACGGAGGTGCAACACGCGCCGCGATAGGCGAGCCACACGCGCTCGGCTGCGGTTGATGCGCTTAGTATCTCGGCTGGCCATCAGCGAGCAATGCCGGATAGTGATGCGCAAGATCGAGCATCCGCTTCGTCGTTAGTGAAGGGCCGCACCGCTCACGCGTCTATGCATCGTTTCGCGATTTGCAAGGCATCCCGGAGCGCGTGTGGTAAAGCTCGATCCCAGGGAGGGAGGCTCGAATGCATATCTCGCGCGTCCAGTTAGTGAATTACCGCAACTTCGCCAACGCGACGTTCCGGTTCAACGCCGGGATCAACACGATCATCGGCGAGAACGGCTCCGGAAAGACAAACCTGTTCCGCGCCATCAGGTTGATGCTGGATGATGACATGCTACGATGGGCGCACAAGCTGGATGATGGCGATTTTCACCGCGGCCTCGGCAACTGGCGCGGGCACTGGATCATCATCAGCCTTGAGTTCAGCGAGGTCTCGCAGGACGAAGCGATCCAAGCGTTGTTCTTACATGGGACTGGCGTGGTCGAAAATGAGCAGATCGGGACAGCAACCTACAACCTCATTTTCCGGCCAAACGCCGCCATTCGAGCCAAACTTGGCGAGTTGGAAATGGGCGATCAGGCTGGTTTGGAAGCGCTCCGACGAACGATCACGATCGATGATTATGAGCCGGTCTTTACCGGCAAGAGCACCGCGGACTTCGCCGATCCGGCTGTCTACCAGTCCTTGGTCGGCAATTTCGATACGGTCGAGTTTCCCGACGAGCTAAGCCCGCCGGAGATCGGCGGACGGATGCCGGCAGTGCTCTCGGTTTCCAAAGAGGTCTGCTTCACCTTCGTTCAAGCGCTACGCGATGTGGTGAGCGAATTTCAGGGACAGCGCACCAACCCGCTTCTCACTTTGCTGCGCGGCAAGAGCGGGGAACTGGACGCTGACACTTTGGACCCGATCACTCAGCGGGTGAAAGATCTGAACGAAGCCATCGAAGGGTTGCCGGACGTCGGCGAAATGCGCTCGCACATCCGCCAGACGATCCGCGACGCCGCCGGTGAAGCGTATTCTCCGGCGAGATTGTCGATCCGCTCGGGTGTGCCGACCGAGGCCGATAAACTTTTCCAATCTCTCAAGCTTTTCGTCGGCGAAACCGACGACGAATATGAGGGTGCCATTCACGAGCTAAGCTTGGGCGGCGCTAACCTTATTTTCCTGACTCTCAAGCTGCTGGAATTCAAATACCAGCAAGCCAAGCGAGCTTGCGCCAATTTCCTTCTTATCGAGGAGCCAGAGGCGCACATCCACACGCACATTCAAAAGACCCTGTTCGACAAACTGACCTATCCCGACACGCAGGTTATTTATTCGACGCACTCGACCCAGATTTCGGAGGTCAGCAATGTCGAGAACGTCAACATCCTTGGTCGTGATGGCGGCCGGTGCGAGTCGTATCAGCCGACCGCCGGCCTCGCGACGCCAGCCATCCGCAGCATTCAGCGCTACCTCGACGCCGTTCGCAGCAATCTTCTGTTCGCGAAAAGCGTGATCCTGGTGGAAGGCGACGCCGAGGAGATTTTGATCCCGGCCCTTATCAAAGAGGTCTACGGTGTCAGCCTCGACGAGCTGGGCATCAGTCTGGTCAACATTCGCAGCACCGGCTTCGAGAACGTCGCAGTTCTGTTTCACGACCAGCGGATTCGGAAGCGCTGTGCGATCATCACCGACCTTGACGCGGCGTTCTTCGATCTCGCGCCCGACATGCTGGACACCGACGATGAAACCCGGGCCAAAGAAAGGGCAACGGCATCGCAGAACGCCGGTGCCGCGAGGCGCGCGCGGCTTACCGCCTTCATCGACGGAAACGATTGGCAATCGCTGCATTTGGCCCCTCACACGTTCGAGGTGGATTTCGTCGCCGCCGGCAATGTCGAGATCGCCGTGGCTGCCTTGCCGACGGTCTATGTCGATCCCGCGACGATCGCGACCGCAACCAATGAGCTAAGGTCGAATAACGCGGCGCTCTACGGCACGCGCATTCTCACGATGGCAAAGAGTGCTGGAAAAGGATGGTTCGCCATCCAGCTCGCGAAGCTCATTACGCCGACTGCCCGCATTCCCGCCTATATCTCGGAGGCTGTGTTCACGACGCACGGTCGGCTTTCGAGGGCCGTGGCAACGAACATCATCGAGTATCGGATGTTAAAGAGTGGTCTGCCAGAGCTTCTTGGAGACGATTATTTTGACGAGGTGCGCGCGCTTGTTCGGCAATTCAGCAACAAGGAGATTGATACTCAAGCGATAATTGCCGGCGTCGGCGCCGTGTTGCCGGGAGACGCGGTGCTCGATGTGCTCGGCTACGCCTGATGGTCTTTGTCTGGAATAAGGACGACCTGAACGACGAGCAGGTCGATGCAATCCGGCATCCCGGCAGCGTGTTTTTGAGCGCGTGCCCCGGCAGCGGAAAAACTCGCGCGCTAACCTACAAAATTGCCCTCGAACTATCTCGCCTGGAGTCCGAGAAGCAGTGGGTTGTCGCAATTACCTACACGCATCGCGCCGCCGAGGAGATTGAGGAGCGGATCGAGCGGCTTGGCGTGGACACGAGCCGATTGTGGATCGGCACCATCCACTCGTTCTGCCTGGACTGGATGCTCCGCCCTTACGGCATCCTGCATGACCAACTGAAATATGGCTTCCGCGTTGTGGATCAGCACGAAAGCGAGCGGCGCTTGGAGGAGCTGGGATCGCAGATGCGGCCAAGGGTCGCGCCCGCGATTTGCGGCTACTACTTCACGACCAACGGCGTGGTGCTGGCGGCACCCGCCCATAGTCAAGCATCGGTGCATGCCGTGCTTGAGGCATTTTGGGAAGGGTTGAGAGACGAGCGTCGCATCGACTTCGAGATGATCCTTCTCTACGCGTGGGAGCTTGTTCGGGATAACCCGACGATCTCAATCCTGCTTAGCTCCATTTTCAAGTTTATCCTCGTGGATGAGGTGCAGGACACGAAGGAAATCCAGTACGCTATCGTCGCCTCCATTTTGCGCGCGGGCGCGGGACGGACGCTGGCATTCTTGGTTGGCGACGCCAACCAATCAATCTTCACGTCGCTTGGCGGCTACGCCATGCCGCGCGGCGATTTCCAGCAGCTTTCCGGCGTGGCCATGGCGCACAAGAGCCTTTCGATTAATTACCGTTCGTCGGACCGCATCGTCCAGTATTACTCGAACTACCATGTTGCGCCCGCAGTCGTCACCGCAGAGGGCGCTTTCAAGGAATATCCCAGCAAGATCAGCTTCGACCAACAGATCGCGCATCAGGGGTTTGAGGACGAGATCGTCCGCCTGATCCGGTATAACATCGAGCAACTCCAAATACCGCCAAACCAGATTTGCATTGTCGGTCCTTGGTGGATGTCGCTGGCGGCACTTACCCGCCGCCTGATGGCCGCGATGCCGGACCAGTCCTTTGACGGTCCGGGGATGGCGCCGTTCGCTCGCGATCAAGACAATTTTTGGTACAAGGTCGCTCGTCTGGCGCTTACCGAGCCGTCGCCCCGGCTGTTCATTCGTCGGCTGCGCTGGGCAGGGGAAGTCTTGGCCGACCTGCACCACGCGGGCGTGATGCTGCCGAATGTCACGCGCCGAGATATCCTCAGGATTTGTAACACGATCCAGATCGCCTCGCAGGACGGGCTCGAGTTTTTGCGGCTTTTTTTTGAGGAGTTCAGTTCGGGCGTGGGGTTCAACCCGACAGCCTATGTCATGCTGGCAGAACACCATGAGACCTTCTTTGCGAGGTCCGAGCGCCAGATCGAGCGGTTGCTTGCGAGTGGCGTTCAGGGCGTCAATGACATTGCCATGTTCCGCCGGACATTTGCCAGCCGCACCGGCATCACGATTTCCACCATCCATGGCGTGAAAGGGTTGGAGTTCGATACGGTCATCGCCTTCGCACTGCTCCAAGGCATGGTCCCGCATTTCGCAGAACCGAATCCGGAAGAAAGCGCGAAGAAACTGCTTTATGTGATCTGCTCCCGCCCGCGAAAAAATCTCCATCTAATCGCCGAGACAGGGCGCGTTGACGGGCGTGGCGATCCCTACGTTTGCACCACGGTCCTTGCCGCCTGTCGGCACGCCTACGATCAGATCGCGGCTGATGCAGGGGCAGGTGCCGACGTGGAACCTGCGGATTTATAACAGTCACGACTGAGTGCCTAGCGTTGCCCCGGCCCGCGCTCTAGGCGATGGCGCGCTTGGAACCGCCACGATGTTTCCTCCATCCCGTGGTGATCGCTATCGCTAGGGGGAAGCTGCCGAGCCGCTGCCAGTGAACGAAGGGCTGCTTAGCTCGACAGCACTCTCCAAACCAGACATGCCGATCCCCGCCAACCCCATACAATGCTGGACCCATCGTTGCGCGGTGACGGGCATAGTGCGGACGGGCAACAGTTGGTGGCCGGCGCTGAGCTCTCAAACGGCGACAATTGGCGCGATGCCGATGGCCTGATTCGGTTGGCCTGGCCGTCCGCTTCCGTTTCAAGCAGACGTAGATCGGGTCGCGTTGTACGACCGGGTCTGGTCGCAAGCAGCCGTTAACGACCGCTCGAGAAAAGACCGAGATTGCGGCGCTAAATCACCGCAATCTCGCCCGCCCACATCCCCCCGCGAGCACCACCCTCACATCCACCCGCCGCGCCTCGGCGCTCTCGATCCCGTCAAACGCCGCCGCCACATAGGGCCCCGGCAGCCGCTCCGCGATCCGGATCCGCGCCGCATCCACCCCGCGCATCATCAGTGCGTCGCGCACCAACTCCGCGCGGATGCGTGCCAGCCCCGCGTCCTCAGCGATGGGGGCTGGCCGGAGGCCGTCTGCTGCTCCGTCTGGGCATGGCCGGCGATGTCGATGCGGGCGGGTTGGACGTCCAGCGCGTAGTTGATCGTCGCGTCGAGATAATAGTCGGCGAGCTGGTAGGCGACGAAGCTGTGGCCGAAGTCGAAGGGGATGGTGAGGCGGCCCTCCTTGTAGGGGCGCTGGCGGTGCTTTCGCTCCTCGTAGAGCGGACGACCAATGCTCTCATGCGACGGTGAGCGTCAGAGTTCATGCCCGAGTTTTGCATCGACCGACCAGACGCCACCGCCGTGCATCGCAATCGAGAAAGCGATCAATCCGAGAATGAT